>NZ_JOFJ01000007.1 GCF_000718255.1 Spirillospora albida
CGATGGTACTGCATGGGAGACCGTGTGGGAGAGTAGGACGCCGCCGGACACATATCAGAGAAGGCCCCGCCGAAAGGCGGGGCCTTTCTCATTTTCCGGAGCCATTTTATAATGGCTGGCCGGTCAGTCCCACCAGAACCACCACATGCCCGCGCCGACCAGTTCCTCGGCGTACTCGTCGATGACTCCGCCTCCCTGGTCGACGTTGTCCGGGCAGAATGCGTGATGCTCCGCGGCCACGGCACGGGCATGCTCGAAAGTGATCGGTGGTGACGCCACCGAGAGACCGAGAGTGGCGAAGCCGACCGTCACCACCCGAGCTCCGAACCGCTCTTCCCAGGACCGCACCACGGCGGAGATCTCGCGGGTGTGGTTCGTGTGGTTGGCCGGTCCCTGCCAGCCCACCGCGGTCAGGGCGTCCGCGCCGCGTACGGCGGGAACGAGCCCGACCAGATGCGCCTTGTCCGCGGCGAGTTCCGCCGCCATGGCCGCCGCATGGGCCTCCGCGTCCGCCGCCGGGGTCGGGGCCGAGGCCAGGCCCGGCCACGGCCGCGGGAACGATGTCCCGTCGTCGTCATCCCACCACCCCCGCAGGACCTCATTCGCGTCCAACCGGTCGATCTCCGCCACGGACTGATGGACGAGGTCGCCCGTGTCCCGCCACGGCCGGTCCGGCGCGCCAGCGTACGGGCTGGTCAACGTGTCCAGGAGCAGGGGGTAGAGCCCCGTCCTCTCGCGTTCCGCGTACGAGCGGGCCCACCAGCCGCCCGCGTTCGCCTGCGGCGCGTCGGAAAGCCAGAGCACGGGACGGGCTCGGCCACGGCCGCGAGCGGGATGGGCTCGGACGACCCGTCCGGGAGGCAGATTCTCCGGCAGCGCTGGGAAGGGTGCATCGGGCATGGCCGACAAGTTAGCGGCCGCCACCGACACCCGTCCCGTGGTGATGTGCGATCCGAGGAGCCCGCGCGGCCCCTCTAGGGCGGGAGATCACCGGCGCGGTCTTCCCCGGGTGCGTCAGAGGGGCTGCCTATGCTGCCGATATGAGCATCGACTGGACCGGAGAGCTCGCCGACCAGCTCGACCACCACTGGCGGATGCAGCTGAGACCGCGCCTGGACGGCCTGACCGACGATGAGTACTTCTGGGAGCCGGTGCCCGGGGCGTGGAGCGTCCGGCCGCGCGCGGAGGCGGTGAGCCCGATGGCCGCCGGAACGGGCGACCTCGTGATCGACTTCGCGTACCCGGAGCCCGACCCGCCGCCGGTGACGACGATCGCCTGGCGGCTCGGGCACATCATCGTCGGCGTGTTCGGCGCTCGGGTCGCCGCCCATTTCGGTGGCCCTCCGGTGGACTACCCGTCGTTCCGGTACGCGGCGTCCGCCGACGAGGCCCTGGACCGGCTCGACGACGTCTACTCGGCCTGGCGGGACGGGGTCCGCGGCCTCGGGCCGGACGATCTGGCCCGGCCGTGCGGCCCCGCCGAAGGGCCCTACGGCGACCGGCCCATGGCGACGCTCGTCCTGCACATCAATCGCGAGGCCGTTCACCACGGGGCCGAGATCTCCCTGCTCCGCGACCTCTATCGCGCGGGGCAGGGCTGAGCATGGCGCTCTCGGCACGGCTCGCCGCGATCGTGGACGCGCTGCCTCTCGCCCCCGGCCTGCGGGTCCTGGAGATCGGATGTGGCCCCGGCGCGGCGGCGCGGGCCGTCGCCGCGCGGCTCGGAAGCGGGCACATCCTGGCGATCGACCGGTCCGCCACGGCGGTCGCGCAGGCCGCCGCGGCCTCGGCTGCGGAGATCGCGGCCGGGCGGATGAGCGTCCGGCGAGCGGCGATCGAGGACTTCGCCCTCGCGGACGGGGAGGCGCCGTTCGACCTCGTGTTCGCCGTCCGGGTCGGCGCGCTCGACGGGCGGCACCCGGAGGCGGGCCGCCGGGCGCTCCCGCGCATCGCCGCGGCCCTGGCCCCCGGCGGCCGGGTCTTCACCGACGGCGGGGACCCGCTGCGGGAACTCGTCCTCTGAGCCGTCGCCCCGGCCGGGCGTTGGGCCCGAGAGGGCGCCGGCGCGGTGGTGATCGGGGCCGAAGTCAGGTGGGGCGGGTGGTCAGGGCCCGGTCGAGGGTCGTCGCCCATTGGGCGAGGAGGCGGGTGCGGCGGGGCGCGTCGTCGGTGAGGAGGTCGGCGAGGCCCAGGCCGCGGACGAGGTCGAGGGTGGCCTGGACGGTCTCGCGGACGCCGGGGACCGACTCGTCCGCGCCCAGGGCCTTGACCGTGAGGCGGTGCGCCTCGCGTCCGACGTGCGCCTCGAGCGGGAGGATCTGCGCGCGGAGCTGCTCGTCGGAGCTGGCGGCGACCCAGAGCTGAAGGGCGGCCCGGAACAGCGGCGAGGTGTACATCTCGCCCAGGAGGGCGACGACCTCGTGCGTGGACGGACGGTGGTCGGCCAGGGTGTCCAGGCGGTCGCGCATCTGGTCCAGCCGGACCTCGGCGCCGTACTCGACGGCGGCCGTCACGAGCTCCTCGCGGGTGCGGAAATGGTGCTGCGCGGCGCCCCGGGAGACGCCGGCGCGCTCGGCGACGACGGCGACGGTGGTGCGGGCCCAGCCGAGGAACGCGAGGCAGTCGATCGCCGCCTCGAGGAGGCGCTGCCGGGTGGCCCGGCTGCGGTCCTGCTGCGGTTCGCGGGGAACGGCCTGCGCGGTCATCGTGTCCTCGGGTCGGGTGCGCGTCCCAGTCAACCAAACCCGCAATGAAACAATCAAGCACGATTGATTTTTTCGACCGGGGCTGACAGGGTGCAGGCATGAGCCAACCGTTGCGGATCGGCAATGCCTCGGGCTTCTACGGCGACCGCTTCACCGCGGTGCGGGAGATGCTGACGGGCGGGCCGCTCGACGTGCTCACGGGGGACTATCTCGCGGAGCTGACGATGCTGATCCTCGGCCGGAGCCGGCTGAAGGATCCGGACGCCGGGTACGCGTCCACGTTCCTCCGCCAGATGGAGGAGTCCCTCGGCCTCGCCGCCGACCGGGGCGTCCGGATCGTCACCAACGCGGGCGGTCTGAACCCGCGCGGGCTGGCCGCCCGGCTGCGGGAGCTGGCCGCGCGCCTCGGTGTCGAGGTCCGGGTGGCCCATGTCGAGGGCGACGACCTGCTGCCGCGCGCGAAGGAACTGGGGTTCACCGACGGGCCGTACGGCGCGCCGCTCACCGCGAACGCCTACCTGGGCGCGTGGGGGATCGCCGAGTGCCTGCGGGCGGGCGCCGACGTGGTGGTGACCGGCCGGGTGACGGACGCGTCGCTGGTCGCCGGCCCGGCCGCGGCGCACTTCGGCTGGGCGCGCGACGACTGGGACGCCCTCGCCGGCGCGACCGTCGCGGGCCACGTGCTGGAGTGCGGAGCGCAGGCCACCGGCGGCAACTACGCCTTCTTCGAGGAGATCCCCGGCGGGAGGCCGCTGGGCTTCCCCCTGGCGGAGGTCCACGCGGACGGCTCGTCCGTGATCACCAAGCACGACGGGACGGGCGGTGCCGTCACCGTCGGGACCGTCACCGCGCAGCTCCTCTACGAGATCGGCGGCCCCGCCTACGCCGGGCCGGACGTGACGGCGCGGTTCGACACCGTCCGGCTCTCCGATGACGGCCCCGACCGGGTGCGGATCAGCGGTGTCCGAGGGGCCCCGCCGCCCGCCATCACCAAGGTGTGCCTCAACCACCTGGGCGGCCACCGCAACGAGATGACGTTCGTGCTGACCGGGCTCGGCATCGAGGCGAAGGCCGCCCTCGCCAGGGCGCAGCTGGAGGCCGCGTTCGGCGACGCCCCGCCCGCCCGCGTGGAATGGACGCTGGTCGGCACGCCGAAGGACGACCCCGCGACGCAGGGCGAGGCGACGTCCCTGCTGCGCTGCGCCGTCCTCGACCCCGACCCCGAGAAGGTCGGCCGGGCCTTCAGCGGGGCGGTCGTGGAGCTGGCCCTCGCCGGGTATCCGGGCTTCACGATGACGTCCCCGCCGGGCAAGGGCGCGCCCTACGGCGTCTACCGGCCGGCGTTCGTCCCGAACGAGGAGATCGGCCACGTCGCCGTCCTCCACGACGGCGCCCGCGTCCCCATCGCCCCGGCGCCCGTCACGGCCGATCCACCGGCCACCGTCGCGGCCGGCCCGCCGGGTCCCGTCGCGGACGGGGCGACCGCCCGGGTGCCGCTGGGGCGCATCGCCGGCGCCCGGAGCGGCGACAAGGGCGGGGACGCCAACATCGGGGTCTGGGCCGGGACCGACGCCCGGTTCGGCTGGCTCCACGCGTTCCTCACCGTCGAGCGGTTCCGGGAGCTGCTGCCCGAGTGCCGTGAGCTCCCCGTCCGGCGGCATGTCCTGCCCGACCTGCGCGCGGTCAACTTCGTCGTCGAAGGGCTGCTGCAGGAGGGGGTGTCCGCCTCGACGCGGTTCGATCCGCAGGGGAAGGCGCTCGGGGAGTGGCTGCGGTCGCGCCTCGTCGATGTTCCGGAGGGTCTCCTTTGAGATTGAAGAGCACGCTGGACGCGTCCGGCCCGCAGTACCGGGAGCGGCGCGCGGCCATGCTGGCGAAGATCGCCGAGCTGGACGCCGAGCACGGGAAGGCGCTCGCGGGCGGCGGTGAGAAGTACGTGGCGCGGCACCGCGAGCGCGGGAAGATGCTCGTCCGCGAGCGCATCGAGATGCTGCTCGACCCCGACTCGCCGTTCCTGGAGCTGAGCCCGCTCGCGGCCTGGGGCAGCGACTTCCCCGTCGGGGCCAGCGTCGTCACCGGGATCGGCGTGGTCGAGGGCGTCGAATGCATGATCGTCGCGAACGACCCGACCGTGCGCGGCGGGGCCAGCAACCCCTGGACGGTGAAGAAGAGCTTCCGGGCGGCCGACATCGCGCTGGAGAACCGGCTCCCCGTCATCAACCTGGTCGAGTCGGGCGGCGCGGACCTGCCGACGCAGAAGGAGATCTTCATCCCGGGCGGGCGGATGTTCCGCGACCTGACCCGGCTGTCGGCGGCGGGCATCCCGACGATCGCGCTGGTCTTCGGCAACTCGACCGCGGGCGGCGCCTACATCCCCGGCATGTGCGACCACGTCGTCATGGTGAAGGAGCGCGCGAAGGTCTTCCTCGGCGGGCCGCCGCTGGTGAAGATGGCGACCGGCGAGGAGGCCGACGACGAGGAGCTCGGCGGCGCCGAGATGCACGCCCGGACGTCCGGTCTCGCCGACCACATGGCCGTGGACGAGGCGGACGCGCTCCGGCTGGGGCGGCAGATCGTCAGGGGGCTGAACCACCGGCGGCTCGGGCCCGAGCCGGGTCCCGTCGCCGAGCCGCTGTACGACGCCGAGGAGCTCGCCGGGATCGTCCCGGAGGACCTGAAGATCCCGTTCGACCCCCGGGAGGTCATCGCCCGCGTCGCGGACGGCTCGGAGTTCGACGAGTTCAAGCCGCTCTACGGGACGAGCCTCGTCACCGGCTGGACCCGCGTCCACGGATACCCGATCGGCGTCCTCGCCAACGCGCAGGGCGTGCTGTTCGGTGAGGAGGCGAAGAAGGCGGCGCAGTTCATCCAGCTCGCCAACCGGGCCGGAACGCCGCTGCTGTTCCTGCACAACACCACCGGCTACATGGTCGGCAAGGAGTACGAGCAGTCCGGGATCATCAAGGCCGGCGCCCTGATGATCAACGCGGTGGCGAACAGCGGCGTCCCGCACATCTCGATCGTGATGGGCGCGTCGTACGGCGCGGGCAACTACGGCATGTGCGGCCGCGCCTACGACCCCCGGTTCCTGTTCACGTGGCCGAGCGCGAAGTCGGCCGTGATGGGGCCGCAGCAGCTCGCCGGCGTCCTGTCCATCGTGGGACGGCAGGCGGCGCAGGCGCGCGGCCAGGTCTACGACGAGGACGGTGACCGCGCCATGCGGGAGCTCGTCGAGGCGCAGATCGAGTCCGAGTCGCTGCCGTTCTTCCTGTCCGGGCGGCTGTACGACGACGGCGTCATCGACCCCCGCGACACCCGTACCGTCCTCGGCCTGTGCCTGTCCGTCGTCCACAACGCGCCGGTGCGCGGCGCGGACGGCTTCGGCGTCTTCCGGATGTGAGCGTGATGATCAAGAGTGTGCTGGTCGCGAACCGCGGCGAGATCGCCCGCCGGGTGTTCCGGGCGTGCCGGGACCTCGGCATCGGGACGGTCGCCGTCTGCTCCGACCCCGACGCCGCCGCCCCGCACGCGCGGGAGGCCGACGTCGCGGTGCGGCTGCCCGGCGCGTCCCCCGCCGAGACCTACCTCGACGCGGGCCTCGTCCTGGACGCCGCGAAGCGGTCCGGCGCCGCCGCCGTCCACCCCGGCTACGGGTTCCTGTCGGAGAACGCGGAGTTCGCGCGGGCCGTCATCGGCGCGGGGCTGACCTGGATCGGGCCGCCGCCCGAGGCGATCGCCGCGATGGGCTCCAAGATCGAGGCGAAGAAGCTGATGGCGGCGGCGGGCGTCCCCGTGCTGCCCGAACTCGACCCCGGCCGGGCCGGCGCGGACGATCTGCCGCTGCTGGTGAAGGCGTCCGCCGGCGGCGGCGGGCGCGGGATGCGGATCGTCCGGGACATCGGCGAGCTGGACGGCGCCGTGGCGGCGGCGCGGCGCGAGGCCGGGTCGGCGTTCGGCGACCCGACCGTGTTCTGCGAGCCGCTGCTGGAGGACGCCCGCCACATCGAGGTGCAGATCCTCGCCGACGCGCACGGGACGGTGTGGGCGCTGGGGGAGCGGGAGTGCTCCATCCAGCGCCGCCACCAGAAGATCGTGGAGGAGGCGCCGTCCCCGGCGGTCGGGCCGGAGCTGCGCGCGGCGCTCTGCGACGCGGCCGTGAACGCGGCCCGCGCCATCGGGTACACCGGCGCCGGCACGGTCGAGTTCATGCTGGCCCCCGGCGGGCGCTTCCACTTCCTGGAGGTCAACACGCGCCTCCAGGTCGAGCACCCGGTCACCGAGTGCGTCTACGGGGTGGACCTCGTCCGGCTCCAGATCGAGATCGCCGAGGGCGCCCGGCTGCCGGACGCCCCGCCCGCGCCGCGCGGCCACGCCATCGAGGTCCGCCTCTACGCCGAGGACCCGGCGCGCGACTGGCGGCCCGCGAGCGGCACCCTGCACACGTTCGAGATCCCCGGCGTCGACGACGAGTTCACCGTCTCCGCCGGGCTCAGGCTGGACAGCGGGGTGGAGAGCGGCGCGGAGGTCGGCGTCCACTACGACCCGATGCTCGCCAAGGTCATCGCGTGGGCGCCGACGCGGCGGGCGGCGGCGCGGCGGCTCGCCGCGTCGCTGCGCGGCGCCCGGATCCACGGCCTCACCACCAACCGGGACCTGCTCGTCCGGATCATGGAGGACGACGCGTTCCTGGACGGCGCCACCGACACCGGCTACCTCGACCGGATCGGCCTCGCCGTCCTCGCGGCGCCGCTCGCCGGCGAGGCCGCCGTGCGGGTGTCGGCCCTCGCCGCGGCGCTCGCCGGCGCGGCGGCGGACCGGGCGTCCGCGCCGGTGCTGGGCGGGCTGCCGTCCGGGTGGCGCAACCTCCGGTCGCAGCCGCAGCGGCGCTCGTTCGACGGGCCGTCCGGGACCATCGAGGTCGCCTACCACCTCGGCCGCGACGGCCTGCACTGCGACCTGTGTCCCGGGACGCGGCTCGTCGAGGCGGCGCCGGAGCGTGTCGTCCTCGACCATGACGGCCTGCGGGAGACCTTCACCGTGAAGGCCGCCGGCGGTGCCGTGCACGTCGACTCCCGGCTCGGGCCGGTGTCGTTCGCGGTCGTGCCCCGGTTCGCCGACCCGCAGGCCCGGATCGCGCCCGGATCGCTGCTCGCCCCCATGCCGGGCACCGTCGTCCGGGTCGAGACCGAGGCCGGCGCGACCGTCACCGAGGGCCAGACCCTCCTCGTACTGGAGGCGATGAAGATGGAGCACCGCATCGCCGCCCCCGCCGCCGGAACCGTGGCGGAACTCAATGTGGGCGCCGGACGGCAGGTCGAGGCCGGCGCCGTCCTCGCCGTGATCGAAGGGACCCCCGAGTGAGCTTCATCGAGACCGAGGAGCGGCGGGCGCTGCGCGCCGCCGTCGCCGAACTGGGCGCGAAGTACGGCTCGTCGTACTACGTGGAGAAGGCCCGGTCCGGGCAGAAGACGGACGAGCTGTGGGCGGAGGCCGGGCGGCTCGGCTACCTCGGCGTGAACGTGCCCGAGGAGTACGGCGGCGGGGGCGGCGGCATCGGCGACCTCGCGGCCGTCTGCGAGGAGCTCGCCGCGGCGGGCTGCCCGCTGCTGCTGATGGTGGTGTCCCCGGCGATCTGCGCGACGATCATCGCGCGGTCCGGGACGGAGGGGCAGCGCGAGCACTGGCTGCCCCGCTTCGCCGACGGCTCCGTGAAGATGGCGTTCGCGATCACCGAGCCGGACGCGGGCTCCAACGCGCACCGCATCACGACCACCGCGCGCCGCGACGGCGACGGCTGGGTGCTGAGCGGCCAGAAGACCTTCATCTCCGGCGTGGACGAGGCCGACGCCGTCCTGTTCGTCGCCCGGACCGAGGACCAGAAGGGCAACCTGCGCCCGTCGCTGTTCATCGTCCCGACCGGCGCCGAGGGCTTCACGCACACGCCGATCGACATGGAGATCGTGTCGCCGGAGAAGCAGTTCATCTGCCACCTCGACGACGTCCGCCTGCCCTACGACGCGCTCGTCGGCGACGAGGACGGCGGCCTCCTGCAGCTGTTCGCCGGCCTCAACCCCGAGCGGATCATGGCGTCCGCGATGGGCGCCGGGATCGGCCGGCTCGCGCTCGGCAAGGCGGTCGACTACGCCAAGGACAGGCAGGTCTTCAAGGCGCCGATCGGCGCGCACCAGGGGGTCGCGCACCCGCTCGCCGCCGCGAAGATCGAGCTCGAGCTGGCGCGGCTGATGGGGCAGAAGGCCGCCTGGCTGTACGACGGGGGCGACGACATGGGGGCGGGCGAGGCCGCGAACATGGCGAAGTACGCGACCGCCGAGGCCGCGATCCACTGCGTCGACCAGGCGATCCAGACGCACGGCGGCAACGGCCTCACCACCGAGTACGGGGTCGGGATGCTGGCGGGCGTCGTCCGGCTGATGCGGATCGCGCCGGTCAGCCGCGAGATGATCCTCAACTTCGTCGCCCAGCACTCCCTGGGCCTGCCGAAGTCCTACTAGGAGGCGAGCAGCGCGTCCAGCTGCGCGCCGAGGGGCGGCGCGTCCAGGCGGTTGTCGACCGCGATGTGCGGGACGGGCGGCGGCTCGTCCGGGCGCATCCGGGCGAGGAACGCGTCGAACCCGGCGAGCTTGCCCGCGTCGCGCGGCGAGGCGCGCTCGGCCAGCCGTTCGCGGAGGGCGCCGGCGTCGGTGCGGACCCAGACCAGCGTGATCGGGGGCCCGCCCAGCGCCGCCCCCCACGCCGCCCAGCGGTCCGCCGAGCGGATCTGGCCCGTGAAGGGGCCGCTGAGCAGGACCGGGCAGCCGTGCGCGCGGATCTCCCGCGCCGTCGCGGTCATCCCCGCGTACTCGTGCGCCTTGACGTGCGCGTCGTACCAGGGGCCCTCGCGCTCACCCGGGTCGCGGCCGGACGCGGAGAGGGTCGCCGCGACGAACGCCCCGTACATCGTGTCCTTGTCCAGGAGGGCCGGAACGGGGCGCAGCCGCGCCAGCAGCAGTTCGGCGACCGTCGTCTTGCCGGCGCCCGGCGGTCCCGCGACGACCCAGGCGGGGGCCGTCACGCGGGGATCCGCAGCCGCCGGGTCGCGAGGCGCTCGATGCGGTCCTCGTCGATCTCGTGGCCGAGGCCCGGCTGGGTGAGCGGCACGCCCACGACCCCGCCGGACGAGCGGACGGGCGGCGTCACGAACACCGGGCCGCCCGCCGGGTCGGTCACGTCGCTCGGCAGCGTGCAGCCGGGCAGCGCGGCCAGGGCGACGGCGGCGGCCTGCCCGATGCCGAACGCGCCCGCCCCGCTGCACCACACGTCCCAGCCCGCCGCGTAGGCGCGGTCGTGGGCGCTGCGCGCGGCGGTGAGGCCGCCGAGCCGGTCCGGCCGCAGGTGCAGCGCCCGGCCCGCGTCCAGCGCCAGCGCCGCGTCGAGGGTGTCGAGGTCGCCGATGCCGGGCGCGACGGCCGCGCCGACCCGCAGCTGCAGGGCCGCGTGCGCGGGCAGGTCGCCCGCGAACGGCCGCTCGATCGCGACCGGGCCGTAGGCGTCCAGGGCCTCCAGGACGGCCATGTGCTCGGCCGAGGGCGTGTAGGACCGCCCGCCGTCCACGACGAGGGCGAGCGCCGGGTACGCCTCCCGGATCGCGCGGACGGGCTCGATGTCCCAGCCGGGCCGCACCTCGACGGTGACGCGGGTGTGCCCGGCGCCGACCGCCCGGTTCGCGCGGGTCGTGACGATGTCGAGGACCGGCTCCGGCGGCAGCCGGGCACCGGTCACGATGGACGTGCGGGTGCCGCCGAGGGCGTGCGCGAGCGGCAGCCCCCGCGCCCGGCACCACAGGTCCCAGCAGGCGGTGTCGATCGCGGCGGCGGCGTCGCGGGAGCCGAGGTCGGCGGCCGCCGACACGTCCTCGGGCCGGTCCCAGTCGAGTCCGATGAGCGCCGGGCCCATGCGCTCGGCGATGTCGGCCCACGCCGGGCACGCGCCCGACGCCGGGACGGCGACCTCCCCCCATCCGGCCGCCGCGTCCGTGGTGAGGCGCACGAGGACGCTCTCGGGCCGCCGCCCGCGCGGCATCGCCACGCGGAAGGCGTCACAGCCGATGATCCGGGGCACCCGCACCGCCTCTCGTTCTCGCACGTCCTCCCACCATGATCCCCCCTCCGGGGAGCGGCGCGGACACGCCGCATCGGCCGCGCCGGCCGCGATGACCGGCCCGGACGCCGGTCAGGAGGGGCAGGCCGCGTCCAGCGACAGCGGTTTCGCCTGCGTCGCCGTGGGCTGCGGGGCGGCGCCGCGCCCGGGACGCGGCGTCGCGACGGTGCCGACCTCCGGGGCGGTCGCGGTGGGGGAGGGGGTGGCGCGCTTGGGGGCGACCGCCCGCGCGGTCAGCCTGCGGATCAGCGCGAAGTCGGGGTTTCCGGTGCTGATCAGCGGTGGGACGAACTGCAGGCTGTCGATCTGCGCGCCGCTCTTCACCTTGTCGGCCAGCGTGATCAGCGCGGGCAGCAGCTCCTGCGGGATGTCGGTGGACAGGGTCCGCTTGGCGGCGGAGGCGAGCCGGTCGAACTTGGAGAGGACGGTCTGCGGGTCGGCCTGCCGCGCGATCGCGCGCAGCAGGCACTTCTGCCGGCCCATCCGGACGTAGTCGCTGCTGAAGGTGCGCGACCGCCCGTACCAGAGGGCCTCCTTGCCGCCGAGCCTCCGGTCGCCCGGCTGGAGCACCTGGCCCTGCAGCCCGTACGGGATCGGCTCGGTGATCGTGATCCGGACGCCGCCCATGGCGTCGATGATGTCGGCGAACCCGAACATGTCGACGAGGATGTGGTAGTCGATCCGCAGGCCGAGGATGCCCGAGATCGTCGCCTTCAGCAGCTCCGGCCCCCGGTCGCCCTTCGCGACGCCGGGGACGATGTCGGGGTGCTCCTCGGCGTACTGGAAGACCTCGTTCAGCAGGCCGGGGTTGGCGGGGCCGTCGCCGGTGAAGCCGTAGGGGAAGCGGTTCCGGGCGGGCCCGGGCGGCATCGGGAAGCTCTCCAGGTTGCGCGGCAGGCTGAGCAGCACCGTGTGGCCGGTCCGGGTGTCGACGCTCGCGACCGTCATGCTGTCGGTGCGGACGCCCTCCCGGTTCTTCGCCGCGTCGCCGCCGAGCAGCAGGACGTTGACGCGGTCCTGGCCGTTCCACGGGTCCTTGGCGTCGACCGTCCGGCCGTTCTTCCCGCCGGCGCGGAAGATGCTGGTCAGCGCGTCGCGGTAGACGTAGGTGGAATGCGCCGACCACACGACCGGGACGGCGACGCCGAAGCACAGCACCGCCACCGCGGCGGCGCCGGCGGCGCGCGCGCCCACCGGCATCCGGTCCGGGCGCAGCAGCTGGTAGGAGCGGACGACGACGACGATCCACACGACGCCGAGGATCACGACGCCGAAGGCGACCCGCTGCAGCCAGTCGGGCCGGACGGCCAGGTGGATCAGGTCGCCCCGGTACACCGTCAGCGCGATGCCGAGGCCGGCCGCCAGGACGAGCTGCAGCCCGAGCAGGACGCCGCCCGCGGCGCGGCGGCCGGTGGCGAGATGGGCGACGCCCCACGCCAGTGCGGACGCCAGCGTCAGCGCCAGCGCTCGGGGCAGTTCGCCGGCGCCGGACGCGTCCGCGCCGCCGGGCCGGTCCCCGCTTTCCGGGGTGCGCCCGCGCGCCGCTCCACCCGACATGTCCGCTCCGATTCCCGATCCGCCGCGATTCTCACCACGTACGCCCGCCGCCGCTCACCTTTTGGACGCGCGAAGCGCAAGAAAGGTTGCGGAAGTGATCGAAGGGACACAGTACGTGGCCTCTGCGTCCGCGTCCCCCCAGAATAGGGCACTTACGGATCTTCGGTGCGTTCACCAGCTGGTGGCGAGCGGCATCCCCTCGGCGTAGCCGGACGAGCCCTGGATCCCGACCGTGGCCCGCTCGTGGAACTCCTCGAGCGTCCGGGCGCCCGCGTAGGTGCAGGAGCTGCGGAGCCCGGCGACGATCCCGTCGATGAGGTCCTCCACGCCGGGCCGCTGCGGGTCGAGGAACATGCGCGAGGTGGAGATGCCCTCCTCGAACAGCGACTTGCGGGCCCGGTCGAACGGGGAGTCGTCGGCGGTCCGCAGCCGGACGGCGCGGGCCGAGGCCATCCCGAAGCTCTCCTTGTAGAGCCGCCCGTCGGCGGCCCGCTGCAGGTCGCCGGGCGACTCGTAGGTTCCGGCGAACCAGGAGCCGACCATGACGCTGGCGGCCCCGGCGGCGAGCGCGAGCGCCACGTCCCGGGGGTGCCGGACGCCGCCGTCGGCCCAGACGTGCCGGCCGAGCCGCCGGGCCTCGGCGGCGCACTCCAGGACGGCGGAGAACTGGGGCCGCCCGACGCCGGTCATCATCCGGGTCGTGCACATCGCGCCCGGCCCCACGCCGACCTTGACGATGTCGGCCCCCGCCTCGATCAGATCGCGGGTGCCCTCGGCGGTCACCACGTTCCCGGCCACCACGGGGACGGCCGGGTCCAGGGCCCGGACGGCCGCCAGCGCGCCGATCATCTTCTCCTGGTGGCCGTGCGCGGTGTCGACGACGAGGAGGTCGGCGCCCGCGTCCAGCAGCGCCTTCGCCTTCCCGGCGACGTCGCCGTTCACGCCGACGGCGGCGGCGACCCGCAGCCGCTCGGCGGCGTCCACGGCGGGCTGGTAGAGCGTCGCGCGCAGCGCCCCGGTGCGGGTCAGCACGCCCGCGAGCCGTCCGTCGGCGCCGACGACGGGCGCGAGCCGGTGGCCCCGCTCGTGCAGCCGGTTGAACGCCTCCCGCGGGTCGACGCCCGCCGGGAGGGTGACGAGGTCGCTGGACATGATGTCGCGGACCTGGGCGAACCGGTCGACGCCCTGGCAGTCGGCCTCGGTGACGATGCCGATCGGCCGGCCGTCCTCGACCACGATCACCGCGTTGTGGGCGCGCTTGGGCAGCAGTGCCAGCGCGTCCCCGGCGGTGCTGCCGGGGTCGAGGGTGATGGCGGTGTCGACGACGTGGTCGCGGCCCTTGACCCATCCGATCACGTCGGCGACGACGTCGACCGGGATGTCCTGGGGGATGACGGCGACGGCGCCGCGCCGCGCGACGGTCTCGGCCATCCGGCGGCCGGACACAGCGGTCATGTTCGCCACCACGACCGGAATGGTCGCGCCGCTGCCGTCCGAGGTGGAGAGGTCCACCTCCAGGCGCGAACCGACGGCCGAGCGCCGGGGGACCATGAAGACGTCGTTGTAGGTGAGGTCGTGAGCGGGGCGCTCACCGTTGAGCAGGTGCACGGTCGGAGAACACACCAATCAGGGACGGAAGTGGCCGGGCCACCGTACATTGTGCGGCATACCCCCACGTGGCCGCGCCAAGCCCGGACCGTGGGGCGCACCCGTCCCTTCCTGCGGTGATGTCTCCGCGCGCGGTTCCGCGGACGGAGGGTTCCTCCGTACAGTTCCGGCCGGGGAACGCGCGCTTTATCGCGGCCGAGGGGAAAACCGTGCAACGTAGGGCTTGGCTCTCTGTAAAGTTACCTCTTGACGAAACTGCGCCGTCGTTGCACTTTTCTTACATGTGCCGCGCGCGGACGGCCGACGCCCCGGAAGGGGCGTGACAGCGGAACACCGGGAGAAGCGCATGCAGGCCACGCATCCGACCCCGGCCGCCCGTGCCCTCCCGCGCCGGCGCCCCGGCGCCGGACGGCCCGTCCCCGCGGAGCCGGCGCCGTCCGCGGCGCGCGGAAGTGATCATCGCCACGCCGCCCGCCCGCCGCCCCCGGCGGGTCCCGGCGCGCGGGCGAAGCCCCGCGGCATTGCGCTCTCACAACGGCACGGACGGCGTCGAATTCGTCACCACCCGGACCGGAGACCGACGCTTCGACGGTCGCCGGCCGCGACGAACACGAGCAAGATCAATATTTGACGTCAGACCGCCCCGAAATGGAATGATCTTGCAGTTACCAGCGGAACGCTTCATCACATGTCGAGGAGGACAGCCGTGCTGGATGCGGTCGACGCCGTGCTCGTCCGCGAGCTCCAGCGGGATGGCAGGGCGACGTTCCAGGCGCTCGCCGACCGCGTCGGGCTTTCCCGCACGGCCGTGCGGGCACGGGTGCAGAACCTTCTCGAGACCGAGGTCGTCCGCGTGGTCGGCATCGTCCACGCCGCCGTCGTCGGCGCCGAGGCGATCGGGCACGTGTCGGTCACCGTCGAGGGCGCGGCCCGGGAGGTCGCGGCGGTGGTCGCCGGGCGGGCCGCGGTCTGCTTCACCGCGCTGACCGCCGGCCCCTACGACCTGGTCGCCCAGGTCCGCACCCGGGACGACGCCTCGCTCGCCGCCGAGGTGGACGAGATCCGGTCCGTGCCCGGGGTGCGGTCCGCCGAGGTGTTCCGGTCGGTCGCCACCGTCCGCGACACCCACGCCGTCGTCCGGGAGCTCGGCGACGTCACCCTCGACGACATCGACTGGCGGCTCCTGCAGGAGCTGCAGCGCGACGGCAGGGCGCCCTACACCCGGCTCGCGCAGATCATCGGCCTGTCGCAGGCCGCGACCCGCGCCCGCGTGGTGCGGCTGATGCGGACGGGCGTCATCCAGGTCACCGGGCTCGCCGACCCGCACGCCCTCGGCGCGGCCGAGCTCGGCGGGTTCGGCATCGTCGTCACCGGCGGCCTCCGCAAGGTCGCCGAGGCGGTCGCCGCGCAGGAGGGCGTGCGGTACCTCGCGACCGGGTTCGGGCGCTACGACATCGTCGGGCAGGCCGAGGCCGCGTCCCGCACCGGGCTCGTCTCCGTGCTCGACGCGATCCGGGAGGTGCCGGGGGCGACCGTCCGGGAGTCCTGGCACCACCTCGACGTGGTCAAGGAGTCCTACGCCGCGGAGCTCCCGGACAAGCCGCCGAACGGCGCCTGACGGCGGGCCCGGCCGCGGCCCACCGCCCGGCCGGAACCCCGGTCAGCGGTGGGCGCGGGCGGCGCCCTTGGCGAACGCCAGGAAGTCGCCGGCCGCGCGGGGGAGCCGCCGGTTCGCGTGGACGAAGCCGATCCGGCGCGTGATCGGCGGCATGAACGACCGGACGGCGACGCCCTCGGTGTCGTCCAGCTGGTTGCGGTACCAGAGCAGTGATCCCCGGCCGGCGCGGACCCAGCCGAGCCACGCGCCGCGCGCGTCCGACTCCACGGCCGCGACGGGCGTGGCGCCGATCCGCCGGAGCATCCCGTCGATCTCCGCGCGGGGCGCGCCGCCCCGGGCGGGCAGGACGAGCCGCATCCCGTCCAGCGCGTCGTGCGACACCGGTTCGCGCACCCGCAGCCCCGGCGGGGAGATCAGCACGATCTCGCGCTCCTCGAACGGATGCGCCGTCAGGTCGCCGGGCACGGGCAGGTCGGTGAGCGCGAGGTCGGCCTGTCCCGCGCGCAGCGCCGCCGCGACCCCGTCCCGGCCGGGGCACCGGATCACCCGCACCCGGATCGCCGGCTGGTCGCGGGCGAACAGCGGGATGAGGCGGCCGGTCAGCTCCGGCTCCAGCGAGGCGGTCGTCGCGATGCGCAGCTCGGCGCCGCGTGCGCCGTCCCGCCCGGCGGACATGTCCTCGATCGCGTCCACGGCGTCGAGCGCGATCCGCGCCTGCCGGACGACCCGCTCCCCGACGGCGGTGAGCACGACCCCACGGCCGGAGCGGGCGAACAGCTCGACACCGAGTTCGCGCTCCAGTTCCCGCACGGCCCGCGACAGCGCGGGCTGCGCGACGTAGAGAGCCTCGGCCGCCGACGTCATCGTGCCGTGGTCGGCGGTCGCCACGACGTAGCGCAGCTGCCGCAGATTCATGGCACGACGGTATGACACCGGACCGGCCCGGTCCCCGACATAGCCGGATCCGGCCTGGAAACCCGGTTCACCCGCGGTTTTCGTCCCCTTTGCGGCCATCGGACGGACCAGGTCCGGGGTCCAGCGGCGGCGCGGCCACGGCGCAGTGCCGCCGCGCGGCCGGCTCCCTCGGCGGCCCGGCGGGCGCGCGCAGCACGTCCCCGGCGATCGTGAGCAGGCTCAGCAGCGCCGCGGCCAAGAGCAGCGCGGCGCACACCGCCATGGCGGCCGCGAAGCCGCGTGCGAACCGGGACGGATCGGCGAGCGCCCCGCCGGTCAGCCCGGTCAGCGGCGGGACCGCGGCGACCGCGAGCAGCCCGGCGGCGCGCGCCACCGCGTTGTTCACGCCGCTGGCGACTCCCGCGTGCCGCTCGTCCGCGGTGGCGAGGACGGTCGCGGTCAGCGGCGCCACCACCGCCGACAGCCCGAGGCCGAACACCGTCACGGCGGGGAGGACCTCCCGCCAGTAGGAGGGGGACGCGCCGATCCGGGCGAGCAGCAGCGTCCCGCCGGCGGCGGCGGCCAGCCCGGCGGCCATCGGGAGCCGGGGGCCGATCCGCTGCGCGAGCGCGCCCGCCCGCGCCGACAGCAGCAGCATCAGCACCGTGACCGGCAGCAGCGCCGCGCCCGCCGCGATCGGCGAGAACCCGCCCGCCACCTGCAGATGGAGGACGAGCAGGAAGAACAGCACGCCCATCGCGCCGTACATCAGGAACGTCACGCCGTTGACGGCGGAGAACTGCCGGGACGCGAACACGCTCAGCGGCAGCATCGGCGCGGGCGGCGCACCGCCGGACGGCAGCCGCCGCCCCCGGCCGAACGCCCGCTCGACCAGCACGAACCCGGCCGCGGCGGCGAGCCCCAGCCCGGCCGCCGCCACCACCGGGACGGAACGGCCGCCCGGCGCCTCCGTCAGCGCGTAGGTCGTCCCGGCGAGCGCCAGCGCGGCCAGCGCCGCGCCCGGCACGTCGAAACGGCCCCGGGCGCCCGGATCGGAGCTCTCGGGGACGTGGCGCACCGTCACCAGGACCACCAGCGCGACGAGCGGGACGTTCAGCAGGAACACCCAGCGCCAGCCGGCCGCGTCCACCAGCCAGCCGCCCGCGAACGGCCCGGCCGCCGCCGCCACGCCGCCGAGGCCCGACCACGCGCCCACCGCCCGGGGCCGGTCCTCGTGCGCGAACGACGCCTGGATGATCGCCAGCGAGCCGGGGGTGAGGAGCGCGCCCCCCACGCCCTGCAGCGCGCGCGCCGCCACCAGCAGCGGGATGTTCGGCGCCAGGCCGCACAGCACCGACGCGGCGCCGAACCACACGACGCCGACGAGGAACACCCGCCGCCGCCCGTACCGGTCCCCGAGCGAGCCGCCGAGCAGGATGAAGCCGGCGAGCGTCAGCGTGTAGGCGTTCACCGTCCACTGCAGGCCCGCCAGATCGGCGCCCAGCTCGCGGCCGAGCGCCGGGAGGGCCACGTTCACCACGGTCGCGTCGAGCATCGCCACGCTCGACCCGAGGACGGTCGCCAGCAGCGTCCAGCGGCCGGGCGGCGTGCCGAGCCGAAGGCCCGCCATCAGCCGGCCGGTCCCGTCGTCACCCGCTCATCGTCGCACGGCGCCGGCGGGTCACCAGTGGTCGGGGCTGAACGGCTCGTCCTCGGGGCGCGCCGACTCCGACAGCAGCCGCAGGTCCGACTCGACCATCATCTCGACCAGCCCCGCGAACGTCACCTCGGGCTCCCAGCCGAGCTGCTCGCGGGCCTTCTTCGGGTCCGCGCACAGCAGGTCGACCTCGGCGGGACGGGTGTAGCGCTCGTCCAGGACGACGTGGTCCTCCCAGTCGAGGCCCGCCGTCCGGAACGCGAACTCGACGAGCTCCCGCACCGACTGCGTCCGGCCCGTCCCGATGACGTAGTCCTCGGGGGAGTCCTGCGCCAGCATCATCCGCATCGCGCGGGCGTAGTCGCCGGCGTAGCCCCAGTCGCGGCGCGCGTCCAGGTTGCCGAGCCGCAGCTCCGACGCCAGGCCCAGCTTGATCCGGGCCGCGCCGAGCGACACCTTGCGGGTGACGAATTCGGCGCCCCGGCGCGGCGACTCGTGGTTGAACAGGATGCCGCTGACCGCGAACATCCCGTACGACTCCCGGTAGTTCTGGGTGATGTAGTGCCCGTAGCTCTTCGCGACCCCGTACGGGCTGCGCGGGTGGAACGGCGTCCGCTCGGTCTGCGGCGTCTCCCGCACCATGCCGAACATCTCGGACGAGGATGCCTGGTAGAAGCGGATCTGCGCGCGGCCGGGGGTGCGGGACGGGCTGATGCCCGAGACGACCCGGATCGCCTCCAGCATCCGCAGCACGCCCATGCCGGTCACCTCGGCGGTGAGCTCGGCCTGCTGCCACGACATCGGCACGTAGGAGATCGCGCCGAGGTTGTAGACCTCGTCGGGCTGGACCCGCTCGACCGCGGAGATCAGGCTGCCCTGGTCCAGCAGGTCACCGGTGGTGATCTGGACGTCGCCGATGTGCTTGCGCAGCCGCGCGACGTGCGGGTTGGCCTGGCCGCGCACGAGACCCCAGACCTCGTACCCCTGCTCGAGCAGGTGCTCGGCCAGGTACGAGCCGTCCTGTCCGGTGATGCCGGTGATGAGTGCTCGCCTGGACAGCGGATCCTCCATGCTGAATAGGGCAGTCGCGGGTCCGGCGCGGAGCCGGTCGCGGCAAGCGTGACATATGAGATTAGCGACCCCGTCACGGGCGTGACGAGCGAGGGCCGCCTTTGAACCGAATTTGCTTCTGTTCTGCCCGTTCCGTGCCCGGATGTGCCACGGTAAGGCATCATGACCTCACCGGATGCCCCGCTGCGCCTCAACGGCCGCCCGCTCACCGGGACGGCGATCATGGCCGTGGTGAACCGGACGCCCGACTCCTTCTACGACCGCGGCGCCACCTACGCCTTCGATGCCGCCCTCGACGCCGTCGCCCGCGCCGCCGAAGAGGGCGCCGACATCGTCGACATCGGCGGCGTGAAGGCCGGACCGGGCGACGACGTCGACGTCGCCGAGGAGCTGCGCCGGGTCGTCGACCTCGTCGCCGCCGTCCGCGCACGGCACCCGGACCTCGTGATCAGCGTCGACACCTGGCGCGCCGAGGTCGGCGAGGCCGTCGCGCGGGCGGGCGCCGACCTGCTCAACGACACCTGGGGCGGCCCCGACCCCCGGCTCGCCGAGGTCGCCGCCGCGCACGGCATCGGCCTCGTCTGCGCGCACGCCGGACGGCAGCGGCCCCGCACCCGCCCCCACCGCGCCGGCTACGGCGACGTGGTCGCGGACGTCATCGCGCACGTCACCGGCGAGGCCGAGCGGGCGGTGGCGCTCGGTGTCCGCCGGGACGCGATCCTCATCGACCCCGCCCACGACTTCGGCAAGAACACCCTCCACTCCCTGGAGGTCACCCGCCGGCTCGGCGAGCTCACCGCGACCGGCTGGCCCGTCCTCGTCGCCGTGTCGAACAAGGACTTCATCGGCGAGACGCTCGGCCGCCCGGTCGACAAGCGCGGCGTCGGCACGATGGCCGTGCTCGGCGTTTCGGCCTTCCTCGGCGCCCGCGTCCTGCGCGTCCACGACGTCGCCGCCGCGAGGAGGGCCCTCCGCGCGGTGGCCGCGCTCTGAAGGGGCCCTGTTCAAGGGACCGGGCTCTAGGTGGCCGCCTCGCGCTGCCGCGCGCGGTACGCGGCCACGTGCATGCGGTTGCCGCAGGTGCGGCTGTCGCAGTACCGGCGGCACCGGTTCCGGGACAGGTCCACCAGGACCCGGTCGCAGTCGGGCGCCTCGCACGTCCGCAACCGGTCGAGCTCACCGGCCGCCACCACGTAGGCCAGCGCCATCCCGCAGTCCGCCGCGAGCCGCTCGCCGAGCGGCGCCCCCGGCGCGAAGAAATGGACATGCCAGTCGTAGCCATCGTGGTCGGTCAGATGCGGCGTCGCGCGGACCTCCCCCACGATCTCGTTGATCAGCCGGACGGCCGCCTCCACCCCGCCCGCCCGGAACACGTCGTGGAACCGCCCGCGCAGCTCCCGGACCCGCGCGACGTCCTGCTCGCCCAGGGCGCCGACCTCGCTGAAGGCGTTGCGCGCCACGAACGCCCGCAGCGCGGCCGGCCCGTCGAGCTCCTCAGCGCCGGACGTCGCCGCCCCGGTGTTGATGAGATCGACGACGGCTGCCAGCGCGTGCTCGGTGTCATGGGTGAAGATCACAACGACTCCAGTATCGGCTCCGGGCGGGAGGCTGGGCAGTCGGCTGGGGACCGCCGTTCAGCTCACTTGGAGTAATGGGGATCGGCGACCACGGGGTAGAAGGCGTCGGCGTGCTGGATGCGCATGGTGACGGCCGCGCCCTCCTGGGTGTACTCGGCCTTCACCTGGCGGAACATCGAGTCGCTCGCCCAGGGGTTGTAGAGGCGGCCGACGGTGGCCCCGTAGCGGAGGTGGACGACGTCGTAGCCGCCGGACGGCATGGCCTCCAGGGCGAGGCCGTCGGGGAGGGAGAGGGTGAAGCGGAACTCGGAGGGGGCGTCCGGTCCGTGGATCACGGTGAGGAGTCGGACGCCGCTGTCGGTGGTCTGGGCGACGATGTCGGTGTCGACGTCCACCCCGACGAACACCCGGAGGCTCGGGCGCAGCACCTGGGCGACCGTGTCGGCCGCGGCCGTGTCGATGCCGAGGTGGAGGCGCTGGCCGTCGCGGGTGGGCATCCACACGCCGTCCCGGGCGCGCTGCCCCCAGGCGACCTCCGGGTTCTCCAGTTCCTGAGGCTCGTTCTTGCCCCGCGCGACGAGAATTCTCGAGGCCGCGCTCATCGCCGCGGCGGCCCCGTCCCGTGCGTGCCTCATGGCGGTGGCCCCCTCGCCCTGTTCCATCACGAAGATGGCGTCTCAACCTGTCCCGGATTCGTCACGGAAGACCCCTGGCAGGGCGCGTCGCGGCGCACCTGGCGGTTTCGTGACGTCCGTGCGTCGTTGGACCTTACACCACCGTCTTCCCTGCGGGCCCGGCCGATGGCGGCCGCGGGGGGAGTCCCGGCGGATCCCCGCCGTGCGGCGGATGGACGTCACGCCGACGCGGCCGTCCGCGCCCGCCCCGCGCCCGCCGCGGACGCGACGAGATCGTCCAGGACCTCGCTCAGCCGGTCCAGGCCCGCCGCTATCCAGGGCAGCGCGGCCGGGGCGGGCGACGCGAGCGCGGCCAGCCGCCGCTCGTCGTCGGATCCGTAGAGCAGGCTCGGCGCCACGCGCATCCGCAGAGCCTCGGCGGGCTCCCCGAACGCGCTGCCCGGAAGGACGCCGACGCCGTACCGCTCGAGCAGGAGGCCGGTCAGATCGGCGCCGGTCCGGACGCCGTGGCCGGTGCGGAGCGCCTCCCGCAGCGGGTCGAGGTCCGGGTACACGTAGAAGGCGGCCTCCGGGCGGCGTACCCGCGCCCCCGCCGCCGCGAACCGGTCGGCGACCGCGCGGGCCACGGCGGCGTGCAGCCGGCGGCTGCGGTCGACGTGCTCGGCCAGTTCCGGCGGCTCGGCGAACGCGTACGCCGCCGCGGCCTGCATCGGCGCCGGGGCGCTCGACCAGATCTCGCTCGCCACGCCGAGGACGGCGGCGCGCAGCCGCTCGCCGAACGGCCCGCCGGGCAGCCGCGCGACGCCGAGCCGCCAGCCGCCCGCCGCCAGGCTCTTGCTCAGCGCGGTGGTGACGACCGTGCGCTCGGGTGCGTGGCGGGCCGGGGAGGTGATCGTCCGGCCGGGGTCGTGGACGAGGTCGCGGTAGATCTCGTCCGAGATGATCACGAGGTCGCAGGCGCGGGCGACCTCGCACAGCCGCCGGATCGTCGCGTCGGACGCGATCGTCCCGGTCGGGTTGTCGGGCAGCGTGACCACGACGGCCCGGACGGTGCGGCCCGCGCGGCGGGCGGCGGCGACCGCGTCCGCGAGCAGGGCGGGGTCCGGGACGCCGCCCTCGCCGGGCGGGGTCGGCACCCGGATCGGCTCGGCGCCCGCGAGGGACGCCTGCGCCGCGTAGCTCACCCAGCTCGGCGCCGCGACGGCGACGTCGCCGCCGATCGCCAGCATCAGCGCGAACAGCAGCGGCTTGCTGCCCGGCCCCGCGACGACGCCGGCCGGGTCGGTCTCCAGCCCGCGGCGCCCCCAGTAGCCGGCCGCGGCGGCGCGCAGCGCGGCCGAGCCCGCGACGGGGCCGTAGCCGCCGCGGTCCGCGGCGGCGGCCAGTTGCCGGGTGAGGGCCGGATGGATGGGGATGCCGGCCTCCCCGAATCCGAACGGCAGGACGCGGACGCCCGCGCGCCGCATGCGGGCGAGCGTCTCGTTGACGGCGAGCGTCGGCGACAGCGGGACGGGGCGGGGCTCGAACGGAAGCGGCCGGGCGGGAGGCTTCTGGGCAGGCATCGACGCTCCAAAGCGTGTGACGGTGAGTGCTGGAAATGCTCCATTGAGTGACCCGGCCGGGTTCGACTCATTGTTTGCCCGCTTCGAGCATCATGACAAGCGAGTCTCGGCGATGCTGACCGTAAGAGGTTGTGATGCTGGAAGTGCGCCGCCTTCGGCTGCTCGCCGAATTCGCCCGCCGGGGGAGCATCGCGGCGACGGCCGCGGCCCTCGGCTACACGCCGTCGGCCGTCTCCCAGCAGTTGTCCGCCCTCGAGCGGGAGGCGCGCGTCCCGCTGCTCGACCGCACCGCGCGCAGCGCCGAGCTGACCGATGCCGGACGCCGGCTCGCGGCCCGCGCGGAGGAGATCCTCACGCTCGTCGAGACGGCGGAGGCCGAGCTGTCCGCGCAGTCCGACACCCCGACGGGGAGGGTCGTCGTCACCGCGTTCCCGACCGCCGCCGTCGCGTTCGCCCCCGCCCTGGCGCGCGGTCTCGGCGAGCATCCGGGGCTCGCGTTCGTGCTGCGGCAGACCCGGCCCGCCGACGGGATCCGGCAGGTCCAGAACGGCGAGGTCGACATCGCGCTGGTGGACGACTGGACCGGCAAGGTCCCCGAGAAGTCGCCCGCCGCGCTGGAGTTCTTCCATCTGCGCCGTGACCCGCTGGTGCTGGTCGTGCCGGAGGGCCATCCGCTGTCGGATCCGGAGCGGCCCGTCCGCCTCCAGGAGCTGAGGGAGGAGCCGTGGATGGCGGCGCCGCCGGGCGAGCCGTCCCGGCAGGCCGTCGACCGGCTCCTCGACTCGGTGGGCGGCGCCCGTCCCGTCCCGTGGGAGTTCGAGGGCCTGCACACGATCCTCAGCCTGGTGGCGCGGGGCATCGGCATCACCGCCGTGCCGGCGCTGGCCCTCGCCGCCGGCGACCAGGGGGTGGCGGTCCGGCGGATCCCCGAGTGCACGCTCGCCAGGGAGGTGTACGCCGTGACCCGGACGGCCAGCGTCCGGCGCCCCTCGGTGGCGGTCACGCTTCGGGCGATCTACGCGGCGGCCCGCGACGTGCAGATCGTCGCCCCGGAGTTCTGATTTCCCTCACTTCGGGACGGATCATGCCGATTCTTCCCGTACTGTGGGGCCCGATCGCGACCGCAGCCCAACGCAGGGGCGTCCGGGACCCCCGGACCAGACCACGGAAGGCACAGCGCCCGATGAACGGACCGGCGAGCACGTCGGTGACGCCGGCTCCCCGGCCCCCCGCACCAGCAAGCGACGACGGCCACCACGGCTTCGAGATGCCGCGGCTGCCGGAGCTGCTCCGGCACGCCCTGCCCCGCTTCGTGGAGGGCGTCATCGCCCCCGTCGCGGTGTTCTACGCCGCGCTCGTGGTGCTCGGCCTGACCGGGGCGCTCGTCACCGCCGTCGCCTGGGTCTACGGCGGCATCGCCTGGCGGTACTTCCGCGGCCATCCCGTCACGGGGATGCTGCTGCTGGCGGCGGTCGGGGTGACCGTCCGGGCCGGCCTCGCGGCGGTCACCGGCAGCGCCGTCGTCTACTTCCTGCAGCCCACGCTCGGGACGCTCCTCGTCGGCATGGGGTTCCTGGCGTCGGTGCCGCTGCGGCGGCCGCTCGCCCAGAAGATCGCGACGGACATGGTGCCGTTCCCTGAGGCGTTCCTGCGGCACGAACGGGTCCGCCGTTTCTTTCTGCGGATCTCCCTGCTGTGGTCGATGGTCCTGTTCACGAACGTGAGCATCAGCCTGTGGATGCTGTTCCACCAGTCGATCGGCACCTACCTGTGGCTGCGGACGAGCCTGGTCGCGGGGGTCGGCGCGATCGGCCTCGCCGTCTCGGTGTGGGGCTTCAAGCGGTGCCTGCGGCACATCGACCGCGAGGTCACTGCCCAAGCTTGACCGGATTTGCGGATTACGGATGAGTTTGCCTGGACGTGTGCGAACTTTTCGGTAGTTCCGAACGTCTCCCTAACTCAGATACATTCACTCGCAAGTGGGCGATGTGTGAGGTTTGGGGGATTTCGTGCGAATCAAGGGTCGTGCGGGGGTCGTGCTGACCGGTGGCGCCGGCGCCGTGGCGCTGCTCGCGACCGGCTGCGGTGGCGGCGGCGCGGGCAAGCTGGCCTCCGGCGGCGAGAAGGCCGAGATCACCATCACGCCGGCCAACGGCACCGGCCAGGTCAAGCCCGACGGCACCATCGAGGTGAAGGCGTCGCACGGCCGCCTGCAGGCCGTCACCGTCCAGGACGCCCAGGGCGGGGCGATCTCGGGGGCGCTGGCGTCCGACGGCAGGGTCTGGCACTCGACCCGCACGCTGACACCCGGCGCGTCCTACACCGTGACCGCCAAGGCGGACGACGACGGCAAGGCCCTGACCGCGACCAGCACCTTCACCACGCTGAAGCCCGCCAAGACGCTCTCCATCGTGGACGTCACCCCGAACCTGACGGGGGAGAAGGTCGGCGTCGGGATGCCGATCATGCTGCGCTTCGACCGGCCCGTCACGGACAAGGCCGCGGTGGAGAAGACGCTGAAGGTCACGCCCGAGAAGCCGGTCGAGGGCGCCTGGCGGTGGATCGACTCCCAGCAGGTGATCTACCGGACGAAGACGTACTGGCAGCCCCACCAGACGGTGCGGTTCCAGGCGCAGCTCGCCGGGGTGAACGCGGGCGGCGGCGTGTACGGGGCCAAGGACGTCCAGGAGACGATCACGATCGGCGCCGAGCAGATCACCAAGGGCGACATCGGCGGCCACCACATGACGGTCCGGCGGGACGGCAGGAAGCTGCGCACGATCCCGTTCAGCGCCGGCAACGGCCAGACACGCGAGTACACCACCACGAGCGGCGTCCACCTGCTCATGGAGAGGGGCAACCCCGTCACGATGGTCTCGCCCGGCCGCGAGAAGGGCGACCCCGGCTACTACAAGACCGTCGTGAACCACGCGGTCCGCTTCTCCAACAGCGGCGAGTACACGCACTCGGCGCCGTGGTCGGTGGGCTCGCAGGGGTCGGCGAACGTCAGCCACGGCTGCCTCAACCTCAGCCCCGCCAACGCCAAGTGGTACTACACCATCGCCCAGCGGGGCGACGTCCTGGAGCTCACCGGCAGCAGCCGTGAGGTCGAGTGGAACAACGGCTGGAGCTTCTGGCAACTCTCGTTCGACAAGTGGAAGCAGGGGAGCGCGCTCTCCTGAAGGCCCGCCGCCGCGGGCGGCGCGGTGGTACCAAGGACCTGAACGCGACGTCACGCCCGGACCCCGGTCCGGGCGTGACCCATGTCACGTGAAATGCCCTCCTTGCAACGCTTTGATCTCGGCCGCCCATGAAAATCCGTGGTCATGGCATGATCGACGGATTTTGCCGCTAATGTCTGCCGGACAGACGGCGGGGTACTGGAGGTTCGCGGTGCAGCGGGTGCATTCCGCAAGGTTTCGGGCCGGGACGGGGGTCGCGGGGGCCGTGCTGCTCCTGACGGCGGCCTGCTCCGGCGGCGAGAAGAAGGACGACGGCGTCACGGTCGGCGGCGAGGGCGACGCCTCCGCCCCCCAGGTGACGATCAATCCCGGCAACGGGAACGGCAAGGCGGCCCCCGAGGCCGGCGTCGTCGTCACCGCCGCGGGCGGGACCCTCCAGCAGGTCACCCTGACCGGCAAGGGCAAGCCGGTCGAGGGCGCGATGACCGCGGACAAGACGGGCTGGAAGTCGCGGACGCTGAAACCCGGCACGCGCTACCAGGTGACCGCGGTCGCGGCCAACCCCAAGGGCAAGACGACGACGGTGAACGCCACCTTCGCCACCGTCAGGGCGGCGAACGCGCTGGAGATCACCGACGTCACCCCGTCCAAGGGCGAGAAGGTCGGCGTCGGCATGCCGATCCAGGTGACCTTCAACCGGCCGGTCGCCGACAAGAAGGCCGTGGAGAAGGCCCTTGAGGTCAGGTCCACCAAGCCCGCCACCGGCGCCTGGTACTGGGTCAGCCCCAGCACGGTGATCTTCCGGACGAAGAACGGCGAGTACTGGCAGCCCAACCAGCGGGTGACGTTCACCGCGAAGCTGGCGGGCGTCAAGTCCGGCAAGCGCACCTACGGGACGTCCGACCTCACCCGCCGCTTCTCCATCGGCGACTCGCACGTCCTCACCGTCAGCACGAAGACCAAGCGCGCCGTCGCCAAGAAGAACGGCGTGAAGGTCAAGAGCTGGCCGATCAGCGCCGGCAAGGGCGGCCGCGTCGTCAACGGCGTCGACACCTACCTCACCACCAGCGGCGTCCATCTCACGATGGGCAAGGAGAACCCGGCGATCATGACGTCGGAGTGGATGGGCGTCGACCCCAAGGACAAGAAGAACGGCGGCTACCGCGAGGTCATCCCGCACGCGGTGCGGATCTCCAACAGCGGCGAGTACGTCCACTCCATGGCCGCCACCGTGTGGGCGCAGGGCCGGCGGAACGTCAGCCACGGCTGCGTGAACTCCCCGCCCGCCGCCGCCCGCTGGTTCTACAACTGGTCCTACCGCGGCGACGTCGTCGTCATCACCGGCACCAAGCGCCGCCTCGACTGGAACAACGGCTGGAGCTACTACCAGATGCCGTGGAGCAAGTGGGTGAAGGGCAGCGCCCTGAACCGGACCGTCACCACCGGGTGACCGCGCCCTCCCTCGCCGCGGCCGTCCCGCCCCCCGGGCTGGACGGCCTGCGGCGCGAGGTCCGCGAGTTCCTCGCAGCCGAGATCGGCGCCGGGCGGATCGTCCCCCGCAGCGACAACTGGCTCGCCGGCTGGGACGCGGACTTCAGCCGCCGGCTCGGCGAGCGCGGCTGGATCGGGATGGCCTTCCCGCCCGAGTACGGCGGCTCCGGCGCCGGGTTCCTCGCCCGGTTCGCCGTCACCGAGGAGCTGCTCGCCGCCGGCGCGCCGGTCGCGGCCCACTGGATCGCGGACCGGCAGTCCGGCCCCGCCCTGCTCAGGTACGGGACGGAGGAGCAGCGGCGCGCCTACCTGCCCGGCATCGCGCGCGGCGAGATCTCCTTCGCGATCGGCATGTCGGAACCGGACTCCGGCTCCGACCTCGCGTCCGTCCGCACCCGGGCCGTGCGGGCCCCCGGCGGCTGGCGCGTCACGGGCACCAAGGTCTGGACGAGCGGCGCGCACCTCGCCCAGGCCATGATCGCGCTGGTCAGGACCGGCCCGCCCGAGCCCGCCCGCCACGCGGGGCTCAGCCAGCTCATCGTCGACCTCGCCGCGCCCGGCGTGGAGATCCGGCCGATCCGGCTGCTGACCGGCGAGCACCACTTCAACGAGGTCGTCCTCACCGATGTGTTCGTCCCGGACGACCGCGTCCTCGGCACGCTCGGCGACGGCTGGCGGCAGGTCACCGGCGAGCTGGCGTTCGAGCGCAGCGGACCGGAGCGGATCCTCAGCACGTTCCCGCTGCTCACCGCGGCCGTCGACCGGCTCGCCGCCCGGGGCTGCCCGGACCGGGCGCGGCTCGGCGCGGTGGTCGCGCGGCTGTGGGCGCTGCGGCGGATGTCGCTGGCCGTCGCCGCCCGCCTCGCCGAGGGGGCGCAGCCCGCGACGGAGGCGGCGCTGGTCAAGGACCTCGGCACCCGGTTCGAGGGCGCGCTGATCGACACGGTGCGGATGCTCGTCCGGGTCGAGCCCGACCTCCTGTCGTCCGACCCCCTGGCCCGGCTGCTCGCCGAGTCGGTGCTGCACGCGCCCGGGTTCACGCTGCGCGGCGGGACGAACGAGATCCTGCGCGGCGTCGTGGCCAAGGCCCTCACGCGGGAGAGCTGATGGACGATGTCACCGAGGCCCTGACCGCGAGCGTCGCCGCCGCCTGCGCCCGGTACGCCGACCCGGACGCGAACTGGAACCCCCGGCTCTGGGACGCGCTGGAGGAGATGGGCGTCACGCTGCTGCCCGTTCCGGAGGAGCGCGGCGGAGCGGGAGGCGACCTCCCGGCCGCGGTCGAGGCGCTGCGGGTCCTCGGCCGGCACGCCGCCGCCGTGCCCGTCGCGGAGACGGCGCTGCTCGCCGGATGGCTGCTGGCGGGATGCGGCGCGGACGTCCCGTCCGGCCCCCTGACCGCCGCCCTCGCGGACGGCCCCCCGGACGTCCTGCGCCGCGTCCCCTGGGCCGGGCACGCCGCCGGCCTCGTGATCCTCACCCCGGACGAGATGCTCTACGCGCCCCGCGACGCCTACGACGTCGAGGACGGCGCCAACCTCGCGGGGGAACCCCGCGACACGGTCCGGCTGCGCGATCCCGGCGCCCTCCGGCGCCACCCCGCTCCGGCCGGCGCGCAAGAGTTCCGCGAGCGCGGGGCGCTCGCCCGTGCGGCGCTGATGGCGGGCGCGATGGAGCGCGCCCTGGAACTGTCCGTCCGGTACGCGAGGGAGCGGGAGCAGTTCGGGCGCCCGCTGGCGGCGTTCCAGGCCGTCCAGGACCATCTGGCGGAGATGGCCGGTGAGACGCTGCTCGCGACGGTCGCCGTGCAGGCCGCCGCCCGCCGCCCCGCCGGCCTGCCCGTCGCGGCGGCGAAGGCGTCCGCGGGCGCGGCGGCCGGGACGGTCGCGCGGCTCGCCCATCAGGTCCACGGCGCCCTCGGCTGCACCGACGAGCACCCGCTGCGGCACGTCACCACCCGGCTGTGGGCCTGGCGGGACGAGTTCGGCGGCGAGGCCGAATGGGCCGAGAGCGCCGCCGACCACGCCCTGGCCGCGGGCGGCCCGGGACTCTGGCCCCTCCTGACCCGCGACGCCTGACCCCGGCCGCCCCCTTCCCCCGGACCCCGAAACGCGCCGATATGCCACCCCCGAAACGCGCATCCGGCGACTCTGGGGATCATGTCGCGGCACCGGAAGGGCGATCGGCCGGAACCGGACGGGACGCGTCGCGCCGCCTCCGGGCGGCCCCGGCGTTTCCCCCATCCGCAGCCAGGGGGAAGAACCCTTCGGAGAGGGGGGACGATGTCCGTGTGCACCGTGACCGGCCGCGCCGAGGGCCCGGCCGCCGTGATCACGCTGTCGGGCGACCTGTCGCTGCCCTGCGTGCAGGAGGTCGAGCGGAAGATCCGCGACGTCCGGCGCGAACACGGGGAGCACCTGGTGTTCGACCTCGCGCCGCTGACCTTCCTCGACTCCAGCGGCCTGAGCCTGCTGCTGCGGTTCTACCTCGCCGCGGAGGGGCGCGGCGGGGGCGCCGCGCTCGTCGGTCCGCTGAGCGGGCAGGTGTCCCGCGTCCTGCAGATCACCAATCTGGACCAGCGCCTCACGATCCACGACTCGCTGGACGCGGCGCTCGACGCGCTCCGCGACGGCGGCCCGGGACCGGGCACCCCCGCGCGGCCCGGCCCGGCCGCACCGCGCCCGCGCTGACGATCCCCCGGCCGGTCACGTCCGAAGGGGGAGGCCGACGGTGACGTCCAGGCCACCGCCCCGGCGCGGGGCCGCGGTGACCGTCCCGCCGTGCGCGGCGGCGGTGGCGCGGACGATCGAGAGGCCCAGCCCGGCGCCCCGGTCCGAGCGGACCCGGTCGGTGCCGAGCCGGCGGAACGGCTCGAAGATCGTCTCGATCTCGTAGGGCGGGACGACGGGGCCGGTGTTGCCGACGGCCAGCTCCGCCCGCCCGTCCCTCACCCGCGTCGCGACCGACAGCCCGCCGCCGTCGCGGTTGTGCCGGATCGCGTTCTCCACCAGGTTCTGGACGAGCCGCTCGATGAGCACCGGGTCCCCGGCGGTCGGGGCGGGGCCGAGCCGCCGGTCCGCGGTGACGCCCCGTTCGCGCGCCTCCCCGGCGGCCTGGTCGAGGACGTGCGCGGCCACGTCGGCGAGGTCGAGCGGGCTCGTGTCGGTCACCGCGTTCTCGCCGGTCGCGAGGGTCAGCATCCCGTCGATGAGCCGCTCGTGCCGGCCGTTCACGACGAGCAGGGCCTCCCCGAGCCGCCTGACGTCCTCGCCGGCGTCGGGGCGGCGGAGCGCGACGTCCACGAGCGTCCGGTTGATCGCGAGGGGCGTGCGCAGCTCGTGCGAGGCGTTCGCGACGAAGCGGCGCTGCCCGTCGAACGACCGGGCCAGCCGCTCCAGCATGGTGTCGAAGGTGTCGGCGAGCTCCTTCACGTCGTCGCGGGGGCCCTCGTAGGCGATCCGCTCGGTGAGGTCGTGGCTGCGCGCGACCCGCCGGGCCGTCTCGGTGATGGTGTGGACGGGCCGCAGCGCGCGGTCGGCGAGCAGCCAGCCGAGGCCGAGCCCGAACGCGCCGACCACGGCGAGCGCGATGCCGCCCTGGGTGAGCAGCGAGTTCAGGGTCTCCTTCTGCGCGTCCGCGCGCGTCCGGACGAGCACGCCCTGGAACCTCTCGGTGGTCACGGCGGCGCCGGGCCGCGGGAGCGCGTGGCCGCCCGGGAGCACCTCCTGCTCGCCGCCGAGCGCGCGGGTGGAGTCGACGCGGATCGGCCCGTTCTGCTGCAGGTTCGCCTTCACCAGGATGTAGGTGAGACCCAGCAGGACGACTCCGGCGGACAGGAACAGCCCCGTGTACAGCAGCATGAGCCGCATCCGGATGGTGAGCCGGACCCGTGTGGTGAGCGGTGTCATCGGATCCGGTACCCCGCTCCCGGGACGGTCTCGATGACCGGCGGGTCGCCGAGCCTGCGGCGCAGCTTCATCAGGGTCACCCGGACGGTGTTGGTGAACGGGTCGGTGTGCTCGTCCCACACCTTCTCCAGGAGCCGCTCGGCGGACACCACCGCGCCGTCCGCGCGCAGCAGCTCGGCGAGCAGCCCGAACTCCTTGCGAGCGAGGTGGACGTACCGGCCGTCGCGCTGCACCTCGCGGCGGGCCGGGTCGAGCCGGATCCCGGCCCGCTCCAGCAGCGGCGGGTCGGCGGGCCGGGCGCGGCGGCCGAGCGCGTGGACGCGGGCGACGAGCTCCGCGAACGCGAACGGCTTGGTGAGGTAGTCGTCCGCGCCGATGCGGAACCCCTCCACGCGCGCCGGGACGGCGACCGCGGCGGTCAGCATCAGCACGCGGACCAGCGCCCCCGACTCCACGACCGCCCGGCACACGTCGTCGCCGTGGACGACGGGCAGGTCCCGGTCCAGGACGAGGACGTCGTAGTCGTTGACGCCGAGCCGCTCCAGCGCGGCGTCCCCGTCGTACACCACGTCCACGGCGAGGGCCTCGGCCCGCAGGCCCTCGGCGATCGAATCGGCGAGCATCCGCTCGTCCTCGGCGATCAGTACGCGCACCCGGCCGTCCCCTTCCCCGCGTCCGTTCCGTCGCACAGCCTGGCGCGCGGGGCGTAACGCCGGCATAACGCGATCCGGTTACGCCGGGGTTACCGCCGCCCGGATGGACTTCGGGACGCCGCCGCGGCGCGCGTGCCGCGGCGGGACGACAGGAGGACGACGATGCGGCGACGGATGATCGCGGCGCTGCTCCTCGCCCCGGCGCTGGCCCTCGGGGCGCAGGGCTGCGGGGGCGGCGGGGCGGACGAGGGACCGGCCGGGGGGAAGAGCGACCAGGACAAGATGCGCGAGTTCGCCCAGTGCATGCGGAAGAACGGCGTGGACATGCAGGACCCGGGCGTGGACGGGCGTATCGAGATCAGGGCGTCCGCCCGTCCCGGACAGGGCTCGCCCGGGGGAGACGGGAAGATCGAGGCGGCGCAGAAGAAGTGCCGGCATCTGATGCCGGGCGGCGGCAGGCCGAAGAGGCTCAGCCCGGAGGACACGGCGAAGCAGCGGGCGTTCTCCAAGTGCATGCGGGACAACGGCGTCACGAGCTTCCCCGACCCGCAGCCCGACGGCGGCGTGCGGATCGAGGCCCGCAAGGGATCGGGTCTGGACCCGGAGAGCCGGGAGTTCAAGGACGCCGAGAAGGCGTGCCGCAGGCACGCGCCGGGCGGCGGCAGGGTCGCGCCGGGCGGGAGCGGCGGATGATCGGGAAGCGCACGGCCGCCCTCGGGGCCGCGGGAGCGGTCGTCGCGGGCGGCGCGGGGCTCGCCACCGCGGGCCTCGGCGGCGGCGGCGAACCGGCGGCGGCGCGCGGCGCGCGGCCGCCCGCGACGGCGCCCGTCGAGCGCACGACGCTGACCGAGACCCAGGAGGTCGACGGCACCCTCGGCTACGGAACCGCCGCCACCGTCGCGTCCACCGGGCGCGGGACCATCACGTGGCTGCCCGGGGAGGGCGCGGTCGTCTCCCGGGGCCGTCCCCTCTACAGGATCGACAACCGGCCGGTGCCCCTGCTGTACGGGTCGCTGCCGGTGTACCGGACCCTGGCGCAGGGCGCGGAGGGCACCGACGTCCGGCAGCTCGAGCGCAACCTCGCCGCGCTGGGCTACACCGGCTTCACGGTGGACCGGGAGTTCACCGCCGGGACCGCCGCGGCCGTCCGGGAATGGCAGGAGGACCTCGGCATGGACGAGACGGGCCGGGTGGCGCCCGGGTCCGTCGCGGTCGCGTCCGGCCGGGTCCGGGTGGCGGAGCGGAAGGCCGCCGTCGGGACCCGCGCCGGCGGGGCCGTCCTCACCTGCACCGGCACCACCCGGGTCGTCAGTGTCGACCTCGACGTGCGGTACCAGCGGCTCGCGAAGAAGGGAGCGGAGGTGGAGGTCGAGCTCCCGGGAGGCGGCACCACGAAGGGAAGGATCACCTCCGTCGGGAAGGTGGCGACGGAGGGCCGGGGGGAGGACCCCACGACGATCGAGGTCGAGATCGCGGTGCCCGGCCAGAGGTCCCTCGGCTCCTACGACAAGGCGCCCGTCACGGTCCGGCTCACCGCCGGGCGGCACGCGGACGTCCTCGCCGTGCCGGTCGGGGCGCTGCTCGCGCAGGGCGACGGCGGCTACGCGGTGCAGGTCGTCCAGGACGGCCGGGTCCGCACCGTGCCCGTCGAGACGGGCGTCTTCACCGGCGGCAAGGTCGAGGTCTCGGGCCGGGGGCTCGCCGAGGGCGTGACGGTGGGGGTGCCGGCATGACCCCGGTCGTGGAGCTGCGGGAGGTCACCAAGACCTACCCGGGCGGCGTGACCGCGCTGGACGCCGTCTCCCTGACCGTCGCGGCGGGGGAGCTCGTCGCGATCGCCGGGCCGTCCGGATCGGGCAAGTCGACGATGCTGCACCTGCTCGGCACGCTGGACCGGCCGAGCTCCGGCACCGTCCTCGTCGAGGGCCGGGACGCGTCCCGGCTGCCGGACCGGCGGCTGTCGGCGCTGCGCGCCCGCCGGATCGGGTTCGTGTTCCAGCAGTTCCATCTCGCCGCCGGGGTCAGCGCCCTCGACAACGTCGCGGACGGGCTGCTGTACCGGGGCGTGCCCCTCGCCGGACGGCGGCGGCGCGCCCGCGCCGCGCTGGAGCGCGTCGGGCTGGGGCACCGCCTCGGGCACCGGCCGCACCAGCTGTCCGGCGGTGAGAGGCAGCGGGTCGCGATCGCCCGCGCCGTCGTCGGGGAGCCCGCGCTGCTGCTCGCCGACGAGCCGACCGGCGCGCTCGACACCGCGTCCGGCGACGGGGTCGTCGAGCTGCTTCGCGAACTCGCGGGCGGCGGCACCGCCGTCGTGCTCATCACCCACGACCGCGACATCGCGGCGCGGCTGCCCCGCCGGGTCGGGATGCGCGACGGGCGGATCGTCCGGGACGCGGCGCCGGCGGAGGCCGCGCGATGAGGGCGCGCGTGATGAGGGGACGCGCGGTGATCGGGCGCGCCTTGGGAGGACGCGCCGACGACGCGCCGCCGCGGCTCGGCCCCGCCGACGTGCTGCGGACCGGCGCCGCCGGGCTGCGGTCCCGCCCGCTGCGGGTGTTCCTGTCCGCCTTCGGCATCGCGATCGGCATCGCGGCGATGATCGGCGTGGTGGGGGTCTCCGCGTCCAGCCGCGCCCAGCTTCAGGAGACCCTGGACCGGCTCGGCACGAACCTGCTGACCGTCGGGCCCGGACGCGACTTCTTCGGCGACGACGCGAAGCTGCCGGCGGAGTCGGTCGGGATGGTCGCGCGGATCGCGGGCGTCGAGTCCGCGTCCGCGACGGGGAGGCTGGAGGGCGTCAACGTGTTCCGCAACGACCGCGTCCCGGAGGCGGAGACCGGCGGCATCACGGTGTCCGCGGCCCGCCTCGACCTGCCCCGGACCGCCGGCCTGGACCTGGCGGCGGGGACGTGGCTGAACGCGGGCACGGCCCGCTACCCGGCGGTCGTCCTCGGCACCGACGCGGCGGCCCGGCTCGGCGTCTTCGGCCCGAACACGCAGGTGTGGCTCGGATCGCGGTGGTTCACCGTCGTCGGGATCCTGGAGCCGAACCGGCTCGTCCCCGAGCTGGACGCGGCCGCGCTCGTCGGCTGGGAGGCCGCGCGGTCCCACCTCGGCTTCGACGGCCACCCCACCATGATCTACACGCGCGCCGGCAAGGGGCGCGTCGACGACGTCCGGGAGGTGCTCGCCGCCACCGCCGGCCCGGAGGCGCCGAACGAGGTGGAGGTGAGCCGCCCCTCCGACGCGCTCGCCGCCCAGAACGCCGCCGACCGGACGTTCACCGGCCTGCTCCTCGGCCTCGGCGGGGTCGCGCTGCTCGTCGGCGGCGTCGGCGTCGCCAACACCATGGTGATCTCCGTGCTGGAGCGCCGCGCCGAGATCGGCCTGCGCCGCTCGCTCGGCGCGACGCGCGGCCAGATCCGGCTGCAGTTCCTCACCGAGTCGCAGCTGCTCGCCGCGCTCGGCGGGGTCGGCGGCGTCGTCCTCGGCATCGCGGTCACCGCCGTGTTCGCGGTCTCCCAGGGCTGGCCGGCGGTGGTGCCGCCCTGGGCGATGGCGGGCGGCGTCCTCGCCACCCTCCTGATCGGAGCCGTCGCCGGCCTGTACCCCGCCGTCCGCGCCGCGCGGCTGCCGCCCACGGACGCACTGGCCGCCCCATGAGACGATCGGGGTCTCGGAACGATCGGAGAAGTCCATGGCCGACGAGCGGAGCACCCCCCGCGCCGATCTGAGCACCCCCAACACGGCGCGGATCTACGACTACCTGCTCGGCGGCAAGGACCACTACGCGCCCGACCGGGAGGTGGCCGAGCGGCTGCTCGAGGTGATCCCCGAGGCGCGGGCGGCGGCGCGCGCGAACCACGCGTTCATCGGGCGCGCCGTCCGCCTCCTCGCGCGGGAGGGCGTCCGGCAGTTCATCGACATCGGCACCAAGCTCCCGGCGCGCGGAAACGTGCACGAGGTCGCCGCCGGCATCGCGCCGGACGCGACCGTCGTGTTCGCCGACGGCGACCCCGTCGTGCTGGCGCACGCGCGGGCCCTGCTCACCGGGGTCGCGCGGACCGCCGTCGCGCACGTCGACCCGCTGCGGCCGGACGCCGTCGTCGCCGACCCGGCGGTCCGCGGCCGGATCGACTTCGGCCGCCCCGTCGCCGTCGTCCTCGACCGGGTGCTGCACTTCATCGGCGACAACGCGGCGGCGGCCGGGGTCGTCCGGCGGCTGCACGACGCGCTCGCCCCCGGCAGCCACCTCGTCTTCACCCACATCACGCAGGACCCCGAGCCCGCCGCCGGCGACGACGTCGACCGCGCCTTCGAGCCGTCCGCCGGGCACTTCCGCGGCCGGACCCGCGCGCAGCTGCTCGACGTCGTCGCGCCGTTCGAGCTCCTGGAGCCGGGCCTCACCTACACCTCGACGTGGCGGCCCGACGACGGCGACCCCGGCCCCGACGATCCGCGGCGCACCTTCACCCTGGCCGGAGTCGGCCGCCGCACCTGACCGGCACCCGGCTCCGGGACACCGGCCGCGGGACCGGGAAACCACGGGGCCGCCCCCGTGCCTTCCCGGTGCCCGGCCGCGCCCGCGGGTCCGACCATGGAGAGGGTGATCTCGGTGATCTCCGTCCCGGCGCGGCGCCGCACGCCCCCGTGGTTCGGCCGCGAGGCACGGCGGGCGCTCGCCGCCGGCCTCGCGGTGGCGGCGCTCGCGCTCGGCGCGGGCTGGCCGTACTGGCGCGGGCACCCGGCCGCCGCCGCGGTCACCCTCGGCTGCTGCGCGGGCATCGCGGCGCAGGGCGTCCTGCTCGCCACCGGCGGCCGCACCCGCCGGACCGGGCTGCTGTTCCTCGCCGCGTCCGTCTGCTGGGCGGTGAACTGGCTGGCGAGCTGGGACGCGTACGCGGGGCCGATCCTGTCGCCCTACGCGCAGGCCGGCTTCTTCCTCGCCCTCGGCGTCGGGGTGCTCATGTACCCCGACGGCCGCCTGGAGTACACCGCCGACCGGATCTGGACGGTCCTCGCGGTGCTGATCCTCATGGGCGGGCCGACCGCGCTGTGGGTCACCTCCGAGCCGGAGTGGGCGGCGTTCCACGGATCGACCGTGTGGTGGCCCGCCCCCTTCCCCGACGCCGGGGCGTTCGAGACCGCGCTGCGCGCGTCGGCCGCGCTCTACGTGTTCCTGGCGCTGTCGTTCGCCGCAGTCCTGCTGCTGCGCCTGCCGCGCATGGGGCGCTTCAAACGGCTGCTCACGCTGCCGGTCACGGCGGCGCTCGCGTTCGTCGGGCTCTCCGCCGCGCTCACCCAGCGGCCCGTGATGGAACCGTCGATCGCGCTGGCCGACCTGCTGCACGTCTACGCCGTCCAGGGCGCGGTCGCCACGTTGATCCCGTGCACGCTCCTCGCGTCCGGGCTGCGGCTGCGGATCGCCGAGCTGACCGTCGCGGGACGGATGCTGCGGCTCACCGCGCCCGTCACCGTGGAGCGGGTCCGCGCCGCCCTCCGGGACGTCCTGCGCGACCCGACCCTGGAACTGTGGTTCTGGGCGCCCGCCGAACGCGCCTACGTCGACGCGTCCGGCCGCCCCGCCGACCTGACCGGATCCGGCGCCGCCCGTGTGGCCGGATCCGGCGCCAGCCGTCTGGCCGGATCCGGCCGTGCGGAGCCGGGGGACCGCTGGCGCCGGACGGTCCGCGCCGACGACGGCGGGCCCCTCGCCGTCGTCGAGTTCGGCGGCGCGCTCCGCGACCACGCGTCCCTCGTCGAGGCCGCGCTCGCCGCCGGCGGCCGGGCCCTGGAGACCGCGCGGCTGCAGGCGGCCGTCCACGCGAACCTCGAACGGGTCCGCGCCGCCTACGGACGGCTCGTCCGGGCCGAGGCCGCCGAACGCGAACGGCTCGCCCGCGACCTGCACGACGGCGCCCAGCAGCGGCTCCTCGCGCTCGGCGCGATGCTCGGCACGCTGGAGGCCGTCACCACCGACCCCGCCGTCAAGCGCCACACCGCCGGCTGCCGCCGCGAGCTGATGACCGCCCTCGCCGAGCTGCGGGCCCTCGCCCGCGAGGTCCGGCCCGCGCTGCTCGTCCAGGACGGCCTCGGCCCCGCCCTGGAGGTCGCCGCCGAGCGGATCGGCGTCCGCGTCGTCCTGGACGTGCCGACCGGCCGCCTCCCGCCCGACCGGGAATCCGCGCTCTACGGCCTGCTGTGCGAGACCTTGTCGTACGCTGTCGAACGCGCGGGCGCGACCCGGGTGACGGTGTGCGTCCGTCCCTCCGGGCCACGGCTGGTCGCCGAGGTGGGCCTCGACGGGGAGATCCCCGTCGGCCCCGCCGCGGACCTGGCCGGACGCGTCGGCGCGCTGCGCGGTCACCTGGAGATCGACGGCGGCCCCGGTACGGGCACGACGGTGAGGATGGTCCTGCCATGCGAGTAGCCCGATGAGGGTGGCCCTGGCGGAGGACAGCGGCATCTTCCGGCAGGCCCTCGAGACCCTGCTCACGACGGTCGGGATCGAGGTCGTCGCGTCCGCCGCGACCGGCGACGAGCTGTTCACCCGCGTCGCCGTCGACCCGCCCGACGTCGCGATCGTCGACCTGCACATGCCGCCCACCCACACCAACGAGGGCGTCGTCCTCGCCCGCCGGCTGCAGGTCCGCGACCCCCGCATCGGCGTGCTCGTCCTGTCGGCGTTCAACGAGACCCCGCAGGCGCTCGAGCTGTTCCGCGACCGGCCGCGCGGTGTCGGCTACCTGCTGAAGGACCACGTCACCGACGTCGAGGTGCTCCGCTCCGCGCTGGAGCGGGTGCGGCGCGGCGAGGTCGTCATCGACCCGGACGTGGTGTCGCGGCTCGTCGAGGCCCGGCACCACCGGCGGGAGCTGGCGCGGCTGTCGGAACGCGAGCGGGACGTCCTCGGGCTGATGGCGGAGGGCCACTCGAACGCGGGCATCGGCCGCCGCCTGCACCTGTCGGCGCGGACCGTCGAGGACCACGTCCGCGCCATCTTCACCAAGCTGCGGATCACCGCGTCCGGCGGACCGGACGGCCCGCAGGACACCAACAAACGGGTGCTCGCGGTGCTGACCTGGCTGCGCGCCGCCGAGACCCGCTGACCGGTGCGGCCGTCCGGCTGGCCGGCCTGGTTCGGCCCCGGGGTCCGGCGCGCCGCCGCCGCGGGCGCCGCGGTCGCGACCGCCGCGCTGCTGTGCGGCTGGCCGTACTGGCGCGCGCACCCGGGTGCCGCCGCGGTCACCCTGCCGGGTTGCGCGGGCCTCGCCGTCGCGGGCGGTGTGCTGGCCGCCGGGCGGACCGGCCGCCGGACGGGCGCGCTGTTCCTCGCCGGGTCCGGCTTCTGGGCGCTGCTGTGGCTCGCCGCGTGGAACACCGGCCCCGCCCCGCTCGTCTCGGTGTTCGCGCAGTCGGCCTTCTACACCCTCGTCGGGGCGGCCGTGCTGCTCTACCCGGCGGGCCGCCTCACCCGCCCCGCCGAACGCCTCTGGGTGATCGCGTGCGCCGCCGTCCTGTTCGGCGGCCAGCTCGCGCTGTGCCTGCTGTCGCGTCCCGAATGGAACGGGTTCGCGCCGGACGCGACCTGGCCGTCCGTGGCGCCGCACCACGCGGTGTTCGACTGGACGCTGGGCACCATGACGGCCCTGCTGATCACCCTCGCGGGCGCCCTGGTCGTCCTGCTGCTGGCGCGGCTGCCCCGCACGGGCCGGCTGGACCGCCCGCTGACGGCGCCGGTCGCGCTCGCCATCAGCGTCATCGTCGTCGCGGGCGTCTGGAGCCAGAACTCCATCATGGCCCGCGGCATCACGCTCGCCGACGTCGAGCGCGCCTACCTGATCCAGAGCCTGTTCGCGGCCGTGCTGCCGCTGGTGTTCCTCGGCACCGGGCTGCGCGGCCGCCTCGCCGAGCTGACCGTCGCCGAGCGCATGCAGCGCCTCGCCGCGCCGCCCGTCACCCTGGAGAAGGTCCGCGACGCGCTGCGCGGCGTGCTGCACGACGAGTCCCTCGACCTGTGGTTCTGGGTGCCCGCCGACGATGTCCACGTGGACGTCGCGGGCCGCCGCGTCGACACCGCGCGGCCCGGCGCCGCGCCCGGCCCGGACCCGCCGGGCCGCCTGCGGCACGAGGTCCGCACGTCGGCGGGGGAGCCGCTCGCGATCGTCGACCTCTCCGGTGCGCTCCGCGGCCACGAGCCCCTCGTCGCGGCGGCGCTCGCCGCGGGCGGCCGCGCCCTGGAGGCCGCCCGGCTGCAGGCCACCGCGCGGGCGCACCTGGAGCGCGCCCGCGCCGCCGGGGAGCACCTCGTCCGCGTCCAGGCCGCCGAGCGCGAACGGCTCGCCGCCGACCTCCAGGCGAGCGCCCGCCGCCGGCTCCGCACGCTGGACGGCCGCCTCGCCGCCCTCGCGCGGGCCGCGGACGACCCGGCCGCCCGCGCCCTCGCCGACCGCTGCCGCGCCGAGCTCGCCGAGGCCGCCGCCGAGCTGGACGACCTGGCCCGAGGCGTCCACCCGGCGCTGCTCACCGAGGCGGGCCTCGGCCCGGCCCTCGCCGCCGTCGCCGGCCGGAGCGCGGCACCGATCCGGCTCACCGTCCCGCCGCGCCGGTTCCCGCCCGAGGTCGAGTCGACCCTGTACTTCGCCCTCTGCGAGGCCCTGACGAACGCCGTCAAGCACGCCGGCGCCGCGACCATCGCCCTGACCGTCGAGGCCGGCCCGGCCGCCGTCGTCGCGGAGGTCCGCGACGACGGCGCGGGCGGCGCCGCCCACCAGCCCTCCGGCGGCGGCCTCAACGGCCTCACCGACCGCGTCCGCGCCCTGCGCGGCACCGTCACCGTCACCTCGGCCCCCGGCGCGGGCACCACCGTGACGATCACGCTCCCGGCGGTCTCCTGACCGCATCAGGACAGCCGCTCCGACCGCCCCGCCCCGCCTCGTCCCGGACGCCAGCATGGCCCCATGGCGGAGACCGGGCACACGGGGGAACTGCTGGACGACGCCGACGGCGGGGCCGTCGAGGTGAGCCCGCCGGAGGGGGCGGAGCGCCGGCTGGGGCCGGGCGACCGCGTCACCTTCGGCCGCGGGCCGGACGTCGACGTGCCCTTCGGGGCCGGGGACAGGTGGATGTCGCGGCGGGTCGGGGAGATCGCGGTGGAGCCCGGCGGCGTCCGGATCCTCAACCTCAGCCGCAAGCACGTCCTCCTCGTCCGGACCGGGAACCTCGCCGACCCCGGGTCCGGCGAGCATCCCGAACCCGTGCGGCTGCGGCCGCGGGTCCCCGGCGAACCCGCCGAGGCGTGCCTGCTGGCGGCCGGGAGCGCGCTGATCGGTTCGGCGGTGATGCTTCAGGAACGCCGCGGCGTCCTCGTCCGGGTCCCGGCGGCGCCCGCCGCGGAGCCGTTCACGCACGCGCCCGGCGGCGGCTCCCGGTCCAGCACCGTCGCGCGGATCACGCTCCGGCCCGACACGCGGGGCTTCATGGTGGCCCTGCTGCTGTGCGAGCCGTGGCTGCGCGACCCGTCCCGCCGGTCCCCCCTGCCGTCCTACCCCGAGATCGGCGCCGGGGCGCTGCGGGTCGCGCGGGCCGCGCACCTCCTGGCCGCGATCGAGCGCGATCCGGACCGCCGCGACCTGCTCACCGGGAAGATCCGCGACCATCTCAAGGCCCTGCACCGCAAGCTCGTCTCCCGGAGGCTGCTGCCGGACGGCAAGCCTGCGGGCGCGGCGGCCATCGCGGCCGCGCTCATCCACTTCGACATCATCGGGCGGCGCCATCTCGCGCTGTTCGAGGACGACCACTGGCTGGAGGTCCAGGCGTACGCGTGGCGGCGCTGCATGTGAGCCGAGCCGTGTCCAGTCCCCGACCGGGGACCGGACGCGCGCGCCCGTTCTCCGGATCCTGGGACATGTCCGGAAACGCGGGAGAGCAGGAGGAACACATGAACCGAAACGCGCGGGCCCGCCGGTGGGCCCTGCGGACGCGCCGAGAGCGGGGCGCCGCCGCCTTCCTCGCGGCGGACCTCGTCAGCCGCCTCGGCCTCATCATCGCCGCCGTCCTGATGGCGTTCGCCGAGCACGGCGCCGCCGGGCCGGGCGGCCACGGCTACTGGATCGTCGCCCTGCTCACCGCGGTGCCGCGCGGGGGCCTGGTGATCCACGTCGACCGGGGGAGCGAGGTGCGCTGACCGGGACCCCCGAGCGGGGCCTCGCGATCGGGGCGCCCGCCGCGGCTCCGGCCCGGCGGGCGCCTCAGCGCCTCAACCGCCAGAGGGCCGCTGCGGCCAGCAGAGCGCCCTGCACCGCCAGCGCGAGCAGGCTCATCGCCCAGGGGACGGCGGCGTGCCGCCACAGCGCGTCCCCCGGGTCGCCGGCGCCGAGGCCGGTGGTGGCGGCGAGCGCGGCGAACCCCCAGCGGGCGGGGGCGAACACCGCGAGCGCACCGAGGAGCGGCTCCCCGGCGAGCGGAACGAGCGCCCCGCACAGCGGCAGCTGCACCGCCGTGGCGGCGGCGACGGCGGGCAGCGCCCGGTCCGGCCGGGGCAGGAACGCCGCCACCGCCGCCCCCAGCAGGACGCTCACCAGCGCGGTCGCCGCGAGCGCCACGCCCAGCTCGAGCGCCGGCAGGACGAGCAGGACCGCGCCGGCGGGGCCGGGCCGCACCGCGAGCCAGAGCACGGCGGTCGCCGCGGCCTGGAGCACGGCCACCCCGCCGAACACCGCGGCCTCGGCCGGCAGGTACGCCTCGGGCGGCAGCCCGGCGGCGCGTTCGTGCGCGTACACGGCGCGGTCGCCCGCGACGGCCCGCGCGACGGGCACGGCGGAGGCCGCCGCCACGCCGAGGGTCAGCACGGCGAGCACCCGCCGGGCGCCGTCGCCCGCGACCGCGAGCCCGGTGCCGTCGGCGACCGTCGCCGCGAGCAGGACCAGCAGCGGCGGCACGAGCGCGAGCAGCCCGAGGACGGGCGGGTCCGCGGCGATGAGCCGGACGCGGCGGCGGGCCACGATCCCCGCCTGGTGCGCGATGCGCCGCCGGGCGGCACGGTCCCGGACGGACGCCGCCGGGGCCGCGGGCACGCGGACGGGCGGCTCCACCGCGGGCGGGCCGCCGTCCAGCAGGTCCGACCGGGCGTCGGCGACCGCCGCGAGGTCGTCGAAGACGTCCGCCCACTCGGGGGAGACGAACCGCTGCCGCAACCCGGCCGGGGGACCGAGGTACGCCTCGCGCGCCCCGCGCGCCAGGACGAGCACGGCGTCGCAGGACGCGAGGTCGGTCGGTTCCCGGGTCGCCACGACGACCTGCCGCCCCGCGTCGGCGAGCCGCCGCAGCAGCCGCATCAGGTCCCGGGCGCGGCCCGGGTCGAGACCGGCGAACGGTTCGTCCACGAGGAGCAGAGACGGTCCGGTGAGCAGCTCGCACGCGATGCGGAGCCGGCGCCGCCGCTCGGCGTCGAGGGACCCGGCGCGGCGTCCGGCCGCCTCGGTGAGGCCCGTCTCGGCGAGCGCGTCCCGCACGGCCTCCGCCAGCTCGGCGGGTGCGGTGTCCGCGGGACGCCGCAGCGCGGCGGTCGTGCCGGCCGCCTGCCGCACGGTGAGCCGCCGGTGGCCCGTGTGCCGGTCCGGGACGAGCGCGATCCGGGTGCGGATGTCGGCGTTCGCGTGCACGTCCCGGCTCTCGTAGCGGATCCGCCCGGCGGCCGGCGGGAGCCGCCCGGCGATCTGGCGCAGCAGCAGGGACTTCCCGGAGCCGGACGGTCCCACGATCGCGAGCAGCGACCCGCCGGTGAGGCTCAGGGTGAGGGGCGCGCCGCCCGAGCCGGGCAGCACGGCCAGCTCGTCCAGCTCGAGCCCGGTGTCGGGGTCGCCGGGCAGGAAGTGCAGCCGGTCGGCGATCCGGACGAGCCGGGTCCGGCCGATGGTCAGGACGTCGCCGTCGCAGAGCGGCGCTCGGGTGACCCGGTCGCCGTTGCGGAACGTCAGGTTCGCGCTCCCGAGGTCCTGCACGACATGGCCGCGCGCACCCCGCACGATCCGGGCGTGCTCGCGCGAGACGAGGGGGTCGTCCAGCACGAGCCCGTTGCCGCGGCCGCGGCCGATCGTCAGCCGCCGTCCGAGCGGCACGGGCTCCCTGACCGGCGCCTCCGCCCCGTCCTCCGGCGGCGTGACGATGATCTCGACCAGGACGCCGTCGAGCCGGTCGCCGAGCCTGACGGCGAGCCCGGCGCCGGCCGGCCGGGCCGTGACGGCGGTGTCCTCGTGCCAGGTGCCGTTCGCGGAGTCGAGGTCGCGCAGCACCCAGCCGCCGTCGAAGGTGATCTCCAGGTGCCGCCGTGACACGCGGGCGTCGGCCAGGACGAGGTCGCAGCCGGCGCCGCGGCCGATCAGCACCCGGTCCCCGGGCGCGAAGCGCCGCTCCCGGCCGGCGGCGGACACGGTGAGCCGGCCGGGAGCGCCGTCCGGGCCGGTCACCCGCTCGGTGTGGCGGTCGGCGGCACGTACCCCGCGTTCGCGACCAGCTGCGCGTCGCCGAGTACCAGCGTTCCGCCGTGGCAGCGGGACGCGTCGCCGCCGCTGAACGTCCACCGCAGCGCGAGCCGGAGCACGCCGCGGACGTCGACGTCCAGGTCCCTGGTCTTGCCGAGCGTGGTGGTGATCGAGGCCAGCTTGCGGGCGTCGCCGTAGAACTCGACGGTCACCTGCGTCTTGGCGGCCTCGGAGTTGTCGTCGACCCCGGCGAGCCCCTGCAACCGCGTGTAGTGCTGGCCGAGGTCGTATTCGACGCTCCCGCTCCCGCCGCTGCAGGGCGAGCCCTCGATGCCGATGGCGTGCAGCTGCGCGTGGCCGGAGAGCCGGTAGCCCGTGGCGTCGGCGCCGGTCCTCGGGGTGTCCCCGGCGGCGGGCTCGAGTTCGGCGAGGTACTGGATGGCGTTGCGCGACGACACGGTCAGCGCGATGGTGGCGGGCAGATCGGCGCCGGGCTGCGGGTCCTGCTCCAGGACGACCCCGTCGGGGGAGCCGTCCGGAGCCGGGGCGCGGCGGATCTGCACGCCGACGGACGCGGGCAGGAGCTTGCGGGCCTCCGCCTCGGGAAGCCCGAGGAGATGGGGGACCAGGCCCTCGCCGTAGCTGGGCCGGGCGCTGCTGGCCACGGGTGACGGGCCGCCGCCGGTCCGGTCGCCGGTGGTCGGCACCGGCGTGGGCGTGGCGGTGGCCCCGGTGCCCGCGGCGTCCGGCCGGGTGACGGCGTAGCCGCCGATCGCCGCGGCGCACACGACGGCGGCGACGGCCGCGCCGACGGCCAGGACGCGGCGGAGGCGGCGGCCTCGCCGCGGCGCGGGCGGCGCGGCTCGCGGGCCGGTGTTCCCCGGCTGCGGCAGCGGCATCGCGGTCTGCTCCCCGTGCAGCAGGGGGACCGCCTCGGGCGGTGCGGTCAGCGAGGGCGCGGCGGGCAGGTTCTGCAGGTCCCGCGCCAGCGCCTCCAGCAGGATCGCGACCCGCTGGGCGGACGCGGGCCGCTGCCCGGGATCCTTGGCCAGCAGCTTCGTGATCAGCTCCCACAGCGGGTCGGGCACGCCCTCCGGCCGTCCCGGCGCGTAGCCCTCGTGCCGCTTGAGCATCGTCATGGTGGACCTGTCGGCGAACGGCGTCACGCCGCAGCACATCTCGTACAGCATGATGCCGAGCGCGTACAGGTCGCTCGCCGGCGTCGGAGGCGCCCCGTCGGCGAGTTCCGGCGCGATGTAGGGGGCGGTGCCCACCAGCTGCGTCGACGAGCCGGTCGCCTGCTCGGCGATGCGCGCGATGCCGAAGTCGGTGAGCCGGACGGCGGGCGGTGTCCGGCGCATGTCGAGCAGGACGTTCTCCGGCTTGACGTCGCGGTGCACGATACCGGCGTCGTGCACCGCCGCCAGGGCGTGCGCGGTCTCGGCGGCGACCGCGCAGGCGTCGGCGGGCCGCATCGCGCCGTGCTCGCGGAGCGGGCAGCGCAGGTCCGTGCCGTCGATGAGGTCCATCGCGATCGCGAGGGTGTCGCCCTCGACGATCAGGTCGTGCACCCGCACCAGGTGCGGGTGGTCGATACCGGTGAGGATCGACTTCTCCCGAAGGAAGCGGTCGACGGTCTCGCGGTCGCGGGCGAGGGTGTCGTGCAGGACCTTGAAGGCGAACGCCTCGCCGGTGTGCGACCTGCCGCGCCACACCTCGCCCGTCGCACCGCGGCCGAGGACCTCCTCGAGAAGGTATTTGCTGCCCAGGGGGCGTTCCACTGCGATCTCCACAAGGGGCCGAAGAAAACCGGAAAGTCCGGCGATTCTCGCAGCGGCCCGCTGCGCGCGGCTCCCTTACGTCCGCGCAGGTGATCGACTGTCCGGCAGTGGCCAATCGCGGCCGAATCACCTTCGACGCGAGTCGGCAATTTGCCGGAAATGGGCAATTTGTCAGTTCTATTGGGGGTTATTTGCCGACCGGATCAGGGCTTCCGGGCGACGGCTCCGTAGACGTCCACCTCTTCCGGTTCGCCGAACAGGTCGGCCTCGGGGCGCCAGCGCAGGCAGGAGACCTGGCCGGGCTCCAGGAGCTCCAGGCCCTCGTAGAGTTCCGCGAGCTCCGCCGGGGTCCGCAGGGTGTAGGGGACGGCGCCGGTGTCGTCGTACTCCTCCTGGGCCTGCTGCAGCGCCTCGCCCTGCACCTCGTAGGTGCCGTCGTAGTGGATGAAGAAGCTGCCGGACGGGAGCCGGTCGAGGAGGCGGCGGGTGATGGCCTTGGCCTCCTCCCAGTCACGGATGTGGCCCAGGATGCCCATCAGCATGAGCGCGATGGGGCGGTCCATCCGCAGGGTGCGGCCGGCCTGGGCCAGGATCGTGTCGGTGTCGCGCAGGTCGGCGTCGATGTAGTCGGTGGCGCCCTCGGGCGTCCCGGCCAGCAGCGCGCGGGCGTGCGCGAGGACGAGCTTGTCGTTGTCCACGTAGACGATCTTGGCGTCGGGGGCGACCCGCTGCGCGACCTCGTGGGTGTTGTCCATGGTGGGCAGGCCGGTGCCGATGTCGAGGAACTGGCGGACGCCCTCCTTCTCGGCCAGGTGCCGCACGGCCCGGCTCAGGAAGATGCGGGACGCCCGCGCCATGTCGACCACCCCGGGGGCCTGCTCCCGGTAGGCGTCGCCCGCCTCGCGGTCCACGGGGTAGTTGTCCTTGCCACCGAGCCAGTAGTTCCAGATCCTGGCCGAATGCGGGACCGTGGTGTCGATCTCGGGGCCCAGCGGAGCGGGGGTTGCGTCGTCGGTCACGAAGCCATTCCTTCCGGGTCGTCGTCGCGTCCTTCGAACCTAGACGCGGACGGCCCCCCGGGGCACCCATTCCCCTTTATCCATGGGGCTTTCGAAGGGATCGGGCCGCGCCGGAACCCGGACGCGGCCCGGCTCAGCGGCGGGGGCGGGGAAGGGACGGACGGGAATCGAAGAACGCGCCCATGAGCGCGCTCGCGAACGAGGGCCACTCGTGCCCGCCGCGCTCGATCGTGCACAGCGCGACGACGACGCGTCCGGGGCCGGTGCCGGCGCATCCGTCGGGCGCGCCCCGGACCGGGCGGGTCAGCGCGGGCAGCCTCCCGATCCACCGCCAGAACTCCATGACGGCCTGGACGGGAAGGAAGGGGACCTTCACGTCCGCGTCCATGTTCCCGCCGCCGGTGTAGGGGACGGACGGGTCCCACGTCCCGTGGAACGCGAGGACCGACACCGCCCGCCGCGGCGCGCAGCCGACCGCGAGCGCCCCCGACACCACGGCGATGCCGGCGACCCGGTCGGCCCGCTCGCAGGCGTAGCGGTACGCCATGCCGCCGCCGTTGGAGAAGCCGGTGAGGAAGACGCGGCGCGGGTCGGCGACACCCTGCCGCACCAGCGTGGCGATCAGCCGGTCGAGGAACGCGACGTCGTCGACGCCGAACCAGCGGGCGAACCAGCAGCAGCCCCCGGCGTTCCAGGTGCCGAGCAGGCCCTCGGGATAGGCGACGGCGAACCGGCCGGACGCGGCGAGCGCGTTCAGGCCGCTCTGCCGCTCGACGTACGCGGGATCGTTCAGGCCGCCGTGCATCGCGACGATCAGCGGCAGCGGCCGGGTCCGCCGGTCGGGCACGCGCAGCAGGTACGGCCGCTTCCAGCCGTCCATGTCGATGGTGTGCGCGCCGGCGGCGGGGGAGGGAGCGGACGACGGGGTCGCGGAGGGTGCGGGGGGCTTGGCGGGGGCGGTGGGGGACGCCCCGGCGGGCAGGGGGTGGGCGACGAGGCTCGCGATGAGGATCACGGCCGTCGCCGCCGCCCGCGCGGCGATCTTCATGCCGGAGATCATGCGCCGGGGCGGCGGCCTCCGCCACTCAGCCGCCCGCGGAGATCGGCGGCCCCGATTAGCAACGGCCGACAGGTGCGCCCGGGGCGGGGACCGGGGGTGACCGGCCTGTTCCGGTCCGTGTGACACGGCGCCCGGCCGCGGCGCTGAAGGGGTGGAGACGGACGGCGGCGGCGCGGCCGGGTGGGCGGGCGTCATCAGGAGGGGAGTCCATCGGGGCGCCGCCGTCCGTGCACCCGCGGAAGCCGTCCGCAGCGGCGGACGATGCTCGGGACGGGCGTCCGAGAGACCATTGACGGGTACCCGGCGACGAATTTACAGTGTCCAGACCGACTGGTCGGTATGTGCGTTCCCCTGATATTCCGCGGGCTTTTCGGAGAATGGTCATGATCCCCAGCACGATGCAGGACTTCCCGCTCGACGTCGCCGCGATCCTGCGGCACGGCGCCCGCGTCCACGGCGGCAGCGAGTGCGTCACCTGGACGGGCGGCGGTGAGCCGCACCGCGCGACGTTCGCCGAGGTCGCGGCCAACGCCGGGCGGCTCGCCGGCGCGCTTGCCCGGCTCGGGGTGCGGCCGGGCGCGCGCGTCGCGACGTTCTGCTGGAACAACCAGGAGCACCTGGAGGCGTACTTCGCGGTGCCCGCGATGGGCGCCGTCCTGCACACGCTGAACATCCGGCTGTTCCCCGAGCAGCTCGCGCACATCGTCAACCACGCCGACGACCAGGTCGTCATCGTCGACGACACGCTCGTCCCGCTGCTCGCCCGGGTCGTGGACCGGCTGCCCGCCGTCGAGGCGTTCGTCGTCGTCGGCGACGGTGACGCCGGGCCGCTGGAGGCCAACCCGAACGGCGCGCCGGTGATGCGCTACCACGAGCTGCTCGCCGCCGAGGAGCCCGACCACCCGTGGCCCGCCGTGGACGAGCGGTCCGCCGCGTCCCTCTGCTACACCAGCGGCACGACCGGCGACCCCAAGGGCGTCGTGTACTCGCACCGCTCGACGTTCCTGCACGCGATGGCGGTGCTGTCGGCGTCGCTCGTCGGCATCACCGAGGCCGACCGGGTCCTCGCCATCGTCCCGATGTTCCACGTGAACGCGTGGGGCCTGCCGTACGGGGCGTTCCTCTCGGGCGCGACACTGCACATGCCCGGCCCGTTCCTGCAGCCCGAGCACCTCACGGAGTTCATCGCGCGGGAGCGCAGCACGCTGTCGTCCGCCGTCCCGACGATCTGGAGCGCGATCCTCGCCTACGGCGAGACCCGCGAGCTCGACCTGTCGTCGCTGCGGGGCGGCACGTCCGGCGGCGCCGCCGCGCCGCGCGTCCTGTTGGAGCGGTTCGAGGAACGGTACGGCCTGCGCATCATCCAGGGCTGGGGCATGACGGAGACGAGCCCGCTCGGCGGCATGGCGTTCCCGCCGCCCGGCGTCGAGCCCGGCACCCCGGAGGACGTCGACTGGCGCATGAAGTCCGGCCGCGTCGCGCCCGGCGTCGAGATGCGGATCGTCGACGCGGACGGCGCGGAGCTGCCGTGGGACGGGACGGCCGTCGGCGAGATCGAGGTGCGCGGTCCCTGGATCACCGGCTCCTACCACCGCGACCCCGCTCCGGAGAAGTTCCACGACGGCTGGCTCCGCACCGGCGACATCGGCACGATCGACGGGCGCGGCTACTTCCAGATCACCGACCGGGTGAAGGACGTCATCAAGTCTGGCGGCGAGTGGATCTCCTCCGTCGAGCTGGAGAACCACCTGATGGCGCACCCGGCGGTGGCGGAGGCGGCCGTGATCGGCGTCCCGGACCCGCGCTGGGACGAGCGCCCGCTCGCCTGCGTCGTGCTGCGCGAGGACGGGGAGGCGACGGCGGAGGAACTCGCGGCGTTCCTCCGGGACAAGGTCGCCCGCTGGCAGGTCCCCGAATACTGGACGTTCCTGGACGAGGTGCCGAAGACGACGGTCGGGAAGTTCTATAAAGGACCGCTGCGGAAGATGCACGCCGATGGGGCATTCAAGGTCGAGCGGACCGGCTAATCGGCCGTCCTGTGTCGTCCGCACGCGTCCCGGGCGTGATGCCACGGCGTCACGTCTCCGGACGCGAGGACGTCGGCCAGGGCGGTCGCGAATGCTTCGAGGGCGTCGACGCGGTCCATGGGGGTCGCGGCCTCGCCGATGCCGTCGTCCCGGCGGCACAGCCACGTCTGCCCGGCATCGTCGGTCAGGACGATGACTTTCGTCCCGGCGAGGTGGAACGTGGCGTCTTTGTGCCCGCCCGCGTTGAGGACGTCCTCCATGCTCGGATCGCTCATCCGGTCACCTTCCGCAACTGTTCCCGGGCGTCCCTGACCTCCCGAATCGCTCCCCACGGGGCCGTGTCGGTGAGGATGTGGCGAATGTGGATATCCATACGGCGGGACGTCAACAGCGGCGCCACCGTCGTAAGGGCGTCCATGCCGTCGACCATGAGGCCGACGTCCTGGGCCTGGATCGCCGACTTCGTCAGCCGCGCCCGGTACAAGCCGACGAGCAGCGGGGATTGTGTCTCCACGGACGAGATGGCCGTCTGGAGGTCCGCGGCCCCGAGCGTGTGTAGGCCGCAGTCGACGAGCGCAATCCCGCTGTTGGCCATGACCTCGGCGCCATCAAGCGGATTCAGTCCGTCGGTGAGGCTCTGCGCCCCTTCCAAGGCGCGGCGGACGGCGCGCTCCTGGCCGGGGACGCCGGCGAGGGAACGCGCGAACCGGACGAGGAGCTCCGCGCGGGTGCCGTCGTCCAGATCGGGCAGGGTCAGGCCGCGGCGGACGTACTCGGCGGCGCGGGAGCGGGGGCCCTCGTAGTTGCGGATCAGAGACAGGGTTGCGTACCCGTGCGCCTGCCCATGCACATCGCCGGCGCGCTCGGCGAGGGTGACGGCAAGACTGGCGGTGCGGGCGGCGCGGTCACGATCACGGGTGTCGTGCAGGATGAGCGCGGCCCGCCGGGCAAGCCCCGACGCCGCCGATTGGAGGGCGGTGTCGGTGCTATGCACCGCAGGCGTGATGCGAGCCAGATGGCGGAGCGCTTCGCGGACGAGGGGGGCGCCACCGATCTGTTCCTCGGTGTGCGCGAGGCGGTCGGCGAGGAGCCGCACGTAGGCGGCGTCCCGGTACGGACTGGTCGAGGTCGCCGACGGGATCAATGCGACGCTTGCCGCCGACGCCAGAAAGCGGCGCCTCTTCACAGGGTCCTCCTCGGCGGGGACGAGTTCGAGGGTCCACCCCACCGTACGCAGCAGCCCGGCGGACTTGGCCATGCCGGGGTCCCGTTTGCCCGCGAGAACCATCGACACCCACGGCTGGGAAACGTCAAGGCGACGAGCGAGGGCGGCACCGGACCAGCCATGCCGCCGCATGACCGCGCGGAATGCGTCGCCAAGGCTCGTGACGCCCATGCCCGGACCGTATAACGCCCCGTTAAGGCGCGGCTACCGGTACGGGCGAGGCGGTGCTTTCCTGCGCGAAGAAGGTGTCACGTGACACAGAGACGGCCCCGGTCCGGCGGGTGAACGCCGGGGGGTCCGGGGCCTAACCAGGAAGTGAGGATCCTGGCTGATGCACAACGTACCTGACCCCCCGGGAATCGACCCGGCGGCCAGCGAAGCCCTGGAAAAGCTCCGCGCCGACTATCCGACCTGGTCGATCGAACTCCGGGACCGGATGGACGTTCCGTGGCGAGCGCGCCGGCAGCGCGAGCCGATTTGGCGTGGCGGGGTCGTCGACGTCGAGGCGGCCACCGCCGAGCAACTCCGCGAGCGCCTGGAGCGCTTCCTCGCCATTGACGCCGAGATCGCGAGCCGACCGTGATGGGGCCGTTCGCCGAAACGCTCAGGGGACCGGCGCGGCCTTGGGAGCCGCCCCGCTTCTACGCCTGGCAGGCGCCGCACGCGTGCGGGGTCACCGACCGGCAGGAGCGCGCGCTCGACGGCGTCCGCGAGGCTCTGCGCGACGAGCCGCCCGGGACGGTCGCGCAGATCCGGCGCGTCACCGTCAACGGGTGCGGGACGTACATCGACGTCGGCGCGGCCGTCACCGCGGCCCTCGACGCGGCGAGCGGCGCCCTGGTGTGGGACGTGGCATGAACCCGCTTCTCGACCTCGACCAGGCGCTCACCACCGAAGGGTGGTGCACGCAGCTCCGGGCAGACGGCCCGGTGCCGCTGCTGCGCGTATGGCACCCCTCGACGCCATGGTTCGGAGACAGCGTGTCCCCCCGCACCGGGCCGGACGGGACGAGCGCGTTCTACACGCGGCGTTGGCCCTCTGCGACGACATCCCGGCCGCGTGCGGGGCCGTGATGGCGCTGTGTGCGCGGCGCATCTCCTGGGGCCACAGCCTTCCGTGAACCTGCCGATGGCGCTGCGCGTCACAGTAACAACCTTGTGTGACCGGCCGCTCCTCCCAACACGACAGGACCCCCGATGCGCACCCTCCCCACCCTCCTCGCCGCCGCTTCCGTCGCGCTCACCGCTGGATGCGCCGGCGCCGGCCAGCCGGCAGCGCAGGTGACCGTGACCGAGCGCGCGCCCGGCCCGGTGGTTGCGTCGAGCAGCGCACCGAAGGCCGCAGCACCGAGCAGCGCGGAGCCGTCCGCGAAGCCGAAGCCCCCGAAGGTGCGGGTGCCGCGCGTCGTCGGGATGAATCACCAGAAGGCGCAGAACATCATGCAGGCGGCGGGCTTTTTCCTGCTTCGGGAGAAGGACGCCACCGGGCAGGACCGGATGCTCCTTTGGGATCGGAATTGGATCGTCGTCCGGCAGTCACCGAAGCCGGGGACGGTGGTCTCGACGGAGCGGATGATCACCCTGTACTCGAAGAAGATCGGCGAGTAGCACGCACGACTAAACGGCCCAAGACCCGAGGAGACGGGCTGTTCGTGCCGGACGGGCTTCCCACCCGCCGACCGAGGTAGTCCACGGCGGTACTTCGGCGAAGGCCAGACCGTTCCGAGGCTCAGCAGGCGCGTCGGCAGGTTGGTACCGCTGCTCAACCGCGCGGTCGATGACGAGTACGTCAGCTCGACGAGCGCGGATGAGCTTGGTGACGGCGGTGCGAATGACGGAGTCGAGCATGTATGCCTCCTGACGCGGCATGGCTGGATCGGGCCAGCCAGGTAGTATGGATGAGCCTTTTGTGGTGGGTGCGGCATCGACGGCCTGGCGGCTACGTCCTTCGGACGGGCCCCGGCCAGGTTCGGAGCGCCCATGTACGGCAACTCGCAGCAGCCGCCCGGTTTCCCGCCCTTGCCCCCACCGCCTCGCCGCAAGAGCGGGTGCCTGTTGGCTGGAGGAGTCGGTTGCGGGGCGCTGTTGTTTCTGTTCGTCGTTCTCGGTGTCATCGGGATGGTGGTCGACACTCCACCGGAGCCCACGGAGACCCCAACGGCCAGTCGTTCGTCTGGTACGCCCTCGCCGACGGCGTCGGCCACAAGGACGCAGAGCCCGCGCGTGGCGCGGACACGTACGCCTACGCGGACCCAGGCGCCCACCCGGAGGCCGACTAAGACATCGACAAGGCCGACCGTTAGACCGACCGTCCGGCCGACAACGAAGCGGCCGGTGAGGACAACCCCGCCGAGACCGAGCACCGACCCGCGGTTCTCAACCTGTGCGGAGGCGAACCGCGCCGGATTCGGGCCGTACCACCAGGGCAAGGATCCGGAGTACTCCTGGTATCAGGACCGGGACGACGACGGAGTGGTGTGCGAGCCGCGCTAGCTGGCCGATCAGTGGACGCGGAGCAGGAGCGGTCACGTCTTGGGCCCGACGATGCCCTCGTCAGCGACGCCCATCCCACCGCTGGACGACCTTGACCGCGGCCTCGGAGGCGGACCCGAACTCGCCGTCGACCTTGACCGGGTGTGACCGAGCGCCGAGCAGGCCATGGACAGTCTCGACGTGCTCGCCGTCGTCCCCGCAGCTGAGGGGGGAGCTTGCGCATCATGGCCTCCTGCCAGGAGTCGGGGAACGGGGGTGGAGGCGCCGGAGTAGGCGGGGCGGTCGGTACCCGTAGATCCGCGACGGCCGGTTGATGGTCTTCCGGTAGACGCCGTCCCGGCTGTAGTACCGGCCGTCCAGCGACCCATTTGTGTTCCGTCGACGGTGTTGATGCGAGACGCCGAAGCAGCGAGGATGAGCCGGACGTGTGTCGACCCGCCGTGCCCGTAGAACACCTAGTCCTCGCCCACGTTCACGTCGGCCTGGTCGATGACCCAGCTCAAGAAGGGCGTGCACCACAGGTAGCCATGACTGCCCTCCGGGCGGCGCGGGATGCGGCCGAGCCACCTGTTTGTAGCGGGGGGGCGTTCGTGCCGCGTTCGCGGTACCCGATCTCGCCGGTGGCCGCCTTGATCGCCGCCGTCGAGGTGAAGGACATGCAGGTCCTCTGCCACCCAGACCTTCCCCGAGATCACGAAGCCTTGGGATCCTCAGCCGCACCCGGTACCCGTCGCTCGTGTAGACGGTGAGGCCGGAGAGCGCGCGGCGGCGAGGTCACTCGGTGGGTCGGCGTCGGTATGCCGGAATTCAGGCTTGATCTGGATGGGACCGTCGGTCCCGAGCCGGATGCGGACCTGGTATCCGGTGTGGGTGGTCTGGTTGTAGTGCCCGACGAGGCAGACGTAGACGGCGTCAGCGGTGATCGACGCGGCAGGCGCCCGGAATGCGGCCTCGACGTCGACGTTCGTGCAGCCGAGCGGGAGCTTCACACCGGAGGTCGCATTCGGTCTATGATGCGTCGCGGGACCCGGCGGCGCCCCGCACGGCCGTCCTGGTCGACATCACGCCGACGTGGGAGCCCTGCGACTGCGCCCTCTGTCTACCTGCGGTTCCTCGCCGCCGCCTGCTCGGGCCTTCCTAGTCGCTTTAAAGAAGATGCGAGTCGGCAAGTTCGACAAGAAGCCGCTCCGGGCGCGGCACAGGGCGGCGGAGATGGCCGTGGAGAAGGTCACTCCTTCAGACCGTTGAGGAAAAGGTCCACGTAGTGGTCGCTGATCGCCGCGGTGTCCAGCCGGCCGCCGGGGCGGTACCAGGCGCCCAGCTGGTGGACGGTGCCGAAGAAGAAGTGGACGGCGATGTCGGCCGGCGTGCGGGTGCGGAACGCGCCCGCACGCTGGCCCTCCTCCACCAGGGCGCGGAACCGCTCGTGGTAGCGGCGCCGCTCGGCGCGGACGGCCTCCCTGCGCTCCGCCGACAGCAGGTGCGTCGAGCGGAAGAACACCGTGAAGTCGTCCAGGTAGCGGAACGAGGTGTTCAGGACGTCGGCGGCGGCGGCGCGGAGCCGCTGCTCGGCCGTGCCGGGGCCGTCGGCGATCCGCTCCAGGCGGAGCATCTGCATGCCGAGGAGCCGGTGGTAGATCTCGTAGAGGAGATCGTCCTTGGAGCCGAAGTAGTGGTACATGGCGCCCTTGGTGACGCCCGCCGCGTCCACGATCTCCTGGACGGAGGTGTTCTCGTAGCCCTTCTCGGCGAACATCCGGGTCGCCACCGCCAGCAGCCGGTCGGGGAGCGGCCGGCCCTTCTCGCCGGTGCGCGCTGCTGAAGTCCGCGTCACGACCCTGCCTCCGTTCCGGAGCGGCGGCCCTGTTGACGGCGCCGTCGGGCGATTCTATCTTCGGTGAATCCGACCAGTCGGTATGTTCCATTGGTCTCGGGGGAGTCCGCGTCCGTTCCGACGGCGAGGTGACGTCCATGTCCGGTCCCCCGTCCGCCGACCTCCTGGAACTCCGCGATGTGACGGTCCGCTTCGGCGGGCTCCTGGCGCTGGACGCGGTGTCGCTCACCGCGCCGCGCGGCCGTGTCACCGGCGTCATCGGCCCGAACGGGGCCGGCAAGACGACCCTGTTCAACGTCGTGTGCGGCTTCGTCCGGCCCGAGTCGGGCGAGCTGCGCTGGCGCGGCGCGCGCCTCGGCCGGCACCGGCCGCACGACCTCACCCGGCTCGGCATCGGCCGGACGCTGCAGGGCCTCGGCCTGTTCCAGGGGCTGACCGTCCTGGAGAACGTCATGGTGGGCGCCGACCGGCACGCCCGCACCGGGTTCGCGTCCGGGCTGCTGGCGCTGCCGCGCGCCGACCGCGACGAGGCCGCGCTGCGCGGCCGCGCCCTGGCCCGGCTGGAGGAGCTCGGCATCGCCGACACCGCCGCGCGGCCGCCCGGCGGGCTGCCGTACGGGGTCCAGAAACGGGTCGCGCTCGCCCGCGCGCTGGTCTGCGAGCCCGACCTGCTGATGCTGGACGAGCCCGCCGCCGGGCTGTCGGCCGCCGAGATCGACGAGATCGCGGAGCTCATCCGGGGGATGCGCGGCGGCCCCGGCGTCGTCCTCGTCGAGCACCACATGGACCTCGTCATGGGCGTCTGCGACCGGGTCGTCGTCCTCGACTTCGGAAAGGTCATCGCGGCCGGCGAGCCCGCCGGGATCCGCGACGACCCGGCCGTCCTGGACGCCTACCTCGGTGAGGAGGTCCGCCATGACGAAGGCACTGCTTGAGGTGCGCGGGCTGGACGTCGACTACGGCGCCGTGCGCGCCCTGCGCGGCGTCGACCTGTCGGTGGAGCGCGGGTCGGTCACCGCCGTCCTCGGCGCGAACGGCGCCGGGAAGACCACGCTGCTGCGCGCCCTGTCCGGGCTGCTGCGGCCCGCGTCCGGGACGATCGAGCTGGACGGGCGGGACCTCACCCGCGCGGCCGTCGAGCGGATCGTCCGGCTCGGCGTCGCGCACGTCCCGCAGAGCGGCGGCGTCATCACCGAGCTGACCGTCGCCGAGAACCTGCGGCTCGGCGGGCTGTGGCGGGGGGACCGCGCCGCGCTCGCCCGCCGGATCGACGAGATGTACGCCCTGTTCCCGCCGCTCGCGGAGCGGCGCTCGCTCCCCGCCGCGACGCTGTCCGGCGGGGAGCGGCAGATGCTCGCGCTGGCCCGCGCGCTCACGGGCTCGCCCCGGCTGCTGCTCGTGGACGAGCCGTCCCTCGGCCTCGCCCCCCGCGTGGTCGCCCGGCTCATGGCCGTCCTGCGGCGGCTCTGCGACGAGGACGGCCGGACGGTCCTGCTCGTCGAGCAGAACGCGCGCAGCGCCCTGTCCATCGCCGACCGCGCGATCGTGCTGGACCTCGGCGCCGTGGTCGCCGCCGAGCCCGCCGCGACGATCGCCGCCGACGACCGGCTCCGCCACGCCTACCTGGGGTTCTAGATGGTGCGCTTCATCAATCTCACGCTCGCCGGCATCACCTCGGGCGCGGTGTTCGCGGCGGTCGCGCTCGCGCTCGTGCTGATCTGGCGCGCCACCCGGGTCGTCAACTTCGCGCAGGGCGCCATGCTGATGATCACCACGTTCATCGCGTGGAGCGTGATCGACGCGGGCGGCTCCTACTGGCTCGCGCTCGGCGCGGCGCTCGCGTCCGGGCTGGTGCTCGGCGCGGTCGTCGAGCGGGTCGTCGTCCGTCCGGTGGAGAACAAGCCGCATCTGAACGCCGTCATCGTCACGCTCGGGCTGTTCGTCGTCCTCCAGGCCGCCGCCGGGATGATCTGGGGCGACACCCCGCACTCCTACCCGCCCGCGTTCACGATCCGGGGCCTGTCGGTCGCGGGCACCTGGCTGCTGCTGTCGCCGTTCGACCTGTTCGTCATCGGCGCCGTCGCCGCCGTGATGGTCGCGCTGACCCTGCTGTTCGTCCGGACCGACCTCGGCCTGAAGCTGCGCGCCGCCGCGTTCGCCCCCGAGATCGCGCGGCTGCAGGGCGTCCGGGTCGGCCGGATGCTCACGCTCGGCTGGGCGCTCGCCGCGCTCGTCGGATCCCTCGCCGGGGTGCTCGTCGCCCCGTCGGTGTTCGTCGGACCCACTCAGTTCGACGCGATGCTCGTGTTCGGGTTCACCGCCGCCGTCATCGGCGGCCTCGACAGCCCCGCCGGCGCCGTCGTCGGCGGGCTGCTGCTCGGCTGCGCGCTGAGCTACGTCTCCGGCTACGTCAGCTCCGACCTGGTCACGATGGGCGCGCTCGCCGCGCTCATCACCGTCCTGATGGTCAGACCGAACGGGCTGTTCGCCGCGAGCGGCGGAAGAAGGGTGTGACGCCGTGTCCATTGACAGCCGGGCGCTCTTCAGGCTCACCCTCGTGCGCCACACCTGCGGCGCGGTCGCGGCGATCGCCGTCCTGTACGTCCTCACGACCACCGCGGGGCCCTACCGCGACCTGCAGATCGCGCAGGCCGCCTACCTCACCTGCGCGGTCGCCGGGCTGACCGTGCTGACCGGGCTCGGCGGGCAGATCTCCCTCGGGCACGGCGCGTTCATGGCGGTCGGCGCCTACACCGCCGCGCTCCTCATCATCCACCAGGGCTGGCCGCTCGCCGCCGTGCTGGCCGCCGCCACCGGCGCCACCGCGCTCACCGGCGCCGTCGTCGGCGCCGTCGCCGCCCGGCTCGAAGGGCCCTACCTGGCGGGCGCCACGCTCGCGTTCGCCATCGGGCTCCCCGGCCTCGCGAACTACGAGCCGCTCATCGACCTCCTCGGCGGGCAGAACGGCCTCGCGGTGCCGCCGCCCGTCCCGCCCGCCGGGCTCGGCGCCGCCTTCCCGCTCGAACGGTGGCAGGCGTGGATCGCGTGCCTCGGCGCCGTCCTCACCCTGTTCCTGCTCGCCAACCTCACCCGCGGCCGGTTCGGCCGGACGCTGCGCGCCGGCCGCGACGACGAGATCGCCGCCGCGCTCGCCGGGCTGCGTGTCGCCCGGCTGCGGATCGTCGCGACCGTGGTGTCCGCCGCCTGCGCCGGCCTCGCCGGGGGCCTGCTCGCGCTCGTCGCGACGCTCGCCGCGCCCGGCGCGTTCCCGCTCGCGCTGTCCCTCCAGCTCATCGCGGCGATCATCATCGGCGGGCTGGGCAGCCTCGCCGGCGCCGTGTGGGGCGCGCTGATCCTCGTCTTCGTCCCGACCTGGGCGTCGGACGCGGCGTCGACGTCGGGGCTGTCCCACAACATCGCGTCCAACCTCCCCCTCGCCATCTACGGCCTCGTCCTCATCGCGGTGACGCTGGCCTTCCCGCGCGGCCTCCAGGGCGGGCTGCGCGATCTCGGCGGCGCCCTCCGGCGCCGCCTGCCACCGCCCCGGCTCCCGACCAACCCCCCAGGAGGAGCAGATGAAGCGACCACGGACGATGCGGGCGCTCGCCCTGATGACCGCGGCGGTGCTGGCGGCCGCGGCGAGCGCGTGCGGCGGTGACGGCGGCGACGGCGACGGCTCGTCCGCGCCCGGCGTGACGGCCACCACCGTCACCATCGGCAGCCACCAGCCGCTGACCGGCCCGGCCGCGCCCGGCTACAGCGCCAACTCCGCCGCCTCCAAGGCGTTCTTCGACTACGTGAACGCCAACGGCGGCGTGCACGGCCGCAAGATCGTCTACAAGTACGTGGACGACGCCTACAACCCGACCCAGACCGTCGGCGTCGTGCAGAAGCTCGTCCTCCAGGACAAGGTCTTCGCGATCGTCAACGGGCTGGGCACGCCGACGCACTCCAAGGTCGTGGACTACCTGAACGCCCAGCGCGTCCCCGACCTGTTCGTCGCGTCCGGCTGCAGCTGCTGGGACCAGCCGAAGAAGCACCCGCAGACGTTCGGCTTCCAGACCGACTACATCCGCGAGGGCAAGATCCTCGGCGACCACGTGAAGAAGGCGTTCGCCGGCAAGCGGATCGCGTACTTCTACCAGAACGACGACTTCGGCCAGGACGGCGTCAAGGGCCTCGACAAGTACATCCCCAAGGACCAGGTCGTGACCCGGCAGTCCTACCAGCCGGGGAACACCGACATCGGCGCGCAGGTCCAGGCCATCGCGCAGGCCAAGGCGGACGTCGTCGTCATGTTCAGCATCAACACCTACACCGCGCTGTTCCGGCTCGCCGCCCTCAAGCTGAACTTCAAGCCGACCCTCGTTGTCAGCGGCGTCGGCTCCGACCCGATCACCCTCACCGGGCTGCTGGAGAGCTTCGCCAAGAAGGGCGGCTCCGCCGTCGAGGGCAACCCCCTCATCCAGGGCATCATCACCGCCGGCTACCTCGCCTCGCCCGGCGACACCTCGAACGGCTGGACGCAGCTCTACAAGAAGATCCACGCCCGGTACATCCCGAAGCTGCCGTTCAACGGCAACATCGTCTACGGGATGTCGGTCGCGTACACGTTCGTCCAGGCACTGCAGGCCGCCGGTCCCAACCCGACGCGGGCGGGCCTGGTGGCCGCCCTGGGCAAGTCGAAGTTCACCGGGCCCGGCCTCGTCCCGTTCGCCTTCGGCACCGGCTCGCACGCCGGCTACACCGGTGCGCAGATGGGCACGATCAAGGGCCAGGCCATCGTCCCGCTCGGGCAGCCCCTCACCACCGACGCCGCCGACGGCCCCATCACCCCCTACACGACGCCGCAGCCGCCGGCCCCGGCCAACGGGATTCCGCCGGCCCCCTGACCAGGCTCCTCGGGGCACGTCCTTTCTGCGGGTAGCGTGATCTCCGCAGAAAGGACGGTCCTGGTCTCGAGACGCGCGTTCACGATCGGCGGCTGCCACGACGACGCGTACCGGCGGCGGCTGCCCGGTCAGCTCGCGTTCCTCGGCCGGCACCTCGCGTCCCGCTGATCCCGCCGGTCAGGCGGGGGCGGCCGGGTCCCCGGCGCGGACCAGCCAGTTCAGCAGCAGCATGACGTCGAGCCGGTCCGCCAGGTCGGAGAACCGGCCGTCGGTCACCTCGGCGATCCGCCGCAGCCGGTAGCGGACCGTCTGCTCGTGGATGTGCAGCCGCTCCGCCGCGATGACCGCGTTGTCGCCGCACTGCAGGTACGTCAGCAGCGTCTCGATCAGGGGCCCGCGCCGCGCCGCCGGAAGATCGAGGAGCGGTCCAAGGACGGTCGCCGCGGTCGCGCCGATCAGCTCCTCGGCGGCGAGCGTCGCCAGTGACGCGACATGGTCGGCGCACCGGACAGGGACGCCCTCCGGAAGCATGCCGCGCTCCACCAAGGTGAGGGCGTGCCGCGCCCAGCGCAGCGACACCGCGCCCTGCCCCAGCGGGACAGCCGGCCCGATCGCGGCCGTGCCGAACCGCCGCAGCACGGGCCACAGCCGGTCCTGGCCCGGCCCCTCCGGATCGGGGACGATCAGGAACGGGACGGCGGCGTCCCAGTCGGCGAGGACGCCCGGCGGCAGGATCCGGCCGCCCGCCGGAGCGCCCGGCGGAAGCGCCACCACCCCGATCCGGCGCGGCGGATCCCACCGGGCCGCGGCCGCCGCCTCCGCGAGCGCCTCCCGCCCCGGGGCGGGCTCGACGACCAGCAGGTCCCGCAGCCGGTCGCGGCGCCGCTGCCGCTCGGTCGCCAGCTGCCCCTGCTCCCGCGCGAAGCCCCGCGCCGCCGCGTCCGCGATCCGCGCGACCAGCATGAACAGCGAGTCCGTCAGCCGCCCGAGCGTCTCCCGCGACCAGCCGAGCCGGTAGGCGTCCATGATGAACCGGCGGCACGCGACCTGGCTGCTGACCCGCATCGCCGTCTGCAGCGGCTCCAGGCCGCGCCCGTTGCGCGCCTCGAGCTCGCCCAGGCGCGTGTACATCTCGGTGATCCGGCGTGCGTCGGCGTCCGGGTGGTCGACCGAGTCGATGAAGAACGCGACGGTCTCGCTGACCGTCTCCTCCATCCGCGCGACGTACTCCGCCTCGCCGCCGCCGGCGTATTCGGGGACCTGCGCGCGGATCTCACGCTCCATCTCGTCGACGGCGGCCTGCAGATGCTGCCGGAGCACATCCGGCAGCTCGGCGGGCATGGCTTCGTGCGACATCCGATGTCCGTTCGGGGCGGGGGGTGGGTCGGGCTCACCTTAGGCAACATCGGGTTCTCTGTCATCACCCTCCCAGGCGCGGGTACCCGGGTGCATCTGAGTAGCCGAGCGGATACCCGGCCACCGGCCCCGGCGCCACCATCGCCCTATGCGCATCATCTGCCCGGGATGCCGGACGCCTCTGCAGCCGGGTCCGCGACCGGCCTGCCCGGTCTGCGACCTGGTCCTGACCGGCCCGGCCGCCGCCGAACTGTGGAACGTGGACGTCCTGCTCCTCGACCTGAACCGGCGGCGCCGGGCACTCCTCGCGGGCCTCTACCGGGCGACGCCCGCTGCCGCCCCTGCCGTCCCAACCGCGGCCGGTGGATTCGCGGGCCGGCCGGGTGCCGCGAAGCCGGATGCCTCCCGGACCACGGCCCGGAACGTGCTGCTCGGCGTGGGCGGGGCGATGCTCGGCGTCGCCGCCGTCGTGTTCACGGTGCTCACCTGGACGACGCTCGGGCCCGGCGGGCGGGCGCTGCTCCTGCTCGGGCTCACCCTGCTGACCCTCTCCGCCGCCGCGGCGGTGGCGCGGCGCGGGCTCACGGCCACGGCGGAGACGGTCGCGCTGCTCGGGCTCCTGCTCGTCCTGCTGGAGGCGTTCGCGGCGCACGCCAGCGGGCTCGCGGGCCTGGACCGGCTGGACGCCCGCTGGTACATGGCCGGGGTGCTGGCCGCCGTCGCGGCCGGCTGGGCCGGGTACGGGCGGGCGGTCGGGCTCCGGCTCGCCCCGCCCGCCGCGCTCCTGGTGGCGCAGCCGGCGCTGCCGCTCGCCGCCGCCGCCCTGGGCGCCGGACCGTCCGGGGCGGCGTTCGCGCTGCTGGCCGTCTCCGCCGGCGATCTGGCCGTCCGGCGCGCCGCCACGCGGACGGCGACGGCGGCGGGGCTCCTCGCGGGCTTCGCGGGGACGGCCCTGGCACTGGCCCACGCCTCGTCCCCGGAACCGGACGCCCACTGGTCCGCGGCCGCCCTGATGGCGGCGGCGGGAATCGCGGCGGCGTGGGCGCACCGGCTCCACCCGGTTCTCGCGGCCCTCTCGGGGGCGCTGCCGCCGGTCGCGGTCGCCACGGTGCTGCCGCTGTCCGGCCGGTGGCTGCCGGCGGGTGCCGCGCTCGCCGCCGTCGCGGCCCTGGCCGCCGCGCGCCTCGCGCCCGCCCGGCTGCGGACGGCCGCGTCGGCGGGCGCGGCGGCCGCCCTGGCGGGATGCGCGGCGTGGATCCTCCCGGCCGCCGGCGCGCAGGCGCTGCGCCCGGCCGCCCGCCTCGCGGCCCCCTGGTCCGGGACGGCGCGCGGCCCCGGCGTGTGGGCGGCGGACCTCGGACCCTGGACATCGGACGCGGCGCCCCTCGTTCTTGCCCTCGTGCTGGCGGTGCTCCTGGCGGCGCGGCTCCGGCAGGCCGCTCCGGCCGTGGCGCTCCTCGTCGTCCTGACCACGCCGGGCCTGCCGTTCGGAGTGCTGCTCGCGCTCGTCCTCGCGGCCGCCGCCGCCCTCGCGGGCTGGGCGGCGCTCGACCGGACGGCCCGCCCGGCCGCCGGGGCGGCGGCGGTCATCGCCGCCTGCTGGGGGGTCGCGGAATCGCTCGCCGTGCAGGAGGCCACGCTGTCGGTGCTGGCGGCGGTGACGGTCATGGCGGCCGCCTTCGCGACGCTGCCGATCCTGCGGGACGGCGCCGCCTCCGTCGCCGTCCTCGCCCTGGCCGGCGAAGCGGCCGCCTCTTGCCTGGCCGCCGGACTGGCCCCCCGGCACGCGGCCTTCCCGATGCTCGCCGCAGCCGCCCTCGGCCTCCTGACCGCCTCCGCCCTCCGCCCCTCCGCCCCTCCCGCCACCTCTGCTCCTCCTGGTGCCTCCGCCCCGCGTGCCGCCTCCGCTTCGCGTGGCGTCTTCGCTCTGCGTGGTGCCGCCTTCGGGATTCCTCCGGTTCCGCGGGGGCGGGCCGGGGGTGCGGTGCGCGGGGTTCCGGTGGAGGTGTCGGCGTGGGTGGCGGCGGTCGCCGGGATCCTGCTGGCGGCCGGGCACGCCGCCGAGTCGAGCCTCGCGCTGGCGGTGGCCGGTGTGCTGGCCTTCGGGTGCGCGGTGCGCGCCGACCGGCGGGCCGCCGCGTGGGCGGGGTCGGCGCTGCTGCTCGCCGCGTGGTGGGTGCGGCTCGGCGCGTCCGGGATCACGGTGCCGGAGGCGTACACGCTGCCGGTGTCGGCGGCGCTGCTCGTGATCGGCCTCGTCCGCCGGTCCCGGGGCACCGCGGGGAACTCCTGGACGGCCTACGGCGCGGGGCTGACCGCGACCCTCGGCCCGAGCCTGGTGGCGGCGTGGACCGACTCCGGAGGCCCCCGCCCCCTCCTGCTCGGCGCGGCGGCGGCCGTGCTCGTCCTGGCCGGTGCGCGCGCCCGGCTGCAGGCGCCGCTCGCGCTCGGCGCGGCGGTCCTGCTGCTGGACGCGGCGCGCTGGCTCGGCCCGTACGCGTGGGAGGCCCTCGCGAAGCTGCCCGGCTGGGTGCCGATCGCCGCCCTCGGCCTCGCCCTGCTGCTGACCGGCGCGACCTACGAGCGGCGGCTGCGCGACCTGCGCCGGCTCCGCGACGCCCTGGCACGCCTCGGCTGAGGCGTCAGCGGACGCCCACGACCCCGTACAGGACGGGCGGGAGCCCCGCCGGGGCGCCCACCTCCGCCACCGGGACGACGCCGGGCGGCAGCGGCGTGAACGGGCCGAGCAGCCGGCGCAGCTCGCCCGCGCCGCGCGGGAACAGCCGGAACCCGCCCGCGGCGCCGCACAGCCGGGCGGCCTCCCCGCACGCGGCGGGCGCGAAGTCGGCCGTCACGTGCGTGATCACCATGGCGCTGCCGGGCGGAGCGGCGGCTCCGAGCGCGGAGACGGGCGTCCACGGGTCGGGGAGGAGGTCCAGGACGGACGAGAACACCAGCGCCACCGGCTCGGCCGGGTCGATCAGCCGGCGCATCTCTGGGCTGGCCAGGATCGCGGCGGGGTCGCGCAGGTCGGCCCGCAGGGCGGCGAGCTCCCCGTCTCCGATCAGCAGCGCCCGCGTGTGCGCGATGACGAGGGGGTCGTGGTCGATGTAGACGCAGCGGGCGCCGGGCCCCGCGAGCCGGTGCAGCCCGGCGGAGGTGGGCAGACCGCAGCCGAGGTCGACGAACTGCCGGATGCCGCGCGCGGTGAGGTCCGCCACCGCCCGCGCGAGGAAGGCGCGTCCGGCACGGGCGGCGGTCGCCGCCTGCGGCAGGGCGGCGAGGACCCGTTCCGCGAGCTCGCGGTCGGCGGCGTAGTTGTCCTTGCCGCCGAGCAGACAGTCGGTCACGCGGGCGCTGGATGGGCCGGTCAGGTCGAGCGGCGGGCCGGCGCGCGGCCGTTCCGCCGCGCGCCCGTGCCGGGGCGCCGGGGGGTGGGGTGCCGGGAAGCCCATGCCGTGTCACCTGCCGCCTGTCCAAGGGAGTGGTGCGGTGGTTCACCTCCGACGGTAGGGGGCCGGGGCGTGCCCGCGCGGGGCGGCGGGCGTGTGCCGGACGTCACCGTGGCCGGATCGGGCCGGGCGGGTTTAGTGCGTGGTCGGGGGTCCGGCGCGGGGATCAGGAACGCGGCGGGCGAGCGGCCGGTCGCGGAACGCGCGCGGCGCGGCGATCATCTGACCGGTTCCGGTCATGACTTTTCCCTGACCGGCGTCTCCGGTGCCCGTCAGGTCCCGATCCTGGCTGCCGCCACATGAGCCACGCCGGGCGGCGGCCTCGCCACGCCGCGACCGTGCCCCGGCGTGGTCGGCGGGGTGTGGGTTCAGGTGCGCATGTAGACGCGGATCGCCGTGCCCTCCGGGCCGGTGTGCACGCGGACGAGGTCGGCCAGGTGGTTGACCAGGAGGATGCCCCGGCCGCCGTGCGGGCTCATCTCGGCGGGGCGGCGGCCCGCGAGCGGGTCGGTGATCGTGCCCGCGTCGCGGATCTCGCAGACGACGTGGCCGTCCTCGGCCCAGATCCGGAGGGCGCCGGAGCCGCCGCCGTGCACGCAGGAGTTGGCGGCGAGCTCGTTGACCGCCAGCTCCAGATCGCCGACGGCTGCGGGGGAGAGGCCGAGGCGTGCCGCGTGCGCGCAGGCGAACTCGCGGACGAGGGGGAGCGCGCCCAGCTCGAAGTGCAGCGCGACGGCGGCCGGGGGCTCGGGCAGCGGCCGGTTGTAGCCGCTGATCACCCGTTCGGGGGCGTAGTCGCCGCTGGGGCGGTCGCCGTCGCGGTCGATGATCAGGGGGTGGGTGACGCGGGCGTCGGCGAGCACGGCGCCGTCGAGGCCGTCCTCGTCGTAGGGGCACAGGATCGACACGTCGCGGCCCTCGAACGCCAGGTTGATCAGTGCCTCGTGCTGGGCGCAGGCCGGGTACTCGGCGGGCGACCGGCCGGGCCAGATCGGCTCGCCGATGATCCGGACGTGGCCGGCCGCCTGCCGGTCGGCGAAGGCGCGCAGGACGCCGGGGATGATGCGGCCGGGGTTGCGGCCCGCGGCGTGCATGTCGATCCAGGTCACGTCGGCCGCGATGTCGGGGACGGCGTTCCGCAGGACGCCGAGTCGCGGGCCGGGGACGGCGACGGCCACGGGCTCCCCGGCGGCGCGGCCGGCGCGGATGAAGGGGACGGTGCCGGCGAGGTACTCGTCGTCGCCGCGGTAGAAGAGCGCGGGATGGTGGAACGTGGCCGCAGGTGCGCCCCGGGGTGTGCCGGGCCTGGCCTTCATCGCGCCGTCACTCCGTTCCAGACAGCCGTCACATGCTCAGGGACGAGGGTACGCGGCGCTGTCCGTGGTCGCGACCACGGAGGTCCGCCGTGTCCGCCGCGGGGAGATCCTCGCAGGTCGGTACCCGTCTCCGCCAGCCGAAAACTCCAATAAGGCGGACATATGCCGTCAACGGGTCGGCTCGTCGGCCTCCACCAGCAGCGCGTCGACGACGTCCGTGAGGCGGCCCCGGCGGCGGTGGGCGGCGCGCTGACGGTCCGCTCCCGTGCCCCGGCGGAGCAGCCGCCGCAGCCCGTGCACGACGTGGTCGAGGTCACCGGCGGCGCTCAGCGCGGGCAGCGCGTGCGCGAGCAGGTCGGCGGCCAGGGCCCGGAACGGGGCGGGCCGGCCGGTGCGCACGTCCACGCCCGTCCCGGCGAGCCCGTCCCGGGCGGCCAGCCAGTACGCGGCGCGCAGCAGCTCCTGGGGCGGGTCGGGCGCGGGCTCGCCCGCGTCGACCGCCACCGCCGCGACCTGCACCAGCGCCCGGACGAGCGCCGCGAACACGGTCGCCTCGGCCGCGGTCGGCGCCACGTCGGCGAGCCGGATCTCGATCGTGGGCAGCCGCGCCGACGGCCGCACGTCCCAGAAGATCGTCCCGGTGTCCATCAGGGCGCCGCAGCCGAGCAGCGTTCCGACCACGTCCTCGTAGTGGGCGTAGGACGCGAAGTGCGGCGGCGGCCCCGCCACCGGCCAGCGCGCCCACGTCAGCGCCCGCCAGCAGGCGTGCCCGGTGTCACGGCCCGCCCAGTACGGCGAGTTCGCGCTGAGCGCCAGCAGCGTCGGGAGCCACGGCCGCAGGTGGTTGCCCACCCGGACGGCGCGGTCCCGGTCGGGCATCTCGACGTGGACGTGGCAGGAGCAGATGCACTGCTCGTCGTCCAGGCCCCGGTAGGTCGCGACGCTGTCGGCGTAGCGGGCGCCCGGGGTGATCGGCGGCGGAAGGAGCTCGCCGAGGACGGGCGTGCCGCTCGCGGCCAGCCGGACCCCTTCGTCCCGCGCGGCCGACGCCATCGCCGCCCGCATGGCCCGGACCTGCTCGGCCAGCTTGGCGAGGTCGTCGCACGGCGGGGTCTTCGCCTCGGCGAGGAAGGCGATGAGCTCGGTGGACGCCCGCTCGCCCAGTTCCCCGGCGGCGGCCCGCTCGACCACGTCCGCGGCGCGGGGCACGACCCGGCGGGAGCGGGGATCGACGACGAAGTACTCTTCCTCGATGCCGAATCGCAGGGCCATCCCACCACCTCGGGTCGCGGCGGCACTCCTCCGACGTTACGTCAGGACTCGAAGAAGTACAGCGACAGCGCGATGAGATGGGTGACGACGACCACGCCCAGACCGAAGAAGAACAGCATCTTGGCCGGGGCGTGCTCGAAGTAGGTGCCCCGCTTCAGCGGACCCATCTCCGCCTGGCGGGCGGCGATCCGCTCCTCGATGGGAGGCCGGCCGAACATCGTCAGTGCTGCGGGTCGTCGACGATGACGTCGGTCATGATGTCGACGGCGAGCGCGATGATCCCGCCGAGGACGGTGATCGCGGCACCCGCGCCGAACATGATCCAGTTCGGGCCCTGGGTGAGGGCGAAACCGCCGATGGTGAAACCGGCGAAGATGATGGCGACGGCGACCCAGGACTTCGGGCGCCCGGCGTGGCTGCCAGTCGACGACATGCGTGAGCTCTACTTTCGCGTTGCGTGGGGGCGTGCGGTCGAACTCTAGCAACGCCCCGCCCGCCGGGCGCCGCGGGGTGCGCGCAGGCCCCGCGCGCCGCGCCCGCCCGTTGACCGGGACCCGCCCACCGGCGCCGAGTACCCGCTCGCTTACGATTCCGGACATGACGGTGCCGCCTGAAGAACTGGAACTGGCCGCCGCCTTCCCCCCGGCCGAACGCGACCGGTGGCGGGAGATGGTGAAGGGGGTGCTGCGCAAGTCCGGCGCGGCGACCGAGGAGACCCCCCTCGACGCGATCGAGGACCTGCTGGCGCGGGAGTCCTACGACGGGGTCGCGGTCCGCGCGCTCTACACCCGGGAGGACGCCCCGTCCGGGCGGCCCGGCCTCGCCCCGTACGTCCGGGAGGTCCGCCCCGAGGGCGAGGGCCTCGCCGGATGGGACGTCCGGCAGCGGCACGCCGACCCCGGCGCGGAGGCGACGCGCGCGGCGATCCTCGCCGACCTCGAGAACGGCGCCACGTCGGTCTGGCTGGAGCTCGGCGACGCGGGCGTCCCGGTCGCCGCCCTCGACGAGGTGCTGCGGGACGTCCTGCTCGACCTCGCCCCCGTCGTCCTGGACGCCGGGGCCCGGACGGGTGAGGCCGCCGAGGCGTTCCTCGCCCTGGCGGCCGGGCGCGGGCAGGCCGCGGCGGTGTCCGGGAACCTCGGCGCCGACCCCCTCGGCCTCCAGGCACGCACGGGAGACCAGGGATCGCTGGACGAGGCGGCCGCGCTGGCCGTCCGGTGCGTCCGCGAGTTCCCGAGGCTGCGGGCGATCGTGGTGGACGGCACCGTCCACCACGACGCGGGCGGGAGCGACGCCGACGAGCTCGGCGCCGCCGTCGCCGCCGGGACCGCCTACCTGCGCGCCCTCACCGGCGCCGGCCTGACCGTGGACGAGGCGTTCGGGCAGATCGAGTTCCGCCTCGCCGTGAACGCCGACCAGTTCGGCTCCATCGCCAAGCTCCGCGCGCTCCGCCGCCTCTGGGCGCGGGTCGCGGAGGTGAGCGGCGCCGCCGACGGGACGTCCGCGCGGATCCACGCCGTCACGTCGTCGGCGATGATGACCCGCCGCGACCCGTGGGTGAACATGCTGCGCACCACGATCGCCGCGTTCGCCGCGGGGGTGGGCGGCGCCGACGCCGTCACCGTCCAGCCGTTCGACGCGCGGCTCGGCCTGCCGGACGGGTTCGCCCGCCGCATCGCCCGCAACACCCAGACGCTGCTGCTGGAGGAGTCGAGCCTCGCCCGGGTCGTCGACCCGGCGGGCGGCTCCTGGTACGTCGAGCGCCGCACCGAGGACCTCGCCGAGGCGTCCTGGGCCTGGTTCACCGAGATCGAGAGGGCCGGCGGGCTCGCCGCCGCCCTCGGCTCCGGCCTGATCGCCGGCCGGCTCGCCGCGACCTGGGAGCGGCGCCGCCGGGACATCGCCCGCCGCAAGGCCCCGCTCACCGGTGTCAGCGAGTTCCCCAACCTCGCCGAGACCCTGCCGGAGCGGGCGCCCGCCCCCGAGCGCCCCGGCGGCGGCCTGCCGGTCGTCACGTACGCGCAGGACTTCGAGGCGCTCCGCGACCGGTCCGACGCCCATGCCGCCGCCACCGGGAGCCGCCCCGCGGTGTTCCTGGCCACGCTCGGCCCGATCGCCGCGCACACCGCGCGCGCGTCGTTCGCCGCGAACCTGTTCCAGGCGGGCGGCATCGCGACGGTCACCGGACCGCCGGAGGAGTTCGCCGCGTCCGGCGCGCCCGTCGCCTGCGTGTGCGGCAGCGACAAGCTGTACGGAGAGGGCGCGGCGGACGCGGCGCGGACGCTCCGCGAGGCCGGTGCCGTGAAGGTCTGGCTCGCGGGTAAGGGAACCTACGAGGGCGTGGACGGCAACGTGTACGCGGGATGCGACGCGATCGGCGTCCTGGAGAGCACCCTCGACGACCTGGGAGTGAACCGATGATCCCCGACTTCAGCGGCGTCGAGCTCGGGCCGCCCGCCCCCGCCGAGGAGGCCGCCAAGCAGTGGCGCGGCGCGGCGTCCGAGGCCACCGGCCGCGAGCCGGACGCCGAGACGTGGGAGACCCCCGAGGGCATCGGCGTCCCGCCCCTCTACACCGCCGACGACCTCGCCGGGCTCGACTTCCTCGGCACCTACCCGGGCATCGCCCCCTACCTGCGCGGCCCCTACCCGGCGATGTACGCGACGCAGCCGTGGACGATCCGCCAGTACGCCGGGTTCTCCACCGCCGAGGAGTCCAACGCCTTCTACCGGCGCAACCTCGCCGCCGGGCAGAAGGGCCTGTCGGTCGCGTTCGACCTCGCGACCCACCGCGGCTACGACTCCGACCACCCGCGCGTCTCCGGCGACGTCGGCATGGCGGGCGTCGCCATCGACTCGATCTACGACATGCGGCAGCTGTTCGACGGGATCCCGCTCGACCGGATGTCGGTGTCGATGACCATGAACGGGGCGGTGCTGCCCGTCCTGGCCCTCTACATCGCGGCGGCCGAGGAGCAGGGGGTGAAGCCGGAGGCCCTGGCGGGGACCATCCAGAACGACATCCTCAAGGAGTTCATGGTCCGCAACACCTACATCTACCCGCCGTCGCCGTCGATGCGGATCATCTCCGACATCTTCGCGTTCACCTCCCAGCGGATGCCGAAGTACAACTCGATCTCGATCTCCGGCTACCACATCCAGGAGGCCGGGGCCACGGCCGACCTGGAGCTCGCCTACACGCTCGCCGACGGCGTCGAGTACATCCGCGCCGGACGCGAGGCCGGCCTCGACATCGACGCGTTCGCGCCCCGCCTGTCGTTCTTCTGGGCGATCGGCATGAACTTCTTCATGGAGGTCGCGAAGCTCCGCGCCGCGCGCCTGCTCTGGGCGAAGCTCGTGAAGGGGTTCGACCCGAAGAACCCCAAGTCGCTGTCGCTGCGGACGCACTCGCAGACGTCCGGCTGGTCCCTCACCGCGCAGGACGTCTTCAACAACGTCGCCCGCACCTGCGTCGAGGCGATGGCCGCGACGCAGGGCCACACCCAGTCGCTGCACACCAACGCGCTGGACGAGGCCCTCGCCCTCCCCACCGACTTCTCCGCGCGCATCGCCCGGAACACGCAGCTGCTCATCCAGCAGGAGTCCGGGACGACCCGCACCATCGACCCGTGGGGCGGCAGCGCCTACGTCGAACGGCTCACCTACGACCTCGCCCGCCGCGCCTGGGGCCACATCACCGAGGTCGAGCGGGCCGGCGGCATGGCGAAGGCGATCGACGAGGGCTTGCCGAAGCTCCGGATCGAGGAGGCCGCGGCCCGCACCCAGGCCCGCATCGACTCCGGCCGCCAGCCCGTCATCGGCGTGAACAAGTACCGGCCGGACGTCGAGGAGGACATCGAGGTCCTCAAGGTCGACAACGCGGCCGTCCGGGCGCAGCAGATCGAGAAGCTGCGGCGCCTGCGCGAGGAGCGCGACGAGGCCGCGGCGCGCGGCGCCCTCGACGCGCTGACCCGCGCCGCCGGGGCCGCCGAGGACGGCACCCGCGACCCCGGCCTCGGCCAGAACCTGCTCGCGCTGGCGATCGACGCGGCCCGCGCGAAGGCGACCGTCGGCGAGATCTCGGACGCCCTGGAGAAGGTGTACGGGCGGCACGCCGCGCAGATCCGTACGATCTCCGGCGTGTACCGGGACGAGGCGGAGGTGGGTTCGGGCGGCGTAGTGAACAAGGTGACGAGCATCGAGAAGGCGCGGGCCGCGACGGCCGCGTTCGAGGACGCCGAGGGCCGCCGGCCCCGCATCCTCGTCGCGAAGATGGGCCAGGACGGCCACGACCGCGGCCAGAAGGTGATCGCGACCGGGTTCGCCGACCTCGGCTTCGACGTCGACGTGGGCCCGCTGTTCCAGACCCCGGCGGAGGTCGCCCGGCAGGCCGTGGAGGCCGACGTGCACGTCGTCGGGGTCAACTCCCTCGCCGCCGGGCACCTCACGCTGGTGCCCGCCCTCCGCGAGGAGCTCGCCGCGCTCGGCCGCGAGGACATCATGATCGTCGTGGGTGGGGTCATCCCGCCGCAGGACTTCGACGAGCTGCGCGCCGCGGGCGCCGCCGCGATCTTCCCGCCCGGCACCGTCCTCGCCGACGCCGCCCTCGGCCTGATCGCGGAACTGGCGGCCGCACTGGGGCACGAGGCCCCTTGAGGTACGGGCTCGAGGAGTACGTGACCGGGGTCCGGGACGGGTCGCGGGCGTGGGTCGCGCGGGCGATCACGCTGGTCGAGTCGACCCGTCCCGACCACCGGGACCTCGCGCAGAGGCTGCTCGTCGAGCTGACCCCGCACACCGGGAACGCCCGCCGGATCGGCATCACCGGCGTGCCCGGGGTCGGCAAGTCGACGTTCATCGACGCGCTCGGCACCGGTCTCACGGCGCAGGGGCACAGGGTCGCGGTCCTCGCCGTCGACCCGTCGTCCACCCGGACGGGCGGCAGCATCCTCGGCGACAAGACCCGGATGGCGCGGCTGGCCGTCGACCCGCACGCGTTCATCCGGCCGTCCCCGACGGCGGGCACGCTCGGCGGAGTCGCCAAGGCCACCCGCGAGGCGATGGTCGTGATGGAGGCGGCGGGCTACGACATCGTCCTCGTCGAGACGGTCGGGGTCGGGCAGTCCGAGACGACCGTCGCCGAGATGGTCGACTCGTTCCTGTTCCTCACCCTCGCCCGCACCGGCGACCAGCTCCAGGGCATCAAGAAGGGCGTCCTGGAACTCGCCGACGTCATCGCCGTGAACAAGGCCGACGGCGACCACGCGATGGAGGCGAAGCGGGCCGCCCGGGAACTGTCCGGGGCGCTGCGGCTGCTGCGCAGCGACGAGCGCGCCCGCGACATCCCCGTCCTGACGTGCAGCGCGCGCGACAACACCGGCCTGGACGAGGTGTGGGCGCGGATCGTCGAGCACCAGGACGCGCTCCGCGGCTCCGGCGAGCTGGAGGCGCGGCGCCGCCGCCAGCAGGTCGGGTGGACCTGGGCGATGGTCCGCGACCGGCTGCTGTCCGACCTGCACGCCCACCCCGCCGTCCGGCGGATCGCCCCCGGCCTCGAGACCGAGGTCGCCGAAGGCACCCTCACCCCCGCGCTCGCCGCCGAACGCATCCTCGCGGCGTTCACCGGCGGCGGATGAGCCCGGGAACGGGTTGCCCCGGGTCCCGGCAGGGCCGGGCGGCCATCCGGTAGAACAGTCGGATGGACGTCATCGCGCTCGATGATCCGACCGACGCGCAGATCCGGGAGTGGCACGGCGTGCTCGCCGCCGTCCATGCGGCCGACCACGCCGGGGAGCCCGCCCCGACCCGGGCGCAGACGGCGGCGCTGCTCCTCGGCGCGGAACCGGGAACCCGGCGGCGCCTGTGGGCCGTGCCCGCCGCCGCACCGGATCACGGCGCCTCCGCCGCGCCCGGCGGCTTCACCGCCGTGCCCGAGGGCGGCTTCGCCGCCGTCGCGCTGCTGCGGCTGCCCGGCGCCCCCGGCGCGGAGCGCCCCGGCGAGATCGACATCCGGGTCCGGCCCGGCCACCGGCGGCGCGGCATCGGCCGCCGGCTGCTGGCCGTCGCCGCCGAGGGCCTGCGCGCCGACGGGCGGACCGGCGTCATCGCGCAGGTGATGGCCGGGACTCCCGCCGTCCCGTTCCTGGAGTCGCACGGGTTCTCCTGCGTGCTGACCGTCCGCGGCATGGTGCTGCGCCTCGGCGACCTCCCGCCCGGCCGCGCCGAGGAGCTGGTCGCCGCGGGCCCGGAGGGCTACCGGCTGGTCCGCTGGCGCGGCGTCGTGCCGGACGAGCACGCCGCCGCCCTCGCCCGCGCCAAGACCGCCATGGCAGACCCCGCCGAGTTCGCGGGCGAACAGTGGGACGCCGAACGCGTCCGCGAGACCGCCGAGGTCGTCGCGAAGCGCGGCGACGACCTCTACACGGTCGCCGCCCTGCGCGGCCCGGTCGTCGCGGGGTTCACCGAGCTGGTCGTCCCGCACGGCGCCGCCGGACGCGCCGCGCAGTACGACACGGCCGTCGCGCCCGAGCACCGCGGGCGGCGGATCGGGCTCTGGGTGAAGGCCGCGATGCTGCGGTGGCTGGCGGAGGAACGCCCCGAGGTCCGCGAGATCGAGACCGACAATGTCGGCGACAACGCGCACATGCTCGCCGTGAACGCGGAACTCGGCTTCCGCGTCGAACGCGAGTCGATGGAGTACCAGGCCGCCGCGGCCGATCTGCCGTCCCTGTCCGCCTGACGAACGCCGCGCATTACCGGGAAAAACACGTTGTGCGCGAGACCCCCGTATCGGCACCCTGATGGAGGTCTTCGGGAAATACCCGGAGACCCGGCGAATTCGCCGGAGCATTCCTTCGTCGTTCATCGGAGAACACCGCGGCGTTAATGCGGATTTCCGGGTTCGAATCCCGGCGAGGGAGCGCAGAGGGGAGGTGGACCCGGTGGCCGTGCTCGTCCTGAACGCCTCGTACGAGCCGTTACAGAAAGTCGACCTGCGGCACGCCATCCGCATGCTGGTGCGCGAGGTGGCCGTCGTGGAGGAGGCGGAGGAGGGCCGGACGATCGGCGCCTTCCCCGTCCCGCGCGTCCTGCGCCTGGTCAGGTACGTCGCGATGCGGTGGCGGCACGGCCGCCGGCCGCCCTGGAGCAAGCGCGGCGTGTACCTGCGCGACCGCGGCCGCTGCTGCTACTGCGGGCGCCGCGGCGACACGATCGACCACGTCCACCCGCAGTCGCGCGGCGGCGGCGACACGTGGGAGAACACCGTCCTCGCGTGCGGCCGCTGCAATAACCGCAAAGGCGACCGCACCCCGGCCGAGGCGGGGCTGACGCCGCGGTGGGAGCCGAAGGTCCCCCGCTGGGAGGATCTGGTCTCCTAAAGCGTGCCGGGGGGCCGCGAAGCGCGGCCCCCTGTAATCTCCTGGTCACACTGCGTGTTTCTCGAAGCGGCCCAGACCAAATGGGCGATTGTGGTAATGTGCCGCCAATTCATAGCTTTGTTACCCAGGAGTGATCTGTGACGGCCCAGGACAGCACAGCGCGGACCTCGCGGCGGCGGACGGCGGCGCGGCGGCTCACCGCGGTCGTCCTCGCGGCGGGGATCGCGGCGGCGCTGCCGCCGGCCCCGGGGATCGCGGCGCGCGTCCCGGCGGAGCCGAAGGACCTCGCGAAGGAGTACGCCAAGCTGCAGAAGCGGGCCGCCGCGCTGTCCAAGGAGTACCGCGGCGAGCTGCTGTCCCTGGAGAAGGCGAAGAAGGAGGCGGAGCAGGCCGGCGTGGCGGCCGCCCGCGCGAGCCGCGACTACGAGGTGGCCCGCGCCGACATCGCGCGCCTTGCGTCCAGCAGCTACATGACCGGCCGGCTCGACATGATGCCGCTGCTGGCCGGCCCGACCGGCTCCGGCATCCGCGACGCGACGGTCATCGAGCACCTCAGCCGCAACAACGGCCGCCGGGTCACCGGCCTGCGGGAGCTCTCGGAGCGGACGGCCCGCTCCCAGCGGGAGGCCAGGACCAAGCTGGACGCGGTGAAGCGCGAGGTCGAGGACCTCGAGAGCCAGCGCACCCGCGTCCGCAAGCTGCTCGCAAAGTACAAGCCGGAGACGCCGACCGAGAAGGCCCCGACCGGCGGGCGCCCCGACGGGGTGAACGGCACGAAGTCACCGATCATCGGCAACTCGATGACGGCCCGGATGCGCACCGTCCTGCTCGCGGTCGACGGCAGGTTCGGCGCGTTCCCCGCGATCGGCTGCGCCCGCCCCGGCGACCCGCAGGACCACGGCTCCGGCCGGGCCTGCGACTTCATGGAGAGCAGCGGCGGCGCGATGCCGAGCGCGTCGGCCCGCAGCCACGGCGACGCCGTCGCCCAGTACCTGATCGGCAACGCGTCCCGGTTCGGCCTGAAGTACATCATCTGGCGCCAGCGCATCTACGACTTCCGCGGCAGCGGCGGCTGGAAGATGATGGAGGACCGCGGCAGCGTCACCCAGAACCACTACGACCACGTCCACGTGTCGGTGCTCTGAGGCCCGCCGTCAGAGCTCGACGACCGTGCGGTCACGGGCGGAGCGCGCCGCCGCCTCGATGACCTCCAGGCCCGTGATCGCGTCGGCGAGGGTGACAGGCGGCGGGCCCTCGCCCCGCAGCGCCGCCGCCACCGCCGCGTAGAAGTCCTGGTAGGCGCCCGGATCGGTCGGTTCGGGACGGTCGTCGCCCGGTGTGCCGACCCGGCCGTACGCCGCGGCGGGCGCCGTGCCGTAGCCGGGGTCCCTCGGCGTCATGCCCGCGCGGAGCGACTCCTCCTGCACGTCCATCCCCGACACGGTGTAGGACGCCCTGCCGCCGAGGACGCGGAAGCGGGGGCCGAGCTGCGCGGCGGCCGCGGACATCCACAGGTGCGACCGGACGCCGTCCGCGTGGGTCAGCGCGAGGAAGACGTCGTCGGGGGCGGCGGCTCCCGGCCGGCGGGTGTCGATCTCGGCGTACACGGCCGCCGGGCGGCCGAACAGCGTGATCGCCTGGTCGATGAGGTGGGAGCCGAGGTCGTAGAGGATGCCGCCCGCGTCGCGGGGGTCGCCGCTCTCCTTCCAGCCCGCCCTGACCTCGGGACGCCAGCGCTCGAACCGCGACTCGAACCGCCGGATGCCGCCGAGGGCCCCGGACGTGACGAGGCGCTGCACCGTCCGGAAGTCGCCGTCCCAGCGGCGGTTGTGGAACGGGACGACCGGCAGGCCACGGACGGCGCTCAGCGCGGCCAGCGACCGGGCGTCCGCGGCGGAGGCGGCCACCGGCTTGTCGACCACGACCGGCATCCCGGAGGTGAGGGCCGTCCGGGCGAGGGGGACGTGGTGCCGGTTCGGCGCGGTGATCACGACGAGGTCGTAGGCGCCGGTGACGCCCCACAGCCGGTCGGCGCCGTCCAGGACCCGCGTGTCCGGGTACCGCTCGCGGACGGCGTCCTGCCGGGCGGGGTCGCCCGTCACCACGGCGGCGAGCCGCAGCCCGGCCGCCGAGGAGATCAGGGGGGCGTGGAACACCGCGCCCCCGGTGCCGTATCCGATCAGCGCAACACGCAGGTCCATGCCCTGATCATGGCCGATGCGGCGGCGGGGGCGCGGCGGCGGGGTCGCCGTACCGGGATCAGTCGAACAGGTCGGGCTGCTCCCGGGTGATCTGGTCGTACAGCGGCTGGTAGTTGATCCAGCCGACCAGGTCATTGCCGATCTGCCCGTGCGTGAGGACGGCGTTCTCGTGCTCGATCGGGACGACCTCCCCGGCCGCCTTCGCGAGCAGCTGCACCTGGCAGGACCGCTCCATCGTGATGAACCACCAGGCGGCCGCGTCGACGGTGTCGCCGACCGTCAGCAGCCCGTGGTTGCGCAGGATGACCGCCTTGCTCCCGCCGAGGGCGGCGGCGATCCGCTTGCCCTCCTCCAGGTCGGTGACGACGCCGGTGTAGTCGTCGAACAGGCCGTGGTCCTGGTAGAACGCGCAGACGTCCTGCGTGATCGGCTCCAGCTTCCGGCCGAGCGCCGACATCGCCCGCCCGTAGGTGGAGTGGCTGTGCGCGGCGGCGACGACGTCCGGGCGCGCCTGGTGGACCTGCGAGTGGATCGCGAACGCGGCCTCGTTGACCGGGTAGCGGCCCTCGACGACCTTGCCCTCGTGGTTCACCAGGATCAGGTCGCTGACGGTGATGTGCTTGAAGGACATGCCGAACGGGTTGACCCAGAAGTGGTCGGTGCGCTCGGGGTCGCGGGCGGTGATGTGGCCGGCGACGCCCTCCTCGAAGCCGAACTTCCCGAAGATCCGCAGCGCGGCCGTCAGGCGCTCCTTCCGGTGCCGGCGCTCGTCCTCGACGCTGTCGAAGGCCGGCGGCAGCCGGAAGATCAGATTGGTCGGCAGCTTCTCGAGGAACTCTTCCTCATCGGACATCGGCGCGCTCCGGGGTCGTCTGTGGTTGTTCTGCGCCCACCGAACACCATCGCGGGACGGCCGGTAAAGGCCGGTGCGGTCCAAGCCGGGCGGATCCGGTTGTCCCGGCGGGACAACCAGGGCACAGAATGGACGCATGGAGGGCGACCGATTCCTGCGGCTCCTGATCGAGCGGGCCGACGACGCCGCGACGCTGGAGGCGACCGTCCAGGCCGCCCGGAGCAGGTCCGAGCTGGTCGCCGCGCTGCCCGAGGAGGAGACGCGGCGGCACACCCGCGCGCTGGTGCGTGGCGTGCGCGCCGCCCTGGCCGGCGGCGGTCCGGGCGCCGAGGTGCTCGCCGCCGCGGAGCTGCTCGGCTCGGACCGGGCGCGGCAGGGCGTCCCCGTCGCCGCCCTCCTGGACGGCTTCCAGGCGGGCCGCGCCCACCTCGTCCGGACCCTCGTCGACGAGGGCCGCCGCACCGGCGTCCCCGACGGCGTGCTCCTGGACGGGGTGTCCCGCATCGACGAGATCACGACCGCGCTCGTCCACCGGATGGTGCACGCCCACCGGATCGCCGAGCTGGAGATGGCCCGCACCACCCGGGAGTCCCGGGTGCAGCTGCTGCGGCAGCTCCTGCACGGGGAGGCCGTGACGGTGCGCGCCCCCCTCGACCCCGCCGCCGCGTACCACTGCGTCGTGTCGGACGTCAGCGACCCCGCCGTCGCCGCGCGGCTGGAGACCGCCCTGACGGCGGCCGGGCCGGGGCTGTGCGGGCTCGTCGACGGGCGGCTCGCCGCGCTCGTCGCCCGGCTGCCGGACCCGCCGCTCACCGGCCCGCTGCTGGTCGCCGCGCCGCCCGCCCGCCCCGCCGCCGTCGCGCCCCGCTACGCCCTCGGCCGCCGGGCGCTGCGCGCGGGAGCCGCCGCCGGGCTGACCGGGCTGCGCGCCCTCACCGACCTCGCGCTGCTCACCGCCGCCGACGCCGAACCCGAGCTCGGCGGCCTGCTGGCCGCCGATCTCCTGCACGGCCTCGACCGGGACGACCCGTTCCACGTCGAGCTGGCCGTGACCGCGCTCGCCTACCTCGACCACGGCGGGCGCGTCGCGCCCACGGCCGCCGCGCTTCACGTGCACGGCAACACCGTGAAGTACCGCGTGCGGCGCTTCAAGGAGCTGACGGGGGAGCCGCTGCTCGACGCGTCCGGCGGGGCGGCGGTTCCGAGGGCCGCGAACCGGTGGTGGGCGCTGCGGCACTGGCTCGGCGCGGGATGACGGGGCCCACCGCCGGATGATCTGATGGGATCATGCCGCTCGAAGGGGAGATACGGGTGCGGATCAGCACGGTGATGTGGCCCACGGCGTCCTGGCCGGAGGCGGGGGAGCTGTGGCGGCGGGCGGAGGATCTCGGGTTCCACCACGCCTGGGTGTACGACCACCTCGCCTGGCGCGGCACGACCCCCTGGTACGACGCCTACACGACGCTCGCCGCGGCCGCCGCCGTCACGTCCCGGATCCGGCTCGGCACGCTCGTCACGTCCCCGAACTTCCGGCATCCGGTGCCCACCGCGCACGCGATCAGGACGATCGACCACGTGAGCGGCGGCCGCCTCACCGTCGGCATCGGCTCCGGCGGCACGAACCGCAGGTCCGACGCCGGGGTCCTCGGCGGAGACGAGTGGACGCGCGGCGAGCGCACGGCCCGCTTCACCGAGTGGACCACGCTGCTCGACCGGCTCCTGCGCGGCCCCGAGACCACCTTCGAGGGGGCCCACTACTCCGCGCGCGAGGTGCTCGCCTCGCCGTGCGTGCAGCGCCCCCGCGTCCCCTTCATGATCGCCGGGGACGGGCCGCGCGGCCTTGCGCTCGCCGCCCGCTACGGTGACGGCTGGGTCACCTCCGGCCACGCCGAGGGCCGCGCGGCGCGGGACGTCGTCCGCGACCGGGTCGCCGCCCTCCGCGCCGCGTGCGCCGAGGAGGGCCGCGAGGTGGGGAACCTCATGCTGATGACGGGCTTCACCGACGATCCTTGGCTGGCGTCGCCGGCCGCGTTCACCGACCTCGCCGGGCGCTACGCCGAGCTCGGCATCACCGAGATCGCCCTGCACTGGCCGCGCCCCGGCACCCAGTGGGACGCCGACATGACGGTGTTCGAGGCGATCGCCGCCGAACACCGCGGCGCCGACCGCTCCTGAGCCCACGAGGAACCCCCGCATGCCGTTCGTCCTGCTCGCCTTCGCCATCCTCTTCGAGGTCACCGCCACCCTCGCGCTGCGCGGCAGCGAGGGGCTGTCCAAGGCCGGGCCCACCGCAGTCGTGATCGTGGGGTACCTGCTGTCGTTCGCGCTGATGGCGAAGGCGCTCACCTCGCTCAACGTCGGCCCCGTCTACGCGATCTGGTCGGCGCTCGGGACCGTCGGCGCGTTCGCCGGCGGCGTCCTGCTGTTCGACGAGCCGGTCCGCCCCGTCACGGTCGCGGGTGCGGCGATCATCGTCGTGGGCGTCGTCGTGATGAACCTCGGCGGCGGCGTCGGCCACGGCTGAGCGGCGCCTCAGACGGGCTCGGCGAGGGTGCTCCCGCGGCGCCGCCCGAGCAGCTCCGCGATCAGCGCGGTCGGAGTCCCGCCTCCGAGCGCGCGGAAGTCGCGGCTGAGGTGGGCCTGGTCGTAGTAGCCGCACGCGGACGCGGTGCCGGCGAGGTCCGCGCCGTCCGAGAGCATCGCGACGGCCCGCTCGAAGCGCAGCACCCGCGCCGCCGCCTTCGGCGGGAGCCCGGCCTGGTCGCGGAACCGCCGCGCCAGATGCCCGCGGCTCCAGCCGACCTCGGCGGCCAGCGCCGCGACGGTGATGCCGCCTCCGGCCGCGAGCAGCCGCCAGGCGTGCGCCACCTCCGGATCCGGCGCGGGCCCCGCCTCCAGCCGCGCCAGCAGGAACGCGTCGAGCAGGTCGAACCGCGCGGCCCAGGACGGCGCCTCCGCGAGCCGCTCGACGAGCCGCGCGGCGGACGGGCCGAGCAGGTCCGGCAGCTCCGCGGCGGCGTTCGTGAGCCGCCCCATCGGGACGCCGAGCAGCGTGTAGCAGCCCAGCGGGGTGATATCGAGCTGGACGCCGCGCAGGCCGCCCGGATGCTCGTATCCGCCGGGCCCGTCGTACAGGCCCGCGACGAACGAGCCGTAGTGCCGGGCTCCGGCGCCGGGATCGGGGAACCGGAGGTACAGCGGCGGCCCCAGATTGAGGATCACGGTCGCGGTGCCGCCCGGAAGCGTCCGCGTCCGGCCCGGGACGCCCCCCTGCTCCCAGTAGCCGTCGTAGGAGCGCAGGAACGGGCGCAGCGCCGGATGCGGGCGGCCCCGCGCCAGCCACCAGCCACCCCGGTCGCCGATCTCGACCGGCCTGCCGCCCATCCGCCGGCTACTCGTACATCTGCCCGCACACCGCGAGCCGCGCGAGGTCGCCCCACGTCATCGTGGTGAGCTCGCGGACGGGGGAGCGGACGGGCGGGCTCCCCGGGGCGGCGGGCAGCGGGACGCGGGCGCCGTCGGCGGCGTCCCAGCCGCCGAGGCCGCCGGCCGCCGCGCACTCCAGGTACGTCGCCGGATCGAAGTTGTACCAGCGGGCCGGGGTGGCGCGGGGACCGGAGCCGGGCGGGCGCGGCGCGTCCACGCCGAACCGGGCGTCCGGGCCGGGCGGGTGCGCGAGGAAGTCCTCCAGGTCGGCGAGCTGGGACAGGACGACCCGCTCCCAGTCGGCGAACCCCTCGGGGGCCCCGGACAGGGACAGGTCCTTGCCGCTCCACGCCGGGTCGTAGGGCGGCGGGGCCGTGCCGGCCGCTGCCGCGAACAGCGCCGCGACGTCGTCCGGTCGCAGATCGGCGCGGTCGCCCAGCGGCGCCGCCGCCTTCCAGAGCGCGCGCAGGAACGCCGACAGCGACCACGACGCCGCCCGCACCTCCCGCCCGAGCCGCAGGAAATGCAGATAGAGATCGCGATTCGTGCGGACGCTCGGCACTCGGCCCTCCGTGGTCGGCTCAGCGATCGGGCAGGCCCCCGTGCGGAGAGTGTCGCACACCGCGGCGGACCCCCGGGCGGAGGTCCGCCGCCGCGGTCACGCCTTCGCGCGGTGCAGCACCTGGAGCTCGGTGAAGCCGTGCAGGCCCCACGGGCCGTTCTCGACGCCGACGCCGCTCCACTTGAAGCCGCCGAACGGCTGGTGCGGGGCGAGGGCGAGGTGCGTGTTCACCCATGCGGTGCCGCACTCGAGGCGGCCCGCGACCTCCGCCGCGCGGTCGGCGTCCGCGCTCCACACCGAGCCGGACAGGCCGAAGCTCGTGCCGTTGGCGCGGGCGAGCGCCTCGTCGAGGGAGCCGTACCTGATGACCGGCAGCGCGGGGCCGAACTGCTCCTCGTCCACGATCCGGACGCCGTCGGCGATGTCGGCGAGGATCGTCGGCTCGAAGAAGTACCCGGGGCCGTCGATCGGCCTGCCGCCGGCGGCCGCGCGGGCGCCGCCCGCGATGGCGTCGGCGACGAGTTCCGACACGCGCTCGTACTGCGGCCGGTTGTTGATCGGCCCGTACTGGACGCCCTCCTCCATGCCGTTGCCGACCTTCACCGACCTGGCGCGCGCGGCGAGCGCCTCCACGACGTCGCCGTACAGCGACTCCGGCGCGTACACCCGCTTGATCGCCGAGCAGACCTGGCCGTTGTTCATGAACGCGGCGCCGAACAGCTTCTCGGCGATCGCGGCCGGGTCGGCGTCGTCCAGCACGATCGCCGCGTCGTTGCCGCCGAGCTCGAGGGTGACCCGCTTCAGGTCGGGCGCGGCGGCCGACGCGACCCGCTTGCCCGTCTCGACGCTGCCGGTGAAGCTGATCTTGCGCGGGACCGGGTGCGCGGTCATCCAGGCGCCGAGCTCGTCGCCGCCGGTGACGACGTTGAGCACGCCCGGCGGCAGGACGTCCCGCAGCACCTCGCCGACCTTGAGGCTGGACAGCGGCGTGTAAGGGGACGGCTTCAGCACCATCGTGTTGCCGGCGAGCAGCGCGGGCGCGATCTTCCACATGCCGAGCAGCAGCGGGTAGTTCCACGGCGTGATCGCCGCCACCACGCCCATCGGCCGCCGCACCACCTCGACGCGCGCGGACGCGTCGTCCTGGATGACCTCGGGGGGCAGTTCGAGCTCGGCGTAGTACTTGAGCCAGACGCCGCCGGCGACGACCTCCATCGTCGCGTCGGCCAGGGGCTTGCCCTGCTCCAGGGTGATGATGCGGCCGATCTCCTCGGACCGGGCGAACAGGACGTCGGCGGCGGCCAGCAGCGCCTTGCGCCGGGCCGGCTCGTCGGCGCGCCACGCCGGGAAGGCGTCCCGGGCGGCGGCCATCGCGGCGTCGAGCTGGTCGCGGGACGCGTCGGGCGCCTGCTCGGCCACCTCCCCGGTGGCCGGATCGACGACCCCGAAGGTCGCGGGGGCGGCGACGGACTCGCCGCCGATCGTCATGGTGAAGTGCTCCGGCACGTTGACCCTCCGCTCAGACACAGAACCGAACGACGTTCAGTATTCACCCGGAGCGGCCGGAATACGAGAGCGCGGGCCACTTCCCGTACGGGCGGCCCGCACGCCGCGCGGAAGGGGGCGGGCCGCATCAGGCGAGGACCGGGACGACGGAAGGGCCGCGCGGCCCTCACCCGCTTCCTCGGCGGATGACGGCCGCGCGGCCCCTCGACGGATACCGCAGCGCCGCTGCTAGGCGTCGAACACGCGGTCCAGCAGGTCCCGGTAGCCGCGCAGCGCCAGACGGAGCCGCTCGGTGTCGGGCCGCTCGTCCCGGCCCGGGGCGGGCGCCTCCGACAACGCCCGGCGGTGCGCGGCGACCGCCCGCCCCAGCGCGTCCGTGACCTCGCCGGCCAGCTCGTCCGCGCGGCGGACGGCCTCGGCGGGGTCGTCCACGAACCCGGACTGCACCTCCCGCCACCGCTGCCGGAACCGCTCGCTGTCCGACGGGTCGAGCAGCCGTTCCGGCAGCCCTCGCCGGGCGGAGTCCGCCGCGGGCCCGTGCCCCTGCGCCTCAGGCCGCTCGCCCGCCTGGCCCGGGGCCGCGCCCTGCCGGGGAACCGCGACGGGCTGAGGAGCCGTGTCACGCTGCGAAGCCGTGTCCTGCCCGGGTACCGCGCCCGGCCGGGACGCCGCGCCCTGGCGGGGCGCCGTGCCCGGCTGGGAGGCCGTGTCCTGCCCGGGTGCCGCGCCCGGCCGCGGGGATGCGGCCTGCTGCGGGGGTGCCGCGTGCCGTCGGGGCTCCGACGGCGGTTTCGGCTGCCCCGCCACCCGGGTGTCACTCGGGGTCGCGGTGCCGTCCGGGGACGTGGTGCCGTCCGGTCGCCTGGAATGGTCCATCACTCGCTCAGCTCCTCGGCGTCTCGTCGCCCTTTGCGGGTGTTTCGGCAGGTGCCCTGCCGGCGGCTTCCGCGCGGGGTTCCGCGACGCTGTCGTGGTGGCCGTCGGCGCGGTCGCCGAGGCGGTCGGTGGCGGGCACCTGCAGCAGCTCCTCGAACAGGGCGCGGTAGTGCACCATGGCCTGCCGCAGCTCTTCCGTGGACGCCTCCTTGGCCCGCGCCCGCGCGCTGATGTCGTGCGCGTGCCTGTAGTGCTCCAGCGTCCGGCCGTGCTCCACCGACAGGTGGGCGACCCGCTCCTCGAAGCCGTGCGTCGGGTAGCCGCGCTCGCCCATCACCACCGTGACGAGGCCGTCCGCCTGCTCGACGGCCGCCTCCGGGGTGTCGACGAACCGCTCCTGGACGCGGATCCACTGCTCCCGGTACTGCTCCCGCTGCGAGGGGTCGAGGTCCCGCAGCTCCAGTTCCCCGTGCCGCTGCTCGCGGGACATCAGCTCCCGCTCGGCGGCGGCGCGGCCGCCGCTGCTCTCCACGGTGCGGTCGTACTCGGGGCCGAACCGGCGGCGCAGCCGCCGGGTCCGCGCCCGGGTCCAGGCGAGGTACGCGACCCCCGCGACGGCCGCGACGGCGAGGGCCGCGACGACGACCACGATGACGGTCGACATGGTCTGTCCTCCAACGTGCGTCGGATCGAATGGGCGCCCGATGCCCGGAGGCGGGCAGGTCAAACGAAACCCTGGTAGCGGCCATGTTCCGCCACGGTTTCGGTCCTGATTCGCCCCGAAGATCGCCTCTCTGTGTGATCCGCGCCGATATGCTGTGAGGCGCCCGGTTCGCGTGCTGTGCTGAGCGCGGAACCACCCCCCGCGCCGGGTCGCGGCGCGTCCGATGGGAAGTGATGCGCGGTGCGCCATGCCTTCGGCCTCATCCTCGGCGTCCTGCTGACCCCGGCGCTGCTCTACGGCACCGCCTGGGGGTACGCGCAGGCCGGGCAGTCGTTCGACGGAACCGGGCGGGAGATCACCGACGACACCCGCATGTACGGGGCCTTCGCGCTCCTCGCCGCGGTCGGTCTCGTGACGGGCGTCGTGATCGTCGCGCGCTGGGCGTCGCCGCTGGTGTCGCTCGTCCCCGCCCTGGCCCTGCTGGGCCTCAGCGGGTACTTCCTGTTCGACCCCGGCCGCGTCCTCGACCTGCCCGGCCGGGTGCCGCCGGCCGGCGACCTCGACACCGGCCTGCGGCTGCTGCTCGGCTCCGGCGTCTACGCGATGATGGGGTTCGCGCTGCTCATGCCCACCTGGGCGCCGCGCCGCTGGGGTTCCGGCCACGAGGCCGAGGCGGCCGACCGGGCGTACTACTCGGCGCTCGAGCGCTGACCGCCGGGCGCGGGCCGCCCGTACGCCCGGTCGCCCCGGTACAGGGACGCGAGGACGTCCTCGATCCCCGTCTCCCGAAGTGCGATGTCGCGGACGTCGTAGCGGGCCGCGAGCGCCGCGATGACCGCCGCCGCGTTCGCCGCGGGCGGCAGCCGCAGCCACTGGCGCGGCCCGTCCGCCCGCTCGGCCTCGATCCCGTCCAGCGCGATCGGCGGCGCGGGGCGGTCCAGCTCGACCACCAGGACCCGGTCGGCGCCCACGGTGCGGCGCAGCTCGCCCAGGCCGCCGTCGTACGCCAGCCGCCCGTGATCGATGATCATCACCCGGCGGCAGAGCCGCTCGATGTCGCCGAGGTCGTGCGTGGTCAGCAGGATCGTGGTGCCCCGCTCGGCGTTGATCCGGGCCAGGAACTCCCGGACGGTCGCCTTGCTGACCACGTCCAGGCCGATGGTGGGCTCGTCCAGGACGAGCAGCTCCGGGTCGTGCAGCAGGGCCGCCGCGAGGTCGCCGCGCATCCGCTGCCCGAGGCTGAGCTGCCGGACGGGCGTCGCCAGGAACGGCTCCAGCTCCAGCAGCGCCGTGAGCTCGGCGAGCCGCGTCCGGTGCGCGGCCGCCTCCACCCGGTAGAGCCGCCGGACGAGCGTGAGGCTGTCGCGCAGCGGCAGGTCCCACCAGAGCGTGGTGCGCTGCCCGAACACGACGCCGATCCGGCGGGCCAGCGCGGTGCGGCGGCGGGACGGGTCCAGCCCGCACACCGTCAGCGACCCCGACGACGCGGCGAGGATGCCGGTCAGCATCTTGATCGTCGTGGACTTGCCCGCGCCGTTCGGGCCGAGGTAGCCGACGAACTCGCCGCGCCGGACGGTGAACGACACCGCGTCCACGGCGGTCACGGCCGTCCGGGCACGGCGCCGCAGCACGCCGCCCGCCCGCGTGAAGGTCTTCGTCAGCGCGGCGGCCTCGATCACCGCGTCACCCATCGCGTCCTCCTCAGCTTCCCGTCGACCGGTAGTGCCGCAGCCCTGCCCGCCACGCCACCGCCGCCACCGCGCAGACCAGCGCCGCCACCGCGGGCGAGGCGAACCGCGCCGCGCCCGGCAGGCCCAGCGGGTCGGGACGGTCCAGGACGTACAGGGCGGGCTGCCAGTTCACGAACGCCAGCGGCACGACGAACGTGACGCCCCGCACGAGGTCGCGGGCGAACATCGACATCGGGTACTGGGTGAGGAACCCGCCGCCGTAGGTGAGCGCCTTCGTGGCCCCGCGGCTCTCCAGCAGGACGAACTGGACCGCGCCCGCCAGCACCCACAGCCCCCCGAAGATGAACGCGCCCGCCGCCACCATGGCCGGGACCATCGCGACCCGGCCGGGCGTCCAGGTGGTGTCCAGCCGGGGGAGCGCGAGCGCGAGCACCGTCACGGCCGGGACGAGCTTGCCGACCCGGCGCGGCGAGTACTCCTCCGTCGCCACCTGGATCAGCGGGCTGACCGGCCGGACGAGCATCGCGTCCAGGGTGCCCCGCCGCACGTGCTCGCCCAGCCGTTCGGTGCTGCCGAGCACCAGGTCGGCGATCCCGAACGACAGTGTGGCCGTCCCGTACAGGAACAGGGCCTCGGCGACGTCGAAGCCGGCGATCCGCGGCGCGCGGGTGAACATGAGCGCGATCGCGGCGACGTCCAGGCCGGTGACGACCGCCGTCCCGGCCGTCAGCATGGCGAGGGACACCGGGTACTGCGCGGCCGCGCGGATCCACGTCCAGGCCAGCAGGGCGTACATCCGGGCGGCGCCGGCCGGGTCAGCCACCGTGCACCACCAGCCTCCGCCGCGCCGCCCGGGTCAGCAGCGCGCCCGCGCCGAGCAGGACGAGCGCCCAGCCGGCCTGGAAGCCGAGGGCGCCGAGCAGCCCCGCTCCGGTGCGCCGCCCGAGGAACACGTCGGCGGGAACCTGGATCAGCGCGGCCCACGGCAGGGCCATCGCGGCGGAGCCGAGCGCGCCGGGGAACACGACGAGCGGAAGGATCATCCCGGAGAAGAACAGCGACAGGACCAGGGCGACGGCCTCCGGGCCGCGGTGGTCGTGGACCCAGAACGCGCTGAGCGCCACCAGGTAGCGGAGCGCGAAGCCCACCACGACCGCGAGCAGGACGGCCGCCGCGAACGCGGCGGACGCGGCCGGGCCGGGAACGGTGAGCGGGAACACCAGCGCGCCCGCCAGTAGCGGCGGCCCGCCGCGCAGCAGCAGGGCGGCGGCCGCCCGGCCGAGGTCGTCGGCCAGCCACCAGCCCTGGAGGCCGACGGGGCGGTGCAGGTCGATGGCGACGTCCCCGGTGCGGATCCGCTCGGTGAGGTCGATGCCGCCGAAGATCTGCACGGGCCCGATGAGCGCCTGGGTGATGAAGCAGAAGGTGACGGCGTCGGCGGCGTCGTACCCGCCGAGCGCCGGACGCGCCGCCCACAGGGCGAGCAGGACGTAGGCGCGCATGAACCCGAACGCCGTGTTCGTCACGGCCTCCGCCAGGGCGCCCAGCGGGTACGCGGAATGGCGGCGGAAGCCGAACCACCACGCCCACGGAAGAACGCCCACTCGTCGGGAGCTTAGCCAGGGTGGCTCTGCGTCACCATGTCATTTCCCACAGAGGACGATGGGAAGTACAGAAGGCCCCCGCGGGTGTAGGAGCGCGGGGGCCTTCCGTGTCACCGGAGGGGGGCCGGCGGATCAAGGGGTCGTTCGCACTCGGCCTTCGCGCGCCCGGGAACGGTCGTGGAGCGGTCCGCAGGGTGGGCGCGCGAGGCCGAGGCCGAGGGGACTCAGTGGAACTGGCCCTCTTCGGTCGAGCCCTTGAGGGCGGTGGTGGAGCTGTCCGGCGCGATCGCGGTGGACACCATGTCGAAGTAGCCGGTGCCGGCCTCGCGCTGGTGCTTGACCGCGGTGAAGCCGCGGTCGGCCGCCGCGAACTCGCGCTCCTGGAGGTTGACGTAGGCCGTCATGCCCTCGCGGGCGTAGCCGTGGGCCAGGTCGAACATCCCGTAGTTGAGGGCGTGGAAGCCCGCCAGGGTGATGAACTGGAACTTGAAGCCCATGTGGCCGAGCTCGCGCTGGAACTTCGCGATGGTCGCGTCGTCCAGGTGCTGCTTCCAGTTGAAGGACGGGGAGCAGTTGTAGGCCAGCATCTGGTCCGGGTACTCGGCCTTGACGGCCTCGGCGAACTTGCGGGCCAGCTCCAGGTCCGGGGTGCCGGTCTCCATCCAGATGAGGTCGGAGTACGGCGCGTAGGCCTTGGCGCGGGCGATGCAGGGCTCGATGCCGTTGCGGACCCGGTAGAAGCCCTCGGCGGTGCGCTCGCCGGTGATGAACTCGCGGTCGCGCTCGTCGACGTCCGTCGTGATCAGGGTCGCGGCCTCGGCGTCGGTCCGCGCGATGATCAGGGACGGGACGCCGGCGAGGTCCGCGGCGAGGCGGGCCGTGTTGAGCGTCTTGATGTGCTGCGAGGTCGGGATGAGGACCTTGCCGCCGAGGTGGCCGCACTTCTTCTCGGAGGCCAGCTGGTCCTCCCAGTGCACGCCCGCCGCACCGGCGGCGATCATGCCCTTCATCAGCTCGAAGGCGTTGAGGACGCCGCCGAAGCCGGCCTCGGCGTCCGCCACGATCGGGGCGAGGTAGTGCGTGTCGCCCGAGCCCTCGGCCCACTGGACCTCGTCGGCGCGCAGCAGGGCGTTGTTGATGCGGCGCACGACGGCCGGGACCGAGTTCGCCGGGTAGATGCTCTGGTCGGGGTAGGTCTGGCCCGCCAGGTTGGCGTCCGCGGCGACCTGCCAGCCGGACAGGTAGATGGCCTTGAGGCCGGCCTTCACCTGCTGGACCGCCTGCATGCCGGTGAGCGCGCCGAGCGAGTGGACGTAGTCCTCCTCGTGCAGCAGCTTCCACAGGCGCTCGGCGCCGAGGCGCGCGAGGGTGTGCTCCTCCTGGACCGAACCGCGCAGCCGGACGACGTCCTCGGCGGAGTAGGTCCGCTCGATGCCCTTCCAGCGCTCGTCGGTGTCCCACTGCCGCTGCAGCTCTTCCGCTGCGCCCTTGAGGCGACCTTCGCTCATGTCTCCAGCCCTTCTGTGCCGTCCCCTGGGTGCTTGACCACGACTATGCCCCCTCCGCAAGACCTAAATGAACTCGCGGGTAACAGAAGAACTTCGAAAATTCCGGTACCATCAAGGCGTGACGACCTTGCGGCCAGAAGAACCCCTCAACTTGACGAGTGACGTAGATCTCGTCACCTTCGGGCAGCGTCTGCGCCACCTGCGGCGCGCTCGCGGGATGACGCTGTCGGATCTCGGTGAGCGCGTCGGGCGCGCGCCGTCCCAGCTCAGCCTGCTGGAGAACGGCCGCCGCGAACCCAAGCTGTCGCTCCTGCAGTCCCTCGCCACCGCCCTCGAATGCCCGGTGGAAGAACTGCTGCGCCGCCAGCCGCCGTCCCGCCGCGCCCAGCTCGAGATCGCCCTGGAGGAGGCCCAGCGCGACCCCCTCTACCGGACGCTCGGCCTGTCGCACCTCAAGGTCGGCAAGCGGATGCCCAACGAGATCATCGAGCACATCCTCGCCCTGTACGGGGAGCTCAAACGCAGCCGGACGAAGCCGACCGCGAGCCCCGAGGAGGCCCGCAAGGCCAACGCCGAGCTGCGCCGCCAGATGCACGAGCGCGGCAACCACTTCGCCGACATCGAGCGGGTCGCCGCCCAGACCCTCGACGCCGTCGGCTACCGGGGCGGCGCCGTGTCCCAGGGCATGCTGATGACCCTGGTCGGGCACTTCGGCTTCACGCTCCGCTACGTCCAGGACCTGCCCCGGTCCGTCCGGTCGATCACCGACCTGCGGAACCGGCGGATCTACCTGGAGCGCGAGCAGCTCGGCATGCACACGCCCCGCACGATCCTGCTGCAGACCCTCGGCCACATCGCGCTGGACCACGACCAGCCCCGCGACTTCGCCGACTTCCTCCGCCAGCGCGTCGAGGCCAACTACTTCGGCGCCGCGATCCTCATGCCGGAGGTCAGCGTCGTGCCGTTCCTGCGGGACGCGAAGGCGGCGCGGGAGCTGTCGGTCGAGGACCTCGCGGACGTGTTCTCCGTCTCCTACGAGATGGCGGCGCACCGGTTCACCAACATGGCGACCCACCACCTCGACCTGCAGCTGCACTTCACCAAGAACGACGAGAACGGCACCATCTACAAGGCGTACGCCAACGACGGCCTGGCGTTCCCGCAGGACGAGGACGGCGCCATCGAGGGCCAGCGGATGTGCCGCGAGTGGGCCGGGCGGCACGTGTTCACCGCCGAGGACCGCTTCTCCGTCTACTACCAGTACACCGACACCCCCAAGGGAACGTACTGGTGCCTGTCGCACATCGACCCGAGCCACGAGCGCGACTTCGCGATCACCCTCGGCGTCCGGTTCGAGGACTCCCGCTGGTTCCGCGGCCGGGAGACGACCCGCCGCGTCAAGTCGGCCTGCCCGGACGGCGACTGCTGCCAGCGGCCCCCGAAGGAGCTGTCGGACCGCTGGGAGGGCATGGTCTGGCCGTCGGCGCGGGCGCACTCCCACGTCCTGTCCGTCCTGCCGCCGGGCGCCTTCCCGGGCGTGGACGAGGCGGACGTCTACACCTTCCTGGACAAGCACGCCGCGGAGTGACGGGCGTGTTGTCGGCCCGTTAACTTCCTGGGTCGCATGCCCGTTCTCCCTCCCCCGGGTGAATGATCAGGGTTCGTCCGGTGTTCCCTGATGGTGAGACCCCTATTTCGGGAGGGAGAGCGCGTGCTGCCCGAGGTCGCCACGTGGTTCCGCCGCCGCACGAGCGCGGCGGCGGACTGGCCGCCGGAGCGGCTCCTCGACGCCAAGCTCGCCGGCGGGGACGGCACCGCCGTCAGCGTCGTGCTGCCCGCCCGCGACGAGGAGGCGACGGTCGGCGCGATCGTGTCGGCCGTCCGCGCCGACCTCATGGAGCGCTGCCCCCTGGTCGACGAGATCGTCGTGATCGATTCGCGGTCGCGGGATCGGACCGCCGACGTCGCCGCCGCGGCAGGGGCGACCGTCGTCGCTCAGGACGACGTCCTGCCCGGCCTGGGCCGGATGTCCGGCAAGGGCGAGGCGCTGTGGAAGTCGCTCGCCGCCACGTCCGGCGACCTGATCGTCTTCGTGGACGCCGACCTGCGCGAGTTCACCTCCGCCTACGTGACGGGCCTGCTCGGCCCGCTGCTGGCCGACCCGTCCGTCGGCTACGTCAAGGGCTGCTACGACCGCCCGCTCCTCACCGGGGACCGCCCCGCCGAGGGCGGCGGCGGCCGGGTCACCGAGCTGGTCGCCCGCCCGCTGCTCAACCTGCACTGGCCGCGGCTCGCCGGGATCGTCCAGCCGCTCGGCGGCGAGTACGCCGGCCGCCGCGCGCTGCTGGAGCGGCTCCCCTTCGTCACCGGCTACGGCGTCGAGCTCGGCCTCCTCCTGGACGTCCTGCACGACGCGGGCCTGGACGCGATCGCGCAGGTCGACCTCGGCCGCCGCGTCCACGCGCACCAGTCGACCGAGGCGCTCGGCGCGATGTCGGGCCAGATCATGCTGACGGCCTGGTCGCGGCTGGAGCGGCACGGCCGCATGGTCCCGCTCGGCGCGCCCGCGACCGCCCTCACCCAGTTCCGCCGCGCCGGCTCCGGCCACACCGCCCGGACGGGCGACATCGCGGTGGGGGAGCGCCCGCCGATGATCGAGGTCCCCTCCTACGCCGCGGCCAGGGCCCCGTCCGGCCGCCGATGAGCGCCCGCTGTGACTCCGGCCACGGTGTTACCACCGGTAACGGCGATCGGTGCTACCGTGGGTAACAGGCGATTATTGGAGAAGGGGTCAACAATGACGAGCGCCGAGACGCCGCCGTTCTCGCTGGAGCTCAGCGACGACGTCCGCGAAATCCAGGAGTGGGTCCGCGAGTTCGCCCGGGACGTGATCCGGCCCGCCGCGGAGGAGTGGGACGAGCGCGAGGAGACGCCCTGGCCGATCATCCAGGAGGCGTCCAAGATCGGTCTGTACTCCCTGGACTTCTTCGCCGGCCAGTCGTTCGAGCCGACCGGGCTCGGCATCCCCGTCTCCTTCGAGGAGCTGTTCTGGGGCGACGCCGGCATCGCGCTGTCGATCGTCGGCACCGGCCTCGCGGCGGCGTCCGTCGCCGCCGTCGGCACGCCCGAGCAGACCGCCGAGTGGGTCCCGCAGATGTTCGGCACCCCCGACGACGTCAAGCTCGGCGCCTTCTGCGCCTCCGAGCCGGACGCCGGCAGCGACGTGGGCTCCATCCGCACCCGCGCGGTGTTCGACGAGGCCAAGGACGAGTGGGTGCTGAACGGCACCAAGACCTGGGCCACCAACGGCGGCATCGCCGACGTCCACATCGTGGTCGCGTCCGTGTACCCCGAACTCGGCACCCGCGGCCAGGCGAGCTTCATCATCCCGCCGCGCACCCCCGGCCTGCGGCAGGGCCAGAAGTTCAAGAAGCACGGCATCCGCGCCTCCCACACCGCCGAGGTGATCCTCGAGGACGTCCGGATCCCGAGCCACCTGATCGTCGGCGGCAAGGAGAAGTTCGACGAGCGCATCGCCCGCACCCGCGAGGGCAAGAGCGCCAAGGGCCAGGCCGCCCTCAAGACCTTCGAGACCACCCGCCCGTCCGTCGGCGCGATGGCCCTCGGCGTCGGCCGCGCCGCCTACGACTACGCCCTGCAGTACGCCCAGGAGCGCGAGCAGTTCGGCAAGAAGATCGGCGACTTCCAGGCGATCGCGTTCAAGCTCGCCGACATGAAGTGCCAGCTGGACGCCGCCCGCCTCATGGTGTGGCGGGCCGCCTGGATGGCCCGCGCCGGCAAGGACTTCGACAACGCCGAGGGCTCCATGGCCAAGCTCGTCGCGTCCGAGATGTCGGTCCGCGTCACCGAGGAGGCCATCCAGATCCTCGGCGGCAACGGCTACACCCGCGAGTACCCGGTCGAGCGCATGCACCGCGACTCCAAGATCTTCACGATCTTCGAGGGCACGTCGGAGATCCAGCGCCTGGTCATCGGCCGCACCATCACGGGCCTTGCCGTCCGCTGAGACGGCCGCTCGAAGAGGCTTCCCGCCGCCCGCGGGGAGCCTCTTCGCGTGCAGGGCGTCCCTGAGCCGCCGCGCCGTCCGGGCAGAACCGAGCCCGCCGATCCCCGGCGGGGAACGGGCATTTCGCCCGGCGGATATGACCGTTTGAGGTCAGCGGGCGGGCTTGCGGGTGGAACAAGATCGCGTCACCGTGTGGGCAGCCGATCCGGAGAGGCCCCCCGCATGCGCTTTCCCTCGCGTTTCCGCAGACCTGCCGCCTTCGCGCTTCTCACGACCCTGGTGACCGCTTCGGGCGTCGCCGTGGCGGCGCCCGCCAGCGCGGCGCCGCCGGCGGGGACGATCCAGTCGACCACCGACCTCGGCCCCCTCGCCTGGGACTCCCGCATCATCGGCCGGGACGCCGGGTTCTCGGTGAAGTGGGGGAGCGGCTCCATCTGGGTGTTCGGGGACACCGCGATGACGGTCGCCGGCTCCGACGGCGACAACTGGGCCGACAACACCTCGGCCACGACGACGGACCTCAGCGCCGCGAACGGGATCTCGCTGCTTCCGCCCGCCGGACGGGAGACCACCGACGGCGCCGGGGTGCCCACCGAGTACCTCCCGCTCTCGCAGTGGGAGAGCTACTTCAACCACGCCAACGATCCCGTCCGCTGCTCTCCGCCGGGCCAGGGGGACTGCGGCAAGCAGTACTTCCTGTGGCCGGCGCAGCCGGTCGCCGACCCGGCCCGCAACCGGGTGATCTACCCGTTCACGTCCGGGATCCGGGGCGGGTCGGTCACCGACCCGTTCGGCCAGTACTGGGGCACCGGGTTCGCGGTCTGGAACGCGTCCACCGGCGCGATGACCCGCCCGGAGACCGGTCCGGTGCCGGGCGGCGCCTCATGGGACAAGTGGGTGATGTTCCACGGCCAGGAGACCTCCTACACCCCCGTGACGACGGTGGGCTCCACCGTCTACAGCGTCGGCTGCGCGCAGGACTGGGTCGTCTACCACTGCTCGCTCGCCCGGGTGGGACTGGCCGACATCCTCAACCGGAGCGCCTGGCGCTTCTACGCGGGCGGCGGCACATGGTCCGCCACCGCCTCCGACGCGGTGACGATCTTCGACGGCGGCAGCTCGAACAGCATGTTCTACAACCCGTACCTCGGCAAGTACGTGGCGGTGTACGGCTTCGACCGGGTCTCCTACCGGACGGCCGACCAGCCCTGGGGGCCGTGGTCGGACGAGGCGAAGCTGTTCGACACGGTGCCCGCACCGCAGGGCAAGTACAACTACTTCGGCCTCGCCCACCCCGAGTACGGCAACGGCAGGACCCTGTACCTCACGTACTCGCACCCCACGTCCGACTGGGGCGGCGAGGTCCGCGTGCAGCGCGTGGTCTTCAACTGAGGCGGGCGCCCCGCCGGAGGATCGCAGGCCGGGGGTGTTGTCACCGGGTAACACCCCCGGTAAGTTCTTTCCATGTCCGATCAGTCCGCCCGCGGAGCGCGGCCACGGCGCGACCCCGGCAGGCGGCGCGCGCTGCTCGAGGCGGCGGACCGGGTCATCCAGCGGGAGGGGCCGGAGGCCTCGATGGCGGCGATCGCCGCCGAGGCGGGGATCAGCAAGCCGATCCTCTACCGGCACTTCGGCGATAAGAGCGGGCTGTACCAGGCGCTGGCCGAGCGGCACACCCGCAAGCTGATCGAGGGCATCCAGGCGGAGTTCTCCCGCAACGGCGCCGTCCTGGCCCGCACGCGATCCACCATCGACCGGTACCTGTCGACGATCTCGGCGAACCTCGACCTCTACCGGTTCCTCATGCACCGGGCGAGCGCCGAGGACGCCGCCACGCACAGTGCGATGAGCACGATGATCCGCGGTGTGAGCCGGGAACTGGCCGAGGTGATGATCGCCGAGGGGCAGATGGCGGACCGCACCCGCGCGTACGTGTGGGGCCACGCGGTCGTCGGCATGGTGCAGACTGCGGGAGACTGGTGGCTCGACCACGCCGGCGAGGTGCCGAGGGAGGCCGTGGTCGACGGCCTGGCCGACCTCATCCTCGGCGGGCTGCCGGCCGCCGCGGCGGACGCCCGCGTCCTCCAGCCGGTCCACGAAGAACGAACTCCGAGGTGACTGTTGCAGACCGACCTGCGTCCCGAACCCGCCGTCGAGACCGAGCGGCGGCCCTGGGGGAGCTTCGAGCGCTTCACGCTGAACGAGCCCTCCACCGTGAAGATCATTCACGTGGAGCCGGGGCAGCGCCTCAGCCTGCAGCGGCACCGCGACCGCGACGAGCTGTGGGTGGCGCTCGACCCCGGCGCCGTGTTCGAGGTGGCCGGCGAGCGGATCCTGCCCGAGGTGGGGGACCGCGTCCTCATCCGGGCCGGTGAGACCCACCGGCTGAGCTCCGACGGGCCCGCCGTGCGGGTCATGGAGATCGCCTTCGGGAACTTCGACGAGGACGACATCGAGCGCCTGGAGGACTCCTACGGGCGGGCCTGACCGGCCCCCCGCGCGGCGGCGCGCCCCGGAGTGGCCTCCGGGGCGCGCGAGCCGGTAGGCTCGGCACATGCGAACCGAGAGCCGCCGGTGGTGGCGCCGCTGAGGCGGCGTCGGTTCGTGCACGTTCGACATCCAGCGACCGCCCTCACCCGGCGGTCGTTTCGCGTCCCGGCCGGGCGGGGGCCCGAAAACGAGGGGCCACCGCGGTGGACACCGTCTCAGCGCAGCCGCTGACCAGCGAATTCGTCACGGCCGGAGGGGTGCGGGTGACCCGCACCGCGACCCCGGTCGACCCCGAGCGCAAGTCCGACGTGCTCAACGCCCTCGTCGCCGCGGTGGGGGAGCGGCGCGGCGGCGTGCTCAGCTCCGGGATGGAGTACCCCGGCCGCTACAGCCGCTGGCACATGGCCTACCTCGACCCCTGCCTGGAGATCACCGCGCGGGGCCGGACGATCGCCGCCCGCGCCCTCAACGACCGCGGCCGGGTGCTGCTGCCCGCGATCGCCGGCGCCGTCCGGGGCACCGGCGAGGTGCGCGCGGACGGCCCCGGCCTGATCGAGGTGTTCGTCCCGCCGACGGAGGAGTTCTTCCCCGAGGAGGAGCGCAGCCGCCAGCCCACCGTGTTCACCGCGCTGCGCGCCGTCGTCGACCTGTTCCGCTGCGACGACCCCCACCTCGGCCTCTACGGGGCGTTCGGGTACGACCTGACGCTCCAGTTCGAGCCGCTGACGCTGCGCCGGGAGCGCCCCGCCGACCAGCGCGACCTCGTCCTGCACCTGGCCGACGAGATGGTCGTCGTCGACCGCAAGCGCGAGACCTCGCACCGGATGTCGTACGACTTCGAGGTCGGCGGCGCGAGCACGGCGGGCCTGGCGCGCGCCACGCCCGCGACCCCCGTGCCCGTCCCGGCCGAGCTTCCGGCCCAGCCGGTGCCGGGCGTGTACGCGCAGATGGTGCGGGACGCGAAGGAGAGGTTCGTCCGCGGCGACCTGTTCGAGGTGACGCCCGGCCACGCCATGTACGGCCGCTGCGACTCGCCCGCCGCGTTCTTCGAACGGCTCCGCGAGACCAACCCGGCGCCGTACGAGTTCCTGTTCAACCTGGGCGACGGCGAGTTCCTGGTCGGGGCGTCCCCGGAGATGTTCGTCCGGGTGTCGGGCGACCGGGTGGAGACCTGCCCGATCGCCGGGACGATCCGGCGCGGTGCCGACGCGCTGGAGGACGCCGAGCAGATCCGCGCGATCCTGTCGTCGGCGAAGGACGAGTCCGAGCTGACGATGTGCACCGACGTGGACCGCAACGACAAGTCGCGGATCTGCGTCCCCGGCAGCGTCAGGGTGCTCGGCCGCCGGCAGATCGAGCTGTACTCGCGGCTGATCCACACCGTCGACCACATCGAGGGGCGGCTGCGGCCGGGCTTCGACGCGCTCGACGCCTTCCTCACCCACATGTGGGCGGTGACCGTCACCGGCGCGCCGAAGACGTGGGCGATGCAGTTCATCGAGGACCACGAGGACTCCCCGCGCCGCTGGTACGGCGGCGCCGTCGGGTGCGTCGGGTTCGACGGGTCGATGAACACCGGCCTGACACTGCGGACGGCGCAGATCCGCGACGGGATCGCGACCGTCCGGGCCGGGGCGACGCTGCTGTACGACTCCGACCCCGATGAGGAGGAGCGCGAGACGCACCTGAAGGCGAGCGCGCTGCTCGGGGCGCTCGCGGAGGGCCGGGCGGACGCGGCGGTCCCGGAGCCGGCCGCGGCGGAGCCCGCGGGCGAGGGCCTGAAGGTGCTGCTGGTCGACCACGAGGACTCGTTCGTCAACACGCTCGCCGACTACTTCCGCCAGCAGGGCGCCGACGTGGTGACGCTGCGGCACGGGTTCCCCGCGCGGCTGCTGGACGAGCACGCGCCCGACCTCGTCGTCCTGTCGCCCGGTCCGGGGCGTCCGGAGGACTTCGCGACCTCCGCGCTGCTCGACGCCCTCGACGCGCGCGGCCTGCCGGTGTTCGGGGTGTGCCTCGGCCTGCAGGCGATGGTGGAGCACGCGGGCGGCGAGCTGGCGCTGCTGCCCGAGCCGTCGCACGGCAAGCCGGGCCGGGTGAAGGTGACCGGCGGGGAGCTGTTCGAGGGCCTCCCGGACGAGTTCACCGGCGCCCGCTACCACTCGCTGCACGCGACGCCGGAGCGGGTGAAGGGGTTCCAGGTGACGGCGCTGACGGGCGACGTGGTGATGGCGATCGAGGACGCGGCGAAGCGGCGCTGGGCCGTCCAGTTCCACCCGGAGTCGATCCTCACGGCGGAGGGCCGGGCGGGGCACCGCATCGTGGCCAACGTCCTGCGCCACTGCCGGGCATGACCGAAAAGGTGATTTGGGTCATTTGAAATCAAACTTGGGTTTTACCTTGCCGTGAACGGGGACCCCGTGGCCATGATGTTCATCCTGTGGCTCCTCGCGGTGATCCTGGTGATCGCCGGAATCTATGTCATCCTCGCCCGTCGCGACCTCCTCTGGGGGATCGTCCTCATCGTCGTCGGCCTGCTCGTCGGCCCCGGCGGCGTCAGTATCTTCACCTGACCGAAACCCTCACACCCGTAATGGGATCACCCGGAGCCCCCGCCGACCGGCGGGGGCTCCGGGTGGCCCCGGTCACCGGCCCCCGTAGAGGGCCGCGAGGCGGGCGGCCGTGGCGGCCATGTCGGCGCGCAGTTCCGGCGGGTCGAGGACCTCCACCTCGCCGCCGAGACCCAGCAGCTGGGCCGCCGCCACGCGCGGCGACTCGACGGGCAGGCGGGTGGTCACCCACCCATCGCCGTCGGGCTCCCCGGCCGCGCTCTCCGCCGCCTCCGCCGCGAACGGCTGGACCGCGCGCCGCAGACCGCGCAGCCCCGCCGGGCTCAGCCGCACCGTGACCTCCTGCCGGTGCATCGACCGCAGGAACTCCGCCGCGGCGTCCCGCCAGTGCGCGGCCAGATCGAACGACCCGTCCCGGACGAAGGACGCCCCGGTCGGCGCCACCGCCGCCACCCGCTCCACCCGGTACGTGCGCGGCGCGCCGCCGACCCGCGCCACCAGGTACCAGGTGCCGTTCTTCAGCACCAGCCCGTACGGCTCGGCCGTCCGCGACACCTCCGCCCCGCCCCGCCGGTAGCGCAGCTCCACCACCTCGTCCGACCAGACGGCGCGCGCCAGGTCGCGCAGCAGCGGCGGCGGCTCCGACACCCCGAACCAGCCCGGCGCGTCCAGATGGAACCGCTGCCCGGCGCGCAGCGGCGCGTCCCGCAGCGACCTCGGCAGGGCCGCGAGGACCTTCAGGCCCGCCGCGGCCACCGCGTCGGCCAGGCCCATGTCGCCCGCGGGGCCGGGCAGCCCCGCGAGGAACAGCGCCTCCGCCTCCGCGCGGCTCAGCCCCGTCAGGCGCGTCCGGTAGCCGTCGACGAGCCGGTACCCGCCGTTGCGGCCCTGATCGGCGTAGACGGGGATGCCCGCCGACGACAGCGCCTCGACGTCCCGGTACACGGTCCGCTCCGAGACCTCCAGCTCCGCCGCCAGCTCCCGCGCCGTCATCGCCTCCCGCGCCTGGAGCAGCAGGACGAGCGAGATCAGCCGGGACGCGCGCACGCCCCCATTCTCCCCGCGTTCCCGACGAGATCGTGTCAGGAACCCCCGACATGCTGTCCGCGCAGGTCCCGGGCCTGTTAGCTTCGCGGACGTGCAGACCGCAGACACCTCCATCGAGGCGTTCATCGACGCCCTCCCCAAGGTCGAGCTCCACGTCCACCTCGTGGGCTCCGCCTCCGTCCCGACCGTCCTGGAACTCGCGCGCCGCCACCCCGACGGGCCCGTCCCCGTCAACGAGGAGGAGCTGCGCGCGTTCTACGAGTTCCGCGACTTCCCGCACTTCGCCGAGGTGTACGAGGCGGTGTCCAGCCTCGTCCGGAGCCCGGAGGACGTCGCGACGCTCGTCACCGGCGTCGCCCGCGACCTCGCCGCGCAGAACGTCCCGTACGTCGAGCTGACCGTCACCCCCTACACGCACCAGCGGGCGGGGATGCCGATGCCCGTGATCACCGAGGCGCTCGACCACGCCGTCCGGATCGCCCGCGAGGAGCACGGCATCCGCGTCGCCTACATCTTCGACATCCCCGCCGAGTTCGGCGCGGCCGCCGCCCGCGGCACCCTCGACCACGCCCTGGACCACCCGCCGCTCGCGCTCGTCGGGTTCGGGATCGGCGGCATCGAGCAGGTCCGCGCGGCCCACCGGGACGCGTTCCGCGACGCCTTCACCGCCGCCCGGAAGGCGGGGCTGCGCAGCCTCCCGCACGCCGGTGAGATGACCGGGCCCGAGACGATCTGGGAGGCCCTCGACGGCTACGGCGCCGAGCGCATCGGGCACGGCATCAACTGCCTCGCCGACCCCCGCCTCGTCGCCCGCCTGCGCGAGACGCAGCTGCCGCTGGAGGTGTGCCCGACGTCCAACGTCCGGACGGGGCAGGTCGCCGACCTGGCGTCGCACCCGCTGCCCCGCATGCTGGAGGAGGGCCTGTTCCTCACCCTCAACAGCGACGACCCGCCCATGTTCGGCACCACGCTGACCGGCGAGTACCGCGCCGCCGCCGAGGTGTTCGGCCTCGGCCGCGCCGAGCTCGCCGACCTGGCCCGCAACGCCGCCGAGGCCGCCTCCCTGGACGACGCGTCCCGCCGCGCGGTCATCGCCGACATCGACGCGCTCAGCCCGCCGGCGAGGCGCTGACCTCCACCCGCGTGTCGTGGAACACGGGCCCGCCGCCCATGTCGGTGTCGCGCTCGGCCACGACCGCGTTGGCGTTCGCGCCGCCGGAGAACTTCGCCCAGTGCCCCTTCGACGTCGCCGCCACACCCGGCCTGACCTGATCGGTCACGTCCAGGACGGCCTCGAACGCGCCGCGGTCGTTGCCGACCCGCACCTTCTGCCCGGCGGCCAGGCCGCGCGCCGCCGCGTCGCCGGGGTGCAGCCGGACGGTCAGGGGACCGCCGCGCCGCCGCAGCTCCGGGTTGTTGCCGAACGTCGTGTTGAGGAACTCGTGCGACGCGGCGGAGACCAGCGCGAGGGGGTAGCGCTTCGCGCGCTCGGCGTCCGCGACCTCGACGGGCGGCGTGTACCGGGTGCCCGCGAACTCGAACCGCCCCGAGGGGGTCTCGAAACCGTCCTTGTACGGGACGAAGGGGTCGGGCACCGCCATCCGCACGAACCCCTCCTTCCGCAGCCGGTCGAGGGTGATCCCGGTCATCCACGGGTGATCGGACGCGAGGAGCCGCTCGGCGAGCCGCTCGTCCGAGTCGTACAGGGCGGGCTCGTCCAGCCCCATGGCCCGCGCCAGCCGCCGGAACGTCTCGGTGGTCGGCAGGCACTCGCCGGGCGGCTCCACCGCCGGGGCGTTCCACGTCAGGTACAGGTGCCCGTACCCCTCGTGCAGGTCGGCGTGCTCGTGCTGCATGGTCGCGGGCAGGACGATGTCGGCGTAGTCCACCGTGTCCGTGGGGAACTGCTCCATCACGACGGTGAACAGGTCGTCCCGCTCCAGGCCGCGCCGCACCCGCCCCTGCGCCGGAGTGCTCGCGACCGGGTTCGCCGCCATCACGAACAGCGCCTTGACCGGCGGGTCCTGGACGTCCAGGAGCCCTTCGCCGAGCCGGGTCATCGACAGCGTCCGCACCGGCGCCGGGCGCAGGTCGTCCCGGTAGAGCGCCGCCTTGTTCAGCTTCACGTGCCCGGACGTCGAGTACGCGACGCCTCCGCCCCGCCGCGCCCAGTCGCCCGTCACCGCCGGGATCCCCGCCAGCACCCGCAGCGTCGACCCGCCGCCCGCGTTCCGCTGCAGCCCCTGCGTCGCCCGGATCGCGGTCGGCCGCGTCCGCGCGATCAGCTTCCCGAGCGCGGTGATCCGCGCCTCGTCCAGCCCGGTGATCTCGGCGGCCCGCGCCGGCGGGAACGCGGCGATCTCCTCCCGGAACGCCTCCCACCCGGCCGTGTGCCGCGTGAGGAACGCCTCATCCTGCGCCCCCAGGCCCACGATCACGTTGAGCAGTCCGAGGGCCAGCGCCGCGTCCGTGCCGGGCAGCGGCGCGAGATGCTCGTCGGCCTGCTGCGCCGTCCGCGTCCGGACGGGGTCGATCGCGACGATCCGCGCCCCCGCCTTCCGCGCCGCCTGCACGAACTTCCACACGTGGTGCCCGCTCGTCAGCGGGTTCGTCCCCCACAGGAGGATCAGCTTGGCGTGCGCGAGGTCCTCCGGGTCCATCCCGCCCGCCGACCCGAGCGAGGTCTCCAGACCCGCCGTGCCCGCCGCCGAGCAGATCGTCACGCCGTGCGCCGACGCCCCGAGCACGTTGAAGAACCGCCTCCCGGAGAACCCTTCGAGCCCCTGCAGGTACCCGAGCGTTCCCGTCCCCCAGTAGGGCCAGACCGCCTCGCCGCCGTACTCCCGGACGATCCCGTCGAGCCGCTCGGCGATCTCGGCGAGCGCCTCCTCCCACGAGATCCGCTCGAACCGCCCCTCGCCCTTGGCGCCCACCCGCCGCATCGGGTACAGGATCCGGTCGTCCTGCGAGGCCCGCTCCAGCCACCGGTTCACCTTCGTGCACAGGGCGCCGCGCGTGTACGGGTGGTCGGGGTTGCCCCGCAACCCCACGGCCTCGCCGTCCCGCACGGTGACGACCCACGAGCACCCGTCCGGGCAGTCCAGAGGGCAGGCTCCCAGCACCTTCAGCTCCGACCCCATGAATCCCTCCCGGTTAGGCGAACCCCTCCAGTCTGCGTCATCCCACCAGGAGTCCGACCCCCTCATGCCCCTGACGTGTGCTCCGGTACCCCTGTCGCGTTCGCTCGGCGAGGGTGGTTTCCTATGGGCGAAGGAAACGACCGGTGGGGGAGCAAGATTGAAGAGCGTCGAACCAGAGGTTTTCCTCGTCGCGCGGCCGGAGCTGGACTACGACGAGGTCGCCCGATACCTCCGGGATGTGGGCGGGGAGAGCTGGGTGGAGCGCCTCGACCGGGGAGATCTCGACACCGAGCTGAACGACCCGCAGAACCTTGCGGAGTTCGCGGGACGTCTCTGCTACCGCTCCTGGGAGCCCGGCCTCAACCCCAACGTGGTCAGGGTGCGCACCGACCAGGGGCAGTACCTGGAGAACATTCTCCGGAGCCTGCACGGCTCGGTGCTGGAGCACGTCAGTTTCAGCTTCGTTCTCCATAATGTGAGCCGTGTCCTGACCCATGAGCTCGTCCGGCACCGCCCTGGGGTGGCGATCTCGCAGGAGTCGCTCCGATTCGTCCGTCTTCAGGACATTCCGTTCTGGTTTCCGGAGTGGGCCCGTGAGGACGCCGAACTCATGAAGCGTGCCACCGCCATGCTGGAACAGATGGAAGAGTTCCAGGGTTGGATGGCGGAGCACTTCGGACTCGATGATGAGGGCGTGCCGTTCAAGGAAAAGAAGCACAAGACCTCCTTCATGCGCCGTTTCGCCCCCGAGGGTGTCGGTACCGGGTTGGTCTGGACCGCCAATGTCCGCACGCTCCGCCACACCATCGAGAACCGGACGGCTCCGGGTGCTGAGGAGGAGATCCGTCTGCTCTTCGGCAAGATCGGCGAGACGATGCGCAGGGAGGCCCCCGACTTGTTCGGCGACTATGTCGTCGAGGACGGTGCCTGGATCCCGAAGTGGCGCAAGGTCTGACTCTCTTTGGAGCATGCTGCGGTAGGGGTTACCGCCTTGGCGAGCCGACGAAGATGCGGTTCGCCAGGTAGTTGTCCATGGGAAGGGCGGTGACCAGTTCATAGGTTGTTCCGACTCCACCCGGCGCGATCTCAGTGATCACGTCCGATTTTCCTATCGAAGTGGACCCGTTCCGCTTGGCGAGCGATTGTTCGCTGTTGCTCTTCGTTCTGTGGCAGGGCGCGCACGCCGGGCGCAGATTCCGGACGTCGAGTGCTTTGAGCAGGTCAAGGACTACCGGGACCTCGTGGTCGAGAACCAGGTTTGCGCGTTCGTAACTCTCCCCGCATAGGTAGCAACGGTCGATCTCGGCGATCAAGCGTCCTCGCTGCATAGACGTCCAGACCTCGATTCGGGTCCGCAGCGAAGGCGGTATGAGCCTCTCGGACGGAAACACCGTCCTGCCCGTGACGATGATCGAGTCTCCGAGGTACTGCTGCTTGCTGGATCTCCGTCAGTGTGGTCGCCGGCGTGCTGCGGCGGCTCGGCCCGCATGCTGATCAGTCCACATCACGGGTCATCTGACCGTCTCCGCCTCGTTGGTGGCACGTCGCCGCCGAAGGCGCCGCGCGGTCGTTGGTAGGTACCGGGTCCATGAGGTGCTCGGTCGGCCGGCGGGCGCCGGTGCGCGTGCGGTTTCCGCTTCAGGGGTGTACGTACAGCGTAAATTGCGTCAGGGTTGGGCGGCATGGCGGACATCGTGATTCCCGCGGATGCGGGGGAACTGCCCGGATACCTCGCCGTCCCCGAAGGGGAGGGGCCCTGGCCGGGCGTGGTCGTCCTCTTCGAGGCGCTCGGGGCCACCGAGGACATGCGCGAGCAGGCCGACCGGTTCGCGGCGCGGGGGTACCTCGCGCTGCTGCCCGATCTGTACCGCGGGGCGCCGTGGCTGCGGTGCGTCACCAAGGCGATGCGGGACATGCGGGCCGGGCGCGGCGCCACCTACGACGCGATCGAGGCGGCGCGGGCGTGGCTGGCCGGGCGGGACGACTGCACGGGTGACGTGGGGGTGTGCGGATTCTGTCTCGGGGGCGGGTTCGCGCTGGTCGCGGCGGCGCGGTACGACTTCCAGGCGGCCGCCGTGAACTACGGGATCCTGCCGCGCCGGCCGGAGGAGGCGCTGCGGGGCGCGTGCCCGATCGTGGCGAGCTACGGCGGCGCCGATCCGACGCTGCGGGGCGCGGCGGGGAAGCTGGAGCGGGCCCTGGAGGCCGTGGACGTCCCGCACGATGTGAAGGAGTACCCGGCCACGGGGCACGGATTCCTCACCGAGACGGTGGCGCCGTTCGGCCCCGTGACGAGGATCGCTTTCGGGCTCGGCAAGGGCAGGGAGAACGCCCCGGACGGCTGGGACCGCATCTTCGCCTTCTTCGGCGAGCACCTCAAAGAATCTACAACGTAAAGGCGGCGGCCTCGATTACCCCGCACGTCATCGTCGCAGCTACCTGACGTCGGTAATGTCCTGATCATGACGACGATGCTGGGCGATGTGACACCTGTGGGGGAGCGGCTGAAGGCCTGGCGGCGGCAGCGCCGGCTCAGCCAGCTGGAACTGGCGTCGGCGGCGGGGGTGTCGACCCGGCACCTCAGCTTCGTGGAGACGGGCCGGTCGGCGCCGAGCCGCGCGATGGTGCTGCGGCTGGCCGAGCATCTGGACGTCCCGCTGCGCGACCGGAACCTGCTGCTGGTGGCGGCCGGGTTCGCGCCCGCCTATGCGGAGACCCCGCTGGAGGAGCCGAGGATGGACGCGGTGCGCGCGGCGCTCGGGCAGGTCCTGGCCGGGCACGAGCCGTTCCCCGCGGTGGTCGTCGACCGGTTCTGGAACCTGATCGACGCGAACGACGCGGCCGGGCTGTTCCTGGAGGGGGCGCCGCCGGAGCTGCTGGAGCCGCCGCTGAACGTGCTCAGGCTGAGCATGCATCCCGACGGGATGGCGCGCGACATCGTCAACCTGCCGGAGTGGCGCGCCCACATGATCGACCGGGTGCGGCGGCACGTCGCGCTGACGGCCGACGCCTCGCTCGCCCGGCTCTACCGGGAGCTGCGGGACTTCCCGGGCGGGGTGGCGGAGATCACGTCGCCGGTGGGCGGCGGGGTCGTGGTGCCGCTGCGGATCCGGCGGGACGGTGGTGAACTGGCGTTCTTCAGCACGGTCGCGACGTTCGGGACGCCGGTCGACATCACGGTGGCGGAGCTCGCGATCGAGTCGTTCTATCCGGCGGACGCCGCGACGACCGCGTTCCTGCGCGAGCGCGCGGGCTGGTGACCGGGGACGGGCCGGTGCCGTGATAGGAACCTGTACCGAATGGCGTTCGGGGGAGGACCGATGAAGATCACCGGCATTCTGCAGCACCGGGCCTGGCAGGAGAAGGTGCTCCCGCCGGTGGAGCAGGTCCGTCCCGGGCTGTGGTCGATTCCGGTGCCGCTGCCGAACAACCCGCTCCGGTACGTCCTGGTATACGGGCTGGAGCTGGCCGACGGCATCGCGATCGTGGACGCGGGCTGGGACACGGCCGAGGCGTGGGACGCGCTGTGCGCCGGGCTCGGCACCGCCGGCTACCGGATCACCGACGTGAAGGCGGTGCTGGTCACGCACCTGCACCCCGACCACTACGGCCTCGCGGGGCGGGTGCGGGAGGCGTCCGGCGCGTGGGTGGCGCTGCACCCGGCGGACGCCGGGCTGCTGCGCGAGCGGTACCGCGACTTCGACGGGCTGATCGCGGCGATGCGGCGGCAGATGGAGCTGCACGGCGTCCCGGACGAGGAGGCGGGGCCGCTCGCCGACGCGTCCAGGAAGATCCTCCCGCTCGTCCGGCACACCGACCCGGAGCTGCTGCTGGAGGACGGGGAGCAGGTCCCGATCGCGGGCTGGAACCTCCGGACCGTCTGGACGCCCGGCCACTCGCCCGGCCACGTGTGCTTCTTCGAGCCGGACCGGCGGCTGCTGCTGTCGGGCGACCACGTCCTGCCGCGCATCACCCCGACGATCGCGGTGCACGCCCAGCAGCGGCACAACCCCCTGGCCGACTTCTACGACTCGCTCGACAAGGTCCGCGTGCTGGACGCCGAGGAGGTGCTGCCCGCGCACGAGTACCGGTTCGCCGGCCTCGCCGACCGGGCGCGCGCCCTGGCCGACCACCACACGGCGCGGCTGGACGAGATCGCCCTCGAGGTCATCAAGGCGGGCGCGGACGGCGCGACGGCGTGGGACCTGGCGCGGCGGCTCACCTGGTCGCGGCCATGGGAGCAGATCCAGCCGTTCATGCGCCGGTCGGCGATGCTGGAGACCCTCGCGCATCTGGTGATGCTGGAGACGCAGGGGCGGGTGACGGCCGTCCAGGACGCGCCGCCGTGCCGCTGGCGCGCGACGCCGGTGCCACCGGGGGCCTAGCCGAGGCGGCCGCGGCGAGCGGTCACTCGTAGGCGGTTCCCGGCTTGCGGGTCGGAGTGACCTTCTGTGTGCGCATCTGGTAGAGCGGGTCGCCCTGGGGGTCGTCGCCGGGCTGCCACACACCGACGACCTTCACCCATCTGCCGTTGGCCGGGGCGGGGGCGTCCAGGACGGCGACCCGCAGCGCGATCGCGTCGGCGGCGCAGCAGTTCAGCTGCAGGCGGGTCACCGACCAGCCGCCCTTCGCGCCGGGCGTGACGAAGCCGGTGAGCTCGACCCGGCGGCCGGTGAGGGTGGCGGCGCGGCCGTTGTGGGCGTCGTACACGCGGAGCATGAACTCCCCGATCGACAGGGGGAACGGGTCCCGGCCGGGTGGGAGCGCCTGGTCGTCCCCCGCCGGCTTCGGGGGAGGGGCGGCCGGACGGGCGCCGGCCCGGACGGCGGTGAAGAGGCCGAGTTCCGGCGGCGCGATCGCGAAGATCGCCACGACCGGGAGGCAGAGCAGCCATGCCACGCGCGGGCCGCCGGGGCCGTGGTGGTGGCCCTCATGCCCGTCCCGCGGGACGGGGTGTCCGTCGTCCCGCCAGTCGCGGCGGATCCCGGCGGCGCCGAGCACGATGAGGACGGCGGCGCAGGCGACCAGCGGGTGGCGGAGGCCCGGCTTGACGTACCGGACGACCTCGCCGGTGACCAGGGTGATCCACAGGACGGCCCCGCCGAGGAGGACCATGAGGAGGTTCTGCATGGCGCGGGTCACAGGAACAGCGCTCCCACGGTGGAGCCGACGGCGACGGCCAGGACGAAGGTGAGCGGGACGAACCGCACGGCGAAGCTCCTGCCGAAGATCCCCGCCTGCAGGGCGATGAGCTTGAGGTCGACCATCGGGCCGACGACCAGGAAGACGAGCTTGGCGGTGGGGGAGAAGGGGGTGAGGCCGGCGGCAACGAACGCGTCGGCCTCCGAGCAGATCGACATGAGCACCGCCAGGACGGCGAGGGTGAGCACGGCCGCCCAGGGGACGCCGGCGATCCCGGTGACCCACCCGGCGGGGACGACCACGTTGATGGTCGCGGCGGCGATCCCGCCCACGACGAGGAAGCCCCCGGCGTGCATGAAGTCGTGGCGTGCGGCCTGGCGGAACGCCTCCCACCTCCCGCCGGTGCGCTCGGGCCCGGAAGGGACGCGCAGCCATTCGCTCCTGCCGAACCGCAACCAGGTCCAGCCGGCCAGGACCGCGACGATCAGGGAGGCGCCGAACCGGGCCAGGACCATCTCGGGCCGGCCCGGGAACGCGACCGCGGTAGCGATCATGATGACGGGGTTGATCGCCGGGGCGGCGAGCAGGAACGTCAGCGCCGCGGCGGGCGCCACCCCGCGGGCCATCAGGCCGCCCGCGACCGGCACCGAGGCGCACTCGCAGCCCGGCAGCACGGCCCCGGCCGCCCCGGCCACCGGGACGGCCGCGGCGGAGCCGCGCGGCAGCAGGCGCGTCCAGACCCGCGCGGGCACCAGGACGGTGATCGCCGCGGAGAGTGCGACCCCGAACACCAGGAACGGCAGGGCCTGCACGCAGATCGCGATGAAGATCGTCGACCATGCCTGGAGGGCGTCATGGGCGACCCGCGGCGCGACCTGGATCCTGGTGATCGCCAGGACCGCCACGAATGCGGCGAACAGCCACGCCGCGTCCGGTCCGGGTGCGGTCCGGGCGGGCCGCCACCCGGCCGGGGGAAGGGTCTCGTCCGGGGAGGGCGGGGTTCGGGTCACCCGGACACGATGCCACAGATATGGAAACCGTTTCCGTTGTCGGTTCTCGCGCCTGGTGGCGCGGCGCGTCGCGGAACCGGGCGGCCCCCGGTCAGGCGGTATCGGTGCTGTCGGCGGTGGCGTAGCCGGGGACGGCGGCGTCCTCGGCGTGGAGCAGGTCGTGGTGGATGCGGGTGAGGGGCACGCCGAGCCGCTGCAGCGCGGTGACGGTCCGCCGGATCATGGGGTCCGGCCCGGCCACGTAGGCGTCGTGGCCGTCCCAGTCGCGGATGCGGTCCAGGACCTCGGGCGGGGTGCCGCGCAGGCCGGGGAACCCCGCGGACGGCGGCTCGTCCGTCCGGGACACGACCGGCACCACGGTCAGCGCGGGGCAGGAGGACTCCAGCAGCCGCAGGTCGGGCAGGTCGTACAGGTCGCGCTCGGTGCGCGCGCCGACGATCAGGTGGACGCGGCGCCCGCCGCCGCGCGCGGCCTGCTCGGCGATGGCCTTGAGCGGCGCGAGACCGGTGCCGCCGGCGACCAGGAGCAGGTCGGGGCCGGGGCCCGGGGCGAGGGTCATCCCGCCGAGGGCGGGGCCGAGCAGCAGGCGGTCGCCGGGAGCGGTGTGCCGGACGAGGGCGCCGCTGACCCATCCGGCCGGCACGGCGCGGACGTGCAGGCGCAGCAGCCCGTCGGGGCGCGGCGCGCCGGCGAGCGAGTAGGGCCGCCAGACGCGCGGCCAGCGGGCGGTCTGGACGGTGAGGTGCTGCCCGGCGCGGAACGGCAGCGGGCGGCCGGGGCGCAGGGTGAGGACGGCGAGGTCGGGGGCGCGGCGGTCGTGCTCGACGACCTCGGCGGCCCACCAGGGCGGGTGGTCGGCGGCGTCCCGCTCGGCCGCCCGGATCATGGTCGCGGCGGCGGCCTCGTAGGCGGCGACCCAGCCGGCCTCGGCCTCGGGGCTCCAGAGGTCGGCGGCGAACCGGCGCAGTGTGGCGATCAGCGCGGTGCCGACGGCGGGGTAGTGCTCGGGGAGGACACCGTACTTGCGGTGGTCGCGGCCGAGTTGGGCGAGGTAGCCGTTCAGCTCGCGAGGGCTGTCCTGGCTCCACACGATGCGGGTCAGCGCGCGGAAGAGGCGGTCGCGCTGGGCGTCCATCGCCGGCGGGAACAGGGCGCGCAACCGCGGATTGGCGGCGAAGAGGCTGCCGTAGAAGAATGCGATGGCCTTATCCGGTTCCGGTTCCAGCCGGGCGAGGGTCTCCTTGGCCATTCGGGGTTCCATTGACATCGGGTCGTTCGCCCCCTCGGGCTTTCGGGGGCCGGTGACGCCGTCACCGGGCGTCCCGGGGCCCGGCCGGTGTCCGGCTCGCTGAGAGTCTCGCATCCATAAGCCCAGGTCCTCAAGCGATTCCGGGCACGGAGGAGCACTCTGCACGTTGGGTAATCGACCGCTAATTCACTGTCATCCGCCAAAATATGACAAAGCAGGCGAAATACTGATCAGTATGCGCCGATCATCCCGACCCGGAATCGGATGAACGCAGTTCGGTTTCTTCGCGGGCATCGCGGAACCGGGATTCCGTCCCCATGACGGCGCGCCGGACCTCCCGTCAGGGCGGTGCACAGATCTATCACCAAGGCGAATTTTTCCGGACGAACCCCCTCGCCTCCGCCGTCCGGCCCCGAACCGATCTTCCTGCACCCGGTGCGAAGATCCCGGCCGTGCGGCAAGCTGGCCGGGCAGGGGTCACGGCGCGGACGGCCGGAGGGGGCCGGCGACGCGTCCTGTCGGGGGACGGAACTGACGCGTCGCCGCGGTCCGGCGGCGGGCCGTGACCGCGCCCAGCAGAGGGGATGGCACGCATGACAGAGGCGAACCGGGGGGTCCCGGACCCCCGCGCCGTGGCCGGGGGAAGCGACGCGCCGCCGCTCATCGGCGTCACCGCCCAGCTCGAACCGGCCCGCTGGGGCCAGTGGATCCGCGAGGCCGCGCTGCTGCCCGTGCCGTACGTGCGGGCGGTCGAGCGCGCGGGCGGCGTCCCGGTCCTGCTCCCCCCGACGGGGAGCCTGCGGGGGCTCGATCCGCTGCTCGAGCGGCTGGACGGCATCGTCCTCGCGGGCGGCGGCGACCTCGATCCGGAGCTGTACGGGGCGGAGCGGCACCCCGAGACGGGGCCGCCGCAGCCGCGCCGGGACCGGTTCGAGCTGGCACTGGTCCGCGCGGCCATCGCCGCGGACGTGCCGTTCCTCGCGATCTGCCGCGGGATGCAGGCGCTGAACGTGGCGCGCGGCGGAACGCTCGTCCAGCACCTGCCCGAGGTGGTGGGGCACGACGGGCACGCCCCGTCCCCCGGCAGGTTCGCGGCGCACCCGGTGCGGATCGGCGCGACGAGCCTGACCGGCAAGATCCTGGGGGAGGCGGCGGACGTCCCGACCTACCACCACCAGGCGGTGGGCCGGCTCGGCAAGGGGCTCGTCGCCGTGGCGTGGGCGGACGACCAGGTCGTGGAGGCCGTCGAGCTCCAGGGCCACCGGTTCGCCGTCGGCGTCCAGTGGCACCCGGAGGAAGGCGACGACGGGCGGCTGTTCGAGGCGCTCGTCGCGGAGGCGTCCGGCCGCTGACGGCGGCGGCCCCGCCTCCGCCCGGCGGCGGGTCTCCGGCACGGCGGCGGGTCTCCGGTGGTTGGCGGCCCGTTTCGGGGGAAGGCGATCAGTGGATTCCGCCCCTCGTCCCCCCGGAGGCCGCCGCATGCCCCTGCACCCGCAGACCGAGAGCTTCCTGGAGCTGCTGGCGGGCTGGACGTCCCCGCCGCCCGGAGCCGGCGCCCAGCCCTCGATCGCGGAGATGCGCCGCCGCATCGCGACCGCGTTCCCGTCCGTGCGCCGCGAGCTGCCGCACGTCCGCGACCTGGACGTCGCGGGGCCGGGCGGCGGCGTCCCGGTGCGGGTGTACCGGCCGGTGCCGCCGGACGCGGGGCCGCTGCCCGCCGTGGTGTACCTGCACGGCGGCGGCTGGGTGCTCGGCGGCGTCGACAACGTGGACGCCGCGTGCCGCGACCTCGCGACCGGCGCGGGCTGCGCCGTCCTGAGCGTCGACTACCGGCTCGCGCCGGAGCATCCGTTCCCGGCCGCCGTGGACGACGCCTGGGCGGTCGTCGAGGCCGTGGCGGACGATCCCGCCCGGTACGGGGTGCGGGACGGCGCGCTCGCCGTGGCGGGCGACAGCGCGGGCGGGAACCTCGCCGCCGCCGTCGCGCTGCTCGCCCGCGACGCCGGGATCGCGCTTGCGCACCAGCTGCTCGTATACCCGGCGACGGACACCGCCATGGACACCCCGAGCTGGCGGGCGTACGGGTCGGGCTACGGGCTGGACGGCGCGACACTCGCCCGGTTCCTGGAGCTGTACCGGGACGGCGCCGACCCGTCCGACACCCGGCTGGCGCCGCTGCGCGCGCGGAACCTCGCGGGGGTCGCGCCCGCCACCGTCATCACGGCCGAGTACGACATCCTGCGGGACGAGGCCGAGCTGTACGCGGCGCGGCTCGCGGCGGCGGGGGTGCCGGTCGAGGCGCGCCGCTACGACGGTGTGGTGCACGCGTTCTTCCTGCTGCCCGAGATCTTCGATGCCGGTGCGGAGGCGATGGGGTTCGCTGTGGCACGATTGCGCGCGGCGTTCGCGGGACGGGACCGGGAGGCGGGTCGGCATGGACGGCAACGGCTATGAGGCGTACGAGCGACTGAGGATCGACCGGGCCGCGCCGGGGGTGCTGCGGGTGACGATCAGCACGCCGGGGAGGCTGAACGCGGTCGACGCGGCCGGGCACCGGGAGCTGGCCGAGATCTGGCGGGACGTGGACGCCGACGACGACGTCCGCGCGGTGGTGGTGCGCGGCGACGGGACGGCGTTCTCCGCCGGCGGCGACCTCGCCATGATCGAGGAGATGATGGGCGACCACGCCGCGCGCCGCCGCATCATGCGGGAGGCGCGCGACATCGTGCTGAACGTGGTGAACTGCTCGAAGCCGGTGGTGTCGGCGATCCAGGGCCCGGCGGTGGGGGCGGGCCTCGCGGTGGCGCTGCTGGCGGACGTGTCCGTCGCGGGCCGCTCCGCGAAGATCATCGATGGGCACACCCGGCTCGGTGTCGCGGCCGGCGACCACGCCGCCATCATCTGGCCGCTGCTGTGCGGGATGGCGAAGGCCAAGTACCACCTGCTCCTGAACGACGTCCTCACCGGCGAGGAGGCCGAGCGGATCGGGCTCGTGTCGGTGTGCGTGGACGACGACGAGGTGCACGACCGGGCCCTGGACATCGCGGGGCGGCTCGCGGCCGGCCCCGCCGAGGCCCTCGCGTTCACCAAGCACGCGCTGAACCACTGGCTGCGCCTGGCCGGGCCGACGTTCGACGCGTCCCTGGCGCTGGAGTTCTTCGGGTTCACCGGCCCGGACGTGCGGGAGGGCGTCGCCGCGCTGCGCGAGAAGCGCCCGCCGAAGTTCGGGTAGCGGTCAGCCGAACCGCTTGGCGAGGGACTCCAGGCCGGGGCCGTAGATGCCGTGGGCGAGGGTCTTCTCCATCGCCTCCTCGTCGCCGGCGTCGGCGGAGAACTCGCCCCACCACTCCACGAACGCCTGCCCGGTCGCGGTGACCGGCGCGACCCGCAGGTGGCCGTGGGCGCCCCGGATCGGCAGCGGCGACTCGATGATGAGGTACCAGTAGGTGCGGCCGGCGTCGTCCAGCCCGGCGAGCCGCTCGCGGAACACGGTGTCGGCGGGCCCGATGATCCGGCGGACGCAGCCGACCCGGTCGGGCGGGCCGCCGTCCTCGATGACGCCGGTCCGCACGCCCGGCATCCACTCGCCGAGGTTCCCGAAGTCGCGCAGGTAGGACCACACCTCGTCGGCGGTGGCGTTCAGGACGGCGCTGGCGTACGACCTCGGCATCGCGGTTCTCCTCGGGCGGCGGCTCTTCCGGAAACGAGCGAAGGCACCGCCGGGCGGGCGGTGCCTCCATGCTCGCCCGGAAGATGTGACCGGGGCAACATCCGGATCAGTACGACTTGGGCAGCCCCAGCTCGTGCTGGGCGATGTGCGCGAGGACGAGCTCCTCCGCGACCGGGATGTTCTTGGCGATCCGCGCGTCCCGGAACATGCGGGCCACCGGGTACTCCATCGAGTACGCCATGCCGCCGTAGGTCTGGAACGCCCGGTCGGCCGCCTGCCAGGCCGCGTCGGCGGCGGTGAGCTTGGCGACGTTGGCCTCGGACCCGCAGGGCCGGTTCCGGTCCCAGAGCCACGCCGCCTTGTAGGTCATGAGGCGGGCGAGGTCGACCTGCGCCTTGATCTTGGCGAGGGGGAACGCGACGGCCTGGTTCGTCCCGATGGGCTTGCCGAACGGGGCGCGCTCCCTGGCGTACTCACACGCGATCTTGAGGGTGAGCTCGCCGAACCCGACACCGCTCGCGGCGGCGAGGATCCGCTCGGGGTTGAGGATGTCCCACATGACGGCGAAGCCCTGGTCGACCTGGCCGAGGACGCGGTGGGCGGGGACGCGCACGTCGTCCAGGAACACCATGTTGGACGCGACCACGTTCGTGCCCAGCTTGGGGATCGGCCGGTAGGTGAGCGTCCCTTCGGCCACGGCCTCCTTGATGTCCACGAGCAGCACGGTGAAGCCGTTGGTGCGGGGCTTCGCCTCGGCGGCCGGGATCGTCCGGGTGACCAGGACGAGGAAGTCGGCGCGCTCCACCCCGGAGATCCAGATCTTCTGGCCGCTCACGAGGAACCCGTCGCCGTCGCGGCGGGCGTGGGTGCTGATGTTGATGGCGTTGCTGCCCGCGTCCGGCTCGGTGATCGCGAAGCAGGTCTCCAGCTCGCCGGAGGCGATCCTCGGCAGGAACTCGCGCTTCTGCTCGCCGGTGCCGTGCCGGGCGATGGTGAGGCCGCCGAACGCGGGGGTGAGCAGGTACATGAAGGACGCGGCGCCGCCCGCGCCGCCCTCGGCGAGCGCCTCCAGCGCGACGACGAGCTCCAGCAGGCCCTGGCCGGCGCCGCCGTACTCCTCGGGCACGGCGAGGCTGTGCCAGCCGCCCGCGATCAGCTCCCGCCAGACCTCCTCGGGCCAGCGCTTGTCCTCATCGCAGCGGGTCCAGTACTCCTGGTCGTACTTGGCGGCGATCGCCAGCACGCCCTCGCGCACCGCCGCCGCGCTCTCCGGCAGGTCGAAGTCCATGGCGTCACTGTAACCGATGGAGTAAGTGGTCACTGACAGGTGGTCCGGGCCATGAAACCGGGCGTCCCGGGTAGGCGGTACGACGCGACCGTACCCGAGGGGGAAGCATGCGCACGATCACCGTCACGGACCCCGCGACCGGCGGACCGGTCGGCACCCTGACCGCCGGCGACGCGGCCGACGTCGAGGCGGCAGTCGCCGCCGCGCGCGCCGCCGCGCCCGGCTGGGCCGCGGTGCCCGCCGCCGAGCGCGGCGCCGCCCTGCACCGGGCCGCGGCCGCGATCGAGGAGCGCGCCGGCGAGCTGGCCGCGCTGGTGACCGCGGAGATGGGCAAGCCGCTCGCGGACGCGCGCGGCGGCGTGGCCGCCGGGACCGGCACGCTCCGCCAGTACGCCGAACTCGGCCCGCTGCACGGCGCCCGCAGCCTCCAGGGCGGCCGGGACGCCGCCGACTTCATGGTCCGCGAGCCGTACGGGACCGTCGCCGCGATCACCCCGTGGAACGACCCCGTCGCGATCGCCTGCGGCCTGATCGGCGCCGCCGCCGTCACCGGCAACACGGTCGTCCACAAGCCGTCCGAGCGCACCCCGCACACCGGCGCGCTGCTGACGGAGCTGCTCGCCGGCCGCCTCCCCGACGGCGTCGTGAACCTCGTCACCGGGGACGGCGCCACCGGCGAGGCCCTCGCCGCCCACCCCGGCGCCGACGTCATCGCGCATGTCGGCTCCACCCGCACCGGCCGCCGCATCGCGGAGCTGGCCGCCCGCACCGGCGCGAAGGTCCTGCTGGAGAACGGCGGCGCCGACCCCCTCATCGTGGACGCGGGCGTCGGCCCCGCCTGGGCCGCCGAACAGGCCGCGATCGGCTGCTTCGCGAACGCGGGGCAGATCTGCACCTCCGTCGAGCGCGTCTACGTCCACGCCGACCTGGCGGAGGAGTTCCTGGACGCCCTGACCACCCGCGCGCAGGTTCTCCGCACGGGCCCCGGCACCGACCCCGCCACCGAACTCGGCCCGCTGGTGGACGAGCGGCACCGCGCGCAGGTCCACGAGCAGGTCGAGAAGGCGGTCGCGGACGGCGCCCGCGTCCGCTGCGGCGGCGCGATCCCCGGCGGCCCGGGCTGCTTCTACCCGGCGACCGTCCTGTCCGGCTGCGACGACGCCATGGCCGTCATGGCCGAGGAGACGTTCGGCCCGGTCGCGCCCGTCCGCACCGTGGGGTCGTTCGACGAGGCGCTGGAGGCGGCCGCGGCGTCCCGCTACGGCCTCGCCGCGACCGTCCTCACCCGCGACCTCGCCCACGCCCAGCGCGCCTGGCGGACCCTGGCCGTCGGCACCGTCAAGATCAACGCGGTGTTCGGCGGCGCGCCCGGCGGCGCCGCGACCCCCCGCCGCGCCAGCGGACGGGGCTTCGGCTACGGCCCCGAGCTGCTGGACGAGATGACGGCCGTGAAGGTCGTCCACCTCCAGGCCGTCATCCCTTGACGGTGAGCAGCGGCCGCAGCTCCGCGACCGGCGTCGCCACACCGGCGCCGCGCAGGCGCCGGCGAGCGTCCGCGGGTCGCCGTGCCCGCGCAGGACGAAGCTCGGCGCGCCCATCGACCCGGGCACGATGACCGGCTCGCCCCATATCGCGTAGGGACCGCCCGCCATCGCGGCGTGCCCGCCCGCCGGGGGCGCCCCCGTGCGGTGCACGACCCGCTCGCCGTCCCGCCAGAGCAGGTTGTGCGGCGCGTCGTACAGCAGCCGTGCCTCCGGATCGCCGCACTCGGCCGCGAGGCCCGTCCGCATCGTCAGCGACAGGAAGAACCGGTTCCCGAAGGTGAGGTTCGCGGCGTTGCCGAAGCCGTCGCGAGGAGAACCGACGCTAGCCGGGGGAGCGCACCCCGTTTTCCGGGACGCCCATGTAGGCCGTGACCATGCGGGCGATCATTTCGGCCACCATCTCCGGCGGGGCGGACGGCAGCATGATGTGGCTCATCGTGAGGCGCACCGCCGCGTCGGTGACCTCCGTGAAGGCGGCCGGGTCCAGGCTCGGCCACTGGGCGAGGGCGTGCTCGGCGAGCCGGTCCCTGGCGGTGAACAGCACCGGATCGGCCCGCGTGGTGAGCAGCGGGAGCAGCTCGTCGCCGCCCGCGCCGGTCAGCACCAGCTTCGTCAGCCGGTCGTCGGCGGCCGTCTCCAGCGTGAACAGCACCGCGGCGCGGACCGCCGCGTGCAGGTCGCGATGCTCCGACAGGACGCGGTCGATGCCGTCGACGTAGCGGTCGTTGTCGCGGACCACGACGGCCTGCGCGAGGCCCCACTTGTCGCCGAACTCGTTGTAGACGGTCTGCCGGCTCACGCCGGCGGCGGCCGCGACGTCCGCCATCCGGACCCCCCGGTAGCCGCGCTCGACCAGCAGTTCCGCGGCGGCGTCCAGCAGGGACTCGCGGACGGACCGTCCAGCGGTGCTCATCGGGGCTCCTCCGGGTGGGCTGGTCGGGCGGCGCGCTCCGGTCATCATTATCATCGCCGGACCATCGGACGGACAGGGGAGCGGCGCGTGGGCGGGATCCTGGTGGCCAACCGCGGCGAGATCGCGCTGCGGGTGCTGCGGGCGGCGGCGGAGCTCGGGCTCGCGACCGTCGCGGTCCACACCGGCGACGACGCGGACGGGCTGCACGTCCGCCGCGCGGACGCGGCGCGGGCGCTGCCGGGCGACGGCCCCGCCGGGTACCTGGACGCGGCCGCGCTGGTCGCGGCGGCGCGGGACGCGGGCGCGCGGCTGGTCCACCCCGGGTACGGGTTCCTGAGCGAGAACGCCGCGTTCGCCGCCGCGTGCGCGGACGCGGGGCTCGCGTTCGTCGGCCCGCCGCCGGAGCTGCTGGAGCTGTTCGGCGACAAGACCCGGTCGCGGGAGCTGGCCCGCGAGGCCGGCGTCCCGGTCACGGCGGGCACGGACGGGCCGGTCACGCTCGCCGAGGCGGAGGCGTTCGCCCGCGCCCACGGTCCCGTCATGCTGAAGGCCGTCGCGGGCGGCGGCGGGCGCGGCGTGCGGACCGTCCGGGATCCGGGCGGGATGGCCGCCGCGTACGAGCGGTGCCGGTCCGAGGCGCTCGCCGCGTTCGGGAACGGCGCCCTCTACGTGGAGCGGTACGTGCCGCGCGCCCGCCACATCGAGGTGCAGGTGATCGGGGACGGGTCCGGCGCCGTCACGCACCTGTGGGACCGGGACTGCAGCGTCCAGCGCCGCAACCAGAAGCTCATCGAGATCGCGCCCGCGCCCGCGCTGCCCGCCGCCGTGCGGGACGCGCTGCTGGACGCGGCGACCGCGATGGCGTCCCGCGCGCGGTACCGGAGCCTCGGCACGTTCGAGTTCCTCGTCGCGGACGGGGCGTTCTGGTTCCTGGAGGCCAATCCCCGGCTCCAGGTCGAGCACACCGTCACCGAGGAGGTCACCGGCGTCGACCTGGTGAAGGCGCAGATCCGGATCGCGCTGGGGGAGACCCTCGCCGACGTCGGACTGGCCGCGCCACCGCCCGTGTCCGGCTGCGCGATCCAGGCCCGCGTCAACGCCGAGACGCTCGACGCGGACGGCGTGCCGCGCCCCCGGTCGGGGACGCTGACGGCGTTCGCGCCGCCGTCCGGACCGGGCGTCCGCGTCGACACCCACGGATACCCCGGGCTCGCCGTCGGGGTCCGCTACGACCCGCTGCTCGCGAAGGTCGTCGCCCGCGCGGAGGACCTGCCGTCGGCGGCGGCCCGCGCCGGCCGCGCGCTCGCCGAGTTCGACATCGCGGGCGTCGCGACCGGGATCCCGCTGCTGCGGGCCGTCCTGCGGCATCCGGACTTCACCTCCGGCGGCGTCCACACCGGGTTCCTCGCCGACCACCTCGCCGAGCTGCCCGTCGAGGCGCCCCGCGCCGCCGCGGCCGGCCCGGCGGGCGGCGTCGCGGTCCGCGCGCCCATGCCGGGGACGGTCGTGGGCTTCGACGTGACGGAGGGCGAGCTCGTCCGCAAGGGGCGGCCCGTCGCCGTCATCGAGGCGATGAAGATGGAGCACGTCGTGCACGCCCCCGAGCCCGGCATCGTCCGGACGTTCGCCGCCGAGCCCGGCGCGGCCGTCGCCGAGGGCGCGCCGCTGCTGTTCCTCGAGCCCGCCGACGCGGACGGCGAGCACGTCGCCGAGGAGGACGCCGCCGACCCCGACGCGATCCGCCCCGACCTCGCCGAGGCGCTCCGCCGGCATGCGGTCGGGCTGGACGCCGCCCGCCCCGAGGCCGTCGCGAAACGGCACGCGCGCGGCCACCGCACCGCCCGCGAGAACATCGCCGACCTGTGCGATCCGGGCACGTTCGCCGAGTACGGGCCGCTCGTCGTGGCCGCGCAGCGGCGCCGCCGCCCGCTCGAGGAGCTGATCGAGAAGACGCCCGCCGACGGCCTGGTCTGCGGCATCGGGGACGTGAACGGCGCGCAGGCCGTCGTCCTGTCCTACGACTACACGGTCATGGCCGGGACGCAGGGCCACCTCAACCACCGCAAGACCGACCGGATGCTGGAGATCGCCCACCGCCGCCGGCTGCCCGTCGTGCTGTTCGCCGAGGGCGGCGGCGGGCGGCCCGGCGACACCGACACCACGACCGTGTCCGGCCTGGACGTGACGACCTTCCACGCGATGGGGCGGCTCAGCGGGCACGTCCCGTCCGTCGGGATCGCCAACGGGCGCTGCTTCGCCGGGAACGCGGCGCTGCTCGGCATCTGCGACGCCGTGATCGCCACGCGGGACGCCAACATCGGGATGGGCGGCCCCGCCATGATCGAGGGCGGCGGGCTCGGCGTCTTCGCGCCCGAGGAGATCGGCCCCGTGTCCGTCCAGGAGCCGAACGGCGTCATCGACGTCCTGGTGGACGACGAGGCGGAGGCCGTCGCCGCCGCCCGCCGCTACCTGTCGTACTTCCAGGGCCCGGCGAGCGACTGGGATCACGAGGACCAGCGGATCCTCCGGCACCTGATCCCCGAGAACCGGATGCGGGCCTACGACGTCCGACGCGTCATCGGCCACCTCTGCGACACCGGGTCGGTGCTGGAGCTGCGCCGCGCGTTCGGTCTCGGGATCGTCACCGCGCTGGTGCGGGTCGAGGGCCGTCCGATGGGCCTCATCGCCAACGACCCCGCCCACCTCGGCGGCGCCATCGACCGCGACGCCGCCGACAAGGCCGCCCGGTTCCTCCAGCTGTGCGACGCGCACGGCCTGCCCGTCGTCTCGCTGTGCGACACCCCCGGCTTCATGGTCGGGCCGGACGCCGAGGAGACCGCGACCGTCCGGCACTTCGGCCGCGTCTTCGTCGTCGGAGCGAACCTGCGGGTCCCGCTCGTCACCGTCGTCCTGCGCAAGGGCTACGGGCTCGGGGCGCAGGCCATGGCGGGCGGCTCGTTCGCCGCGCCGCTCGCCACCCTCGCCTGGCCGACCGGCGAGATCGGCGGCATGGGCCTGGAGGGCGCCGTCCGGCTGGGGTTCCGCGCCGAACTCGCCGCCGCCGAGGACCCGGACGCGCTGTTCGCCGAGATGGTCGCCCTCGCCTACGAGCACGGCAAGGCGCTGAACGCCGCGTCGGTGTTCGAGCTGGACGACGTCATCGACCCCGCCGACACCCGCCGCTGGATCACCACGGCGCTCGGCTCGGCGCCGCCTCCCGAAGGCCCGCCGCGTCCCTGGATCGACACGTGGTGACGCCGCGGACCTCGGCCGGCGGGCCCGCCGCGACCGTCCGGCCCGCGTCCAGGAGGTGGACGACGTCGCAGACGCCCATCACCGGCTCCAGCGCGTCCGCCGTGACGACCACCGCGACGCCCTCCGCCGCGACGTCGCGGACCAGGACCTCCAGCGCGCGCGAACGATACGGCGGCAGGCCCGCCCACGGCTCGTCCAGCAGGAGGACGGCGGGCTCGGCGGCCAGGGCCCGCGCCACGTCCGCGAGCCGCGCGACCTCCGCCGGGACGTTCCCGGCGCGGCGGCCCGCGTACTCGGCGACGCCGACCCGGGAGAGCAGCTCGTCGGCGCGGCGCCCGGTGTCGCGGCGGGCGTCGCGGCGGCGGCGCCGCCGGTCCCGCGCCGACCGGCCCGCGTAGGGCGCCCTCCGGGCGTGCCGGTCTGCGGCGGCCCGGACGTGCTCGTGGACGGTCGCGCGCCCGAACGGCCCCGGCCGCTGCCCGGCGCGCGCGACGCCCGGGGCGGACCGGCCGGTCAGCTCCGCGCCGTCCAGCAGGACGGCCCCGGCGGCGGGGCGGCGCCGCCCCGCGATGACGTCGATGAGCGTCGTCTTGCCCGCTCCGGGCGGCCCGACCAGACCGGTGACGGCGCCGGGGAACGCGGCGAGCGCGACCCCGTCGACGGCCGTGACCTGGCCGAACCGCACCGTCACGCCCGCGACGAGCAGACCTTCCGCAGCGGCCATCCGCATCCTCCGCGACGGCTCGATGTGATATAGATCACTGACGAGTGCTCACCCTACTGACCGCCCGCGCGACCGGCAACGCCCCCACGGCGGGGGCCGGGGGGCGCGGATCACGGTTCGGTTGCGGACCGTTAAGGCCAGATGCCGCGATCCCTGGCATTTCGTAGGTTCCGGACAGACCAGGCGCCTTTGTCGACACCCTCCGAGGAGACGCCCATGTCCCACGTCCCCCGCCGCGACCTGCTCGCCGGAGCCGCCGCGCTGGCCGGCTTCGCCACCGCGGGTCTGCTGCCCGGCAGTGCCGCCGCCGCGACCCGGCAGCGGCCCGGAGCGCTGCGCGGCCCGTCCCTGACCCCCGGCGACCGGGCCGTCACGGCCCGCGTCGACGCCCGCCGGGCGCTCACCCACCTGCGGGCGCTGAGCGACGGCATCGGCTGGCGCGTCGCCGGCACCTCCCGCGAGCACCGCGCCGCCCGCTACATCGGGCACGTGCTGCGCGATCTCGGCTACCGCACCGAGCTGCAGCCGTTCCCCGTCCCCGACAAGAAGCTCGCCGAACTGCGGGCGCGGGGCGTCCACTGGCAGAGCGCCGCCGCGGCGAACGGCGCCGCCGGACGCGCCGCGGGCGAGATCACCGACCTCGGCGCCGCCACCGAGGTCACCACCGACCTGACCGGGCGGCTCGCGCTGTTCACCCGCGTCGCGGGACGGGAGCTCGACCAGGCGAAGGCGGCCGCCGCGGCGGGCGCCGCCGCCGTGCTGATCGTCAACGTGCGCAGTACCACCTACCCCGAGCGCAAGGCCGCGACGTTCTTCCCCGTCCTGGCCGAGGCCGTGCCGGTCCCCGTGCTCGGCATCGCCGAGTACCACGGCGCGCGGATCCGCGCGGGCGTCGCGCGGCTGTCCCTGGAGGTCACCGCGCACACCGGCCTGACCTCCTACAACGTCATCGCCGAACGCCGGGCCACGCTCCCGAACCCCGACCGCAGGGCCGTCATCGTCAGCGCCCACTACGACAGCGTCCCCGGCTCGCCCGGCGGCAACGATGACGGCAGCGGCACCGCGCTGTGCCTGGAACTGGCCCGCGCCCTGCGCCGCCTCCCCACGCAGAAGGACCTGCGGATCTGCCTCTGGGGCGCGGAGGAGCTCGGCCTCGTCGGCGCCCGCCACTACGTCAAGCAGCTGGACGACGCGTCCGCCGCGCGCATCGCCGGCTGCTTCCAGAACGACATGGTCGCCACCAGCCATCCGCCGGCGGGCACGTACTGGCTGCTGTCGGTGGACGGCGCCGCCAACACCACCACCGACGCCATCGCCGGGGCCGCCGAGCGCCTCGGCTACTCCGGCCAGACCAAGGGCCCGACCGCGCGCGGCTCCAGCGACCACGAGGCGTTCTTCGAGCGCGGCATCGCCGCGGGGAACTTCAGCTGGCGCGGGGGAGAGGCCCCGAGCCAGCTGGAGCCCGTCTACCACACCCCCGAGGACACCGTCTCGGGCAACATCAGCCTCCAGCGCCTCCAGGTCTCCCTCGAGCTGATCGGCTGCGCCGCCTACGACGTGGCCCGCCACCGCTAGCGACGTGGCCCGCCACCGCTGGTCCGACCGGCGGCCCTTGGGCGGGAGCACAGCGGAACGGCCGGGCTGTTGACCGGCATGCCCGGCCGTTCCTAGGGTGACGGTCATACCGACCAGTTGGTATGTCCCCCCCGTTCCGGAGGCCGCCCGTGAGCACCGCACCGCCCGACGCCGACGAGCTGAGCAGGAGGGTCGCGGCGTTCCTCGCCGAGCACGATCCCGCCGCCACCGATCGCCTCAAGTTCCTCCGCGCCCGGTTCGACGCCGGGCTGGCGTGGGTCCACTACCCGCGGGGCCTCGGCGGCTGCGACGCCCCCCGCGCCCTCCAGCGCGACGTCGACCGCCTGTTCGCCAAGGCCGGCGCCCCCACCAACCGCCCCGAGCGCAACGGCATCGGCCTCGGCATGGCCGCCCCCACCCTCCTCGCCGCCGGGACCGACGAGCAGCGGGCCCGCTTCCTGCGCCCCCTCTGGACCGGCGAGGACATCTGGTGCCAGCTGTTCAGCGAGCCCGGTGCCGGCTCCGACCTCGCAGCCCTCGGCACCCGCGCCGTCCGCGACGGCGACCGCTGGATCGTCAACGGCCAGAAGGTCTGGACGTCCATGGCGCACGAGGCCCGCTGGGGCCTGCTCGTCACCCGCACCGACCCCGACGTGCCCAAGCACCGGGGCATGACCTACTTCGTCCTCGACATGACCGCCCCCGGCGTCGAGGTCCGGCCGCTCCGCCAGCTCACCGGCGAGGCCGAGTTCAACGAGGTGTTCCTCACCGACGTCGAGATCCCCGACGCGCACCGCCTCGGCGAGGTCGGCGACGGCTGGCGGGTCTCCACCCACACGCTGATGAACGAGCGCGTCTCCATCGGCGGCGCCGCCGTCCCCCGCGAGAGCGGCATGATCGGCGTCGTCGCCGGCCTCTGGCGCGACCGCCCCGAGCTGCGCACACCCGGCCTGCACGGCGAGCTGATGCGGCTCTGGGTCGAGGTCGAGGCCGCCCGGCTCGCCGGTGAGCGGCTCCGCCAGTCCCTCGCCGCCGGACGCCCCGGCCCCGAGGGCTCCGGCACCAAGCTCGCGTTCGCGAAGCTGAACCAGGAGGTGTCCGGCCTCGAGCTTGAGATGCTCGGCACGGACGGCCTCCGCTACGACGACTGGACGATGCGCCGCCCGTCCGAGGTCGACTTCACCCGCCGCTCGCCCGGCTACCGCTACCTGCGCGCCAAGGGCAACTCCATCGAGGGCGGCACCTCCGAGATCCTGCGCGGCATCATCGCCGAGCGCGTCCTCGGCCTGCCCGGCGAGATCCGGGTCGACAAGGACGTTCCCTGGAAGGACCTGCCGAAATGACCGACCTGCTCTACGGCGAGATCGAAAGCGACCTGCGCGGCGGGGTCCGCGACCTCCTCGCCGGGAAGGCGCCCTGGACGGGCGTCCTCGCGGGCGTCGAGAAGGACGACCCCTTCGACGCCGACCTGTGGCACGCCCTCGCCGGCCGGTTCGGCGCGGCCGGGCTCGCCGTCCCCGAGGAGCTCGGCGGCGCGGGCGCGTCCTGGCGCGAGGCCGCCGTCGTGGCCGAGGAGATCGGCCGCGCCGTCGCGCCCGTCCCGTTCCTGACCAGCGCCGTCATGGCGACCGCCGCGCTGCTCGCGGCCGGTGAGAGCGACCTCGTCGGCGACCTCGCCGAGGGGGAGCGGATCGCGGTCCTCGCCGTCCCGTTCGGCACCCCGCCCGGCGAGCCGCCCGCGCGCGTGCGGGTCGCGGGCGGCGCTCTCACCGGGGAGGTGCCGGGCGTCGCCGACGGCCTGGCCGCCGACGTCCTGCTCGTCCCCGCCGCCGACGGCCTGTACGCCGTGGACGCCGCCGACGCCGGACGCGCGCCCGTCACGTCCCTCGACATGACCCGCCGCCTTGCCGACACGGCCTTCGACGGCGCCCCCGCCCGCCGGGTAGCGGACGGGCCGGGCGCCGTGCGCGCCGGGCTGCTCACCGGCGCCGCGCTGCTGGCGTCCGAGCAGCTCGGTATCGCCGAGGGGTGCCTCGACGCGACCGTCGCCCACGTCAAGACCCGCTACCAGTTCGGTCGGCCGATCGGCTCCTACCAGGCGCTCAAGCACCGGCTCGCCGACCTGTGGACGGCCATCACGCAGGCCCGCGCCGTGGCCCGGCACGCCGCCGCCTGCGCCGCCGCCGGCGACCCCGACCTGGAGATCGCCGTCGCGGTCGCGCAGGCGCACTGCTCCGCCGTCGCCGTCAAGGCCGCCGAGGAGTGCGTCCAGATGCACGGCGGCATCGGCTTCACCTGGGAGCACTCCGCGCATCTGTACCTCAAGCGCGCGAAGAGCGCCGCGATCGCGCTCGGCACCCCGGACCGGCACCGCGCCGCCCTCGCCGCGCTGGTCGACCTGCCGCCCGCGTGACCCGTGCGGGGCGGGGCCGGCCGGGTCCCGCCCCCCCGCCGGCGGCGGGAGGCGTCAGCCGGTGATGACCGCGCAGACCCGCGTGCCCGGACGGAACGCGCCGCCCTCGACGAGCTCGTAGATCCCGTACATCATCTTCGCCGTGTAGACCGGGTCGAGGACGACGCCGTGCCGCGCGGCGAAATCGCCGATGAACGCGTCCAGTTCGGCGGAGCGCCTGGCGTAGCCGCCGAAATGGAAGCCGTCCCGGACCCGCCAGGTCCCCCGCCGCTCCCCGTAGGCCTCCCTCTGGAGGCGCTCGACCTCGGCGTCCAGGAATCCACCCTTCAGGACGGCGAATCCCAGCGCCTCCTGGCCGGGGGCGAGACCGGCGGCGATCCCGGCGAGGGTCCCGCCCGTCCCGCACGGGCAGCACACCACGTCGAACTCCGGCAGCTCCGCTCCGAGCTCAGCGCACCCCCGCAGGGCCAGCGGATTGCTCCCGCCCTCGGGCAGCAGGTAGAAGTCGCCCCATTCCTCATGGAGCGCCGCGACCACGTCCGGTTCGTGCTTGCGGCGGTAGGCCGTCCGGTCCAGGTAGCCGAGCCGCATGCCCCGCTCCACCGCGAACGCCAGCGAGTCGTTCAGCGGCAGGTGCTCCTCGCCCCGCACGATCCCGATCGTCTTGAACCCGTGCAGCGCGCCCGCCGCCGCGACGGCCCGCAGGTGGTTCGAGTACGCGCCCCCGAACGTCAGCACCGTACCGCGCTCCCGCGCGGGCTCCAGGTTGTACTCGAGCTTGCGCCACTTGTTGCCCGGCAGCAGCGGATGGACGAGGTCGTCGCGCTTCAGGAACAGCCGCACGCCCCGCGCCGCCGCACGGTCGTCGTCCAGCTCCACCACCGGGGACGCGGTCACGGCGGGGGGAGCCGCAGCTTCTCGCGCAGCGCCCGCTGCACATCGCCGATCGGCGGGCGCGCGTCGACCGTCACCACGTACTCCTTCCGGCCGAACAGCTCCAGCACCGGGTCGACCTTCTCGTGGTAGAGCCGCAGCCGCTCGGCGAGGGCCTCCTCGGTGTCGTCCTCCCGCGTGACGAGGTCGCCGCCGCACACGTCGCAGCGGCCCTCGCGGGTCGGCCGGTCCGCGATCAGGTTGTAGTCCATCCCGCACCGCGAGCAGAGCCGCCGGGCGAGGACCCGCCGCCGCACCTCCGCGTCCGGCAGGTCCAGATGGATCACGCCGTCGATGTCGTAGCTCTCCAGGAAGAACTCCGCCTGCCGCCGGTTGCGCGGGAACCCGTCGATGACGAACCCGAAGTTCCAGTCGTGCTGGTCGAGCCGCGCCCGCACGATCCCCTCCACCATGTCGTCCCCGACCAGCTCGCCGGCCGCCATGACGCGCCGGACCTGCGCACCGAGCTTGGTGTGGTTCTGCACGTGCCAGCGGAAGATGTCGCCGACGCTGATGTGCACGAGGTCGAGGTCGCGCGCCAGCAGCTGCGCCTGCGTCCCCTTCCCGCTGCCCTGGGCGCCGATGACGATGTACTTGCGCATGCCGGCCACCCTATGCGGGCGATCAGTGCGGGGGCCGCAGCAACCTGCCGAGACGCCGGATCCGGGAGCGGTCCGGGACGTGCTCGGGCGCCTGGCCGGGCGCCGTCAGCTCCTCCAGCAGCAGGTCGAACGCCGGCGGCCGCACGCACACCAGCGTCGCCCGCGCCCGCCGCGCGCAGTGCAGCCGCACCGACGGCCGCAGCAGCCGCGACAGCGCGCTCCGCGTCCCGTGCCCCACCACCAGGATGTCGTCGTCGCCCGCCAGCCGCACCAGCGTCGCGCCCGGCTCCCCGACCAGCGCCAGCGCGGTCAGCTCGACCCCCTCCGGCGGGCCGTCGCACACCTCCGCCAGCAGCCGCGCGATCAGCTCCGCGCCCGACCCGCGCAGCGCGTCCGAGACCCCGCAGCCGAACTGCCCGGCGGCCGACACGTGCGGGGGCAGCGGCGCCGCGTGCGCCACCAGCAGCGGGAGCCGGCGCAGCCGCGCCTCCCCGATCGCCCACGAGAGAGCGCAGCGGGCACCCGCGGAGTCGTCCACCCCCACCACCACGCGGGGGCCGCCCTCCGGTCTCGCGATCACGGTCCCCTCCCGAGGCCGATGACGATGTGCCCTCTAGGGTGCAGGTATACCCGCCTTCACGGAAGTGTTTCCGCCCCCTGAAGCGCGGGTTTCCGAAAAACGACCCGTCCCGGGCGAGGAGGTGCGATGCAGGCGGTCGCCTATGACGCCTTCGGCGCGGCCCCGCGGCTGCGCGAGCTGCCCGATCCGTCCCCCGGCCCGGACGGCGCCGTCGTCCGCGTCGAGGCCACCGGCGTGTGCCGCAGCGACTGGCACGGCTGGCAGGGCCACGATTCCGACATCCGCGCGTTCCCGCACGTCCCGGGGCACGAGTTCGCCGGGACGGTCGAGGCCGTCGGCGCGCGGGTCGCCCGCTGGCGGCCCGGTGACCGCGTCACCGCCCCGTTCGCCTGCGGCTGCGGCCGCTGCCCGTCCTGCGCCGCCGGCGACCAGCAGGTGTGCGAGGCCCAGACCCAGCCCGGCTTCACCCACTGGGGCTCCTTCGCCGAGTACGTGACGGTCGAGGCCGCCGACGTCAACCTCGTCCGCGTCCCCGACGCGATGGCCTACCCGGCCGCCGCCGCCCTCGGCTGCCGCTTCGCCACCGCGTTCCGCGCGGTCACCGTCCGCGGCCGCGTCGCCGCCGGGCAGTGGGTCGCCGTGCACGGCTGCGGCGGCGTCGGCCTGTCCGCCGTGATGATCGCCGCCGCGGCCGGCGCCCGCGTCCTCGCCGTCGACGTCGCCCCGCAGGCCCTCGCCCTGGCCCGCCGCTGCGGCGCGTCCGCCGTCCTGGACGCCGCGCTCCACGACGACGTCGCCGCCGCCGTCCGCGACGCCACCGGCGGCGGCGCCCACCTGTCCCTCGACGCCCTCGGCAGCCCCGCGACCGCCCGCGCGTCCGTCGCGTCCCTGCGCCGCCGCGGCCGGCACGTCCAGGTGGGCCTGCTGCCCCCCGCCGCCGGCCGGACCGACCTTCCCATGGACCGCGTGATCGCGTACGAGCTGGAGATCCTCGGAAGCCACGGCATGCCCGCGCACGCCTATCCCGCGCTGCTGGAACTCGTCCGCGCCGGGACGCTGCGCCCCGACCTGCTGATCAGCCGCGTCCTGCCCCTGTCCGCGGGCCCCGGCGCCCTCACCGAGATGCGCGGCCCCGGCATGACCATGCTGGAGCCTCACGCCTCCTGACCGGGCGCGTCCGACAGCCAGAGCCACCCCTGATCCGTGGTCTCCTTGCACTTCACCGCCACCGGCCGGTACCGCGAACGATCCACGTAACCGTTGTTGCGGACCACGTCCTGGAACAGCCGCTCCGACACGATCATCGCCAGGTCCGAGTCCGACAGGTCGATGCCCGCCCGGACCGCCTCGCAGTCCAGCATCCGGAACAGATGCACCACCGCGTGCCCCGAGACTCCGTACCGGTCCCGGAAGACGGGGCCCATGTGCACGGCGAGCCGCAGCCGCATCCGTGCCGCCGGCGCGAGCAGCCGGTTGCCGCGCCGGAGCACCGCGCCGAGATGGTGCGCGAGCGGATCCAGCAGCAGATGCGCCGGGATGTCGGCCGACGGGACGACGAGGACCCCGTCGCCCCGGTCCTCGACATGGCAGTCGTCGACGGACAGCCATGTGATCGCGAGCGCGTGCGCGAGGTGCGCGTACAGCCTCTCCCTCAACCGGTGCTGGATGCCCTCGTCCCGATCCGGACCCCCGAAGGCGACCACGTCGGCGGCCAGCAGCGTGGAATAGGAGCGCGCCGTCAGGATCGGCTCTCCGGCGGCGCTCGGGCGGACGGCGCGCGGTCTCCGCACGGACAACGGCGGCGGATCGGTGTCCGTTGGTACCCTCCGAATCATACGGAGTATGCTCATCGTGGATCGAGACCTTTCTGCGTGACGGTTTTCGGTCTCCGGCGGGGCCCTGTGATGGCAGGGCCCCGCCATTCATTATGAAGTGGCTCACCGGGCCCCCGTGTGCGCGGCGGATTGCGCGCAGGAGATCTGCTTTCGCGCAGATCGCAGGTATCTTTCTCCCACCTGTCGCGGCGCCAAGAGGCATAGCGGAAGCACGCTACCTGCCATCCGACGCATGGGCGGGTGGCGCTGCGGCAACAAGCGCGCGCCGCAGGTCGGACAGGTCTGGCGGCCTGGTCACCCGTGGTGCTGCTCGTGTTGACGGCGGGGTCGGAGGGGCGAGCGAGGACGGCGGCGGGGACGCCGAACGCCTTGATTGGGACGCCCGCAAACCGCCACCACTCGTTTCGCGAGGTGACCGATGGCCGTGCGCCGATCGCGGCATGGCATTTTGACAACTTGCTCCGCGCTCTTGGCGATCTGCCACCTCGCTGATTTAATCTGAGCAACTCGAAGGGCGGCGAACGGCTATGCGTCTTTTGGCACAGAGAGTCAGGGTGGATCTTTGCTCGCCGAGTAAGGAACGGGCATGAGCGTGCCTTCCGGCGCGGGACCCGTGGTCCTGCGCGCGATCCTGACGAGCGAGCTCCAGCGGCTCAGGCAGGAGCGCGGCGCGACGCAGGACCAGGTCGCCAACGCTCTCGACTGGTCGACCTCCAAGCTGATCCGGATCGAGGGCGGCGCGGTCGGCGTCTCCATCACCGATCTGCACGCCCTCCTCCGCTTCTACGGGCTCGGGGATGGAGCCTCCGAAGTGGCCGAACTGACGGAGATCGCCCGTGGCGCGCGCAAACGCGGCTGGTGGGACCTCTACAAGAACGACGTCCCGCAGGACTACCTGAGGTACATCGGCTACGAGGCGGGCGCCGCGACGATCCGTAGCGTCCAGCCTCTGGTCGTGCCGGGGCTGCTGCAGACCGAGGACTACGCGAACGCGATGACCATCGAGTTCGTGCAGTCGCCTCCTGACCGCGACATCGTCGTCGAGGTCCGCATACGGCGGCAGGAGGAATTGTTCTCCCGAGCCGACCAGCCGCAACTGCACATGGTGATCGACGAGGCCGTGCTGCGCCGCCGGGTCGGCGGCCAGCGCGATCCGGGGATCATGCCGCGCCAGCTGTCACTGCTGCTCGAGATGCTCACCAGGCCGAACATCACGATCGAGGTCATCCCCTTCTCCCAGGGTGCGCATTTCGGGGTGCTCGGCGGTTTCACGATCCTGGAGTTCGCCGACCCGCGACTCACCGACGTGCTCTACCTGGAGCGGCTCACTCTTTCGGCGCTTCCCGGTGCCGACCGGGACGCGAGGATCGCCGACTACCGGGCGGGATATGAGAATCTCAGAAAGCTCGTCCTGCCGGCCGAGGAGACGGCGCCGTTCATCGAAGACGTCATCGCTTCCATGGCCTGATCGCGGCGGCGTACCTTCTCGGCATGCTTGTCGGAAATGTGCCACTTGTTGTGAATTGAGGCTAGTAGTGCCGCGATTGTTTCCCTTGGAAATTGAGAAGACCGGGGGCGCGTGGTGCTAGGCAATTCAGGGGTGCTCTCGTAACATGCTCCTGTGATTCTCATGGGGCAGGAGGGCCTGGAGTGAGCCGGGCTGCGCGGCCGGCATCGGCGACCGCTGGAACAGAGGATGCGATCGTCCCGGACGCCGCGGCGTGCGTCTGGCGTACGGCGTCCGCCAGCGAGAACACGGAGTGCGTCGAGGTCTCCTCGGCCGGGTCCCGCGTGCTGATCCGGGACTCCAAGGATGTGGCGAGCGGCGTGATCGCGGTGCCTCGGCGGGTGTTCGGGGAACTCGTCGCCCGGTTGCGGGACGAATAGGTCGGGTCGGCGGGCGATCGCCGGTTCTGTCGGTGGGGGCGCCTATGGTCGGTGGTGAAGAGGGGCCGGGCCAAGGGGTGTCGGTCCATCCGTGACCGTGCCGAGTGAAGGTGACCACCTCATGACCGACAGCACCATCGACAGCGGGCAGGACTTCGAGCGGCTCGCCGATCCGTACCGGCGGGAACTGCTCGCGCACTGCTACCGGATGCTCGGGTCCATCCACGACGCCGAGGACCTCGTCCAGGAGACCTATCTGCGGGCCTGGAAGTCCTACGGCGGGTTCGAGGGGCGGTCCTCGCTGCGGACGTGGCTGTACCGGATCGCCACGAACGCGTGCCTGACGGCGATCGACCAGCGGGGGAACCGGCCGATGCCGTCGGGGCTCGGGGCGCCGGACAGCGAGCCCGAGCGGCCCGTCGTGGCGTCGCCCGAGGTGCCGTGGCTCGAGCCCGCGCCGGACGCCCTGGTCGGCGGAGACGCCTCCGATCCCGCGACGATCGTCGCGGCGCGGGAGAGCACCCGGCTGGCGTTCGTCGCGGCGCTGCAGCGGCTGCCCGCCAACCAGCGGGTGGCGCTGCTGCTGCGCGACGTCCTCAAGTGGCGGGCCGCCGAGGTGGCCGAGTTGATGGAGATCTCCACCGCCGCCGTCAACTCGGCGCTGCAGCGGGCGCGGGCGCGGCTGGAGGAGGAGCCGCCGCTGCGCGACGACCTCGCCGAGCCCACGGACCCGGGGCGGAAGGAGCTCCTGGAGCAGTACGCGAAGGCGTTCGAGGACGCCGACGTGAACCGGCTCGTCGAGCTGTTCAAGAAGGACGCCGTGTGGGAGATGCCGCCGTACCCGCAGTGGTTCGTCGGCGCGGAGGGCATCGTCCGGCTGATCAAGGCGCAGTGCGGGCCGGAGCCGGGGGAGCTGCGGATGATCCCGACGACCGCCAACGGGCAGCCGGCGTTCGCGGTGTACCGGCGCGACGAGGACGGCGTCCACCGGCCGTTTCAGCTCCAGGTGCTCACCGTGACGCGGGACGGGGTGGCGCGGGTCGGCGCGTTCTTCGACACCTCGCTGTTCGGCGTGTTCGGGCTGCCCGAGACCGCCTGACGCCCTCCGCCGAGCGGAATTCCCCTGACGTCGGCCGCTGAGCGGATACCTCCGGGCACCTTCGGACGCCGTCCGCCGGGCGGAGAGCCGACGTGCCCCGGCGCCGGGCCGAGGCGGGCGAGACCGGCGCGATTCCCTTCACATCGTCTCGTTCGAGGCGGTGGTCTTCGGCGTGCCCGGAACCGAGTGGCGGTGCCGCTTCTTCCCGGCCGCCCTGAGATGCACATCACGTAATTTGGCAGGGCCTGAATTTTTGCGTACTGCGCAAGTTGGTCGTACCGTGGGCGTATGACGGAAATCGGGCTGCGCGAGCGCAAGAAGGCCGCGACCCGTGCGGCGCTCAGCCGGGCGGCCGCGCGGCTCGCGGTCGAGCGCGGCGTGGACGGCGTGACGATCGAGGAGATCGCCGAGACCGCCGGCGTGTCGGCGCGCACCTTCCACAACTACTTCGCGGGCAAGGAGGAGGCGATCACCGCCCCGCTCACCGACGGGGTGCTCGCCATCCTCGACGGCCTGCGCGCCCGCCCGTCCGGCGAGCCGGTCTGGGACGCGCTGCACGCGGTCGTCGCGGGCCTGCTCGCGGAGGCGGCGGCGCAGCCGGCCGAGGCCGTCGCGCTGCTCCGCGTGATCAAGACGGACCCGTCGCTGGTCGCGAGCCGGCTGTGCGGGCTCGCCGAGATGCAGGGCCGGGTCGCCGGGCTGATCGCGGAGCGGACCGGCACCGACGCCGGACGCGACGTCTACCCGCACCTGGTCGCGGGCGCGGCGGGGGTCGCCATCCGCGCCGCCGTGGACCTGTGGTCGGACGACCCGTTCGGCACCGATCTCGGCGTCCTGATCGACACGGCGTTCGCGCAACTGCGCGCGGGACTGCCGCCGCCCGTCCCCGATCCCGTCTAGCGGTCCCGCTCCCACCCCGGCCCGCTGTGCGCCCCCTTGAGTCCGCCCGGCGATGCCAAATAATCTTCTTTACCGATGGGAAAACTCTCTTGGCCACCCTGCTGTACCGGCTCGGCCGGTCCTCCTTCCGCCACCGGCGGCTCGTCGCCCTCCTGTGGGTGGGGCTGCTGGTGCTGTGCGGCGCCGGCGCCGCGGCCCTGAAGGGCCCCACGTCCACCGAGTTCTCGATCCCCGGCACGGAGTCGCAGCGCGCGATCGACCTGCTGTCCGAGCGGATGCCGCAGGCCGCCGCGGACGGCGCCACCGCCCGCGTCGTGTTCGCGGCGAAGGACGGCGCGAAGGTCACCGACCCGGCCGCGAAGGCGGCCGTGCGCACGACCGTCGCGGCGCTCGGCGAGGAGCCGAACGTCGCGTCCGTCGTCGACCCGTTCGACGCGCGCTCGGTGTCCGCGGACGGCCGGATCGCCTACGCCCAGGTGACCTACACCGTCACGCCGATCGAGGTCACCGAGGAGATGCGGGACGGCCTCGCCGCGGCGGGGCAGGCGGCGCGCGACGCCGGGCTCCAGGTGGAGATGGGCGGCAGCGCGACCGAGACCATCCCCGAGCAGAGCGCCACCGAGATCATCGGCGTCGGCGTCGCGGCCGTCGTCCTCGTGATCACGTTCGGCTCGCTGATCGCGGCGGGCCTGCCGCTGCTGAACGCGCTGCTCGGCGTCGCGATCGCCATGTCGGTGATCACGGCCGCGACCGGCTTCATCGACATGAGCTCCACCACCTCGACGCTCGCGCTGATGCTCGGGCTCGCCGTCGCCATCGACTACGCCCTGTTCATCGTGTCCCGCTACCGGCACGAGCTGGAGGAGGGCCGCGAGGGCGAGGAGGCCGCCGGGCGCGCCGTCGGCACCGCCGGGTCCGCGGTCGTGTTCGCCGGCCTGACCGTCGTCATCGCCCTCGCCGGGCTCGCCGTCGTGGACATCCCGATCCTCACCGAGATGGGGCTCGCCGCCGCGTTCGCCGTGGTCGTCGCCGTCCTCATCGCGCTCAGCCTGCTGCCCGCCCTGCTCGGCTTCGGCGGGCGCCGCGTCCTCGGCGGGAGGATCCCCGGCCTGCGCGGCGACCGGACCGGGGACGGCCGGGAGCCGGCGGGGGCGCGCTGGGCGCGCGCCATCGTCCGCCGGCCGGTCCCGGTGCTGCTCGCGGCCATCGCCGCGCTGGGCGTGATCGCGATCCCCGCGACCGACCTGCGCCTCGGCCTGCCCGGCGACGAGATCGCCTCGCCCGACACCACCCAGCGCAAGGCGTACGACCTGCTCAGCGCGGGCTTCGGCGCCGGCGTCAACGGCCCGCTGCTCGTCGTGGTGGACGCCGGGAAGGCCGGTGCCGCGCCCGCCGCGGCGGCGAGGTTCGCCGGTGAGATCGAGCGGCTGCCGGACGTGGCCGCCGTGACCGCCCCCGTCCCGAACAAGGCCGGGGACACCGCGCTGCTGACCGTCGTCCCGAAGAGCGGTCCGGGCAGCCAGGCCACCGAGGACCTCGTCGCGGAGATCCGCGACCGCGCCGACGCCACCGGCGCCGACGCGATGGTGACGGGGCAGACCGCGATGGCGATCGACGTTTCCGACAAGCTCGGCCAGGCCCTCGCGCCCTACCTCGCCCTCGTCGTCGGGCTCGCGTTCGTCCTGCTCATGCTGGTGTTCCGCTCCGTCCTCGTGCCGCTGAAGGCGACCCTCGGGTTCCTGCTCACGGTCGCCGCCACGTTCGGCGCGGTCGTCGCGGTGTTCCAGTGGGGCTGGCTCGCCGGGCTGCTCGGCGTCGAGGAGACCGGCCCGATCATGAGCCTGCTGCCGATCTTCCTGATCGGTGTCGTGTTCGGCCTCGCCATGGACTACCAGGTGTTCCTCGTGACCCGGATGCGCGAGGAGTTCGTGCACGGCGCCACGCCCAGGGACGCCGTCGTCATCGGGTTCGAGCACGGCGCCCGGGTCGTCACCGCCGCCGCGGTGATCATGATCGCGGTGTTCGCCGGGTTCATCGCCGCCGACGAACCGATGATCAAGATGATGGGCTTCGCGCTCGCCGCCGGCGTCGCGGTCGACGCCTTCGTCGTCCGGATGACGATCGTCCCGGCCGTGATGGCGCTCGCCGGCCATGCCGCGTGGTGGCTGCCCGGATGGCTGGGGCGGATCCTGCCGAACGTCGACGTCGAGGGCGAGAAGCTGCGCGGGGTCCTGGCCGGGGCCCCCGCCCCGGTGGCCGACCGCGAACCCGACCCGGCCCGGGTCTGACCCTGTCCCGGCGGCGAAGGACGGCATCGATGAGGACCAAGCCGGGACGGCCCGCGCCCGTTCGCGAGCTGGTGCTGATCACCGTCCTGTTCGGGCTCTACAAGCTCGGACGGTTCTTCGCCGCCGGGAAGGTCGCGGACGCCTTCGACAACGCGCACGGGATCTGGCGCCTCGAACGGCTCCTCGCCCTGCCCAGCGAGACGGCCGTGCAGGAGGTCCTCCTGCGCCACGAGACCCTCGTGTACGCGGCGAACGGCTACTACGCCTACGTCCACTTCCCCGCGACCGCCGCGTTCCTGCTCTGGATGTACCTGCGGCGGCCGACGCACTACCGGTGGATCCGGCGGCTGCTGGTGGCGCTGACGGGGGCCGGGCTCGTCCTGCACGTCCTCGTCCCCCTGGCCCCGCCGCGGATGCTCGCCATGACCGGGCTGATCGACACCGGCGCCCGGTTCGGCCCGGCGGTGTACGGGGCGCCGCACGCCGACTCGGTCGCCAACCAGTACGCGGCGATGCCGTCCCTGCACATCGGCTGGGCCGCCGTCGTCGCGTTCGGGCTCATCGCGAGCACGCGCACCCGGTGGCGCTGGCTGTGGGCGGCGCACCCCGTGCTGACCGTCGCGGTCGTGGTCGCCACGGCCAACCACTACTGGCTGGACGGCGTGGTCGTCCTCGCCCTGCTGTCCGCCGCCGCCCTGCTGGTGAGGCCCCCGCGCCGCGCCGCCGGCCCGGTGGGGCCGCCCGCGGCCCTGGACGGGCCGCGGGCGGAACGGGGCGGCGGTGAAGGCTCCGTTGCGGGGAGCGGTCCGGTCGCCGCCCGGTGACCGGACCGGGCGATCAGCCGCCGGGCGCCGCGCCCAGCGTGTCGAGCAGCTCGCCGACCGGCTGCAGCTTCTCGTACAGCAGCAGGACGGGCTCGCCCGGCCCCGCCATGCCGAGGGCGGACGTCAGCGCCGCCTTCAGGTCGCCGGCCGGATGGTGCCGGACGTCCGGGCGGCCGCGCCGCAGCCCGTCCACGATCAGCCGGGTCATCTCGCCGGGGCGGCGGCCCCGCAGGTCCTCGTCCTCGTAGACGACGACGCGGCCGAACGTCCCGGCGAGCGCCCGCGCCGTCTCCACGACGAGCGCGTCGGCCCGGTCGCCCGGCAGCGTGACCGCGGCGACCCCGGACCGGCCCCAGCGCCGCTCGACGAACGCGCCGATCGCCGCGACCGCGGCCGCGTTGTGCGCGTAGTCGACCAGGATCGGGTTGGACCCGAGCCGGTACACGCAGCCGCGGCCCGGGTTGCGGGTGTGCGGCTCGAACGTGCGCAGCGCCCGCGCGCCGACGTCCACCGGGACGCCGAGCGCCCTCGCGGCGGCCAGCGCCGCGAGGGCGTTCTCCACCACGTGCGCGGCGGCGCCGCCGTAGCAGCCCGCGACGTCCTCGACCGGCAGGATCCGGGTGCGGCGCTCGCCGCGCGCCTCGGTCAGCCAGCCGTGCTCGGCGAAGTAGGCGGTCCCGTTCGCGGCCAGGTGCTCGGCGATCCCCGGGGCGTCCGGCTCCGGCGCGAAGTAGCGGATCTCCAGGTCCCGCTCCCGGACGCGGGGCCGCCGCGCCATGCCCGCGCTCGCCGGGTCGGCGGCGTTCAGCACGAGGTGCCCGCCCGGCCGGACCTCCTCGGCGACCAGCGCCTTGATCTCGATGAGGTCGTCCAGCGACAGCGCGCCGTCGACGCCGAGGTGGTCGGCGGTCACGTTCGTGACGACCGCGGCGTCCGCGCGGTCGTAGCCGAGGCCGCGGCGGACGATCCCGCCGCGCGCCGTCTCCAGCACCGCCGCCTCCACCGACCGGTCGCCGAGGACCATCTCGGCCGACCGGGGCCCGGACGCGTCGGACCGGTGCACCAGCCGCCCGCCGACGTACACGCCCTCGGTGGTGGTCATCCCGGTGCACAGCCCGTCCAGCTCCAGCATGTGCGCGATCATCCGGACCGTCGTGGTCTTGCCGTTGGTGCCGGTGACGGACACGATCGGGATGCGCGACGGCATCCCGTCCGGATACAGCAGTCCGACGATGTCGCCCGCGACGTCGCGCGGCGCGCCCTCGTGCGGCTCCAGGTGCATCCGCAGGCCGGGCGCGGCGTTCACCTCCAGGACCCCCGCGGCGCCGCGCTCGGCGGGCGGCGGGGCCGCGATGTCGGGCAGCCGCAGGTCGATGCCGCACACGTCCATCCCGACGGTGGCGGCGGCCCGCACGCACAGCGCCGCGACGCCCGGGTGGACGTCGTCGGTCACGTCCCGGCTGGTCCCGCCGGTGGACAGGTTCGCGTTGCGGCGCAGCCACACCGTCTCCCCGGCGGCCGGGACCGTGTCCGGGCCGTGGCCCTGCCGGGTGAGCTGCGCGATCTCCGCCCGCCCGAGCGCCAGCCGGGTCAGCGGACGGTCGTGGCCCTCGCCCCGCGCCGGGTCGTCGTTGACCCGCGCGGCGAGCTCGGCGACCGTGGCCGCCCCGTCGCCGACGAGGTGCGCGGCGGTCAGCTCGGCGGCGGCCGCGACGCGCCCGCCGACGACGAGCACCCGGTAGTCCTTGCCCGGCACGTACGCCTCGACGAGCACCTCGCCCGCGTCCCCGGCCGCGGACGCGAACGCCGCCACCACCTCCGGCGGGGTGCTGAGCCCGATGTGCACGCCCTCGCCCTGGTGCCCGGCCACCGGTTTCAGGACGACCGGGCCGCCGATGTCGTGCAGCGCCTCCAGGGCCTCCGCCGGGGACGCGGCGATCCGCCCCTCGGGGACCGGGACCCCCGCGTCGGCGAGCAGCCGGTGCGCGAGCCGCTTGTCGGCCGCGACCTCCATCCCGATCGCCGAGGTGCCGTCCGTCATCGCGGCCCACAGGCTGCGCCGGTGCACGCCGTACCCGAGCCGCAGCAGGTTGAGGTCCCCGACCCGGTGGACCGGCACGTCCCGCTCCCGGGCGGCCCGCGCCAGCGCGGCCGTGCTCACCCCCAGCCGGCCCCGCTCATGACGGGCGCGGACGCGCGCCAGATCGTCGGCCAGGTCGGGCGCGCGGCCCTCCAGCACGCCCGTCACCAGCCGGATCGCGAGCCCGATCAGGTCGGTGACGACGGTGTCGCAGGACGGCTCGTCCAGCGGGCACTCCAGGATCACGTCGAACCGGCCGTCGCGGCCGCCGCCGTCGCGGTCCTGCGCGGCGCCGCCGGCGCGGACCGTCCGGCCGAAGTACACCTCGCGGCCGATCAGGCCGGACAGCTCGAGCGTGACGTGCTCGGTGACGTGTCCGAAGTAGGTGCCGCGCTCCATCGCCGCCAGCAGCCCGCCGGGCCGTCCGGCCGCGCAGTGGTGGGCGGCGAGGCCGGGCAGCGCCGCGACGAGCCGGCCGGCGAAGCCGGGGTGGTCGGTGGTCTCGTGGCCGGTCAGCCCCTGCAGATCGAGGCGGGCGACGGCGACGGGCCGGGACAGGTAGACGTTCGGGCCGCCGAGGCGGCGCAGTCCGTCGAGCCGCACGGGCTACCCCACCTCCCCGTTCGCGCCGCGCATCGTGCCGATCGCGGGGAGACGGTCGTGCATCTGGAACGAGCAGCCGGCGGGCAGCAGGTGCAGCGACACGTCGAACATCGCCATCGGCTCGTCGTCGGACGCGGCGTAGGCGACGGTGGCCTGGCCCGCGTCCACGACCGTGACGACGCCGGTGCCGACGACCGTGAAGTGGCCGTCCCCGACGACGATCGCGGTGTCCTCGTCGATGCCGACGCCGAGCAGCCGGATGTCCAGCGCGATGCCGCTGAGCAGCCGCGGCAGCCGGCCCCGCTCGTTGAAGTGCATGTCGATGAGGACGTTGTCGAGCAGGCCGAGGCCGGGGCCGACCTTGACGCTGCTGGCGGCGACGTCGTGGCCGTGGCCGCCGAGGATCATCCAGTGGCCCATCGCGGTCGCGCCCGCGCTGGTCCCGGCGATGACCAGGCCCTCCTGCTCGAGCCGCCGCTTGAGCAGCTCGTTGGTGCGGGAGCCGACGAGGGTGCGGATCCGGGACTGGTCGCCGCCGCTGAACAGCACCCCGGTCGCCGACTCCAGCGCCCGCAGCGTCGCGGAGTCGTCGGCGGCGGCCCTGCCGAGCAGCCGCAGCTCCCGGACCGAGGTCACGCCCAGCCGGCCGAACACCGCGGTGTACTGGTCGGCGACCTCCTCGGGCACCTCGGTGGCGGTGGTCACGACGACGATCCGGGCGTGCTCACCGCCCGCGAGGCCGGCGAACGCCTCCAGCGGGCCCGCCCCGCAGGTCCGGTTCTCCGCCCCGCCGATGATCAGTAGCCGGCCCTTGCGTCCGGCGTCCCCCTGTTGCTCTTCCACGAACCGTGACTACCCCCCGATCACGCTCGGTAGTCTCGCGAACGCGGAACCGCCGTGCCGGACGGGCCTGCCGCCGGCCGTGACGCGGTGACACCCTCCGGACACGCGCTGGGAATCTTCGGGTCCGGCCGAGCGCTGACACCTGTACGGGGGAATGACCATTCCGTGATGTTCGCCCGGCAAGATGCCCTCCCGGCACTTACAGGCTGGAGAATCCTGGATGAGTGATCTGCCGCGCCGCGCGGTGACCCGTACCGCCAAGCTCGCCACGCTCCCCATCGGCTTCGCCGGGCGCACCGCCCTCGGTTTCGGCAAGCGGACGATCGGCCGCCCCGCCGAGGCGGTCGCGGCGGAGGTCCAGCGCCGCACCGCCGAGCAGCTGTTCGCCGTCCTCGGCGAGCTGAAGGGCGGCGCCATGAAGGTCGGCCAGCTGATGTCGATCTTCGAGGCGGGGCTGCCCGAGGACGTCGCCGGGCCGTTCCGCGCCAGCCTCACCAGGCTGCAGGAGGCGGCGCCGCCGCTGCCCGCCGCGTCCGTCCACAAGGTCCTCGCCGAGGCGTTCGGGGACGCCTGGCGCGAGGAGTTCGCCGAGTTCGACGACCGGCCCGCCGCCGCCGCGTCCATCGGGCAGGTCCACCGGGCCGTCTGGCGCGACGGCCGGACCGTCGCCGTCAAGGTCCAGTACCCCGGCGCCGCGCAGGCCCTGATGAGCGACTTCAACCAGATCTCCCGGCTGAGCCGGCTGTTCACCCCGCTCTTCCCGGGCGTCGAGGTCAAGCCGGTCGTCGCGGACCTGAAGCGGCGGCTGGAGAAGGAACTCGACTACGCCGACGAGGCCCGCAACCAGACCGCGTTCCACGACGCCTACGACGGCGACCCCGACTTCGTCGTCCCGGCCGTCGTCGCGCAGGCGGGGAACGTCCTGGTCACCGAGTGGCTGGACGGCACCCCGTTCGCCGACGTGATCGCCGCGGGGGACCGGGCCGGGCGCGACCGGGCCGGGCTGCTGCTGTTCCGCTTCCTGCTGTCCGCCCCGGCGCGCTGCGAGATGATCCACATCGACCCGCATCCGGGGAACTTCCGGATCATGCCCGACGGCCGCCTCGGCGTCCTCGACTTCGGCGGCGCCGCGCACGTCCCGGCGGAGCTGCAGTGGTCGATCGGGCGGCTGCTGCGGATCGGCACCCTCGGCGACGCGGAGGAGATGGTCGAGGCGCTCCGGGACGAGGGCTTCCTCGCCCCGGACGGCGACGTGGACCCCGAGGAGGTCGCCGCCCTCGTCGCCCCGCACGCCGCGCCGTTCGCCGTCGAGCGGTTCCGCTACACCCGCGCGTGGATGCGGGAGCAGACCGCGCGCGGCTTCGGCCTGGCGTCCGACCTGCGGCCGGGCGGGCTCGCCCGGCAGTGGCGGCTCCCGGCGCAGTACCTCGCGGTGAGCCGCGCCCTCGCCGGCTGCGGCGGGGTGCTGTGCCAGCTGGAGGCCGAGGGGCCGTTCCGCGCGGAGGCCGAGCGGTGGCTGCCCGGCTTCACCGACGACGACGCCGGCGCGGGGGAGATCACCGCCTGAGCGCGCGGGCCTCCTCTTCCTCCACCTCGCGGTTCCACTCGCGCTTGCCCGCCCGCCAGCCGTCCTCGTCGCGGCCGCGTCGCCAGTAGCCCGAGATCGACAGCCGCTCCAGGGGGAGGCCCCGGTCGACGCGCAGGTGCCGCCGCAGCGCCCGGACGAACCCGGCCTCGCCGTGCACGAACGCGTGCACCTCGCCGTCCGGGAACTCCAGCTTCTGGACGGCCTCCACCAGCAGGTCGCCGACCGGGGCGCCGCCCCGGTACAGCCAGACGATCTCGGCGTCGCCGGGGCAGGCCGGCTCCTGCCGCTCGGCCGCGTCGGCGACCTCGACGAACGCGCGCACGGGCGCGCCCGCCGGGATCCGCTCCAGCGCGGCGGAGATGGCAGGCAGCGCGCTCTCGTCCCCGGCGAGCAGGTGCCACGCGGCGTCCGGGCGCGGCGCGTACGCGCCGCCCGGACCGAGGAAGCGGATCACGTCGCCGGGCCGGGCGTTCGCCGCCCACGGCCCCGCGAGGCCCGCGTCGCCGTGGTGCACGAAGTCGATCGTCAGCTCCACGGCCGCCGGGTCCCACGCCCGGACGGTGTAGGTCCGGGTGACCGGCCACTGCTCGCGGGGCATCTCCGCCCGGATCCGCTCCATGTCGAACGGTTCGGGATAGGCCGTCCCCGGACGCGGGAACAGCAGCTTGACGTAGTGGTCGGTGTACTCGCCCGCCGGGAACCCGGCGAGGTCCGCCCCGCCGAGCACGACGCGGATCATGCGCGGGGTGATCCGCTCGGTGCGCAGCACCGTCCCCCGGTGAAGATTCGGACCCCGTCGCGCCGGCTCCGTCGCCATGGCGTTCCCCCGTGTCTCGACGTCTGCTTAGGTAAGCCAAAGTACCCCTCGGGGAGAGGGGTGACCGGCGCGCGCCGTACTTCATCCCGACAACGGCCCGCCCGCTCGACCGGAACCGCACCCGTCCACCCCTCGACCCGGAAAGGGACAGCCGCATGGCCGACTTCGTCGGAGCCCTCGACCAGGGCACGACCAGCACCCGGTTCATGGTCTTCGACCACGGCGGGAACGAGATCGCCCGCCACCAGCTGGAGCACGGGCAGATCATGCCGCGGGCCGGCTGGGTCGAGCACGATCCCACCGAGATCTGGGAGCGGACCCGCTCGGTCATCGAGTCCACCCTCACCAAGGCGAACCTGACCCACAGCGACCTGGCCGCGTTCGGCATCACCAACCAGCGCGAGACGACCGTGGTCTGGAACCGCCGCACCGGACGCCCCTACTACAACGCGATCGTCTGGCAGGACACCCGCACCGACCGCATAGCGTCCGCGCTGGAGCGCGACGGCCGCGGCGAGACCATCCGGCACCGCGCCGGGCTGCCGCCCGCCACCTACTTCTCGGGCGGCAAGGTGCAGTGGATCCTGGAGAACGTCCCCGGCGTCCGCGAGGCCGCCGAGAAGGGCGACGCGGTGTTCGGCAACGTCGACACCTGGGTCCTGTGGAACCTCACCGGCGGGACGGACGGCGGTGTGCACGTCACCGACCCGACCAACGCCAGCCGGACGATGCTGATGGACCTGGAGACCCTCGACTGGGACGAGCAGCTCCTGTCGTTCTTCGGCATCCCCCGCTCGATGCTCCCCGAGATCAGGCCGTCGTCGGCGCCCGAACCGTACGGGACGACCCGGGCGACCGGCCCGCTGCGCGGCGAGATCCCGGTCACCGGCATCCTCGGCGACCAGCAGGCCGCCACGGTCGGGCAGGTGTGCTTCGCGCCCGGCGAGGCGAAGAACACCTACGGCACCGGCAACTTCCTGCTGCTCAACACCGGCACCGAGCTCGTCCGGTCCAAGGCGGGCATGCTCACCACCGTCTGCTACAGGTTCGGCGACCAGGCCCCCGTCTACGCCCTCGAAGGGTCGATCGCGGTGACAGGGTCGGCGGTGCAGTGGCTCCGCGACCAGCTCGGCATCATCTCCGGCGCGGCGCAGTCGGAGTCGCTCGCCCGGCAGGTCGACGACAACGGCGGCGTCTACTTCGTCCCCGCGTTCTCCGGCCTGTTCGCGCCCTACTGGCGCTCGGACGCGCGCGGCGCGATCGTCGGGCTGTCGCGGTACAACACCAACGCGCACCTGGCCCGCGCGACGCTGGAGGCGATCTGCTACCAGTCCCGGGACGTGGTGGAGGCGATGCACGCCGACTCCGGGGTCTCCCTGGACGTGCTCAAGGTCGACGGCGGCGTCACCGCGAACGAGCTGTGCATGCAGCTCCAGGCCGACATCCTGGGCGTGCCGGTGTCCCGGCCGGTCGTCGCCGAGACCACCGCGCTCGGCGCCGCGTACGCCGCCGGGCTCGCCGTCGGGTTCTGGAACGGGACCGACGAGCTGCGCCGGAACTGGAACGAGGACAAGCGCTGGCGGCCGACCTGGGACGAGCGGCGCCGGGAGGAGGGCTACCGGGGCTGGAAGAAGGCCGTCGAGCGCACCTACGGCTGGGTCGACGTCGACTGAGCCCGGAACAGGCCCGTGACCTCCTCGACCGTGCGGAGGATCTCGACCGTCTCGTCCAGCGGCATGAGGGGCGACTCGGTGCGGCCCGCCCGAAGGCAGCGCGCGACCTCCTGCGCCTGGTAGGTGTAGCCGTGCCCGTCGACGCCGGCGGTGACCGTCTCCGGGTCGCGCCCGGCGCGCACGACCGTCATCGAGGCGGGGCGGTAGAACGGCGGCGCGACGTCGATCCGGCCGCGGGTCCCGACGACCGTCGCGGCGTGCGGGGAGTCGCCCCGCAGCCCGCAGTGCAGCAGCGCGACCGCGCCCGAGTCGTAGCCGAGCAGGATGCCGGTGTTGGCGTCCACGCCGGTCGGGGCGGGCGAGGCGGTCGCCTGGACGGACGCGGGCGCGCCGAGCAGCGGCCACGTGAACGACAGCACGTAGCAGCCGAGGTCGAGGAGGGCGCCGCCGCCGAGGTCCGCCGACCAGAGGCGATGCCCCTCGTCGAACTCCGCCGCGATGGAGAAGTCGGCGTACACGGCGGTGACGTCGCCGATCGCCCCGTCGGCGACGAGGTCGCGGATCCGCCGGACGAGCGGGTTGAACCGCGTCCACATCGCCTCCATGGCGAAGACGCCCCGCTCGCGCGCCAGCGCCGCGAGGCTCTCGGCGTCGGCGGCGCGCGTCGTGAACGGCTTCTCCACGAGGACGGCCCGGCCCGCCTCCAGGCACAGGCGGGCGGGCTCGTAGTGCATCGGGTGGGGGGTCGCGACGTACACGACGTCGACTCCCTCGTCGGCGGCGAGGTCCCCGTACGAGCCGTGCGCGCGGCCGATCCCGTACCGGGCGGCGAAGTCCTCGGCGGTGCCCGCCGACCGCGACCCGACGGCGGCGACCTCGTGGTCGGGGAGGCGCAGCACGTCCTCCGTGAAGACCGCGGCGATGCCGCCCGTCCCGAGAATGCCCCAGCGCACCGGTGAATCGACCATGGAGTGATCGTAAACGGGCGGCCGGGATCAGCGTTCCGCGAGCAGGCCGGTCCGGAGCCGGTCCAGCGTCGCGCGCAGCAGCCGCGACACGTGCATCTGCGACAGCCCGATCTGCTCGGCGATCTGCGTCTGCGTCTTGTTGCCGAAGAACCGCAGCAGCAGGATCGTCCGCTCCCGCTCGGGGAGGCCGTCGATGAGCGGGCCGAGCGCGTGGCCGTCGATGAACGCGTCCAGGGCGGGGTCCTCGGAGCCGATCTGCTCGCCCACGGTGCCGCCGTCGCCGTCGCGCGCGCCGTCCACCGGGGCCTCCAGCGACAGCGGCCGGTACGCGTCGCACGCCACGATCACCTCGATCGTCTCCTCCTCGGTGATCCCCATCGCGGCGGCGATCTCGGCGGTGGTCGGGGCGCGGCCGTGCTCGCGGGTGAACTCCTGGACGGTGCTCTGCAGCACCGGCCGGGCCTCCTGGATCCGCCGCGACACCCGCATGCCCCACGTCTTGTCCCGGAAGTGGCGCTTCACCTCCCCGGTCACCACCGGGTAGGCGTAGGTGACGAACCGGTCGCCGACCTCGGGGTCGAACCGGTTGATCGCCTTGACCAGCCCCAGGAAGGCGACCTGCTGGAGGTCGTCGAGGGGCTCGCCCCGCCCGGCGTAGCGGCGCGCGACGCTCCGCACGAGCGCGGTGTGCAGGTCGACGATCCGGGAGCGAAGCCGCTCGCGGCGCGGATCGCCGGGTGACAGCCGGTTCATCTCCGCCAGCAGCCGCTCCGCGTCGCCGTCGGGGGCGCGCGCCGGTTCGGCGGGCCGCACCGGCGCCGGGAACGGGGACGAGGTCGCGGCCTGGGCCCGTGCGGCGGGTCGCGGTGGTCTCGCCCTCTGCGCCGACGTCATCGAGTGTCCTCCTTCTCACGGGAGTTCTGCGGGAAAGGGTGGATCTGCTCGGCTCCGTGCCTCTACCCGGCCGATCACGGATCACACGGACGCCCGGTTCCGGACGCCCCGAAAAGGAACGGGCCCGGCATCGGGATCACATGGCGGGAACGGGCGGCGACCTCCAGCGGTTCACAAGGTTCATCGAGGCGCGCGGCGTCCGACGGGCGCCTGGCGCGGCCGGATCGACCGGCCGGAGCCCTGATCGATAGGATCCGGCGATGCCGGACCATGCCGACCCCGCCGCCGAGCCCGGCGGCCCAGCGGCGCACCGGGCCGGCGTCCCCGCCCGCGCCATCGACCCCGACGTCGATCTGCGCGTCCCGCCCCAGGCCGCCGAGCTGCGGCGCGCTCCCTGGTCGACGCTGGGGGCGATCGCGCTGGGCGGCGCGCTCGGCGCCCTCGCCCGCGCCGGGGTGACCGCCGGCGTCCCGCGCCCGCCCGGCGGGTTCCCGTGGGCGGTGCTCGGCGTCAACACCACGGGGTGCCTGCTGATCGGCGCGCTGATGGTGCTGGTCGCCGAGACCCCGCGGGCGCCCCGGCTCGCCCGGCCGTTCCTCGGCACCGGCGTGCTCGGCGGCTTCACCACGTTCTCCGCGTACGCCGTCGACATCCGGGCGCTGCTGGACGAGGGCCGGCCCGCGGCCGCGTTCGGTTACGCCGCCGGCACCCTCGCCGCCGCGCTCCTGGCCGTCGCCGCCGGCGTCCGCGCCACCCGCCGCCTCGTCCGCCGCCTCGTACGCCCCGCGGAACGGGGGAGCGGACGGTGACGATCCTGCTGATCGCGCTGGGCGGGGCGCTCGGCGCGCCGCTGCGCTACCTGGCCGACCGCGCCGTCCAGGCCCGGCACGGCGGGGTGTTCCCGTGGGGCACGCTCACCGTCAACGTCGCCGGGTCGGCGCTGCTCGGGTTCCTCGCGGCGCTCCCCGTCGGCGGAGTCGCGATGGCCTTCGCGGGAACCGGCCTGTGCGGCGCCCTCACGACCTACTCCACGTTCGGGTACGAGACGCTCCGCCTCGCCGAGGACGGTGCCCGGCTCCCGGCCGTGCTGAACGCGGCCGGAAGCGTCGCCGGGGGCCTCGCCGCCGCCTGCTGCGGCGCGTGGGCCGCGGCGGCGGTGTCCGGCTGAGACACCTGGCGCGGCCCAGGCTCGCGGCCCCGTACACGAAGGCACCGGACCGGCGAGTGGGCCGCTCACTGACTCTGCCCGCGCCGCCCGATCGGTAAACGGGCGGGTGTCCATACCGTCCCCCCGGAGCGGGCTCAGGCGGGACGGGCGATCAGCAGTTCACGGGCGAACCACTCGATCGTGCCGCGCAGCCCCTCGTCCACCGTCACGCGGGGACTCCAGCCGAGGACGTCCCGCGCGAGCGCGGTGTCCGGCCGCCGGACCTCCGGGTCGTCGACCGGCCGCTCGACGAACCGGACGGTGGATGACGAACCGGTCAGCTCGATGATCAGCCGGGCCAGGTCCAGCATCGAGATCTCGTACGGGCTGCCGATGTTCACCGGCCCCGGATGGTCGGACATGGCGAGCGCGATGATGCCGCGGACGGTGTCGTCCACATGGCAGATCGACCGCGTCTGGGAGCCGTCCCCGGCGACGGTGAGCGGCTCCCCGGTGAGCGCCTGCCGCAGGAACGTCGGGACGGCGCGGCCGTCGTCCGGCCGCATCCGCGGCCCGTACGTGTTGAAGATCCGCACGATCGCGGCGTCCAGCCCCCGCGAGTGCCGGAACGCCGACGTCAGCGCCTCCCCGAACCGCTTCGCCTCGTCGTAGACGCTGCGCGGCCCGATCGGGTTGACGTTCCCCCAGTACGTCTCCGGCTGCGGATGGACCAGCGGGTCCCCGTACACCTCGGAGGTGGACGCGAGGACGAACCGCGCGCGCTTGCGCTCGGCGAAGTCCAGGGCGTTGCGGGTGCCGACGCTGCCGACCTCCAGCGTCTGGATCGGCAGCCGCAGGTAGTCGGCGGGCGACGCCGCCGACGCCAGGTGGAACACGTACCCGACGTCGCCGGGGACGTGCACCGGCTCGGTCAGGTCCCGCTTGGCGAAGTGGAAGTCCCGCCGTCCGGTGAGATGGGCGATGTTGCGGGCCGGGCCCGTCAGCAGGTTGTCGAGGCACACCACCGCGATGCCGCGGGCCAGCAGCGCCTCGCACAGGTGTGAGCCGAGGAAGCCGGCGCCGCCGGTCACCACCGCGCGTTCGTGTCTCATTCTCGTCCTCCGTTCTCTCAGGCGGGCGCCCGGGCGAGCGCCCGGCCCGCGGCCGCCACGGCGTCCGCCGTGGTGATCTCCAGCAGTCCCGGATGCGGGTCGCGGCCGTGCGGGTCGCCGCACCGGCCCGCCCACAGCACCAGGTGCTGCGCCCGGTCGGGCGGCCCCCACCGCGCGGGCGGCGTCGGGCCGAACAGCAGCACCGACGGGGTCCGGTAGGCGGTCGCGAGGTGCGCGACGCCGGTGTCCCCGCACACGACGAGCCGCGCGCCCGCGACGAGCGCGGCGAGCTCCGCCGGCCCGGTGCGGCCCGCGAGGCACGCGCCGCCGCCGAGCCCGGCGAGGTCCACGACCCGGCGGGCGAGGAGCGCCTCGCCCGCGCCGCCGGTGACGGCGACGCGCTCGCCCGCGTCCCGGAGCGCCGCCGCGACCGCGGCGAACCGCTCGGCGGGCCAGCGCCGGGCGCCGCAGGCGGCGCCCGGGTGCACCACGACGGCTCCGGGCGCGGGCGACGGCACCGCCGGGACCGGCAGGTCCAGGTCGGCGGGGTCGGCGTCCAGGCCGTGGGCGCGCACGAGCCGGCACCAGCGCCCCGCCTCGTGCTCGTCGGGATCCCAGTCGGGCCCCTCGGTGTGCGGGACGCCGGGGTGCGCGAACGCCACCAGCCGGCCGGGCCCGAGCGCGGCGAGCAGCCGGTGGCTCTCCGGCCCCCGCCCGTGCAGGTTCACCGCCACGTCCACCGGTCCGATCGGCGCCGGCGGCGGGTCCAGGCCGTCCAGCGGCAGCAGGTCGTCGACCGCGCCGGTCGCCTGCGCCAGCGGCGCCAGCGCGGCGGGGGCCGCCAGCGTGATCCGCGCCCCGGGCAGGCCGCGCCGCACCCCCCGCAGCGCCGGGACGGCGGTGAGCAGGTCGCCGAGGCCCAGCGCCCGCAGCACGAGCACCCGCCGCGCGGTCGCCGCGATCGCCGCGGACGCGGCGGCGCCGTTCACGCCCCCGCCCCCGACGCCGTTCACGGCCCCGCCCACGTTGCCGTTCACGGCCATGAGGGTTCCTTCGCCGGGCATACGACCAGCTCGCGCACCTCGCAGCCGGGCGGCTGCGCGAGCGCGAACGCGACCGCGGCGGCGACGTCCTCGGGCCGGTTCAGCTTGGCGTCCGGCCCCGGCCGGTACCGCTCCTCGCGGTCGTCGAAGAACGCGGTGTCCATGCCGCCGGGCACCAGCAGCGTGACGCCGATCCGCCCGGCGAGCTCGGCGGCCAGCGCGCGAGTGAAGCCCACGACCCCGAACTTGGACGCGCAGTACGCGGTCGCGTCGCTCAGCGCCCGGAAGCCGAGCGTGGACGCGACGGTGACGATCCGCCCGTTCGGCGCGTGCTCCAGATAGGGGAGCGCGGCCCGGACCACGGCGGCGGTGCCGAGCAGGTTCACCGCCACGACCCGCTCCCACCGGTCGGCGGGCACGTCGCCGAGCGTGCCGCACGCGTCGACGCCGGCGGCCGCGACGACCGCGTCCAGCCCCCCGGCGGACCGGGCCAGGCAGTGCACGGCCCGCTCCGCGCAGGTCCGGTCGGTGAGGTCGGCGAGCATGTGCGCGTGCCCGTCCTCCGGCGGGCGCAGGTCCAGGACGAGGGGAGTTCCCCCGTCGTCCGCGACGCGCCGCGCGACGGCCGCGCCGAGCCCGGACGATCCGCCGGTGATGAGGACGTTCATGACGCGCTTCCCTTCGTGGTCGACAGCAGGCGGGTCGTGGAGCGCCCCGCCAGCAGCGGCAGCAGCACCACCTCCCCGCCGTGCGCCCGGACCGTCGCGGCCTCGGGCAGGTCCGTCCCGGCGTAGTCGGCGCCCTTCACCCACACGTCCGGCCGCAGCCGCTCCAGCAGCGGCACCGGCGTGTCGTCGTCGAACACCACCGCGGCGTCCACGTCGCTGAGCGCCTCCAGCACCCGGACGCGGTCGGCGGCGGTCGTCACCGGGCGCGTCGGGCCCTTCATCCGGCGCACCGACGCGTCCGAGTTCACGCAGACGACCAGGCAGTCGCCGAGCCGCCGCGCCTGCTGCAGCAGGCTCACGTGCCCCGCGTGCAGCAGGTCGAAGCAGCCGCCGGTGGCGACGACGGTGCCGCCCGCGCGGCGGACCCGGGCGGCGATCTCGTAGCCGTCCTCGCCGCGCTCCGGGACGATCCGGGCGGTGCCGGGTTCGGCGAGCCGCGCCGCGACCGCCGAGGCCGCCCCCGCCCGGACGAACCGCGACGCGCGCAGGACCCCCTCGGCCACGGCGTCGGCGAGCGTCCCGCCGCCCGCGAGGACGTCCAGCGCGCCCACCGCGAAACTGTCGCCCGCGCCGCACGTGTCGCCGCGTGCCGGCTCCGCGGGCGCGAGGAACGGCGCCTCCGTCCCGTCGCACAGCAGGGCGCCCTCCGCGCCCAGCGTGATCGCGACGCCGTCCAGGCCCCAGCGCTCGGCGAGGTGGCGGCCCCGCCGGCCGGCCGCCGCCAGCCCCGTCCCGGGGATGTCGGCGCCGCCGGCGGAGGTGAGCCGGGTCGCCTCCGCCTCGTTCGGGGTGAGCAGTCGGGTGCCCGGCACGGGCGGTTCCCCGCGCGGATGCGGGTCCCAGACGACCGGGACCCCGCCGGGCAGCCCCGCCAGCAGCGACCGGACCGCCCGGTGCCGGGTGACGCCCCGGCCGTAGTCGGAGACCAGCACGGCGCCCGCGCCCGCGATCGCGTCGGCGACCCGGGGGCCGACCGGCCCGTCCTGCGCCCGCCCCTCCCCGGCGTCCAGCCGCGCGACCGCGTGCTCCCCGGACCGGATCCGCAGCTTGCAGGGCGTCCCGCCGCGCAGGTGCAGCGCGGCGACCGCCACGTGCCGCTCCAGCATCGCCCGCAGCCGGCGGCCCGGCTCGTCGTCGGCGAGCGCGGCGACGAGCACCACCTCCCGCCCCGTCGCGGCGGCGAGCAGCGCCGCGAGCCCCGCCCCGCCGGGCCGGGGCCGCTCCTGGGCCCCCTCCACGACCGGGACCGGCGCGTCCGGGCACATCCGGCTGCTGCTGCCGACGATGTCGATGTCCAGCAGGACGTCGCCGACGACGACCAGCGGCGCGGTCATCGCCGCACCCCCAGCGTCTCGTCGATCACCCCGCACAGCAGGTGGATCGCGGCGAGATGGATCTCCTGGACGGTCGCCGCCGACCCGGCGTCCACGGCGATCGTCTCGTCGCAGACGTCCGACAGCGGGCTCGGCGCCGGCCCGGTGACCGCCCACGCGGTCAGCCCGAGCCGCCGGGCGAGCCGCGCCGCCGCCACCACGTTCGGGCTGCGGCCGCTGGTCGACAGGCAGATCAGCACGTCCCCGGCGCGGCCGTGCGCCCGGACCTGCCGGGCGAACACCTCCGCCGCGCCGTAGTCGTTGCCGATCGCCGTGACGGCCGAGGTGTCGCCGTGCAGCGGGATCGCCGACAGCGGCCGCCGGTCGTCCTCGAACCGGCCGGTCAGCTCGGCCGTCAGATGCTGCGCCTCGGCGGCGCTGCCGCCGTTCCCGCAGGCCAGCAGCCGCCCGCCCGCGCCGAGCACGACGGCGAGCCGCCGCCCCCACGCGGCGATCGTCGGCACGTGCGCCCGGAACCGCAGCGCGGCCTCGGCCAGTTCCTCGAGCCGCCGCTCCTGGACGACGGCGGCGGTGGTCGCGGTGGTCGTCATGCCGGCACCCCGCACACCGCGTAGGCCCGCTGGTAGACCTGGGCGGTCTCCGACGCGATGCGGGACCACGAGTAGCGGGTCCTCGCGCGCCGGGCCGCGTTGGAGCCCATCGCGGCGCGGCGGTCCGGGTCGTTCAGCAGGCGGCGGAGGGCGGCGGCCGCCGCCTCCGGGTCCCGGGGCGGGACGAGCAGGCCCGTCACGCCCGGCAGGACCGTGTCCAGGTGCCCGCCGACGGCGGTGGCGACGACGGGGACGCCGCACGCCATCGCCTCCAGCGGCACCATCCCGAACGGCTCGTACCAGGGCAGCGTGACGACGGCGGACGCCGACCGCAGCAGCGGCGCGACCTCGGCGCGGCCGAGCCGGCCGAGGAACGCGACCCGGTCCGCGACACCGGCTTCGGCCGCGGCCCTCCGCAGCCGCCGCACCTCGGGATCGGCGTCCAGGCCCGCGCGGGGCGGGCCGCCCGCCACGGCCAGCTCGGCGCCGGGCAGGTGCGCCAGCGCCCGGATCGCGGTGTCGACGCCCTTGCGCTCAACGAGCCGCGACAGGACGACGAGCCGGTGCCGGCCGTGCCCGGCGGGCGCGTTGCCGTCCGGCCGGAACAGGCCGAGGTCCACGCCGCACGGGACGACCGAGACGCGCTCGTCCGGCACCCCCATCGCGGCGAGTTCGGCGACCTCATCGGAGCAGGTCGCGATGACGGCGTCGGCGTCCCGGCCGATGGCCCGCTCCAGGCGGAGCCTGCTCGGGGGGCTGGTGTCGCTCCGGCCCTGGTGGCGGCGCTTCACCGTGCCCAGCGCGTGGTAGGTCTGGACGACCGGCATCCTGCGCGCCTCCAGCGCGCCCCGCGCCGCCTGCAGCGCGGCGAGGCCGCTCATCCAGAAGTGCGCGTGCGCCACGTCCGGCGGATCGTCCGCCCAGCGGCGCTCCAGGTGGCGGCCGAAGTCGCGCATCCACGGCAGCAGGTCGTCCTTCGCGACCTCCCGCGGCGGGCCCGCCACGACGTGCTCGACGACCACGCGGGGCGCGAGCCGCACCCGGTCCGGGAGGTCCGGGCCGTCGCGCCGCGTGTAGACGGTCACCTCGTGGCCCTGGCGCCCGAGTTCCGCGGCGAGCTCCGCGACGAACACGTTCTGCCCGCCGCCGTCCGCACCGCCCAGCCGCGCCGGCGGCGGCGCGCCCCCGGTGCCGCGGGCGGCCGCCAGCGGGCTGGCGTGCTCGGAGACCATGGCTATCCTCATCGCGTTACCTCCTCGAGAGTCCGCCGCCAGTCGCGCAGGAAGCGCGCCAGGCCGTACCGCTCGACGGCGTACGCCCGCGCCTCCTTGCCCATCTGGCGGGCGCGCGCCGGGTCGGCGGCCAGGGTCCGGGCCGCCTCGGCCAGGGTGGCGACGCGGGTCGACAGCACCCCCGCCTCCGGCGGCACCGCCTCGACCGCCTCGGTGGTGGCGAGCGCCACCACCGGCAGGCCGAGCATCATCGCCTCGATCAGCGCGAGGCCGAGGGACGTCCACCGGTAGGGGTGGACGTAGACGCGGCGGCGCGCGAGCTCCTCGTGCATCCGCGCCTGCGGGAGGTCCTCGAACGTCCACAGCGACTCCGGCGGGATGCCGAGCCGCTCCGGGGCGTCCGCGACGTTCATGCCGAACAGGTCGAGGGGGACCGCCGCCGCGAGGGCCGGGAGCAGGTCGGTGCCGGTCACCCGGCCCCGCCGCAGCGGATCGTTGATGACGACGCCGGCGCGCGGCATGTCCGCCTGGTAGCGGTAGCCGGGATCGGCGACGCCGTGCTCGATGACGCGCGCGGGCGCGCGCCCGGTGTTCCAGAACAGCCGGTTGAAGTGGGTGACGTGCACGACGGGGATGTCGGAGCGGTCGTGCAGGAAGTGCCGGCTGTCGGGCACGACCTCCTCCGGCAGGCTCGCGTCGGACGGGGTCCGGCGCGGCGTGTCGTGCTCGACGTACACGGCGGGGACGTCCCGTCCGGGGCGGCGGCCCAGCCACTGCTCGGTGAGCCGCAGCTCGTGCGGGCGCTGGAGGACGACGGCGTCGACGTGCTCGTCCCGCAGCCGGTCGAACGGCACCTCAACCGCCCGGTCCGGCCAGCGGAACGTCCTGGGGCGGCCCCGCCCGTCGGGGCCCCGGTCCGGGACGAGCGGCACCAGCGTCGTCTGCGGGCCGTGCACGAACGACGTCGCCCACGAGCCGTGCACATGCCACATCAGCACCCTCATCGGGCGTACACCTCCTCCACCGGGGCCCCGGCCTCGACCGAGGCCATGACCTCCACCGCCGCGGCGACCTCCCCGGCCGTCACCGACGCCAGGCACGGATGCCCGGGGACGGGGCACTCCCGCGCCCGGCTGTCCCGGCAGGCCGCGCGCTGGTCGCCGAGCAGCGCCAGCGGCACCCCGAACGGCGCCCACCGCGCCGCCGGGACGGTCGGCGCGAACAGCGACACCACCGGCGTGCCGACGGCCGCCGCGAGATGCGCCGGGCCGGTGTTCCCGGCGACGACGGCGCGCGCCCCCCGCAGCACCGACGCCAGCTCCGGCAGCGCGGTCCGGCCGCCGAGGTCGAGCCCGTCGGACCCGGCCACGTACGCGGTCAGCTCCTTCTCCCGCCGGTGCCCCGTGACGACGACCCGGTGCCCGGCCGCGGCCAGCAGCCGGACGGCCTCGGCGCACCGCTCCGGCGGCCACGCGCGGGCCGGCACCGACGTGCCGGGATGGACGACGAGATAGGCGCCGCCGCCGGTGAGGTGCCCCGTCGCGGGCAGCGGCTCGCGCACCCGCAGCCGCGGGTCGGAGGGCGCCGGGAACCCGGCGTCCTCGGCGAGCGCGAGCATCCGCAGCGGCTCGGGCACCTCGCCGTCGGGCCGGTGCCGCAGGTCGAGCAGAGACCCGGGGTAGTCCTCGCTGATCCCGCCGATCCACGGCGTGCCCGCGAGGCGGAGCAGCAGCGCGAGCGGCAGCGGCGACTGGTGGAACGAGGTGAGGATCAGCGCGCGGTCGAACCCCCGCAGCCGCTCCGTGGCGTCCGCGATGTCGTCCGCCTCGACCGGGCAGGGCTCGGGGTCGATCCACGGCGCGCACCATTCGATGACGCCGTCCACGCCGGGCAGCAGCTCGGCGGCGGCCCGCCCGCGCGGCCCGCACAGCAGCACCACCTCGTCGGCCTTCCGCGCGACCGCGCGGATCGCGGGCCCGGCCAGCAGGACGTCCCCGATGTTGTCCTGGCGAGCGACGAGAACCCTCACCGCGGCCCCCGTCCCTCGAGGATCAGGGCGACGGCGGCGGCGAGCGTCGGGACGACCTCGCGAGCCCGCGCGATCTCGGCCGGGCGGGTCCGGCCGGTGGGCACGAGGATGCCGCGCGCCCCGGCGGCCGCCGCGGCCTCGACGTCGGCGCCGATGTCGCCGACGACCGTGCAGGCGTCCGGCGGGGCGCCGAGCCGGCGGGCCGCGCGCTCGATCATGCCGGGTGCCGGCTTGCGGCACGCGCAGCGGTCCCCGGGGCCGTGCGGGCAGAACTCCCACGCGTCGAACGGCCCGAGCAGCTCATCGACGCGCGCGTTGACGGCGCGCACGTCCGCGATCGTGATCCGGCCCCCGGCGACGCCCGACTGGTTCGAGACGACCCCGATCCGGGCGCCGTGCGACCGCAGCCGGTCCAGGGCTTGCCGCGCGCCCCGCACCGGCTCCACGCGGGCGGGGTCGCCGTTGTACGGGACGTCCCGGATGAGGGTGTCGTCCCGGTCGAACAGCACGACGCGCGAGCCGGCCCAGGCGGCGGCCCGGCGGTGGCGCCACAGGCCCCGCAGCCGGTGCCAGACGGCCGCCGGCGGGATGACGGCACTGGTCACGGCCATCGTCACGATCTCGCCGGGGGTGCGCGGGCCCGGCCGCACCCGCGTCCACGCGAACCGGGCCGTCAGCGCGAGCCACACGGCCCCCGCCCCCGCCGCCGCCGCGGCCGCCGTCCCGCCGCCGGCGTGCGCGGCCGCCCTCCGGTTCCGGGTGAGCGCGATGGAGGGCGGCACCGTGGGTTCGGGCGCCCGCCGGCCGGCGAGCGCGGCCTGGGCCGCCGCCAGTGCGAGCAGCCCGGCGCCGGTCGCCAGGAGGTGATGGCGCAGCATGCCCCGGCCCTCGCCGGCGCGGGCGCGCCAGCCCCGGCCGTGCAGCCGCCACATCAGGACGTCGTCGGCGTTGCCCGCCTGCGCACGGACCGACGCCCAGAACCCGGCGCCGCGGACGGGGTGCGCCACCTCCCGGCCGCCCCGGACCAGCCGGTGCCCCGCCGCGAGGACGCGCAGCGCGAGGTCGGCGTCCTCCCGGTAGGCGCGGCGGAACCGCTCGTCGAACCCTCCGGCCGCGGCGAGGACGTCCCGCCGGTACGCCATGTCCGCGGTGATCCAGCGGGCGGAGGCGAGCCCGGCGGTGCCGCGCTCCAGGTCGGTGGGGCGGCGGCCGTCCGGCGCGGGGACCGTGACGCGGCCCTGCGTGCCCGCCACGTCGGCGGGCAGGCCCGCGAGGTCCCCGGCGAGCTTCGCGGTCCACTCCGGGCCGGGGACGACGTCGTCGTCCAGGAACGCGACCCACTCGGTGGCGGCGGCCCGCCACCCGGTGTTGCGGGCGGCGGCCGGTCCGCGCCCCCCGGAGCGGAGCACGCGGACGTCCACCGGACCGGCCGGGAACGGCGGCGGCGGCGCGTCCGGCCGGGGCCGGTCGTCCACCACGATGATCTCGTCCGGTGCGGGGCCGGGGCCGCGCGCGGCCGACGCCTGGACGGCCTCCAGCACCGCCCGCAGGCTCGCGCGGCCGATGGTCGGCACGACGACGGCGCAGCTCACCGGCGCACCTCCGGGCGCCGGACGACGAACGGGCCGATGGCCAGCAGGTCGACGGGGGCGGAGCCGAAGCACTCCAGCGCGTCGCGCGGGTCGTCCACCATCGGGCGGCCCGCCGTGTTCAGGCTGGTGTTGATGAGGACGGGCAGGCCCGTCCGGACGCGGAACTCCTCCAGCAGCCGCGCCACGAGCGGCTCGTCGTCCGCCGACACCGTCTGGACGCGGGCCGTGCCGTCCACGTGCACGACCGCGGGGATCCGCTCCCCCCAGCCGGGCCGGACGCGGTGCACGAACAGCATGTAGGGGCTCGGGATCGGCCCGTCGAACACCTCGGCGGCGTGCTCCAGCGCGACCATCGGCGCGATCGGGCGGAACTGCTCGCGGCCCTTCACGTCGTTGAGCCGCTCCACGTTCGCGGCGTGCCCGGGATGCGCGAGCAGCGAGCGGTGCCCGAGCGCGCGCGGCCCGTACTCCGACCGGCCCTGGAACCACGCGACGACCCGGTCGTCGGCGAGCGCCTCCGCGACGGTCGCGGCGAGGTCGGCGGGCCGCTCGTAGCGGATCTTCGCGGTGTCGAGCCACCGGGCGATATCGTCGTCGCTCCACTCCCGGCCGAGCGCCGCGCCCGGCATCGCGGTGATCGCGTCCCCGGCGTCCCGCGCCACGTGCAGCGCGGCGCCGAGCGCGGTGCCGGAGTCCCCGGCGGCGGGCTGCACCCAGATGTCGTCGTAGGGCCCGGTCTCCGCCAGCCGCGAGTTCGCGACGCAGTTCAGCGCGACGCCGCCGGCCAGCGTCAGCCGCCGCGACCCCGTCCGCCCGTGCAGCCAGGACGCCAGGTCCAGCAGGACCTCCTCAAGCCGCAGCTGGACGCTCACGGCCAGGTCGGCGTGGTCGCGGGTCCACTCACCGTCGGGGGCGCGGGCCTTGGCGAGCGCCCCCCAGTCGATCCGCTCGACCGCGAACCCGCCGTCGCCGGTGGCCCGCACCCGCTCGCGCAGCTCGTCCAGGAACCGGGGCTCGCCGTAGGACGCGAGCGCCATCACCTTGTACTCGTCGCTGGACCGCAGGAACCCCAGGTGCTCGGTCAGGTCCTCGTACATGAGGCCGAGCGAGTGGGGGAGCCGCTGCGCGTACAGCGTGGTCAGCGTGCCGTCCGCGTACGTCCCGGCGAGGTGCGAGTGCGACTCGCCCCGGCCGTCCAGGACGAGGACGTCGCCGTCGCCCGGCCCCGGCGCGGCCAGCCCGGCGGACGCGGCGTGCGCCACATGGTGCGGGACGTACCGGACGATCCCCGGGTCCAGCCCCGGCAGCGCGGCCGCCAGGAAGTTCGGCGCCCGCCGCGCGTACAGGGTCCGCAGCCGCTCCCACTGGGCGTCGTGCCCGTCGAGGCCCGGCTCGACGAGGGCCGGGTCGTAGGAGTAGGCGACGGCGTCGAGGTCGCCGGGCTCCAGCCCGGCCTCGCTCAGGCACCATCGAGCCGCCTTCTCCGGCAGCTCCCAGGCGGAGAACGCCACGGGCCGCTTCCCGTGCTTGCGGCGGCTGAAGCGTTCCTCTTCGGCGGCGGCCACGACCCGTCCGTCCACCACCAGGGCGGCTGCGGGGTCGTGGAAGATCGCGTTGATTCCGAGCACGCGCATGGGCGGCCTCGATTCGGCACAGCGTCGGGATGAGAGCCGGTGCCGTCGTCGTAGGCACCGCGATCGGGGATCCGCCGGCACCGATCGCCGCGGTAAATCCCCTATAGGTGATTTGGCATTGCCGAGCCGGACGGCTCTAAACAACTGCGGTCCGCCGTGACCTGCGGGAACAGCGGGACGGACGGGCCGCGAGCGCATGGAGGGCCGCGAGTACGCGGACGGGACGGCGCCCGGCTAGGCGGGCCGCGCACGCCCGACGGGCCACCGACGTTTCACGGGCGCGCACCGGGTATCGCGGCGGGAACCCCTGGACGGCCGACACGAATGAGGTACCGATGCGCGCCTAGTGATCAACTGCATGCTCAAGCGCTCGCCCGAGACGTCCATCCGTCCCGGCCCGCCCTCCTGGCCGCTCAGCGGCCGAACGTGCCCACGAGCGTGCCGGTCGCGACGACCTTGTCCTGGACGGCGGCCCTCAGGTCCTCCGCCGTGAAGCCGGGTCGGAGGCCGGACGGCTCCGACAGCCCGTAGAGCCGGAAGAAGTACCGGTGCGTCTCCCCGGGCGGCGGCATCGGGCCGCCGTACCCCGCCGACCCGTAGTCGTTGCGGCCGGGGACCGCCTCGGTGGGGAGCTCCCCGGCGTCCACGCCCGTCGTCGCCGGATCGATCCCGGCGAGCAGCCAGTGCGCGAACGTTCCGGACGGAGCGTCCGGATCCTCGCAGGCGAGGGCGATCTCCACCACGTCGTCCGGCGCCTCCGACCACTCCAGCGGCGGGGACACATCCCCGTGGTCGTGGGCGAAGTCCGACGGGATCATCGCGTGATCGTTGAACGCCTCACTGCGCAGCGTGATCTCTTCCATGACGGCGTCGTGCCCGGTCAGAGGTGGTCAATGCGCGCTGGACGCCGCCCACAGGTCGATGCCGGCCTCCACCGCGTCCCGGTCGATCGCGGCGAGCTCGTCCGCCGTGAAATCGAGCCGGTCCAGCGCGGCGAGGTTCTCCTCCAGCTGCGCGACGCCGCTCGCGCCGATCAGCGCGGAGGTGACCCGCCCGTCCCGCAGCGCCCAGGCGAGGGCCATCTGCGCGAGCGACTGGCCGCGCCCCGCCGCGATCTCGTTCAGGGCCCGGACGTGCCGCAGGTTCTCCTCGGTGAGCAGATCGGTCGAGAGGGAGGTGCCCTTCGAGGCGCGCGACCCCACCGGGACGCCGTTCAGGTAGCGGCCGGTCAGCATCCCCTGCGCGAGCGGCGAGAACGCGATGCACCCGGCGCCGATCTCCTCCAGGGTGTCGAGGAGGTCGGCCTCGATCCAGCGGTTCAGCATCGAGTACGACGGCTGGTGGATCAGCAGCGGCGTCCCCATCTCGCGCAGGATCGCGGCCGCCTCCGCCGTCCGCTCCGCCGAGTACGAAGAGATCCCCGCGTACAGCGCCCGCCCGGACCGGACGGCCGTGTCGAGGGCCCCCATCGTCTCCTCCAGCGGGGTCTCGGGGTCGAAGCGGTGGCTGTAGAAGATGTCGACGTACTCGACGCCCATCCGCTTCAGCGACTGGTCGAGGCTCGCCAGGAGGTACTTGCGCGACCCCCATTCGCCGTACGGGCCGGGCCACATGTCGTACCCCGCCTTGGTGGAGATGAGGATCTCGTCCCGGTACGGCGCGAAGTCCTCCCTGAAGACGCGACCGAAGTTGGTCTCCGCGGACCCGTACGGCGGCCCGTAGTTGTTAGCCAGGTCGAAGTGCGTCACACCGAGGTCGAACGCGCGGCGCAGGATCGCCCGCTGTACGTCCAATGGCCGGTCGTCACCGAAGTTGTGCCACAGCCCGAGCGAGATCGCGGGCAGCTTCAGCCCGCTGCGCCCGCACCTCCGATACGGGGTCCGCTCGTACCGATCGTCTGCCGCGACATGGACCATGGTCGGCAGTATCCAGTGCCGTCGGTCGCGGCGGGGATGACGCTCCGTCATGAGCAGCCCATGATCTCCGGGGAAGATCCGACAAAGTTCCGGCGCCGAGCCTGGCATGTCCGGGAGGCGTGAAGGAGCGTGGAAGGTGGCAGATTCTTGCTGAGACTTCGACGAGGAGGTCATGGTGTCTGTTCTGCGCAGCTTCGTATCGGGTTCGTGGCATGCTCCGAGCGACGAGGGGGCGCCGTTGCACGACGCCGTGACGGGGGAGGAGATCGCGCGGATCTCGTCCTCGGGCGTCGACATGGGCGCCGCCCTGGAATGGGGGCGGCGGACCGGCGGGCCCGTGCTGCGGGAGCTCACCTTCCATCAGCGCGCGTCCCTGCTCAAGGCTCTCGCGTCCCACCTGCGGGAGCACCGCGAAGAGCTCTACGCCCTCTCCGCCCGGACGGGCGCCACGCGGAACGACGCGCGGTTCGACGTGGACGGCGGCATCGGCGTCCTGTTCGCGTACGCGAGCAAGGGCAAGCGGGAGCTGCCGAACGACACCGTCCTCCTGGAGGGCGACGTCGAGCCCCTCGGCAAGGGCGGCACGTTCGTCGGGCGGCACCTGCTGGCGCCGTCGCACGGTGTCGCGGTGCAGATCAACGCGTTCAACTTCCCGGTGTGGGGGCCGCTGGAGAAGCTGGCGCCCGCCTTCCTCGCGGGCATGCCGAGCCTCGTCAAGCCGGCGAGCCCGACCGCGTACCTGACGGCGCGGCTGGTCGAGCTGATCGTGGAGTCGGGCCTCCTGCCGGAGGGGTCCGTGCAGCTGGTGTGCGGGGAGCCCCGCGACCTCCTCGACCACCTCACCGAGCAGGACATCGTCGGGTTCACCGGATCCGCGTCCACGGCGGCCCTGCTGCGGACGCATCCGGGAATCGTCCGGAACTCGGTGCGGTTCAACGCGGAGGCCGACTCGCTCAACTGCTCGGTCCTCGGCCCGGACGCCGCGCCCGGAACGCCCGAGTTCGACCTGTACGTGGGCCAGCTCGTCACGGAGATGACGGTCAAGGCGGGGCAGAAGTGCACCGCGATCCGGCGGGCGCTCGTCCCGGAGGGGATGCTGGACGCCGTCGCCACCGCCGTCCGCGACCGGCTCGCCGGGATCGTCGTCGGCGATCCCGCCGATCCCGGGGTGCACATGGGCGCGCTCGCCGGCCTCGACCAGCGCGAGGAGGTGCGCCGGTCGCTGAAGGCGCTCCTGGACGCCGGGACCCTCGTCTTCGGCGATCCCGAGCGGGCGGACGTGCGGGGCGCCGACGCGGAGCGGGGCGCGTTCATGTCGCCGGTTCTCCTGCGCGCCGACGACCCCGGCCGCCCCGAGCCCCACGAGGTCGAGGCGTTCGGGCCGGTCAGCACCCTGATCCCGTTCCGGGACGCCGCGCACGCGGTCGAGCTCGCGGCGCGCGGGCGCGGCAGCCTCGCCGGGTCCGTCGTCACCGCCGATCCCGCCTTCGCCCGGCGGATCGTGCTGGGCGCCGCGCCGTGGCACGGGCGGCTGCTCGTCCTGAACACCGAGGACGCGAAGGAGTCGACCGGGCACGGGTCGCCGCTGCCCGCGCTCGTCCACGGCGGTCCCGGACGGGCCGGGGGCGGCGAGGAGATGGGCGGCGTCCGGGGCGTGGTCCACCATCTGCGGCGCACCGCCGTCCAGGCCGGGCCGTCGATGATGACGGCGCTGACCGGCCGCTGGGTGCCGGGCACCGACCGGAACGTGACCGGGGAGCACCCGTTCCGCAAGCACCTGGAGGACCTGCGGGTCGGCGACACCGCCGTGGGCGGCCCCCGCCGCGTCACCCTGGACGACATCGAGCACTTCGCGGAGTTCACCGGCGACACCTTCTACGCCCACATGGACGAGGAGTCGGCGCGCGCCAACCCGTTCTTCGGCGGCCGCGTCGCGCACGGCTACCTGGTCGTGTCGTTCGCGGCGGGCCTGTTCGTCGACCCGGCCCCCGGGCCCGTCCTCGCGAACTACGGACTGGAGAACCTGCGGTTCCTGGCACCGGTGAAGCCGGGCGACGAGCTGACGGTCACGCTCACCGCGAAGGAGATCACGCCCAGGGAGGGCGCCGGTTACGGCGAGGTCCGCTGGGACACCGACGTCACGAACCAGGAGGGCGCGTCCGTCGCGAAGTACGACGTGCTGACCCTGGTCGCGAAGCGCCCCGGCTCCGGGGACGGCTGACGGGTCAGGCGGGGATCACGCACACGGGCGACGGGACGGCCAGACCCGGCCCGTCCTGGGCCGGAATCCCGTCGTCCCCGATCCGGAACGCCGTGACCGTGTGGCCGCGCTCGTTGGCGACGTACAGCCGGTCGCCGTCGACGTGCAGGTCGCGCGGCCACGCCCCGCCGGACGGGACGTCCGCGACCGGCTCCAGTGCCGCGCCGCCGTCCAGGATCCGGTGGGCCGTCACCACATCGGGGCCCCGCGCCGACGTGTACACGAACCCGTCCCCGACTTTGATCGCCGCGCACTGCGCCGGGCCGCCGGACGCCGTCGCGGCCGACTCCGCGACGACCTCCAGCGCCGCGTACCCGCCGGACGGGCGCAGCACCAGCAGCGTCGCGGCCAGCTCGGTGACCACGTAGACGTGCCCGCTGGGGTGGACGGCCAGGTGCCGGGGCCCGCACCCGGCCGGGAGCCGCGTCTCCCCGGCGAGCGCGAGCGTCCCGCCGGAGAGCGTGAACGACCGGACGAGGTCGGCGCCGAGGTCCGTCGCCAGGACGTGCCCGTCGGGCGCCGCCGCCGTCATATGGGCGTGCGGCCCCTCCTGCCTGGTCGCGTCCGGCCCGCTCCCGCGCCCGGACGCCACCAGGGGCGTTCCGGCGAACGCGCCGTCGGCGCCGAGAGGGACGGCGTGGACCGTCCCGGACCCGTAGTCCGCCACGACCAGGTGACCGTGCTGCACGGAGAGGTGGCAGGGCAGCGACCCCACGGCGGCCGACCCGAGCGAGCGCAGGGATCCGCCCAGCACCGAGTAGGCCGTGACGGTCCCCGCCTCGGCCTCCTCGACCGCGTAGAGCACGTCCGCCGACGGGTGCGTCGCGAGGAACGACGGCGACGCGGCGTCCACCGCGAGCCGGGCGCGCTCCGGGAGCCCGCCGGGCGCCAGCGGGACCCGGTACACGCCGGACCCCGCCCCCATCTCCCCGGTGTAGGTCCCGACCCACAACGCCCGCGAACCCACCACGACCCCCCACCAGCGAAGACACCGTCTCCGGGAGCCTAACGCCCCGGATGATCTCCGGGGGCCGCCGCGGCGGAAGGTGCAACGGCCGCCCGGCGGGGAAGGGTCCGCCCGTATGATCGCCGCTGGGGGAGGCGCGGCGTCCGGGGGACGGGGCCCGGACGGCGATCCGCTGCCCCGCCGAGGAGATGAGAGAGACGATGACCGATATCACCGAGGCGCCGGAGTGGGCCGCGCTCTCCGAGCACCAGGCGGCGATCGGCGGGCGCCACCTGAGGGAGCTGTTCGCCGGCGACCCGGGCCGCGTCGCCCGCATGACCGTCACCGCGGGGGACCTGCTCCTGGACTACTCCAAGCACCGGATCACGGACGAGACCGTCCGGCTGCTGGTCGCGCTCGCCGAGCGCGCCGGGCTGCGCGCCCGGATCGCCGAGATGTTCTCCGGCGCCCACATCAACGTCAGCGAGGACCGCGCCGTCCTGCACACGGCGCTGCGGCTGCCGCCCGGGACGCCCCTGACCGTGGACGGCCAGGACGTCGCGGGCGACGTGCACGCCGTCCTCGACAAGATGGCCGACTTCGCCGGCCGCGTCCGGGCGGGCGACTGGACGGGGTTCACCGGCAAGCGCATCACGACGGTGGTGAACATCGGCATCGGCGGCTCCGACCTCGGCCCCGCCATGGCGTACGAGGCGCTCCGCGACCACGCGGACGCGGGCATCACCTGCCGGTTCGTGTCGAACATCGACCCGGCCGACATCGTCGGGACCCTCGCCGACCTCGACCCGGAGCAGACCCTCTTCGTCATCAGCTCCAAGACGTTCGGGACGCTCGAGACCCTCACCAACGCGAAGGTCGCCCGGAGCTGGCTCGTGGAGCGGCTCGGCGACGAGAAGGCCGTGTCGCGGCACTTCGTCGCCGTGTCCACGAACGCGGAGCGGGTCGCCGGCTTCGGCATCGACACCGCGAACATGTTCGGGTTCTGGGACTGGGTGGGCGGCCGCTACTCCTTCGACGGCGCGATCGGCCTCTCCTTGATGATCGCCATCGGCGGCGAGGCGTTCCGGGAGATGCTCGCCGGGTTCCGGGAGATCGACGAGCACTTCCGGACGGCGCCGTTCGAGGCGAACATGCCCGTCATCATGGGGCTGCTCGGCATCTGGTACACCGACTTCTTCGGGGCGCAGACGCGGGCCGTCCTGCCCTACAGCCAGCGCCTCCACCGGTTCCCCGCCTACCTGCAGCAGCTCACGATGGAGTCGAACGGCAAGTCGGTCCGCGCGGACGGCGTGCCGGTCGTCGCGCAGACCGGTGAGATCTTCTGGGGCGAGCCCGGCACCAACGGCCAGCACGCCTTCTACCAGCTGCTGCACCAGGGGACGCGGCTCGTCCCCGCCGACTTCATCGGGTTCGCCGAGCCCTTCGAGGACCCCGCCGGCATGCACGACCTGCTCACCGCGAACCTCCTCGCGCAGACGTCCGCGCTCGCGTTCGGCAAGACCGCCGAGGAGATCGCCGCCGAGGGCACGCCAGCCGAGGTCGTCCCGCACAAGGTGATGCCGGGCAACCGGCCCACCAGCACGATCCTCGCGCCGAAGCTGACGCCGAAGACGCTCGGCGCGCTCGTCGCGCTGTACGAGCACATCGTGTTCGTGGAGGGGACGATCTGGGGCATCGACTCCTTCGACCAGTGGGGCGTCGAGCTCGGCAAGGTCATGGCGATGGACCTCGCGCCCGCCCTCACGTCCGAGGAGCCGCCCGCCGAGGCGCCCGACGCGTCCACGGCAGCGCTCGTGCGGGCCTACCGCGCGATGCGGGGCCGCGCCGTCTGACCCCGGAGCGCGGAGAGGCCCGCCGGGACCTCCCGGTGGGCCTCTCCGTTCTCTCGCACGTGTTCTCGTGAGCGAACGGTCCGCTGCTCAGCGCGCGTTCGGCAGCGGGCCCTCGGCCCACCCCCACGCCTCCAGGAGCGTGCGGAACTCGTCGAAGGAGATGAAGCCGTCGCGGTCGGTGTCGGCCTGCTCGAACCGGTCCTGCACCTCGGCCCGCGTCCAGGACAGCCCGAGGCCCTCCAGGACGATCGTGAACTCCATCAGATCGAGTTTCTCGTCGCCGCCGAGGTCCGCCCGGTTGAACACGGTGAGAAGGTCGTCCCCGGTCGGTCTGCTCGTCATCTCGCTCCTCACATCTGTCCGAATGTGCCCGCATCATGCCATAGCGGAGACCGGGCCCCTCCGTGAAACGCCGCAGCGCCGCGAGCGGTTCCGCCGGCGTTCGCCCGCGCGTCCCATGAGCGGCTCCGCCGCTCCGCCGTCAGCGTCTCGCGACCGCCGTCAGAGCGGCTGCGCGGCCTCGCGGTAGTCGCGCGGGCTGACCCCGCGCTCCCGCTTGAACGCGGTGCTGAGCGCGAACGCGTCCCCGTAACCGACCCGCCGCGCGATGGCGTCCAGCGTCGCGTCGCTCTCGCGCAGCAGGTCGGCGGCCTGCGCCAGGCGCAGCCCGGTCAGGTACGCCATCGGCGGCTCGCCTACCAGCCGGCCGAACCGGCGCGCGAACGCGGCCCGGGACGCGCCGACCGCCGCGGCGAGGTCCGCGACCGTCCACAGCCGGGCCGGGCGGTCGTGCAGCAGCCGCAGCGCCGGGCCGACCACCGGGTCGCCGTGCGCCCGGTACCAGCCGGGCGCCGCCGCGTCCGGCCGCGCGAACCAGGCCCGCAGCACCGCGATGACCAGCAGGTCGAGGAGCCGGTCGAGGACGACGTCCTGGCCGGGCTCGTCCTTGCCGATCTCCTCGCCGAGCAGGGCGGGCAGCGGCGACGTCCAGGTGTCGCCGCGGACGACGGCCAGCGGCGGCAGCGCGGCCAGCAGCCGTCCGGTCACCGCGCTCCGCGACTCGTAGGTGCCGACCAGCATGACGGACGAGCCGTCCGGGGCCCCGCCCCAGGCCCGCACCCCGAGCGTCATCGCCTCGGACACGCCGACGCCCTCCGGGGTGGTGCAGACCTGCCCGGGATGCACGATGATCCGCGGCGGTGTCGCCGGGTCGTCGGCGACCGTGTAGGGGGCGGGGCCGCGGCAGACCGCGATGTCGCCCGGCCCCATGCGCTGCGGCTCCGCGCCGTCCGGCATGACCCAGGCGTGGTCGCGCACCATCGCGAGGAGCGTCAGCGGCGCCTCGTCCCGGATCCGGATCGACCACGGCGGGTCGAACGACGCGCGGAGCAGGAACGCGCCCCGCGCCCGGGGCCCGTCGAGGAGATCGGTGAGCGCGTCCATGGCCCGAGCGTAGACGCTCGCACATGCCGGGGCGCCTCTCGGCGATGTCGCCGCCGATCACCCGCCGGTTGACTGGCAAGTGTGAAACCCACTCTCTCCGCCCTGTTCGCCGGACTGTCGCTTCTGCTGGCCGCCGGGATGACCGGAAGCTTCTTCGTCTTCACCGCCGGCGTCATGCCGGGACTGAACGCGGCGCGTCCCGGCGCTGCGATCGCCGCGATGCAGGGCATTAACCAGAAGATCCAGAACCCCGTGTTCCTCGGGACGTTCATGCTGCTGCCCGTCGCGGCGGTGGTGGCGGGCGTCCTGCTGCTGACGATGGACGAGCGGCCGTCCGCGCTGTTCTTCTTCGCGGCAGCCGCCGTCTACGTCGTCGGGGCGATCGTGCCCACCGCCGCGGTGAACGTCCCGATGAACAACGCCCTCGACGCCGTGACGATCCCGTCCGACGCGGCGGAGGCGGCGAAGACCTGGGCGGACTACAGCGGCCGGTGGACGGCGTGGAACACCCTGCGCGGTGTGTGCTGCGGCGTCTCCCTCCTGCTGATGGCGGCCGGGGTCCACACCTGGGGCAGGAACGGCTGACCTCACACCACCAGCGGCGCGAGGCTCCGCGCGGCCAGTCCGAGGCCGAGCACCACCACGAGGGACGCCGTCCCGGCCGGGAGCAGCCTCGGCACCCGGACCGACGGGACGCGCCGCGCGAGCAACCGTCCCGACCCGGTCACGAGGAGCCCGATCGCGATGAGGACGGCCGCCAGGCCCGCCCCGTACGCGAGGACGAGGAGGACCCCGAACCAGGCGTGCCCGAGGGCGTGCGCGCCGAGCAGCACCACGATCGCGGACGGGCTGGGCAGCAGCCCGCCCGCGAAGCCCATGAGCAGCATCCCTCCGCGCCCCCCTCTCCGGGCACGCCCGCGTCCTTCGTCCTGGGCGTGCCCATGCCCATGGCCGTGCCCATGGCCGTGTCCGTGGGAGTGGGCGGCGTCGCGGAGGGCGCGTCTCAGGAGGGTGATCCCGGCCGCCGCGACGAGCAGGCCGCCCGCCGCGCCGAGCCACGGGAACACCGCGGGCGCGGCGAGCGTGGAGCCGCCCGCGATCAGCAGCCCCAGGGCGAGGACGCCGGCGGTGTGCGTGACGGTGACGGTGAGCCCGAGCCCGAGCACCTCGCGGCGGGAGCGGCGGCCGAGCACCGCCGCCTGCGCCGCCATGATCGTCTTGCCGTGGCCGGGCGCGAGGGCGTGCGCGGCGCCCAGCAGGACGGCGACGAGCAGGGCGAGGAGCGCGAACCCCGGAGTCGGCTCGTGGCGGGCGACGAGCCCGGTGAAGGCGCGCGTGAGCCGGTCGGCGCCGCGCGGCGGGACGCCCCCGGCGCCGTCCCGCGCGCCGTCCCCCGCGGGGGCGGCGGCCGGCGGCGGCCCGCCCGCCCGGACCGTGAGGGACGCGTCGCGCCGGTCCGGCGGTGACCCGAGCTCCCCGTCCGGGTAGCGGGTGAGCCGCTGCGACCGGGAGGCGCGCGGAACGTCGGACGCGGTCAGCGTCATGCGGTCACCGGCGGCGGTCACCTCCCGCCAGCCGGTCCGGCCCTCCCCGCCGGTGTCGCGGAACCCGAGCCGCGTCCCGTCGAAGGGCGCGGTGATGCGGCACTCCAGGCGGATCGTCCGGAGCCCGGCCTGCCCCGGACGCGCGGTCGCGGACGCCGCCCGGACGGCGGCGGGCACGGGCCGCCCGTCGGCGGTGACCCGGAACGCCGCGGCGGACCGCGCGCACTCCCGCGCGGCCCAGCCGCCCAGGTCCTCCGCCCCTTGCAGGACCTGGGCGGCGGGGATCTCGGCGAGGTCCTGGACGTGGTCGATCCGCAGTTCGTGCGGCGCGACGACCAGGCCGTCGTAGCGGTTGACGGAGAAGTTCCCGAGCGGGTGCAGCGCCGCCCCGGCGGCCGTCCCGGCGATGAGCAGCGGCGCGATCACCGGGCGCCGTCCAGCCGCTCGAGCGCCGCGCGGGCGCGGGCCGCGTGCAGCGGCGAGAAGTGCGGGTTGAGACGCAGCGCCGCCGCCAGGTCGCGGCGCGCGCCGTCCCGGCGGCCCAGGGAGTCCTGGATCATTCCACGGTGGTAGAGGAAGGACGCGTTGCGGTACCCGGTCGCGGTCGCCTTGCGCGCGTACGCCAGGGCCTCTTCGTCCTCGCCGTTGGCGTGCAGCGCCCAGGCCAGCGCGTCCGCGACGTGGACGGCATGGCGGCGCCCCCACTCGGCCCGAGCGGCGCGCAGGGCGGCGGCGCGGTCGCCGTGGTCCGCCGCGAACAGCGCGGTCTCCAGGTCGGGCGTGACCCCGTTGGCCTGCGCGAGGGCGCCCCACGCCGCCGCGACCGCGTACTGCCGCCGCGCCGCGTCCCCGCGGCCCCGGGACTCCTCCAGTTCCCCGAGCCAGGTCAGCCGCCCCGGCAGCGGCGACCGCGCGACGAGCGCCTCGCCGTCCCGGACGGCGCCCGTGAGGTCGCCCGTCGCGGCGCGGACCCGGGCGCGCCCGTCGAGCGCGCCGAGGTCGTCCGGGACGGCCCGCAGCGCCGCCGCGAACTCGCGTCCCGCCGCCTCGGGGTCGCCCCGGTTCCAGGCCAGCTCGCCGAGCTGCGTCCGGACGTAGGCGATGTCGCCGGGCGCGGTGGCCGACCCCGCCGCCAGCTCGAGGACCCGGCGCGCCTCGCCGGGCCGCCCGAGCAGCTCGTGCACGTACGCGAGCCGGGTGAAGGCGGGGATGCCCGGCCGGGTCGCGTCGGCGTGCGCGGCGGCGTCCGCCGCGTCCCGGTACCGGCCGAGCTCGACCAGCGCGTCCACCCGGACGGCGAGGGCCCGCGCCCCGTACGGGTTGACGGCGAGGGCCCGATCGGCCTCCCTCAGCGCCGCCGCGAAGTCGTGACGGGCGGCGGCCAGCGCGGCGAGGCCGGTGTGCGCGGCGTCGTTGCCGTCCGGGCGGAGCCGCAGCGACCGCCGCAGGGCGGCGGCGGCCTCCGGGTAGGGAGACGGGTCCGCGGTGGTCCGGGCGCGCTCGACGAGAGCGAGCCCGAGCGCGGACCACGCGCCGGCGTCGCCGGGCCGGTCGCGCAGGTGCCGCCGCAGCCGTCCGATGCTCGCGGCGGGGTCCGCCGGGGAGGCGCCGGACGCGCCGGTGACCGCGGTCTCGGGCGCCGCCGCGGGCCGGTCGACCCGGATCGCGGCGGCGAGCGTCACGCCGACGACGATCGCGGCGATGGCGGCCACCGAGAGCAGCCGCCGCAGGAAGGGGAATGGCATGGCAGAGGACCTCCGATGGGGGATGCGGTCCGGCCGCGCCGGACGCGGCGCGGCCGGACCGCGATTCCGGTCAGCCGACGGGGAGGCGGCGTCGCCGGAACCAGAGGGCGCCGCCACCCGCCACGAAGGCGGCACCGAGGGCCAGGACCGGGATGAGGGGCAGCGGCCCGATGGGCGAGCCGCTCGACGCGGGCTTCGCGCCGAACAGGTTCGCCCCCTCGGCAGCCGCCTTGTCGGTGCGCGGCCCGGTCCGGACGCTCGACCCGGACGTCGGCAGCGCCACGTACGGGAACGAGCTCTCGAACCTCACGTCGTTGGCGTCCACGGCGTCGCCGAGGTCGTTCTTCGACCCGACGAGCTCGCCCTCGACGACCTGCAGCGAGATGTCGACGGTGTCGTCGGTGAGCCGCCGTCCGTTGGGGTAGCCGGCGTTGTCGCCGTCCAGCACGCCGAGGCGCTTCGGCTGCGCCGACGGCGGGATCGACGTGTTCAGCCGCATCAGCTCCGCCGGCCGCACCTTCGGCGGCCGGTTCAGGCCGGGGACCCCGGTCAGGAACACCTGGACGAGGTCGTCGCGCGGCGTCGCCGGCGCCGGGATCCTGTAGACGCCCTGGATGCGGCGCGGCAGCTCGGGGTTCGTGACGTACCGGCCGAACCGCGCGTCGTTCCACGGCACCGAGGCGTTGTACCTGTCCTTGTCCCTGATCGGGATGACCACCTCGTTGACGAGCGGGTTCCCGAGCCGCGACACCTGCACCCAGTTCCCGGCGGCGTTGCGCCGCTGCACGGCCGAGTACACGCCGATCACGGGCCGGCCGGACGCGGTGAGCGCCTTCGTCGGGATCTGCAGCGCGAGCGCCTGCACGTTGTAGCCGCTCAGGGTGTCGTTGCCGACCTCCTTGAGGTCGCCGCCGTACAGCAGGTCGAAGACCCGCAGGTCCAGGAAGAACGGGTCGTCGGCCTGCCCGGCGAAGACCTGCGCGCCGCTCGGCAGCCGCTTGATCGCCTGCTCCCGCAGCGTCCGGTAGTCCGGCATGGACGCCTTCCCGACGTGGGACGGCGCGACCGGAACGCCGCTCGCGAGCGTCCGGACCCCGGTGACCGCGCCCGCCTCGCGCTGGATCAGCGTCAGGTCGTAGGTCTGCCGGAAGTTGAGGTTCGGGTCGTCCAGACTTCGGACCGGGCCGGTGTTGTAGAGGAACGTGTTCTGGTCACGGTAGGCGTCCTTGAACGTGAACCGGTAGGTGAACTCCGGCAGCGCGTCGCCGTCGTTGTCGACGTTGATCTCGTACCGGGCGTCCTTCGCGAACCGGTAGAAGTTCGGGCCGCCCGCGGGCTCCTCGAACGGCCAGAAGGTCCCGACCAGGGTGGTGGTGTCGGGCCTGTCCGGGCTGACGAACGCGTAGACGTCGGTGTTGTCGTACTCGGGCTGCGCCTGGATGAGCGGCGCCTCCCTGTGGCTGGACGCCGTCGCCGCGCCGGGGCCGTGCCCGGACAGGCCGCCGGCGGCCAGCGCCGCGCCCGCCGTGAGCAGCGCCGCTGTCCGCGTCCGCGCTCCCCGCGGCCGGGCCGATGGCTGTCGTGACATCGCTGGTCCTCACGAGCCGTGCGGTGCCTCTCGCCGGCACCGCTGATGACACGCATTCGGACCGGCGGCCGGGATAGATGACTTCTTGTCCGCATCGGGCCACGAGAGGGCCGTTGCGCGAACCTTCCGGCGTGCGCCGCCGTCTCAGGGCGGATCAGTCGCAGCCGAGCGTGGACGCGGCGTACAGCACGGCCGCCACGACCTCCGCGTCCCCCTCCGCGTCGTGCGGGAAGCGCGCGGGCGGGATGCGGCCGGCGATGAGGCGGCAGAAGTCCTCGGTCCGGGCGGTGACGGTCACGTCCGGGACGCCGGGCGCCTCCCCGGGGGCGAGGGGGACGCGCCACGTGCCCGCGCCCGGCCCCGTCAGCCGCAGTTCCGCCGCGCGTCCCGGATACGGGCGCCGCAGCGCCTTCGGCAGCAGGCCCGTGCCGAGCTCCACGACGAGCCGCAGATGCTCGCCGGGCGGCGGCTCCGGCGGCCGGCCGACGACGGCGCGGATGTCGTCGGCGTGCGTCCACGTCTCGAACGCCCGCTGGACGAGCACGTCCCGCGCGGGCGCCCGCACTCCCTCGGCCCCGGCGAGCGACGCCTCGAGTTCCAGCACCCGGGCGTCCCCGGAGACCCCCCGCACCACGGCCCGCGCCCGGGTCCGCCACGCCGTCCGGACGTCGTCGCCGCCCCGGGCCGGAGAGGCGGAGCCGCCGGCCGCGAGGGCGTCGCGTCCGGCCGCGGGCGCGGCACGGCCGGCGGGGGACGGCCCGCCGGCCGGCAGCCCGAGATCGGCGGCGAACGCGGCGTCGTTCGCGGTCAGGTGGGCCACCAGATCGCGGACGGAGGCGTAGCGGGGGAGCGGCGTCCGCCAGTGCGCGGGCGTGAGGGACTCCAGCAGCCGGTCCATGTGCGCGACCTGCTCCGCGTACACCTGCGCCAGGCCGCCGGCGGGGACGATGCCCGCCCCGGGACGGCGCCGGCGGCGGGCGGCGGCGAGCACGGCGTCCCGCACGTCCGGCGGCGGCCGCTCCGCGACCGCGGTGGCCAGCAGCCCGGCGGTCTCGCGCAGCCGCGCGGCCTCGCCGGCGCAGCCGGCGCACCATGCGAGGTGCTCGCCGATGGCCCTGGCCTCGTCCGGCGGGCAGGCGTCCACGGCCCACGCGGCCAGCGCCCCCGTCGCGTCCGGGTGCGCGTCCTCGCTCATGTCGGCCTCGCTCGAATCCGCCTCGCCCCCGAAGATACGCCCTGCCGCCGCCCGCCACCATCGCGCGTCACGGAATCAGGCCCTCCCGCTCCAGACGGCGGCCCAGCTGGGCCAGGGCGCTGCGGATGCGGGACTTGGCCGTCCCCTCCGGGACACCCAGCGCGGCGGCCACCTCCCGGTAGGTGAGCCCGCGGTAGTAGGCGAGCTCCAGCGCCTCCCGCAGCGGCGGCGGCAGCGCGTCCAGCGACCGCCGCACCCCGCTCTCCCGCTCGCTCGCCAGGAGGCGCTCGTCGGCGCCGTTCGGGGAGGCGTCCGTGACGGCCGCCGCGGGCGGTCGCCGCCGCAGGGACTCGCGCCGGACCCAGTCGACCGCGCGGCGGTGCGCGAGCGTCGCGAGCCAGCCGCGCAGCGAACCCCGCGCCGGGTCGAACGCGAGCGGCCGCTCCCACAGGCCGGCGAACACCTCCTGCGTGACGTCGCGGGCGGCCTCCGCGTCCCCCGTGACGCGCCGCGCGAGCCCGTGCACCAGCGGGGCGAACAGGTCGTAGACCTCGCCGAGGGCGTCCTCGTCTCCGGCGGCGAGCCGGTCACGGAGCATCTCGTCGCGAGCGGGCTCCGGCTCCGGCGCGTCCACCGAACCACCACCCGTCGTCGACCGCCATGGGGTGATTCTCCATCCGGAGGCGGGGCGAGGGCCCGTCCGCGCGGTGGCCTCGTCCGGCCACGGCCGGGCGGTGGGCCTACGATCGCCGGATGAGCGGTCTGTACGCCATCAGCGACCTGCACGTCGGATTCCCCGAGAACCGAGCGTTCGTGGCGGAGCTCCGGCCGGAGTCCCACGACGACTGGCTGATCGTGGCCGGGGACGTCGCCGAGCGGTTCTCCGACGTCGAGTGGACCCTCCGCACCCTCGCCGAGCGGTACGCGACCGTCCTATGGGTGCCCGGCAACCACGAACTGTGGACGATGAAGGACGACCCGGTCCGGCTGCGCGGCGAGGCGCGCTACCGGCGGCTCGTCGACATGTGCCGCGGCATCGGCGTCCTGACCCCCGAGGACCCCTATCCGGTGTGGGACGGGCCCGGCGGCCCCGTCACCGTCGCGCCGCTGTTCCTCCTGTACGACTACACGTTCCGTCCGGAGGGCACCCTCGACAAGGACGAGGCGCTGAAGGTCGCGTACGAGGCGGGCGTCGTGTGCACGGACGAGGCGTACCTGCACCCGGACCCGTACCCGACCCTCGACGCCTGGTGCGGCGCCCGTGTCGCCTACACCGGGGAACGCCTCGCCGCCCTGCCGCCCGGCACCCGCACGGTTCTCGTCAACCACTGGCCGCTCGTCCGGGAACCGACCCGCGTGCTGTGGTACCCGGAGTTCGCCCTGTGGTGCGGGACGGAGCGCACCGCCGACTGGCACGCCCGGTTCGGCGCGGTGTCCGTCGTGTACGGGCACCTCCACATCCCCCGCACGATCTGGACGGACGGCGTCCCGCACGTCGAGGCGTCCGTCGGCTACCCCCGCGAATGGCGGAAACGCGGCGAGGCGCCCCCGGGGCCCCGCCGCGTCCTGCCGCGCGACTAGTCGCAGACGAACCGCGTGCCGCCCCAGCGGTCGCGGTCGTGCTCCCGCTGCCGCCGGACGACGTACGCGCCCGGCGCGCATCCCGACGCGCCGTGCTCGGGGTGCACGAGGTAGGTGACGGCGGTCGCCTCGAACACGCCGATGGCGAGGGGGTCGCCGGTCCGGCGCGTCCACCGGCACGTGCCGGGGTCGGCGACGAGGGTGTGCGGGTTGCCGCCCGCCTCGGCGCGCAGCAGCTCGACGCCCTCCGGCGGGACGTCCCGCCACGGGGCGCCGCCGGGAACCCGCACCGACTCCGCGACGACGCGCAGCGGGATGACGAGGAGGTCGCCCTGCGCCTGGAGCCCGTCGATGACGGGAATGGCGAGGGACTGCTCCAGATGGTCGAGAACGGCGATGCCGGTCTGCTCGGACAGGGACGCGAGTGTCATGGTCATGTGCATCACCTCGTTCAGGTTCGGCGGGCGAGAAGGGCGTACTGGTCGCCGGACAGCCCGTAGGTCCATCCGGCCGCGGCGACGGGATCGTCGATGGAGGCCGGCACGGTGAGCCCGTACCGGCGGCGGGTCCCGTCGCGCTCGACGGATCCGTTGACCGCGAGGAGCGCTCGCGTCCCCCGGTGCACGTCGTAGAGCCGCAGCTCGGCGCCGGGATTGCCGGGATCGGGAGCGGACGCGACCAGGCGGAGCCCGGCCTCCTCGATGTAGGCGGGCCAGCCGATCCGCTCGATCGCGCACCGGCGGACCTCGACGTTCTCCTCACGGGCGATCCGGTCGACGCCGGGGTCGTCGATCACCCACGACGGGACGGGCGTGCCGTGCCAGGCGTGCACGTCCCACCCGTCCGCGTACCGGATCGCGGGGCCGGCCGCGGAGTGCAGCCGGACCTGCCCGTCGTCCCCCCACACCTCGGTGCGGAGCGCGACGGGCCGCTCGGACACCGTGCACACGTCCCGCCGCGGCCACCACCAGCCCGCCGCGCCGGCCGCGGCGTTCCACAGGCCGAGCCGGCGGCCCGCCTCGGGTCCGGTGATGTCGCCCGCCGCGCGGCGGACGGCGTCGTAGTAGGCCAGCCACGACACGCACATCAGCCCGTACCAGCGGTTCCTCGACCGGAACCCGATGCCGCCCGTGCCCTGGACCGCCCGTTTGAGCGTCCCGTCCCCGGACGCGGTCAGCGAGTCGCGGATCGGGCGCCGGAACAGGCGGTCCAGCCCCGCGAACCGCTTGGCGATCGCGCCGTCGAGGTCGCAGCGCAGGCGCTCCGCGTCCGCGGCGAGCAGCCGCGCGACGGGCCATTCGTCCAGGCGGTCGATCTTCTCGGTGTTCCGGGGGCGAAGGCCCGGCGGAACGGTCTCCAGGGCGGCGAGCGGCGACGCGACCCAGTGGAAGCGCGGCGGATCCAGCCCGATCAGGCGGTAGAGGTGAGAGATGGCCGCCTCGGCGGCCGGACGGTCGGCGGGCGCCGTGCTCAGCGCACGTCCCAGCCATTCCTCGCGGATGTCGGCAGCGTCCCGCTGCGCGGCTCCGGTCATCGGATCAGGGCGTCAGCGCCCCTTTCAATGATCATGCCCGATATGGTGGCAGACCGCCCCGTCCGGTGTCCAGCACCGGAACCCGGACGCCGCGAGGGACAGCAGCCGCTCCGAGGCGCCCCGCTCCTGCTCGGCGACCATGCCGACGGCGCAGGCGAGGGCGAGCACGTCCGCGAAGTCCGCGCCGGACGGCACGTCCCCGGCGTCCCGCGCCCGGACGAACAGCGCCTCGCCCGCCGCCCGCACCTGCCCGGCCCGCCCCCCGCTCCGGGCGGCGCCCGCGTCCACCGCGGGCTCGCCGGGGCGGTGCTCGGGCACCCACAGGGCGACGCGCGCGGACGCGGCCATGCCGCGGAACTCGGTGACGGCGGTGACGAACGCCCGCAGCCACTCCAGCAGCGCCTCGCCCGGATCCGGTGCGGACGCGAGGTCCCGGGCCCGTGCGGCGAGCCGGTCGAAGCCGTCGGCGAGCAGCGCCTCGAGGAGGTCCTGGCGGGCGGGGAAGTGCCGGTACAGCGTGCCGATCCCGACCCCGGCGCGCCGGGCGACGGCCTCCAGCGACGCGCCCGCGCCGTCGCGGCCGAAGACCTCCCGCGCGGCCGCGAGCAGCCGCGCCCGGTTGCGGCGCACGTCGGCGCGCTCCTGCCGGACGGCCCCCTGTGGCGTGTCGTCGGTGCTCACCTGCGTCCTTTCGAGACACGGGACGGACGCGCGGAGGGGACCGCGTCTTGGAACGGTCCCACCATCCTAGGCCAGGGCACCGGATGATCCCGGGAGCGGCCCGCGGGCCGCTCCCGGGGCCGCCGTCAGGAGCCGGCGGGTGTGATCGGGATCTGCACGCGCCCCCCGGCCGCCCGGAACTCGGCGGCCTTCTCCCGCAGGCCCTCGTCCAGCGCGTCCGCCGCGCCGAGGCCCTTCTCCTCCGCGTACCGCCGCACGTCCTTCGTGATCTTCATCGAGCAGAAGTGCGGCCCGCACATCGAGCAGAAGTGCGCCGTCTTCGCCGGCGCGGCCGGGAGCGTCGCGTCATGGAACGCGCGCGCCGTGTCCGGGTCCAGCGACAGGTTGAACTGGTCCTCCCACCGGAAGTCGAACCGGGCGTCCGACAGGGCGTCGTCCCACGCCTGCGCACCCGGATGCCCCTTCGCCAGGTCGGCGGCGTGCGCGGCGATCTTGTAGGCGATCACGCCCGCCTTGACGTCGTCGCGGTCCGGCAGCCCCAGATGCTCCTTCGGCGTCACGTAGCAGAGCATCGCCGTGCCGTACCAGCCGATCATCGCCGCGCCGATCGCCGACGTGATGTGGTCGTAGCCGGGCGCGATGTCGGTGGTCAGCGGCCCCAGCGTGTAGAACGGCGCGTCGTCGCACCACTCCCGCTGCAGGTCCACGTTCTCCTTGATCTTGTGCATCGGGACGTGTCCCGGGCCCTCGTTCATGACCTGGTTGTCGTACTCCGCCGCGATCCTCGTCAGCTCGCCCTGCGTCCGCAGCTCCGCGAACTGCGCCTCGTCGTTGGCGTCCGCGATGGAGCCGGGCCGCAGGCCGTCCCCGAGCGACCACGTGATGTCGTACGCCGCGAAGATCTCGCACAGCTCCCGGAAGTGCGTGTAGAGGAAGTTCTCCTCGTGGTGCGCCAGGCACCACGCCGCCATGATCGACCCGCCGCGCGAGACGATCCCCGTCTTGCGGCCGGCGGTCAGCGGCACGTACCGAAGCAGCACGCCGGCGTGCACCGTCATGTAGTCGACGCCCTGCTCGGCCTGCTCGATCACGGTGTCGCGGAAGACGTCCCAGGTCAGCGCCGCCGGGTCGCCGCCGACCTTCTCCAGCGCCTGGTACAGCGGGACGGTCCCGACCGGGACCGGCGAGTTCCGCAGGATCCACTCCCGCGTCGTGTGGATGTCCCGTCCCGTCGACAGGTCCATGATCGTGTCGGCGCCCCAGCGGGTCGCCCACGTCATCTTCTCGACCTCGTCCTCGATCGAGGACAGCACCGCCGAGTTCCCGATGTTGGCGTTCACCTTGACCAGGAAGTTCCGTCCGATGATCATCGGCTCGATCTCCGGATGGTTGACGTTCGCGGGCAGCACCGCCCGGCCCGCCGCCAGCTCGTCCCGGACGAACTGCGGCGCCACCCCCTCCCGCAGCGCGACGAACTCCATCTCCGGGGTGATCTCCCCGCGCCGCGCGTACGCCCGTTGCGTCACAGCCCGCCCGGACGCCCGACGCGGGGCCCGTTCGGGGAACGCCACGGCGCCCGGCGCCGTGCGCCCGTCGTCCTCGGGCCGCACGGCACGCCCCTCGTACTCCTCGGTGTCGCCGCGCCCGGCGATCCACGGCGCCCGCGGCGCGGGCAGCCCCCGCCGCACGTCCGCCTCGTACGCCGGGTCGGTGTACGGCCCCGACGTGTCGTACAGCACGACGCACTCGCCGTTGGTGAGCGGAACCTCCCGCATCGGCACCCGGAGGTCGTCCCGCGACCCCTGCAGATACGTCTTGCGGGCATGCGAAACCGCGTTCTCGGTCATCGACCTGATCTCTCCCTACGCCGGCATTACCCGGTCAGGTTCCAGCGGTCAGCGGCCGTCCCAGCCGCACTCTCAGCCCGGTTCGCCGGGCCCCCGCGATCTGTCGCCCCCACGCTAACGCGCCCCGCCGCCCCCGCACACCCCTGTCAGGATGGGCGCATGGCAGCCGCTTCCGCTCCGCCGGAGGGCCGGGGCGCGACCGTCGTTCGGGACACCGATCCTGAGCGAAGCCCCCTGGCCTGCACCACGCGCTGACCCCGCCCGCTACCGTCGGTGCGTGCGCATCGACCTGGTGACGATCATCGTCGAGGACTACGACGCGGCCATCGCCTTCTTCGTGGGCGCTCTCGGCTTCGAGTTGGCCGAGGACTCTCCGTCGCGCACCAACGACGGCCGCCCGAAACGCTGGGTCGTGGTGCGGCCGCCCGGCGGCGGCACCGGGATCCTGCTGGCCCGCGCCGTCGGCGGCCTTCAGGCCGCCGCCGTCGGCGACCAGGCGGCGGGCCGCGTCGGGTTCTTCCTGCGCGTGGACGATTTCGAGGCCGCGCACCACCGTATGGCGGACGCCGGAGTCGAGTTCGTCAAGGCACCCCGCACCGAGCCCTACGGCCGGGTCGCCGTCTTCCTCGACATCGCCGGCAACCGCTGGGACCTCCTGGGACCGCCCCCCTGATCGCGCGCCGGGCCCGACGCGGTAGCTTCGCGGGCCACCCCGACGGCCCTGACCATCGCGGTGTTCACCGCCGGAGTAGCCCTGTGGTGATTCGCCGCCTCGTGGCTCGGCTCCCACCGGCGCATCATCGAGGCGATCGAACGCCACGGCCACTGGCTCGTCCCGGCGGTCTTCATCACGATCGGCGCTGCGATATTCCTCAAGTCCGGCGTCCTCACCAGACTCCTCTGACCGTCAGTGAGACGGAGGCCGAGTGCTTCGATGTGAGGGTTCCTGGGACGAGGTGCCCACAAGGGCCGAGGATCTGCATTCGCTGCTCGTCCGCTGACTCCCGTGTGCCGCGGGATTCGACTACGCAGGACGCCGGAGTGCGGCCTTCCAGGTCTTGCCGCTCGCGCGGCCCGACGGGATGTCGGCGACGCCCCTCACGTCGTCCGGCATGCGGGTGTTCTGGGGGCGCAGGAACGAGAAGCGGTAGGGCGCGCCCGCGACGCTGATCTTCATCCCGCCGCCGAAGTGGTACCACGGGAACCGGACGTCCCCGACGACGTCGAGCGGGGCGTCGAACAGGGTGACGGCGCGGCCGGCGTCGAGTTCGGCGCCCAGGGTGGGCCGACCCGTGCGCTTCTCCAGCTCGCGCACCTGCCCGCCGGTCAGCGCGCCCCGCCCGAACGCGTCGAACCGCAGCCGCCCCCGCGCCGTCATCAGCATCCCCGGCGTGCTGCCCGTCGATCCCATCATCAGCCAGGCCAGAGTCCGGGCCTCCGACGCGACACCGTACGCGTTCATGTGTTCCCCCATGGGTCGGTCTTCCGTACTCGGTGAAGCTAGGGCGGCGGCCGTCCTGGACGACATGGAGCAGCGTCCTGATCCGCACCGGGACGGGAGTCCCGGTCACGACGCTGCGATGGCCGGCACTGCCAGGGCGGGTTGACAGCGCCTAGGACGCATGTCCTAATATCCCGGCTAGGACGGTCGTCCTAGAATTGCGGAGCGGCCGGCGACGCGGAGAACGGGGTGGAGGCATTGGGCGCGGCAACGACCCGGACCCATATCGTCGAGGCGGCCGACCGGCTGTTCTACCGGCAGGGCTACCAGCACACGTCCTTCGCGTCGATCGCGGAGGACGTGCACATATCCCGGGGGAACTTCTACTACCACTTCAAGTCCAAGGACGACATCCTGGCCGCGGTGATCGCCGCGCGGCGGGACGACCTTCGGCGGATGCTGGAGCGGTGGGAGGCCGAGGAGGCCGACCCCGCCGGTCGCATCCGCAGGTTCATCGAGATCGTGGTGACCAACCGCGCCGAGATCATGAGCCACGGCTGCCCGGTGGGCACCTTGACCACGGAGCTGGCCAAGCTGGGCCACCCGGCGTTGGGTGAGGCTGGTGGCCTGTTCACGCTCTTCCGGGGGTGGCTGGGGGAGCAGTTCACGCAACTGGGTCATCAGGCACAGGCCGACGCCCTGGCGATGCATGTGCTGGCCTTCAGCCAGGGCGTCGCCACGCTGGCGCACGCCTTCGGGGACGAGGAGTTCATCCACCGGGAGGTCCAGCGGATGCACGACTGGCTGAGCCGGTACGCACGGGCGGCCACGCGCGCCGTGCCCTGGGACGGCGCAAGGGCCGATGCGTGACGCGACCCAATTCAACGAATCCGAGGGGTCTTACATGTTCGTGGTACTGCTGCGGTTCTCCGGCAACAAGAGCGCGGCCGGACGACACATGCCCGCCCACCGGGAGTGGATCGAGCGTGGCGTCGACGACGGCGTGTTCCTCCTGGTCGGCGGCATTCAGCCGGGACTGGGCGGCGCGATCGTGGCGCACGGGACGTCGCGGGAGCAACTGGAGGAGCGCGTCGCGGCCGACCCGTTCGTCGCCGAGGACGTCGTCAGCGCGGAGGTCGTGGAGATCGAGCCGTGGACGGCCGACGACCGGTTGAAGTTCCTGATCGCCTGAGCGCGGCCCGCGGTCGATCCCGGGCGGGGCGGGCGTGCGGTACCTCGGCGAACACCGCTTTTCCGAGAAGCCCCGGGGCTTCCTCGTCAGTGCCTCAGGGCGAGTACGTAAAGGAGGGCCGAGAGGGCGGCGGCTGAGCCCACCTCGCCGCGGGCGGCCAGGTCCGGAACGGAGGCGAGCGGCACCCACTCGACGCGCTCCGCCTCGACGTCGGTCGGGTCGCCGACCCGGTCGGCGCCGGAGGCGCGGAATATGTGGTGGACGCCGTCGTGAACGCCCGGTGACGTCCGGATCTGCAGGAGGGGCTCCATGGGGCCGGGGCGGTGACCGGTCTCCTCGAGGAGTTCCCGGGCGGCGGCCTCGGCGGGGGTCTCGCCGTCCTCGACGATGCCGCTGGGGAGCTCCCAGCCCCAGCGGTCGGTGATGAAGCGGTGCCGCCAGATCAGCAGCGCGCGGCCGGAGTCGACGGCGATGACGCCCGCGACGGGGCGGACGCGCAGGAGGTGGTGGTCGAAGCGGCGGCCGTCCGGAAGTTCGACGTCCGCCAACCGGACGTTCATCCACGGGCTGTCGTAAACCGGCCTCTCACCGTGCACCGTCCACCTCATGGGCCGACGCTATCGGGGGCTTTCCAAGCCTTACCGATAGGGTCAGGATCATTGGGGGACAGGGAGGCGAGCGCGTCGATGAGCGGTGAGGTCGACATGGCGCGGGACCGGGTCGTGACGGTGCCGAACGCGTTGAGCCTGGCGCGGCTCGTCGGCGTTCCGCTGTTCCTGTGGCTGATCCTCGCCGAGCACGACGGGTGGGCGCTCGGCGTCCTGATGTTCGCCGGGCTCTCGGACTGGCTGGACGGCAGGCTCGCGCGCGCGCTGAACCAGACGAGCAGGCTCGGCATGGTCCTCGATCCGGCGGCCGACCGGCTCTACATCCTCGCCACGCTCGTCGGGCTCACGGTCCGGGAGATCATCCCCGTGTGGCTCGTGGTGCTGCTGGTCGCCCGGGAGTTCGCGATCGCGCCGATCGCGCCGATCGTCCGCAGGCTCGGGTACGGCGGCACGCTGCCGGTCCACTTCATCGGCAAGGCGGGCACGATGTGCCTGCTGTACGCGTTCCCGCTGCTGCTGCTCGGCGACCACGACGGCGGCGCGGCGACCGCGGCGAAGATCATCGGCTGGTCCTTCGCGATCTGGGGGGCCGGCCTGTACTGGTGGGCCGCCGTCCTGTACTGGGAGCAGACGAGACGGCTCGTGCTGGACGCCCGCGCGGCGTCCGGCGACCCGGGCGGCACGGATGCGCCGCCCGGCGATCAGGAGGGAGCTGAGACGCCCCGATGAAAGCCGTCGTGATGGCGGGTGGCGAGGGGACGCGGCTGCGTCCGATGACCGCCAACCAGCCGAAGCCGCTGCTGCCGCTCGTCAACCGGCCGATCATGGAGCATGTGCTCCGGCTGCTGAAGCGGCACGGGTTCACCGAGACCGTCGTGACCGTGCAGTTCCTCGCGGCGCTGATCCGCAACTACTTCGGGGACGGCGAGGAGCTCGGCATGTCGCTGAGCTACGCGACGGAGGAGATCCCGCTCGGCACGGCCGGGAGCGTCAAGAACGCCGAGGAGGCGCTGCGGGACGACCGCTTCCTGGTGATCTCCGGGGACGCCCTCACCGACATCGACCTGACCGACATGGTGCGGTTCCACAAGCGGAACGGCGCCCTCGTCACGATCGGGCTGAAGCGCGTCCCGAACCCCCTGGAGTTCGGCATCATCATCGTGGACGACGAGGGCCGCATCCAGCGGTTCCTGGAGAAGCCGACGTGGGGGCAGGTGTTCTCCGACACCGTCAACACCGGCATTTACGTCATGGAGCCGGAGGTCCTCGACCATGTGGCGGCCGGGGAGGTCGTCGACTGGTCCGGCGACGTGTTCCCCAAGCTCCTCGCGGAGGGCGCCCCCCTCTACGGGTACGTCGCGGACTGCTACTGGGAGGACGTCGGCACCCACGAGAGCTACCTGAAGGCGCAGGCGGACATGCTGTCCGGCCTGGTGGCCATCGACCTGGACGGGTTCGAGGTGTCCCCGGGCGTCTGGGTCGCGGAGGGCGCGGAGGTCGACGCGGAGGCCGTCCTGAAGGGGCCCCTCTACATCGGCGACTACGCCAAGGTCGAGGCGGGCGTGGAACTGCGCGAGTTCACCGTCCTCGGCAGCAACGTCGTGGTGAAGGAGGGGGCGTTCCTGCACCGGGCGATCGTCCACGACAACGTGTTCGTCGCGCCGTCCACCAACCTGCGCGGCTGCGTCATCGGGAAGAACACCGACATCATGACGGGCGCCCGCGTCGAGGAGGGCGCGATCGTCGGCGACGAGTGCGTCATCGAGGCCGAGGCGTACGTGTCCAGCGGCGTGAAGGTGTACCCGTTCAAGACGATCGAGGCGGGCGCGGTCGTCAACACCAGCGTGATCTGGGAGTCGCGGGGGCAGCGGAACCTGTTCGGGCCGCGCGGCGTCTCCGGCCTCATCAACGTGGAGATCACGCCAGAGCTGGCGGTGCGGCTCGCCAGCGCCTACGCGACGACCCTGAAGAAGGGCACGACCGTCGTCACCGGACGGGACGTGTCCCGAGCCGCCCGCACCCTGAAACGCGCCGTGAACAGCGCGCTGACCGCCAGCGCCATCAACGTCCAGGACCTGGAGGCCGCGCCCCTCCCCGTGACGCGGTTCCAGACGAGCCGGGAGGAGTGCGAGGGCGGGATCTACATCCGCACGACCCTCGGGGACCCGCAGGGCGTCGACATCCTGTTCCTGGACGCCGACGGCGCCGACCTCTCTTTGGCCGCGCAGCGGAAGCTGGAGCGGGTCTTCGGCCGGCAGGAGTACCGCCGGGCGTTCCCGGGCGAGATCGCCGAACTGACCTATCCGCCCCGCGTCATCGACACCTACACCAGCGACCTGCTGCGCCGCGTGGACATCAGCGGCGTCCGCGAGGCCGGGCTGAAGATCGTCCTGGACGGGGCGGGCGGCGTCGCGTCCCTCGTCCTGCCGAACCTGCTGGGCAAGCTCGGCGTCGAGGTCCTCAGCCGCAACAGCGGCCTGGACGAGGCCAACCCGACCGAGACGCTCGCCGAGCGGATGCGCGACCTCGAGCGGCTCGGCGAGCTCGTGTCGTCGTCGCGCGCGGCGTTCGGCGTCCGGTTCGACCCGGTGGGGGAGCGGGTGTCCCTCGTGGACGAGAGCGGCGCCCTCGTCGGCGACGACCGCGCGCTGCTCGTCATGCTCGACCTCGTCGCGGCGGAGCGGCGCGGCGGGCGCGTCGCCCTCCCCGTCACCACCACGCGGGTCGCCGAGCAGGTGTGCCGGTTCCACGGCGTCCAGGTCGAGTGGATCTCCACGTCGCAGGACGTCCTGACCAAGGCCGCCGCGCGCCCCGACGTCATCTTCGCGGGCGACGGCCGGGGCGGCTTCCTCATGCCGGAGTTCAGCGGCACGGTCGACGGCATAGCGGCGTTCATCCGGCTGCTCGGCCTCGTGGCCCGCACGCGCCTGACGCTCTCCCAGATCGACCGCCGCATCCCGGACGCGCATCTCCTGCGCCGCTCCGTCCCGACGCCGTGGGCGGCGAAGGGCAGCGTCATGCGGCACGTCGTCGAGGCCGCGGGGGACCGCACCGTGGACACCACGGACGGCGTCCGCGTGGTGGAGGAGGACGGCCGGTGGGTCCTGGTCCTCCCCGACCCGGCGGAGGCGGTCACGCACCTGTGGGCGGAGGGCCCCGACGAGGACGCCGCGCAGGAGCTCCTCCAGGACTGGGCGGCCGTGGTGGAGCGCGCGGGTTCCTGACCCGGGGCGCTCAGTCGACGGGCGTGTCGTCCGGGGTCCCTTTTGCGATCTCCGCGAGGACGCCGAGCGCTCCGCCGAGCGTCTCCGGCGGCGGCGAGGCCAGGCCCAGCCGGACCGAGCGGGGCGCGGCCGCCGAGCCCGCGGTGAACGCGGCGCCCGGCGTGACGGCGATGCCGCGCCGGGCCGCCGCCGCGACGAACGTCTCGGCCCGCCACGGCGCGGGCAGGTCCCACCAGCAGAAGTAGGAGCGGGGATCGGCGCGGATCGCGAAGCCCGCGAGCCGCTCCGCCGCGATCCCCTGCCGGGACGCCGCGTCCGCCCGCTTCGCCTCGGTGATCGCCTGGACGGTCCCGCCGGTGATCCAGCCGGTCGCGGCGTCCAGCGCGAACCCCGAGGGTCCCCACGCGCCGGAGCGCAGCGCCGCGGCGACCCGGCCGGACAGGGGCGGGGGAGCCACCGCGAACCCGACGCTCAGGCCCGGCGCGAGGCGTTTGGAGAGGCTGTCGACCACGATCGTGCGGGCCGGGGCGAGCGCGGCGAGCGGCGGCGGTGCGTCGGCGCGCAGGAACGCCCACACGCGGTCCTCGACGGCGTGGACGTCGAGGTGGCCGAGCATGGCGGCGAGGGCGCCGCGGCGCTCGGGAGGCATGGTCGTCCCGCGCGGGTTGTGCAGGACGGGCTGCACGTACACGGCTGTGAACGGCGCCGCCGGGTAGGCGTGCGCGAGCGCGGCGGGGTTGAGGCCCTGCTCGTCCACCGGGATCGGGACGAGCGTGACGCCGAGCCGCGCGGCGATGCCCTTCACGACCGGGTAGGTGAGCGCCTCGACCGCGAGCCGCCCGCCCGGCGGCACCAGCGCGGAGATCGCCGCCGCGATCGCCTGGCGCCCGTTCCCGGCGAACAGGACGTCGTCCGGGCGGGGCGCCCAGCCCCCGGCGGCCAGGAGCGAGGCGGCGGCCTCCCGGGCGGCTCCGGTGCCCGGCACGGCGGCCGGCGCCAGGACCCGGTCGAGGACGTCCGGCCGCAGCAGGCGCTCCAACCCCGCCCCCAGCAGGGCGCTCTGCTCGGGGACGACGGGATGGTTGAGCTCGAGGTCGATCCGCGCGGCGGCCGGTTCGGTCAGGGCCGGGTGCGGCGCCCGCGCCGCGGCCCGCACGAAGGTGCCGCGCCCCACCTCGCCGACGACGAGGCCGCGCCGCGCCAGTTCCGCGTACACCCGCGCGGCCGTCGAGTCGGCGATGTCCCGCGACCGCGCGAAGGCCCGCTGGGCGGGGAGCCGCTCACCCGGCCTCAGCCGCCCTGACGCGATGTCGGCGGCCACCGAATCGGCCACCCGCCGGAAGTCCTCCATGCCGCCGCCTCCAGATTGCACCGAGATCAATTCTAACATTGCCCTGAGAGTGGCGGGGCAAATAGCATGGAAATGCCCCGAGTTAGGAGTTCTCTTGATCTCGTACACCGCCGCCGCGGGCATCGCCGCGGTCGCGCTCGGACTCGTCCTGACGCCCGGCCCCAACATGGTCTACCTGGTGTCCCGGTCGGTGGCCCAGGGGCGCCGCGCCGGGCTCGTCTCCCTCGGCGGCGTCGCGGCCGGATTCGTGATCTACGTCGCGGCGGCCACGGCGGGGCTCGCCACCCTCTTCGCGCTGGTCCCGGCGGCCTACACGGCGCTGAAGGCGGCCGGCGTCCTGTACCTGCTCTGGCTGGCCTGGCGGGCGGCCCGGCCCGGCGGCACGCCCTTCGCCGCCCGGGACCTGCCCGCCGACCCCGCGCGCCGCCTGTTCGCGATGGGGCTGGTCACCAGCCTCCTCAACCCCAAGATCGCCGTCCTCTACATCTCGCTGCTCCCGCAGTTCGTCGACCCGGCGCGCGGCCATGTCGCCCTCCAGAGCCTCCTCCTCGGCCTCACCCAGATCGCCGTGGCGGTCACGGTCAACGGCCTGATCGTCCTCGGGGCCGGCGGGATCGCCGACCTCCTGCGGCGCCGCCCCGCCTGGGAGCGGGCGCAGCGGTGCGCGACGGCCGCCGTCCTCGCCGCCATGGCCGTCCGGCTGGGCCTGGACCGGGCCCGTCCCCTCCCCGCCTGACCCGCGGGCGCGGTACGGTCTCAGGGAAGGGGGAAGTGAACCGGAGGTGCCCGCAGGGCGTCCGCGGGGCGGCCCGGTCCGCGCGGCGGCGTAGACCTGCGATCATCGTCGAAGGTAGTTTGGACGGGTGGGCCCGCCGCTCCGGTTGACCCCCCGGGTGTCGCCCGCGTAGGTTGCGGCGACCGTCGTGCGAGCGGGCGGTGAGTTGGAGCAGGCAGCAACACGCCGGGGCGGGTGCCCCGGTCAGGGTTGGTAGATGGATGCGCGTGGCGCGTGCGGTCCCCGCGGTGCGGGGCGTCGCGGCGGCACGCCGATGGTAGGAGGCCGAGCCGATCGATGCCGAGCGTCTACTGCACGCAGTGCGGTCACGCCAACCCGGATGATGCCCGCTTCTGCTCGAACTGTGGCACGCCGCTGACCCGGAGTTCCGCGCCGCCTCCCCGGGAGTCGCCCGGCGAGTCCACCTCGACGATCTCCATCGGGGGTTTCGAGGCGCTGGACACCGAGCAGGCCGGCGAGGAGCCCGCGGGCCCGGACCAGGTCGCGGTGGAGGCGTTGCCCCCCGGGACGGCGCTGCTCGTCGTGAAGCGCGGCCCGAACGCCGGGAGCCGCTTCCTGCTCGACAAGGACCGCACCTCGGCGGGGCGCCACCCCGAGAGCGACATCTTCCTGGACGACGTGACCGTTTCCCGGCGGCATGCCGAGTTCGCCCGCGAGGGCGGCGCCTTCTCCGTCCGGGACGTGGGCAGCCTCAACGGCACCTACGTCAACCGGCAGCGCATCGACCGGGCCGGCCTGTCCGGCGGCGACGAGGTGCAGATCGGCAAGTTCCGGCTGGTCTTCCTGACCAACCCGCAGCACGGCTGAGCCGCCCATGCCGAGCCGGACGCCGCCGGGCCCTGCCCGCCCGGGCCCGAACACGACGCCGCCGGCCGCACGGCCGGGACGGGGGGAGGGGTCGTGAGCGCGCGCCCGGCCCGGTCCCTGATGACGATCGGGGACGTCCTGGCCCTGCTGCGGCCCGAGTTCCCCGACATCACGATCTCCAAGATCAGGTTCCTGGAGGCGGAGGGGCTGGTCGAGCCGCAGCGCAGCCCGTCCGGCTACCGGAAGTTCGGCGACGGCGACGTGGCGCGGCTCCGGTTCGTCCTGACCGCCCAGCGCGACCGGTACCTGCCGCTGCGGGTGATCCGGCAGCAGCTGGAGGCGCGCGACCGGGGCGAGGCCGTTCCTGCGGAGACCGCCACGGCGGAGCGGGCGCGCCGGCCGCGGACGCTGGTGGCCGCCGGCACCACCGCGGACGACCCCGCGGTCCGGCTCACCCGGCGGCAGCTCCTCGACGGCGCCGGGATCGACGAGTCCCTGCTGGCCGACCTGGAGGAGTACGGGCTCGTCCGCCGGGCGGGCGGCCGGTACCAGGGCGAGGCCCTCACGGTGGCGCGGGCGGCGGCGGCGCTGGTCGCCGCGGGCCTGGAGGTCCGGCACCTGCGCGCCGCCAAGGCGGCGGCCGACCGGCAGGTCGATCTGATCGAGCGGCTCGTCGGGCCGCGGCTGCGCCGCCGGGGCCCTGAGGCGCACGCCGAGGCGGCCGAGGCGGCGGGGGATCTCGCGGCGCTGTCGGTGCGGCTGCACGCGGCGCTGGTGGCCGCGGGGGTCCGGGAGAGCATCGGCTCCTGATCGCTGAGGCCTTCCGCGCGGTGTCCGGCGCGGGGTGTACGTTGGCTATGAGGTCCGGTCGGGGAACCGGGGCCGCCGGTGCAGGCGAACCAGCTAGGGAGCCGCAGTGAAGCAGATGGAGGTCGTCGGCGTCCGGGTCGAGATGCCCTCCAATCAGCCCATCGTCCTGCTGAAGGAGACGGAGGGCGACCGCTACCTCCCCATCTGGATCGGGGCGGTGGAGGCGACCGCGATCGCCTTCGCCCAGCAGGGCGTGCTGCCTGCCCGTCCGCTCACCCACGACCTCTTCCGGGACGCCCTGGACGCCCTGGGCGTCCAGCTGCGCACGGTGAACATCACCGCCCTCCGCGAGGGCATCTTCTACGCCGACCTGGTGTTCTCCAACGGGGTCGAGGTCAGCGCACGCCCGTCCGACTCGATCGCGCTGGCGCTGCGCACCGGCGCCACGATCTTCGCCGGCGAGGACATCCTGGAGGAGGCCGGCGTGGCGATCCCGGACGAGCAGGAGGACGAGGTCGAGAAGTTCCGCGAGTTCCTCGACACGATCTCCCCGGAGGACTTCGGCCGCGCGGGCTGAACCGGGCCCGCAGGAGCCGGCCGCCCGCCCGGGTGCGGCGGGAGCGGTTTCCGGGCCGCCGGAGGGTTCGACCCCGCGGCGTGGGATATATCACTTCGGGGTGCAACTTCACCCCCCGCCACGGATGTTGTGGATTGCCCGGGACCTGCCCGTTTCGGGGAATAAATGACCGGGCAGGGACCTCCGTGGTGCGGAAGGTGCGTGGTTTGCCCACGTGAAGCCGGTTCATCCGGGCATGCGACGCGCCGACGGTGAACGTTGACCACGCCCTGACCGGCACCTACCGTGCTGGTGGAACACCCGTGGTGTAATTCGTCAAACCCCGTTGACGAAGCGCCACGGGCTGATAGAAGCCGGAGGTCCGCGTGGCGGTGAGCAGCGGCGAGGGCAAGGCGACCCCCGACAGGCACATGGCGTCCCGGCGCGCCGGAGAGCAGGGTCTGCTCTTCGACACGCAGGTGTCCGTGCCGCCGGAGGATGTCGGCTACCGCGGCCCGACGGCGTGCGCCGCGGCGGGGATCACGTACCGGCAGCTGGACTACTGGGCCCGGACGAAGCTGGTCGAGCCGAGCGTGCGCGCGGCGCACGGCTCCGGCAGCCAGCGCCTCTACAGCTTCCGCGACATCCTGGTGCTGAAGGTCGTGAAGCGGCTCCTGGACACCGGGGTCTCGCTGCAGCAGATCCGCACCGCGGTGACGCACCTGCGCGACCGCGGCGTCCGGGACCTGGCGCAGATCACCCTGATGAGCGACGGCGTCAGCGTGTACGAGTGCACCTCCGCCGACGAGGTCGTCGACCTGCTCCAGGGCGGCCAGGGCGTCTTCGGCATCGCCCTCGGGCGGGTCTGGCAGGAGGTCGAGGGCTCGCTCGCGGACCTGCCGGGGGAACGCGCGGCCCGTGACGACGACGCGTCCGGGCACCACCACGACGAACTCGCCGACCGCCGCCGCGCCCGCCGCACCGGCTGACGGCCCTCACAGCACCTCTTTGCGCTGCAGGTAGGCGAACGCCGCCCAGCCCGGCAGGACCGGCAGCCACAGCGTCAGCAACCGGAACAGCAGCACCGCGGACGCCGCGGTCTCCGCCGGCAGCCCCGAGATCGTCAGCGCGAGGGTCAGCGACGCCTCGACGGCGCCGAGGCCGCCCGGCGTGGGGACGGCGGACCCGACGGCGTTGGCGGTGAGGAACACCACCGCGACCGCCGTCCAGGGCAGCTCCCCGCCGAACGCGCGGATGGACGCGTCCAGGCAAACGACGAACGCGAGGGTGAGCAGCAGCGTCCCGCCGATCCCGGTGACGAGCTTGCGCGGCGACTGCAGGACGTCGACGAGCCGCGGTACGACACCCGAGAACATGCTCTTCAGCCGCGCCGCGACGATCCGCCGGACCCGGGGGACGGTCATCGCGACCCCGGCGAACAGGCCGAGGGCGAGGACCGCGATGACGACCGTCCGGGACGGCGCGAGGTCCCGCGTGGCGTTCTGGGTGGAGCCGGTGAGGAACCCGAAGAGGATCAGCAGCAGGACGTGGACGGCGAGCCCGGCCAGCTGGGACGCGCCGACGCTCGCGACCGCCGGGCCGGGCCGCACCCCGGACCGCTGCAGGTAGCGGGTGTTGACGGCGACGCCGCCGACCGCCGCGGGCGCGACGAGCTTCACGAACGACGCTGCGACCTGGACGACGAACGTCCGCCACAGCGGCAGCCGCTCCGGGACGAACCCCATCAGCATGAACGCGGCGGCGAGGTAGGTGACGACCGCCGCGCCCAGCGCGACCGCCACCCACCACCAGGTCGCGGTGGACACCAGGTGGGCGAGGTCGATGCTGCCGAACTGCGGGATCACGATGTAGGCGGCGACCGACAGCGCCACCATGCTGAAGATCGTCCGGGGCTGGAAGCGCTCCAGCCGGACCGGGGCGGCCTCCGTCTCGGGCGTCAGCCGGACGATCTGCTCCCGGAGGCGGGGGAGGAGGTCGCGGCGGTGCCGCAGCGCCGCGCGGGTCTCCCGGGACAGCGCCACCCGCTGCAGCAGCGGGACGGCCGCGCCGAGCGCCGCGCCGCCGAGCTCGGCGGCGGCGGTCGCGACGGCCCGCTCCGGTCCGGTGCGCAGCGCCAGCGTCGTGAGGAGCTGCGCCAGGTCGATCCGCAGGGCGAGGTCGCCGGCGGCGACCTCCCCGGCGCGCAGCCCCGTCAGGTGCGCCCGGCCGTCGGCGCCGACGAGGATCGCCTCGCCCTCCAGCCGCCGGTGCGCGAGCCGCGCGGCCTGCAGGTACCGGAACTGGCGCCACACGTCGGCCAGCAGCTCGTCGGTGATCTCGTCGTCGGGGACGCCGGTCAGCGGCCGCCCCGGGACGTGCTCGTAGGCGAGCAGCGCCGCCTCCGTCCCGGCGTCGGTGGTCGCGATCAGCCGGGGGGTGCGGACGCCCGCCGCCTCCACCGCGTACGCCATCAGCGACTCGAGCTCCAGGGAGCGGCGCAGCGACCGCAGCGTCCGGCCGGTGGTGGTGCCGCGCAGCCGCAGCAGCCGCCACACCCGGTACAGGACGCCCGCCTGCTGGAGGTCGCGGTCGAGCACGCGCAGCTCCAGCTGCCATTCCCCGGTGCGCGGCGGCACGCGTGCGGCGCGTCCGGCCTCCGGGGGCGCCAGCGCGACGCCGTACCGCCGGACCTCCTCGGCGCCGCCCGCGTCGTCGTCCAGCCGGGCCGCCCGCACCGGCCGCAGCCCGAGCCGCTCCAGCGCCGCCAGCACCGCCCGGCCGGACGGCCGCGGGTTCGGCGTGCCGACCGCGTACAGGGTGCCGTAGCCGATCGCGCGGCCCGCCAGGTACGTCGCGGCGAGCGCGGCGACCGACGCGTACGCCGCGGTGAGCCCGGTCAGGGCCGCCAGCCCGATCATCGTCCAGGCCGCGGCCTGCCACCGGTACCGGCCCGCCATCCCGACCGCGGTGACGAACGCGATCACCGGTGCGATCGCGGTGTGCACGGGCGCGGTCTCGGTGCCACCCCAGATCAGCGAGTCGAGGACGCCGCCCGGCGCGGCCGGCACCACGCGGTCGTCCAGCACCACGGTGACGGCGACCGCGATCGTTGCGGCGAGCAGGGCGATCGCGACCCGAACGCCGTCGCGGTGGAAGAGCCGCTCGACCGCGAACGCGATCGGGACGGCCAGCACGCCGAAGCCGGACACCAGGGTCGCCACGGACAGCAGCAGCCGCGGCGCGTGCGCGGTGCCCTCCACGATGTCGGTCTGCAGCCCGTGCGTCGTCTGCTGCCCGACGCTGACCAGCAGCATCACCGCCGCCAGCCCGATCACCGACGTCGCGAACCGGATCGCGTCGGACGGCCGGCGGATGCGGTCGGGCCGCTCCGGCTCGTCCACGGGCACGCCGGAGGGCGCGCCCCGCTCGTGGCGCGTGGTCTCCTCGCGGGTCTGGGTCACCCCTCACCGCCCGCCCTTCTGCCGCCCCCGGACCCGTCCCGCCAGGGGCCGGCCCCGTCCCGCCATGAGCTGTGAATATCGTACTCGCCGGTACCCCGCGGCGACGATCTCGGTGGGGGCGTACCGGCCGCAGCGCCCGCCGCCGGGTAGTGTTCTCCTGGACATGCCGTCGACCCTGTGCGGGAGAGATCCCACGCGGCCAGCGTGGGGCGCCGAAGGGGCAACCTCCCCGGAACCTCTCAGGCAAAAGGACCGCTCGGGCGAGGCACCTCTGGAAAGCAGGCGTCTCCTCCCGGTATCGGGACGGGGCGGCTCACCGAAGGGGAAATCCCGCCGCGCGGGGGAAGCTCTCAGGTGCCGATGACAGAGGGGGAGACGGCCGGCGGCCCGCGTGCCTCCGGCCGGCCTGACGCGACCGCAGCAGCCAGGAGGCACTCCCCATGACCGCCCAGTTCTTCGCCCCCGTGGCCTCGCCGCAGCATCCCCGGGCCGCGTTCGCCGACCGGCACATCGGGCCGTCCCCGGACGACCGCGACCGCATGCTCGCCGCCATCGGCTACTCCGAGGCGGGCGCGCTGATCGACGCCGCCGTGCCGGCCGCGATCCGGACCGACCGCCCGCTCGACCTGCCGCCCGCCCTGAGCGAGACCGCCGCGCTGGCCCGGCTGCGAGAGCTCGCCGCGAAGAACACGGTGCTCACGTCCATGATCGGGCTGGGCTACCACGGGACGATCACGCCGGGCGTCATCCTGCGGAACGTCCTGGAGAACCCGGGCTGGTACACCGCCTACACCCCGTACCAGCCGGAGATCTCGCAGGGCCGCCTCGAGGCCCTCCTCAACTTCCAGACGGTGGTCGCCGACCTCACCGGCCTGCCCGTCGCGAACGCCTCGATGCTGGACGAGGGGACCGCCGCCGCCGAGGCGATGGCGCTCGCGCACCGCGCCTCGAAGCGCAAGGAGCCCGGCACGTTCCTCGTCGACGCCGACGCGCTCCCGCAGACGATCGACGTCGTCCGGACCCGGGCCGTCCCGCTCGGCATCGACGTCGTCACCGCCGACCTGTCCGGCGGGCTGCCCGACGGCGACTTCTTCGGCGTGCTGCTGCAGTACCCGGGCGCGTCCGGCGCCGTCCGCGACCTCGCGCCGGTCAGCGAGCAGGCGCACGCGCGCGGCGCCACCGTGATCGTCGCCGCCGACCTGCTCGCGCTCACGCTGCTGCGCCCGCCGGGCGAGTCCGGCGCCGACATCGCCGTCGGATCCGCGCAGCGGTTCGGCGTCCCCTACGGCTTCGGCGGCCCGCACGCCGGCTACATGGCCGTCGCCGAGGGCCTCCAGCGGCAGATGCCCGGACGGCTCGTCGGCGTCTCCGTCGACGCCGACGGCGCCCCCGCCTACCGGCTCGCGCTCCAGACCCGCGAGCAGCACATCCGCCGGGAGAAGGCCACCAGCAACATCTGCACGGCGCAGGTCCTGCTCGCGGTGATGGCGGGCATGTACGCGGTCTACCACGGCCCCGAGGGCCTCGCCGCGATCGCGCAGCGCGCCCACCTGCGCGCCGCCGAGATCGCCGCCGGGCTGCGCGCCGGCGGTGTGGAGATCGTCCACGACGCCTTCTTCGACACCGTCCTCGCCCGTGTGCCCGGACGCGCCGCCGCCGTCGTCGAGGCCGCCCGCGAGCGCGGCGTCAACCTGCGCCGCGACGGCGCCGACCACGTCGCCGTCGCCTGCGACGAGACCACCGTGCCCGAGCACGTCACGGCCGTCCTGGAGGCGTTCGGCGTGCCCGCCGCGGTCCCCGGCCCGGCCGGCGAGGCGTTCCCCGACGCGCTGCGCCGCGAGAGCCCCTACCTCACCCACCCCGTCTTCCACGCGCACCGCTCCGAGACCGCGATGCTGCGCTACCTGCGCCGCCTCCAGGACAAGGACATCGCGCTCGACCGCTCCATGATCCCGCTCGGCTCCTGCACGATGAAGCTGAACGCGACCACCGAGATGGAGCCGGTCACCTGGCCGGAGTTCGCGGACATCCACCCCTTCGCGCCGATCGACCAGGCCGAGGGCTATGTGGAGATGATCCGCGAGCTGGAGGAGAACCTCGCCGAGATCACCGGGTACGCGAAGGTCTCCGTCCAGCCGAACGCCGGCTCCCAGGGCGAGCTCGCGGGCCTCCTCGCGATCCGCGGCTACCACGAGTCGCGCGGGGAGGCGCACCGGGACGTCTGCCTGATCCCGTCGTCCGCGCACGGCACCAACGCCGCCAGCGCCGTCATGGCGGGCATGCGGGTCGTCGTCGTGAAGTGCGACGAGGGCGGCAACATCGACACCGGCGACCTGCACGACAAGATCGGCGCGCACCGCGACCGGCTGTCGGCGATCATGGTGACCTACCCGTCCACACACGGCGTGTTCGAGGAGACGATCACCGATGTCTGCGCCGCCGTGCACGAGGCGGGCGGCCAGGTCTACGTGGACGGCGCCAACCTGAACGCGCTCGTCGGCCTCGCCCGGCCCGGCGAGTTCGGCTCCGACGTCTCCCACCTCAACCTGCACAAGACGTTCTGCATCCCGCACGGCGGCGGCGGCCCCGGCGTCGGGCCGGTCGGCGTCCGCGAGCACCTCGCGCCGTTCCTGCCGAACCATCCGCTGCGCCCCGAGGCCGGACCGGCCGAGACCGGGGTGGGCCCGATCTCCGCCGCCCCCTGGGGATCCGCGGGCATCCTGCCGATCTCCTGGGCCTACATCGCGATGATGGGACCCGACGGCCTCCGCGCCGCCACCGAGGGCGCCATCATCGCCGCGAACTACCTCGCCGCGCGGCTCGCCCCGCACTACCCGATCCTCTACACCGGACGCGGCGGCCTCGTCGCGCACGAGTGCATCGCCGACCTCCGCAAGATCACCAAAGAGACGGGGATCACCGCCGAGGACGTCGCCAAGCGCCTCATCGACTACGGCTTCCACGCCCCCACCCTCTCCTTCCCGGTCGCCGGCACCCTCATGATCGAGCCGACCGAGAGCGAGGACCTCGCCGAGCTCGACCGCTTCTGCGACGCCATGATCGCCATCCGCCGGGAGATCGCCCACGTCGCCGAAGGCGGCCACGACCGCGACGACAACCCCCTCAAGAACGCCCCGCACACCGCCGCCGCGCTCCTCGCCGAGGACTGGAAGCACCCCTACGGCCGCGAGGAGGCCGCCTACCCCGTCCCCGGACTGCGGGAGACCAAGTACTGGCCGCCCGTCCGCCGCATCGACCAGGCCTACGGCGACCGCAACCTCGTCTGCTCCTGCCCGCCCCCCGAGGCCTTCGAGGACTGAGAAGGGGACCGGTCGATAGCGGACGTGTCGTCCCGGGACGCCGGGGCGCGGGGTCGCTAGGCTCGTGCCGATCCAGTGGGCGATTCACCCCAGAGGGCGGCAGAGCGATGAGCGAATCCGCGGACCCGGCGCCGCCGGAGGCGGACGTGGACCCGGCGCGGCTGTGCGAGGAGGCCCGCTCCCTCGCCGAGAACGGCGAGGGAGGGCGGGCCGCCGAGCTGTTCCGGCGGGTGCTCGAGGCCGGGGACACGCCGGAGCGGGCGCGGGCCGCGCTCGGGCTGGCCGTCGTCCTGGACGACGCGGGCGACGTCGAGGGGGCGCGCGAGGCCGACCGCGCCGCGATCGCCACCGGCGACCCCGAGTACGGGCCCCGCGCCGCGTATCATCTCGCGCTCACCCACGAGCGGGCCGGCGAGCACGACCGCGCCGAGCCCGCCTGGCGGACCGTCGTCGAGTTCGGCAACCCCGCCTACCTGCCGCCCGCGCACCTCGCGCTCGCCCGGTTCGCCGACGACGCCGGTGATTTCGACACCGCCCGGGAGCACTGGGAGTCGGCGATCGGGACGGGCGACGCCGAATACGGGCCGCTCGCCGCCCACGACCTGGCGCAGCGGCTCCTGGAGCGCGGCGAACCGGCCCGCGCTCAGCGTGCCCTCACCGCCGGGCTCCGCCTCATCGACCGCGACACCGCCCCCTACGCCTACGGCCGGCTCGCGGTGGCGCTCGGGATCGCCTACCTCGACCAGGCCATCGGCGCGTTCGGCGCGGCGCTCGACGCGTCCGGCGGCGACCCGGAGGCGTCGCCCCTCGCGACGGAGCTCCTCGCCCGGACGCTGCCGCTGCGCGGCCGGGGCGCGGAGGCCCGCGAGGTGTGGCGGCGCGGCCTCGCCGACCCCGGCGTGGCCGGCCAGGTCCGCGCCCGGCTGCGCCGCGACTTCGGTGACGACGCCGACCCGGGGGACCTGTGGTGGGAACCCGTCGTGGAGCAGGCCGTGTCGGACGGCACCCTCCCCGCCCTCACCGGTGAGGCGTTCGGCGCCCTCGACCACATGTACGCGCTGCTCGCCGTCCGCCACGCGGAGGACCCGCCCGGGACGGACGCGTCCGGCGCCCGCGAGGCGGTCGGCGGGGCCGTCCGGGTGCCGAGCGACTACGCCTGGGGGCCGCTCCTGCACGAGAGCTTCGCCGAGCGGCTGCGCCTGGCGACCGGTGCCCCGGCCCTGCCGCCCGGCTGGCCCGACGCCTGACCGCCTGACCGCCTGGGCGTCAGTCGGCGATGTCGCGCTCGGCGATGACCTTGGTGATGCGGGCGCGGACGAGGTACTCGCCGGGGACGCCGTTGCGGGCGCCGTACTCCTCGGCGCGGTCGGCGCCCATGTAGCGGCCGCCGATCACGGTGGCCCAGCGCCGGAGGTCCGCCGGATCCTCGCCGAGGGACGCCTCGCAGGTCAGCAGGGCGAACGAGAACGGCGGCATCTGGTCGTCCACGCACACCGACAGGCGCGGGTCGCGGGCCAGCGCCCGCCCCTTCACGCTGGTGACCGCCGTGTTGAAGACCAGGTCGTCGCCGTCCAGGACGAACCAGATCGGGGTGACGTGCGGGGAGCCGTCCGCTCGGGTGACGGCCGCCTTTCCGGTGCGGGTCCCGGCGGAGACGAAGGCGCGCCATTCACTGTCGGTCATGTGTGCCACACCTCCAGTATGGCGGACGTGATCATCGCGGGGGCGGCGCTACGGTGGCGGCGTGAAGATCGCGACGGCGCACGGCCCGGCGGAGGCGACCCTGGAGGGGCCGGACGACCCGGTGTTCCTGCTGGTCCTGACGCACGGGTCGAACGGGGGAGTGGACGCGGCGGACCTGCTCGCCGTCCGGGACGTGGCGCTCGGGCTGGGCGGCGCGGTCGCCCGCGCGATGCAGCCGTTCCGGCTGGCGGGGCGGCGGGCGCCGGGATCGGCCGTGAAGCAGGACGAGGCGTGGCTGGAGATCGTCCGGGCGGTGCGGGAGCGGTGCGGGGACGTCCCGCTGATCCAGGGCGGCCGCAGCAACGGCGCGCGGGTCGCGTGCCGGACGGCGCGGGCGGCGGGCGCCCGGGGCGTGCTCGCGCTCGCGTTCCCGCTGCACCCGCCGGGCCGGCCGGGGAGGTCGCGGGCGGACGAGCTGCGGTCGGCGGGCGTGCCGGTCCTCGTGGTGAACGGGGACAGGGACCCCTTCGGCGTGCCCGATCCGGCGGACGCCGCGCATGTGGCGGTGCTCCCGGGCGAGCGGCACGACCTCAGCCGGGATCCGGCGGCGGTCGGGGCGGCGGCGGAACCGTGGCTTCGCCGCTGGGCGGCGCGCGGGTAGGGCCGCTGGGCGGCGCGCGGGCGGTGGGTCCTCCTCCGGGCCCGGCGGGCCCGGAGGGCGGATGAGCGGCGGATGCCGCCCGGTGAGGTGGATCACCCGATCGGACTAGTCCCCCGTGGTCACGGTGGCTAGGCGGCGGACGGGGCCTGCAGGTCCGTCGGCCTGTGCGGTGCGATGATCTCCCCGTCGGGCAGCAGCTCGCCGGTGTCCTCGAAGAGCACGACGCCGTTGCACAGCAGGCTCCACCCCTGCTCGGGGTGGGCGGCCAGGATGCGGGCGGCGTCGCGGTCGGGCGCCTCGTGGGAGGGACAGAGCGGCTGGTGCGGGCACATCGGCGTGCCTCCGGTCTCACTAATCGTCGGTGGTGCTTTCTTTGATTGACGCACCCAAGTGTGGATCGGTTCGCCCCCACCCGGCCATAGCCCGTTGGGACGATTGTCCTCCCGGCCCGGAGGTACCCCTGGGGTCCTGCCGAGGTACCGGACGGAGGAGTCCGCGGTCGTCCTGGCGCATCATCTCCAGCGTCTCTCGCCCGTCCCGCCGGACGGGGAACGACACGCCGTCCGTCCGGGGAACGGCTGGTGACCGGGTTCAGACGGGGACGGGCCTGCGGATTCGCCCCGGGCGGCGGGGCCCGCGCCCCTACGATGTCCCCGGGGAACGGCTTCGCGGGGGTCGCCGGCGAAGCATCGGCTGCTGGCAACCGGGGGTGGGGCCGCGATGCGCGTGGCGCTGTTCGTCTCGTGCTTCGACGACGCGATGTTCCCCGGCACGGGACGCGCCGCGGCGGCCGTCCTGGAGCGGCTCGGCCACGAGGTCGTGTACCCGCCGGGCCAGACCTGCTGCGGGCAGATGCACTGGACGACGGGGTACCGGCAGGAGGCCGCCCGCCTCGCCCGCGCGTTCACCGAGGTCTTCACCGGGGCGGACGCGGTGGTGGCGCCGTCGGCGTCGTGCGCCGCCGCCGTCCGGGCGGACCATCCGCGGATCGCGCGCGCGGCCGGAGACCCGGGCCTGGCGCGCGCCGCCGAGGGCCTCGCCGTCCACGAGTTCACGGAGTTCCTCGTCGACGTGCTGGGCGTCGCGGATGTCGGCGCGGTGTTCCCGCACCGCGTCACCTACCAGCCGGTGTGCCGGGCTGACCGGCTGCTCGCGACCGGGGACCGGCCGCTGCGCCTGCTGCGCGCCGTCCGCGGCCTCGACCTGGTGGAGATGCCGGGGGCGGGGGAGTGCTGCGGGTTCGGCGGCGCGTTCGCGATGAAGAACGCGGACGTGTCGGTGGCGATGGTCGCCGACAAGGTCGGGCACATCCGCGACACGGGCGCGGAGTTCGTGTGCGCGGCCGACAACGGCTGCCTCGCGCACATCGGCGGGGCGCTGTCCCGGCTGCGCGGCGGCGTCCGCGTCCTGCACCTGGCGGAGATCCTCGCCGCGACGCGCGGCCAGGGGGTGCCGGCGTGACGGGCGCGCCCGCCCCGAAGTTCGCGGCGGCGGCCCGCGTGGCCCTGGCCGACACCCGGGCGCGCCGCGAGCTGCGCGCCGCCGCGGCCGTGTTCGGGCGCCGCCGTGCCGCCGTCCCCGAGCCCCCGGACTGGGAGGCTCTCCGTGCGGCCGGGCACGCGATCAGGGACGCGGCGCTCCTCGGGCTCGACGCGCACCTGGAGCGGCTGGAGCGGGCGGTCACGCAGGCGGGCGGCACCGTCCACTGGGCGGCGGACGCGGCGCAGGCCCGCCGCGTCGTCACCGCTCTGAGCCGGGCCGCCGGCGCGGACCGCGTCGTGCTGGACGACTCGCTCCCGGTCCGCGAACTGGCCCTGGACGCCGCCCTGTCCCGTGCCGGGATCACGACGGCCGGCCCGCCGGCCCGGGGCGCGGATCCCGGCGGCGAGGCGGAGGACGGCGGTGGCGCCGCGCGGGTCGCCGTCGCCGGCGTCGACTTCATGGTGGCCGAGACCGGGACGCTCGTCTTCGTGGAGGCCGGCGACGAGCCCCGCGCGAGCGGCGGCGAGGCGGAGACGCTGGTCGCCGTGGCCGGGATCGAGACGGTCGTGCCCGAATGGCGCGACATGGAGGTCCTCCTGCAGCTGCTGCCGCGCTCCCTGACCGGGGAGCGGATGACCGCGCTGGTCACCTGCCTGACCGGGGTCGTGCCCGGCGACGGCCCGCGCGAGGTGCATCTGGTCCTGGTCGACAACGGGCGCACCCGCGTCCTGGAGGACGAGATCGGCCGGGACGCGCTGCGGTGCATCCGCTGCCGGGCCTGCCACCACGTGTGCCCCGTCTACGAGCGGACGGGCGGGGCGCCCTACGGGCCGGTGCACACCGGGCCGATCGGCGCGATCCTCACGCCGCAGCTGCGCGGGGTTGAGAGCGCGGCGGCCGCGTCGCTGCCGTACGCGTCCACGCTCTGCGGCGCCTGCGCCGACGTCTGCCCCGTGCGGATCGACATCCCGGAGGTGCTGGTCCATCTGCGGGGCGAGGTGGTCGAGTCGCGCCGCGCACGGCCCGTCCCGCCGCCGGAGCTGGTGCTGATGCGGGGCCTGGCCTGGACGATGGGGGAGCCGCGCCGGTACGAGGCCGCGCTGCGGCGCGGCACCCGGTGGGCGCGGCTGGCGGCGCGTGGCGGCCGGATCCGGCGGCTGCCCGGCCTGCTGGGCGCCTGGACGGACGCGCGGGACCTGCCCGCCCCGCCCGCGGAGCCGTTCCGGGCCTGGTGGGCGCGGAGGCGCCGGTGAGCGCGCGGGACGAGGTGCTGCGCCGCGTCCGGTCCGCCCTGGGCGACGAGCGGAAGCCCCCGCCGCCGGTGCCGCGCGGCTACGCCCGCCGGTCCGCGGAGCCCCGCGCGGACGTCGTAGCGCTGTTCACCGAGCGCGTGGCCGAGGGGGGCGCGGCGGTCCGGCACGTCGGCGCGGACGAGCTGGCGACGGCGGTGGCCGCCGCGCTGTGGGGTCGGGAGGTGAAGCGGATCGCGGTCCCGGCGGACGTGCCGTACGGCTGGCTGGCGGAGCTGGACGGCGTGCGGGCCCTCGCCGACTCCCCGCCGCTGGACGCGGCGGCGCTCGCGGCGGTGGACGGGGTGGTGACCGGATGCGCGGCGGCGATCGCGCCGACCGGCACCGTCGTGCTGGACGGCGGTCGCGCGCAGGGCCGCCGGGCGCTCGTCCTGGCGGCCGCCCGCCACCTGTGCGTGGTGCACGCCGACCAGATCACCGCGACCGTCCCGGAGGCGGTGGCCAGGCTGGACCCGGTTCGCCCGCTGACCTGGATCACCGGCCCGCGCGGGGCGCGGGGGCTGGAGGTCCTCGTCGTCGAGGACTAGCGGCGTCCCGATCGTTCCCGGCGTCCGCGTCCGGCGGCCCGGCCGTCCGGACGCGTCCTAGGAGACCGACGCGAGGACGAGGTCGAGGCCCGCGTCGAAGCGGGCTGGCCAGTCGACGGCGCGGTCGGCGCCGTCCTCGTCGGTGCCGCGGACCTCGAGGGCGGTGTGGCCGATCACGTAGCCGAGGAGGGTGTGCGCGGCGGCCGCGGCGGTGGCCTCGGGGACGCCGCCGCGGCGCAGGATCTCGCGCAGGGAGGCGACGGTGGTGGTGAGGGCGACGGGGTTGCGGCGCGTGACGACGAGGGGGAGGACGCCGGCGTGCTCCATGAGCCGTTCGCGGTAGCCGTGAGCCCAGGCGCGCAGGGCGTCCCGCCACGCGGCCCCGTCCGCGACGGGGCCGGCGGGGGCGGTGGCCACGTGCGCGACGAGGCCGTCGAGGAGCTGCTCCTTGCCGCGGGGGAGATGGTGGTAGATCGCCATCGCCTCGACCTCGAGGGCGTCGCCGAGGCGGCGCATCGTGAGGCGGGCGAGGCCCTGCCCGTCGACGATGCGCAGGGCGGCGTCGATGATCCGCTCGATGGACAGCGGCGGTCGGTTCTGTGCGTTGATCGCTGGTTGCCGGACCATGAGAACGAACCTTACTACGTAAAGGGCGCGGACGGGTGTCCCGGTCACCGTACGCCGGTCACCCGGCGTACCCTGGACCTCGATCGACCGATGATGATCGTGAGTTGTGGAGGATCGCCATGCCGCTGGGCCGCCGGGTGGGCAAGGACGTCGAGGGGCTGTACGAGGCCGACCAGCGGCTGGCGGGGGAGTACCGGACGCTGCTGGGCGCGGCGAACCGGGCCGAGCGGGCGCTGCGCGACGCGCAGGCGGCGGGCGTCGCGGAGCCGGAGCTGCACGCCCTGACGGTCGCGTTCGACGCGGCGCTGACCGAGGCGCTGGCCGCGGCGGAGGCCGCCGAGCGCGCCGAGATGGGCCCGAAGGGCTATGCGCCGGCGGACGCGGACGCCAAGACCCGGCGGACGGCGGAGATCGCGCGCCGCAAGGCGAAGGCGCGCCCGTCCGTCCGGCCGTGGACGGCGGAGGCCGTCCGGCTGCGCACCGCCCGGGAGGCGCACCGGCTGAGCTACCGGACGGTGCCGGGCGCGATGCTCTGAGCGAGGGTGCGGTCCCGGCCGGCGGGGTCTCCGGCCGGGCGCCCCTGACGTGGGGCGATACAGCGGCACCGGTGGCACCGGCCGCCGAACTTTGAGAGTCTGCCCTCTCGGGGGAGCGCGGGGCGCCCCGCACCGCACGGCGATCGCGCCGCGGGTGCGCGGGAAGGGCCCGGCGGGGGAGGGGCACGGGTGCTCGGGACGCGGGGGGATGTCACGTGGAGCGCACGCCGCCGGACCGGCGACGCGTACTGGAGTCCTACCACGACGGGATGCTGGCGATCCGCACGCTGGCCGGGGAGGTCCGCGACTGGGACGCCCCGACGCCGTGCACGGAATGGCGGCTGATCGACCTGGCCGGGCATCTGCGGTGCGTGGCGGAGAACTTCCTGGAGTACCTGCAGGACGCGCCGGACTCCCGGCTGGCGAAGCTGTTCGCGCGGGACGCGGCGACGGCGGTGCTGATCCGGCAGCAGGCGCGGCAGAACGCGGCGGAGCTCGCGGTGCTGCCGCCCGAGCCGGGCCCTGACCGGATCATGTCGTTCGGCGTGTCGGCGGGCGCGTACGCCGACCTGATGCCGGACATGTGGGACCGGACGCACCTGGTGTACCGGGGCACGAAGTACACGGTCGGCGACCACGCGGGGGCGGCGTGCGTGGAGTGGCATCTGCACGCCTGGGACATGGCGCGGGCGATGGGATCGGACTACCGGCCGAAGGACCCGGATCTGCTGGTGTCGGCGTGGCACTGGGGCGTCCCGCACCTGCCGCTCGGGTCGGGCGACGCGTGGGAGGCGGTGCTGCGGTCCTCGGGCCGGTCGCCCGGCAGGCCGGACCCCGGTGAGGGGTCCGGCCGGCGGCGGGACGGGCGGCCGCGGACGGTGCGGGCGGGCGTCAGACGCCCGCCGGCTTCCTCGGGTGGTTCCGCAGGTAGACCAGCCAGGTGACGGCGAGGCACAGCGCGTAGTAGGCGATGAAGGCGGCGTAGGCGGCGTCGCCGGTGCCGGACGTCTGGAACGACTGCCGGAACGCCATGTTGACGAGGACGCCGCCGGACGCGCCGACCGCGCCCGCGATGCCGATGAGCGCGCCGGACAGCCGGCGGGCGCGCTGCTCGGCGGCGTCCGCGTCCTTCCCGGCGGCGACGCGCAGCCGCGCCTTCGCCTCGAAGATCGCGGGGATCATCTTGTAGGTGGAGCCGTTGCCGAGGCCGCTGAGGACGAACAGCAGCACGAACCCGCTGATGAACAGCGCCAGGGACCCGCTGCGGGACGCGGCGAGGACGAGCGCGGCGGCGCCGGCCATGGCGGCGAACGTGGCGAACGTGACCTTCGCGCCGCCCGCCCGGTCGGCGAGGCGCCCGCCGACGGGCCGGATGAGCGAGCCGAGCAGCGGGCCGAGGAACGTCAGGTACGCGGCCTTGACGGGGGTGTCGAACTCCTCGGCGAACTGCACTTGCAGGACCTGCCCGAACGCGAACCCGAACCCGATGAACGATCCGAACGTCCCGATGTAGAGGAAGGACATGATCCAGGTGTGCGGGTCGCGGCACACCTCCCGCATGGCGCCGCCGTCGTTGCGGGCCTGCGTGAGGTTGTCCATGGCGAGGGCGGCGCCGAGGGCGGCGAGGACGATCAGGGGGATGTAGATCCCGGCGACGAGGCCGGGGTGCCCGGCGCCCGCCGTGGCGAGCACGAGCAGGCCGACGATCTGGACGACGGCGACGCCGAGGTTGCCGCCGCCGGCGTTGATGCCGAGCGCCCAGCCCTTGAGCCGCTGCGGGTAGAACGCGTTGATGTTGGCCATGGACGAGGCGAAGTTGCCGCCGCCGACGCCCGCGATGGCCGCGAGCAGCAGCAGCGTCCCGTACGACACGCCGGGCTCGATGAGGAACGCGGCGAGGACGGACGGGACGAGCAGCAGGGCGGCGGAGAACACCGTCCAGTTGCGTCCGCCGAAGCGGGCGACGGCGAAGGTGTAGGGGATCCGCAGCGCGGAGCCGATCAGCGCCGGGACGGCGGTGAGGGTGAACTTCCCGGCGGGGTCGATGCCGTACTCGGGGCCGAGGAACAGCACGAGCACCGACCACATCGTCCACACCGAGAAGCCGATGTGCTCGGCCAGGATGGAGAAGACCAGGTTGCGGCGGGCGATCCGGCGGCCCCCGGCGTCCCAGAACGCGGGATCCTCCGGGCGCCACTCGTCGATCCAGCGGCCGGTGCGCCGGCCCGGCGGGCGCCGGGTGCCGGTGGGGGCGGTGAGGGTCATCGGATTCCTTGTCCTCGTGGGTGGTGTCAGCGCCACGAAGGTAGGAATCTGGGATTTCGCGGGTGTGTGGGCCACGATGCGGCGGCGCTAACTCCGCCGCACCGCGCGCCGTGACCCGTTGTGAGCAGAGCGGCCGGAGCGTGGCGGCGGGCGTCAGCCGCGGGGGCCGGCGAGCCGCTCGCGCCCGTCCTCCAGGTAGACGGGACGGCCGGCGGCGACGGCGCGCAGGCTCGGCGCCATCCGCCGGGCGACGTGCGGCGGCGCGAGCTCGGCGACCTTCTCCGGCGCCACCAGGACGTGGTCGGACAGCTCCTCGGGCGGCAGCCGGATGCCGGCGGCCTCCGCCGCGCTGATCGTCCCGCCGAACACGAACACGTTGACGGAGTCGACGCCGTCGCGCGGCGGGCCCCAGTCGACGCAGGCGAGGCCGTCCAGGCGGGGCACGAGGCCGAGCTCCTCCTCGCATTCCCGCACGCACGCGGCGAGGGGGGACTCGTCGGCCTCGATGACGCCGCCGGGCAGGAACCAGCCCTCCTTGTAGGTGGGCTTGACCAGCAGGACCCGCCCGAGGTCGTCGAGCAGCAGCGCGGCCGCCGCGCCGCGGGTCCGGGGAAGCGACGCGTAGTAGGAGAGGTCGGGCATGGTCCGAGGTTAGGCGTTCCGCCGCCGCGGGAGACGGGACGGAACCGCTCCCACGGCCGCATCCGTCCGCGGGGTCGCCGGAGGGCCGCGAATCCGTTCGGCGATCGCCGCGACGGCGACGAATGGGCCATGACAGCGGTCGACAACGCTTGACCCGAGACCGTCAGGCGCGCCGTGCGGGGCGGCTGACCGGCCGGGATCCGGTTTCGGGCGGTGAGCGTCTTTTAACACGCCGGTGACAAAGGGGACCCAAGCGCGAAACGGCCCCTGCGCAGGATCGTGACCGTACGCGACCGATCACACCGGCCCTGCGCGCCGGTTCCCGCCAGGAGGGTTGCCGCCGATGACCACCACACCCGAAGCGACGCTCGTCAGGGACGCCGCGAGCCCCGCACGGGAGGCCCGCTGGTTCGACGTCTGCGCCTACGACGACCTGATCCCGGAGCGGGGTGCCTGCGCGATGGTGGAGGGCACGCAGGTCGCGCTGTTCCGGGCGTTCGACGGCGCCCTCTACGCGCTGGCGAACCTGGACCCGTTCAGCGGCGCCCATGTGCTGTCGCGGGGGATCCTCGGGACCCGGGGCGGCGCGCCGACCGTGGCGTCCCCGATGTACAAGCAGGTGTTCGACCTGCGGACGGGGACGTGCCTGGACGATCCGCGGGTCGCGGTGCCGACGCACCTGATCCGGCGGACCGCGGGCGATCGCGTGGAGGTGGCGCTCTCCGATGGGCACGGGCAGTGAGCCGCTGGCGGGCTTCGCCGTCGGCGTGACGGCGGCCCGCCGGCATGAGGAGCTGGCCGCGCTGCTGGAGCGGCGCGGCGCGCGGGTCGTGCTCGCGCCCGCGATCCGGCTGATCCCCCTCTCCGACGACGCCGAGCTGCTGGCGGCGACCCGGGCGTGCCTGGAGCCGCCGCTGGACCACGTGGTGGTGACGACGGGCATCGGCTTCCGGGCGTGGCTGGAGACGGCCGACGGGTGGGGGCTGCGGGACGCGCTGGTCGCCCGGCTCGGGGCGTCCGACATCGTGGCGCGCGGCCCGAAGGCGCGCGGCGCGGTCCGCTCGGCCGGGCTGCAGGAGCGGTGGTCGCCGGAGTCGGAGAGCTGCGACGAGGTCCTGCGGCACCTGCTGGAGAAGGACCTGGCGGGCGCGCGGATCGCCGTCCAGCTGTACGGGGAGCGGCTGCCGGAGCTGACCGGCGCGCTCCGCGACGCGGGCGCGACGGTCATCGAGATCCCGGTGTACCGGTGGACGCGGACCGACGACACGACCCCGCTGCGCCGCCTGGTCGGGCAGGCGGTCGCGGGCACGGTCGACGCGATCGCGTTCACCAGCGCGCCCGCCGTCGCCGCGACCCTCGCGGTCGCGGCGGAGGACGATCTGGAGGAGCGGCTGCTGGAGGCGCTGCGCACCCATGTGGTGGCGGCGTGCGTCGGGCCGGTGACGGCGCGGGCGCTGACCGACCGGGACGTGCCGACCGTCCAGCCGGAGCGGGCCCGCATCGGCGCGCTCGCCCGCGCGGTCGTCGCGGACCTGCCGCGCCGGCGCGCCCGCCGCCTGGAGGTGGGCGGCGCCGCGCTGGAGCTGCGGGGCCACGCCGTGGTGCTGGACGGGCGGCTGCGGCCGATCGCGCCGGCGCCGATGGCGATCCTGCGGGCGCTCGCGCGGCGGCCCGGCCACGTGGTGTCGCGGGCGGAGCTGTGCGGTGTGCTGCCGAGCCGGCTGCAGGAGGCGGGCGACGCCTGGGCGCGGCCCCGGGAGGCGCGCCCGCAGGCCGACGAGCACGCGGTGGAGATGGCGGTGGCGCGGCTGCGCCGGGGTCTCGGCCGGGCCGGGATCGTCGAGACGGTGGTGAAGCGCGGGTACCGGCTGGCGTGCGATCCGCGGCCGGGTGACGTGGGCCTGGGCGGCAGGGTGGTCCCCGGTGCGTGAGGACATCGATGGGGGGAGCGCGCCCGCCCTGCTGGCGGTCGCCCACGGCACCCGTGACCCGTCCGGTCCCGTCGCCGTCCGGTCCCTGCTGGACCGGGTGCGCGCGCTGCGGCCGGGCCTGCGGGTCGCCGAGGCGTACGGGGAGCTGTCCGAGCCGTCGCTGGAGGACGCGGCGGCGTCCCTGCGGGAGGACGGCGCGGACGGCCCGGTGGTCGTGGTCCCGCTGCTCCTGGCACGCGGCTACCACGCGCTGATCGACATCCCGGACCGGGCGTCCCGGCTGCTGTCCGCGGCCGTGACGACGCCGCCCCTGGGCCCGGACGCCCTGCTGACCACGGCCCTGACCGCCCGCCTCGCCGAGTCCCTCGGAGACGGGGGCCGGGCCGGTCAGGCTCCGCCGCGCCGGGTGGACGGCGTGGTCCTCGGCGCGGCGGGTTCGGCGGACCCCGCCGGGCGGGAGGACGTCGCGGCCGCGGCCCGGCTGCTCGGGGAGCGGCTGGGGCGGCCCGTGCCCTACGGGTTCGTCGCCGCGGACGGGCCGCCGCTGGACGAGGCCGTCGCGCGGGCGCGGCGGGACGGCGCGCGGCATGTCGCCGTCGTGTCGTACCTGCTGGCGCCGGGCCGGTTCCACGGCCGGATGGCGGATTGCGGCGCGGACGCCGTGACCGCGCCGCTCGGCGCCCACGACGCCGTGGCGCGCCTCGTCCTGCGCAGGTACGACCGGGCCCGTTCGCCGGAGTGCCGGCCCGCTGCCCTCGCCTGAGGGCGCGGCGGGTCAGACGGCGAAGTCGAGCAGCGGGCGGGCGTTGCTGGGGTGCCGCAGCTTCGACAGCGACTCCTTCTCCAGCTGCCGGATCCGCTCCCGGGTCAGCCCGAGCGCCTTGCCGATCTCGTCGAGCGTGCGCGGCGTCCCGTCGTACAGCCCGAACCGCATCGCCATGATCTTGGCTTCGCGGGGGGACAGCACGTCCAGGGTGCGGCGCAGCTGGTCGGCCATGAGCTGCCGGTCGACGAGGTCGGACGCCTCGGGGCTGTCGGTGTCCTCGATGAGGTCGCCGATGCGGGTCTCGCCGTCCTCGCCGATGGTGGAGTCGAGGCTGATCGGCTGGCGGCTGGTGCGCAGCAGCTCGCGGACCTGCTCGGGCGTCTTGTCGAGCTCGGCGGCCAGCTCCTCGGGCGTGGGCTCGCGGCCGAGCCGCTGGTGCATCTCGCGCTCGACGCGGCTGAGCTTGCTCAGCATCTCCAGCACGTGGACGGGGAGCCGGATCGTCCGGGCCGAGTCGGCGAAGCCGCGCTGGATGGCCTGGCGGATCCACCACATCGCGTAGGTGGAGAATTTGTAGCCCTTGGTGTAGTCGAACTTCTCGACCGCGCGGATCAGGCCGAGGTTGCCCTCCTGGACGACGTCCAGCAGCGACAGGCCCCGGTCGGAGTACTTCTTGGCGACCGACACCACGAGGCGGAGGTTGGCCTCCAGCATGTGCGCCTTGGCGCGGCGGCCGTCGGCGGCGATGCACTCCAGGTCGATCCGCGCCCGCGGGGACAGCTTCTCGTTCTCCAGCTTGTGCTCGGCGTACAGGCCGGCCTCGATCCGCTTGGCGAGGTCGACCTCCTGCTCGGCGGTGAGGAGCCGGCGGCGGCCGATGGCCTTCAGGTACGTGTGGACGGAGTCGCCCATGGCCGTGGACTGGTCGTCCAGGTCGGCGACGGCGGCGACCTCGACCTCGGTCTCGGTGGGCTCGAGCGTCTCGTCGGGGGGCGTTTCGTCCGTGCCGGCGGGGGCCTCGGCGGGCTCGTCGGCGGCCTTGCGGGTGCCGGACGCCTTCTTCGCCGTGCTCTTGGCCGCGGGGGCCTTCCCCGTGGCGGTCTTCTTCGCGGCGGGCTTGCGGGCCGCGCGCTTCTTGGCGGTGCCCTCGGCCTCGTCCGCCGGGGCGTCGGCGGGGTCGGCGGGCGTGTCGGCGTGGCCGGCGAGGCCGATGCCGGAGTCGGAGAGCTCGCGCAGGATCGAGCGGCCCTGGGCGGGGCTGATCCCGGCGGTGTCGAAGGCGGTGCGCACCTCGTCCAGCGAGAGGCGCCCCTGGGCGCGACCGCGCTTCAGGAGGTCGTCGAGTGCGGGGCTCGTCGCCTCCGTGGGCGGGGTCTCAGCGGCGGATCGCGGCATGGGGACGCCCCCCTCCCTTCAATGGTGTGAGTGCGGCGCGATGGCGGGTTCTCTGGTGGCGCACGCATTAGTCGGAACGCGGAGCGGCCATGTCGTTGTTCCCGGACGCCCGGGGCGGCGCCTCCGGGGGAGGTCGGCGTGAAAGGGCGGCCGGGTCGCCGGGGATGCCCGCCCGCGCGGTGTTCACGCCGATCGGGACCGGATTGCACCTTACTATGTAAAGAGCAGGGGCGGGATGCAATGTGACCGATATCACTCCTGGTCAGAGCGCAAACGGGCGAGATCGGGCTTGCCGGACGGCAGCAGCGGGATCGCGTCCACGAGGTCGAGCTCCCGGGGCGCCGCGTAGGCGGGGAGGGTCTCCCGGACGAACGCGCGCAGCTCGCCGAGTCCGGGGGTGTCGGCGGCGGGCACGACGACGGCGGCGACCCGCTCGCCCCATTCGGGGTCGGGCCGGCCGACCACCGCGACGTCCCGGATCTTGGGGTGCCGGGCCAGCGCGGCGGCGACCTCGCCCGCCACGACCTTCTCCCCGCCCGTGTTGATCACGTCGTCGGCGCGGCCCCGGACGCGGAGCCGCCCGCCGGCCTCGAGGGCGCCGAGGTCCTGCGTGACGAACCAGTCGCCCTCCATGGCGGCGGCGGTCAGATCGGGGCGCCGCCGGTAGCCGGTGAACAGGGACGAGCCGGCCAGGCGGATCCGGCCGTCCGCGCCGACGTCCGCGCGCATCCCGGCGAGAGGGACGCCGTCGTAGACGCAGCCGCCGCAGGTCTCGCTCATCCCGTAGGTGGTGTGGAGGCGGCCGCCGCGCGCGCGGGTCTCGGCGAGCAGGCCGGGCGGCGCGGCGGCGCCGCCGAGGATGATCGCGCCGAACCGCGAGGGGTCGGCCCCGGCGTCCAGCAGGCGACGCAGCTGGGTCGGGACGAGGGAGATGTGCGCGCCCTTCGCCTCGGACGCGGCCGCGAGCACGGCGCCGGTGTCGAAACGCGGGTGGATCAGCGGTTCGCCGCCCGAGACCAGGGCACGGACCAGGACCTGGACGCCGGAGATGTGGCTGGTCGGGACGCAGCACAGCCAGCGCTCGCCGCGTCCCGCGCCGACCCGCTCCAGGGTGCCGCGCGCGGAGTGGGCGAGCGCCGCCGCGGACAGCTCGACGATCTTGGGGGTGCCGGTGGAGCCGGACGTGGCGATCAGCACGGCGGTGCCGTCCGGGACCGGGGCGGGCTCCCCCGGCCCGGGGGCGGTACCGGCCTCGGTCTCCACGGCGTGGGGGGCGAGGACGTCGAGGAGGGCGCGGAGGGCGGGTTCCGGCAGGTCGGGGGAGAGGGGGCAGATCGCGGGGCCGGTGCCGTCGAGCGCGGCGGCGAGGGCCGCGAGCAGGCGCGGGCCGGGCGGCAGCACGACGGCGTGCAGACGGCGATCCATGATCGTCCAGGGTAGCCGACCCCGCTGAACACGTTCGAAACCGGCAGCGGTTGAATGGGGCACCGGGTCGCACGGGCAGGGCCGACGGCCGCGGGAGAGGAAGAGAGGATCGCATGGTCTCGGAGCTGTTCGACGCGGACGCGTGGGAAGAGGTCGAGGGGTTCGGCTTCACCGACATCACGTACCACCGCGCGGTTGACCGGGGCGGCGCGGGAGGTCGGTCGGGCACCGTGCGGATCGCGTTCGACCGGCCGGAGATCCGGAACGCGTTCCGCCCCCACACGGTGGACGAGCTGTACCGGGCGCTGGACCACGCGCGGATGTCCAGCGACATCGGCTGCGTGCTGCTGACCGGGAACGGGCCGTCCCCGAAGGACGGGGGGTGGGCGTTCTGCTCGGGCGGCGACCAGCGCATCCGCGGCAAGGACGGCTACAAGTACGCCGAGGGCGAGACGTCCGACACGATCGACCCGGCGCGGGCGGGCCGCCTCCACATCCTGGAGGTGCAGCGGCTGATCCGGTTCATGGGCAAGGTCGTCATCTGCGTCGTGCCCGGGTGGGCGGCCGGCGGCGGGCACAGCCTGCACGTGGTGTGCGACCTGACCATCGCGAGCCGCGAGCACGCCCGGTTCAAGCAGACCGACGCGGACGTGGCGAGCTTCGACGGCGGGTACGGGTCGGCGTACCTGGCGCGGCAGGTCGGGCAGAAGTTCGCCCGCGAGATCTTCTTCCTCGGCGACACCTACGACGCCGAGGCCGCGCACCGGATGGGGATGGTCAACGCCGTCGTCCCGCATGCGGAGCTGGAGAGGACCGCCCTGGAATGGGCACGGAAGATCAATGGGAAGAGCCCGACGGCGCAGCGGATGCTGAAGTTCGCGTTCAACCTGGTCGACGACGGGATGGTGGGGCAGCAGGTGTTCGCGGGAGAGGCGACGCGGCTGGCCTACGGCACCGACGAGGCGGCCGAGGGGCGGGACTCCTTCCTGGAGAAGCGCGATCCCGATTGGTCGCGTTTCCCGTGGTACTACTGAATCCTCATTTCGACGGCAGCGTTCGTGCAGTGGCGTTACAGCAGGGGGTCTTCGGGTGCGGGTCTTCTCCATCCCGATGCGGACGCGGTTCCGCGGTGTCACGCGGCGGGAGGGCGTCCTGCTGGACGGCCCCGCCGGCTGGGGGGAGTTCTCGCCGTTCCCCGAGTACGGCGCGGCGGAGTGCGCGCGCTGGCTCGCCGCCGCCCGTGAGGCGGCGGCCGGCTGGCCCGCGCCCGTCCGGGACCGGATCCCGGTGAACACCACGATCCCGGCGGTCGGCCCGGACCGGGCGCACGACCTGGCGAAGGGGTCGGGCTGCCGGACGGCGAAGGTGAAGGTCGCCGAGCGCGGCCAGGCCGACGCCGACGACCTCGCGCGGGTGGAGGCCGTCCGCGACGCGCTGGGTCCCGGGGGCCGGATCCGGATCGACGCCAACGGCGCCTGGGACGTCGAGCACGCCGCCCGGATGATCCGGTCCCTGGACCGGTGGGAGCTGGAGTACGCGGAGCAGCCGTGCGCGACGCTGGACGAGCTGGCGCGGGTGCGGCGCCTGGTGGACGTCCCGGTCGCCGCCGACGAGTCGATCCGCCGCGCCGAGGACCCGCTGAAGGTCCGCGCCGCGGAGGCCGCCGACATCGCGGTGCTGAAGGTGCAGCCGCTCGGCGGGGTCCGGGCGGCGCTGGCCGTCGCGGAGGCGTGCGGGCTGCCGGTGGTGGTGTCGAGCGCGGTTGAGACGTCGGTGGGACTGGCGGCGGGCGCGGCGCTGGCGGCGGCGCTGCCGGAGCTGCCGTACGCGTGCGGGCTGGGGACGCTGCCGCTGCTGGAGGGCGATGTCACCGGCGCGCCGCTGCGTCCGGTGGGCGGCGAGATCGAGGTCCGGCGCGCGGACGTGGACGAGGAGGCGCTGGCCCGGTACGAGGTGACGGGCGCGGACGCGGAGGCGTGGCTGCGGCGGCTCGCCGCGGCCGACGCCGTGCTCGGCGGGGGCACGGCGGTCGGGGACGCCCCCCTCAAGGGTGCGGGGAAGGCCGGGCGGACGGGGGCGGGCCGGTGAATCCGGCGACGGCGATGGCGACCGTCCTGGTCGATGAGCTGCTGCGCTGCGGGATGACGGACGCGGTGCTGGCGCCGGGGTCGCGGTCGGCGCCGCTGGCGCTGGCGCTGCAGGCGGTGGAGGAGGCCGGCCGGGTCCGGCTGCACGTGCGGATCGACGAGCGGTCGGCGTCGTTCCTGGCGCTGGGGCTGGCGAAGCGGTCGGGCCGCCCGGTCGCCCTGGTGTGCACGTCGGGGACGGCGGCGGCGAACTTCCACCCGGCGGTGATCGAGGCGCACGAGTCGGGGGTCCCGCTGCTGGTGGTGACCGCGGACCGGCCGCCGGAGCTGCGGGACACGGGCGCGAACCAGACGGTCGACCAGGTGAAGCTCTACGGGACGGCGGTGCGGTGGAGCACCGAGGTCGGGGCGCCGGAGAACCGGCCGGGGATGGTCGCGTACTGGCGGTCGCTGATCAGCCGCGCGTGGGGGCTGGCGCAGGCGCCGGTGGCGGGCCCGGTGCACCTGAACGCGGCGTTCCGGGAGCCGCTGATCCCGGACGGCGACGAGTCGTGGTGCGAGCCGCTGGACGGCGACGCGACCGGCGCGTGGACGAAGGTGCGGGCGGCGACGCCGGGGTCGGTGCTGCACGTGCCGCCGACGCGCCGGGGCGTCCTCGTCGTCGGGGACGGCGCGGCCAACGTGAAGCGGTACGTGGCGGCGGCGTCGATGGCGGGGTGGCCGGTGCTCGCGGAGCCGAGCGGCAACGCGCGCTACGGCGAGAACGCCCTGTCGTCGCACCATTTCCTGCTGGGCATGCCGGAGTTCGTGGAGCAGCACCGCCCGGAGGTGGTGGTGACGCTGGGCAAGCCGGGGCTGTCGCGTCCGCTGCTGGCGCTGCTGCGGCGCGCGGAGGAGCACATCGTCCTGGCCCCGGAGCTGGCGCGCTGGCCGGATCCGGTGCGGTCGGCGACGCAGGTGGCGCAGGAGATCGAGATCCCGGTGGTGTCCGGGGACGACGCGTGGCTGCGGTCGTGGCGTACCGCGGACCGGGCGGCCTCGGCGGCGGTCGACGCGGTGCTGGACGCGATCCCGGCGGTGACGGAGCCGCGGCTCGCGCGGGACCTGGTGGCGGCGATGCCGGGCGGGTCGCTGCTGTTCACGGCGGCGAGCATGCCGATCCGCGACCTGGATCAGGTGATGCGGCCCCGGCGCGGGATCCGGATCATGGCGAACCGGGGCGCGGCGGGCATCGACGGCCTGGTGTCGACGGCGATCGGGGCGGCGCTGGCGCACAGCGGCCGCTCCTACGCGGTGCTGGGCGACCTGGCGTTCCTGCACGATCAGAACGGGCTGATCATCGGGCCGCGGGACCGGCGTCCGGATCTGGCGCTCGTGGTGGTGAACAACCGGGGCGGGGGGATCTTCTCGCTGCTGCCGCAGGCGGCGCTGCGGGACCCGTTCGAGCGGGTGTTCGGCACGCCGCACTCGGTGGACTTCGAGGCGGTGGCGGCGGCGCACGGCGTGCCGTACCGGCGGCTGGAGGCGGCGGCGGACCTGTCGAAGGCGATCGCGGGGGACGGCCTGCGGATCGTGGAGGCCCGCACCGACCGGGAGGAGAACGCGGCGCTGCACGCGGAGCTGCGGCACGCGGCGCACGAGGCGGTCCGCGCGGTGCTGTCCGGCTGAGACCGGGTGCTCCTGGCCGGGCTCGGTTTCTCATCGGATTCCCAGGTGGTGTTCAGGCGACTCTGGGATTCGGCGGTCACGCTGGTCTCATCGGATCAGCCTGACCATGGGAGTCATCGTGAGCGACAAGGACCTGCCCGGCGGACAGAGCCCGGCGGAGCATGAGGCGGCCGCGCCGTCAGAGAAGCCGGAGCGGCCCGGCGAGGAGCAGGGGGCCGCGCCGACTCCCGCGCCGGCGTCGGCGGAGGTTCCGCCTGCGCCCTCCACCCCCTCGGGACCCTCCACCGGTTCGCGCTGGTCGAGGCTGCGGCGCCGGACGGTGCTCGCCGGTGCGGGCGCGGCGGCCGGACTGGTGCTGGCCGGCGGCGCCGGGGGCTTCGTGCTGGGGCATGTCGCGGCGGACGACGGTCACCGCGGCGGGGGAGCGGGGCACGTCCGCGATGTGCGGCATGGCGGGGAGGGCTTCCACGGCCCGATGGGCCCCGGCGGGCACGGTCTCGAGGACCGGCAGGGGCGGATGCCGCGTGAGGAGACGGGCCGCCGTGACGGCGGGCAAGCCCCCGGTGGCTACTGAACCGGGGTCGCCGGCCTTCCTGCGAACTGAGTTCAACATTCAATTTACTGTGTAAAGCCACCTGGCGGGTAAGTTCCACCAAAACGAGAGTTGCAAACCCTCAACCGAGAAGACGGGCCTTGAGCGCGTCGGTGTCGTCGCCGGTCCAGGCGTGGGCGGCGAGCCAGGCGAGCGGACCGCCGTGTTCCTCGTCCAGCCGGACGAGGAACTTCTCCATGATGGCGGCGTGCGGGTGGTGGCTGTCGGCGGGCCGGGAGTCGAGGTCGGCGGCGTAGGTGTCGCTGGCGCGGAGCCGGGCGAGGACGCCTTCGAGGCGCTCGCCGGTGAGGACGTAGTCGGCGACGATGGCCTCGCGGGTGACGCCGACGACCTCAAGGGCGAGGGCGCAGACGACGCCGGTGCGGTCCTTGCCGGCGGCGCAGTGCACGAGGGACGCGCCGTCGGTGCGGGTCATGACCCGCAGGGCGGCCACGATGGAGTCGGCGCGGTCGGCGAGATAGCCCAGGTAGTGGCTGATGGAACGGTCCTGTCCGGACGGGTGCTCGGCCCGTGTCTGCCAGGGCAGCACCTTGTCGATGTCGACCTGCGCGTCGTCCTCGCCGGGGGCGGGGGTGTCGGCCGCGACGTCGGTGTGGCGGCCGCCTTCGGAGAACAGCGACAGGTGGTGGATCGTGACGGAGGGGACGCGGGTGAGCGGCCCGGGGCCTTCGAGGCGGACCTCGGCGTCGCTGCGGAGGTCGATGACGTTCTTGAGGCCGTAGTCGCCGACGAGCTGCCGGATGTCCGGGACGGTGAGGCCCTGGAGGTTGTCGGCGCGCAGGACCCGGCCGCGCCGTGTCGTGCCGCCGTCCGCCGTGGGGAGTCCCCCGAGGTCGCGGGCGTTGACGGCCCCGTCCAGATCGATCCACCGGTCGCGTGCGCTCATGACTTGTGAGCTTATCGGGCGGCTTTGCCGGATATTTGGTGGAGGGTGCTCGTTGTGTACGCGGGGTGGGGGAGTTCGCACCGCCGGGGGAGGGTCGGGGAGGGGAACCGAGACCTGGGAGCCAGGCGCGGGATGGCTCCCGATGGTGGAGACGGCGCGATCGAGGGAAGGCTACCGTTCGAATGTGATCGCTTACGTTGTGCGAACGGAGACTTCATGACCGCCACCCTGGACGTCGTCACGCAACCCCCCTCCTCCCCGAGCCGGCGCGGCAGTGATTTCGCGCCGCTGGCCAGGCGCGTCCGCGACAGCGGGCTGCTGGATCGGCGCCGCGGCTACTACGGGTGGGCGATCGGCTCGAATCTCGCGGCGACGGTGGCGGTGTGGGCGGCGGTCGCGTGGGGGGCGGAGTCGTGGTGGGTGGTGCTGCTGGGGGTGCCGCTTGCGGTGCTGGCGGCGCGGACGGGGTTCCTGGGGCATGACGCGGGGCACCGGCAGATCGCGCGGACGGCGCGGGTGAACCGGTGGTGGGCTCTGTTCCTGGGGAATCTGCTGCTGGGGATGGGGAGCGGGTGGTGGAACGACAAGCACAACCGGCATCACGCGCATCCGAACCAGGTGGGGCACGACCCGGACGTGGGCGAGGGTGTGCTGGCGTGGACGGCGGAGCAGGCGGAGAGCCGCCGGGGGCCGTTGCGGTGGGTGGCGCGGCATCAGGCGGCGCTGTTCTTCCCGCTGCTGACGCTGGAGGGTGTGAACCTGAAGGTGGGGAGCGTGCTGTTCCTGCGGGGCCGTTCGCGGCGGGCGCAGCTGCTGGAGGGCGGTCTGCTGGCGGGGCACATGGCGGGGTATCTGGCGCTGGCGTTCACGCTGCTGTCGCCGGGTAAGGCGGTGGCGCTGGTCGCGTTGCAGCATGCGCTGTTCGGGGTGCATCTGGGGAGTGTGTTCGCGCCGAACCACAAGGGGATGGCGATGCCGGGGCCGGGTGAGCGGTGGGATCATCTGCGGCGGCAGGTGCTGACGTCGCGGAACGTGCGGGGTTCGGTGGCGACGGATTGGCTGATGGGCGGGCTGAACTACCAGATCGAGCATCACCTGTTCCCGGGGGTGCCGCGGTGCAGTCTGCGGCGGCTGCGTCCGCTGGTGATCGAGCACTGCGCGGAGCTGGGGGTGCCGTACCGGGAGACGGGCCTGGTGGCGTCGTACCGGGAGGCTCTCGGTCACATGCGTGCGGTGGGGGCGTCGGCCCGGAAGTGATGCCGGCGGTGGTGGTCCGCTTATGCTGCGGGTCATGCCGGAGGGACACAGCATTCATCGTCTGGCCGCCGAGCACCGGCGGTTGTTCGTGGGGGGCCCTGTGGGTGCGGAGAGCCCGCAGGGCCGTTTCGCGGAGGGGGCGCGGTCGCTGGACGGGCGTGTCCTGGTGGACGCGGACGCGTATGGGAAGCATCTGCTGCTGGGGTTCGAGGACGAGCGGGTGCTGCACGTCCATTTGGGGATCTATGGGCGGTTCGTGTTCGGGGGGCTGCCCGCTCCTGCGCCGGTGGGTGCGGTGCGGCTGCGGTTGACGGGTGCGGCGGATTATGGGGATCTGCGTGGTCCGAACGCGTGCGAGGTGCTGGAGCCGGGTGGGGTGAAGGTGCTGCGGGACCGGCTGGGGCCGGATCCGTTGCGGGCGGACGCGGATCCGGATCGGGCGTGGGCGCGGATCTCGCGGAGCCGGGCACCGGTGGCGGTGCTGCTGATGGATCAGGCGGTGGTGGCGGGTCCGGGGAACATCTACCGGGCGGAGGTGCTGTTCCGGCAGGGGGTGGATCCGCTGTTGCCGGGGCGGCGGCTGGATCGGGGTGTGTGGTCGGCGATCTGGGCGGATCTTGTGGTGTTGATGGCGGAGGGTGTTCGGGTGGGGCGGATCGATACGGTGCGTCCGGAGCACACGCCGGAGGCGATGGGGCGTGCGCCGCGGGTGGACGATCACGGTGGTGAGGTGTACGTGTACCGGCGTGCGGGGTTGCCGTGCCTGGTGTGCGGGGTGGAGGTGCGGCAGGCGGAGGTCGCGGCGCGGAATCTGTTCTGGTGTCCGGGGTGCCAGCCGCCGGTTGCCTGAGGGTGGGGTCAGCCTTCGAGGGCGTGGCGCATGGCCTGGAATTTGGTCTGGGCTTCGGCGAGTTCGGCGGCGGGGTCGGAGTCGGCGACGATGCCGCAGCCGGCGAAGAGGCGGGCGCGGGTGCCGTTGATCTCGGCGCAGCGCAGGGCGATGCCCCATTCGCCGTCGCCGCGGGCGTCGATCCAGCCGACGGGTCCGGCGTAGCGGCCGCGGTCCATGCCTTCGAGTTCGCGGATGAGGTGGAGGGCGGCGTGTGTGGGGGTGCCGCAGACGGCGGGGGTGGGGTGGAGGGCGGCGACGACGTCGAGGACGGAGCGGTCGCGGTCGAGGCGTCCGTGGACGGGTGAGGCGAGGTGGATGAGGTTGGGGAGGGTGAGTATTTCGGGTCGGTCGGGGACGTGGAGTTCGGTGCAAAGGGGGGTGAGGGCGTCGCGGACCATGTCGGCGGCGTAGCGGTGTTCTTCGCGGTCCTTGGGTGAGGCGGCGAGGCGGGTGGCGCGGGCGGCGTCGTCGGCGGGGGTGGTGCCGCGTGCGGTGGTGCCGGCGAGGACGAGTGAGTCGATGTGGTCGCCGGTGCGGCGGATGAGGAGTTCGGGGGTGGCGCCGACGAGGCCGGCGACGGAGAAGGTGTAGCAGTTGGGGAAGCGGTCGGCGAGGCGGCGGATGAGGACGCGGGCGTCGATGGGTTCGGTGGCGCGGGCGTGGAGGTCGCGGGCGAGGACGACCTTGTGGAGGCGGTCGGTGCCTTCGAGGGCGCGGATGCGCTGGACGGCGGTGGCGACGGCGCGTTCCCAGGCGGGGGCGGTGAGGGCGCCGTCGCTCCAGGTGAGGTGGGTGGGGGGTGTGGGTGGGTGTGGGTGGGTGAAGGGTTCGGGGCCGTCGCCGATGGCGGTGAGCCAGGCGCGTCCGTCGCGGCGGCCGATGATGCGGCGGGGGACGATGAGGACGGAGTCGGGGGATTTGGGGTCGAAGCCGAATCCGCCGAAGGCGACGGGGCCGGTGCCGGGGAGTTCGAGGGGGTCGTGGACGTCGGCGTGGGCGAAGAGGTCGCGGAGGGCGTGGTCGGCGGTGGTGAAGCGGTCGTCGCCGCCGGGGTGGGTGAGGCGGGCGGCTTCGCCCCAGCCGGCGATGCCTTCGCCGTGGTGGATCCAGGCGAGGGCGGTGGGGTGGGGGAGGTCCGTGATGAGGTCGCCGGGGTCGGGGATCTCGACGGTGCGGACGTGGAGGCGGTCCGGTGCGGTCACGGCGGGCTTCACAGGTGCCACTGTACGGCAGATTTGAACCTGTTCAAGCGGCGGGGGCGGGTGTGCGGCGGCGGGCCGGTGGGGGTTCTTGGTGGGGATTGCCCGTTCCGCGCGCGCGTATGCGGGCGCGGAACGGGCTGTTGTGTCGTGGTGTGTTGGGGTGCGTCCGGTTGGGGCTGGTTCGGGTGGGGTGGGGTCAGTCGCGGGTGCGGGTGAGCCTCCAGGCGGCGGGCAGGAGCGCGGCGGCGAGAAGGACCTTCAGGGCGTCGCCGGCGAGGAAGGGGGTGAGGCCGAGGTCGGCGGCCTTGGCGAGGCTGACGTCGAGGGAGGCCATGAGGTAGGGGACGCCGGCCGCGTACATGATCGTTGTGCCGAGCAGCATGGTGCCGACGGTGCGGAGGGGGGTGCGGTCGCCGCCGTGTCCGGCGAGGTGGCCGACGGCCGCCGCGGCGAGGACGAAGCCGATGACGTAGCCGAGGGTGGGGACGGCGGTGCCGGAGCCGCCTTCGGTGAACCAGGGCATGCCGGCCATGCCGGCGAAGAGGTAGACGAGCATGCCGAGGGCGGCGCGGGTGCGGCCGAGGGCGGCGCCGGCGAGGAGGACGGCGAAGGTCTGGCCGGTGACGGGCACGGGGGTGCCGGGCAGCGGGACGGCGATCTGGGCGGCGATGCCGACGAGGGCCGCGGAGCCGAGGACGAGGGCGGTGTCGCGGGCGAGGGAGCCGGGGAGCAGGTCGCCCAGGACGGCGGGGCGGCGCCGGGGTGCGTGAACGGTGGCCACTGAGATCCTCCCGAAAGGATGGTGTCAGGCCGAAACCTAGCGAATCACCCATCCGGAATGAGTGGCGCGGGTCTACATACCTGGGTGTCCTGGATTTGTGGACCGGGGCGGGCGGGGTTCCCGGGCGAGGTAGACGATGTCGGGTTCGCCGCGGAGGGCGGGCACGGGGCGGGCCTCGACGCGGGTGAAGCGGGTCCGCAGGAGGTCGTGGAAGGCGGGGGCCCGTCCCGCGCTCCAGACGGCGAGGACGCCGCGGGGGGTGAGGCGGCGGGTGAGGAGGTCGAGGCCGGCGCCGGAGTACAGGCGGGCGTTGCCGGGGGTGACGGTCCAGTCGGGGCCGTTGTCGATGTCGAGGCAGAGGGCGTCGAAGGCGCCGTCGCGGGGGTCGGTGAGCCAGTCGAGGAGGTCGGCGCGGGCGACGGTGACGCGGGGGTCGTCGAGGCCGCCCTCGGACCAGGGCCGCAGGACGGTGGCGTGCCAGGCGACGACGGCGGGTTCGCGTTCGACGACGGTGACGTGGGCGGTGCCGGGGAGGCGGAGCGCCTCCGCGAGGGAGAATCCGGCGCCGAGGCCGCCGATCGTGATGCGGGACGGCCCGTCGAGGGTCTCGGTGGCGGCGCGGACGAGGAGGCGCTCGGAGGCGCCGTTGCGGGTGTCCATGAGGAACACGCCGTTGCTGATGATCTCGTAGTGGTCGCCGGCGCGGCGCAGGACGAGTTCACCGCCGACTCCGGTGGTCCTCTCGATGACGGTGGCGGGGCTGGTGGCGTCCATGGTGCGACCCTAGCGGGGGCGGCGGCAGGTGGGACGGCGGGCACGGCGACGCCGGGACGAATGTCCGGATTGCGGTCCTGGCATGGCGGGGTGTGCGTAACAATGGGCGGCTATGGCAGCGCGCAGGCGGACGGAGCGGAAGGCGGCGGTCGCCGCGGCGGCGGCCCTGTCGGGGCTGGCGGTGGCGGCGGTCGCGGGCTGCGGCGTGCCCGCGTTCGGGGGTGGCGAGCGGGCGGCGGGGGACCGGGCGCCGGTCGTGCCGGGCCGCGGCGGTGAGTGCGCGGCGGTCGCCGCGCCGGGCGACTCGCGGGCGCGGCAGCTGCGGGGGATGTGGATCGCGACGGTCGCGGGGATCGACTGGCCGAAGGACGCGGGCGCGTCCACGGCCGAGCAGAAGGCCGCGTTCGTGCGGCTCCTGGACACGGCGCGGGCGATGAACATGAACGCGGTGTTCGTGCAGATCCGCCCGAACTCCGACGCGTTCTACGCCTCGCCGCACGAGCCGTGGTCGCAGTGGATCACCGGGACGCCCGGGAAGGACCCGGGCTACGACGTCCTGAAGTTCATGCTGGACGAGGCGCACGCCCGGAATCTGGAGTTCCACGCCTGGTTCAACCCCTACCGGGTGAGCCGCCACGACGACCTGGAGAAGCTGGCCCCCGGCAGCCCGGCGCGCAAGCACCCGGACTGGGTCCGCAAGTACGGGGGCGGGATGTGGTACGACCCGGGCATCCCGCGGGTGCGGGAGCTGGTCACGAACGCGGTGATGGACGTGGTCGCCAAGTACGACATCGACGCGGTCCACTTCGACGACTACTTCTACCCGTATCCCGAGGACGGCGCGTTCCCCGACGCCGCCACCTTCAAGGCGTACGGGGGCGGGATGGGGAAGGGCGACTGGCGGCGCCGCAACGTCGACACCCTCGTCCGGGACCTGTCGCAGCGGATCCGTGCGGCCAAGCCGTGGGTGCGGTTCGGGATCAGCCCGTTCGGGGTGTGGCGGAACCGCGGCACCGACCCGGCGGGGTCGCCGACGCGGGCGCTGCAGAGCTACGACGACATCTTCGCCGACACCCGCGCGTGGATCCGGCAGGGGTGGATCGACTACGTCACCCCGCAGCTGTACTGGCCGATCGGCGACTCACGCGCCGACTACGCCGCGCTGGTGGCGTGGTGGGCGCGGCAGGTCGAGGGCACGCGGGTGCAGCTGACGATCGGCCAGGCCGGGTACCGGGTCGGGGAGGACGAGGCGTGGAAGGACCCGGCGGAGCTGTCGCGGCACCTCACGCTGAACGCGCGGTATCCGGCGGTGCGGGGGGACGTGTTCTTCAGCGCGTCCGACATCGCGGGGAACCGCCGCGGGTTCGCCGCGCGGCTCCGCGACGACCACTACGCGCGGCCGGCGCTGCCGCCGCCGGCGCGCGGCGGTGCGGCGCCCGAGCCGGTGCGGGGGGTGTCGGGGCGGGTGTCGGGGAAGGCGGTCACGGTGCGGTGGCGGCCGTCGCGGGACGCCGTCGCGTACGCGGTGTACCGGACGGACGGCGCGGGCGGCGGGTGCGCGGCGGTCGACCCGTCGCGGCTGATCGCGGTGGTGCGGGGCGGGGGGATCGCCGACCCGTCGGTGCGGGCGGGCCGCACGTACACCTACCGGGTGACGGCGGTGGGGCGGGGACAGCATGAGAGCGCGCCGGGACGGGGTGTGACGGTCGCCACCCGACCGGGATAATGATCATGCTCGGTGGGGAGGAATCCAGTACCCCTGCACTCCCCCCGGAGGTACGAAGCATGGCGCTGTCGATGGAGGAGCGGCGGATCCTCGCGGAAATCGAGGTCCGGCTGAGTGAGGACGCACCGCGGCTGGCGCATCGCCTCGCGCGGCACGGCGCCCGCCGCCGGCGCCTTTCGGTGGGCCGCCCGCCGAGCCGTCGTGTCCGGCTGGTCGCGGCCGCCGTGGTCGCGGTCCTGGCCGCCGTCACCGCCGTCGCGGCCGCGGTCGTCGCCGCGGTCACGTGACCGGCGCGCTCCGCGGCGCCGCCGCGGCGTGAGAAACGCCGAGGCCCCGGCGAGATCGCTCTCGCCGGGGCCTCGGCGTCGAGGCCGGTGTGGTTGGTCGCCTCACGGCGAAAGGCACAACGGGGCTCCGGCCCGGACCGCGGAGGGCCCGGCGGTATTCCCCGAAGGCGTTGTGTAGAGCCCGGGGGACACATGCCACACCGACGTCCTCCACCATAACGGCATCACGGGGGTGCTCATTCCATCGCCCCGCCATCAGGCGTGTCGCGGCTCAGGTCTGGAGGGGGCAGCGGTCCACCACGAAGGCGTCCTCGTCGTCGGGGGGCGACGGTTCCGGCGGGTCGCCGGTGAGCCGGTCCAGGTGCCACTCGATGTGCGCGAGGGGGCCGCGCCAGCCCGCGATGAGGTCGGCGAGGGGGCGCGGCGGGCCGGGCGGGCCGCAGGGGCGGGGGTCGGGCGGCCCGGCCTCCCAGAGGGCGTCGTCGCAGTCCGCCGCCCAGTGCGCCGCCGCGTCCAGGACCTCCTGCAGGTCGCGGGCGATGTCGCCGAGGCCGCGCAGCGCCATCGCGTCCTGGATGAGGCGTTCCCGGGCGTCGTAGGGCAGGTCGGAGCCGAACGCGGCCGTGTTCGGCGGCGGGCGGCCGTCCGGGGCGGGGCCGGCGCCGGTCGCGGCCGCGCGGATCGCCGCGACCTGCCAGCGGGTCCATTCGGCGAGATGGCCCAGCACCGCCCGCAGGGCCGCCGCGCCCGGCTCGCCGCCGCGGGCGCCGGCGACCGCGTCCCGCAGCCGGGACCGGACGGACTCCAGCCGGTCCAGCGTCCACGCGCGTGCCCTGGTCGCGTCCGCCGGGCCGCGCGGACCCGCGGCGTCCGCCGGCGGGCGCGGCAGCGGGACCCGCAGCGCCGCGAGCAGCGCGTCCAGGTCGCGGACCTGCGCGCCGCGCCCCGACAGGAACGCCGCGCCGATCCGGTCGAGGCGGAACATGCGGGGCCCGTCCCGCATCCGGCACCAGCCGACGAGGTACTCGCCGTAGGGGGCGATGACGAGGCCGTGCGCCTCGACGTCGCGGTAGCTGCGCGTCCCGGCCTGGTCGGTGTAGGCGAGGCGGACGACGCGGCGGGACCGGACCGCCGCCGCGAGGGTGTCGCGGACCGGCCCCATCAGCGACGCGACCTCGCCGAGCACGGGCGGTGCGTCCTGTTCCCGCAGCAGGTAGCCGCGGCCCCGCTCGGCCTCGACGGGCAGCCCGCCGTGGGTGAGGAGCTCCAGGTCGCGCCGGACGGTCCGCTCGCTCACCCCGAGCCGCTCGGCGCAGGCGCGCGGGTCCACCGCGCGGGGCGCCGCCGCGCGCAGCTCGGCGACGAGCGCGAGGAGCCGGTCGACGCGATCCACACCCCCATGGTGCCGGGCACCCCCGACGATTCCCCGCCCCGGCCGCCCAAGGCGACGACGACGTAGCCCCGAGGTGACACGCCACCGGTCGACCCTCGCCGGACGACAGGCCACCCGACGGCATACTCCCGGGTGGCACGCCTCCAGATGGCAAGCCCTCGAATGGCCTGCCCCAGGTGGCCTGCTCAGGAGGGCCGCCCCCGGATCGCCCGCCCAGGTGATCTGGCCCCTGGGCGGGCGAGGTGGCCCGTATGCCCGGGGGCGGGCCCGCTGTGCCGCCTTCCCTGGGCGGGACCGGCCGCCGCGGGGTCAGGGGCCGGACAGTTCGGCGGCCAGGCCGTCGAAGTCGGCGCCGGTCAGGGTGAGGGCACCGCCGATCGCCCGGGTCTCTTCGGCGCTGCCGAGGTGGCGGGTGGCGGCGCGGTCCAGGTAGGCCTCGACGAGGCGGGCGCCGGTGAGGCGGCCCCGGCTGCGCAGGCCGCCGATGTCGGCGTTCACCACCGCCCACGCGTCCTGGGCGAGGCGCAGCCGCCGCTCGCGGGCCAGGACGCCCAGCAGCGCCGCGCGGGCGCGGGCCCCCGACAGGTCGGGCAGGCGGACGGCGCGCAGGTCCGTGACGAGCTCGGGGGACGCCGCCGTCAGCTCGCCGACCCTGTCCGGGCCGCAGGTGGCCAGCAGCGCGGTGTCGCTGACGTCCTCCAGCCGCGCCCGGTACAGGGCGGTGGCGTAGGCGCGGCCCTGCGTCTCGTCCAGGATCAGCCCGTCGAGGCCGTCCAGCAGCAGGACGTGCCCGGAGTGCCGGGCGAGGGCGGCGCGGAGCCCGTCGGGGCCTTCGTCGCGCAGGTCCTCGGCGTGGACGCTGTGGACCTCGCCGCTGGAGGCGTCGACCTCCGCGAGGGCCCGCGCGACCATCCGCGCGAGCCGCCGCTGCCCGCTGGACGGCGCGCCGATGAGCAGCAGCGCCGGCGCGGACGCGCTCGACATCTCCTGGCCGCGCAGCCGCCGCGTCCATTTCCCGCGCCGCCGCGTCTCGGTGACGACCCGTTCGATGTCGTCGGCGCCGCACAGGAACCGGATGCCGTAGGCCTCGGCGATCTGGGCGGTCGGTTCCGGTGCGGGGCCGGCCGGGACCGGCGGCGGGGGTTCCTGCACCGGTGCCGGCGGGGGTGGCAGGTCTCCCGCGGGCGCCGCCGGGGCGGGCTCCGCGGGCGGCGGGGGGCCGTCGTGGGGGGCGCCGGGCCAGGCCGCGTCGGGGGCGCGGTCGAGCTGGGTGCGGAACGCGCCCCCGTCGAGCTGCGTCGCCGGTTCCGCCGGGGGCGGCGGGGGGTCGGCGGGTGCGGGGCGGGCGGTGTCGGCGGTCGTGCGGCCGGGGTCGGGCCAGGCGGGCGGGGGAGGCTCCAGGGCGGGGCCGGGCGCGGGTTCCTGCGGTGCGGCGGGCGGCGGCGGTGTCCGCGGCGGCTCGGCCGCCTGCCCGGCGGCCGGATCGCGGACCGGGTCGGGGGTTGCGAAGCCGACGCCGGGGGGCGGGGCCGGGGGAGGGACGGGCGGGCCCGCCGGGATGTCCGCGGGCGGTTCGGCCTGCGGGGCGGGGACGGGCGCGACCGGCAGGTCGGGGGCCGCGGTCTCGCGCTCGGCCGCCATGTGCGCGCGGGCGGCCTTGATGATGTCCCAGGCCGACAGCTCGTCGGTGGAGGGCGGGGTGTGCATCGCGGGGGACGTCAGTTCCGCGGCGGCGGCCTGCGGGACCGCGAACCCCGTCGCGGGCGGCGGGACCTGCGCCAGCCGGCACCACGTCAGCCCGATCGTGTAGGTGGTGGACAGCAGCGCGGCGAGGGCGTCGGCGTCGTCGCGGCGCAGGGCGTCGGGGAGCCGCCCGTCGCGGGGCCACAGGTCCCGCAGCGGATGCGCGGTGTCGGACAGGACGGCCTGCAGGACGCGGGCGCCGTCGGGGTCGAGCCAGCGCTGGAGCGCCGGGAGAGCGCCGGGAGCGGCCTGCAGGTCGGCGGCCAGGACGGCGATGCCCGCGCGGCGGGCCTCGTCGTGGGGGCGGCCGCCGGTCGCGGGGGGCCGGGGGCCGGTCAGGTCCGCGACGATCTCCTGAAGGTCGTAGAGGGCGAGGCGGAGGAACTCGCCGGGCGCGGTGTCGCGGACCATCGGGGTCGCGTGCTCGGCGGGGCAGCGGCGCCGCCATTCCTGCAGGATCGCGTCGGGCCCGTACCGGACGGTCGCCATGTCCTGGTTCACCAGCCGCAGGGACGCGGCGGTGATGGCGGCGAGGGCGTCGGCGCCGGGCCGGAACCGGGGGTCGGCCTGCAGCGCGGCGGCGACCTCGTACATGACGCGGGCGATGTGGGCGGCGCCGCCGGCGTCGCCCGCGCCGAGGCGGTGGACGTAGTAGCCGGCGAGGGTGGAGAAGTCGGGCGGCATCATCCAGTGGAGCTGCTCGGCCGAGGTCGTCAGGAACGGGATGAACGACTCGATGAGGGGGTGCTCGGTGAGGACGACGGGGGAGCCCGCGCACCACAGGAGCGCGCCCCACGCGGCGGCGACGGTGCTGGGCGTGCCGGGCTGGAACATGGGGTCGCGCTGCGCGAACTGGGCGGGGTTCACCGCGAGGGCGGTGGTGATCGCCTGGGAGACGCGGGCGACGACGGCGGTGTCGGGCACCGGCCCGAGGAACCCCAGCGGCGCGACGCGTCCGGCGGCCAGGTCGGGGCCGGTGGGGTAGAGCTGCGGGGGGACGGGCGGGGTCCCGGCGCCGCGGGGGGCGGGGACGGCGACGCGGCGGTCGTCGAACGCGGCGGGCGGCGGGCAGGGGTGCCAGGAGCCGTCGAGGCCGCACCGGTACCAGCGGCCCCAGGCGCCGTAGAGCCACCATTCGCCGGCGCCCCACAGCATCCGCGCGGCGACCTGCGCGGCGCGGTCCTGGGGCTGCGCCGACCGCCACCACGGGGACGCGACGAGTTCGCGCACGTTGCCCTCGACCGCGGCGAACAGGTCCCCGCTCGGGCCGCCTCCGGTTCCGCCGGGTCCCCCGGCCGCCTGCCAGCTCACCCGGCGAATAGTAGTCCCGTCGCGGGGCGCCGCGGGCCCGCGGCGGAGCCCGCCCCACCCGGATGTAATGACCGTTATGGCAGGATGCTGCTTAGCCGGGCCGGTGGAAGGGGGCGGCGGATGGTCGGTGCCGCGCGCATGCGCGCCGAGGGGCTGGGGTACGCGCTGGTGTCGTCGGCGTGCTTCGGCGCGTCCGGGCCGTTCGGGAAGGCGCTGATCGAGGCGGGGCTGACCCCGCGCAGGCGGTGTCGCGGCGGTCGCGCTGCCGCCGGCGGCGCCGTGGGCGCTGCCGTGGGGGCTGCCGTGGGGGCTGCTGGGCGAACCCGTGGCCGTCGGCGGGCACACCGCGCCCGGGTGGGCGCTCGTCGCGTGGATCGCGGTCGTGTCGACCGTCGTCGCCTACCTCACCGGGCGGGCGGCGCCGTTCCGGACGGGACCGCCGAGGCGCCCGCGCCCGCCGGGCTAGGCGGGCGCTCCCGCGGTCATGTCCGGCGGGCGCCGATCGCCTTCATCAGCGCCGGCCACACCGACCTGGCCTCGCGGATCCACGCCGGCCAGTTGTGCCGCCCGTCCCCGTAGATGTGGGCGGTGTAGGGGAGGCCGAGCTCGTCCAGGCGCTTCTTGAACTCCTTGTTGTTCGCGCCGATCGCGATCTCGCTGAGCAGGCCGATGTCCCACGGCGCCACGTCCGGGTCGCCGGGGCCGGGCCGGCCGGTCGTCCCGGCGGAGAAGAACAGCCCCGTGCCGCGCAGCCTCCCGGCCAGGGACGCGGGGTCGTGCGCCTTCCAGTTCGCGTCGTCGGCCCACGGGATGCCCCAGATCGCGAACGGGTCCTGCCCGTTGCCCGCGTTGGTGAACATCAGCATCGACGGCATCCCCGGCGACCGCATCGACAGGATCCCGCTCAGCGACGCCACGTACCGGAACAGGCCCGGGTGCCGCGCCGCGTAGGAGAAGGCGCCCTGCGCGCCCGAGGAGTTCCCGATCGCGGCGCGCGCCCCGCCGGCGCCGTAGTTGCGCTCCATCAGCTGCCGGACCTCGGCGGTGTGGAACGTCTCCCAGCGGGGCGTGCCGCCCTTGCCGTAGTTGTACCAGTCGGCGTAGGAGCCGTTCGCGGCCTCGGGCATCACGACCAGGACGTTGTAGCGGCGCGCCCACGCCTCGATGTCGGTGTTGCGGGTCCAGGAGGTGTAGTCGTCCTGCCCGCCGTGGAAGGCGTACAGGACGGGCCAGGTCGCCGCCGAGCCGCGCTTCCAGCCGCGGGGCAGCAGCAGCCGCGTCTTCACCGAGGCGCCGAGCGCCGGGGAGGAGATCGTGACGTCCACGATGCCGTCGGCGACCTTCTTCTCCGCGGTGATCCGCGCGCCGTCGTCGGCCCGCACCGGGCCGTCCGCTCGGGCCGGGAGCGCCGCGGCGGCGGACGTGCCCGCCAGGACGGCGGCGACCGCGCCCGCGGTCAGCGACCGCCTCCGCGGTGCCGGGACTGGCTGGCGCCGGACGGCTGTCATCTGCCCACCTCGCTCGACCGCCCGGCCCCCGCGGCCGCGCTGCTCCCGCCGAGTGTCGCGGTTCCCCGCCCCGGTGATCTACCGACCGGGTTGATAAAGAAACGCGGCGTGGTTATTGGGATGTGAGTCATCCGCGGAGTCGCGTGATCACGCAGCGGCACGGGCGGGGCGGGCGGGGGTCATCCGGCGAGGCCGGCGAGGATCGCGGCGAGGTCGGCGGGGCGGGAGAACATCGGCCAGTGCCCGGTCGGCAGCTCCCGGTAGGTCCAGTCCGGCCCCGCCATCCCCTTGAACACCGGGTGGCTCGCCTCCGCCATCTCCAGCACCGCCGCCAGCGGGATCGTGCTGCACACGAGCGCGCGCGGCACGTCCGGCGCGGGGTCGGGGCGCTTCACCGGCTGCGTCACCGTCCCCACGGGCTGCGGCGTGCCGCGCTCGCGCATCTCCGCCAGCCGCCGCCCGGGGATCCCCGCGAGCATCTCCGGGTCGGCGGCCGGGTCGAACGGCGGGACGGGGATCAGCCATCCGCCGCCGTCCCGCTCGACCTGCTCCAGCAGCTCCGCGCGCTCCTCGGGGGAGCGGAACTCGATCGCCGCCATCCCCGACGGCATGGGGCCGCTGTCGACGTAGACGACCCGCGCGACCCGGCCGGGGACGCGGTCGGCGGCGCCGGTGACCGCCATGTTCGCGCCGCTGTGCCCCACCAGCACGACCCGGTCCACGCCGCCGGCGGACACCGCGTCCTCGATCGCGGCGACGACGTCGGCGATGTGGGTGTCGGCGTCCACGTCCGGGGACGCCTCACCCGCCCGCTCCGCCATGCCCGTGAGCGTCACCGCGTGCGCGCCGTGCCCGGCCGCCGCCAGGTGCGCCGCGACCTCCTCCCACGCCCAGCCGCCCAGCCAGTGCCCCGGAACCAGAACGAACATCGCCATCGTGCGTCTCCCTCTTTCGGATGTGACACCACCGTAGAATCGATACCGGACAGGACCCGCCCGGATTAAGTGAGTGACCCGTGTCACATCCCGAGCACCCCACGACCCGCGTCCTCGCGATGCTGGAACTGCTGCAGGCCCACCCCCGCATCCGCGGCGCCGACCTCGCCGCCCGCCTCGGCGTCGACGAGCGCACCGTCCGCCGCTACGCCGCCCGCCTCGGCGACCTCGGCGTCCCCGTCGTCGCCGACCGCGGCCGCCACGGCGGCTACCGCCTCATGCCCGGCTACCGGCTCCCGCCCCTCATGCTCACCGACGACGAGGCCACCGCCGTCGTCCTCGGCCTCCTCGCCGGACGCCGCCTCGGCCTGCCCGGCCAGGCCACCGAGAGCGCCCTCGCCAAGGTCCAGCGCGTCCTGCCCGCCGCGCTCCGCGACCGCGTCCAGGCCCTGCGCGGCACCCTCGGGTTCACCCTCGCCGCCCGCGCCCCCGCCGCCCCCGACACCGGCGCGCTCCTCACCCTCGCCGACGCCGCCCACCGCCGGCGCCGCGTCCGGATCGGCTACCGCTCCCACGCCGGCGCCACCGGCGAACGCGACCTCGACCCCTACGGGCTGGTGTTCCACTCAGGCCGCTGGTACGTCACCGGCCACGACCACCGCAGCGGCGAGACCCGCACCTTCCGCGTCGACCGCGTCACCGGCGCCGCCCTCGTCCCCGGCACCGGCCCCGCGTTCGAGGTGCCCGCCGGCGCCGACCCCGTCGCGCAGGTGACCCGCGGCCTCGCCGCCGTCCGCTACGCCCACGAGGTCGACGTGCTCCTGGACACCACCCTCGACGAGGCGCGCCGCCGGATCCCGCCCACCGTCGCCGCCCTCGCCGCCGAGGCCGGGGGAGTGCGGATGACCACCCGCGCCGACAGCCTCGACGGCATGGCCCGCATGCTCGCCGGCCTCGGCTACCCGTTCACCGTCCACCGCCCCGACGCGCTCCGCGACCACGTCCGTGCCCTCGCCCGCACCCTCGAGCAGCAGGCCGCCCGCCGGCCCCCCGCCGCCCCCTGACCGCCCCGCGCCCCCGGCCGCTCAGTGCCGCCCGGCGGGCCCCGCCCGCCACTCGTCCTCCAGCATCGCGTACACGATCTCGTCGGTCCACTCGCCCTTGACCAGCTCGTTCTGCCGCAGATGCGCCTCCCGGCGCATCCCCAGCCGCTCCAGCACCCGCGCCGACGCCGCGTTCCGCCCGTCCAGCCGCCCCACCATCCGGTGCAGCCCCAGCCCCTCGAACCCCAGCCGCAGCACCACGCCCGCCGCCTCCGTCGCGAACCCCCGCCCATGGAACGCCGGATGCAGGACGTACCCGATCTCGCCCTGCCGGTGCGCACGGCTGCGGTACTGCAGGTTCACCTCGCCCACCAGCGCGCCCGTCTCCCGCCACACCACCGCCAGGACCAGCCAGTCGCCCTCCTTCTCCACCGCGGTCGCCGACATCTTCTGCCGCAGGAACGACCGCGACTCCGCCAGATCACGCGGCTCCCAGTACAGGTACCGCGCCACCTCCGGCAGCGACTGGTAGGCGTACAGGCCGTCCAGGTCGTCCTCCTGGAACGGCCGCAGCGTCAGCCGCCTGGTCTCGATCGGGTAAGGGGGCTTGAACACGCCTGGATCCTACGCACCGCCCCGCCGCCCCCGCACCCCGTGGATCCCCGGAGAACCGAAGGGGTCCCGCCCCGCGCCGCGCGCGGAAACGGGACCCCTTCGCCCTCGGGATGTCAGCGGCCGTGGCGGCCCCGCGTCCGGGCCCGCGACAGCGACACCGGACGCTCCTCCTCCGGCGCCGCCCCCTCCCGGTCACCCTCCCGCGACGTGTCGCGGGAGGGTGACCGGGAGCCCGGCTGGCCAGGGACCAGCCCGGCGGCGCGCTTGTCCTCCTCGTCGAACGCGCGGGTGTCGCGGAACTCCACGTACGGCTCCCGGTCCTCCGGCAGGCCCGCCGCGATCGCCCGGCCCCGCTCCAGCTCCGCGTTCACCTCGGCGCCCAGCAGGATCGCCAGGTTCGAGATCCACAGCCACACCAGGAACACGATCACACCGGCGAGGCTGCCGTAGGTCTTGTTGTAGCTGGAGAACCCCGAGACGTACAGCGCGAACAGCCCGGACGCCACCAGCCACACCACCAGCGCCAGGAACCCGCCGGGCGTCACCCACCGGAACCCCCGCTTGGCGTTCGGCGACGCCCAGTACAGCAGCGAGAACAGCAGGCTCACGATCACCAGCAGTACCGGCCACTTGGCGATGTTCCACGCCGTCACCGCCGCGCCGCCGAGCCCCAGCAGGTCACCGGCCTCCCGCGCCAGCGGCCCCGACACCACGACCATGACCGCCGACACCGACAGCAGCACCAGCGTCAGCAGCGTCACCCCCACCCGGATCGGCAGGGTCTTCCAGATCGGCCGGCCCTCCGGCACGTCGTACACGATGTTGGACGCCCGCATGAACGCCCCCACGTACCCCGACGCCGACCACAGCGCGCCCAGCAGACCGACGATGGCGACCAGCCCGGCGCCGCCGCCGCTGCGCTGCAGTTCCGTCAGCGCGCCCGTCAGCACCGACTTCACCGGGCCGGGCGCGAGCCCGCCCAGGTTGTCGATGAGGTTCCCGGTCACCTGCTGGCCCGCCAGGCCCAGCAGCGACACCATCACCAGGATCGCCGGGAAGATCGACAGGACGGCGTAATAGGTGAGAGCCGCCGCCCAGTCCGACAGGTTGTCGTGCTTGAACTCCCCGCGGGTCCGCTTCACCGCCCCCCACCAGGAGCCCTTCGGCAGGTCCTGCAGTTCCTCGGGACGTTCACCGTCCTTGCCGCGTTCGCTCATCGCCCGTCCCTCCCGGTCACGCGATCCGGCCGCGGCGGCGCAGCCGCACCGGCGCGCGCTGCGTCCGCGACGTCGTCACCCGCAGCCCCGGGCGGCGGTCCCGGCGGCGCTTCAGCAGCCACACGCCCAGCAGCGCCGCGCCGCCCAGCGCGGCGCCCGCCGCGGCGCCGCCCCGCCGCGCGCCCTCGGTCGACGCGCGGGACTGCGCCGCGTCCCTGGCGTTCAGCGCCATCGCCGACGCCGTGTCCTTCGCCGACACCGCGCGCTCCCGGGCCCGGGTCGCGGCCGCCGACGCCTTCTCCTTCGCCCTGCCCTTCACGTCCGCCTTCGCGGCGAGGGCCTCCACGGTCTCACCCAGGTCGTGGCGGACCCGGTCGACCTCCTGCCGCAGCTCGTCGGTCTGCGGCTCGGCTCCGTTCCTGCTCATCGGTGCGCCTTCTCCTTGAGGTCGGCGACGGTCTCACGCGCCTCGTCCAGTGCCTGCTCGGGCTTGGGCGGGGCGGCCTTCTTGGTCTCCGCGCGGCCCAGCATCGCCAGGACCCCGGCGGCGGCCATCAGCACGGCGCCGACGATGAGCGCGGACGCCCACACCGGCAGCACCAGCGCCAGCGCGGCCACCACCGCGGCCAGCAGCACCCCCGCCCCGTACATCGCGACCAGGCCCGCGCCGCCGAACATCGCGGCGCCCTGCCCGGCGTGCCTGCCCTTGTCCTTCAGCTCGGCGGCCGCCAGCCGCAGCTCCGCGCGCAGCAGCTCCGAGACCTGCTGCGACGCCTGCCGCACCAGCTCCCCGGTGCCCTGCTCGTCCCGGTGCTCACCGCCCCGTTCGTCCTGCTGCGCGCCGGGCAGCCCGTCCCGCTGCGCGGGCACCTGATCGGGCTCCCGCACGTCCTGCCGGGACACACCCGCGGTGCTGGTCCTGCCCTCGCGCGCCGACTCCGCGATACCCATGGCCCCCTCCGCTGTTCGTCCGTCGAGCCTGGATAGGCAGTTCCCCCAGGTCGGAACGTAAACACGGCGGGCGCCCCGGGAACGGGCGCGCGGCCGGAGGGTCAGCGGCCCAGGCCGGCGTCCCTGGCCCGGACGATCGCCTCCGCGCGGTCGGCGACCTGCAGCTTCGCGAACACCGCCGACACGTTGTTGCGGACGGTCTTGGGCGACAGCCCCAGCCGCTCGGCGATCGCCGGGTTCGCCAGCCCCACCGCGATCAGCTCCAGCACGTCCCGCTCCCGCGCCGTCAGCTGCGGGAACGGATCACCCGCCGGGCGCGCCGCCGCGATCCGCGCGAAGTACTCCGCGACCCGCCCCGCCAGCACCGGCCCGAAGATCACCTCACCGGCCGCGACCGCCAGGACCGCCCGCAGGATCTCCGCCCGGTCGGCGCCCTTCACCAGGTAGCCGCGCGCGCCCGCCAGCATCGCCGCGAACACGCTCTCGTCGTCCTCGTGCATCGTCAGGACCAGGACGCCCGCGCCTGGCCGCGCCGCCAGGATCCGGCGGGTCGCCTCCACCCCGCCCAGCCGCGGCATCCGCAGGTCCATCACGACCACGTCCGGGCGCAGCCGCGCCGCCATCTCCACCGCCGTCAGCCCGTCCGGCGCGGTCCCGGCGACCTCCACCTCGTCCGCCGAGCCCAGCAGCAGCCGCAGCCCGTCCCGGTAGACGGGGTGGTCGTCGGCCAGCAGCAGCCGCGGCCTCCCCGCGCCGCCCGCGGTCATGACGCCGCCCCCGCGAACGCCACCGGCCCCTCCCGGGACGCGCCGGGCCTCGGACGGGACGGCAGCAGCGCGTGGACGCGGGTGCCGCCCCCCGCCCGCGCCGTCACCGTGCACCGCCCCCCGAGCTCCTCGGCCCGCTCCCGCATCCCCACCAGCCCGACGCCCGCCGCCGTGCCCGCCGCGATCCCCGCGCCGTCATCGGTCACCTCCACCTCCAGTGCCCCCTCCGCGATGGCGAGGGACACCGTGCACGACGACGCCCCCGCGTGCCGCGACACGTTCGCCAGCGCCTCGCCCACGATCCGGTACGCCGCCTCCTCCACCGCCGCCGGGAGCACCGCCAGATCGCCGCGGCACCGCAGCCGCACCCGCAGCGAGCGGCCCTGGAACCGCTCCGCGAGCTGCTCCACCGCCCCCGCCAGCCCGAACTGGTCCAGCGACGGCGGCCGCAGATCGTGCACCAGCCGCCGCACGTCCGCCAGCACCGCCGACAGGTCCGACCGCACCCGCTCCAGCGCCGCGTCCGCCGCCGCCGGGTCCCGCGCCGCCAGATGCCGCGCCGCCTCGATCATCAGCGCCGCCGCCGCCAGCGACGGCCCCAGCCCGTCGTGCAGGTCCCGGCGCAGCCGCCGCCGCTCCTCCGCGATCCCCGTCACCAGCATCTCCCGGCTGCGCTGCAGCTCCTGCGTCAGCGCCGTCGCCCGCGCCGCCGCGGCCGCCTGCCGCACCACGTCCGCCAGCAGCCGCTGGTCCGCCGCCGGGAGCCGCGCCCCCGTCCGCGGCACCAGCGCCAGCCGCCCGATCGCCGCCCCCCGGTACCCGAACGGCAGCACCACCGTGCCCGACGGGGAAGGCACCGTGCCCGACGGAGAAGGCGCCGTGCCCGACGGAGGGGGCGCGGCTTCGGGGGGCGGCGAGCCGTGCTCCACCACCGTGGCCGTGCCGTCCGGGCGGTCCAGCTCCACCCGCACGTACGGGGACCGGAACGCCTCCGCGACCACCCCCGCCACCTCCAGCAGCAACTCGTCCGGCCCCACCGACTCCTCCAGCCGCCGCGCCAGCGCCGACACCACGTCGTAGGGTTCCGCGCGCCCCGTCAGGACGCGGTTCACCCACCGCTGCAGCCGCACCCGCAGCGGCGCGTACAGCACCGCGACGACACCGGCGCCCGTCACCGCCGCGACCGGCTCGTCCAGGACGGCCCCCACCCCCACGAACACCGCCACGTCGATCCCGACGACCACCGCCGCCAGGCCCCCGTACAGCAGCGTCCACCCCAGCAGCAGGTCCACGTCGTACAGCCGGTACCGGGCGACCGCGATCAGGACGGCGGCCGCGACGGCCGTGTGCATCAGGACCAGCGCGATGTCCCCCGCCCACCAGAACCACGCGTCCGGCAGCACCGCCCCGAGCACGGTCGTCGCCGCGACCAGCGCGACGTTGGCGAGCAGCGCCAGCAGCATCCACCGCAGCTGCGCCCGCCGCTCCGGCCCCGACCGGCGGAACCGGACGCCGAACGACGCCGCGCCCACCGCGAACGCGCCGAGGAACCCGACCCAGAACACCACCGACGTCGCCGGCCACACCCCGTCGGGCAGCGGCGGCGTGACCGGGTCCAGGGGGATCCCCGCCAGGCCCTCCGCGAGCGGCTCACCCTGGGAGAACACCCGCCACGGCACCATCAGCAGCCCCACGACGCCGAGCGCCTGCGCGGTGACCGCCGCGGCCGCCGGCCACCGCCACCGCCGCGACGGCAGCCGCCCGTCGGGGAAGAACATCAGCGTCACCGGCACGATCATGTTCAGCATCGGGCCGAACCGGGCGCCCGCGAACACCGCCGCCGCCGTCCCCGGCAGGTCCCCGCCGTGCTCCAGCACCGACCACGACGCGTACGCCGCCGCGACGCCGTCCACGACCCCGGCGGTCCCGCCCGCCAGCATCAGCCACGTCAGCGGATGCCGCGGCAGCCGCGTCGCCAGCACCCCGCCCGCGGCCGCGACCGCCAGCCCCGACAGCGACGACCCCCAGTGCGGCCAGTGCAGCGGGTCCGGGGGACGGCCCGCGCCCGACAGCAGCACGTCCAGCCAGATCGTCGCCGCCGTCGCCGCCGCGCACCACACGGCCAGCGCGATCGCGGCGTGCCGCCAGAGCCGCTCGGCCCGGGACGGCGGAGAGGCGCTCGTCACGCGCACCAGCATGCCGCCGCGGGCGTCCCGGCCGCCTGGGAGCGGCGTCCCTGCCCGCCGGGACACCCGTCACCACCGGAACCGGGCATCCGGCCGGGGCGCCCCGGCCGCCGGTGTCACTGGCCGCCCGGGACATCGGGGACCGACCGTGACGGGCGACGGCGCCACCGACCGCAGCGCCCCGTATCCGGAAGGAACCCCCATGACCGTCCACACCGAACCCGCCGCCCCGCCGGCCGCGGCCCGCACCGTCCCGGCCGCGCGGACCCGGATCACCGGCGCCGCCCTCGCCGTCGGCACCAGCGCCTGGATCGCCGGGCTCACCACCGCGGGGAAGGACTTCGAGGACGGCAAGGTCGTCCCCCTCGAGATCTGGGCCGGCATGGTGTTCCTGTTCGGGCTGTTCCCCTTCGTCGCGCTGCTGCGCGCCACCGGCGCCGCCGGGCCCCGCAAGGGCCGCGTCCTGTGCGCCGTCGAGATGGCCCTGCTGGTCCCCGCGATGGTCTGGTGCCCGCTCGCCGTCGCCGCCGGCGACGGCGAGGAGCCCGCCTGGATGATCCCGTTCGACCTGTGCTGGCCGCTGTCGATGGCCTTGATGCTCGCCGTCGGGATCTGCGTCGCCGTCACCGGCCGGTTCCGCGGCCCGCTGCGCTGGCTGCCGCTGCTGTGCGGGCTGTGGCTGCCCGTCGCCGGCGCCGGGCAGGGCATGCTGGAGGGCGCCGCCGGCACCGTCCCCGGCGCGGCGTGGCTCGGCCTCACCTACGGTCTGACCGGCCTGCTGCTGGCCGCCGCGCCGCGCCTCACCGACCCCGCGTGACCTCCGCCGCGCACCCGCCCCCGGGCTCTTCGCGGGGGCGGGTGTCAGCCGCGCCCGATGAACGACGGCATCGCCGTGGCCAGGACCGTCAGGAACGGCACGTTCGCCTCCGGCGGCAGGCCCGCCATGTAGGCGACGGCGTCGGCGACGTGCCGGACGTCCATCACCGGCTCCGCCTTCACCGACCCGTCGGCCTGCAGGGTCCCGGTCGTGAACGCCCCCGTCATGTCGGTCGCGGCGTTGCCCACGTCGATCTGCCCGCACGCGATCCCGTACGCGCGGCCCTCCAGCGCCAGGGACTTCGTCAGGCCCGTCAAAGCGTGCTTGCTCGCGGTGTACGCGGCGGTCCGGGGGCGGGGGGTGTGCGCCGACAGCGACCCGTTGTTGATGATCCGGCCGCCCCGCGGGTCCTGCGCCCTCATCGTCCGGAACGCCTCCCGCGCGCACAGGAACGCGCCGGTCAGGTTGGTGTCCAGGACGCTGCGCCACTCGTCCACGCCGAGGTCCTCCACCGGCGTCGGCGTCCCGAACACCCCGGCGTTGTTGACCAGCAGGTCCACCCGCCCGTACGCGTCCCGGGCCGCGCCGAACAGCGCCGCGACCGAATCCGGGTCGGTGACGTCGGCGGGGACCGCCAGGGCCGCGCCCGCCCGGTCCCCGGCGCGGGCGGCGGTGTCCCGCAGGGCCCCCTCGCGGCGGCCCGCGAGCACGACCCGCCAGCCCCGCTCCAGCAGCGCGACGGCCACGGCGGCGCCGATGCCCGACCCGGCGCCCGTCACCACCGCGACCCCGCCCGCGCTCTCCGCCACCCCGGACCTCCCTCTCCTGAGCCCCTTCGCCGGGGCATGACACGGACGGCCGCCCACCCCGCGGGTGAACGGCCGTCCGGGACCCTACCGCCGCCGCCCTGCCGGCGGCGGCGCAGGGTCACCCGACGTGCATCGGGTCGCGGATGTCACCGAGCCGGTGCTCGGACTGCGCGTCGGATCTGCTGCGCGACCCCCACTGCTCCTCCAGCCGCATCGCGGTGCCGAGCGCGAAGAACGTCGGCGCCCACTGGCCGATGAAGATCCCCCAGCGGTCCGCGCGGCCGATGTCGTTGGCCTCGTAGCGCAGGGAGGCGCCCCACGTCGCGATCGACATTCCGATCGACCCGAAGCCCATCGTGTACAGGAGCTTCGACGACAGTCCCATCTTGCGCATCATGTTGAGCATGTGCCCACTTCCCGGTGGTATCGGTTGCCTTGCCACCGGGCACCGTTCCCGCGTCCCGGGCGGGTAGCGCAAAGCGGCGGCCAAGGAACCACCAGATGCCGCCCTGCCGGCCTCAATCGCGCGGGGCGCACCTGCTGCGCATCGCCCTGCGCATCGTCGCCGACCCGGGGTGGCGGGCACCATCCCCGGGTGCGCGGCGAGCGCCCCGGCCCGCTCGTCGGGGACGGATCCTCCCCGCGTGCGGGGGGCACCTCCCGGGGCGCCGGAACGGTGACGTGGCAGGCGGGGCCGTCCCGCGCGGGCCTGCTCGGCGCGCTGATGACGTCGACGTCCTCCGGCATCGTCGCCCGGTCGCGATGTCCCCGGTGGGCGGACGCGGGCGTGATCGCGGATGTCAGCTCGTGGTGGGGGAGTGGCCTCGTCCCGTGATCTCGGCGGCGACGGCCCGCTCGCGCTGGGCGTCCGCCTCCGCGCGGGCGGTGTCGCGCTCGCGGGCGAGGCCGGCGGCGCGGGCCTGCTCGGCGCGCAACTCCAGCCGCGCCTCCGCGAGTTCGCCCCGCAGCGCCTCCACCCGCTCCAGTGCCTCCTCCAGCCGGGCGCGTGCCTCTGCGGCCGAACGCTGCGCGTCCTCCCTCTGGGCGCGGGCGTCGTGCTCGGCCCGCTCCAGGGCGCGCCGTGCCTCCTCGGTGTCGGCGCGGGCGGCGTCCGCTGCGCGCGAGGCATCCCGGGCGTCCTGGCGGGCGCGTTCGGTCTCGGCGCGCAGGGCGTCGCGGGCGGCGACCGCCTCCGCCCGGGCGGCGTCGGCGTCCCGCCGCTGCCGCTCCGCGCGGTCGCGGGCCTCGCCGGCGGCGTCCGCGCGGGCCTGCGCGGCGGCCAGGTCCGCCTCCGCGCGGGACCGGGCCTGCTGCGCGGAGGAGGCGTCGCCGCGGGCGGTGTCGCGCTCGCGGGCGAGGCCGGCGGCGCGGGCCTGCTCGGCGCGCAACTCCAGCCGCGCCCCGGCGAGTTCCTCGCCCAGCGCCGCCACCTGCGCGTCCGCGGCGGCGCGGGCCTCCGCGGCGGCGCGCTGCGCGTCCTCTGCGCGGGCCTGGGCGGCCTGCGCGTCGCGGCGGGCCTCCTCGGCCTCGGCGCGGGCGGCGTCGACGGCGCGGCCCGCCTCCTCCCGGACGCCCTGGACGGCGGCCCGCGCCTCCTCCCGGGCGGTGTCACGCTCGCGTTCCGCGTGCTCGGCGCGTTCCCGCTGCCGCCCGGCGTCGGCCTCGGCCCGCGCGGCCCGGCCGGCGGCGTCCTCGCGCCCGGCGAGCGCCGCGGCGACCGCCGCCTGCGCCTCGGCGCGGACCGCGCTGATCCGCGCCTCGACCCCGCGCGGGGACAGCTCGGCGTCCAGGGCCTGGGCGAGCGGCGCGACCGCCGCGGCCAGCCCCTGCTCCATGCGCTCGTAGAGGTCCTCGGCGCGCGCCAGCGCGCCCTCCAGCCCCGGGGCGGCGCGGCGCAGGTCCCGGTCGCGTTTCGCGCGGGCCTGGCAGTCCCCGTCGGGGCAGTACTCGCGGGGACGTCCCCGTCCCTCCCGCTGCGGCACCGGCCGCCCGCACCGCCGGCACCCCCGCGCCCCGCCCGCGACGCCGAGCGCGCCGCCTTCCTCATCGATCTCCGTCACACCCCTCACCCTACATTTATCGAATATCTGTTTCCAGAAAATAATCGTGCCGGAAAATCGGGGCGGGCTGACTGACGACAATGTCCGTTCTCAGAAGTCAGCCCCGAGGGGCGAAACGCGCCAACGCCGGACGCGCAGCGGAGGCCGGGAGCCGGGCGGGGGCTCCGCGCCGGACGCGCCGTGGCCGTGCGGGGGTGCGGGGAGGGCGCGGTGGTGAGATCATCGGACGCGCGATGCCCACACCCGCGCAGCCCTCCGTCCCGCCGCCCGCCATGCCGGCGGTGCCCGCCGCGCCGCCGGCCGCCCGCCACCCGTTCCCCGTCTACATCGCGTCGCTGGAAAGCCCCCGGTCTCGGCGGGCGATGAGCGCGTGCCTGCACCGCCTCGCCGCGCTGCTGCACACCGCCGCGGGACGCGACCCCGGCCCGTCCCCGGCCGAGACGTTCCCGTGGGCGCTGCTGCGAGCCGAGCACACCGCCGCCGCGCGCACCCTGATCGCCGCGCAGACCCTGGCCGGCCCCGGCGGGGAGGAACGCCCCTGGTCGCCGTCCTACCGGAACCTGCACCTGTCGGCCCTGCGGGGCGTGCTGCAGGCGGCGTGGCGGCTCGGGGAGATGACCACCGACGACTACCACCGCGCCAAGGCGGTCCGGAACTTCCGGGGCACGCGGCTGCCGGCGGGCCGCAGCGTCCACGCCGCCGAGTTCACCGCGCTGCTGCGGGCCTGCGCGGCCGACCGGTCCCCGGCCGGGGTCCGCGACGCGGCGCTGCTCGCCGTCCTCTACACCACCGGCGCGCGCCGCTCGGAGATCGCGGGCCTGCGCCGCGAGGACTACGACCCGGGGGAGCGGTCGCTGCGCATCATCGGGAAGGGCGACAAGGAACGCGTCGAGTACGTCCACGAGGGCGCCGCGGCGCTGCTGGGGGCGTGGCTGGCGGCCGACGAGCGGGCGTCCGGGCCGATGTTCACCCCCGTGCACCGGACGGGCGCGATCCAGCGGCGCCCCATGACGGACGCGGCCGTCCGCAACGCCGTGGTGAAACGCCGCAAGGAGGCGGGGCTGCCGCCGCTGACACCGCACGACTTCCGCCGCACGTTCATCGGCGACCTCCTCGACCAGGGCGTCGACCTGGCGACCGTCCAGCAGCTCGTCGGGCACGCCTCACCCGCGACCACCGCCCGCTACGACCGCCGCCCCGGACGGCGGCGCCGCGGCGCCGTCGACCGCCTCCCCTTCCCCGACCCCCGGGACGTCCGCCCCGCCCCCTGACGGAATCACCCCCGCACAGGCGGTTTCCTAGGATGGGGAGGACCGCAGGCAGGGGAGGGGACCACCATGACGGCCGACACCGCGGGCGCGCCGCGCACGCAGCGGCTGCTGCTGCGCCAGTGGCGGGACACCGACCGGGAACCGTTCGCCGCGATGAACGCCGACCCGCACGTCATGGAGCACTTCCCCGCCCCGCTGTCACGGACCGACAGCGACGCCCTCGCCGACCGCGCCGCCGCCGCGATCGAACGGGACGGCTGGGGCCTGTGGGCCCTGGAGATCATCGAGACCGGTGCGTTCATCGGGTTCACCGGCCTGAACGTCCCCGCCTACGACGCCCCGTTCATGCCCGCCACCGAGATCGGATGGCGGCTCGCCCGAACCGCCTGGGGCCACGGCTACGCGACGGAGGCGGCACGGGCCGCGCTCGCGTACGCCTTCGGGGAACTCGCGCTCGAGGAGGTCGTGTCGTTCACCACGACCGGCAACCACCGCTCCCGCGCCGTCATGGAACGCATCGGCATGACCCGCGACCCCCGCGACGACTTCGACCACCCCCTGCTGCCCGAGGGCCATCCGCTGCGCCGCCACGTCCTGTACCGCATCACGGCGACCCCCTCGAACCGTCAGCCGGGCTCCCGCCAGGGGACCGCGCGCACCGTGACGTGGTCGTCGCCCGGGTCGTAGTACGACAGCAGCAGCGCCTCCCGCGTGCTGAGCTCGGGATGCCCGAACAGCGCGCGGCACTGGTCGTGCCCCGTCCCGTCCGCGCACGGCACCCGCCCCTCCCCGAAGCGCCGCCACGGCCCCTCCGGCGACCGCGCCCGCCACAGCCGGTACCGGCCGCCCAGCCCGGCCTGCTCCACCATCACCAGCCCCTGCCCGGACGCGCCGAAGTCCGCGACGTGCACCGCCAGCGGCAGCGCACCCGGCACCACCGCCACCGCCCCGAACGCGTCCCGCGACCAGCCCGACCCCGTCCGGTACATGTACGCGCCCGGGTCCCGCCAGGACGCCGGATCCGCGCGGACCCGCGCCAGCATCACCCGCCCCGCGCCGCACCCGCCGAGGGCGGGAGAGTCGCACACCGCCGCGAACAGGTACAGGTACCCGCCGGCGAACACGGGCGACCCCAGGTTCTGCTGCGCCGGCAGCCCGGCCGGCGCGGTGAACAGCCGCGTCCGCCCCTCCACCACGCGGTCGCCCGGCCGGTACTCCACCACCCCGAACCCCTGCGTCGCGATCGTGTCGCGCCGCACGCACACATCCGTGTAGGTGATCAGCACCGCGTCCGACCCCGGCACCCGCGCCGCGCCCGACGCCCACGACGCGCTGTAGGCGGCGCCCGGCACACGGCAGGGCGCGCCGCCCGGCAGGACCAGCCCGTCCGGCGGCGCCAGCAGGCCCTGCGGCGGCCCGTCACGCGGCCCCGCCGGTCGTCCCGGCGCGGGCAGCTCGGTGAGGGCGTCGGGGACCCGGCCGGGCGCCGCCGCGCCCGCCGCCGCGGTCACCCCGAACACCATCCCCGGCCGCGTCCCCCTCCACACCGAGTCGCAGAACAGCCACAGGCTCCGCCGCGCGCCGCGATCGTCCCGGCCCGGCAGCGGCACCGAGTACCCGCAGTCCCGGTCGATCATGTTCCCGGGCGCCGCGAGCTCGTACCGCGACAGCACCCGCGCCGGCGGCGCCGCACCCGGCCCCGCCGCCCGCGGCGCGGTGACCAGGACGACGACGGCCGCGACGATCAGCGTGGCCACCGCGGCGGCCGCCGCGACCAGCGGGTCCAGTGTCGAGTTCCGGATGGTCGTCGGCCTCCTCGGATCGGCGGGGCCCCAGCCTCCCGCGCCGCACCCTCCCGGATCAACCCGCGGCCCCGGCAACCGGGCGGCGGACGCCGTTCCGGTCAGGACCGTTCCCCGCCGAACCCCGGTCCGGACCGGCCCGCGTGATTACACCGCGCCTCTCGAGGAACCCCCGATGAACAAAAGACCCCCCACCGGAAGGACATACCGAGATGACCACCCCCTCGACGCCCGGGAAGGGCGCGTCCGCCATCCGCGACGCCGCGGGCTCCGCCGCCGGCAACGCCAAGACCACCGCCCAGGACACCGCCGAAACGGCCGGCCGCACCGGCGCCCAGGCCGGCGGCCACGTCGTCGCGCTCCCCGGCCGCGTCGCCGGCCTGACCAAGCTACTGACCCTGCGGCGGCTCCTGCGCGCCGTCCCGATCGCCGCCGCCGCCGGCGCCGGCCTCGCCGTCGGACGCCTCACCGCCCGCAAACGCTGACCCAAGCCCCCGACGCGGCGCCCGGCCGGCACCCCCGGCCGGGCGCCGCACCACTTGGCACCGCCATGACCGAATCACGACGACCTGTTTAGAGAGATCAGAGCGGGTAGAAGCCCCGCCGAGAACACGCAGCCAGAACCCCCGCGGCGGAGGCGGCCGAAGCGGCAGCAGCCTCGCCGACGTCATCGACCTCATCCTCGAAAAGGGACTGGTCATCGACGTCTACGCCCGCGTCTCCCTCGTGGGCATCGAGATCCTCACCGTGGACGTCCGCATCGTCGTCGCCAGCGTCGACACCTACCTGCGGTTCGCCGAGGCCGTGAACCGCCTCGACATCGCCCACGACGGCACCTCCCAGGGCCTGCCGCAGTTCGTCAGCGGCATGCAGGAATCGGGCGCCAAGCAGAAGACCCGCGGCGCCCTCGAAGGCGCCGGCGAACGCCTCAAGGAGACGTTCGGATCCGGCGACGACGACGACAAGGAACGGCAGCCCGCGCGGCGCCGCTCCACCAAGAAGGAGGACGACGAATGACCACGCCGCAGCCCCCCGCGGCAGGCGACGGGGACCGCGCGCCCCAGTACGTGTACGGAGTCACCCGCGCGGACGCCGCACCCCCCGGCGACGACGTCACCGGCCTCGACGACAAGCCCGTGACGCTCGTCACCGACGGCGGCCGGGTCGCCGCCCTCGTCAGCGACCTGCCCACCGGCAGGCCCCTCGGCGAACGCGCCGACCTCGTCGCCCACCAGCGCGTCCTCACCGCGATGCTCGACGCCGGCACCGTCGTCGTCCCGTTCCGCTTCGGCGCGGCCCTCGCCGACCGCGACGCCGTCCGCACCGAACTCCTCGAAGCCAACACCGACCGCCTCGGCGACCTCCTCGACCGCCTCGACGGCCGCGTCGAGCTCCGCCTCAAGGCCACCTACGTCCAGGACACCGTCCTGCGCGAGATCATGCAGGACGAACCCGAGGTCGCCGCGCTCGCCACCCGGCTCCGCGAGGTCCCCGACGACGCCGCCGACGCCGTCTACTACGACCGCGTCCGCCTCGGCGAACTCATCGCCCAGGCGATGCAGCGCCGCCGCGAGGACGAGGCCCGCGCCCTGCTGGACGCCGCCGCGCCCGCCGCCGAGGCCGTCGTCGCCAAGGAACCCGCACGCGAAGAGGACGTCCTGGACGCCTCCTTCCTCGTCGACACCGCCCGCCGCACCGAGTTCGAACGGGCCGTCGACAAGCTCGCCGAGTCCTGCGCCGACCGCATCAAGATCCGGCTCGTCGGGCCCCTGCCGCCCTACGACTTCGTCCCCGAGGCCTGACATGGGGCTGTTCAGCGGGCTGGTCACGCTGCCCCTCGCCCCCGTCAAGGGCGTGGTGTGGCTCGCGGAGGTCCTCACCGAGCAGGCCGAGCAGCGGCTCTACGACCCCGGCCGGATCGCCGCAGAGATGCAGCAGATCGCCGACGAGGTCGCCGACGGGGAGATCACCGAGGAGGAGGCCGCCGCCCGCGAGGAGGAACTGATCGAACGCCTCCACGAGGGCCGCGCCCGCGGATGGTGAAGGGAGCGACCATGCTGTCCGCGGCCGAAGCCGCAAAACGCGCCGCCGATCACGTCAACGCGATGACCGGCCGCGCCGCCGAGTGCATCGTCGGCGTCGAACGCGCCGGCGACGACGGCTGGCGGATCTGCGTCGAGGTCGTGGAGACCCGCCGCATCCCCGACTCCGCCGACATCCTCGCGATCTACGACGCCGAGGTGGACGCCGACGGGGAACTGGTCTCCTACCGGCGCGTCCGCCGCTACCCGCGCGGCCACGTCGACCGCTAGCAGGCACGGGCCGCCACGAAAGGACGACAGGGATGGGAACCGATGAGTGAGATCTCGTGGGCGGGAGGCCGCTCGCCCGCGCAGCGGATGTCGGGGGAGCGCCAGTCGGCGAACCTCGCCGACCTCCTGGAGCGCATCCTCGACAAGGGCATCGTGATCGTCGGGGACATCCGGGTGAACCTCCTGGACATCGAGCTCCTCACGATCCGGCTGCGGCTGCTCGTCGCGTCCGTCGACCGGGCCCGCGAAATGGGCATCGACTGGTGGGAGCACGACCCGTCCCTGTCGTCCAAGGCCCGCCAGAAGGAGGTGCCCGCCGCCGAGGAGGACGCCTCCCTCGAGAGCATGCGCGAGGAGAACCGGCTCCTGCGCGAACGCCTCGCCGCCCTCGAAGCCGCCGCGTCAGGGAAGGAGAACGCCGAATGACCACCCCCGCGACCACCCCCGCGACCGGCCCCGCGACCGGCCCCGCCGGCGCCGTGTACCTGTACGGAGTCGCCCGCGACCTCACCCCCGGCACCCTCCCCGCCCTCAGCGGCGTCGGCGGCGCACCCGTCCGCACCCTCACCGCAGGCCGCCTCACCGCCCTCGTCAGCACCGTCCCCCTCGCCGAGTACGGGGAGGCCGCCCTCCGCGAGAACCTCGAGGACCTCGCCTGGCTCGAGGAGACCGCCCGCGCCCACCACGACGTCGTCGCCCGCGCCGCCGCCGCCGCGCCCACCGCGCCCGTCCGCATCGCGACCCTCTACCGCGACGACGCCCGCGTCACCGCCCTCCTCGGCAGCGAGGCCGCCGCGTTCGCCGCCGTTCTCGACCGGATCACCGGCCGCTCCGAATGGGGCGTCAAGGCCTACCTCCGCAAGGAGCCCGTCACCACCCGCGACCCCGGTGGGGGGCCTGCGCCGGACGCCGGGCCCCCCACCGGCCCCCCGCCCGCCGGGCAGGGCACCGCGTACCTGCGGCGCCGCCAGGACGAGCGCCGCCGCACCGACGAGGCCGCCCGCCGCCGCAGCCAGCGCGCCGCCGACCTGCACGCCGAACTCGCCGACCACGCCGTCGCGTCCCGCCACCACCCCCCGCAGGACCCCCGCCTGTCCGGACGCACCCAGACCCAGATCCTCAACGTCGCCTACCTCCTCGACGACGACCAGGCCGAAGGGTTCCTCGCCGTCACCCGCGCGATCGGCGACCGCGTCCCCGAACTCGAACTCGAGGTCACCGGCCCCTGGCCGCCCTACTCCTTCATCGACACCGCCGAGGCGGCCCGCGCATGACCCCCGCCGCCACCGGACACCGGGCGGACGGCCGCCGGGGGAGGGGAGCGGCATGAGCGCCGTCCTGGACTCCGGACGCGACGTCCCCCTCGAACGCGTCGCCCTCGTCGACCTCCTCGACCGGCTCCTCGCCGGCGGCGTCGTCATCGCCGGCGACCTCGTCATCTCCATCGCCGACGTCGACCTCGTCCAGGTATCGCTGCGCGCCCTCATCACCACCGTCCGCGACGACCTGTTCCCCGAGGAGACCCCATGACCGAACCCACCGAACCCCGGCACGCCCCCGTGACCGGCGACGCCGCCGTCCACGACGCCACCCCCGGCGACCCGTTCACCGACGCGATCCTCGCCGGCCGCACCGGCGGCGCCACCGGCCCCGTCCCCGTCCGGGCCGCCCCCGCCCGCAGACCCGAACCGGAACACCACCGCCGCGCCGACGACCGCGCCGACGACCGCGCCGACCACGAACGCCGCCTGCGGGACGCCTCCTCCCGCACCATGCAGCGGCTCCGCTCCGACCCCGAAACCGTCGAACGCGACCTGGTGAAACTCGTCCTCACCCTCGTCGAGCTCATCCGCCAGCTCATGGAACGCCAGGCCCTGCGCCGCGCCGAGGGCGGCACCCTCACCGACGAGCAGACCGAGCAGGTCGGCCTCGCCCTCATGCGCCTGGACGAGGCCATGACCCGCCTCAAGGACCACTTCGACCTCGACGACCACGACCTCAACCTCGACCTCGGCCCCCTCGGCCCCCTCCTGCCCGACTGAGGCGCCCCGGATCTTCCGGACAGGTCCCCAACTAGGGTTGGGGAGAACCGGAAGGGAAGGTCGTTGGCACGACAGAGGCGGCATTTCACCCAGG
>NZ_JOFJ01000008.1 GCF_000718255.1 Spirillospora albida
CCGGTGGAGCGGATGATGCGCGACGCCAAGATCACCCAGATCTACGAGGGCACCAACCAGATCCAGCGGATGGTCATCGCCCGCCAGCTCCTCAAGTAGATCCCGCCGGCCGGGTCACGCGGACGGCTGCTCGTCCACGAACATCGTCTGCGTGACCAGGCCGAACGGGCCGGACGCGTCCGCGAGCCGGCCCTCGCACAGGCCGCTGCCGCCCCCGCTGACGTGCACCGCGCCGCTCAGGCACAGCCACCCGCCGGCCGGGTCGCGGTGCAGCGACACCGTCAGGTCGGTGTTCACGATCTGCCATTTCGCCAGGTCGAGCTGGCTGCCGATCCCGGACGCGCTGTCGGACAGGACGAGCGCCCGCACGAGCGGCGAGTCCTCCTCCCCGGCGACGAGCGGGACGCGGGAGCGCGCCCAGACCGTGCCCGGCCCCGGACCGAGGAACGTGCCCTCCGCCAGGCGCCACTCCATCGCCGACAGGTAGCCGTCCATGTGCGCGCCGTCCCACGCGCCGAAGTCGGTCGGCGACTCGGGGAACGCCGGCGGGGCCGGGGCGTGGACGACCGTCGGGACGTGCCCGGGGGCACGGAGCGTCCGCCACGCGGTGGCCCGGACGACCGGCCTGCCCTCGTGGGACAGCTCCGCCTCCAGCAGCGCGACCCGCTTGCCGGGCCGGACGGTCCGGACGTCGACGCGCAGCTCGGCCACCGGGACCGGGCCGAGGATCTCCAGCGTGACCCGCGCGACCCGCGTCCCGAGGACCGGGTCGTGCCGCTCAAAGGCACGCCCGATCAGGCCCGCGACGGGGCCGGCGTGCTGGAACGCGGGCGACCACGGGCCGCCGGTCGCGGGCGTGGCGGCGAACGCGCCGCCGCCCAGGGACTCGTAGAACGCTCCGGCCATCACGCGACCCCTCCCTCGCTTTCTAGAATTGTATTCTAGAGCGGAGGTCAGCCGCACAATTTCTGCGTGGCGGTGCCGGTCTCCAGTCCGGGGCTCGCGGACGGGCTCGCCGCGGGCTCCGCGACCTTCACCTTCTTCGTCCCGTCCCAGTTGGCGCCCACCATCACCTGCACCCGGGACCCGAGGGAGGAGACCTTCTTCAGCTTCGCGCCCGGGATCGCGGCGGCCAGCGTCTTCGCCGAGTCCTCCCGACCGGGACCGTACTGGATCTGGGTCGTGCGCAGCCCCGTGCGCGCCACGCCCGGCACGACGGTCGCCTTGAACCCGACGTCCTCCAGCTCCTTGCCCGCGCGCGTCGCGAGGCCCGGCGTGCCGATCGCGTTCAGCACCCGGACCTCGATGTCGTCCGGCGCGACGACCAGCTCGTTCGCGGGCTTCTGGGTCGTCGGGGACGCGGACGGCTTCGGCGGCTCCTTCGCGAGCGGCTCGTCCTTGCGGATCCGGGAGAACAGCTCGCGCGCGGGCGCCCCGTCCCACAGCACGGTGGACTGCGCGGTCGGGGCGTTCCACAGCATCGCGTGGTGGTCGGGGTTCGCCAGCGGCACCTTCGCGAACGTCAGGTCGTCCGTCGACAGGTCCTTCATCTGCTCGGTCAGCTTCGGCAGGTTCTTGGCGAGCTCCGGGTCGACGCGCAGCGACTTCAGCGCCGCGCTCAGGAACTTCGTCGACTTCACCGGGTCGCTGAGCGTCCTGCTCGACAGCGCCTGCTTCATCATCGACGCCATGAACTGCTGCTGCCGGTCGATGCGGCCGAGGTCGCTGCCGCCCGTCAGCGAGTAGCGGGCGCGCGCGAAGCCGAGCGCCTTCAGGCCGTCCACGTGGGACTTGCCGGCGGGCAGCTTCAGCCCGCTCTTCTCGTCGTCGATGGGCTGCTCGGTGCACACGTCCACGCCGCCGAGCGCGTCCACCATGTTGACGAAGCCGTAGAAGTTGACCTCGATGTAGTGGTCGATCGACACCCCGGTCGCCCGCTTGACGGTGTCGACGGTGAGGGTCGGGCCTCCGAACTGGTACGCCCACGTCAGCTTGCCCGGACGCGACGGCACCCGCTGCCCCTTCGGCCCCTCCGACCCGTTCGACTCGTGCGACGGGATCGTCACGTACGAGTCGCGCGGCAGGTTCACGATCGACACGCGGTCGTGGTCCCGCGAGACGTGCATCAGCAGCATCGTGTCCGACCGCTCGCCCGGCTCGTGCCCGAGCTTCGCCGCCTTCTGCTGCGCCTTCGTCAGCCCCTCCCGGCGGTCGACGCCCGCCACCAGGATCGTCATCGCGCCCTTCGGGCCGTCGTTGCCGCCGAGCCCGCCGACCTCCACCCGGTCGAGCGCGTCCATCACGTAGTTCTGGAACGCCCACGCGCCGCCCGACGTCAGCAGCGTGACCACCGACATCGCGCCCGTCAGCATCAGGAACCGGCGCTGCCGCCGCGCGCTCATCGCCGCCCGCGGGCTCAGCTCGCCCCGGCCCGGACGGCGCGGCCCGCGCGGCGTCTCCACCGACACCCGGGGCGCCGGCATGCCGTCCACCGTGACGCCCTCGATGTCGCCCCCGGGGTCGGCGCCGTCGGCGTGCCGGCCGCGTCCGCGCCCCGGCGGGACGCCGCCCGCCGGACGCGGCCGGAAGTAGCGTTCGAGCGGGTCGGCGTCGCCGCGATCCGAGTCGTGCCCGTCTGCCATGCCGCCCGCCGCCTCCCCGATGACCTCAGCGCGTTCTGAAGCGAGTGCCACCCACTCTAAAGTGGAGGGGGCCCGTCCGTTCGCTACCTGGACCCGTGTCCCGGCAGTAACCGAGTCCCTGCTGGAATCCCGTGTTCCCGCAGAAGACCGCGTACTTGCAGCGGACGGGTGTTCTTGCAGTAACGTGGCGCCGGTCTCGACCACACCCCGACAGCCCCGACGTCGAAACTGGGTGGCGTGGGCTGCGTCCGGACATGAAAGAGGAGGAAGGTGGGCCTTCCTCCGGCCGCCCGGCCGGAGAGCGCCCGCGAGCCCACATGAATCCGTCTCCCCACACCCACCACGGGTCCCGTCAGGCACCGAGCGGCACCGAGCGCACCTGGCCGTGCGTGTCGGTGGTGATGCCCGTCCTCAACGAGGAGCGGCACCTGGCCGACGCGGTCCGCCGCATCCTGAGCCAGGACTACCCCGGTGAGCTGGAACTCGTCCTCGCCATCGGGCCGTCCCGCGACCGCACCGAGGAGATCGCGCGCGGCCTGGCCGCCGAGGACCCCCGCGTCGTCGTCGTCGCGAACCCCACCGGACGGACCCCGCAGGGCCTCAACATCGCGATCAAGGCCTCGCAGTACTCGATCATCGTGCGGGTCGACGGGCACTCCCTGCTGCCCGCCGACTACGTCCGCGCCGCGGTCGAGACGATGGAGGAGACCGGGGCCGACAACGTCGGCGGCATCATGGCCGCGGAGGGCGTCACCGCGTTCGAGCAGGCCGTGGCGCGCGCCATGACGTCCAAGCTCGGCGTCGGCAACGCGCGCTTCCACACCGGCGGCGAGGCCGGCGAGGTCGAGACCGTCTACCTGGGCACGTTCCGGCGCAGCGCCCTCGACCGGGTCGGCGGCTACGACGAGACGTTCACCCGCGCCCAGGACTGGGAGATGAACCACCGGATCCGGCAGACCGGCGGCCGGGTGTTCTTCACCCCCCGGATGCGGGTCACCTACCGGCCCCGCCCGAACCTGCGGGCGCTCGCCAAGCAGTACTTCCACACCGGGCGCTGGCGCCGCGTCGTCGGCCGCGAGCACCAGGGCACCCTCAACCTGCGCTACCTCGCCCCGCCGATCGCGGTGGTCGCGATGACCGCCGGGGCCGTCGCGGGCGCGTTCGGGTTCTGGCCCGGCTGGCTGCTGCCCGGCGGCTACGCCGCGGCGATGGTCGCGGGCGCCGCCGTCGAGGGCCGGGGCCTGCCGCTGGGCGCGTGGGTGCGGCTCCCGCTCGTCTTCGCGACGATGCACATCACCTGGGGCGTCGGCTTCCTGACGAGCCCGCCCGGCCTCGGCCAGCCCACCCCGCCGAAGCCCGGTGACGCCGTCACCTGACCGGCCGCGGGCCGGATCGGCGAACCTTTCGCCGATCCGGTGCGTCTGAGGGTGGTCGGCGGGATCTCCTCCGCTTCCCGCCCTGGAGGTCGTCATGCCCAATTCGATACGGCACGTCATCGGCCTCGTCGCCGGTGTCGTGCTGACACCGGTGATCGCCGCCTGCCTCATGTACGGGTCGTCCGAGATCGGCCGGTCGCTCCGGACGTTCGGGGGAGAGGGGGCCGGAACGCCGGCCCTCGTCCTCATCGCCGGGGCGGTCCTGATCGGCCTGGTGGCGGGCACCCGCGTCTCCCCGCTGGCGTCCCTCGTCCCCGGAGCCGTGTTCGGCGGGATCGGCCTCGTGTGGGCGTTCGCGCCGCGCTGGGCGTACGAGCACCTCGACCACGACCTGCACTCGCGGCTGGACACCGGATACCTGAACCTGGTCGCCACAGGGGCGTTCCTCGCGCTGGGCGTGGTGCTGGTCGCCGCTTCGATCGCGCCGTCCCGGTGGCGGGCGCGGCCGCGGGCGGCCGCTGCGCCGGCGTTCGGCGGTCCGCCGCCGGCCCCCATGGGCCCGCCCCCCGGCCAGAACCCGGGGTGGCATCCTCCCGCCCCGCCGCCCTCCGCCCCGCCGCAGCCGTCCGCGCCGCAGCCCGTCCGGCACGACGCCGATGACGACGAGCCGGGCGAGTGGACGCGCAGGTACGGCGGCGGGAACTCCTAGCCGCGGACGGCCGCCAGCACGCCGGGGACGTCGTTGACCACCATCGCGTCGGCCCCGGCCGCCTTGCAGATCGGCGCGGTCTCGGTGTCCGGGCACCAGACCATGAACTCCAGGCCCGCCTTGTGCGCCGTGTCGACGCACCGCTCCAGGGGCCGCAGGCGGGTGTCGGGCTGCTCGAACCCGCACGACGCGGTGTGCACGCCGATCGCCTGGAATCCGAGGCCCGCCGCCGCCGGGACGCCGTGCCACAGCGGGAAACGCAGCCAGGTCAGCAGGCCGAGCGGCACGTCCGGCAGTTCCTCCTGAAGGAACACCAGCAGCGACGGGTCGAACGAGGTGACCAGCAGCGGGCGGCGCCGCGCCTCCCGCTTCAGCAGGGGCAGCAGCAGCGCGCCCGTGCGGCGGGACGGGGCGTCCGTCGCGTCCTCCAGGATCGTCTTGACGTCCACGTCGACCGCGACGTCCGCGGGCAGCTCCGCGAAGACCTCGGCCAGCCGGGGCAGGCCGCTCGCCTCGGCGGTCCGGTCGATGAGGAACGCGCCGTCCGGGGTGGTGGGGTCGTGCCGCAGGACGAGCTCGTCGTCGGCGGTGCGGGTCACGTCGATCTCGACCCAGCCCAGGCCCGCCTCGACGGCCGCGAGGAGGGAGGGGAGGGTGTTCTCGGCGACCGTGTCGCCGGTGCCGGGAACGGGGAGGTCGCCCGCGCCGAGACCGCGGTGACCGATGATCGCGGGGGTGTCGTCGAAGATCACTGGGGGTCCCGTCCGGCGAGGTGCTCGGCGATCGCGATGTCGAGGGGCCGGGTCACCTTGAGGTTGCGCTCGTCGCCCGCCACCACGCGGACCGGGACGTCCGGCAGGTAGCGGTGGACGATGCCGCAGTCGTCGGTGGCGCTCAGGGCGGGGTCCGCCAGGGCCAGCTCGTACGCCTTGCGGAGCGTGCCGAGCCGGAAGCCCTGCGGGGTCTGGAAGCGGACCATCGTCTCGCGCGGCGGCATCGACACGACGACGCCGTCCTCGACCGCGACCATCGTGTCGGACGCGGGGACGCCGACCGCGACCGCCTCCCCGGCGGCCAGCGCGCCGAGCACCCGGTCGATGATCGCGGCGTCCACGAACGGGCGGGCCGCGTCGTGGAACAGGACGCGGACGTCGTCCGGCTCGCCCTCCAGCCGGCGGAGCGCGGCGACCGTCGACATGGTGCGGGTGTCGCCGCCCTCGATGACCCCGGCGACCTTCCGGAAGGGCGCCGTGATCGCCGCGGCCTCGCGCAGATGCCCGGCCGCCATCACGACCACGACCTCCGCGATCCCGGGGTGGGCGTCGAACGCGGCGATCGCGTGCGCGAGGATCGGCCGCCCGGCCACCTCGATCAGCTGCTTCGGCCGCCCGGCGCCGATCCTGGCGCCGACACCGCCCGCCAGCACCACCGCGATCGTCCGCGTCGCCATCTCCGCCCCTTTCCCGCCGCATCGCCCTCGCACCCGGCCACCGGGTCACTAGGCTGCTCAACGTACCGGACGTCTCGGGCGCCGGATCGAGTATGGTTACCTCGCCGTACCGGGGCTCGCGAGGAGCGGCGGCACCGTCCGCCAAGCCCCCCGCTGCGACACCGTGTACCGCACCGGCCAGGGGCAACTGGCCGTGGGAACGGGTCCTCGCCGCACGCCTGCGGCGTCTCGTCCGTCCCCGGCGACGGCGTTCGCGCGGGCGGACGCGGAGCGGCGTGATGGTCGACCTGGAGAGAAGAGCGAAACATGATCGGCATGGTGCTGGCCGCGGGCGCGGGCCGGAGGCTGCGGCCCTACACCGACACCCTCCCCAAGGCCCTCGTCCCCGTGGACGGTGACACCACCATCCTCGACATCGCCCTCGGCAACCTCGCCGAGGTCGGGCTGACGGACGTGGTCATCGTCGTCGGCTACCGGGCGTCCGCCGTCGAGGAGCGCAAGGCGGCGCTGGAGGAGCGGTACGGCGTGTCCATCACGCTCGTCCACAACGACAAGGCCGAGGAGTGGAACAACTGCTACTCCATGTGGCTGGCGCGTGAGCACTTCTCCAAGGGCGTCCTCATGGTCAACGGCGACACCGTCCACCCGGTGAGCGTCGAGAAGACCCTATTGGCGAACCGCGGACCGGACATCCTCCTGGCCGTGGACGATGTGAAAACACTGGCCGACGAGGAGATGAAGGTCATCCTCGACGGCGAGGGCCACCTGAAGACCATCACCAAGCTGATGGACCCGGCCACCGCGAACGGCGAGTACATCGGCGCGACGCTGATCGAGCCCGCCGCCGCCGACGCGCTCGCCGACGCGCTCAAGGCCGTCTGGGAGCGCGACCCCGACCTGTACTACGAGGACGGCTACCAGGAGCTCGTCGCCCGGGGCGGCCGCATCGCGGTCGCGCCGATCGGCGATGTCCAGTGGGTCGAGGTCGACAACCACGACGACCTCGAGAAGGCCCGCCGGATCGCCAAGGGCTACTGACCGGGCGCTCGACCCCCACCGACGACCCGACCGAGGAGACCATGCCCCTGCTCACGCGGATGCTGAACGCGCCGCTGTCCATCGACGTGCGGCGCGGCGCGGTCGCCGCGCTGGGAGAGCTCCTGGCGGACCGCCGGATCGTCACCGAGGGCCGGGTGGCCATCGCGGTCGGCCGCGGCCAGGGCGACCAGATAGCCGAGCAGGTCCGGCCGTCCCTCCAGGCATGCGAGGTGTTCCAGGTCGAGGGCGGCACGGTCGACGCGGCGGTCGCGCTCGGCGCGCGGCTGCGCGGCGGCTCGTTCGAGGCCGTCGTCGGGATCGGCGGCGGCCGGACGATCGACGCCACCAAGTACGCGGCGACCCTGTCGGGCATCCCGATGGTGTCGGTCGCGACGAACCTGTCCCACGACGGGATCTGCTCGCCGGTCGCGTCCCTCGTCCATGACAAGGGCAAGGGCTCGTTCGGCGTCGTGATGCCGCTCGCGATGGTCGTCGACCTCGACTACGTGCACGCCGCGCCGCCCGAGCTCGTCCGCGCCGGGATCGGCGACGTGGTGAGCAACTTCTCCGCCGTGGACGACTGGCTCCTGGCGTCGGAGGAGTGCGGCGAGCGGATCGACCGGATGGCGCTGACCGTCGCCCGCACCGCCGCCGAGGCGCTGCTGCACCAGCCCGCCTCGATCGAGTCGGACCGGTTCCTCACCGTCCTCGCCGAAGGGCTCGTCCTGTCCGGGATGGCGATGGCGTTCGCCGGCGACTCTCGCCCGGCGAGCGGCGGCGACCACGAGATCCTGCACGCGATCGACCAGCTGTTCCCCGGCACCGCGAACCACGGCGAGCTCGCCGGGCTCGGCGCCGCGTTCTGCTACCACCTGCGCGCCACCCGGCTCCGCGGCGCCGAGATGGAGGCGGCGCAGGAGCGGCTCGGAGAGATCCTCGGCTGCCTCGGCCGGCACGGTCTGCCGCGGATGCCCGGAGATGTCGGCCTGAGCGTCGAGCAGTTCGCGGAGGCCGTCCAGTACGCCCCGCGGACCCGGCCCGGCCGCTATACGATCCTTGAACACCTGGGCCTCGACAAGGGTGAGACGCTCAAGGCGGTGGAAGAGTATGTCCAGGCCCACGGAGACTGACCCGATCGGGCAGCGCGCCGCGGCCGACGACCGGCCGTCGCGCAAGCACGCGAGGATCGCCGACATCCGGCGGCACGGCCAGCCGCCCGGCCTGAAGGACCGGCGCAACGAGGAGCACTGGGCGGGCCGCCTCTACATGCGGTCGCTGTCCCCGTACGCCGCGTGGGTCTCCCTCCGGCTCGGGTTCAGCCCGAACCAGCTGACGTACCTGATGATGCTGTCGGGCATCGCCGCCGGCGTCGCGGTGTCGCTGCCGTTCGGCGGCACCGGCCACCTGTGGACGGCCCTCGGCGGCGCCGTCCTCATCCAGATCTACCTCCTGCTCGACTGCGTGGACGGCGAGGTCGCCCGCTACCTGCGGCAGACGTCCGTCGCGGGCGTGTTCCTCGACCGGATCGGCCACTACCTCTCCGAGGTGTCGCTGCTCATCGGCCTCGGCTTCGCCGCCCAGGGCGGCTGGACGACCGGCGGCTACGTCGAACTCGGCATGATCGCCGCGCTCGGCGCCGCGCTCATCAAGGCGGAGACCGACAACGTCGTGGTGGCCCGCGCCAAGTCCGGGCTGCCCGCCGACCCGTCCGGCGGCGACCGGGCGCTGCGCCCTCGCTCCACCCGGATCGCGCTCGCCCGGCAGGCCGCGTCCATGCTGCGGTTCCACCGGATCATCGGCGCGGTCGAGCTGTCCCTGCTGATCGTCGTGGCCGCCGCGATCGACGTGGTGGCCGGCGCCGAGACCCCGGTCGCGACCCGGGTGCTCGCCGTCGCCGTCGCCGCCGTCGCCCTCCTGCAGACCCTGCTGCACCTGGTCAGCATCCTGGCCTCCCGGAGACTCAAGTGAAGCTTTCCGTCGTCGTCCTCACGATGGGCAACCGGCCGGAGGAGCTGGCCCGCGCGATCCGCAGCGCCCTCGAACAGGAGCACGTGGACGTCGAGGTCGTCCTCGTCGGCAACGGCGCCGACCCCGTCGGCGACCGGGCCGGGCTCCCCCCGTTCGACGACGAGCGGGTGAAGACGATCCGCCTGCCGTCGAACGTCGGCATCCCCGCCGGGCGGAACCGGGGCGTCGAGGCGTCCTGCGGCGACGTCGTCCTGTTCCTCGACGACGACGGCTGGTACCGCTCCAACCGGCTCGGCACCTACCTGCGCGACCGGTTCGCGGCGGACCCGACCCTCGGCGTCGTGTCCTTCCGCGTCCGCGACCCCGAGGGCGGGCCCGGCGAGCGCCGCCACGTCCCCCGGCTGCGGGCCGGCGACCCGGAGCGGTCGTCCGAGGTCACCACGTTCCTCGGCGGCGCCTGCGCGATCCGCCGCGCCGCGTTCGACGCGGGCGGCGGCCTCCCGGAGGACTTCTTCTACGCCCACGAGGAGACCGACCTCGCCTGGCAGATCCTCAACGCCGGCTACCGGATCGTGTACGACGCGTCCGCGGTGATGTTCCACCCCGCCGTCCTGCCGACCCGGCACGCCATGTTCTACCGCTACAACGCCCGCAACCGCGTGTGGCTCGCGCGCCGCAACCTGCCCTGGCCCCTGGCCTGGACGTACCTCGCGGTCTGGGTCGGCATGACCCTCCTGCGCGAGCGCAGGCCGAGCGCCCTGAAGCCCTGGTTCAAGGGCTTCCTGGAAGGCTGGCGCAAGCCCGCCGGTCCGCGCCGCCCGATCTCCTGGCGCACGGCCTGGCGCATGACCCGCACGGGCCGCCCCCCCATCATCTGACGCCGGGTCGCGGCGTGCGGCGCTCGCTCAGGGCCGGATCGCACGCCGCGCGCCGCACGTCAGCGGGTGGTGACGATGGCGAGGATCAGGGTCGTCAGTTCGGCGGTGATCGCCTCCTGCGGGATGTCCTTGCCGCGGGCCGACCAGTGGTGGACGAGGTTGTTCACCGCGCCGATGATGGCGATCACGCTGAGCCGGTAGTCGCGGTCGACGGCCTCGCCGTGCTCGACCGCCTCCCGGATCATTCCGAGGATGGTGTCGGCCCACCGCTCCCGCCAGCGGAAACGGTGCCGCTCCAGATCCGGGTTGACGCCGATGACCTCGACGAACGCGATCCGCGCCCAGCGCGGGTCGCTCGCGGTGACGGTGACGAACGCGCGGACGGCCCGCTCCACCCGGGTCGCGAGGTCCTCGCCCGCCGCGGCGGCGTACGCGGCGGCGAGCGCCTCGCCGGCGCGCGCGTTGATGTCGCCGTGCAGCGCGGTGAGCAGCTCCTCGCGTCCGGTGAACTCCTCGTAGAAGTTGCGGGTGGAGACGCTCGCCGCCGCGCACAGCCGCTCGATGGACGTCGCCGCGTAGCCGCGCGTCCCGAACAGCTCCAGGCCCGCGGCGAGCAGGCGCTCGCGCCGTTCCGCCCGCCGCTCCGCGGCCGACCGGCCGCCATAGCCGCGCCGGGGTGCGGGGTTTCGGCCGCTCATCGATCTCCGTTCCAGCCGTGCCGGGGGTCGTGCGCCAGCCTAACCGCGGCGCGCGTGCGGCATGCCTCTCCGGCGTGACGGCGGCGCGCGTCTCCTTCTCCACGACGTCGATGCGGCGGTAGGCGGCGGGGTCGACCTCCCCGGGGGCGTGCCTGACCACGCTGTCGTACACGTGCTCGGATACGGCGACGCCGAGTTCGGCGCGGGTGGCGGCCATCCGCCAAGTCCTCATCCATTCGGACCTGAGCTGGCAGGAACCCAGCGGCCGAGCCGACCCCGAGGTCGTCAGAGAGCCCGCGGGACGCCTGAGCGAGCCGGGCACCGGCGCGCACGACACGTCCTCCGAGCCCGAGGGGGACGATGAACGGGGGGTCAGTCGGCGTGGCCGCCCATGAGTTCGCGCCGCCAGCCGGGGTCCGCGGTGAGGACGGTCAGGCGCTGCGTGGCGCGGGACACCGCGACGTACAGGACGCGCAGGCCGCGCGGGGACTGCGCCGCCACCGTCTCGGGCGCGACCAGCACCGCCGCGTCGAATTCGAGGCCCTTCGCCTCCAGGACGTCCAGCACCTGCGCCCGTTCGGGCAGCCCGGCGGCGAGCCGTTCCCTGACGTCCGCGTCCCAGACCGGTGACCCGCCCTCGAACGGCAGGGCCGCCTGGCCCTCCTCGGGCGCGTCGGTCCCGGCGAGGGGGACGATGACGCCGATCGTGCCCTCCACCAGGCCGAGCAGCTCCTCGGTGGCCTCGCGCGCGGCCGCGGCCAGATCGGGCTCGGGGACGACGCGCACGACCGGGTCGATGCCGGACGCGCGGACCGCGCGGGCCGGACGCGCCTCCGGCAGCGCCTTCCGCAGCACCCGCGCGGACACCGCCGCGATCTCCGTCGAGTTCCGGTAGTTCGTCGTCAGCTCGAACTCGTAGCGGGCGCGGCGCGGGACCGGCTTCGGGCGCGCGGGCCCGCGGCCCCGCCGCCCCCGGCCGCGGGACGTCGCCGGGTCCTTGCCGCCGAGGGCCTCCTCCATCGCGGCGCGCGCGGCCTCCAGGTCCTCCCAGGCGCTCTGCGCCGGGTCCTCGACGACGGTCCAGCTGGCCTGGCGGCCGCGGCGGCCGAGCATCCGCCACTGCATGGGGGAGAGGTCCTGCGCCTCGTCCACGACGATGTGCGCGTACTCCGGGCGCTCCTCTGCCACGCCGTCGTCGACGCGCCGGTGCCGTTCGAGGCGCTCCATGGACGTCGTGAGCTCCTGCATCTCGGGCTCCCACGACTCGTCCGCGACCTCCTCGCCGGTCAGGATGTCGACGCCGTCTACAACGAAGGGGTCGCCCTCCTCGGGCCGCCGGCGGCGCCGGGACGGGCGGGGCGGCGCGCCGAGCTGCGCGTCGAGCTCGTCGAGGAGCGCGATGTCCTGGTAGCTGAGCGGCGCGCCCGCCGTCCAGGACGCGGCGAGCGCGCGGAGGTCGGCGCGGTCGATGTCGCGGCCCGCCGCGCGCCGCAGCCGATCGGGGTCCGACAGGGAGCGCAGCACCTCCAGCGGCGTCCGGACCGGCCACCACGCGACGAGGAAGTCGGTGAACGCGCGCTGCTCGCTCACCCGCGCGTCGAACCGGGCGCGTTCCGGATCGCCGTTCGCGGGGCGCCCGGACGCGCGGCGGGGCTCCTCGTCGAGCGGGGACAGGCCCTCCGCCGCGAGCATCGCGTTCCACAGGCCGGACTCGGGGCCTTCCGCCGCCTCGGCGGCCTCCGGGCCGCCGACCGCGTGGAACCGTTCCCAGAGGGCGTCCAGCAGCAGTTCGGCGGCGCGGGCGCGCGCCGCGTTCACCGACCCCCTGGCGCGCCGGTGCACCTCGCCGCGGATCCGGTCGAGCCGCTGCCGGTCGAGCGCCACGACCACGCCCCTGAACACCGCGCGCAGCTCGCCGGGGGAGCCCGGCGGATGGTCGGTGACGGCGCGGCGCAGCACGCCCGCCATCGTCGCCGAGCCCTTCACGCGGGCGAGCCGGGGAGTGTCGTGGACGGTCGCGGACGCTCCGTCGACCAGGTCGCCGAGCGAGCGGAGCGTCGCCGACCCCTCGCCGAGCGACGGCAGCACCCGCTCGATGTAGGCGGTGAACCGGCGGTTCGGCCCGACGACGAGGACGCCCCGCGACCCGAACCGGCGGCGGTGCCGGAACAGCAGGTAGGCGACGCGGTGCAGCGCCACGGCGGTCTTGCCGGTGCCGGGGGCGCCGCGCACCAGGACGGTCCCCTCGGCGGGGGCGCGGATGACCTCGTCCTGCTCCCGCTGGATCGTCGCGACGATGTCGCGCATCGCGCCCTCGCGGGCGCGCGCGAGGGACGCCAGGAACGCTCCGTCGCCGACGACCGTCATGCCCTCGGCGGCGCCCGGATCGAGGAGGTCGTCCTCCAGGTCGATGACCGTGTGGCCGCGCGAGTGCAGGACGCGGCGCCGGATCACGCCGCGCGGGTCCTCGGGGGTGGCGCGGTAGAAGTCCTCGGCGGCGGGGGCCCGCCAGTCGATCACCAGGGAGTCGTGCTCGCTGGTGCGGACGCCGATCCGGCCGACGTAGCGGACCTCGCCACGCGCCGCGAGGTCGAGCCGGCCGAAGACGAGGCCGTCGTCGGCGATGTCGAGGGCCTGCGCGCGCAGGGCCGCCTGGTGCACCATCGCGTCCCGGTCGACGAGCGAGCTCTTGGTGCCCGCGAGGGACTGGCGGAATCCCTCGCGGAGCAGTTCCCGGGCGTCCGCGCGCATCTCCTCGAGCCGCGCGTAGGCCCGGTCGACGTAGCGCTGCTCGGCGGCGATCTCCCGGTCCTTGACCGTGCCGCCGGGGCCGGACGGCCGCCCGGGGGCCTCAGACGACATGCAGGCTGCTCCTCGCGCTCCGCGGTGGTTCTCGGTCGACCCCCGGAGGGGCGAGGGGACAGCCTATTCGGTCCCCCGCGTTCAGCGCGGCGCGGACGTCCCGGGCAGGCGCCACCGTCCCCCGGGGGTTCTGCCCGGGAACACGTGGAGATCACCTTCCGGACGGGCGAGGGAGCGGTCCACCGCGTCCAGGATCAGCCGGTGGTCGTCGGCGTCGCCGCCGAACGGCGGGCACGCGCACCGGAACCGGACGCCCTGCCCGGCGTACTCCGCGGCCAGCGCCGCTGCGTACGCGCCGACCGCGGCGGCGGCCGCCGCGAACGCGGACCCGCGCGGCTCGGGGGCGAACGCGGCGAGGGACGAGAACAGGACGATCTCCCCGGAGCCGCGCTCCAGCATCCCGGGCAGCGTGCCCTGGACGAGGTGGACGGCGCCGACGAACGTCGTCCGCAGGACCGCCTCGACCTCCTCGACCGGCTGGTCGAGGGCGCGGGCCGCGGGCGCGAGGGACGCGGCGTGCACGACGCGGTGCACGGGCCCCACGTCCGCGAGGACGCCCTGGATCGCCTCGGCGTCGCCGGGGTCGCAGGCGCGGACGTGGCTGTTGGGGGAGCGGAGCGTGGTCGCCGCCAGCCCGTCGGCGTCGACGTCCACGGCGACGACGTCCCACGCGGCGGCGGCGAGCCGCCGGGCCGCGAGCGCGCCGACGCCGCTCGCGGCGCCCGTGACCAGCGCCGTCCGCTTCAGCGCCGGGCTCACCGCGGCACCTCCTCGGCCGCCTCGAACGTCATCTCCAGGTGCCGCACCGTCGAGCAGCTCAACGCGCGCGCCCGGTCGAGCCCGAGGCTGCGCAGCTCCTCCGCGACCGGATGGTCGCCGAGGACGAGCTTCGCGCCCCCGGCCCGCATCCGCACGCCGGACGGGGTGAGCGTCCACGGGGTCCGCCGGGTGACGCCGTCCAGGCAGGAGTAGGCGTCCACCTTCGGCGCCCCGGCCCCGCCGGGCACCGGTGCCCCGGACCGGACGTGCAGCTCGATCGCGGTGCGCCCGCCGAACCGGACCGCGCACCGCTTGGTGCGGCCCGACAGGTCCATCGGCATGTCGGCGAGCTCCTTGGGGAAGCCCCAGATCGTCCGGCCGCACTCCAGGGTGAACTCCTGGTTGACGGGCAGCCAGTGGATGAACGCGCCGGCGCCGGCCATGCCGCGCAGCCGCCCGAGCGCGCCGGCGGGTGGGGCGGTGCCCGGCGGGCGGACGAGAAACGCGACGGCGAACTCGTGGTACGGGCCGAGGTCGCCGTCGGCGTAGCGGATGAAGGCCAGCGAGCAGATCGCCCGGCCCGGCAGGGGCTCGGCCACGTCCAGCCCGGAGTAGGCGATGACGGCCTGCGCGGTGGCGGCCGGGACGGCGTACATCGCCGACGCCACGGCGGCGTCCCGGATCCGGACCGGAAGCTCGACGCGCTCGCCCTGGATCACGTGTGCGGTTGTCACACGCCTAAGTAGAACAGGTTCTTATTTTCCTGTCACGTGCCGATCCACCCGGGCGAGCGTGGCGCGCATCCCCTCCCGGTTGACGGCCGCGCGCCGCTCCGCCGGGACGCCGGTGAACACGCGGCCGAGCAGCGACACCAGGCCCGCGCCGCGGGCGTCCCTGCGCAGGTCCTCCCAGTACTCGGTGAGCCGCGTCCGGCCGCCGCCGACGTCCTCGACGCGGAACCCCCACAGGGCGACCGGCATGCCGAAGCTCGACACGCGGAAAGCGAACGCCTGGCCGGGAACGGCCACCGTCACCTGGCAGTTCGTGAACCAGACCCGCGGGCCGATCCGGTTGAACCCGACGAACCTCGTTCCGGGCCCGATGTCGCCGCGCACCCAGGTCGCGAACACCTCGGGACTCCACTCGCGCATCCGCCGGAGGTCGGCCACCGCCGCGTAGACCTCCGCCGCGTCCGCGTCGATGGCCACGCTCTCCTCGACCACCCACTCGCGTTCCATGCCGTGATCATCGCAGGTGGGCGAAGCGCTCGCGCCACGAGGCGTACCAGGCCGCGAACCACGGCTCCGCCTCCGCGAGCGGGAGGATGTAGGCCACCGTCTCGGCGTGGTAGCGGCGCTGGAAATCTGTCGGCATCCGGTCGAGCTCCTGGACGTTGCTTACCCGGTCGGCCAGCTTCACCAGGACCGCCTCGCGCGGCGCGTCCCGGAGCCGGCGCAGGTAGGCGGCCTTCGCGGCCCGCTTCGCCTGCCGTCCCCGCCCTCCGGTGGGCGGCTTGGTGACCCAGTCGACGAGTTCCGCGACCTCCGGGCCGAACGCGTCCTCCACGTCGGCGAGCGTCGCGGCGGTGTCCTCGACGACGTCGTGCAGGAGCACCGCGTCCAGGACCACCGGGTCCTTCACCCCGGCGCCCCGCACGAGGACCTCCAGTGCCTCCAGCAGGTGCTCGACGTACGGGACGCCCGTCGGCCGCTTCTGGTCACCGTGCCATCGCCGGGCGGCGTCCACGGCCTTCTCCAGCCGCACGGCGTCGACTCCGGCCGCCTCGAGTCCGGGCCGTGCGGCGTCCCAGGAACGCCAGCGAGTGAAGACCTCCACCCGCCCTACAGTACGGGGGCGTCCGACGGGGCGGGCCGGAGCGCGGGCACCGGGGTGCGGCCCGCCCAGTGCTCCAGCTGCGCGACGAAGCGCTCGGCCTGGACCGGCCAGTGGAACCGCGCGCGGGCCGTCTCGTAGCCCCGCTTGCCCATGTCGTGGCGCAGGGCCGGGTCGTCGCGGAGGCGGCGCAGGACGGCCGCGACCGCGTCCGGGTCGCCGAACGGCACGACCACGCCGCTGCCCGCGGGTTCCACGATGCCCACCGCGGGCGGGTTCGGCGTCGTGACCACCGGGACGCCGCGCGCCATGTACTCGATGACCTTCGTGGGCATCGAGTGCCGGTAGTTCGGCTCGTCGTGCAGCAGCGCGAGCCCGGCCATGGCGCCCTCCGCGATCCGCAGCGCCCGGTCGTTCGGGACGAACCCGTACCAGCGCAGCAGTCCCTCGCGCTGCGCGTCCCGGAGCGCGGGGCGGATCTCGATGTCGGCGGCGCCGATCAGCTCGATCATGATCCCCTCGGCGGCGACCCGCCGGGCCGTCTCGATCATGTCGAGGGCGCCGCGCGCCACCGACAGATGCCCGACGTAGACGGCGCGGACGCCGTCCGGCGGGCCGGGAGGCGCGTCCGCGACATAGGTCGTGTTCGGGACGACCGGGTGGTCCTCGCGGAACCGGTCGCGGTAGCCCTCCTCGGCCAGCAGCAGCCGGTGCCGCCGCTCGGCGCGGGCCTCCAGCCGCCGGACGGCCGGACGCAGGAAGGGGCGGGCGGGGGCCGGCACCCATCCCTTCGCCGACAGCGCGGCGGCGGTGTCCTCGTGCACGTCCCACACCACCGTCCGGGACCGGACGCTCCGGGGCAGCGAGACCAGCAGCTCGGGGTCGTGCAGGAGGATCACGTCGGCGTAGGGGGCGTGCTCGGCGAGCACCCGGTGCGCCGCCCGCAGCGCCTTCAGCCGGTTCCGTCCCGTGGCGCGGGGCACGTCCACCGGCGTGATCTCGCGCCACGGGGTCACATTGCACGCGCGGAACGGCGCGATATAGGTGATCTCGTGGCCGGCGTCGAGGAGGGCGCGGATCTGCCGGTGCAGAATCCGCGCGTCCTCCGGGTGATGCACGACCGTGCAAACGCAGACCCGCATTCCACTCACTCCGTATGGTTCCGAATATTCGCCCGGTACCTCAGAGTCTCGGACGAGAATGGAAATCGGGGATGAATTCCGGCGGTCCGAACGGTGGACCCTGTCAAAGGAGTTCGACGGTCTCGCGGGCGAGTGCCCGCGTCCGGCCGCGGGTGTCGAACAGCAGCCGGGCGTGGGCGGCGAGGACGTCCGCGTCGTACTCGGCGTGGTCGGCGAGGACGATCGCGAGGTCGGCGTCCGCCAGGGCCGCCCGCAGATCCGGACCCGCGTTCCGGACCCCGGCCCCCTCCACCGTCCAGTCGGAGACGAACGGGTCGTGGAAGCTCAGGTCGGCGCCGAGCCGCGCCAGCCGCCGCGCCACCGGACGCGCCGGCGACTCCCGCTCGTCCGCGATGTCGGCCTTGTACGTGACGCCGAGGAGCAGGACCTTCGCGCCCTTCAGCGCCCGCCCCTCCCGGTTGAGGAGCTGCTGCGCGCGCTCCGCCACGTACCGGGGCATCCGGTCGTTGATCTCCTGCGCCAGCTCGACGAACCGGAACGGGTAGCCCAGCGACCTGACCTTGTACGACAGGTAGTTCGGGTCGATCGGGATGCAGTGCCCGCCCACGCCCGGCCCCGGCCGGAAGGCCTGGAAGCCGAACGGCTTGGTGGCCGCGCAGTCGATGGCGTCCCAGAGGTCGATGCCGAGCTCGTGGCAGAACACCGCCATCTCGTTGACCAGCGCGATGTTCACGTGCCGGTAGGTGTTCTCCAGCAGCTTCGCCATCTCGGCCTCCCGCGTCCCCTTGGCCTGGACGACCCGCTCCACGAACTTCCCGTAGAACGCGGCGGCGGCCGACGCGCACGCCGGGGTCAGCCCCCCGACGATCTTCGGAGTGTTCCGGACGCCGTAGACGGGGTTGCCCGGGTCGATCCGCTCCGGCGAGAACGCGAGGTGGAAGTCGGTGCCCGCGACCAGCCCGAACGTCTCCAGGATCGGCCGGACGACCTCCTCCGTCGTGCCCGGGTACGTCGTCGACTCCAGCACCACCAGGGTGCCCGCCCCGAGGTGCCGCGCCACCGTGTCGGACGCGCCCCGCACGGCCGCGAGGTCGGGACCGCCCTCGCTGGAGAGCGGCGTCGGCACGCAGATGACGACGGTGCGGGCGCCGCTCAGGACGGACTCGTCCGCGGTGGGGACGAAGCCCGCCGCCAGCATCTCCGCCACCTCGGCGTCCGACACGTCGTCGATGTGCGACCGGCCCGCCTCCAGCCCGGCGACGACGCGCGCGTCGCGATCGAGGCCGCCGACCCGCAGGCCGGCCCGGCAGGCCTCCCGCACCAGCGGAAGCCCGACATAGCCGAGTCCGATGACAACGAGGTCCATGTGCCCGGCTCCTTTCGTCTATTCACAGTCCGGTGATCAGGCCAGGGCGTAGGCCGTCCGATATGCGGCCGTCACGGAGCGCCAGGTGCGCTCGGCCCTGACCCATTCCCGGGCGGATTGCCCGATTTTTTGGCGTCGTTCCGGACTGTAAATCAGGTCTTCCAGGTGAATCGCCCATGCTTCCGGGTCTTCCGGAACTGTTAACGCCCCCGTCACACCGGGTTCCACGATTTCGCGCAGAGCCTTGACATCACTGGCTAGGACGGGGATTCCCCCGGCCATCGCCTCGATCGGCTTCAGGGGCGTCACCATCTGGCAGACCCGGTCCGCCCTGCGCGGGACCGCGAACACATCGAGGAGCGCGTGATAGCGGCGAACGTCCCCCATCGGCACCCGGCCGGTGAACACGGCGCGCACGCCGAGCCCGGCCGCGCGCCGCTCCAGCGCCGCCCTCTCGGGGCCGTCCCCGACGAGCAGCAGCGTCACCGGCGTGCCCCGCTCGCCCAGCAGCGCCGCCGCGTCGATCAGCGTGTCGATGCCCTCGTAGCCGTAGAACGACGAGGTCAGGCCCACGATCGCGGTGTCGGTGCCGAGGCCAAGCTCGACGCGGAGCCCGGCGGCGTCCGGCAGCGGGGCGAGGAACGCCTCGTCCACCCCGTTCGGCACCGTGACGATCTTGTAGGACGGGACGCCGCGCGCCGCGATCTCCTCCTTCATCGCCTCGCCGAGCGTGACGACCGCGTCCGCCTCCAGCATCCGGCGGGTCTCCAGCTCGCGGGTCAGCCGGTAGAAGTCGTCGGACGCGCGGTGGGACGGGTCGCGCGACAGCCACGAGTCCTCCAGGAAGCCCCGGACCTCGTACACGACGCGGAGCCCGTGCCGGCGCCGCAGCTCGAGGGCGACCGCCGCGTTCAGATGGTTGCTGACGGCGTGCAGGACGTCCGGGCGCAGCTCCTCGATGAGGCGTCCGGCCAGGTCGGCGGCCTTCTCGACGGCCTGGACGGGGCCGGCGGGCGGCAGCCACGGCAACAGCCGGTGGTACGGGACGCCGTCGACCTCCACGGTCCGCCGGGCGTCGCCGAGCCCCTGGCTCAGCGGGTAGCCGAGCCGGGTCACGACATGCGTGTCGAGGCCCATGCCGCGCTGCGCCAGGGCGATCCGGTGCGTGCGGACGGTGTATCCGGCGTTGGTGAGCGGCAGCGCGTTCGTGACGAACTGCAGGACGGCGCGTCCCGTCGCGGTGGTCTCCACGGGTTCCGCGGCGGGCCGGGCGAGAAGCGCGCGGAGCTCGGCGGTCTCCCGCTCGGCGGCCCGGGGGCGCGGCACCGCGAGCCGGGTGCCGCGCAGCCGCCGGCCGAGCGGGCCGGGGAGGCGGGCCAGCAGCCGGACGGCCAGCCGGGGCGCGCGCCCCGGATCGTCCAGGAGCTGGCGCCAGATGAGTCCCAGCAGGTAGACGGGTTTCTTCAGCACGACGGGGAGCGTAGGCAGCCCCGATGAACAGAAGGGAAAATGTGGTGGCACCCATCGTGCACGTCCTCGGGGCGCGTCCGAACTTCGTGAAGGCGGCCCCCGTGATCGGCGCCCTGCGCGCCGCCGGGGCCGACCAGGCCGTCGTCCACACCGGCCAGCACTACGACGCGAAGATGTCCGAGGTCTTCTTCGACGAGCTGGGGCTTCCGGAACCCGACGTCAACCTCGGCGTCGGCTCCGGCGGCCACGCGGAGCAGACGGCCGCGCTCATGGTCGGTCTCGAACGGGAGTTCATCGGCCGTTCACCGGCGCTCGTCATCGTGTACGGCGACGTGAACTCGACCATCGCCGCCGCCCTCGTCGCGGCCAAGCTGCACATCCCCGTCGCCCATGTGGAGGCGGGGCTGCGCAGCTTCGACATGACGATGCCGGAGGAGGTCAACCGGCGCCTCACCGACCAGCTGTCGGACCTGTGCCTCGTCACGAGCCCGGAGGGCATCGGGCACCTGGCGAACGAGGGCGTCCCGGTCTCCCGGGCGCACCTCGTCGGGAACCCGATGATCGACACGCTGCTGGCCAACCTGCCGAAGTTCGACACCGGGAGGGTGCGCGCCGCGCACGGCCTGCCGGAGCGGTACGTCCTCGCGACCATGCACCGCCCCGCGAACGTGGACGCCCCCGGCACCGCCGCCGCGCTCGTCCGGCACCTGCACGGCGTCGCCGACCTGGCCGACCTGGTCATCCCCGTCCACCCGCGGGGCCGCGCCAACCTCCTCGCCGCCGGACTGGACGACCACCCGCGCGTCCACGTCCTGGAGCCCCTGGGGTACATCGACTTCATCGCCGCCGTCCGCGGCGCGGCCGCCGTCGTCACCGACTCCGGCGGGCTGCAGGAGGAGACGACGATCCTCGGTGTCCCGTGCCTGACCGTCCGGCCCAACACGGAGCGGCCGATCACCATCACCCACGGTACGAACCGCCTCGTCACGTTCGACGAGCTGGTCCCCGAGGCGCGCAAGGCCCTGGACGGCGGCGCGGCCTCCGGCGACCGCAGGCCCCCGCTGTGGGACGGCGCCGCCGGTCCCCGTATCGCCAACGTGATCCTGGAGTACCTCGGTGAGCATGGAGCATCCCGGTGAGTGACGCCGAAGCCGTCCGTTCCGACGTCCACAAGGCGAACAGGCAGGCCGCCCGGCTCCGCGCCGCGCTCCGCGAACGCGAGACCCGCGTCCAGGAACTGGAACGGCGGCTGGAGGCCCTGGAGGCGTCGACCACCGTCCAGTTCGGCCGCCTCGTCGCCGGTGCCGCGCGCAACCCGCGCCGCCGCGGCACCCGGCTGCCGAAGGAGCTGTACCGGCTGTGGCGCAAGCGCAACGCGCCCACCGCGGCCCCAACGTCGGCCGACGGCGAGCGCATCGTCATCGACCAGGTCGAACGCCCCGAGGACCGCCTGCTGGTGGCCAACCCCTGCGACGGCCCGGTGATCGCGGGGATCCTCGGCGCGCGCGCCGCCGCGACCCTCGGCCGCCACGCGAAGGTGATCCCGCTGTACCCGCACGACGCCACGGTGGCGCTCTCCACCGCCGACGTGGACATGCTCGTCGTGGACGCCGCCGCCGGCGAACCCGGCGGCCCCTGGGCCTACCTGGGCTTCCCCGGCATGTACGACCGCGACCGCGCCCTGGACGACGTCCGGCGGCTCGCCGCCGCGCGCGGGCTCCCGCTCGTCCTGTGGGGCGAGGAGCCCCCCGCCACCCTCGCGAACCTCCACTGGGACGCCACCGCCACCACCCCCGGCGCGCTCGCGCCCGCCCGTTGAAAGGACATCCTGTGCGACCTCGCGCCCTCGTCTACGGCGACGTCGATCTCAACCTGATCGACGGCTCGGCGATCTGGGCCCAGGGCATGGTGCAGGCGCTGGCCCGCGCGGGCTGCGCGGTCACCCTCGTCCTGAAGGCCCCGGTCCGCACCGGCCGCCTGGTCGACCCCCTGCGCGCCCTGCCCGGCGTCACCGTCCGCAGCCCGCACGCGGAGCAGCTGGTCGCCGGTGAGGCCGGCATGCCGCCGAAGCAGGCCGCCGCGGTCCTGGCCAGCATCGACGCGGAGGAGCCGTTCGACCTGGTCGTCGTGCGGGGCCGCCGCCTGGCGGGCAAGCTCACCGGCAGCCCGCTGGCGGGCCGCCTCTGGACCTACCTGACGGACGTCCCGCAGTCGGCGGCCGAGTTCACGGGCTCGGCCAAGGGCGAGCTGCGCCGCATCGCGGACGCCTCCCGCGTCCTGCTCTGCCAGACGGAGGAGCTCCGGGGCTTCCTGGAGACGGCGGTGCCCGCCACCGCGGGCAAGAGCGTCCTCTTCCCCCCGGTCGTCGTTTTGCCGGAGAACCTGGAGAGCCGTCCTGAGGGCGCTCCGCGGGACCGCCTCAAGCTCGTCTACACGGGCAAGTTCGCGCCCCGCTGGAACACCTACGAGATGACCTCCCTCCCGCGCCTCCTCGCGATGCGCGGCGTGGACGCCGAACTCCACATGGTCGGCGACAAGATCCACGAGGACCCGGCCGACCCCGGCTTCGCGCCCCGCATGCGGACCGCGCTGGAGACCGCGCAGGGTGTCGTCTGGCACGGCGGGCATCCCCGCGCGGAGGCGATGCGCCTGACCGCCGCCGGTGACGTGGCCCTGTCCTGGCGCCATCCGGACATGGACGCGAGCCTGGAGCTGTCCACGAAGGTCCTGGAGAGCGGAGCCCTCGGCGTCCCCGTCGTCCTCAACCGGACCCCCATGCACGAGCGCCTCCTGGGGCACGACTATCCCCTCTTCGCAGCGACGGAGGACGACGTCCTGGACGCGCTCACCCTCATCGGCAAGAACCCGGACATCTACACCCTCGCGGCGGACCGCTGCCGCGACGCGTCCTCCGCCTTCAGCCTGGAGGCGGCGGCGGACCGCCTGGGCGCGTGCATCGCCCAGATCTTCCCGGACCCGTCCGAGAAGGTCCTGGCGACGGCCCGGCTGCACGGCCGAGAGCGCCTCCGGGTCGGCATCGCGGGCCACGACCTCAAGTTCTTCACCCGCCTCCTCGACTACCTGAAGTCGCGCCCGGACATGGAGGTCCGCGTCGACCACTGGGCGGCGCTGAAGGTCCACGATCCGGAGCGCAGCCGGGAGCTCGTCGAGTGGGCCGACGTCGTCGTATGCGAATGGTGCGGCCCCAACGCCCTCTGGTACGCCCGCCACAAGCGCCCCGGCCAGCGGCTGGTGGTCCGGCTGCACCGCTTCGAGCTGTACGCGAACTGGCCGAAGCACCTGGACATCGATGCCGTGGACGACGTCGTCTGCGTCAGCCCCCACTACACGGACCTGACGCGCGAGATCACCGGCTGGCCGGCCGAGAAGCTCGTCACCGTCCCGAACTGGGTGGACGACGCCCAGCTCGACCGCCCCAAGCTCCCGGGCGTGGAGCACCACCTGGGGATGATCGGCATCGCCCCGTCCCGCAAGCGTCTCGACCTGGTGCTGGACGTCCTGGAGGAACTCCGCCGCGACGACCCGCGCTTCACCCTCTTCATCAAGTCCAAGCTGCCGTGGGACTACTGGTGGATCTGGCAGAAGGAGGAGGAGCGGGCCCACTACGAGCAGGTCTTCAAGCGGATCCGCCGCTCGAAGCACCTCTCCGGCGGTGTCGTGTTCGACTCCTACGGCCGGGACGTGGCGACGTGGCTGCGCCGCATCGGCTGGGTCCTGTCCACCAGCGACGACGAGAGCTTCCACCTGGCTCCCGCCGAGGGCATGGCGTCCGGTGCGATTCCGGCCCTGCTGCCCTGGCCGGGCGCGGAGACCATCTACGACCGCCGCTGGATCCACCCGGACCCGTCGGCGATGGCCGCGTCGATCGCCGCGACCGTGGCGCTGGACCGCTGGCGGTCCGACGGCCGTCTGGCCAAGAGCCAGGTCAGGCGTGCCTACGGCCTCGAAGAGGTCTGCGACCAGTGGACGGACCTGCTGGCGGCGCCGCCGGCCGCTCCCTGACCGGGGCCGAGAGCCCGCACGGACGCCTCCCGCCGACCCGCGCGGGGGGCGTCCGTCTCGCGTGACGTAGATCCCCATAAAACCTATGGACTTAGTGGGGAATCTGCGTCATGCTCATGCCCGTGAGTCGAACCGCGTTGCTCGTCTCTCGCCTGCACGTCGACCTCGTCCGGCAGGCGAGCGCCCTCTGTCGCTGTCGCTAGAGCCCGTCCGCGCTCTGCCGGCCCCGCGCTCTTCCAGCCCGCGCTGTTCCCCCTTCCCCTGAGACGTCCCGTCCCGGCGTGCTCTCTGTGAGGTCTCACGCATGTCGCTGCTGTCCCTTGAATCGGCGCGCCCGCGTTCGCGCCCGGCCGACCGGCCGGCGGCGCGGCCCGGCCGCCTCCGCGTTCCCTGGCGGGCCGCCAGCCCGCTCGCCCTCCTCGTGCTCTGGCAGCTCGCGAGCAGCACCGGCGTGCTGGCCGAGCGGCTGCTCCCCGCGCCCGCCGCCATCGCGTCCACCGCCGCCGAGCTCTTCGAGAGCGGAGTGCTGACCGACGCCATCGGCGTCTCGCTGCAGCGCGCCGTCATCGGCTTCGCGGTCGGCGCGGCGGCGGGCATCGGCCTGGCGGTCCTCGCGGCGCTCAGCCGGTTCGGCGAGCACGCCGTCGACCCGCCCATGCAGATGCTGCGCGCCCTGCCGCTCTTCGGGCTGATCCCGCTGTTCATCCTCTGGTTCGGGATCGGTGAGACGCCGAAGATCGCGCTGGTCGCGTTCGGCGTCGCCTTCCCGCTCTACCTCAACACGTTCGCGGGCATCCGCGGGGTCGACCGCAAGCTCGCCGAGGTCGGGCAGGTGCTGCGGCTCGGCCGGGCCGGGCTGATCCGGCACATCGTGCTGCCCGGAGCGCTGCCGCAGGTCCTCGTCGGGCTGCGGCAGAGTCTCGGCGTCGCGTGGCTCGCCCTCATCGTCGCCGAGCAGATCAACGCGAGCCAGGGCCTCGGCTTCATGATCAACGACGCCCGCGAGTTCCTGCGCACCGACGTGGTGGTGCTCGGCCTGCTCGTCTACGCGGCCCTCGGCCTGATCACCGACGGGATCGTCCGGCTCGTGGAAAGGAGGGCCCTGACATGGCGCGGCGGACTGCTGGGAGCGTGACGGAGGCGCCCGCGGTAAGGGTCGGTTCGCTGACCAAGCGGTTCGGCGAGCGCACCGTGCTCGACGGCCTCGACCTGCGGATCGAGCGCGGCGAGTTCGTCGCCCTGCTCGGCCGCAGCGGCTCGGGGAAGTCGACGCTGCTGCGCGCCCTCGCCGGCCTCGACCGCGACGTGGACGGCACCCTCGACATCGACGGCACCGTGGCCGTCGCCTTCCAGGAGCCGCGGCTCGTCCCGTGGCGCCGGGTACGGGCGAACGTCGCCCTCGGCCTGGACGTCCCCGACCCGCGCGCCGCGGCGCGGGACGCGCTCGCGGAGGTCGGGCTCACCGAGCGCGGCGACGCGTGGCCGCTGAGCCTGTCCGGCGGTGAGGCGCAGCGCGCGTCGCTGGCCCGCGCGCTGGTCCGCGAGCCCGGCCTCCTGCTGCTCGACGAACCGTTCAGCGCCCTCGACGCGCTGACCCGCATCACCATGCACCGGCTCGTCCTGGACCTGTGGGAGCGGCACCGCCCCGCCGTGCTGCTCGTCACGCACGACGTGGACGAGGCGCTGCTGCTCGCCGACCGCGTCCTCGTCCTCGACGAGGGGCGCATCGTGCACGAGACGCGGGTGACCGAGCCCCGGCCCCGGCACCGCGACCACCGCGAACTCTCCCGCCTCCGCTCCGTCCTGCTCGCCGAGCTGGGCGTCACCCCCGAAGGAACGACATGACCGGACGCCTCATCTCCCTGCTCGCCGCCCTGGCGCTCACCGTCGCCGGCGCCGCCGGCTGCGGGGGCGACGGCGCCGAGGCCGCCGGGCCCGCGAAGGTCTCCGAGGTCACCCTGAAGATCGGCGATCAGAAGGGCGCCAGCATCCAGACGCTGCTGAAGGCGGCCGGCGAGCTGGACGGGACCGAGTACGAACTCGAGTGGGCCCAGTTCACGTCCGGCCCGCCGATCCTCGAGGCGATCAACGCGGGGGCGGTCGACTTCGGCTCCGTCGGCAACACGCCGCCGGTGTTCGCGGCGGCGGCCCGCTCCGACATCGCCATCGTCGGCGGCACCGCCGTCGCGCTCGACGGCCAGGCCATCCTCGTCCCGAAGGACTCGGCGATCCGCTCGCCGGCCGAGCTGAAGGGCAAGAAGGTCGCCGTGGCCAAGGGCAGCTCGGCGCACGCGCAGCTGCTCGGCGTCCTGAAGAAGGAGGGCCTGAGGTTCTCCGACGTGCAGGCGCAGTACCTGCAGCCGGCCGACGCGCTGGCCGCGCTCAGCTCCGGCCGCGTGGACGCGTGGGCGGCGTGGGAGCCGTACACCGCGCAGGCCGAGCAGCAGGTCGGCGCGCGCATCCTGGTGGACGGCGACGGCGTGACCAACGGGTACGGATTCCAGGTCACCTCGCGCAAGACGCTCCGGAACGCGGCCAAGACCGCCGCCCTGAAGGACTTCCTCGCCCGCTACCAGCGCGCCGTCCTGTGGACCAACACGCACCAGGCCGAGTGGGCGCGGATCTGGGGCCAGGCCATCGGCCTGCCCGAGCCCGTCGCCCGCAAGGCCGTCGAGCGCCGCCTCGCGAAGATCGTCCCGCTGGACGCCACGGTCATCGCGTCCGAGCAGGAGCTGGCCGACTCGTTCACCGACGCCGGGCTGCTGCCCGGGAAGGTGAAGTTCGCCGACTACTTCGACCCCCGCTTCAACGACCTCGCCGCCCGCACGGCGCGGCAGTAGGGAAGACACCATGACGCTGAAGTTCCACTGGTTCCTGCCGACAACCGGCGACGGCCGGTCGCTGGTCGGCGGCGGGCACAGCGTGCCCAAGGGCGTCGGCCTGCCCGTCGAGGGGACCGGCACCGCCGACCGGTTCCGCGCCCCGGACATCGACTACCTCGCGCAGATCGCCCGGTCCGCCGAGCAGCTCGGCTTCGAGGCCGTGCTGACCCCGACCGGCACCTGGTGCGAGGACGCCTGGCTCGTCACCGCCGCGCTGCTGCGCGAGACGAGCCGGCTGAAGTTCCTCGTCGCGTTCCGTCCGGGCGCGATCAGCCCGACCCTGGCCGCCCAGATGGCCGCCACCTACCAGCGCGTCTCACGTGGACGGCTGCTGCTCAACGTGGTGACCGGTGGCGAGCCGGCCGAGCAGGCGCGGTTCGGGGACCACCTCGCGCACGCCGAGCGGTACGCCCGCACCGACGAGTTCCTGTCGATCGTGCGGGGCGCCTGGAGCGGCGAGCCGTACGACTTCGAGGGCAAGCACTACCAGGTGGACGGCGCGCTCGTCTCCACGCCGCCCGACCCGCTGCCCGAGCTGTACTTTGGCGGCTCGTCCGAGGCCGCCGGACCGGTCGCGGCCCGGCACGTCGACGTCTACCTCACCTGGGGCGAGCCCCCCGAGCAGGTCGCGGAGAAGATCGCCTGGATCCGGCGGCTCGCCGAGGAGCAGGGCCGGACGCTGCGGTTCGGCATCCGGCTGCACACCATCAGCCGCGACACCTCCGCCGACGCCTGGGCGGAGGCCGACCGGCTGCTGGCCCGCATCGACCCGTCGGCCGTCCGCCAGGCCCAGGAGGCCCTCGCCGCCAGCGAGTCGGTGGGGCAGCGCCGGATGCGCGAGCTGCACGCCGGATTCCGCTCCGGCGGGAACGCCGCCGACCTGGAGGTCTACCCGAACCTGTGGGCGGGCGTCGGCCTGGTGCGCGGCGGCGCGGGCACCGCGCTGGTCGGCAGCCACGCGCAGGTCGCCGACCGCATCGAGGAGTACGCGGAACTCGGCATCGAGGAGTTCGTCCTCTCCGGCTACCCGCACCTGGAAGAGGCCTACTGGTTCGGCGAGGGCGTCCTGCCCGAGCTGCGGCGCCGGGGCACCGCCCCGTCCCTCGCGGCATGACGGGCGCGCCCGAGCTGGTGGCGGTCGTCGGCAATCCCCGGCCGCACTCCCGCACGCACCGGGCGGCGGACCGGGTACGGGACGAGATCGCGCGGCGGCTCGGCCCGTTCACGGGGGAGGGGACCGTCGACCTGGCCCCGCTGGCGGGATCACTGCTCGCGCCCCGGCCGGGTCCGGGCGTTCTGGCGGCGCGCGAGGCGGTTGCGGGGGCGTCCGTGCTGGTCGTCGCCAGTCCCACCTACAAGGCGACCTACACGGGGCTGCTCAAGGTGTTCCTGGACGGACTGCCGTCCGGAGCGCTCGCGAACACCGTCGCGGTACCGGTGCTCGTGATGGGGGACGCCCGGCACGCGCTCGCGGTGGACGTCCACCTGCGGCCGCTCCTGATCGAGCTGGGCGCGACGGTGGCCCCCGGCCTCGCTCTGGTCGAGGCCGATCTCCCGCGCCTGGACCACATCGTCACCGCATGGGCCGACCGGGCGGCGCCGCTCCTGTGGCGCGTCACCGCGCCGCCCGAACGAGAGAGGAGCGCGACCCCATGACCCTGAGCGCCACGACCCTCACGACCGGCGGTGTGGACGCCGCCACCTTCCGGCGCGCGCTCGCGGTGCACGCGGCGGGCGTCGTCGTGATCACCGCGTGGGCCGAGGGCGTGCCGGTCGGCCTCACCGCCACGTCGTTCACGTCGGTGAGCCTGGACCCGCCGCTGGTCTCGTTCTGCGTCGACCGGTCGTCCACGACCTGGCCGCGGCTGCGCGCGGCGGACCGGTTCGCGGTGAACGTGCTGGCCGGCCATCAGGACGAGGTGGCGTCGCTGTTCGCCCGCCGCGGAGCCGACCGGTTCGGCCCGCGGACCGCGTGGCGCACGGGACCGGACGGGCCGCCGCTGCTGGACGACGTGGCGGCGCACCTGATCGCGGACCGGTACCGGACGGTCGACCTCGGCGACCACGTCCTCGTCCTCGGCCTGGTAGTGGCCGCGGTCCCCGGCTCGGGCGGCCCGCTGCTCTACCACCACGGCCGCTTCGGCCGTTTCGTCCCCCATCCGCCGGCCGCGCCGCGCCACTGACCGCGCGCCGCTCTTCGGGTGGTCAGGGTGTCCGGGATGCCCGCCCTGGTTCGTATGGAGTATCCGGCCTGGTGACGGGGACGATGGTCAGCTGGTCTTCCAGGCCGTGGAAGTCCTGGGGGTTGGTGGTGTAGAGAGGCAGCCCCTCGGCGATGGCGATGGAGGCGATCATCAGGTCGGCGATCCGGCGCCGGGGCTTGCGGCCCGCCGAGATCACCGCCGCGCAAACCCGCCCGTAGATCCGGGCGGCCTCGACATCGAACGGGATCGGATCGAACTCGTTCTCCGCCCGCTGCAGCACATCCAGGCGCCGTGCCCGTTCGAGGTGCTCGTCGTAGGCGGCCTGTTCCTCGTTGCGCCGGACCTCGTGCGGGCCGGCCGACAGTTCGGCGAGCGTGATCGTGCTGATGGCCATCTCGTCCGGCAGTTCGGCGGGGTCGATCCAGCTGCGCAGGATCATGATGTTGGTGTCGAGCAGCCCCTGCACGAGGTGTTGTTCAGCGCTCATATGGGTCGCTCAGGTCCTGGTCGGCGACCGCGTCCTGGTCGGCCCGGAACGCCTCCAGGGCGATGGCGGGCGCGTTGGCGGACATGGCCGCGAACTCCGCACGCGGGACGAACCGGCGGCGTCGCCGCAACGGGACGAGCTCCCCGATCTTGTGGCCGTCCCGGGTCACGGTGAACGCCTGACCGCGCTCGACCGCATCCATGATCTCCTTGGACCGGCTGCGCAGGTCGCGTTGGGTGACCTCAGGTTGGGCGCTCATGCCAACCAGCATAGACCGGTAGTGCCATGCCGTGCTACACGGTGCCACGTACTCGTGCAGGAATGGCATCACCCGCGAGTCGCAGGGTCGTGCCCCCGGGTTAGGGCGGGCGGACGGCTGCGACACGCCAACAAACTATTCCTATTGACTTAGTTGGAAACTCTGGCGATGATCTGACCATGCCCACCGCCGCCACCCGGCCTCGCCTGCGCGTCGACCGGCGCCGCCTGCACGTCGACCTGCGCCGGCAGGCCAGCGCGCTCTGTCGCCGGCCCCGTCCCGTCCAGACGTCCGGCATGAGCAAGGAGCGGCACATGAGCCTCGGCAGCACCACCATCACGACCGACCCCGCCGTCCCCCGGCACGGCACCCTCACCGACACCGCGCGGCTGCTCGCCGCGAACTCCCGCGACTGGCTGGCGCGGGTGCGCCTCAGCGCCGAGGGCCGCTGGTACGAACGGCTGCACCGCGACGAGGACCGGGAGATCTGGCTGATCAGCTGGCTTCCCGGCCAGGGCACCGGCCTGCACGACCACGGCGGCTCCCGGGGCGCCTTCGCCGTCGCCCTCGGCGAGCTCGAGGAGCGCGACCTGGACGCCACCCGCACGCTCGTCACCGGCGAGTCCCGCTCGTTCGGCGCCGACTACATCCACGAGGTGCGCAACGCGTCCGCCGCGCCGGCGATCAGCGTCCACGTCTACTCGCCGCCGCTCGCCGCGATGAACCGCTACGACCTGACCCCGTCCGGCCTCGTGAAGGTCGACGCGGAGGAGGCAGGTCAGTGGTGATGACGCGCCCCACGGGCGCCCGCACCATCGACGACATCCTCGCCGAGGCCCGGCGGCGGCTCGTCCGGCTCGTCCCGTGGGCGGCGGCCGCCGAACTCGACGCGGGCGACGCGGTGCTCGTCGACATCAGGCCCGCCGCCCAGCGCCGCGCCGAGGGCGAGGTCCCGGACGCGCTCATCGTCGAGCGCAACGTGCTGGAGTGGCGGTTCGACCCGGCGTCCGAGTACCGGCTGCCGGTCGCCGGACGCTACGACCTGCGCGTCATCGTCCTGTGCTCGGAGGGATACACCTCCAGCCTCGCCGCCGCCGCGCTGCACGACCTCGGCCTGACCAGGTCCACCGACGTGATCGGCGGCTTCCGCGCCTGGCGCGCGGCGGGCCTCCCGACGCGCGGGGTACCGGACGAGACGGCCCGCTGACCCGACGTTCAAAGCCGAACCGAGAGGAAGCCCGGGATGAGCGAAGCGCACATGGACCGGCGGCGGCTGATGCGGTCGGTCGCCGTGGCCGGCGGCGCGGCCGCCACCGCCCACCTGATCGCCCGGACGCCCGCCGAGGCGAGGGCGCGCGTCGCCGCCGCCGGCCCGATCCTCAAGCCGCTGCCGCCCGAGTGGTTCATCGACCACGGCACCAACGCCGAGATGCGGTGGGAGGCGATGCGCGGCCAGGGGACGTACGTGCCCAACGACCGGTTCTTCGTCCGCAACCACACCCGGACACCCGTCATCGACGCCCGTACCTGGCGGCTCGAACTGTTCGGGACGGGCCTGCGCGGCACCCCCACCGCCGAGAACCCTTTGCGGTTCACCTACGGGGAACTCCTCGCTCTTCCCTCGGTCTCGGTCGGCGCGATCGTCGAGTGCGCGGGCAACGGGCGCTCCTTCTTCGGCACGCAGCAGGGCACCCCGGCGTCCGGCACGCCGTGGAGGCTCGGCGGCGCGGGCCTCGCCCGCTGGCGCGGTGTGCGGCTGTCGACCGTCCTCCGCCGGGCGGGCCTGCTCGGCTCGGCGGTGGACGTCCAGCCCGAGGGCCTGGACCCCGACTTCGTGTCGGGCGGCGTCAACCTGGGCCGCGTCCGGCGCCCGCTCCCGATCGCCAAGGCGCTGGACGACGTGCTGCTCGCCTACGAGATGAACGGCGAGCCGCTCCCGCCCGACCACGGCTTCCCCGTCCGCGTCATCGTGCCCGGCTGGGTCGGCATCTCCTCGATCAAATGGGTGGGCCGCATCGAGGTCTCGTCCGAGCCGCTGCACTCCCCGTGGAACACGCGGTTCTACCGCCTCTTCGGCCCCGCCTACCCGCCGGAGGGCAGCGACCCGATCAGCGAGCAGGTCACCAAGAGCGCCTTCGAACTCCCCTGGAACGCGACCCTCCCCGTGGGCCGCACCACCCGCCTCACCGGCCGCTCCTGGTCGCCTCACCACCCGATCCGCCGGGTGGAGGTCAGCGTGGACGGCGGCGCCACCTGGCGCGGGGCGCACCTCTCCGGCCCCGACCGGGGCTGGCGCCGCTGGTCGTTCCCCTGGCGGCCCGAGAACACCGGCCCGGCGACCCTCGTGGCCAGGGCCGTGGACGCCACGGGCGCCGTCCAGCCCGCCCGCACCACCCCCAACACCTTCGGCTACCTGTTCGGCGCCGCCGTCCACCATCCCGTCCTGGTCGCCTAGCGAATATGCATCATCCGGGTAAACCGGCACTGATCGCGGGGCGTCTTCTGGGAAACGTGGATCATGGGAGTGCGCATGAGGACCAGACCCATCGCCATCGCCGCCGCGGCCGTCACCGCCCTCGGGACGGTCACCGCCGTCGCGGCGGCCAACGCGCGGCCGGACACCGTCCTGGCCGGCGCGGTCGCCGCCAAGACCGCCGCGCCGGGCGACTTCGACGGGGACGGCAAGCGCGACATCGCGTCCGCGAGCCCCAACGGCATCGTCTCCGGGCAGGACGAGGCCGGGTTCGTCACGGTCGTGTACGGCACGTCCGGCAACCCGGCCAAGCCCCGGCGGCAGGTCATCACCCAGGCGAGCCCCGGTGTCCCGGGGAACCCGAGCGCCCAGCGCTACTTCGGCCGGGCGATCGCGTCGGCGGACTTCGACCGGGACGGCCGCGCCGACCTCGCCGTCAGCGACCACGGCACGTCCATCACGATCGTCTACGGCGGCGCCGCCGGCCTGACCTCCCGCACGGTGACCTTCCCCTCCCCGAGGAACCTCGACGGTCTGGCGGCCGGCGACTTCAACGGCAACGGCGCGCCCGACCTCGCCGTGGTGTCGGAGGACGCCGTCCACCTGTACCGGGACCTCGGCGCCAAGGCGGTCACGCCGACCCGCCACGCCCTGCCGCCGTCCACCGCCGAGTTCCGGGAGATCACCACCGTCGCGGCCGACTTCAACGGCGACCGCCGCAAGGACCTGGTCGTGCTGACGACCGAGGTGACAGACGGCGAGCCGATGGGCTCGTGGGCCCAGCTGTGGCACGGCACCACCGCCGGGTTCGGCACGGGCAAGGTGTTCGCGAAGGGCGCCCTGGGCGGCGCGGCCGCCGCCGGGGACCTCAACGGCGACGGCAAGGCCGACCTCGTCCTCGAGCGCTACCTGAACGACGACCCGGTCAAGGGCTCCATCGCGATCCGGCTCGGCACCGCGACCGGCTTCGGCGCCGCCCGCAACATCACGCAGGACACGTCCGGGGTCCCCGGCGCCGCCGCCAAGGGCGACCGCTTCGGCGCCGCCCTCGCGATCGGCGACCTGAACCGCGACGGCAAGGCCGACCTCGCGGTGGGCGCCCCCGGCCAGACCGTCGGCAAGGCCGTCGAAGCGGGCCGCGTCACCGTCCTGCGCGGCGCCAAGGGCGGCATCACCACCACGGCCGCCCAGCTGTTCACCCAGGCCACCGCGGGCATCCCCGGCGCCGCCGAGAAGTACGACAACTTCGGCGCCGAACTCGCCTTCAACGACTTCACCGGCGACGGCAGGACCGACCTCGTCATCGGCACCCCGAACGAGAACGGCCGCGAGGGCCGCGTCTACGTCCTGCGCGCCACCGCCACCGGCGTGACGGTCAAGAACCTCACCGAACTGGCCCCGGCCACCCTCGGCATAGCCGGCCGCAACGCCCAGCTCGGCGAGCACCTGCTCCCCTGACCGCCCGCGAACCCTTCGACCGCGCAGGCCCCGACCCGGGGCCTGCGCGGTCCTGCTGAGAACCGGACGGAACGGCAAGCGGTCGTGATCTTCGTCCGCGGCGATGAATTCCCGTGCGGGCCCTGGTCTCCCTGTGCGCATCCGCCCATAGCGAGGGAGCCGTCATGTCCACAGACCATACGTACGACGTCGTCGCCGTCCGCGAGTTCACCGCGCCCGTCGAGGAGGTGTGGCGGGCCTGGAGCGACCCCGGCCACGTCCGGCAGTGGTGGGGGCCGACGGGGTTCACCTGCGTCCGCGCCGACATGGACTTCCGGGTCGGCGGCACGTCGTCGGTCGGCATGCGCGCGCCCGCCGAGTTCGGCGGCCAGGAGATGTACAACACCTGGACGTACCGCAGGATCGAGCGGCCGGAGCTGATCGAGTTCGACCTGCGGTTCACCGACGGCGACGGAGCCCAGGTCGACTCGCCGCCCGGCGTGCCGTCCGCCGTCCGGCACGTCATCTCCCTGGCCGCCGTCGACGCGGGCCGGACGTCGATGACGATCACCGAGTACGGCTACGCGGACGAGCAGGCCCGCGACCTGTCCAAGACGGGCCTCGACCAGTGCCTGGACAAGATGGCGGAGCTGCTGAACGGCACCGGCGGCTGATCTCGAGTACCTCAGAGGAGGCGGGCGACCGGCACCCGACTCCAGGAGGCAGGCCGCTCGCGACTCGTACAGGCGGCTCCTCTCGGCATGCTCACGCCGCGGGGTTGGCGGGCAGTTTCAGCTGGTGGCCGCCGAAGTCGGCAAGGAGTTCCAGGGTGCCGCCGAGGGCGACGACATAGGTGGCGATCGCCTCGACGGTCGCGACCTCGCCACGTTCGATCTGCGAGACCCGTCCAGGTGTGACGCCCATGAGCTCGGCGAGCCCGGCCTGGGTGAAGCCGAGCCGCTTGCGTTCCTCGGCCAGAGCGTGCCCCCACTGCTCTGCCATGATCGCCCCACGTCGCCGGGCGGCCTCCTCCTCGCCCACCCTTCGCCGGTAGGCGTCACGGTCCCATTTGGTGAAGGACTTCATTCCGCTTCCTCTTCCGCTCGTTCTTTCAGGTACTTCTCGTACAACTCCTCAGCCCTGAGGATCGCCCGGTCGTACCACCGGTTCCACTCTCCGGTCTTGTCTCCGGCTACCAGCAGGATCGCTGATCTCCACGGGTCGAAGACGAACAGGATCCGGATGTTGGTCCTTCGGGGGCGTAGTTCCTTCATGTTGGCGATGTCCGAGCTGGCGAGGGTGTCCACGAGAGGGCGGCCCAGTGTGGGTCCCCGTTCAGACAGGACGTCGACGGCCGCTTCGATCTGATCTACGGCGGCGGGGTCGGTTCGGCGGAGGTCGTCCACCCACTCGGATACCTCGTCCGTCTGAAAGATGTCCCAATCGCTCACCGGGTGACTATAGCAAATCCTATAGAGAATCCGTGAGCACTTCGCCATCTGGGCTGCGCTGAGCTCGGTATGGGAAAGGAACGGAGACGGTCAGCCCTTTCGGCGGGTGTTGAGGCGGGCGGCCTGGCGGGTGAGGTGGTCGCGTTCGGCGATGTTGGGGGCCTTGTGAGCGGCCTCGGCGTAGAGGCGGGCCGCCGTCGCGAGGTCGCCGTCGCGTTCGTGGAGGTAGGCGGCGACGGCGGTGTGGCGGGGGAGCGAGTCGTCCAGGGGCGCGAGCGCGGCCAGGCCGGCGCGCGGGCCGTCGGCCTCGCCCACCGCCACCGCGCGGTTGAGGCGGACGACCGGGTTGTCGGTCAGCCGCACCAGTTCGTCGTACCACTCGACGATCTGGACCCAGTCGGTCTCCTCGGCGGCGGGCGCGTCGGCGTGGAGCGCCGCGATGGCGGCCTGGGCCTGGTACTCGCCCAGCCGGTCGCGGGCGAGGGCGGTCTGCAGGATTTCGACGCCCTCGGCGATCAACGTGGTGTCCCACCGGCCGCGGTCCTGCTCGGCGAGCGGGATCAGGCCGCCGTCGGCCGAGGTGCGCGCGGCGCGCCGGGCGTGGTGGAGCAGCATGAGGGCGAGCAGCCCCGCCACCTCGGGGTGGTCGATCGCCGCGGCGAGCCGGCGGGTGAGCCGGATCGCCTCGGCGGCCACGTCGATGTCGCCGGAGTAGCCCTCGTTGAAGACCAGGTAGAGGACGCGCAGGACGGTGGCGACGTCGCCGGGCCGGTCGAACCGCACGCCGGAGACGGTGCGTTTGGCGCGGCTGATGCGCTGCGCCATGGTCGCCTCGGGCACCAGGTACGCCTGGGCGATCTGGCGGGTGGTGAGGCCGCCGACGGCGCGCAGGGTGAGCGCGACCGCCGACGACGGCGTCAGCGACTGGTGGGCGCACAGGAAGTAGAGCTGGAGTGTGTCGTCCACCTCGGACGCGGGTCCGGGTGCGGGTTCCTCGTCCGCGCGGTCTTCGCGGTGGCGGCGGGCGGTGTCCGCGCGGGTGGCGTCGAGGAACCGGCGCCAGGCGACGGTGATCAGCCAGGCTTTCGGGTCGCGCGGCGGGTCGTCGGGCCAGACGCGGAGGGCCTCGACCAGTGCGTCCTGGACGGCGTCCTCGGCCGCCGCGAAGTCGGCTCCGCGGCGGACGAGGATCGCCAGGACGTCCGGGGTGAGGCTGCGCAGCAGGACCCCGTCCATGGAAGTGGTCACTCGGTGATGGTGGGCGGCTCGGTCAGGAACGGGCGCAGCTCGAGCCACTCGTGGATGGGCTTGCCGCCCGCGCCCGGGGCGGCCGACAGCTCTCCGGCGAGTTCGAGGGCGCGGTCGTAGGTGTCGACGTCGATCATCATCCAGCCGGCGATGAGGTCCTTGGTCTCGGCGAACGGGCCGTCGGTGACGGGCGGGCGGCCCTCGCCGTCGTACCGGACGAACGTCCCCTCGGGCGCGAGCGCCTGACCGTCGACGAACTCGCCGGTCTCCCGCAGCCGGTCGGCGAAGTCGTTCATGTACTGGATGTGGGCCGAGATCTCCTCGGGCGTCCACTTGTCCATCGGCACGTCGTTCACCGCGGCCGGTGCGCCACGGTAGTGCTTGAGCAGCAGGTACTTGGCCATCGTGGTTCTCCTCGATGCTGTGCGACCCCATTGTCGGTCGCGCTCACACCAGGGACGAAGCCCGCCACGGATTCTCGACACCGCCGCCCCAACTATTTTTCAAGCAGTTGTGGACGACTCCGGGAGAGAGCGCTGATCGGGAAGGTCACGCGTCTTCCGGGAGTGGTTCGCCGGTCTCCAGCATGGTCTTCAGGCTCGCCACGACGTTCGGCCAGCCGTGGCTGACCATTTCGGCCAGCGCCGAGCCGGGCTCGAAGCCGTCGTGGACGACGGTGAGCTTGACGACCTGCTGGGCGGCCTCCTCGATCGTGAAGGTGACCTTGGAGCGGGCCTCGCCGGACAGCCTTGCGAGCGTCTCATCGTCCCAGCCGAAGCGCTTGGCGAGCTCGGGCGTGATGGCGTGCCAGGTGTAGGAGAGGAGGGTGTAGGGGTCGGCCTTCAGCACGACCTGCTCCGGGTCGCTGATCAGGACGCCGTGGTTGTCCCAGGTCATCGGCGAGCCGGCGGTCCAGTCCGTGATGAACTCCGTGGCCCAGTAGCGGCGGGTGAACTCCGGTTCGGTGAGCGCCTGCCAGAGCTTCTGCGGGGTGGTGCGGATGTAGGTGGTGTAGACGAAGGTCGGCGCGTCCATGGGGGTCTCCTCCAGGGCGAGTTTCAGGTCGGCTAGGGCTTGGACCCTGGCCCGGTCGTAGCGGCTGATCCACCGGTGGGCGATCTCGTGGACGGGCGCGGCGTTGAGGAAGTGCAGCTTCTCCCGGCCGCGCCGGACGGTGGTGATGAGCCCGGCGTCCTCCAGCACCGCCAGGTGCTTGCTGACCGACTGCCTGGCCATGTCGAGACCGGCGCACAGCTCCCGCAGCGTCTGCCCGTTGCGGGCGTTGAGCGAGTCGAGCAGCGCACGCCGGCTCGGGTCGGCCAGCGCCTTGAACACCTCGTCCATGTCCGCCTTTGTACCGGTTTCGTTGGCCGCAACATGCAGCCTTCTGGTTGCATAATTTAGGCAGCCAGAAGGCTGCATGTCAAGACTGCTGGGAGGATGGGGGGATGGAACGTGTGCTTGGTATCGGCGGGTACTTCCTGCGGGCCTCCGACCCGGCGGCGCTGGGGGCGTGGTACCGCGACTGCCTGGGGTTGGCCGCCGATGAGAACGGTGTGTGGCACCCGGACGCCGGGGTGACGGTGTTCGCGGCGTTCGATTCCGGGACGGAGTACTTCGGCCGCCGTGACCAGCAGACGATGCTCAACTTCCGGGTCCGCGACCTGGACGCGATGCTCGCGCAGTTGCGCGCCAAGGGCGCGGACGTCGCCGAGGAGACCCAGGACATGGAGGGCGTCGGCCGGTTCGGCTGGGTCACGGACCCCGAAGGCAACCGCGTCGAACTGTGGCAGCCGAGCTGACGCTCCACTCATGAAGCCGGTGACGCCCTGAGGCAGGCTCCTCCCCCGATCGGTGAGGAGGGTGATCTCTCAGGCGTGCTGAATGACGCGTTGGAGCTATGGGTGGAGTTCGTCGCGTTTCACAGCGTCGACAAGCGCCGCGAAGGCGTCCAGGGGGAGGGCGAGGTGGCCGGTGTGGGGTGCCTTGCTGTCACGGATGCCGATCGCGTCGGCGAAGCGTGCCAGTTCGATGCACTCACCAGTGCCGCCCGCTCCGCTATGGCTGCTCTTCTTCCACGCCACCATCATGTGCGCATCCCCGCTATCCATTCGCGTGACTGATCCTCACTCAATGCGCGTGCTGCGATCTGCTCGAAGCGTACAGCCACCGAGGCCGCTTCAGCCTGATCATCGATGACTCTGCCCACGTCCAGGTTCGTTCCTGCGAAAGCGGCTCGTAGCCCGTTCCGCAGTTCGAAGCACGTGAAGGAACCGTCGATGCCGATGTGGGGGGCTGCCTCCGCGGAGACGATGCGGATCGAGACCGGGATCTGCTGCGCGAATTCGAGCAGTAGGTCCCGCTGTTCCGCCATGACCGCAGGGCTGCCCATAGAGCGCAATGCGACCACGTCGAGCACCGCCCATATCCGCGGGTCGCCGGCGAGCATCTCCGCCTGGTGCTTCATTCTCCTCTCGACTGCGCCGTCCAAGTCCGTGACAAGCCCTGCATTGAACCCGGCCTGCAGCAGCGTTCGAGCGTACCCCTCGCTCTGGAAGGGCAGCGGAATGATGTTGTTGCTGAAGAGTCGCAGGGTGTTCGCCTGCACCTGGTACTTGCGAAGACTCTCTCGCCAGTTCGGGTCGATACCCATTTTGGCGAATTCGAGCAGTGTCGAGAAGATGCCGCCGGTGTCCCACAGTTCGTCGAGGGTACGGCACTGAGCCTTGTCGAGTTGGCGCAGGCCGACCTCGTACTTGGAAACCTGGCCCTTCGTGCAGCCGATGATCTGGCCGATCTCGGTCTGGGTCATCTTGTGCTTCAGCCGCTGGAAGCGGAGCTGGTGGGCGATGAGAGCGTAGAGCGAGCTCGTCGGTTCGGGGGAGGGCCGTACCATGATCGATTCTCCTGGCGGTGAGATCGAGTCGCCAATGTTGTCGGCAACGGCGACACGATAACTCCGCGGCATCACTCTTGTCTCGGGAGCCGACGAAACAAATGGGTGATGAAAATGGGGATCGAAACGACTCCTTCGGGTCAATTGGACATATCATGTCTTGCGGCCGGGACGGCGTCCGGGCAGGTGCGCATGATGCTGGAACTGAGGCTCGGCGAGTGGGGGCTCGCTCGCATCGCAGGCGACGTCCATCTCGTGGCGGGGGAATTGGTGGCCAACGCGGTGCGGGCCGCGCCGGACGGGGAGATCCGGGTGCGGTTCGTGCGCGAGGTGCGGAGCGTCTTCCTCGCCGTGTGGGACTCGTCCGACGGCCGGCCCGTCGTCAGGCCGGTAGCGGAGTTGAGCCTTGACGACATCGTGCCGGACGCTCGGGCGCTGGACCCTGGGCACGACGACGGGACGGGCGGCTGGGGTCTCCCGATCGTCCAGGCCCTGTCGCTCCGGTGCGGCGTGGAGCGGACGGCCCCGCACGGGAAGTGGGTGTGGTCGCGTATCGCCCTCTGACGGTGAAACGGGAGGTCACCGTCATAGCGGGTGGTGTGGCTGGAAGTGGTCTTGATGCGATGATCAGCTCGATAGGCTGTGATCGTGAGCACAAGCCCCATAGTGGTTCTGGTCGGTGTGAGGTCGGCAGGGGCTCGGGGGCTTCGTTGGGTCTTGCGAAGCGTGGTCGCGCACCTTCTGTTCGCGGGTGTGCTCGCCGGGGCCGTCGCCGTGCGGGTCGTCTCCCTGCGCGGATACCCGTCGATGCTGTGGGGCGGCGACTCCCACGGATACCTGGACGCGGCCGTGAAGTTCCGGCCGCATGTCGGACGGCCCAGCGGATACTCCGTCTTCCTCTGGGGGCTCGGGCCGTTCGAGAGCCTGGCCGTCGTGGCCGTCGTCCAGGCCGCGTTGGGGGTTGCCGCCGGGGTGCTCGTCTACGCGGTCGTCTGGCGGGCCGCGCGCGCCGCCTGGCCTCGGTGGGTGTGGGTGCCCGGGTTGATCGCCGCGCCCGCCTCCGTGCCGGTGCTGTATGACGGGAATCTGATCCAGGCCGAGCGCATGCTGCTCGCCGACAGCCTTTTCACGTTCTTGCTCGTCGCCGCCGTTGCCGTGGTGCTGTGGAGCCCGCAACTGCGATGGTGGACGGCGGCGCTTGCGGGGTTGCTGACGTCTTTCGCCGCTCTCACTCGGCTTGCCGGGTTGCCGTTCATCGGGCTCATCCTCGTCGTCCTGTTACTGCGGTGGTCGGGGTGGCGGCGGACGACCGCGTCGGTCGTGCTGGCCGGAGTCGCGTTCGCCGGGCCGTTCTTCGCCTACATGGCGTGGTTCCAGGAGCATTACGGGACGTTCGCCGTCAGCAAGGCGGGGAGCGTCTGGCTCTACGGGCGGACGGCCGCCTTCGCCGATTGCGCCAAGATCCAGCCGCCGCCCGAACTGCGGGTCATGTGCCCCGAACCGCCGGCCGACCGCCGGGTGGCGCCCGCGTTCGACACCCTGTGGGGGCCCGACTCGCCGTTCCAGGACGTCCCGGGCGGCATTTACGGCGAAGAGGGCAACGCCAAGGCGGGCGAGTTCGCCAACCTCGCCATCAAGAAGCAGTTCGGCGACTACCTCGACGTCGTCCTGAAAGACACCCTGCGGGCCTTCGACACGGGACGGGAGCCCTACCCGACGCCGTGGACGGCGGAGAACCTCCGCTTCCCGGAGGGAGAGACCTGGTCGGACGACCAGGAGCTGCTCACGGCCAGGTACGGCGGGGGACGGATGCGGGTCGTCGAGCCCCAAGCCGAATGGACGCGGAAATACCAGGAGCGCTGGTACACGCCCGGCCCCGCACTCGCGGTACTGCTGGGCACCGGACTCGTCGGTGTGCTGATCCGGGTACGCCGGTGGGGCGGAGCCGGGCTTCTGCCGTGGTGCGTGGGAACGGCGCTCATCGTCATTCCCGCCGCCTCCGCCGATTTCGACTACCGCTACGTGCCGCCCGCCATTCCGTTCGCCTGCCTCGCCGCCGCCCTCGCCCTCGTGCCGGGACGGCGCGAAGTCCAGGCCGCCGAATCCGCCTCGGTGCCGGACGAGGAGTCGGCCGCGCCGGCGGAGGGCGCGACCGAGGCGACGGACGGAGCGGACGAGGAGTTTGCCGCGCCGGCGGACGGAACGCCCGAGGCGACGGAAGGCGCGGACGAGGCAACGGAAGGCGCGTCCGAGGCCCGTGCGGACGAGGCCGAGGAACCGGACGTGACCGACGGCCCGCAGGAACCGGATGCCGAGACCGATGAGGCGCCCGCCTTGGACGGGACGTCAAAGGACTCCTAACGGGGCGGCAGCAGTTCCCGCACCCTCCGCCCCCACGTCACATGGGTCAGCGTGAGGCTCAGATTCCCGTGCACCGTGCGGTACGGGGCGATCCGCACATTCCCCCACACGCGTGACTGCGGAAGCCGGGCGGGGGCCGGGGCGCGAACGGTCACGACACCGTGGCCTGCGCCGATCTCGAAGGCCACGTCCCAGCGTCCGGCGTCGAGAGAGCGCAGGTCGAGTTCGCCTGAGACCCGCAGGTCATCGCCCCCGTGCGACACCGCGAGCGGGAAGGTGTGCGTGCTGCCCGAACCCCTCCGGGTCAGGACGGCGCACGCCGTCCACGTGCCGCCGGACGGATCGGCGCTCGGGAAGGACGCATGGAGGGAGAGAGTCCGCCGCCCGATCCAGTCGGCCTCCGTGACGGTCACAGCAGGGCGTCCGCCGCCGACCTCGATGGCGAGGCCGTCCCCTCGGGGTGCCCGGTACGGGGTGACGACGGGCCGCCCGCCGGCGATGCGGGCGAGACGGCAGGCGGGCAGGTCGATCGTGCGGTCGGAGGTGAGGCGCCGACGCACCGTCAGGGCGCCGGCGCGGACGGCCACGTTCGCGTCCCAGTGCCCGGACGCGAACGACGAGAAGTCGATCGACGCGGGCAGCGGCACCCGGTGCTCGTCGTCGCCGTCGCGGCGGCTCAGGACGAGCTCGGCCGTCTGCGCGTCGGCGGCGAGGCCGGGAATGGCGGCCTCCGCGTCGATCCGCAGGCGTCCCCCGTGCCAGGAAACGGCCGTGAGGTCGCTGCGGAGGTCGGGTAACCGGGGGAGCCGGTAGCGGTCGTCCGGTATGCGGCCCTCGCGGAAGCCGGGGTAGAGCGCGTGGACCCGGTCGCCCTCGACGGTGATCGGGATCTGCGAGCCGTCCAGCCCGAACGGGACGATCCGCTCCAGCTCGTCGTCCAGCCCGTGCAGGACGCAGTGCGCCAGCAGCCTGCCGCGCGCCCCGAAGTGCGCCTCGACCCCCGGCGTGAACCACGTCTTGAGCAGCGTGTGCGCCCCGGCGCGCGTGGCGGCCTTCTCGGCGGGCGACATCTCCGGATACGGGTGCCCGAGGCGCGAGAACACCTCGTACCGGAAGTGCCGGGCCAGCAGCCGGTCGCGCGCGGCGCCCGGCTCGGTGTGGTCGGCCACGAACCGCATCACGCGCTCGATGGCCGGGAAGTACGTCTCGGCGCGGGCGCCGCCGGTCTGCAGGACGCTCGTGCCGTCCTCGCGGTCCACCCAGTGGTAGCAGTCCTCGTCGGCGTACACCGAGATGCCGTCGGCGCCGAAGTAGGCGCGGGCGGTGAACAGCTGGTCCTCGTGGGAGGCGAGCCCGGCCTCGAAGCGCAGCGAGAGCCGCTCGATCAGGGAGCGGCGGAACAGCTTCAGCGGCGACAGCGTGCCGTACACGAACGGGTCGGCCGCGAGGACGTCGGTGCGGGCAACCGTCCGCGGGAAGTGCGGGACGCGGCGGCCGACGCCGGCGTACCTGCCGATCACCACGTCGGTGCCGTGCTCGTCGGCCATCGCGCACATCCGCTCCAGGGCGCGGGGCGCGAGGTGGTCGTCGGCGTCGAGGAAGAACACGTACTCGCCGCGCGCCCGGTCCAGTCCCACGTTGCGGGGCCCGCCGGGGCCGCCGGAGTTCGGCTGGTGGACGACCGTCAGGTTCGGGTGCGCGGCGGCCAGCCGGTCGAGTTCGGCGGCGCTGCCGTCGGTCGATCCGTCGTCCACCGCGATGACCTCGATGGACGCCGCCGGCAGCGACTGGCCGAAGACCGAGCCCAGGGCGCGTCCGATCCAGTTCCGGCAGTCGAACACGGGAACGATGACGGTGACGAGCGGACCCTCGGACGAAGGAGGTGTCTCGTCCGTCCGCCCGGGGAGAGGGGGCATGTGCGGGGATTCCTGTGTGTTCAACGGTGTCCGGTCACGGTTCGCGGCGCCGCGGACACGGAACGGGGCCGACCTGATAATTTACGGCATCCCAGGTCACCCGGGTCGCGCCATCGACTTGATCACTTATTTGCGTTCGCGGTGAACTTTTGGCGCGGGCCGGGCGTCCTTCCGTGAGAAACGCTCAGGGTCCCGCGGGTGTGGGACGACGTGTCGGGCGGCCATCGGGGGCTTCGCGCTCGGCCGTCCATCGGTGGGATTTGGAGACGCATGGCGACCCCTAAGGTCAGCGTCATCGTGCCCGTGCACAACTCGAAGGACACGCTCCGGCGGACGTTCGAGTCGGTGTTCGCGCAGACCCTGCCGCCCGAGCAGGTGGAGATCATCGCGGTGGACGACGGGTCCACCGACGGTGCGGGAGAGGAGCTCGACCGCCTCGCGGAGGGGCGGCCCGGGTTCCGGGTCGTGCACCAGGACGCGTCGGGCGGTCCCGGGCGTCCCCGCAACGTCGGCCTCGACCTCGCGAGCGGCGAGTACGTCTTCTTCCTCGACGCCGACGACCATCTCGCCCCCGAGGCGCTCGAGCGCTGCTGCGCGATGGCCGACGAGAACGGGACGGACGTCGTCGTCCCCAAGTACGTCGGCGTGGGCCGCGGGGTCAACCGGAAGCTCTTCGAGCGGACGGTCCCCTTCACCACGATCTTCGACGCGGTCCCGAACCTGTACGGCAGCATCACGGTCCTGAAGCTCTACCGGCGCTCCCTGCTGGAGCGGCACGGCATCCGGTTCCCGGAGGGCGTCCTGTCGGGGGAGGACCAGATCTTCGCGGTCCGGGCCTACTTCGAGGCCAAGGGCGTCTCGGTGCTCGCCGACTACGACTGCTACTACTGGGTCGCCCGCGAGGACGGGACGAGCGCCCTCCAGCAGGGCGGGGCGCCCGCGGCGGCCTACTTCCCGAAGATCAAGGAGCTGATGGCGTTCGTGGCGGAGCGCACGGCTCCGGGGCCGGTGCGGGACCGGCTGCTGCGGCGGCACTTCATGATCGAGGTGTTCTCCCGGTTCGACCCGCGCTACAAGGACTTCTCCGAGGAGGAGCGGCGCCTGACCCGGGAGGCGGCGCGGGAACTGCTGGACGAGTACGGGAATCCGGAGATCCTCGCGGTCCTGTCGCCGTACTCGCGGCTGATCGATTACGCGCTCCGGCACGGGATGGACGACCTGGCCGACAGGGCCGCGCTGGCCCACGCGGAAGGGCCGCCGGAGATCGTGGTGGACGGCGACGACGCGTACGCCGCCTACCCCGGTTTCCGTGAGGGCACCGTCCCGGACGAGGTCTTCCTGGTACGCGGGCCGCTGGACATGCGGCACGGCGTCACCGGCGTCGAATGGCGGGACGGCCTTCTCGTCGTCCACGGCTACGCGTTCGTCAACCGCCTCGCGGGCGACCGGCAGCAGGGGGAACTGGTCCTGCGGCGCCGGGAGGGGGGCGAGGAGGTCCGCGTCCCGTTCGAGAGCGGCGGGGAGAAGACCCTCACCGCCCGGATCGACTTCACCGGCCGCGCGCTCCCACCCGGCCGCTATGACGCCTATGCCGTGGTCACCGTCGACGGTCGCGCGCATGAGGGACGGCTCGTCCCCGACAGGAACGCCGGTCCCCTGCCCGGCGGGCGCGTCGCCCCCGTCGCCGAGGGCCTGCCGGTCATCACCCCCTACCTGACGAAGGGCAGCCGCGCGCTCGCGCTCCATGTCGGCGGGCTCGGCGGGCGCCACGGCCCCGCCTCGCCCGCGAAGATCGCCCTGGCGCGTCCCGGCCTGCTCAGGATCGATGCCGAGATCGGCGCCGTCCCGGTGGCGGCGACCGCGCGGGTGCTCCTGCGGCGGCGCGGGTCCGACGACGTCCGCGCCGCGGAGCTCGAGGTCGGCGCCGAGCCCGGACGCCTCGTGCTGGGCGGTGAGATCCCTGTGTCCGGCCTCAGGCGCGGCAAGTGGGACGTCCTCTACGAGATCACCGTGAACGGCGCGACGGGGGCGTTCAGGGCCGCGGTGGGCGAAGCGCCCGAAGAGGGCTTCGGGCGGCGAGGGCCGCGCCCCTTCCGGACGGTCGCCGGCAACCTCTCGTTCGAGATCGGGAGCGGCTCGGTCCGGCTCGTCCGCCGCTTCATGGGCCGCGGCGCCTGACCCCGGAAAACGAGAAGCCCCCGGGAGGTCCCGGGGGCTTCTGACGCGGAGGGGTCAGCCGGCGCTGCCGATCGTCGCCTCGGTCGGGGCGGGGTACTCGGCGGGGAGCCGGGACCGGTAGCCCTCGATCTTGGCGTCGAGCTTGGCGAGGTTGCGGCTGTAGTCGCGCGTGGACAGCCAGAACTTGTAGATGATGATGAACTCGAACGCCAGCATGCCGAGGGCGCTGAGCACCACCACCGGGATGATCGCGCCGGAGATGACCGCGGCGGCGACGGGGGCGACGATGAAGACGCCCATCTGGAACTCGATGCCGCTGATCAGGTGCGGGCGGATCCGGCCGGCCTTCAGGACGTTCCGGATGCGCGCGTACCAGGGGAACTTCTGGTTGAAGCCCTGCTGGAGCTCGACGTTCGGGTTGTCGCCGAGGACGCGGTCCTCCATGTCGGCCTCGGGGTCCTCGGCGAGCGCGCCCTCGACGGAGCGGATCTCGTCGAGCGCGGACGGCTCGCCCGTGAACGCGCGGGTCCGGTTCTCCAGGTCCTGCGCCTCGGCGCGGGCGGCGGCCAGCCTGGTGCGCATCTGCCCGCGGACCTTGTAGATCTCCAGCGCGTCCATGTAGCGGAGCATGTCCAGGAACACGACCGCGACGGCCGTCCAGACGTACGCGACGTTGTCGGTCGCGATGTACTGGCCGCCCATCAGGGCGATGGAGCAGGCCAGGACGCGGACGCGGTCGAAGATGTAGTCGAGCCACGCGCCGAACACCGAGCCGGTGCCCTTGAGACGGGCGATCTTGCCGTCCATGCAGTCGAGCGTGAACGACAGGTGGTACAGCAGGGCGCCGAGGAGCAGCCAGGGCCAGGACGCGACGGCGAAGCAGGCGCCGGCGGCGAGGCCGAGGATGAGGGCGCCCACGGTGAGCTGGTTCGGCGTGATCCTCGTCCGGTTCGCGGTGAACCGCACGAGCCGGGAGGCGAGCGGATCGACGAGCAGTACCGTCCACCATGCGTCACGCGCCTTGTACGTCCGTTGCCGAACGTCCTCGAGCGTGAAGTTCGCCATGGAGAGGGGTCCTTTCCACTGTGAAGCGAGGTCTCCCCCGTCGCGTCCCCGCGCGCACCTCAAGATCAGATTTTGGCGTCGTGACCCGGTCGTTCGGGGGGTGCCCCGGTATCCGCGCCGTTGGCCGAACACGGCCGTCCTAGATGGTATCGGCTGACAAGACCAGGAATTGCGGCTTCTTGTCGAGTCGTAGCCCCTACGTCCGGTTTAGACCCCGAAGGGGGGCGCCGGGTTCGGCCCGGCGCCCGGCCGGGTTCAGCCCAGCATGCGGTCGACGACCCGCGCCGCGGCGCCGCCGTCGTCCCACGCGCAGAACTTCCGCCGGAACGCCTCGTAGCGGGCCGCGTAGATCGGCACGGTGGCCTGCGCGACGCGGATCGCCTCGATCAGCTCGTCGGAGGTGTGGCACAGCGGCCCCGGCGCCTCGGCCTCCAGATCGAAGTAGAAGCCGCGGAGCTGGTCGCGGTAGCGCTCCAGGTCGTAGGTGAAGAACAGCTGGGGCCGCCCGGTCACCGCGAAGTCGAACATCACCGACGAGTAGTCGGTGATCATCACGTCGGCGATCAGGTACAGGTCGGCGATGTCGGGGTAGCGGGTGACGTCGATCGCGAACCCGCCGTCCGCGCCCTCCACGCCGCCGCCCAGGTTGAAGTGGCCCCGGACGAGCAGGACGTGGTCGTCGCCGAGGGCCTCGCGGGCCGCGGCGAGGTCGAGCTTCAGTTCCATCCGGTAGCCGCCCGCGCGGGCCTGGTCGTCCCGCCACGTCGGCGCGTACAGGACGACCTTCGCGCCCTCGGGGATGCCGAGCAGCCGCCGGACGCGGGTCGCGCGGCCGGCGTCGCCGCGGGCGAGCAGGTCGTTGCGCGGGTAGCCGGACTCCAGCAGCTCCCCGTCGTACCGGAACGCCCGCTGCATGATCGGTGAGCTGAACGGGTTGGGGGACACCAGGACGTCCCACTGGGCGACGTCGTCGCTGAACCGGCGGAGGTAGTCCTGCGCGTTCTTGAACTGGGGGCGCTCGATGTCGTAGCCGATGCGCTTCAGCGGCGTCCCGTGCCAGGTCTGGCAGTAGAACTGGCCCTCGCGCTTGGCGAACCACTCCGGCATCGGGTCGTTGCCGACGAGGTACTTCGCGCGGCCGAGCACCTCGAAGTGGTCGCGTCCGCCGTACAGGACGGTCCGGACGCCGTCGGGAGCCTGGAACTGGCCGTCCTTGGTGACCCAGACGTACTCCAGGTCGGGCCGGCGGCGCGCCATCTCCTCGTAGATCGCGCGGGGGCTGTCGGAGTACTGGCGTCCCCGGAAGCTCTCGAACAGCGCCATGTCCCGGAGGGGCCGCGACCGGAAGCCGGGGTAGTCGCGCAGCGCGAGCCGCTTCAGCCCGTAGACGCCGCGCTCCTCGTCGGCCTGGGCCGGACGCGACTCCAGGCGCAGCGCGTCCGCCTGGTAGGTGGCGAGCTTGAACTCGTGCAGGCCGACGACGCGGGGCGCGGGCAGCCCGGCGACGGACGAGCGGGCGATCGCGACGGCGATCTCGCCGTCGGCGGTGGGCGCGAAGAACCCCCAGTGGCCGGTGCCGAGCGGGAGCTCCTCGCCGAAGCGGGGGATCGCGGCGGGCGCGAGCTCGGCGGTGAAGCTCCCGTCGGTCCAGGTCGCGGGGAAGGGGTAGGTGTCGCCGCCGTTGCGGAGCCGGACGAGCAGGTGGTCGGGACGGTCGGCGCCCGCCATCTCGCCGGTGAGGACGAGCCGCCCGTCCGGCGTCCACTCCGCCTTCGTCACGGCGGGCCGGACGGGGCGCTCGACGATCCGCAGGTTGCCGAACTTCGTCCGGGTCACCACGAGTTCGTCGGTGCCGAGGCAGTGCCGCAGCTCGACGTCGTCGTGGATGGTGAGCCGGGTCGGCTTGCCATGCCCGGCGAGCTTCAGCGACACGTCCCAGTCGAGGCCCTCGGTGACCCAGGTGTGCAGGGTCGCGGCGGTCTCGCTGGCGTGCGAGACGAGCACGTCGACCGGCACGGCGGCCTCGAACGCGCCGTCGGAGCCGAGGGTGACGGGCAGCCGCGCCTCGGCCATGCCCTGCCGGCGGGCCAGCACCAGCTCGCCGGACGCGGCGGACGGGTCGGCGACGCGGCCGGACAGCACGAGGGTGGCCTGCCCGTCGGCGGTGTCGACACGGGCGCCGGTGACATGCGCGACGAGCTGCTTCACCTGGACGATGAACCGGTCGCCGGCCGTGGTGACCGGGCGGATCCAGACGTCCGGGGCGGCGCTGTGGGCGTTGGCCCAGCGGACGTCGCTGCGGCGGGGGCCGCGCAGCGGGCCGCTCAGCCGCAGGCCGCCCGGCGCGACGACCTCGGCGTGCAGCTCCCAGTTCGCCGACCGCAGCGCCTTGAGCAGCCGGTACTTGCTGGCCCGCATGAACCGGTAGCGGCTGACCCGCAGGTCGGCGGGGTCGATCTCGACGGTGAACCCGGACCAGTCGTAGTCGGCGGCGGCGCGGCGGGCGTCGGCGGACACGTCCGGGCGCCGGACGCGCTCGACGGGCAGCTCGATCGTGCCGTGGCGGGCGTGCTTGAGCCACACCCGGATCTGCGACGACTCGGCGTCGGTGCCCGCTTCGGTAATCTCGGGCATCGGGATCCGCGTGATGTAGGCGTGCCCCGAGACCGTGAGTCTTTCGCCGTGCCAGGACGCCTCGTCGGCGCGGCACTGGAGGGTCAGCTCGTCGGTGACGTCGTAGAGGTGGTCGGGGACGGCGCGCGACGCGTCCTGGAAGTAGGGGTAGTCGGCGTACCAGCGGTCGCCCTTGCGGACGACGTCGGCGGTGAAGATCCGCGCCTGCTGGTAGTTGATCATCTCCAGCAGCTCGTCGATCATGCCGTCGGCCAGGAAGTGGTACTTGAGCCGCTTCAGCGAGGTCAGCCCGCGCATGATCGACTCGTCGGCCTCGGCGACGACCTCGCCGGCCAGCGCGCGGAGCCGCTCCTGGTACTCGGGGCCGCCCTCGCCCGCCACGTCGATGTAGAGGGGCAGCTCGCCCGACAGCACCGAGGTCAGCTGCGCCCGCCACAGCTCGGGGGAGCGGTCGCGCAGGAACGCGGTGACGGCCTGCGTCGTCCGGACCCGGTCCTCCAGGTTGCCGGGCTCGGTGCGCCGCTGCGTGATCGACTGGGACTCGCCCTCGCGCTCGCGCCAGTAGTAGACGATGTCGGACAGGACGTCCACGGACTTCGCCAGGAAGTGCGCGGGGATCGTCACCGGCGCGTCCTCGTACAGGCCGGGCGGGAACGCGAACGCGTTGGCGTCGAAGAAGTCCTTGCGGAACACCTTGTTCCACGCGGTGCGGTCGCCGAGCAGGTCGTGCCGCCGCGTGATGTGCGTCTTCTTCTCGGTGACGAGGAACATCTCGGTGTGCATCGGGGAGTTGCGCGGCCCCGCCGAGGTCAGCCGCCGGACGCCCCCGCAGCACAGGTCGGAGCCCGTCTCCTCGAGCGTCCCCACCATCAGCTCGTAGGTGTAGCGGGGGACGATGTCGTCGGAGTCCAGGAACGCGATGTACCGGCCGGTGGCGTGGCGGGTGCCGGTGTTGCGGGCCGGGCCGAGGCCCTGGTTCTCCTGGGTGACGAGGCGGAAGCGCCCGTCGCGCTGGGCGAACTCCTTGGCGATCGCCGCGCTGCCGTCCGGCGAGCCGTCGTCGACCATGATCACTTCGATGTCGCGCAGCGTCTGCTGCTGCACCGACTCGAGGCAATCCGCGAGGTACTCCTCGACGTTGTAGAACGGTACGACGACGCTCAGCAGCGGTGACACATCTCTCCCACGGGCAGGGGTTCCCAGATTATCCGACCGGTCGAACCCGGCCGGGGCGAATCATGACGGTCTGTGAGCCCCGATCGGCGCCTCCGCGCGCGGCTCGCCGCCGGGGCCCGCCGGGGGCGCCGCCGCGCCGACGGCGCGGCCGGTGCCGCGGGGCCGGCGAAGGCCGGTGAACGCCCAGGTCATCTTGGGTTCGAGGGCCCAGCTCATGCACTTGACGACCGGTTTGGAGCACAGGAACGTCCCGACGACGGCCGCTCCCGCGATCACGACGAAGACGCCGGGGATCGTGTGCATCCAGCCGGCGCCCCACCAGTCGGTGAACTGGAGCAGCCGGGTGACGAAGCCGTGCAGCAGGTACGCGTACAGGGTCGTGGCGCCGAGCGCGGTGAACCACATCCTGCGGCGCGGGACGATCGCGAGGAACGCGGCGACCAGGACGATCGCCGCCGCGAACATCCCGAGCCGCATCAGCGTGCCGGTCACGTTGTCGACGGCGAACTCGCTGTGCGGGTGCTTCCAGTAGATCCAGCCGCGCGACATGCGGTCCCGGACGAGCCAGCCGCCCGCGAACCCGACGAGCAGCACGCCGATGCCGATGATCCGCGCGATCGGCTTCTTCAGCAGCTCGAAGTGGTCGGGCCGCAGGAGCAGGCCGAAGACGTAGAAGGGGAGCAGCCCGATGACCCGGTGGATGTTGAACGTGTTGCCGAGGTCGCTCATGTACGACAGCAGCGAGAACCCGAGGGCGACCGCGAGGGGCCAGCGGATCTGCTGCCAGACGGGCGTGGACAGCCGCCACATGAACAGCGCGCACAGGAACCACGTGAGGAAGTACGGCTTGAGGAGGCTGATCTCCAGGTCGTTGCGCCCGGCGAGCCAGTCGTAGAGCGAGTACGCGATCTCGAAGACGACGTACGGGACGCCCACGTTCGTGATCAGCTTGCGGGCCTTGCCGCCGGAGAACGTCCAGTTCCGCGAGAAGTAGCCGGTGACCACGATGAACAGCGGCATGTGGAACATGTAGATCGTCAGGTACAGGGCCCTGGCGATCGGGACGTCCAGCAGGTTCGCGATCGAGTGCCCGATGACGACGAGCAGGATCGCGAGGAACTTCGCGTTGTCGAAGAACGGGTCGCGCTCCCGGCGCGGCGCGGGCCCGGCCTCGGCGGGCGGGGCGGTCTCGGCCGCCCCGGCCTGACGCGGAATCTGTGCGGTGCCCCCCGGGGCCGGTCCGAGCGGGGGGTGCGATGCCTGGGGGGTGAGGTAGGTCAAGGCTGCTTGCAGATGTCGTCGTCCGCGCGGATCTCGCCCTGCTGCCTGGGGATGCCGCTCTTGATGCTCTTGAGCACGGTCCAGTCGCGGCCGACGACGAGGTCGACGACGCCGGGCGAGCCGCCGCTGGTGCGGGCGGCCGGCTGCGGCCGGCTCGGGATCATCCCGGCGAGCAGCTGCGCGCCCTGGTCGGCGCCCGTCGCGTACAGGACGCGGGTGGCGGCGGTCGCGGAGGCGTTCCCGCCGACGGTGACGTGGAAGCCCTGGGCCTCGAGGTCCTCGGCGACGCGGCGGGCCTGGCCGTCGATGCCGCTGGCGTTGAACACCCGGACCCGCACCTGGCTCGGGTCGATCTTGACGGCCGTGCGCTTGGGCGCCTCGGGGACCTTCGTGTCGTTGCGGACGGCGCGGAAGAACGGCTGCGCGGCGGAGGTCAGCGCGACCCGGTTCGGGTCGAGGGGGTCGGGCCCGGACGGGACGGTGATGAACCGCAGCTTGCCCGCCGACATGCCCTGCATGCCCTTGGCGATCTTCAGCATCGTCTGGGCGTCGAGGTCCTTGTCGGTGGTCAGCGACTTGGTGACCGCGTTCATCAGCGCCAGCATCTTGGACGGGTTGCTGAGCACGCCCGCGCTCATCGCCTTGTTGGCGAGGGCGCCCATGAACTTCTGCTGCCGCTTGATCCGGTCGGTGTCGGAGCCGTCGCCGAGGCCATAACGGTTGCGGACGTACGCGAGCGCCGTCTCGCCCTTGATCTCGTGCTTGCCCGCGCTGAGCCGGAGTTTCGACTTGGGGTCGTTGACGGCCTTCGGCAGGCACACCGGGACGCCGCCGACCGCGTTCGTGATCGACTTGAAGCCGTTGAAGTCGACCTGCATGAAGTGGTCGATGCGGATGTTCGAGATGGCCTCGATCGTCTTCATCACGCAGGCCGCGCCGCCGTCGGTGAACGTGGCGTTGATCTGCTTGCGGGACGAGGGCGGAACGGTCCCGCCGTTGCGGCTCTTGCAGGACGGCGTCGGGACCATCAGGTCGCGGGGCCAGCTGATGCCCATGGCCTGCCCGCCGCCGGGGGACAGGTGCAGCAGGATCATGGTGTCCGAGCGCGGCGGCTCGTCCTTCATGCTGCGGCCGTACTTGGCGTTGCCGCCGGCGCGGGTGTCGGAGCCGAGCAGCAGGATGTTCATCGCGCTGTTGAGCTTCTCGGGCCGGTTCGGGCCGAGCGCGGCGGTGATGTCCTCGTGGCCCATGTTCCCGAACGCCTTGCGGTACAGGCCGTAGGCGGTGAGGGATCCGGCGACCATGACCGCGGACAGCCCGATGCAGATCCAGCCGAGAATGCGCCAGCCACGCCGACGCGGCGCCGGCGGATCGGCGTCGTCGACGTACTCCATGTACATCGGGTTGCTGTTCATCGGCTCCGTTGTCCGGGGGCTGTCCCGCTTTCGAGGGTTCGGATGGTGTCGGCGGCGGACGGCAAGGGTAGAGCGTAGGTCAGCCGAGGCGCCGCAGGGACCCGGATGGGTCATTCCATCCGTTCAACCCCGCCACCGCCGTCACATGTTCCACGCTCACCCGCCGCTCTAGGGCGGTTTCGTTGGAGTTTCGTTGAATTATGACGGAAGCTCCCGAGGCTAGTGGTGCCATCAGGCCCGCCAGAACCCCGTCGAGTGTGGCGAACGACATGTCAACCAGGACACGGCTGTTCGCGTCCAGCTCCCATCTGCCTGCGGTGTCGCGCGCCTCCGCGACCAGCGCCGCCGCCGTCAATGTGGTCTTTGTCACATTCAATGCGGGCAGGTCCGGGGTGACCGCGGGGTCCGGGACGAACCGGTCCCCGTGCGCGCGCACCTCCACCGCGTAGTCGGAGACCCCCGGCGGGCAGTCGGCCAGCGGCCCGCCGAGCGCGTGCAGGGACAGGCCGACGACCTCCTCCGCGTCCGGGTCGCCGAGCGCGCCGCCGATCGCCTCCTCGGCCACCGCCAGGATGTACGGGCCCTCGGCCTCGAACGGTCCGCCCGGCTCGACCGGCCGCGCGACGAGGCCCGCCGACCAGCACGCCATCAGCCAGACGGCGGTCTGCCAGTGCTGCGGCAGCGCCAGGACGACCCGGGTGCCCGGCTCGGCGGCGAAGTCGTCCACGAGCAGGTTCGCGGTCTTCGCGACCCAGTTGTCGAACGTCTTGGCGGACAGCTCGACGCGCTCCCCCTTCGCGTCGTCGTAGAAGGTGACGAACGGCCTGGACGGGTCCTCGGCCACCCGCCTCCGCAGCAGATCCGCAGGTCCCACGCTTCCGGTCATGAGCCGAGGGTAGGGCCGCCCGGCTCGGCGGCGTCACCCCGGGGCGGAACACCGATACGCTCCCCTGCCGACGACCAGGGAGGGTTGCATGGGTGCGGGGGGGCTGCTCGCCCGGATCAGCGTCGCGCCGGCGCTGCTCGTGGTGGCGTGGCTGACGGTGTCCCTGCCCCTCCTGCTGGCCGGAGCGTTCCGGCCCGGCCCTGCGATCGTGCTCTTCCTGCCCGTCGCGGCGCTCTTCCTCTGGCTCGGCCTGCGGGGCCGCGCACCGGAGGACGTCCCGGCGGAGGGCGCGGCCGACCGCGCTCCCCGCTGGGCCACCGGCGGGGTGCTCCTCGTGACCCTCGCCTTCCTCGCGCTCCAGGTGGCCATGTGCTCGGAGCAGATCATCGTCCGCCGCGACCCGGCGTCCTACGTCCAGTTCGCGATCCGGCTCGCCGACCACGGCTCGTTGCCGATCCCGCAGGGGCGGTGGGCGTTCGGCGGCGGCGACCCCGCACTGGCGTACGCGAGCCCCGCCTTCTACCAGGACGGGGACGTGATCGTCCCGCAGTTCATGGCGGGCCTGCCGCTCGTCCTCGCCCTCGGCGGCTGGCTCGGCGGCACGTACGGGCTTCTGCTGATGGCGCCGCTGCTCGGCGCCTGCTGCGTGCTCGCCTTCGGCGGCCTGGTCGCGCGCCTCGCCGGACCGCGCTGGGCACCCGCCGGCGCGCTGCTGCTCGCGCTGACGTTCCCGATGCTGTGGGCGTCGCGATCCACGTTCAGCGAGCTGCCCGCGCTCGTGCTGCTGCTCGGCGGGCTGTCACTGATGCACGACGTCCGGGAGGAGAAGGGACGCGCCGCCCCCCGTTCGACGATCGCGAAGGCGTTCCTGGCCGGGCTCGCGTTCGGGCTGATCGTCCTCGTCCGGATCGACGGGCTCCGCGACGTCCTGCCCGTGTTCGTCTTCGCCGGGTACCTCGTCGCGCGCGGACGCCCGACGGGGTACACGCTCGGCGGGGGGCTGCTGCTCGGCGCGGGCGCCGGCCTCGTCGAGGGCTACACGCTGTCGCGCCCCTACCTGGACTACCTCGGCGGCTCGCTCGTCCCGCTCCTCTACATCAGCGGCGCGGTCGTGGCGGCGACCGTCGTGACGGTGGCCCTGGTGCGCTGGGAGCCGACCGGGAGCAGGCTGCGGCGAGCCGCCGCGGCGGTCGCGCGGGGGCGCCTGCCGGACGCCGCGGCCGTCCTCACCGTCCTGGTCATGGCGGGGTTCACGGCGCGGCCGCTGTTCCAGACCGTTCGCCGCGTCCCGGACAACCCCGACGACGTGCTCAACGCGGGCTTCATCGAGCAGGTCCAGCGGATCAACGGCCTCGCGATCGACGGCACCCGGCAGTACACCGAACTGTCCCTCCACTGGGTGATCTGGTACATCGGCGTCCCCGCGCTGATCCTGGCCGTGCTCGGCGCCGCGCTGCTCGTCCGGCGGCTGATGCGCGGCCGCTCGCCCGAGTGGCTGCTCCCGTACGGCGTCGTCGTCTGGACGACCACCCAGGTGCTGCTGCGTCCCGGCATCACGCCCGACCACCCGTGGGCGGCGCGGCGGCTGATCGGGCTCGTCATCCCGGGCCTGCTGCTGCTCACCCTGTTCGCGGCGGCGTGGGCGGCGCGGCGCGTCCGGCGGTCCGGGTACGGGCCGCGCGTCGTGCGCCCGGCGGCGGTCGCGGCCGTCGCGCTGCTGGTGGCGCCGGTCGTGGTCGTGTCGGGGCCGTTCCTCGGCCGCGAGACCGAGCAGGGCGAGGTCGCGGCCGTCCGGAGGCTGTGCGCCGACCTCGGCCCCGGCCGCTCGGTGATCGTCGTCGAACGGGCCACCGCCGACCGGTTCCTCCAGGTGGTGCGGGGCATGTGCGGGCTGCCCGCGGCGCGGCTCGCCGACGGGGCCGGACCGGGCGACGTGCGCCGCGTCCTGCGCAAGGTCCACGACGCCGGCCGCCGTCCCGTGATCATGGGGGCGACGCGGGCGCAGGCCGAGCGCTACGGCGGCACTCCGGTGCACTCCGTCGAGCTGCGGACACGGCAGGACGGGCGCACCCTGACCCGCCCGCCCGGCGGCACGTGGGGCCTGTCCGTCGACGTGTGGATCGCGGAGCCGGCGAGGCCGTGACCTCCGGGTCAGCCACGATCACCGTCGAGGGCGAGTATTCTCGCCCTGCGTGAGCACCCAGCCAGCCGTCGAGTCCGCCGTCGTACCCGCCCCGAGCGAGGCCGACCCCGCCGAGGACAGCGTGCACGTCACGATCGTCCTGCCCTGCTACAACGAGCAGGACCACGTCATCGACGAGGTCGAGCGCATCAGCAAGGCGATGGACAACAGCGGCATGACGTACGAGCTGCTGGCCGTCGACGACTGCTCGACCGACGAGACCCTCGCCCGCCTTCGCGACGCGGCCCCCCGCTTCCCGGCGATGCGGGTCGTCGCGTTCCAGCACAACAGCGGCTCCGGGACGGTCCGGCGCATCGGCTCCCAGCAGGCGCGCGGCGACATCGTCGTGTGGACGGACGCCGACATGTCGTACCCGAACGAGCGCATCCCCGAACTCGTCCGGATGCTCGACGACGACCCGTCCATCGACCAGGTCGTCGGGGCCCGCACCAGCGAGGAGGGCACGCACAAGGCGCTGCGCGTGCCCGCCAAGTGGTTCATCCGCAAGGTCGCCGAGCGGCTCACCAACACGAAGATCCCCGACCTGAACTCGGGGCTGCGGGCGTTCCGCCGCGACGTGTCCGGGCCCTACCTGCGGCTGCTGCCGCCCGGGTTCTCCTGCGTCACGACGATCACGATCGCGTTCCTGTCGAACCAGCACCCCGTCCGGTACGTCCCGATCGACTACGCGAAGCGGGCCGGCAAGTCGAAGTTCCACTTCACCAAGGACGCCTACCGCTACATCCTCCAGGTGCTGCGGATGGTCATGTACTTCAACCCGCTCAAGGTGCTGATGCCGCCCGCGCTGTGGCTGATCGGGATCGGCCTGGCCAAGGGCGTGTTCGACATGGTCGTGCACCCCGTGCGGTTCGCCAACAACACCGTGATGATCTTCATTACCGGCTTGATCATCGCGTCGATGGCGCTGCTCGCCGACCTGATCGTCCGGTCCCGCGGCGACGTCTAGTGCGGATCTCCATCGTCGGGCCGGCGTTCCCGTACAAGGGCGGGGGCGCGCACCACACCACCGAGCTCGCCCACCGGTTCGCCGCGGCCGGGCACGACGTCGTCATCGAGTCGTGGCGGGCCCAGTACCCGGGGTTCCTGTACCCGGGGCAGCAGACGATCTCCGAGCCGGAGGGGGAGCCGTTCCCCGCGACGCGGCGCGTCCTCGACTGGCGGCGGCCCGACGGCTGGTTCCGGACGGGCCGCGCGCTGCGCGACCGCGACCTGGTCGTCCTGGCGGTGCTGAGCCCCGTGCAGGTCCCGGCCTACCTCGGGATCCTGCGCGGCGTCGGCCGCCGGACGCGGGTCGTCGCGCTGTGCCACAACGTGCTGCCGCACGAGCGCAAAACGTACGACGTGCCGCTGATGAAGGCGCTGCTGCGGAGGGTGGACGGCGTGCTCGTCCACACGGCGGCGCAGGCGGAACTGGCGCGGGGGCTGACGGGGAGCCCGGTCCGGGTCGCGGAGATGCCCGCGCACCTGCCGGTCCCGCACGCCGCGAGGGCGGACGACGCCCGGGTGCGCCGCCGGCTGCTGTTCTTCGGGATCGTCCGCCCGTACAAGGGGCTGGACGTCCTGCTCCGCGCCCTCGCCAAGGGGCCGGACGATGTCGCGCTGACCGTGGCGGGCGAGTTCTGGGGCGGCCTGGACGACACCCGCGCGCTCATCACCGAGCTGGGCCTGGACGGACGGGTGGACCTGCGTCCGGGCTACGTGCCCGCCGCCGACGTGCCCGGCCTGTTCGCCGACGCCGACGCGCTCGTCCTCCCGTACCGGACGGCCACCGCCTCGCAGAACGTGTGGATGGCCTACGAGTACGGCATCCCGGTCATCGCGACCGATGTCGGCGGCTTCGCGTCCCAGGTCCGCGACGGCGTCGACGGGCTCGTCTGCGCCCCGGACGACGTCGCGTCCCTCGCGGACGCCCTCACCCGCTTCTACGCGGACGGGACGCCGGAACGTCTCCGCTCCGGCGTCCGCCCGGTCGACCACACGCCCGTCTGGGACGCCTACCTGGACGAGCTCACAGGTGCGGCTCGATGACCTTCAGCAGGGCCCGCTTCGGCTTCGCGCCGGTGACCTGCTCGACGACCTCGCCGTTCTTGAACAGCAGCAGGGTCGGCAGGCCCATCACCCCGTACTTCTGCGGGGTCTGCGGGTTGGCGTCGTAGTCGAGCTTCGCGATCCGGATCCGGCCGTCCTCCTCCGCCGCGATCTGGTCCAGCACCGGCGCGATCATGCGGCAGGGGCCGCACCACGCCGCCCAGAAGTCGACCAGGACCGGGGTGTCGCTCTTGAGGACCTCGGCGTCGAACGTCGCGTCGGTCACGGTGATGGGGGCCGTCACGGTGTCTCCTTCGTCGGCTGCGTACCGGTGACAAGCTCCGGCTCGCCGTCTTCATTCCCGTCCGGCCGGGCCTCTTGCGCGGACCCGCGCCCCATGACCGCGGCCACGGCCGCGATCAGCAGGTCGGCGAGGGTGAGGATCACCCGGGACGCGATCGCCACGACGACGGGGGCGCCCGCCGGCAGCACCGGCGTCAGCACCACCGTCAGCGCCGCCTCGCGCCCCCCGACGCCCGCCGGCGCGACGAAGAACAGCAGGCCCGCCACGAACGCCAGCGCGTAGGCGCCGGTCGCGAGGAACGGCAGCCCGGCGCCGTCGCCGCCGACCGCCGCGCACAGCAGCCACGTGTGGACGCCGAACAGCGCCCAGCCGAGGACCGTCCAGCCGATCGCCCGCAGCGTCACCCCGATGCTCACCGGGCGCTCCAGCGGAGGCCGCCGGATGAGCCGCAGCATCGTGTCCAGCGCCCACGTCACCAGCCGGGGGTGCAACCCCACCAGCAGGACGGGCGCCAGCAGGAACGCCCACCAGTACTGCTCGCGCGCCGTCACGGACGTCAGCGGCAGCGTCACCGCGGCGACCGCCAGGCCGCACGCCGTCGAGCACGCCACCGCCAGCAGCGTCGAACCGAAGCTCCGCTCCGCCGGCACCTTGTGCTCGCGCGTCATCTCGATCTGCGTGACCAGCGCCCACACCTTGCCCGGGACGTACTTGCCGAGCTGCGAGATCGCCGAGATCCGGAACACCGTCCGCAGCGGCAGCGGGGAGCCCAGCCCCGCCAGGAACGCCCGCCAGCCGAGCATCCACGCGATCAGGCCCGCGACCCCGGCGGCCAGCGCCCCGGCGAGGGTCGCCCACGACATGTCCCGGAACGCGCGGGTCGTCGCGTCCCACTGCGAGGCCACGCTGTACGCGCAGAACCCGAGCGCGAGCAGCACGAGCAGGACCCGCAGGACGCGCATGGCGACGGTCTTGGATTTCACGCGCACAGCGTAGGCGAACAGCGCGGTACGGACGCCCCGGCCGCCGCGGCGCCCTATGGTTGGGGGCGATGAAACTCTCCGATGTGGTCGCCTTCATGGGCCACCAGGTGCACGTGTGCCGCTACCGCGAGGCCGGGACCCTCCTCGGCTGGATGGGGCGCGACCTGCGCGGCAGGCGCGTCCTCGACGTGGCCGGCGGCGACGGCTACTGGGCCGGGCAGGCGCGCAGGCGCGGCGCCGAGGCCGTGTCGATCGACCTCGCCCGCAAGAAGATGCTGTACGGGCGGACCCTCGCCCACCCGCCCGCGCTGATCGAATGCGACGCGCTCCGGCTCCCGTTCGGGGACGGCTCGTTCGACGCGGTCCTGTCCGTCTGCGCGATCGAGCACTTCGCCGACGGCGGGACGTCGCTGGACGAGATGGCGCGCGTGCTCAAGCCCGGCGGTGAGATCTTCATGTCCGCCGACGTGCTGTCGCGCGCCGACGCCTGGCCGAAGCTGCGGGACGCGCACAAGGCCAAGTACCACGTCCAGCACACCTACACCCATGACAGCCTCCGGCGGCTCATGGACGAGCGCGGCCTCGACCTGGTCCGGCATTCGTACCAGTTCCGGACCGCCGCGGCGGAACGCCTCTACCTGTCGCTTTCCACCTACGGCGGCAAGGTCGGCTTCAACGCCGCGGCGCCCCTCGCGCCGCTGGTCGCGCTGGGCGACCGGCGTGCCCCGAACGAGCGCGGCAGCATCGTCCTGATCCACGCGCGCAAGAGAGCGGCCTGAGGTCGCACGGATCACCCCCGTCCGGGCGTAGGCTCTCCCGTAAAGGGTGATCTACGCCACGTGCGGTCCGATGGGCCGGGATGGGGGAGTGGACCGTGGCGCCGCGGATACTGCTCGACGCGACGACCGTGCCCGCCGACCGGGGCGGGCTCGGCCGGTACGTCGACGGGCTCCTCGTCGCCCTGCACGCGCTGGGCGCCGACCTCGCCGTCGCGTGCCAGCGCGCCGACGAGGAGCGCTACGCGCTGCTCGTCCCGGGGGCCCGGGTCATCGCGGGCCCGGCCGCGCTCACGCACCGCGCCAGCCGGCTCGCCTGGGAGCAGTCCGGCCTGCCCTATGTCGCCGAGAGCGTCGGCGCGGACGTCATCCACCTGCCGACCTACACCATTCCGGTCAGCGCGCACCTGCCGACCGTGGTCACGATCCACGACGTCATCCACTTCGCCGAGCCGGAGCTGCACGACCCGGTCCGGACGACGTACATCAAGTCGGCGACCCGCACCGCGGCCCGCCGCGCGACCCGGCTGATCGCGCCGTCCAGGGCGACCCGCGACGAGCTCGTGCGGCTCCTGTCGGCCGACCCCGCGCACATCGACATCGCCTACCACGGCGTCGACCACGGCGTCTTCCGCCGTCCGGCCGAGGCGGACGTGCGGCGCGTCTCCGACCGCCTCGGCCTCCACGGCCACCCCTACGTCGCCTATCTGGGCGCCCTCGAGCCGCGCAAGAACGTCCCGAGCCTCATCCGCGGCTGGGTGAAGGCGTGCGCGGACCGCCCGGACCCGCCCGCGCTCGTCCTCGCCGGAGGCGGCGGCTGGGACGACGACGTCGACGCCGCCCTGGCGACCGTCCCGCTGTCGCTGCGCGTCGTCCGCCCCGGGTACCTGCCGTGGGCGTCGCTGCCCGGCTTCTTCGGCGGCGCGCTCGTCGTCGCGCTCCCCAGCCGCGGCGAGGGGTTCGGCCTGCCCGTCCTGGAGGCCATGGCGTGCGGGGCGCCCGTCCTCACGACCCGCCGGGGCGCCCTCCCCGAGGTCGGCGGCGACGCGGTCGCCTACACCGACCCCGACCCGTCGGGCATCGGCCGCATCCTGTCGTCGCTGTTCGACGACGACGGCCGCCGCGCCGCCCTCGCCGAGGCCGCCCACGCCCGCTCGCAGCAGTTCTCCTGGACGGTGTCCGCCGAGGCGCACATGGCGTCCTACCAGAAGGCCGTGGACCAGTACGAAAGCAGTCGAACCTCCCGCACCCACTAGGCTCCTGCCACGACGCCCGAGGTGGAGAAAGGAACCGAGTGGAAGCGATCCTGCTGGTCGGAGGCCAGGGCAGCCGCCTGCGCCCGCTGACCATCTCCACCCCCAAGCCGCTGCTTCCCACGGCCGGGGTGGCGTTCCTCGCGCACCAGCTCGCGCGCGCCCGCGCCGCCGGCGTCGAGCGCATCGTGTTCGCCACGTCCTACCGCGCCGAGATGTTCGAGGCCGCGTTCGGCTCGCACGCCCACGGCGTCGAGCTCGTCTACGTCAGCGAGGACGAGCCGCTCGGCACCGGAGGCGCCATCCGCAACGCCTCCCGCGAGCTGACCTGCGGCCCCGACGAGCCCGTCCTGATCCTGAACGGCGACATCCTGTCGGGCCACGACGTCCGGTCGCAGGTGAAGGTGCACGAGGAGGCGGGAGCCGCCGTCACCCTCCATCTCACGACGGTCGACGACCCGTCCCGCTTCGGCTGCGTCCCGACCGACGGCGCCGGCCGCGTCACCGCGTTCCTGGAGAAGACCTCCCACCCGGTCACGAACCAGATCAACGCGGGCTGCTACGTCTTCCGCCGCTCCGCGATCGACACGATCGCCGAGGGCGAGGTCGTGTCGGTGGAGCGGGAGACGTTCCCGTCCCTGATCGCGTCCGGCTCCGTCGTGATGGGCCATGTCGAGGCGGGCTACTGGCTGGACGTCGGCACGCCCGAGGCGTTCGTGCGCGGCTCCTGCGACCTCGTGCTGGGCAGGCTGGAGTCGGCGGCGATGCCGGGCGACCCGGGCGAGCGGCTGGCCCTGGACGGCTCCCGCGTCTCCCCGGGCGCCGTCGTCCGCGGCGGCACGGCCGTCGGCCGGGGCGCGACGGTCGAGGCGGGCGCCACCGTGATCGGCAGCGTCCTGCTGGACGACGCGTTCGTCGCCGAGGGCGCCACCGTCCGCGACTCGGTGCTGAGCCGGGGCGCCCGCGTCGGTCCCGGCGCCGTCCTGGACGGCGTCATCCTGGGCGACGGCGCGGTGGTCGGCCCCGGCAACGAGCTGCGCGGCGGCCTGCGCGTCTGGCCGGGCATCGAGCTGCCGCCGACGGCCGTCCGCTTCTCCACCGACACCTGATCGGCGGATATCGTCACTCTGTCCAGCAGGGCTGAGGAGCCGGTGGCGTGAGCGTGGTGCAGACGCGGGTGTGGCGGCCGCCGTGGCCGGTGGATCTGCTCGGTACGCTGCGGCCGCACCGGCGGGGCCACCACGATCCGGCGTTCCGGGCCGAGCCGGACGGGACCGTCTGGCGGGCGTCGTTCACGCCGGACGGGCCGGGCACGCTCCGGGTGCGGCTCGCCGCCGGCGCCGTCGAGGCCGCCGCCTGGGGGCCGGGGGCAGGATGGCTGCTGGCCGGCGTGCCGGACCTGCTCGGCGCCGCCGACTCGCCCGAGGGGTTCGAGGCGCGGCACGACGTCGTCCGGGAGCAGATGCGGAAGCGGCCGGGCCTGCGGATCGGGCGGACGAACAGGGTGTTCGAGGCGCTCGTGCCCGCGGTCATGGAGCAGAAGGTGCTCGCCGAGGAGGCGTGGCGCGGCTGGGGCTACCTGCTGCGGCGGTTCGGTGAGCCCGCGCCGGGCGCGCCCGAGGGGATGCGGGTGCCGCCGCCGCCCGCCGTCTGGATCCGGATCCCGTCATGGGAGTGGCACCGGTCGGGACTGGAGGCCGTCCGGGCCCGGACGATCATCGGGGCCGCCCGGGTGGCGGCGCGGCTGGAGGAGGACCCGGCCGAGCGGCGGCTGCGGTCGCTGCCCGGCATCGGCGTGTGGACGGCGGCGGAGGTCCGGCAGCGCGCGGCCGGTGATCCCGACGCCGTCTCCGTCGGCGACTACCACCTGCCCGGCCTGGTCGGCTGGGCGCTCGCCGGGCGGAAGGTCGACGACGCCGGGATGCTGGAGCTGCTGGAGCCCTACGCCGGGCACCGGCACCGGGTCACCCGGCTGCTGCTGGCGTCCGGCCGGCGTCCGCCGCGCCGCGGCCCCCGGCTGCCGGTGCGCGACTACCGGTCGTTCTGATCAGACCGCGCCGCCGATCACACCGCGCCGCCGATCAGGCCCAGGCCGCCGCACAGGGAGGCGCCGAGGACGGCGGTGCGCAGCACGCGGGCGGGCATCCGGCGGCCGAGGGACAGTCCGGCGGCGGTGCCCCCGGCCAGCGCGGCGAAATGGAAGGGCTCGGGCAGGACGAACCCCAGGAAGGCGAGCGTCACCGCGTTCTGCACCAGGAAGTACAGGCAGAGGTTGCCCCGGGTGGCGGCCGGGCCCCACTCCGCGTTGGCCGCGTACAGGCCGATCGGTGGGCCGCCCACGCCGCCGACGACGTTCAGCAGGGCGCTGCTCGCTCCGGCCGCCACGGCGCCCTCCGGGCGGCGCAGCCACGGCCAGCGGACGCCGGACGCCAGCAGTCCCACGGCGAGCACGACGCACCCGCCCGAGGCGAGAGCGAGCAGGTGGGCGTCCACCGACTTCAGGGCCAGGGCGTAGACGGGCGTGCACAGCAGCGTCGGGACGAGGAGGCGGGTCACCTGGCCCGCGTCCGCGTCCCGGCCGTCGCGCAGCAGCGCGACGGCCGAGCAGAGCACGGCGAGGACGAGCGTGACGGAGACCCCCTCGCGCGGGCCCAGATGCAGGACGAGGACGGGTGCCGCCAGGAGCGAGAACCCCATGCCCGTCGCCGACTGGGCCGTCGCCCCCAGCAGGATGCCGAGCAGCGCGAGGGCCTCGGTCAACGCGTGTTCCGGTCGAGACGGCAGCGCGCCTGGAACACCATGGCCACCAGCATGACGACCGCAGGGACGACGGTGAAGCCGACGAGCACGGCGGTGAGCGCGGCGTCCGACTGGGCCACCGACTCCCCGGCGGTCACGGACACGAAGCCCCCGGCGGCGAGGACGGCCGAGTAGATGTAGGGGCCGATCGCCGTGCCGGTGGCCTCCGTCGCCGTCCACACGCCGGTGTAGGCGCCGGCGCGGGCCCCGGCGGCGGCGACCGCGTCCGGGACCATCGAGAAGGCGAACAGCTGGAGCCCCGCGAAGGCCGTGCCGAGCAGGACGGTCACGCCGACGGACGCGGCCACGCCGAGCATCTCGCCGAGCAGCAGGGCCAGCGACCCCGCGACGAAGACCGCCTGGCAGAGCAGCAGGCCCTTCTGCTTGCCGATGCGCTTCGAGAACCACATCCATGCCGGGCCCGCGATGACGGCCGGGCCGAGGAAGGCGCCCATGAACACGGCGGTGAGCTTGCCGTCGTCGAAGACGTACTCGGTGTAGAACGGCACCGCCGCGAGGAACAGGTGCGTGGTCGTCCCCGTGAACAGGTACGACAGGACGAGGGCGCGGAAGTCGCGGTCCCGCATCGCGACGCGGACGTCCTCGACGAACGAGTGGCCCTCGCCGTCCGGCATCCGGAAGCCGAGGTGGCGGGTGAGGCCCCGCACCCCGGTGATGGCGACGGCCCCCGACACGACCATGACGACGGACAGGAGCAGCGCCATCCGGGCGTAGTCGCCGCGGCCGCCCGCCTCGACCAGCGCCGGTGCCGCGACGCCCGCGCCGAGGAGCCCGACGGTCAGGAACAGCATGCGGAACATGAACACGCGGGTGCGCTCGTGGTAGCCGACCTCCAGGTCGGACGGCGTGGTCAGGTACGGCACCTGGAAGCACGCGAAGAGCAGGTTGCCGACGATGAACCAGAAACCGACCCACAGCGCGGCCGTCCCGCCGGACAGGGCGGGCGGGACGCTGAACATCGCGGTCATGGCGATGCCGAGCAGCAGCCCGAAGGCGAGCATGCCGCGCCGGTGCCCGGTCCTGCGCGCCCGGCGGTCGGACAGTGTGCCGAGCCACGGGTGCACCACCGCGTCGACGATCTTGGGGAGGAGCAGGGTGAGCCCGGCCAGGAAGGACGGGACGCCCAGCGTGTGGGTGAGGAAGTAGAGCAGCAGCAGGCCGGGGACGGTGACCCACACGCCCATCCCGAGCGAGCCGGTGGCGTACCTGCCGAGGTCGCCGCCGCGCGCGCGGCCCGCGGCCGGTGCCGCCGCCGTGTCGAGCGCGCTCACTCGCCCGCCCCGTGCCGGCGCACGACGCCCGCGGCCAGCTCGGCGCCCTGGAAGGCGCCCGAGCGGACGCGTCCGGCGAGCGTCTTGGCGACGATCCGGTCGGTGACCCGGGGAAGGTGGCGGGCCAGGAAGAACTCGACGGCACCGCGCCGGGTGGTGGGCATGTCGCGGCGGGGCCGCCGGCCCAGCGCGGCGCGCAGGACGGTGTCGATCACGCCTTCGAGGGGCTCGTACTGGCTCATCCCCTCCAGGGACAGCCCGGCGGCCGCCGTGGAGTCGTGGATGGGGCTCCGCACCGCCGACGGGTAGACGCACGTGACGTCCACGTGGGTGCCGAGCTCCAGGCGGAGCGCGTCGGCGTACGCGACGAGCGCCCGCTTGGACGCGCCGTACGCGGCGGCGAGCGGCAGCTGCATGACGGCCATCCGGGATGTCAGCATGATCACCCGGCCGCGCCGCTCCGACGCGACGAGGGCGTCGACGCAGGCGGCGGTGACGCGCCAGGTGCCGAGCAGGTTGATGTCGAGCTGGCGGCGGACCTCCGCGCCCGGCGGCAGCTCGGCCGGGGCGGGACCGCCGATCCCCGCGTTGTTGACCAGCAGGTCCAGCCCGCCGAGCCGGGAGACCGCCTCGGCCACCGCGGCGGGGACGGCCGCGTCGTCGGTGATGTCGCAGGCGATGACCTCGACCGGGTCGTCCGCGCGGGGCGCCACGTCCAGCCCGACGACGCGGGCGCCGAGGCCGCTGAGCCGCTCGCACAGCGCCCGGCCGAAGGTGCCGGACGCTCCGGTGACGATGACGCGCAGGTCGCGGGCTTCTCGGCGGTTCACGGGGCGATCTCCTCGTGCTCGGCGGGGGTGAAGGGCAGGCCGGCGCCGCGGCGGCGCCGGGTGCGCCCGGCCGCGATCTCCGTGGGCAGGTCGGCCACGTACCGGTCGAAGTCGATGCGCATGTGGGGCCGCGCGTCCGGGCCCCACCGGTCGACGGCGTCCCGCAGGGCGCGGGCGACGGCGCGCCGCTGGTCGGCGGCGGGAGGCAGAGCATAGGCGCCGGAGAAGAACGCGGCGGCCAGCTTCGCCTGCGCCTCCACGACGGGGAGCGCCGCGCCGGTGGACTGCATCAGCCCGACGAAGGCGAGGCTCGGGTCGTCCAGGTGGAAGACGCGCTTGTAGAGCGGCAGCCTCTCCGGGTCGGGGCCCAGCCGGTCTTCGGGCAGGAACGGGATGGTCACGCGGTAGCCGGTGGCCCAGACGATCACGTCGACGGGGTCGGCGGTGCCGTCGGCGAAGACGACGCGCCCGCCGTCCAGGCGCTCGACGCCGGGACGCGCGGCGACCTCGCCGTGGGTGAGGCGGTGCAGGATCGTGTCGCTGATCGTCGGGTGGTTCTGGAAGAGGCCCCCCGCGGGCGCGGGCAGCCCGTAGCTCTGCGGCGTGCCGACCGCGAGGCGCAGCAGGGTCTGCGCGATCCGCTGGCGCAGCCGCCACGGCAGCGCGGCGAGGGCGCCGCCGGTCGCGTCCGCGGGCCGTCCGAACAGGTACTTCGGGACGATGTGGACGCCGCGCCGGGCCGACAGCAGGACGGGGCCGCGCGACACGTGGGAGGCGTCGACGGCGATGTCCATGGCGGAGTTGCCCATCCCGACCACCAGCACCCGCCTGCCCGCGAAGACGTCCGGTGTGCGGTAGTCGTGGGCGTGCATCTGGTCGCCGGAGAAGTCGCCGGGGTAGGCGGGGTCGGGCAGTCGGGGGTCCCAGTTGTGGCCGTTCGCGACGATCACGGCGTCGTACCGTCCGGTGTCGCCGGCCTCGGTCGTCACCGTCCACGTGTCGCCGGCCTTCTCCACGGAGCCGACGGCGCGGCCGTAGCGGATGTGCGGGACGACGCCGAACCGCTCGGCGTAGTCGGCGAGGTAGCCGGCGACGGCGTCGGCGGACGGGTAGTCCGGCCAGTGCGCGGGCATGGGGAGGTCGGCGAACTGCGTGCGGCCCTTGCTCGTGTTGAGGTGCAGCGAGGCGTAGGCGGGGGACAGGCCGCTCGCGTTGCCGCGGGCCCACAGGCCGCCGGGCCGGTCGCCCTTCTCGTACACGACGGTCTCGAGCCCCGCGTCGAGCAGCGCCTTGGCGGCGGCGAGCCCGGACGCCCCGGCGCCGATCACCGCGATCCGGCGGGTGGTGGTCATGCTTCACCTTCGGACGTGATTGTGTGGACGTCCAAAGAGTAGGGACAGGTCGCGGCGAAACAGGTGGCCTGGATCACCCGATTCGCGGCTTCGCTTGTTCATTCTCACAAGGACCGCCATGATGGCCGGATGCATGGCAGCGCCGCCTGGGGTCCGGTGACCGAACTGATCGAGCGGGTCGTCGCCGATCCCGACGTGCTGGCGTCGGCGGTGTCGGGTGTGCGGAGCACCGTGCCGGGGATCTCGGCGCTGCCGCCCGCCGACGTGGCCGGGCACACCCGCGCGCTGCTCGTCGCCGCGACCCGGGCGCTGGCGGACCGCCGCGGACCGACCGAGGCGGAGCTGTCGTTCGTCCAGGAACTGGCGATCACGCGGGCCCGGCAGGGAATCCCGATCGAGGCGGTGCTCGGCGCGATCCACGTCGCCGAGCGCGCGATCTGGTCGCGGGCGCGTGAGCTGGCGGGCGCCGAGGGCGTGGACCCCGGCCGCCTGCTGGACGCGCGGGAGCTCTACGACGACTGGGCCGACGCCGTCCGGGAGCGTCTGATCACCGCTCATCGCGACGCGGGCCTGGACCGCGATCCCCGGCCCGGCGGCCGGGACCAGGCGATCCTGCGGCGGCTGCTGGAAGGGGGGTCGGCCGCCGCGCTGGCCGCGGCCGAGGCGGGCCTGCCGTCGTCCGGCGGGCTGCGCGTGCTGGCCGCGCGGCCGGCGATGGCGGTGGCGCTGGAACGGACGCTGCGCGACCAGCCGCCGGTGGTGGTCGCGGTGGTGGACGATCTGCTCATCGGTGTCCTGGCGCGGCCCCCCGCCGCGCGCGTCACCGGTGGTGATGTGCCCGCCGGGCTGGCGGGACCGGCGGGGCCGGAGGACCTGGCGACCGCCCGCCGGCTGGCGGTCGCGGCCCTGGCCGCGGCGGAGTCCGCCGGGCGAACCGGCGTGGTCCACATCGCGGAGGTGGCCGCCCTCGCGGCGATGGCCGAGCGCGCGGACCTGTCGGCGGCCCTCTTCGACCACCATCGGGAGGCGTGGGAGGCGCTGGGGCCCGGTGCCGCGCCGCTGGCCCATGCGGTGCGGGCCTGGCTGGAGGGGGACAGGGACTACGCGTCGGCCGCGGCACGCCTCTTCGTGCACCCCAACACGGTGCGCAACCGCGTCCAGCGCTTCACCGACGTCACCGGGATCGATCCGATGGGCACCTTCGGCGCGGTGGACGCCTGGTGGCTGTGCCGTGCCTGGCAGGCGCGGGAACCGGGCTGACCGGCCCGCGCCCGCCGGAGATCAGCCCGCGGCCGGAATCGTCCGGCAGGCGTCGGCCTGGGCGCGGCCCGCGGGGGCCGGGACGGACGCGGCGGCCTTCGCGGCCTTCGACGGGCCGGCCGTCCGGCGGAGCCAGAAGTGGTGGCGTGCCCAGTCGAGGCCGTCCCGGCTGTCGGAGCCGAGCAGCGGGCCGAGCACGGCCAGCAGGACGAACAAAGCGAATACGTACAACATTGGAAGTGTCCTTCCGAAGAGAACCGGAGACCTTCCCGCGCGGGGCGATTCGGGCCGGCGGGGTGGCCGCCGTTTCCGTCGCATCTCCAGTGTGGAGTCCGAAATCGTTCAGGTCCAGCGACCATTACTGCAGGGATTGTGTAAGAATCGCTTCACGATGTTGGATCTCGGCCGGCTGCGCGTCCTGCGCGAACTCAAGCTGCGCGGGACGGTCGGCGCGGTCGCCGAGTCCCTCGGCTACAGCCCCTCGGCGGTGTCCCAGCAGCTCGCCCAGCTGCAGAGGGAGTCGGGCGTCCGGCTCGTCGAGCGGGTGGGTCGGCGGCTCCGCCTGACCGAGTCCGGCGAGGTCCTCGCCGAGCACGCCGAGCAGCTGCTGTCCGCGGCCCACCGCGCGCAGGAGGCGGCGGTCGCGGCGAGCGGGCGCGTCGCGGGCGTCGTGAAGGTCGTGGGGTTCCAGACCGCCCTGCTCCACGTTCTGGCGCCCGCCCTGCCCCGGCTCGCGGCCCAGTACCCGGAACTGGCCGTGGACGTCCTGGACGAGGAGTTCTCGCGCGTCCTGCAGGCGCTCGTGCTGCAGGAGATCGACGTCGTCCTGACGGACGAGTACTCCCATCTGCCGCGTCCGAAGCGCCCGGAGCTGAGGGCCGAGGTGCTGATCACCGAGAAGATGCGGCTGGCGCTGCCGGAGGCGCACCCGCGCGCGGCCGGCGACGGCCCGCTGCGCATGGCCGATCTCGCGGACTGCGCCTGGGCGACCGGTCATGTCGGCACGAACCACGCCGATCTCCTGGAGCGGACGTGCGTGGAGCTCGGCGGCTTCCGGCCCGATGTCCGCTACCGCACGAACGACCTCCTGGTCATCTTCGCGATGATCGCGCGCGGCGACGCGATCGGCGTCATCCCCGACCTGGCGCTGGCGGAGCAGCAGCAGGGCATCGTCGTCCGCGACATCGCGGAGGCGCGCGTGGACCGGCGGATGGTCCTGTGGACGCGGGTCGGCGCCGACGTGCGGCCCTCGGTCCGGGCCGTCCTGGAGGAGCTGCGCCGGTCGGCCGACGAGCTGGCCGCCCACCGTCCCAGCCTGACCCGCGGAATCCTCCAGCCCGGCGGGGAATAGAACCGGCCCGCGCGTCGCTGCGATCGATATCCCGGCCCCCGGCGCGGCACAAATTATGACGTTTGGCATAGAGTGCCCGCATGGAGGTCACCGAGAACTCGCTCCGCAGGGCCCTCGCCCGTGCGCGCGACGGTAAGACACTTGACCGTTCCGAGGCCGCCACGCTGCTGCACGCCCGGGGTGCGCGGCTCGACGAACTCCTCGCCCACGCCGCCCGCACCCGGGACGCCGGCCTCGACGCGGCCGGCCGCCCCGGCGTCATCACCTACAGCCGCAAGGTCTTCATCCCGCTGACCCGGCTCTGCCGCGACCGCTGCGGCTACTGCACCTTCGCGACCGTCCCCCACAAGCTGGACGCGCCCTACCTCAGCCCCGACGAGGTCCTGGAGATCGCGCGCCAGGGCGCCGCCATGGGCTGCAAGGAGGCCCTGTTCACGCTCGGCGACCGCCCCGAGGACCGCTGGAAGGCCGCCCGCGAGTGGCTGGACGCCCACGGCTACGACGACACCCTCTCCTACGTCCGCGCCATGGCCATCCGGGTGCTGGAGGAGACGGGCCTGCTTCCGCACCTCAACCCCGGCGTGCTCGGCTGGCGCGACTTCCAGCGGCTCAAGCCGGTCGCGCCGTCCATGGGCATGATGCTGGAGACCACCGCGACCCGCCTGTTCACCGAGCGCGGCGGCCCCCATTTCGGATCCCCGGACAAGGACCCCGCCGTCCGGCTCCGCGTCCTGGAGGACGCCGGACGCACGAACGTGCCGTTCACCACCGGCATCCTCATCGGCATCGGCGAGACGATCGAAGAGCGCGCCGACGCGATCTTCGAGATCCGCCGGACGATGCGGGAGTACGGGGCGATCCAGGAGGTGATCGTCCAGAACTTCCGCGCGAAGCCGGACACGAAGATGCGCGCCACCCCCGACGCGGAGCTCGAGGAGCTGGCCGCGACGATCGCGGTGACCCGGCTCGTCCTCGGCCCGAAGGCGCGCATCCAGGCGCCGCCGAACCTCGTCGCCGAGGAGTTCGCGCTCATGCTGCGCGCCGGGATCGACGACTGGGGCGGCGTGTCCCCGCTGACGCCCGACCACGTGAACCCCGAGCGGCCCTGGCCGCAGATCGACGAGCTGGCGGCGCGGACGGCCGAGTCCGGCTTCACCCTGCGCGAGCGCCTCACGATCTACCCCGAGTACGTCCGGCGCGGCGAGCCGTGGCTCGACCCCCGCCTGGTCGGCCACGTCTCCGCGCTGGCCGACCCGGCGACGGGCCTGGCCCGCGAGGACGCCGTCCTGGAGGGCCGCCCCTGGCAGGAGCCCGACGGCGGGTTCGCCGCCTCGGGACGCACCGACCTGCACACCGAGATCGACACCCTCGGACGCGCGAGCGACCGCCGCGACGACTTCGACGAGGTCTACGGCGACTGGGACGCCCTCAGGGAGCGCATGAGCGCCCCCCAGCGGTTCGACGCCGACGTCAAGGCCGCCCTGGCGAAGGCGGAGCGCGACCCCGCCGGACTCTCCGACGACGAGGCCCTCGCCCTCCTGCACGCGGACGGCCCCGAACTCGACGCGCTCACCGGACTGGCCGACGACCTGCGCCGCGACACCGTCGGCGACGACGTCACCTACGTCGTCACCCGCAACATCAACTTCACCAACGTCTGCTACACCGGCTGCCGGTTCTGCGCGTTCGCCCAGCGCCGGACCGACGCCGACGCCTACACCCTGTCGCTCCAGCAGGTCGGCGACCGCGTCGACGAGGCGTGGGCGGCCGGCGCCACCGAGATCTGCATGCAGGGCGGCATCCACCCCGACCTGCCCGGCACCGCCTACTTCGACCTCGCCCGCGAGGTGAAGCGCCGCGCCCCCGACATCCACCTGCACTCCTACAGCCCGATGGAGGTCGTGAACGGCGCGTCCCGGACGGACATGTCGATCCGCGAGTGGCTCCAGGCGGCCAAGGAGGCGGGCGTCGACTCGCTGCCCGGCACCGCCGCCGAGATCCTGGACGACGACGTCCGGTGGGTGCTGACCAAGGGCAAGCTGCCCACCGACCAGTGGGTGGAGGTCGTCACCACCGCGCACGAGATCGGCATCCCGACGACGTCCACGATGATGTACGGCCACGTCGACACCCCGTCGCACTGGGTCGCGCACATCAAGTTGCTGCGCTCGATCCAGGAGCGGACGGGCGGGTTCAGCGAGTTCGTGCTCCTCCCGTTCGTCCACCACAACTCGCCCATCTACCTGGCGGGTCTGGCGCGTCCGGGGCCGACCGTCCGGGAGAACGTCGCCGTGCACGCGCTCGCGCGCATCCTGCTGCACGGCGCGATCCGCAACATCCAGACGTCCTGGGTGAAGCTGGGGGACGAGCTCTGCACGCGCGTCCTGCGCGGCGGCGTCAACGACCTCGGCGGGACGCTCATGGAGGAGACCATCAGCCGCATGGCCGGGTCGGAGAACGGCTCCTTCAAGGCCATCAGCGAACTGGAGGCGATCGCGGCGCGCGCGGGCCGCCCCGCGAAGCAGCGCACCACCCTCTACGGCGAGGTCCCGGCGGAACGCCTGGAGGCGTCCCGCCGCACCGACGGCATCGGCCACTTCGGCCGCAAGGCCCTCCCCCTGCAGCCCGTCGTCTAGCGGTCCGCCTAGCGCACCTCGATGAACGCGTCCGGCCGCCGCGGCGGCCGGACGCGGGGCGGCGCCGCCGCGTGGCCGACGCCGACCGCGCCCATCGGGTCCCAGGCGTCCGGCAGGCCGAGCGTCCGGCGGACGACGTCGCGGCAGAACATCGTGCTCGACACCCAGCAGGACCCGAGGCCCTCGACCGCGAGCTGCACGAGGAGGTTCTGCACGCCCGCGCCCGTCGCGACGACGAACATCTCGCGCTCGGCACGGGACCGCCGCTCGTCCGGGTAGTCGTGCGAGCCCTCCATGACCAGGCACGGGACGACGAGGTAGGGCGCGCGGCGCAGCACGTCGCCGCGCCGCAGCCGCTTGGCGATCGACTCCTCGGAGAAGCCGTCACGGCGGAGGTCGGCCTCCCACGCGTCCCGCATCGCGTCCAGCAGCCGGACCCGCGACCCGGCGGACTCCAGCAGGACGAACCGCCACGGTGTGGTGTGGTGCGGAGCCGGAGCGGTGATCGCGGCGGCGACCGCGCGCCGGACCGCCTCCGGGTCGACGGGCTGGTCGGTGAACTCGCGGATCGTCCGGCGGGCGTGCAGGACGTCGGCGGAGCCGTACCGGAACATGTCCTCCTCGGGCGGGCGGACCAGCGCCCGCGCGCCCGGCCCGTCCTCCGGGGTGACGAGCGGCGCCAGGCCCCGGACGACCGCGATCGGGACGCCCTCCAGCTTGCCCTTGACCAGCTCGCCCGCCGCCGCGATCTCGTCCGCGACGGCCGTGATCGTGGCCTCGAGGCGGTTGCCGTGCGCGTCGTCCCGGCCGCGCAGGTCGGCGAGCGGCTCCAGGCCCGCGACACCGATGGCCGCGTCCGTCAGGCCGTTGCGCCAGGGCCGCCCGAGCGTGTCGGACACGATGACGGCGACGTCCGCGCCGAGCCGCTCGCGCAGGCCCGCGCGGATCCGCCGCGCCGACGCGTCGGGGTCCTCCGGGAGCAGCAGGACGGTTCCGGCCGCCGTGTTGGACGCGTCCACCCCGGCGGCGGCCAGGACGAGCCCCTGCCGGGTCTCCACGATCCGGGTCTCGCCGCGGGCGTGCGCCCGCCGCGCCACGACCCGGACGGTCTCGGCGTCGATGGCCTTCTCCCGGTCGGCCGCGACCAGGACCCGGCCCTCCGCCTTGCTGACGATCTTCGAGGTGACGACGAGGACGTCCCCGTCCCGCACCGCGTCCGCCGGCACCAGCGCCGCGATGTCGTCGCCCTCGGCGACCTCCGGCAGCCCGGTGATCCCGAAGATGTCCAGCCTCATCGCTTCAGCTCCAGGGCGAGGTCGAGCGCCGCGCGGGCGAGTTCCTCGGTGGCCTCCGGGTCGCTCATCAGCAGCGGCCGCGAGCGCACCTCGACGCCGTCGACGCGCACGTCCGCGTCCGCCTCCGCGACGAGCCAGCCGTCCAGCAGGCCCGGCCCGTAGAGCGCGCCGACCGCGGCGGCCGAGGTCTCCACGCCGATCGCGGTCAGGCACGCGTCGGCCATCCCGCGCACCGGCGCGCCGCCGATGATGGGGGAGACGCCGACGACGGTGTTGGCCGCGACGGCGTCCCGGATGCCGGGGACCGCCAGGATCGTCCCGATGCTCACCACGGGGTTCGACGGGGGGAACAGCACCACGTCCGCCTCGTCGAGGGCCGCGAGGACGCCCGGCGCGGGCTTCGCGTCGTCCGCGCCGACCGCCCCGATCGACTCCGCCGGCACCGACGCCCGCAGCCGCACCCACCACTCCTGGAAGTGGATCGCGCGCCGCCCCTTCTCCGGGTCGGTCACCACGACGTGCGTCTCGACCTGGTCGTCGGTCATCGGCAGCAGCCGGACGCCCGGCCTCCACCGGGCGCACAGCGCCTCCGTGACCGCCGACAGCTTGTAGCCCGCCGCGAGCATCTGCGTCCGGACGATGTGGGTCGCGAAGTCGCGGTCGCCCAGACCGAACCACGACGGCCCCACGCCGTACGCGGCGAGCTCGTCCTTCACGGCGAACGTCTCGCCGCTCCGGCCCCAGCCCTGCTCCTCGTCGATGCCGCCGCCGAGCGTGTACATGACGGTGTCCAGGTCGGGACAGACCCGAAGCCCGAAAAGGGAGATGTCATCGCCGGTGTTGCCGATGACGGTGATCTCGGCCTCAGGGGCCGCCGCGCGCAGTCCGCGCAGGAAGCGGGCACCTCCGATGCCGCCCGCCAGCGCCACGATCTTCATACTGCTCACCCTATGGCGCGCGGAGTGCCGGTCCCGACGGCGGTGCCGCGCCTCCGGCGGTATGGCGGAGCGGACGAGGACGGGCGGGATGTGCAAAGCTTTGCCGTAGAACCGATTGCCTTCGTCTGGAGAAGTCGCCGTGAACAAGGAAGCCGTCCAGCGCCTGCGGGAACCGGCCGCCTGGGTATTGCTCGCCGCGGCGGGCGTCCATCTGCTGGCAGGGCTCATCATGCTCCTGGGCGGCAAGGGAGAGTTCACCCAGCGCGCCCTCAGTGAGACCACCGACGGGTCGTTCACGCAGCTCTCCGTCATCGGCCTGCTCGTGGTCGCCGTCCTGCTGGCCGCGTGGGGCGACACCCCCACCGGGCAGGCGAAGACGATCACGATGGGGGCGCTCGGCGTCCTCGGCGGCGTCATGCTGTTCGGCGTCATCTGCTGGCTCGGCGGGATGCTCGCCGGCAACGAGGTGATCGACTACGGGATGGCCCTGAAGCTGGCGGCGTTCCTCGTCGGCGCGGCGAAGCTCGCGGTGGCCGCCGCGGCCGGCTGGTTCCTGTTCACCGTCTTCCAGAAGCTCCAGCCCGCCCGCCCGAAGCCGCAGCAGATGCAGCAGGGCTACCCGGACTACGGCTACCAGCAGGGCCAGGCCGGGCAGCAGTACGGCCAGCAGCCCGGCTACGAGCAGCAGCAGGGCCAGCAGCAGTACGGCCAGCAGCAGTTCGGCCAGCAGGACTACCAGCAGGGGCAGGCCGGGCAGCAGCAGTACGGCACCGGCCCGCAGGGCCAGCCGGGTCACCACCAGCAGCAGTTCGGCCAGCAGGACTACCAGCAGCAGGGCCAGGCCGGGCAGCAGTACGGCCAGCCGGGGTACGGCCAGCCCGGCTACGAGCAGCAGCAGGGCCAGCAGGGGCAGCAGCAGTACGGCCAGCAGCAGCCCGCCGAGAACGAGGAGATCGGCGAGTGGACGCGGGCGTACGGAGGCGGCGACCAGAACCCGCAGGGCACCCAGCCGCGGCAGGGCGAGCAGGGCGGGGACTGGTACCGCGACAACCGTCCGCCGCAGTGATCCCCGCCGTTTAACGGATCTTCAACCAAAGGTCATCCCGCGCATCACCACATAACCGTCCATGCCTCCCGGCAAACCCGTTCCGCTTGACGGAGCGCCCCTTACACCCGTGTAATTTCGTGGTTGTAGTTTCAGCGCCATCTCGGGGGAAGTAACACGAGAGAAGGTGCTGACCAGGGGGTTACACGGGCAGGAGGTGCGCTGTGAGCGAGGTGGTCATCCCGCTGGCGCACGGCACAGACGACGAAGAGCTGGGCTGGCAGGAACGCGCACTGTGCGCGCAGACCGACCCGGAGGCGTTCTTTCCGGAGAAGGGCGGATCCACGCGCGAGGCGAAGAAGGTGTGCCGGGCCTGCGAGGTCCGGACGGAGTGCCTCGAGTACGCGCTTCAGCACGACGAACGCTTCGGCATCTGGGGCGGCCTCTCCGAACGGGAGCGCCGCAAACTGAAGCGCCAGGCCGTCTAGACCGCGACGTCCGGGGGGATCGCGGGCGGCGGCGCCGCGTCGTACAGTGGTCAGCCGTGCCGGCCCGCGTGGTCGGCACGGCTGCCGAACGTCGTCCCACAGATCGAGGGACCCCCCTTGTCGCCCACTCTCGATCGCCACGTCGTCACGGCCGTCCTCGTCGCCCACGACGGCGCGCGGTGGCTGCCCGAGACGCTCAAGGCGCTGCTCACCCAGGCACGGCCGGTGCAGCGCCTCGTCGCCGTCGACACCGGGAGCCGCGACCGCGGCCCGGCCGTCCTCGCCGAGGTCGTCGGCACCGGCACCGTCCTCACCCTGCCGCGCACGACCGGGTACGGCGAGGCCGTCGCGGAGGCCCTCCGGCACGACGCGGCGCACCGCCCCGTCCCCGACGACGACCCCGGCGTGCCCCGCACCGAGTGGCTCTGGCTGCTGCACGACGACTCGATGCCCGCCCACGACGCCCTCGCGCACCTGCTGAGGGCCGCCGAGGGCGACCCGAGCATCGCCGTCCTCGGCCCCAAGGTCCGCGACTTCGGCGACCGGCGCGTCCTGCGCGAGGCGGGCGTCTCCATCGACGGCGCGGGCCGCCGCTGGACGGGCCTGGACCGCCTCGAGTTCGACCAGGGCCAGCACGACGGCGTCCGCGACGTCCTCGCCGTCGGCAGCGCCGGGATGCTCGTCCGCCGCGACGTGTGGGACCGGCTCGGCGGCTTCGACGTCACCTACGGCATGTTCCGCGAGGACGTCGACTTCTGCTGGCGGGCGCACGCCGCCGGCCACCGCGTCGTCGTCGCGACCGACGCCGTCGTCCACCACGCGGAGGCGGCCCGGCGCGGGCTCCGCGAGATCGGCATGACGGCGGACGCCCCGGCCCGCCTCGACCGCCGCAACGCGCTGCGCACCCTGCTCGCCAACCAGCCCTCCGGCGCCGCCGCGCGGACCCTGCTCCGCAACATCTGGTCGTCGCTCGTCCACGCGCTGCGCCTGCTGCTCGTCAAGCGGCCGGACGCGGCGCGCGAGGAGCTCCGCGCGCTCGCCGACGTGCTGCGCGACCCCGGCGGGCTGCGGCGGGCGCGTCAGGTCCGCGCGGCGGGGCGGGCGCGGGTGCACCGCAGCGTCCGCCGGTTCCAGCCGCGCCGGGTCGCGCTCCGCCGGCTCGCGGAGGCCGTCCACGAGTTCATCGCGGCCCGCGAACGCGACGACGGCGACGAACCGACCGCCGACGAGCCCGGCCCGGTCCGGCGGCTGCTCGCGCGGCCCGGCGTGCTGCTCGTCCTCGGCCTCACCGCCGTCGCCGTCGCCGCCGAACGCACCCTCGTCACCGCCGGCGGGCGGCTCGGCGGCGGCGCGCTCGTCCCCGCGTGGGGCGGGGCGAGCGACCTGTGGGAGCTGTACCTGTCCGGCTGGCAGCCCGTCGGGCTCGGCACGGACGCGGGCAGCCCCCCATACGTCGGCGTCCTCGCCGTGCTGTCCACGCTCCTGTTCGGGAAGCCGTGGCTGGTCGTGTCGCTGCTGCTGCTCGGCAGCGTCCCGCTCGCCGGGCTGACCGCGTACCGCGCCTCCCGGACGCTGATCCGCGAACCGGCCCGGACCGGGCGGCGGGCCGCCCGCGCGACGGGCCGCCGCGTCCCCGTCACCGCCGTCCGCGCCTGGTTCGCCGCGACGTACGCGCTGCTGCCCGCCGCCACCGGCGCGATCGCGGGCGGCCGGCTCGGCACCGCCGTCGTCCTGGTCCTGCTCCCGCTCATCGCGACGCGGGCCACCATCGTCTACCGGCCGACGGCCCCCGACGCCCGGACGCGCCGCAAGCGGGCGGGCTGCGCCGCGTGGGCGACCGGGCTGCTGCTGACGGTCGCGATGGCGTTCGTGCCGCTGGTGTGGCCGCTGGCCCTCGCGGGCGCCGGGGCCGCGTGGGCGCTGTATCACCGGCCCGCCCGCCGTGACCTCGCGGTCGCGCTCGCCGTCCCGCCGCTCCTGCTGCTCCCCTGGACGGTGGGGCTGCTGCTCCACCCGTCCCGTTTCCTGCTGGAGGCGGGCCTGCACCGCGCCACGGCGCCGCCGGACGCCGCCGAACTGATCGCGCTCGTCCCCGGCGGCCCCGGCACGCCCGCCTGGTGGGCGACGGCGGGGCTGCTCGGCGCCGCCGCCTGCGCGCTGGTGCTCCGCGCCCGCCGCGGCACCGTCCTCGCCGGCTGGCTGATCGCGGTCGGCGGCCTGCTCGTCGCGGTGCTGACGTCCGCGATGACCGTCCCGAAGGGCGCGGACGAGGCGCACGCCTGGCCCGGACCGGCGCTGCTCGTCGCGGGCGCCGGACTCCTGGTCGCCGCGTCCGCGGCCGTCCAGCGCGGCGCCGCCGCGCTCGCCGACCGGCACCTCGTCTACCGCGCGGGCGGGGCCGTCGTGGTCGCCGCCGCGCTGACCGCGCCCCTGGCCGCCGCCGGGTCCTGGGTGGCGCGCGGCGCGTCCGGGCCGCTCGACCGCCTCGACCCCGACGCGGTGCCCGCGTTCGTGCGGGGCGCCGAGGGGCCGCGGACGCTCGTCCTGCGCCGGGAGCCGTCCGGGCGCGTCGCCTACACGGTGCTGCGGGGCGACCGGCCCCGGCTGGGCGAGGCCGAGACGCCGGCCGACGGGCCCGTCCGCCGCCGCCTCGACGGCCTCGTCGCCGCGCTGGCCACCGGGCGCGAGGGCGACGACGGGCACGCGCTGACCCGTATGGGCGTCCAGTACGTGCTGGTTCCGAACCCCGCCTCCGACCCCGTCACGCGGGTGCTCGACGCCTCGCCCGAGCTGACCCGCCTCAGCCGCACCGGCACGTTCGCCGCGTGGCGCCTCCAGGCCCCCGCCGGACGCCTGCTGCTGCTCGACGGCGCCACCATGACGCCGCTCCCGGCCGGAGAGGTCGACGCCCGGGTCCTCATCCCGGCGGGCGGCGCGAACCGCACGCTGCTGCTCACCGAGCCGTCCGACGGCGGCTGGCGCGCCACCCTGAACGGCGCCGAGCTCAAGGGCCGGGTCGTGGACGGCTGGGCGCAGGGCTACGACGTGCCCGCCCAGGGCGGTGACCTGACCCTGTCCCGGGGCGAGCGGCTCCGCCATACCTGGCTGGTCGTCCAGGGCGCCGCGGCGGTGCTCGTCGCGATCCTCGCGCTGCCGGGGGCCCAGCCGGGCCATCTGATGCCGACGGGCGAGCGCGCCCCGTCACGCCGCCGCCGCGGGCCGAACCTTCTCCACCGCGCCCACCGCGCCCACCGCGCCCGGCGTGCCGGCCAGGAGACGCCGCCGGCGGAGACACCCGTCCTCACCGAGGAGCGCTCGTGACCATGGACCGGGTGATCAGGCTGCTGGGGACGCGGTACGCCGCCGCCGGGCTGATGGTCGTGGCGGTGGCGGCGCTCTACGGCGCCGCGACGTTCTCGCGCCCGGACGGGCGGGCGGCGGCGGTGGAGAGCCGGGTGCCGGTCACCGCGGCGGTCCTGGTGTGCCCCGGACGCGAGGACGCCCGCATCGGCGTCCAGACCCTCGAGCAGGACGGCCGCACCGGCGGGCGCGTCGACATCGCGGAGATCGGCGGCGGCGCGGTCGGCGCCATGAGCGGCCCCGGCCAGGCATGGGCGCGCGACGTCGGAGCGGCCGCGAAGGCGGTCGCCGTCCGGGCGGGCGGCACCCCCGCCGCCGGGCTCGCGGCCGAGCAGAGCGCCCACCGGCCCGACGGCGGCGACCGGGGCCTCGCCGCCGTCCGCTGCGCCGCGCCGGGCACCGACCACTGGTTCCTCGGCCACGGCCCCGTCGCCGCCGACGCCATCGACCTGCACCTGACGAACGTCGACGCGCAGCCCGCGTCCGTCGACCTCACCGCCCTGTCCGGGGAAGGGCCGCTCGACACGCCCGACGGGCGGGCCGTCCCCATCCCGCCGAACACGACCAAGGTCATCGCGATCGGCGAGTCGGCGGACGGCCTCGGCGACATCGTCGACACCGCCCACGACCTCGCCCTGCGCGTCCGCGCGACCAGCGGCCGGGTCGCCGCCTCCCTGCGGATCCGGCTCGGCGCGGGCAAGGGCGTGGACTGGGTGCCGCTCTCGCCCGCCCCCGCCCGCTCCGTGCTCGTCCCCGGCGTGGCGGGCGGGTCCGGGGAGCGGAGGCTGCTCGTCGCGGTCCCCGGCGACGCCGACGCCCGCATCGGGATCCAGGTCCTGACGGCGGACGGCGCGTTCGCCCCGCAGGGCCAGGACGTCCTGGACGCCCCCGCAAAGACCGTCACCGCGCTCGATCTGCACCCCGCCCTGACGGGCAAGGTGGCCGCCGTGCGGCTGACGTCCGACCGGCCGATCCTCGCGGGCTACGCGGCCAGGCGCGGCGCCGACGTCGCCTACGGCGCCGCCACCCCGCCGCTCGGCGACGAGGGGGGCGGCGTGATCGCCGCGAACCGGTTCGGCTCCTACCTCGCGCTGACGGCCCCGGCCGGCGCCGCGACCGTGCGGATCACCGGCGGGCAGGGCGCCCCGCAGGAGATCGCGATCCCGGCGGGCCGGACGATCGAGACGCGCCTGACCCCGCCGCCGGGCGGCGAGGACGGCTTCCCGGTCACGATCACCCCGCGGCCCGGCTCCGGCCCCGTCCACGCGGCCCGCACCATGGGGACGGGCAAGGGCGCCGACTTCCGGTTCACCGTGCTGCCCGTCGTCCCGGCGCCCACCACCCTGCGGCAGCCGGCCGTGGGCGACTCGCAGAGCGTCCTGATCCCTTAGTCGTCGGGGGAGTCGTAGCTGGGGTCGACCGACTCGGGGGACAGGCCCAGCAGGTCGGCGACCTCCTCCACGAGCAGGTCACGGATCAGCCGCCCGAGCTCCGCCTCGCCCGTCGCGCGCGCCTCCACCGGACGCCGGAACACCGTGATCCGCACCGGCCGCCCGTTCTCGCCGGGCAGCGTCTCGCCGAGCGGGACGGGGCCCTCGAACCACGGCTCGATCTCCGGGACGTCCTCCACCGTGAACTCGACCCGGGACAGCTCGCGCCCCCAGCGGCGCCCGAGCCGGCCGACCTCCTCGCGGACGAGGCCGTCGAACCGCTCCGCGCGGCTCCGGGACACCGGCGCCCGCGGCGGTGTCAGAGGCCCGCGGACCCCGCGACCGTGTCGATCGCGCCGCCGCCCACCTTCCACACGTGGCACATCCCTAGATTACTCCGTTCGCCGCGGCACCCTCGGCGTCAGGCGCCGCAGCGCGCTCCTTCGGCGGGCGCTGCGCGCGATCACCGCGTCGCCCGGCTCCGAGCGGGCTTGGTGACGTGGTGTCGCCCTCGGGTGTGCGATAAGTGACTGTTGTCTGGGAAATCTGGCGGTAACGGCGACACGTGCGGCGGGATGGTGGCGGAGTCGGCGGGACAGGGGTACGGTCGGCCATCGTGAGCCCCGTCCGCACCTGCTCTCGCACCGCCTGCAAGGCGCCCGCAGTCTTCACGCTCACGTACGTCTACCGTGACTCGACCGCGGTCCTGGGGCCGCTCGCCACGTACGCCGAGCCGCACTGCTACGACCTGTGCGCGGAGCACTCCGAGCGGCTCACCGCTCCCATGGGCTGGGAGCTCGTCCGGCTTCCGGTCGAGACGGAGTCCGAGCCGAGCAGCGACGACCTCGAGGCGCTCGCCGACGCCGTCCGGGAGGCCGCGAAGCCCGCGCCCGGCGGCGGGCAGGAGCCCGTCGGGCAGGGCACGGAGGTGGGCCGCCGCGGGCATCTGCGGGTGCTGCGCTCGGAGCCCGCCGCGACCCAGCCGGGGCAGGACTGAGCCTCGGCCGCCTGCGCGCCCCCGCCGTCCCGGTAGGCTCGGGTACCCCCGTGGGTTGATCGGACAGGGAGCAGGAGTGGGCGACCTCGCCAAGATCTTCAAGGCGTACGACATTCGCGGTGTCGTGCCGGACGAGCTGGACACCGCCGTCGCCGAGGCGGTCGGCGCGGCCTTCGTGCGGGTGACCGGCGCGAGCGCGGTCGTGACCGCCTACGACATGCGGTCGTCGTCCGGGCCGCTCGCCGAGGCGTTCGCGCGGGGCGCGACCGCCCAGGGCGCGGACGTGATCGAGGCCGGGCTGGGCTCCACCGACCTGCTCTACTACGCGAGCGGCAGCCTGGACGTCCCGGGCGCGATGTTCACCGCGAGCCACAACCCGGCCAGGTACAACGGGCTGAAGCTGTGCCGGGCGGGCGCCCGGCCCATCGGGCAGGACACGGGTCTCGGCGAGATCCGCGAGCTCGTCGAGAAGGGCGTCCCCGCCTACGACGGCGCGCCCGGCACCGTTTCCCGGCGCGACATGCTCCAGGGGTACGCCGACCATCTGAAGACGCTGGTCGACCTGTCCGGCATCCGTCCGCTGAAGGTGGCCGTGGACGCGGGCAACGGCATGGGCGGCCACACCGTCCCGTCGGTGTTCGAGGGCCTGCCGATCGACCTTGTCCCGCTGTACTTCGAGCTCGACGGCACGTTCCCCAACCACGAGGCCAACCCGATCGAGCCCGCGAACCTGCGCGACCTGCAGGCCAAGGTCCGCGAGACGGGCGCCGACATCGGCCTCGCGTTCGACGGCGACGCCGACCGCTGCTTCGTCGTGGACGAGCGCGGCGAGATCGTGTCCCCGTCCACGATCACCGCGCTGGTCGCCGCCCGGGAGCTGGCGAAGCACCCCGGCGCCTCGATCGTGCACAACCTCATCACGTCCCGGTCGGTGCCCGAGATCATCGCGGAGAACGGCGGGACGCCGATCCGCACGCGGGTGGGCCACTCGTTCATCAAGCAGACGATGGCCGAGACCGGCGCCGTGTTCGGCGGCGAGCACTCCGCGCACTTCTACTTCCGCGACTTCTGGTTCGCCGACTCCGGGATGCTCGCGGCGCTGCACGTCCTCGCCGCCCTCGGCGAGCAGGGCGGGCCGCTGTCGCCGCTGCTCGCCGAGTACACCCGGTACGCGGCGTCCGGCGAGATCAACAGCGAGGTCGCCGACCAGGGCGCCGCCGCCGAGCGGGTCCGGGCCGCGTTCGCCGGGCGCCCCGGCGTGACCATCGACGAGCTGGACGGCCTGACGGTCGCCGACACCGACGCCGGCTGGTGGTTCAACCTGCGGCCGTCCAACACCGAGCCGCTGCTGCGCCTGAACGCCGAGGCGGCCGACGAGCAGGCGATGGGCCGGATCCGCGACGAGGTCCTGTCCATCGTCAGGGAGAAGTGATCGCGATGACGATGAACCTGGACTCCTGGTTGCTGGAGATCCTCGCCTGCCCCAACTGCGGCGGCGGGCTGCGTCCGGACGAGGGCGCCGCCGAACTGGTCTGCACCGGTTCCTGTGGCTACGCCTACCCGGTGCGCGACGACATCCCCGTCCTCCTCGTGGACGAGGCGCGGACGCCGGCGCCGTGAGCGGCGGGCTCTTCCCCGGCGCGGCCCGGCTGGAGAGCGCCGCCGCGATCGAGGACGCCGACCCGGGCGGGATGCTCCGCCAGGTCGCCTCGTCCGCGGCGCAGATCAGGGAGGCGCGGCGCGCCGCCGAGGAGGCCGGCGTCGCGGCCGTCGCCGACGATGGACGGCCCCGCGCCATCGTCGTGACCGGCATGGGCGGATCAGGCATCTCCGGCGATGTGCTCGCCGCCGTCTGCGGCACCGGCTGCCCCGTGCCGATCATGACGGTGCGCGGGTACACGCTGCCCGGCTGGGTCGGCGCCGCCGACCTGGTCATCGCCGTGTCCTGCTCCGGCGGCACCGAGGAGACCCTCGCGGTGGCCGTCGAGGCCGCCCGGCGCGGCTGCCGGCTGCTGTTCGTCGGGTGCACCGACTCGCCGCTCGCCGCGTTCGCCGCGCAGAGCCGGGCGCCGTTCGTCCCGGTCCGGTCGGTGGGCCAGCCGCGGGCGACGCTGTGGGGCCTGACGGTGCCGCTGCTCGTCGCCGCCCGCTCCCTGGGTCTGTCGGACACGACCGACGACGTCCTGGAGTCGGCGGCCGCGCTGCTGGAGGACGTCGCGCACCGGTGCCGTCCGGCGAGCGAGCCGTTCGTGAACCCGGCGAAGCGGATCGCGATGGAGCTGGCCGGCGACCTTCCGTTCGTGTGGGGGACGTCGGCGTCCGCGGAGACGGCCGCGTACCGGATGTGCTGCCAGCTGAACGAGAACGCCAAGTACCCGGGCGTGTTCGGCGGGCTGCCGGAGGCGAACCACAACCAGGTGATGGCGTTCGACGGGTACTTCGCGTCCAGTGCGGTCGATCCGGACGACTTCTTCCGCGACCGCGAGGACGACGCCGAGCACGGCCTCCACCTCGTCGTCATGCGGGACGTGGAGGAGCATCCGCAGGTCGCGAAGCGCCGAGAGGCGTCGCTCGAACTGGCCCGCGGCCGGGGCGTGGCGGTCACCGAGATCATGGCCGAGGGGCGCCATCCGCTGGAGCGGATCGCGACCCTGATCGCCATGGCGGACTATGTCACGGTTTACTTGGCCATCGCACTCGGCGTCGATCCGACCCCGGTGCCAGCCATTCAAGAGCTCAAAGCGAGGATTGCCGAAAGATGAGTGCTTCGGGCGGGACAAAGGCCATCGTCGCCGCACTGGCCGCCAACCTCGGGATCGCCGCGTCGAAGTTCGTCGCGTTCGCCTTCACGGGTTCGTCGTCGATGCTGGCCGAGTCGATCCACTCACTGGCCGACTCGGGCAACCAGGGGCTGCTGCTGCTCGGCGGCAAGCGCGCCGCCCGCGAGCGGACCCCCAAGCACCCGTTCGGGTACGGACGGGAGCGCTACTTCTACGCGTTCGTCGTCGCGGTCGTCCTGTTCACCGTCGGCGCCGTGTTCTCCCTGTACGAGGGCTACCACAAGATCTCCCACCCGGAGGAGATCAAGGCGCCGGGCTGGGCGTTCGGCGTGCTGATCGTCGCGATCATCATGGAGACGTTCTCCTTCCGCACCGCGATCAAGGAGTCGAACCTGGTCCGCGGCGACAAGTCGTGGGTCTCGTTCATCCGGCACGCGAAGGCGCCCGAGCTGCCCGTCGTCCTGCTGGAGGACCTCGGCGCCCTCGTCGGCCTCATCCTCGCCCTGTTCGGCGTGACGATGGCCGTCGTCACCGGCGACGGCGTCTGGGACGGCATCGGCACCATCTCGATCGGCGTGCTGCTGGCCGTGATCGCCATCATCCTCGCGGTCGAGACCAAGAGCCTGCTCGTCGGCGAGGGCGCCGACCCCGAGCAGGAGGAGCGCATCATCGCCGCGCTGGAGTCGGTCGACCACGTCGACCACGTCATCCACATCCGGACCCAGTACGTCGGCCCGGAGGAACTGCTCATCGCCGCGAAGATCGCCGTCCGCCACGACGACACCGCCGCCGACGTGGCCCGCGCCATCGACGCCGCCGAGGCGAAGATCCGGGCCGAGTTCCCGGTGGCGCGCCTCATCTACCTGGAGCCGGCCCTGGACGAGGCGCACCGCAAGGACGCCGTGGCCACGGAGACCCCGGCGTCCTGACCTTCCGTACGGAGAAGGCCCGGCCGGAACCCACTCGGGTCCGCCGGGCCTGCCGTTGTCAGGGGCACGGGTTCCCTCGCCGGGCGGCCGCCGCGATCGGTCGACCCCAGCCCAGGTGAGACCGGTGCGTGCGTCCGCGGAGGCGGATGCCGCGGCCGTCCGGCGAGGTGCTCCCATGCTTCCCCGCCCGGACCCCTGAACCGGGCGGTTCTGGTGTGACCGCGGCGGCGCCACCGGACCCCCTTGCCGGCGGCGGCCGCCTTGCGGTCACAGGGAAGACACTACGTTCGCGCCGGTCCCCGGGACGTCCCCCGGAAGGAGGGACCCGGGGTCGTCCTCCAGGGGGATCCAGCCCGCCCGCATACCACCGCGAGGTGAGGCGGAACCCTGGTATCGGCGGCCAGTATGGAGGGGTGAGCAGTGACGACCGCCCCGGCCCGCCCCGTCCCGGACCCGACCCCGCGAGGTTCGGGCCCGCCGTCGCGCACCACGCGTGGAGGCTGTCCGGCCGCGTCGTCGCGGGGTTCGGGCAGCTGCTGCTGTGGGCGCTGACCGGCCTCGGCCGGCTGCTGCGCCCCCTGGCGGTCAGGCTCGGCGCCCGGCTGACCGGGGCCGGACCGGGCGGCGCGGGAGCGACCCGGACGGCGCCGCTGCCCCGCTGGTCCGGTGCCTGGCGGGAGTTCCGCGCGGCGTGGTACTTCGCGCCGCTGACCGGGTTCGCGCTCACGCTCGCGGCGGTCGCGGAGCTGTCCCGCAGCGTCGACACGCCGCTCAGCGTCCCGTTCGGGTTCGCGGTCGCGACGACGCTGCCGCTCGTCTGGCGGCGCGAGTTCGTCCGTCCGGTGTCGGCCATGGTGCTCGGCGCGTTCGCCGCGGCCCTCCTCACCGGCCAGGGCGTCCTCATCACCAGCACGTTCGCCGCCCTGTACGCGCTGTACGCGCTGGGGCGCCTGCTGCCCCGCCAGTCGACCGGCGTCCTCGCGGCGGGCAGCGCCGCGACCGTCGGCGTCGTGTACCTCGCCACCTCGACGCTGGACGACGTGCCGTGGCCGGCCGCGCTCATCGGCGTCCTCGCCGCCATCGGTCTCGGGGACGCCCGCCGCGCCGTGGAGAGCGCCGGGCGCACCGAGGCGGAGGCCGCCGAGCGGACCAGCGAGACCCTCACCCGCCTCAACACCGTCCAGCGGGAGCAGGCCGTCATGCGCGAGCGCGCCCGCATCGCGCGCGAGCTGCACGACGTCGTCGCGCACTCCGTCTCGATGATCGCGGTGCAGGCGGAGACCGCGCCGTACACCATGCAGGACCTGTCGCCCGAGGCCCGCGCCGGCTACACGGAGATCGCGAAGACGGCCCGCGATGCGCTCGTCGAGATGCGGCGGCTGCTCAGCGTGCTGCGCGCGGACGCTCAGCCGGAGCCCGAGTCGGCCCCCCAGCCCCGCCTCGACCGGCTGCCCGACCTCATCGAGCAGCACCGCGGCGCCGGCGGCCACGTCGACCTCGCCGTCCACGGCGACCCCCGGGAGCTGTCCACGACGGTCGAGCTGTCGGCCTACCGGATCGTCCAGGAGGCCCTGACGAACGCGCGGCGGCACGCGCCCGGCGCGGAGGTCCGCGTCGACCTGACGTTCCTGCCGGACCGGCTCGCCGTCCGGGTCCGGGACGACGGCGCCCACGCCCCGACGATGATCCTGAACCGGGACGGCGACCCCTCCCGTACCGCCGTACTGAACGGCGACCCCGCCGGGGCGACCCGGCTGGAGCAGCCCTCCGGCGGGCCCTCCGGCGGGCATGGTCTCGTGGGGATGCGGGAACGTGCGACCATGCTGGGCGGACGGTTCTCCGCCGGCCGCGCCGCCGAGGGCGGGTTCCTGGTGGAGGCCGAGCTTCCGCTCGACACAGAGGAGAGGCACGCCCGTGCATCCGGTTCCGAGGCGCCCCGCTGACACCCGGGGGCGGCGACGGTGATCAACGTCCTGATCGCGGACGACCAGACGATCGTCCGCGCCGGGTTCGCCGCCCTCCTCGGTGCGCAGGAGGACATCACCGTCGTCGGTGAGGCCGCCGACGGCCGCGAGGCGGTCGCGCTCGCCGAGCGCCGCCGCCCCGACGTCGTCGTGATGGACATCCGGATGCCGAACATGGACGGCATCGAGGCGACCCGCCGCATCCTCGACCTGCCCGGCGCCGACGACGTCCGGGTCCTCGTGCTCACCACCTTCGACGTGGACGAGTACGTCTACGAGGCGCTGTCCGTCGGCGCGAGCGGCTTCCTGCTGAAGGACGCGACCGCCGAGGACCTCGTCGCCGCCGTCCGCGTCGTCGCGCGCGGCGACTCGCTCCTCGCGCCCCAGGTGACCGGACGCCTCATCAGGGAGTTCAGCCGGCAGCGGCGCAACCGCCCGCAGCCCCCGCAGGCGCTCTCGACCCTGACCGCCCGCGAGACCGAGGTGCTCGTCCTGATCGCGGGCGGCCTGTCCAACGGCGAGATCGCGGCGCGCCTGTTCGTCAGCGAGCACACGGTGAAGACCCATGTCGCGCGCGTCTTCACCAAGCTGAGCCTCCGCGACCGCGCCCAGGCGGTCATGCTCGCCTACGAGGCGGGCGTCGTCGTCCCCGGCGACGGCGGCCCCGGCTGACGCCGCAGCAGGCGCAGCGCCTTCTCCTTCTCGAAGTCGAGCGCCCGCGCGGGCGGCGGCGACAGCCGTCCGATCCGCTCGCCCAGCTCACGGACGCGCGCCTGCACCTGCGGCTCGGCCAGCACCCGCAGCCCGAACGCCAGCTCCGCCGGACCGATGTCGTACCGCTTCTCCAGGGCGAGGCCCAGCGCGACGGCCCGCAGTTCCGCGTCCCCGAACCGGCGGTGGCCGCCCGGCTCCCGGGTCGCGGGCAGCAGCCCCAGCGCCTCCCGGTAGCGGAGCATGCGGGGTGAGGTGCCGAGCCGCCGGGCGGCCTCCGTGATGCGCATCCGCCAATTCTGACAAATCTGTGTAAGGAATACCCGTCCGGGTGCCCGGCCGCCCCTACACTCGATGCGGCGGGACACCCTTCCTCGCGGACACAAGGAGCAACGAGAGCATGGACTACAAGGTCGCCGACCTTTCGCTGGCCGACTTCGGGCGCCGGGAGATCCGGCTCGCCGAGCACGAGATGCCCGGCCTGATGGCGGTGCGCGAGGAGTACGCCGCCGCGCAGCCGCTGCGCGGAGCCAAGATCATGGGCTCGCTGCACATGACCATCCAGACGGCCGTGCTGATCGAGACGCTCGTCGCGCTCGGCGCCGACGTCCGCTGGGTGTCCTGCAACATCTTCTCCACCCAGGACCACGCCGCCGCCGCGGTCGTCGTCGGCAAGGACGGCACCGTCGAGGACCCGAAGGGCGTCCCGGTGTTCGCCTGGAAGGGCGAGACCCTCGAAGAGTACTGGTGGTGCACCGACCAGGCCCTCCAGTGGCCCGACGGCACCGGCCCCAACATGATCCTGGACGACGGCGGCGACGCCACCCTCCTCGTCCACAAGGGCGCCGAGTACGAGAAGGCGGGCGCCGTGCCCACCGCCTCCGCGGACGACCCCGAGGAGTGGGCCATCATCCTCGACACCCTCCGCCGCACCATCGCGGAGAAGCCCGGCCGCTGGACGGCCGCCGCCGCCGAGATCAAGGGCGTCACCGAGGAGACCACCACCGGCGTCCACCGCCTCTACGAGATGGCGAAGGCCGGCACCCTCGCCTTCCCGGCGATCAACGTCAACGACTCCGTCACCAAGTCGAAGTTCGACAACAAGTACGGCTGCCGCCACTCCGTCATCGACGGCCTCAACCGCGCCACCGACGTCCTCATCGGCGGCAAGGTCGCGGTCGTCGCGGGCTACGGCGACGTCGGCAAGGGCTGCGCCGACGCCCTCCGCGGCCAGGGCGCCCGCGTCATCGTCACGGAAATCGACCCCATCTGCGCGCTCCAGGCCGCGATGGACGGCTTCCAGGTCACCACCCTCGAGGACGTCGTCGAGACCGCCGACATCTTCGTCACCACCACCGGCAACTTCAACATCATCACGGCCGACCACATGGCCCGGATGAAGCACCAGGCGATCGTGTCCAACATCGGGCACTTCGACAACGAGATCGACATGGCCGGGCTCGCCAGGACCCCGGGCATCGAGAAGATCGAGATCAAGCCGCAGGTCCACGAGTGGCGCTTCGCCGACGGCCACTCCATCCTCGTCCTCGCCGAGGGCCGCCTGATGAACCTCGGCTGCGCCACCGGCCACCCGTCCTTCGTGATGTCCAACTCCTTCACGAACCAGGTCATCGCGCAGATCGAGCTCTTCACCAAGCCCGACGAGTACCCGATCGGCGTCTACGTCCTGCCGAAGCACCTCGACGAGAAGGTCGCCCGCCTCCACCTCGACGCCCTCGGCGTCAAGCTCACCGAGCTCACCAAGGAGCAGGCCGCCTACATCGGCGTCCACGTCGAAGGCCCCTACAAGCCCGACCACTACCGTTATTGATTGCGGCGCCCTTGGCGTCAGGCGCTAGAGCGCCTTCCTTCTACGGGCGCCGCGTGCGATCGCCGTGTCCATTGCACCGCCCTCGGCGTCAGGCGCTAGAGCGCCTTCCTTCAGCGGGCGCCGCGTGCGATCGCTGTATCGCTTCGACTCGCCTAGCGGCTCGCTGCGCGATCAGATTCTTGCTTCGCTCGAATCCGGCTTCGCTCGCGATCGCAACGGTTCGGGTCGTTGGGGGCCGAGGTGCCCGCTGAGACCGTGGGCTGTTCCAGATGGTCATCGATGCCGCCGGGCGGGTGTCCCGCCCGGCGGCTCGGCTTAGGGGTTGCATGAGTGACATCGCGGACGCCTCGCTCGCTTGGGACGGCGTCAAACGGATCGAGTGGGCCGACCGGGGCATGCCCGTCCTGCGGCAGATCCGGGAGCGGTTCGCCGCCGAACGCCCCCTGGACGGCCTCCGCGTCGCCGCGTGCATGCACATCACCACCGAGACCGCCGGGCTGATCCGCACGCTCCAGGCCGGCGGCGCGAGTGTGGCGCTCGCCGCGTCCAACCCCCTGTCCACACAGGACGACACCGCCGCCGCGCTCGTCGAGGAGTACGGGGCGGAGGTGTTCGCGCGGGCGGGCACCGACCGGGAGGGCTACTACGCCCACATCCACCAGGCCCTCGAAACGCAGCCCGACCTCGTCCTGGACGACGGCTGCGACCTGGTCAACACGCTGCACATCGACCGCCCCGACCTCCTGGGCACGGTCAGGGCGGGCTGCGAGCAGACGACGACGGGCGTGATCCGGCTGCACCAGATGGCGCGCGAGGGCGCGCTGCGCTTCCCGATGGTCGCGGTGAACGACACCGACACCAAGCACATGTTCGACAACCGGTACGGCACCGGCCAGTCGACGCTGGACGGCATCATCCGGGCCACGAACACCCTGCTCGCCGGCAAGACCATCGTCATCGCGGGCTTCGGCTACTGCGGCCGGGGACTGGCCGAACGCGCCCGCGGCCTTGGCGCCCGCGTCGTCATCACCGAGATCGACCCGGTGAAGGCCCTGGACGCCGCGTTGCAGGGCTACGCCGTCCAGCCCATGTCGGAGGCCGCCCCGCACGGCGACGTGTTCATCACCGTCACGGGCAACCGCGAGGTGGTGAACGGCTCCCATCTGGCCGTGATGAAGGACGGCGCGATCCTCGCGAACTCCGGTCATTTCGACGTGGAGATCGACGTCCGGGCCCTGGAAGAGATGGCCGTGGATGTGCATCGCGGCGTCCGCCCCCAGGCCGACGAGTACGTCCTCGCGGACGGCCGCCGCCTGGTCCTCCTGGCGGAGGGCCGTCTGGTCAACCTGGCCGCCGCGGAAGGCCACCCGGCCGCCGTCATGGACATGTCCTTCGCCGACCAGGCCCTCACCTGCGCCTGGCTCGCGAAGGCCGCCGAGACCCTGGCCCCGGCCGTCCACGACGTCCCCGAGGCCATCGACACCGAAGTGGCCCGCCTCAAGCTGGCCTCGATGTCGATAGCGATCGACACCCTGACCCCCGACCAAGAGGACTACCTCAGCTCCTGGCGCCTAGGCTCCTGACCCTGTCGTGCTTGCAAAAGTGTGCACTCTGTACGCTCTGCGCACTATGCTTTCGGTATGGATTCGTATCCGATCAAGGAAGCCCGCAACTGCCTCGGGGACCTGCACGCCTCGGTGGTTCACGGCCGGTCGCATCCGCGGATCACCAAGAACGGCAAGGATCCGGTGGTGCTGGTCAGAGAGGAGGAATGGCAGGAACTCCAGCAGCTTCGCCGTGAACGCGCCGCCAGGCATGCGGATGAGGAAGCCGGTCGGATCAAGGCCTACCTGGACGCCGGTGAGACCCCGCCGGGTTATGAGGTCTACACCCGTGAGCAGGTCATTTCAGGGGACTGGCTTGCCTGATCAACTCGTCGTCCCTCGAGCGATCCGCCTGCAGATCATGGGCATGGCGCCGCGCTATCGCACCGCGATGCGGTTGGTGATCATGTCGCTGCTGACGGACCCGATCCCGCCCGACGCGAAGCCGCTGGGAATCGAAGGCCTGGAGCATGCCCACTACGTCGTCGTCCGCGACGATGTCACCGTCTACTACCTGGTCATGGGAGAGACCGTTGTGATCAACAACGTGCATCCCGACAGCTGACGGGTGCCCGGGCGGGGGCGCCGGTGCAGGATGTCTCGCCGGCGTGGTGCTTAGGGCGGTACCGTCGCGGTCGTCGGGGACGGTGCGGTCGGCCTGTGCGGCGTGCTGGCGGCCGCCCGGCTCCACCCGCCCTGGCGGTCACGTGGGTCGTCGGTGTGGCCCACGACGTGCTGCTGCCGGTGGACGAACTGTTCTTCGCCCAGAAGCAGGCGGCCGAAGGCTGCAAGGCCATGGACGAGCGCCGCGCCATCAAGGTGCTGCTGCGCCCGTGATGCCGTCCCACCGGGGAGGTCAGGCTTCGGGTGGTGGGTTGTCGCTGACCTCCTTGAGCCTGGGCTCCTGACCGCGCGCCGATGGCAGTGGCCGCGTAGGCCGGCGCGACATCAGGGGCTTTTCTGGACGAAGCGATCCCGCCATGATGTCCGGGTGCGGATCATCTGGCGGGCCGTGCTGCTCCTTGTCGGCTACGCCGTCATCACTGTGTTCATCGGCGTGGTGTCCAGTGACCTCGGCGACCAGCGGGGCGCCGGACTCGTGCTCGTGCTGTCGTTCACCCTGGTCCTGACGACCCTCACGACGCTGCTCGGCTGGGCGCTGCAGCGGCAGCTGGATCGCATCGAGGGACGAGAACTCCGGGACTGGTGGGAGTCGGTTCGGGCGCTGGGGGCGGCGCTGCGCGACGGGGCCAGGTTGCGACGCGGGCGGCTGCTGGTCCCGCTGCTCGTCGGGACGCTCGTCGTCCAGTTGGGCGGACTCGCGGTCTACCTCGCGGCACTGTCCGCGGTGGACGACGAATGCGTAGGACGGAAGGTCACGATCCGCGTGGCGTCGTCCCAGGGCAAGGACCACGTGCTCCGCGAACTGGCACGGAAGTACGACGGGCGGCAGATCGGCGACCTGTGCGGACATGTCGTTATCGACACCCTCAACTCGGGCAAAGCCGTACAGGCGCTGGCGGATGGCTGGACCACGAGCTCGCACGGCGTCCGGCCGGACGTGTGGAGCCCGGTCTCGTCGATCTGGATCACTCTCTACCGGCAGCAGGTCTCCAAGCGCGGCGAGCCGGGTCCCGTCCCCGAGGGGAATCAACCCGCCATCGTCACCAGCCCCCTGTCGATCGCGATGCCCGAGCCGATGGCCCGTGCTCTGGGCTGGCCGGAGAAGGGCATCGGCTGGAAGGACGTCGCGGACCTGGCTCGCGACCCCCGAGGCTGGGGCGCTCGCGGCCACCCCGAGTGGGGGCGGTTCCAGCTCGGCAAGACCAATCCGAACTTCTCCACCTCCGGGCTGAACGCCACCCTCGCCGCCTACTTCGCTGCGACCGGCAACACCTCTGACATGACGGTCGCCGACATCGCCCGGCCGCAGGTGCGGGACTTCGTGAAGACCGTCGAACGATCCGTCGTGCACTACGGCAACATCGCCGAGACGTTCATGGAGAACCTGCGCCGTGCCGACGAGCGTGGCCAGGCCATGGCCTATATCTCCGCGGTGGCCGCCGAGGAACGGTCCGTCATCGACTACAACCGGGGCAATCCCGCCGGTGACCCCGCCGGCTACGGCAAGAGGCCCCGCCCCCGCACCCGGCTCATCGCCCTCTATCCGAACGAGGGGACGTACTCTTCCGACCATCCCTACGTCCAGCTCGGCTGGATGGACAACGACAGGAAGGCGGTCGCCGCCGACTTCCTCCGCTATCTGCGCTCGCCCGCCTCTCAGGCGGTGTTCCAGCGATATGGCTACCGTGATCACCAGGGTCGGCCGGGGCCGCTCTCCGTTCCGGAGTACGGTGTGTCCACCGACCGGCCGATCAGCATGCTCAACCAGTTCAGCCCCGCCGTCGTCGACGCCGTGCTGAAGAGCTGGTCGGAGCTGCGCAAACGCGCGAACGTCCTGCTGGTCATCGACAAGTCCGGCTCCATGGACGCCAATGTCGCGGGCACGGGCAAATCCCGGCTGATCCTCGCCAAGGAAGCAGCCCTCAATTCACTCGGCCAGTTCCGCCCGGACGACAGCGTCGGCCTGTGGTCCTTCTCCTCACACCTGGACGGAGACCGTGACCACCGCGAACTCGTGCCGCCCGGCCCCCTTTCCCGAACCGGTCCGAAGCTCCGCAAGGAGATCGACGCTCTCACCGCGGGCGGCGGAACCGGCCTCTACAACACCGCCGCCGCGGCCTTCGACCGCATGCGCACCACACAGTCCCCGGACGCCATCAACGCCGTCGTCTTCCTCACCGACGGCAAGAACGAGCGCAGCCAGCCCAGTCTCACACTTCCCAACCTTCTTGCGCGGCTCGACCGTCCGCGCTCCGAATCCGTCCGCGTCTTCACCGTCGGCTATGGGGAGGAAGCCGACCAGTCCGTCCTCACCCAGATCTCCGAACAGACCGAGGCCCGCTCCTACGACGCCCGCGACCCCCGCCATATCGACGACATCTTCGCCGACGTCATTTCCAACTTCTGAGGTCCGAGCGGTGGGAGACACGAACGGCTCCGCGAGCGCTCTAACGTTGATCCATGTCCGCCTTGCCGTCGCGTGTGCAGCTGTGTCCGCTCACCGTCGCCGACGAGGACGAGTTCTGCTCGCTCGTCCAGGAAAGCGCCGAGCTGCACGGACCATGGACGCAGTTGCCCGGCGCCGCGCAGGAATTCCAAGCCTGGATGCGCCGCTTCGATGACGGAACCAACCTGGGCTTCCTGATCCGGATCCGGGAGACGGGCGCCGCCGCCGGAATGGTCGCCATCAATTCGATCATCCGTGGCCGCTACCAGGGCGCCTCCCTCGGCTATGCCGCGTTCGCCTCGTCCGCGCGGCAGGGATACATGACCGAAGGGCTCACCGCCGCGCTGAGGTACGCGTTCACCGATCTCCGGCTGCACCGACTGGAGGCCGACATCCAGCCGGGAAACAGCGCATCGCTGGCTTTCATCGAGCGCCTGGGCTTCCGCTACGAGGGGCTTTCGCCCGCCTACCTCTACATCAACGGCGCCTGGCGTGACCACGAACGCTGGGCCATCACCGCCCCGAACCCGTGGACGCCCGACCCGTCCCTGCCCCATGTGTGAGCGATCGGATCTCTCTCAGTGCGTGCACACGAGCCGGAGTGCCTCCTGCGGGTACTCGCCAGTCGGTCACAGCGACGGCTGCGGTACCTTCCGGGGGTGCCGAAGGGGAGCTACCTGCACCTGGATGCGGGGGTCGAGGAGCGGTTCCAGTGTGCGCCGGGGCCGAGTGGGTGGCGGTATGTCGGGGAGCGCGCCGATGGCGTCCGGGTGGACCTTGTGGTGGACGCGCGGTGGCGGCAGATCCGGGTCGAGGTCGTCGCGCCGGAGTGGTGGGTACGCGGTGGACTGGCCGGACGTGAGGTTGTGTGGGTCCGGGGGAGCGGGGACGCGGGCACCGAGCATTCGGCGCCCGCCATGGGTTTCCTGGTGGAGTCGCCGGGTTTCCTCGTGGCGGTCGCGCGGTCCCTTGAGCTGGAGCCGGGGGAGGCGCGTGACGTCCGGCTCGTCCGGCTGGGCGGGGCGTCCCTGGCGCCGCTGACGGGCGACTGGCGGTGGCGGCATGCCGAGACATCCGTCCACGAAACGGACACAACACCGCTCCCCGTTACCCGCTACGACGTGACCGACCTGGCGACCGGCGAGGTGGAGGAGGTCCATCTCGCCGGGGACGTGGTCCTGGACGCCCCCGGCATCGAACTGACCGCACTGGAGTCGCCCCCCAACCTCGGCTGATTCTGAACCGCCCTCGCGGAGTCCGGGTCCCGTCCACGCGTCCGAAGCGGCTGAGAGTACCGACCCTCGCTGGTCACTCGGGGTTCGTTCACCGGTCGATCGCCGGATGCGGCCATTGCCTTCAGCGTCGACGGCGGGCGTGACGGCGCATTCCGTCGACCTTCTGCCGGAAGACGTCCGGGGTGACGATCGGAGTGCCGCGCCACGGCGACATGGAGATCAAATCGGCGTCGTTGCTCACGATCAGCAACGCACCCACCTCGGCTGCCAGATCGAGGATCAAATCGTCCTCATGGTCGGGACAGTCATGCACTGTGCGCGGGGGATCGACCGCCTGGCCTTCGCTGTGGTCGACGATCGCGAGCAAGGCATTCAGGTAGGCGTCGGCCATGGCCGCCTCCCACTTGAACAGCTCCACGAGGATTCGCTCGATGTTGCGAAGGATGTGAGGAGAGACCCACAGTGAGAACTCTGTCGCGTCGTTGGCGACGCCCAGGCAGTCCGCTGAGGCATTGCCGGAGGTGGGCGGAGGCGAGGGCCAGGACCGGAAGGGGCTGTTGCCGTAGACGGCGGCCGTGACCAGCACGTTGATGTCGTACACCACGGGCGTGGGCATGGTCAGCCGTCGCCCTTGCTCTTGAGGAACTCCCGGATGCGGTCGGGCACATCGGCCGGCTCGATCCCGAGTTCAGCGGTGCGCTGCTGACCGTACGCCTGCAACTCTCGCATCTGTTCGGCGAGCATGATCGATTTCATGACGCGGTACGTGGCCCGGAGGTACGCCGACCTGTTGCCGTGCCCGAAGTAGTCGACGAGCTCGTCCAGCAGTGGTCGCTCCTCGGCCTGTACGGCGAATCCCAGAGTCTGTGACTGGGGCTTGCCGTGATCACGCGATGCGTTCGTTCTGCGTTTCCGGGTCTCTGCAGCCATGGCGCCAGTGTACTTTGTTGCTCTCTACATGCAAGAAGTTGCATGCGCAATGCGGCTCAGCGCGGCGTTGAGTTCGGGCGTGAGGGTTAACGGGGGCGGGTTACCCGGGTCTCGTCCCAGACGGGTTCTGGGGATTCTCGGATCATGCCGTCGGAGCGGAAGAGCAGGAAGCGGTCGAAGGAGCGGGCGAACCAGCGGTCGTGGGTGACCGTGACGACGGTTCCCTTGTAGGACTCCAAGCCTTCCTGCAGGGCTTCGGCGCTGGCAAGGTCGAGGTTGTCGGTCGGCTCGTCCAGAAGCAGGAGGGTGGCGCCGCCCAGTTCGAGGAGGAGGATCTGCAGGCGGGCCTGCTGGCCTCCGGAAAGGGTGTCGAAGGGCTGCTCGGCGCAGACGGTGAGTTCGTAGCGGGCCAGGGCGGACATCGCGTCGCCGCGGAGGCGGGCGTGTTCCGTCATGACGATCTCGCAGGGGGTGCGCCCGGCGAGGTCGGGGCGGGCGTGGGTCTGGGCGAAAAGGCCCGGGACGACGCGGGCGCCGAGGCGGGCGACGCCGGTGTGGGCGACGGGTGCGGTCGGCGTCGCGCCTCGGGGGAGTTCTTCTGCGACGGACGCCAGAAGGCGCAGGAAATGTGATTTCCCGGAGCCGTTCGAGCCGACGACGGCGACGCGCTCGCCGTACCAGATCTCGTTGCTGAACGGCTTCATGAGGCCGGTGAGTTCGAGGTCCTCGCAGATGACGGCGCGTTTGCCGGTGCGGTCGCCGCGCAGCCGCATGGTGATGGACTGGTCGCGCGGGGGCACCTCCGGCGGGCCCGCTTCCTCGAATTTGCGGAGGCGGGTCTGGGCAGCCTGATAGCGGGACGCGAGGCCGTCGTTGAACGCCGCCTTGTTCTTCAGGGTGTTGACGAGTTGTTTCAGCTTCGCGTGTTCCTCGTCCCAGCGGCGGCGCAGCTCTTCGAGGCGCTCGTTGCGGTCGCGGCGGGCGGCGGCGTACGTCGCGAAACGGTCGCCGTGGACCCACACCTTGCCGGCCTCGACGGTCACGATGCGGTCGGCGGCGCGGTCGAGGAGTTCGCGGTCATGGGAGACCAGCAGCACGGTTTTCGGTGTTTCGCGGAGGCGTTCCTCCAGCCACTGCTTGCCGGGGACGTCCAGGTAGTTGTCCGGCTCGTCCAGGAGGAGGACCTCGTCGGGGCAGCGAAGGAGGGCTTCCAGGACGAGCCGTTTCTGCTCGCCGCCCGAGAGCGTCTTCACCTCGCGCCAGCGGCAGGAGTCGTGCGGGACGCCCAGGGCCGCGATGCAGCACGCGTCCCAGAGCACCTCGATCTCGTAGCCCCCGGCGTCGCCCCAGCCCGCGAGGGCGTTCGCGTAGCGGAGCTGGGTCGGCTCGTCCTCGCGTTCCATCATCGCCAGCTCGGCCGCCTCGAGTGCCGCGGCGGCCTCCCGGACGCGGAGCGGCGCGATCGACAGCAGCAGGTCGTGGACGGACGACTCGTCCCGCACATTGCCGATGAACTGCCGCATCACGCCCAGCCCGCCGCTGTGCGCGACCGTCCCCTCCTGGGGCGTCAGGTCACCGGAGACCAGGCGAAGGAGCGTCGTCTTCCCGGCCCCGTTCGGGCCGACGAGCGCGGCCGTGACACCCTCCCCGACGCGGAACGAGACGTCGTCGAGCAGTACCCGGCCGTCGGGCAATGTGTGCACCACATGCCCGACCTCGACGTGTCCCACCGATTCGCTCCCTCCGCCTGGATCCCGGCGTCGAGTCTCCGTGCGCACGCGACGCACCGTCAAATCGATTTCTGACCTGGACGGATAGGTTCTGGTGGAGAGCCGCGTCTCAGCAAGACGTTTCAGGGCACCGCGCAGTCGAGGATGCGGCCGTCTGTCGTTCCGAGGACGAGGCGGCTGGGGGACGGTGCGGCGAGCGACAGTGGAACCGCCGGGCAGGGCGCGGCGGACAACGAAGGCGTTGCCCGGCAGCAGGCCCTGACCGTTGTGTACCGCTCCGTCATGGATGAGCGCTTCGCCCGCGGCGTCGCGGACATAGGCGGCGGGGCCGCCGAACAGGTGGCCGTCGCGGGCGGTGTCCCATTCCAGCGGGAACAGGTCGGTGGCGGTGCGCGTCAGCGGATCGAGCCGGGCGATCCGCTTGCCCTCATCGTCCCAGCGCCTTCCGCCCCGCAGGAAGAACAGTTCAGGGCTGTGGCGGACGGCGAACGGGTGGTTGAACAGGTCGAACTTGCCCAGCCGTACCCGCCCGGTCTCCTGGCCTTCGGGTGAGACCAGCAGTGTTTCCTGGACGGTCGAGGTGTGATCGACGTTGCGCAGCGCCAGCCAGCCGTCCGCCCGGGCGGTGAGCGTGACGGAAAAGCCCGGTGCGAGGCCGGCCGTGCGGGCGCCGTCGGTGAGGGAGAACCGGACGGCCGATCCGGGGCTGCGCTTCCAGCGGTCGTCGATGCGGCGGGTCTCGGAGTTCAGTACGACCCACGCCGAACCACCGTCGGGCGTCACCTGGATCTGCCGACCGCCCGCCGCGTCCGGCACGGTGAACGCGCGCCGCCCCGATGGCTCCCAGCACTCCAGGGCGATCCCCTCGGATGCCGTCAGGATCCGGCCGTCCGGCAACGGCGCCACGGCCCAGACCTGGCGCCGCGGCTCCCGTCGTCCGCCCGACAGGTCGCCGAGGACCTCCTCGGGCGGACGACCGGCCGGCGTGGGCGAGAACGGCGCAGCCGGGGTCGCGGTCTCCTTCAGGCGCAGCGCCTCCGGCGCCATCCAGTTGGTGCGAGTGACGGTGCAGAGGTGCCCTTGGGTATGGGCCGCTGGGCTCTCCCAGCCGCCCCGCGAACCCGCCCACGACCGTGATCCCGAGCCGTTCGTCGACTGCGACCACCTGGGCGTCACCCGTCTCGGCGAACGGTGCATCGCCGAACACACCCTGGATCGTCAGCACCGATTCACCGTAAACGGCCCTTCCACCCGTCTCATCCAGTCGCGTAGCCGGACCTGAGGACGGCGCTTCTGGAGGAGCGTCCTGAGCTGGCAGAACGGGACACTGCAGAAGACCACACTCAAATCACTTGTGGCCCCGGGCTCAGAACCGGCGGAGGAGGGCCTGTTTCGCGGTGGCGAACTCGTCGTCGGTGAGGATGCCCTGCTTGTGGAGGTCGCCCAGTTCGCGGAGGCGCCGCAGGAGGACGTCGTGGTCGGTCTCCGGAGACTCAGGCGCGGTGATGGCCGGGACCTCGGCCGGCTCGGCGGGGTGGGGCAGGCGCGCGACGACGGCGGCGGCCAGGGCGATGGCGGCGGCGCTCTCCTTTTTGAAACCCCACAGCGTCAGGCAGTACGGGTCGTGTTTGGGTTCCGGCGGCTCGTCCTGGCCCTTCGGCCGGAACCGCAGATGGCCCTCGTCCAGGCCGACCGCCGGGTGCAGTTCCACGTGTGCCACATCCGCGAGGGCGAGCCGACGCGGACCCGCCTTCTGTTTGGCGGAGTCGGCCATCCAGTTCCATTCGAAGCGGATCGACTCGCCATCGAAGGTGACGGAACCGTCGCCACCCGACGCCCGGATCGGCACGCTCGGGCCGGGCAGCAGATATCGACTTACCGGCGCCGTGTCGACCTGTTCGATCTGGAGGTGGTTCCGCACCTCGTCCACCATGTACTCGGCCAGCGAGGAACGGTCTTTCGCCACGTTCAATCGGTACGGGTCGGACGAGTCGTTCAGCGCTCCCGCCGCGGCCTGGAGCACGGGGTCGGCGTTCTCCCGCAACTTGACCTGGAGGACGCCGCCCTTGCGGCCGGGCTGGTACGCGATCCCGGCAATGGCCTCCAGCGGCACGGCCAGCTCGCCGAGCAGCCGCCGCAACCGGTGCACGTCCCGTCCGGTCCCTGGGACGATCCGTAATAGGTCGCCGTCGAACGTCCAGGTGCCGTCACTTCCGATGACCTCTGCCATGACCTTCCCGATCGCCCTGTTTCGGTAGGTCCACCCTAAAGGCGATCAGAGTGAACGAGCCGAAGGACCAGTCCACCGTGAGGCCGCCGACCGTGAACCGTGTGCTCAGCCTGTTGGCCGGACTCGTGCCGGTCAGTCGTCCGCCCGGTCCTCGTCGGGTGCGATGACGAAGGTGCCGCGACCGTGTCGGGCGGCGTCGCGGCGCGAAGTGTTCGTCAGGCGTCTGCGGTGGGTGGAGGGGCGACGAAGGTGCCGCGGCCGGGGACGGTGATGACGGCCCCGCGTGCGACCAGTTCCTGCACGGACCTGTTAGCGGTGGCGTGGGCCACGCCGTAGGTCTCGGCGATGACGCGGACACCGGGTAGACGCCGTCCGATTTCGCCTGCGGCGATGCGCCGCTGTAGATCGTCCGCGATCTGGAGATACAGCGGGGTCGGGCCGTCCAGGTCGATCGGCATGTCTCCAACCTAGAACGGTCTCGGACGTGCTAGAACGCTAGATACGGCTCGACCGGACTAGCACAGACTAGAACGGTATGGAACGCTGTGCTCAGCATGACGATGACCCGCCGGATGGTGACCGGCCGGCGGGCGACGGACCGTCGCTGGGAGGCGAACGACCTATGAGCCCTGATGCCAGGGTGCGACTGGAAGCGCTGGGAACCGTTCTGCGTGTGCACGGGTTGCGGGCGTGGATGTCGCCCGACGGGCTCCACGTGGAGAACCCGGAGGCGGCCGGGTGCTGCAGTCTGCACCCGTGTGTGGTGCTGACCGTGGGGGCGCGTCAGGACGACGGTGGCCAGACGTGGTTCTTCACCACGTGGGGACATCCCCTCGCGGAGGCGGAACACATCGCGGACACCTTGACCGCCGTCAAGGCGATGCTCCACGGCAGGCCGGGGGTGGCGCTGTGACCGCGCTCATGATGGCCGCGGCGGCGGTCGGGGTGGTGATGGGCGGCGCGGCGGTCTTCACAGTGGGGCGGCGACCCCGGTACGTCGGCCGACATCGCATGACCTGGTGAAATGGCCCCGGGACGTCCGGCATGTCCACGCGGGCGGACGGCGTGTATGTCGGGAGAAGTCGTGCGACGCGTTGATGGCGTTGCGCGCTCGGCTGCTGATCAGAGAAGGGCGCGGATGTGGAGGAGTGCCTCGTCCGGTGTGAGCTTCTGGGTCTCGCCCGTGGCGCGTGATGTCAGCTCCACGGTGCCTTCGGCCAGGCCACGGCGGCCGATCGTGATGCGGAAGGGGATGCCGGTGAGTTCGGCGTCGCGGAACTTCACGCCGGCGCGTTCGGCTCGGTCGTCGATGACCGTTTCGATGCCCGCGTTTCGGAGGGACGTGTAGATGTCCTCGGCGGCCTTGCCCACGTCCGGGTCGTCAGGCTGGGCGCTCACTACGACTACCTGGAACGGGGCGACGGCCACGGGCCAGACGATGCCCTTGTCGTCGTGGTGGACTTCCACGATCGCGGCAATGGCGCGCTCCACGCCGATGCCGTAGCTGCCCATGATGACGGGCACGCGCTTGCCGTCCGGGTCGAGGACCTCGACGCCGAGGGCGCGGGCGTAGCGGTCGCCGAGCTTGAAGATGTGGCCGACTTCGATCGCGGGCTCGACGCTCAGCGGCTCGCCGCAGCGGGGGCAGGGCTCGCCCGCCTTCACTTCACGCAGGTCGGCCCAGGTGCCGACGGTGATGTCCCGGTCGACGTCGACGCCGCGCAGGTGGACGTCGTCGGTGTTGGCGCCGGTGAACATGGCGCGGCGGCCGTGGAGGGCCTCGTCCGCGATGACCGGGTGCGCGGTGACGCCTACCGCGCCTAGGCTGCCGGGGAGCGCACCCAGAGCCTCCTGGATCTCGTCCGGACGCGCCGCGCGCAGCTCCGACGCCCCTGTCGTGTCGGCGAGCTTCTGCTCGTTCAGCGCGTGGTCGCCGCGCAGCAGGACGAGGGTGAGCCGGCCGTCCAGGACGTAGACGAGCGTCTTGACCTGCCGTTCCGCAGGAGCGTCGTAAGCCAGGAGGTCCTCGATGGTCCGGACGCCAGGTGTGTCGAAGCGTTCCGGTGCGGGCAGCCCCGAGCCGTCCGTGACAGCAGGCAGGGACGACGTCGCGCGCTCGATGTTCGCCGCGTACCCGCAACCGCACCGGACGATCAGGTCTTCGCCGACCTCCGCCGGGCACATGAACTCCGTCGAGCCGGAGCCGCCCATCGTGCCGCTGGACGCGTCGACCGCGACCACCGGGAGGCCGAGCCGCGCGAAGATCCGCGTGTACGCGTCCCGGTACGCCTCGAAGGACGTGTCGAGCCCCGCCTGGTCGAGGTCGAAGCTGTAGGCGTCCTTCATGGTGAACTCGCGTGTCCGCATGAGGCCGCTCTTGGGCCGCGGCTCGTCCCGGAACTTCGTCTGGAACTGGTACCACTGCTGCGGCAGGCGCTTGTAGGAGCCGAGTTCGCGGGCGACGGTCGCGAAGATCTCCTCGTGGGTCATGCCGAGGGCGTGGTCGGCGCCGCGCCGGTCCGTGAGCCGGAACATCTCGGCGCCCATGAGGTCCCAGCGGCCGGAGCGCTTCCACGGCTCGGCCGGATGCAGGGCGGGCAGCAGCATCTCCTGGGCGCCGATGCGCTCCATCTCGTCCCGGATGATCCCGATCACCTTGGTCCGGACGCGGACCGCCAGCGGGAGCAGCGAGTAGTGCCCGGCGGTGAGCTGCCGGATGTACCCGGCGCGCAGCAGGAGGCGGTGGCTCGCGGCGTCGGCCTCGGCGGGATCGTCCCGCAGGGTCGGCGCGAACATCTGGGACCAGCGCATCCGGCGAGGCTAACAGCGGAGCGCCGAACGGATATTGCGTGCGTGGGGCGCGCCGCCAGTCAGTACCCTATTTTCCGTGAGTCGAGAAGGTGTGACACCGCAGAGCGAGGATTTCTCCGCCTGGTACAACGAGCTCGTCGTCCAGGCGCAGCTGGTCGACCGGGGGCCGGTGCGCGGCACGATGGTCATCCGGCCGTACGGGTACCGGGTGTGGGAGCTGCTCCAGGCCGACCTGGACCGGCGGATCAAGGACGCGGGGCACGACAACGCGTGCTTCCCGATGTTCATCCCGGAGTCCTACCTCAAGCGCGAGGCCGAGCACGTCGAGGGGTTCTCGCCGGAGCTCGCGGTCGTCACCCACGCGGGCGGCAAGCAGCTGGAGGAGCCGCTGGTCGTGCGGCCGACGTCCGAGACGGTCATCGGCGAGTACATGGCCAAGTGGATCGACTCGCACCGCGACCTGCCGCTGCTGCTGAACCAGTGGGCGAACGTGGTGCGCTGGGAGATGCGCCCGCGCATGTTCCTGCGGACGACGGAGTTCCTCTGGCAGGAGGGCCACACCGCGCACATCGACGAGGACGACGCGATGCGCGAGACGATGTGGGCGCTGGACGCGTACGCGGGCGTCGCGCGCGAGCTGGCCGCGATGCCGGTCGTGCCGGGGGAGAAGACGCCGGGCGAGCGGTTCGCGGGCGCGGTCCGCACGTACACGATCGAGGGCATGATGCGCGACGGCCGGGCGCTGCAGGCCGGCACGTCCCACTACCTCGGGACGAACTTCGCCAAGGCGTTCGAGATCCAGTACCAGGACGAGGCGGGCAAGCTGACGCTGGCCCACACCACGTCCTGGGGCATGAGCACCCGCATGATCGGCGGCGTGATCATGACGCACGGCGACGACAAGGGGCTCGTGCTGCCGCCGCGGCTCGCCCCCTACCAGGTCGTGATCGTCCCGATCGGGCGCAAGGAGCAGGGCGAGCAGGCCGCCGCCGAGGCCCGCCGGCTGGGCGCGGCGATCAAGTCGATGGGCATACGGGTGCACGTGGACGACAACCGTCCGCAGCTGTCGCCGGGCTTCAAGTTCAACGAGTGGGAGATGCGCGGCGTCCCGGTCCGGATCGAGCTGGGCAAGCGCGACATCGAGGGCGGTGTCGCGACCGTCGTCCGGCGCCTGCCGACGGTGGAGGGGCAGGGTAAGGAGCAGATCCCGCTCGACAAGGTGCCGGAGCTGCTGCCGGGGATGCTCGCCGACTTCCAGTCGTTCCTGCTGGCGCGGGCGGAGACGTTCCGCGAGGAGCACACCGCCGAGGTCGACGGCTGGGACGCGTTCGGCGCCCAGGTCGGCGGCGGCTGGGCGCGCGCGTTCCACTGCGGCCGCACCGCGTGCGAGGACGACATCAAGGCCGAGACCGCCGCGACCCCGCGCGTGATCGCGGCGGACGCGCCGGAGGAGACGGGCGTCTGCGTCCGGTGCGGGGAGCCGTCGGCGTACGGCAAGCGCGTCATCTTCGGCAAGGCCTACTGAGCCGCGGGAGCGGCCGCGCGGTCAGGACGGGTCGTCCTCCGCGCGGTCGTTCTCCCGCTTGCGGATCAGGTAGGGCTGGAGGAACCACACCCACGAGCACAGCGCGAGGACGATCAGTGCCGTGGCGACCGCCGCCGCGTCCGGGGCGAGCGTGTCGATGATCAGGGTGGTGGAGGCGGTGATGGACGCCGCGAGCGCCAAGCCGCCGACGATCCCGTACCGGTTGGCGCGCCGGATCAGCAGCGCCTTCTGCCCGAGCTGGAACAGGATCCGGTGCTGGAACACCGGGGCGATGAAGCAGATGGACGCGAGCGCCGCCCCGAACAGCGCGATGTAGAACAGCGCCCGGCCGGTGGAGTCGACCTCGTCGAACCCGACCGAGAACGGGACGGTGAGCAGGAACGCGAACAGTACCTGGACGCCGGTGACGGCCACGCGGAAGCCCTGCAGCAGCTCCATCAGCTGCCGGTCGAGGCGCTCGTGTTCGGTCTCGTTGCGCGGCTTGTTCTCCGGGGGAACGGTCATGTACGCCCATTACCCCGCAAATCGCAGGTCACGCCAGGGTTGGGATCTCCACTCGCAACGCCAAGATCGATACATCGTCGCGCAGATCGCTGTCGCAGAAGGCCAGCAGGGTGCGCTCGACCCCGGCGAGCATCTCCTCCGGCGGCGCGCCGGCGTACTCCGCCAGGGTCTCCAGCACCCGCTCCTGCCCGAACTCCTGCCGCTGCAGGTCGCAGGCCTCCAGCAGGCCGTCGGAGTACAGGAACAGCGTGTCGCCGGGGTGCAGCTCGATCGCGTCGACGCCGGCCTCGAAGTCCTCGAACAGGCCGAGCGGGACGCCGCCCCGCGACGCCGACCGGATCACCCCGTCGGCGCGGACCACGATCGCCGGGGGGTGCCCCGCGGTCGCGAGCTGCACCGCGATCCCGTCGGCCCGGATGTCCAGCCCGGCCAGCACCGCCGTGACGAACCGGTCCTCGTCCAGAAGCGCCTCGTTCACGACGCGGAGGACGTCGCCGGGGCCGCTCTCCCAGCGGGACGCCAGCCGCACGCAGTGCCGGGCCGTCGCGGTGACCGCCGCGGCGTCCTCGCCCTTGCCGCAGACGTCGCCGAGGACGAGGCCCCAGCCGTCCCGCGTCCGGAACACGTCGTAGAAGTCGCCGCCGACCTCGGACCCGTGCGTCGCCGTCATGTACCGCGCCGCGACCGACACGCCCGGGATGGCCGGCAGTGTCTTCGGCAGCAGCCCCGCCTGGAGGGTGTCGGCGACCTCGGCGCGGCGCCGGTACAGCCGCGCCGCGCGGATCACGAGCCCCAGGTAGCGGCCGAGCCGCTGGACGACGCCGAGGTCCATCAGGTCGAACTGGCCGTACTCGCCGCTGGCCGCGAGCGTGATCGTTCCGATGCAGCGGTCGCCGTCCTCGACGGGCACGGACAGCACGGACGTGACGCCGATCTTGGCGCAGACGGAATGGCCGTCCGGGCAGAGGCCGAGCAGGTCGAGCTCCTCCACATGGGGGCGCAGGGCGCTCTGCCGGGTCGTGAACACCGTGTGCGGCAGCGTGCCGGGCACGGGGTGCAAATCCTCCAGCATCCCGATGGCCTCGCGGGAGTATTCGTCCGCGGGGCCCATCACCACCTGGCGGCGCAGCTCCGGGACGGTCCCGGCGGCCGTGGTGCCGCCGTTCGGGCCGGTCAGGTCGATGAACGCCCAGTCGGCGAGCTCCGCCGCGAGCAGCCGGGCGCACCGCCGCACCGCCACCGTCTCGTTGAAGACGGGCTCGTCCAGCAGGAGTTCGCTGGCGGTGGCGAGGACGTCCATCCGGTGGACGATCGTCGCGACGGCCTCGTCGTCGCCCTGCCCCGCCTGGGGCGCCCGCGCCGGGCGCGGCACCTCCTTCAGCGCGGCGCCGGCCGGCTGGGCGGGGCCCTCCTCGCGGCCGGGCGGTTCCTCGGCGGGCGTGCCGGTCGAGCCCGCCGCCGCGACGACCATCGGGTCGGGCTCGCCGCGGATCCAGACCCGCGCGAGCGTCACCACGGCGTCCACCGGCCGTTCGCGGCCGAGGAACCGCACCCGGACGCGCCGCCGCCGGCCCGTCCGGACGACCGCCGCCAGCTGCGACCGGACGGCGGCCCGGGTGGCGAGATCGCAGAACGCGGTGAACTGCTTGCCGGACACGTAACCGGACGAGGTGCCGAGCATCCCCGCGGCGTGCCGGTTCACCCGCCGGACGCTGCCGTTGCGGTCCAGCAGGAACAGCGGGACGGGCGCGTCCTGGAACACGGTGCGCAGCACCCGGCGCTCGTTCTCCGCCGCCGCCGACCCCGCGGACTCGGTGTCCGGCTCCGTCCCGATCGTCCGCAGCGCCGTGACGGCGAGCTCCAGTTCGACGAGGGCGGCGTCGAGGGTGGCGCGCAGGTCGGGTTCGGGCATGCCCGCGGCCTGGCGGAGTTCCCCGACGCGTCCTTCCAGATCGGAGATCTCCCGCAGCAGGGTCTCGGGTTCCAGCTGGTCCGGCTGGTCGTGCATCTGGCTCCCTCTCTCCGCGGGCACGGTGAAACCAGATCGGTTCGTGCTCTGCTCGGGCCGCTCGGCGATCATGCGATCGTTGTGCGCAGCCTATGCCGTTCGCCGTACGGGGCCTAGCTGCGCCGTGAAGACGTCCCCCGGAGCACCGCTCCGGGGCGCGTCCTAAAAGACGTCGGCGCCCCCGACGATGCGCTGGGCCAGTGCGGTGAGCTTCACGTGCCGCGTCTGCGAGATCCGCCGCATCTCGGCGAACGCCGCGTCCGCATCGCAGCCGAGCGCGTGCATCAGGATGCCCTTCGCCTGGTCGACGACGGCGCGCGCCTCGACCGCCGCCTGCAATTGTACGGCGGTCCGGTGGACGTCGTCGTACTGCTGGGTGTTGGACACGGCCGCGCTGCCCTGCGCCATCAGCAGCGCCGCCAGCGCGTGCTGGCCCTTGCCGAGCGCCTTCGGCGTCACCCCGTACAGGGTCAGCGTGACCAGCACCCCCTGGTTCAGGTGCGGGGACGTCGTGAAGCACCGGACGCCGCGCCGCAGCATGTCCGACACCGCGGCGGGCCAGCGGGTCTCGGCGAGGATGTCGTCGCAGCTCACCGAGCGCCGGTCGAAGGCCACATCGAAGATCGGGCCGCGTCCCCGGGACAGCTGCCGATCGATGACCTCGGCGAGGTCGGGATGGCTGGCGGCGGCCGCGAGGGGGTCCGGCCGGGCGGGCTCGGCGGGCCCGTCCCCGTCCCCGGCGGGCTCCGCCTCGGCCGGCTCGGCCACGGACGCCTGGGGCAGCGCCCACCGCACGGCCGCGGCCCCGGCGCAGCCGGGCACCGCACGGGTCGCCAGCTCCGAGACCCGGTGCAGGGTCCCCACGTCGGACGATTCGCCGACCGTGCCGAGCCGGGCGATCTCCACGGCGAGCTGATCGGTCAGAACCGCTTCGGTGAAAGCCACGCCTCCGACGTTATCCGGCGCGGTCCCGCCTGCGAACCCGTTCATGGCGGCCTCAGTTGTTCGGTGGGGCTTTGCTGATCTCCGGCAGCGGCGCGGAGTCGCCCTCCGCCACCGCGAGGTCGCCCAGGGAGACGATCCCCACCGGGCGGTGCATCGCGTCCACGACGGGGAGCCGCCGGACGGCCTGCTCGCTCATCAGGCGGGCCGCCGTGTCGGTGTCGTCGTCGGGGCGGAGGGTGACGAGGTCGGCGGTGCACACATCGCCCAGCGAGGTCAGGTCGGTGGCGCGGCTGTCGGCGACCGCGCGGACCACGATGTCGCGGTCGGTGAGCATGCCGCAGAGGCGGCCGCCGTAGGTGACCAGCACGTTCCCGATCGCCTCGTCCCGCATGATCCGCGCGGCCTCGTAGAGGGTCGCGTCGAGCGGCAGCGCCTGGGGGGCCGCGGTCATCACATCGCTGACTCTGCGTGGCATGCGCGCACATCCTCCCGATAGGCCCGCGGTTGGCGTGAGCTTGTGTGCCGCGCCCTACCCCAGCGCGCCCGCCCTATTCGCCGGACGGCCGATCGCGCGCTTTTCCCGGCCGGCGGTCAGAAATCGAAGATCGCGCCGGTACGGGAGTGCAGGACGCACGAATTCCCGTACTCGCCCCGGAACCGGATCTGTCGCCCGTGCCATTGCCCGTGCGCACGGGCGACGACGGGAGTGTAGACGGCGGCGCACATCCGGTCGTCCGGCTCGTGGTCGATCAGGCCCTGCCCGCGCTCGAGATCGGCGCAGGCGCTGGCCGCGCGGGGGTGCGGGCCGTGCGGCGGATCGCAGAACAGCGTGATCGTCCGGGGAGCGGACGTGTCACTTTCCGGATAGGTCAGGGTGAGCCGCATCCGATCATGTCGCGTATGGGCGGCCTGGGCGGAGTGCGCCGCGATCGGGACGATCAGGCAGGTCGCGAGAACAGCGGCAATGGTGGCGAGGAAACGCATCGCCGGACACCTCCAGTGATCAACAAGAGTCACCAAGAGTAGTCAGAGCGATGCATTCCGTGTGGCGTTTCGGCGGGATCAGGCGGCCAGGGTGTGCGTGCGCCGGTGCCCGGCGAGCGCCTCCCGGAGCTGCTTGCGGCCGCGGTGCAGGCGCGACATCACGGTGCCGATCGGGGTGCCCATCAGCTCCGCGATCTCCTTGTAGGCGTAGCCCTCGACGTCCGCGAGGTACACCGCGTCCCGGAACTCCCGGGGCAGCGCCCGCAGCGCCGCGACGATCTCCGCGTCCGGGATGCGGTCGAGGGCCTCGGCCTCGGCGGACCGGAACCCGGCGGACCGCGCCTCCTGGTGCGAGAGGTGCCACTCCTCCAGCTCCTCGTGCCCGGCGCGCTGGGGCTCGCGCTGCCGCTTGCGGTAGCCGCTGATGAAGTTGTTGGTCAGGATCCGGTGCAGCCACGCCTTGAGGTTCGTGCCCTCCTGGAACTGGTGGAAGTTCACGTACGCCTTGGTCAGGGTCTCCTGGACGAGGTCCTCGGCGTCGGCGCTGTTGCGGGTCATCCGCACGGCGCTCGCGTAGAGGGGGTCGGCGAGAGGGAGGACGTCGCGCTCGTAGCGGCCGGTGCGGTCGGTGGACTCGGGCTGGTCGGTGTACTGGACGGTGGCGGTCATCGAATCGCTCCCCCGTGGTTCATGACCCTTGCGGGGCCTTCCTGGCGCGCGTCCCGGGAGGTCTCGGGGGGTACGCGCGGACCGGGCGGACGGGCCGCCCCCTTCGTCGGTACGACCACCGTTCCCGACGGGTTCGTGATCATCCCGGCCGGTCTGGGTTCCGGCCGGTTCGGATCAGTGGATCGGGCCCCGGCGCGCGGCCGGGGATCTCTCGCGCGGGTCGGCGGTGCCAGGGCGACCCCGATGGAAACGGGACGTCGCGGGCATGACGGGCGCTCTTCGCGGTGGGCTTCCGGTATATAGGACGCCCGGTAAGGAGTAAAGGGTTGCGTGGCGTCTATCACACCGGATGGCCGGGGGAGACGGACGGACCCCGGCCGCCGTGGGCGACCGGGGTCCGCGCGGGACGGGGGCTGCTCAGCGCAGCAGCGCCCGCAGGGCCCGCGCCATGAGGGCCCTCTGCTCGGCCGGGGTCTTCGCCTGCTCGATGCCGAAGCCGAACAGGATCGAGTCCCGGGTCCCGACCGACGACACGGAGTCGATCAGGGCCGGCGACCGGGCGAACTCGGACGAGTTGCCGGGGCTCCCGGCGGGGGCGCCCTGGGCGGCCCACGGCCCGAGGCCGGACTCGAAGCCCTCGGCGTCCAGCGTGCCGCCGGACGTCGTGACCTTCGTGTCGTCGATGAACAGCCCGGCGCCTCCGGTGAACGGGTCGCTGACGTACGCGAACGACACCTCGACCCGCTTGCCCGCGTAGGCGGACAGGTCGAAGGCCGCCGGCACCCAGCCGTTGGAGTTGCCCGTGAAGGCGTTCCACGAGCCGGACGATCCCCTGTTCTGGCAGGGGTTCCCTCCCGTGAGGTAGTGCGTGAGGAACGGGTGCATGTCGAGGTAGTAGCCCGCCTCGCACTCGATCGGGACGGTGGTGCGCGTCCGCCCGTTCTTGTCGGGCAGCGTCGTCCAGTCGTCGCCGTCCGCCGTGCGGGCCTCCAGGATCACGTTGTCGAAGCCCGTCTCCGTGCTGTAGGAGAGCATCGCCTGGAGCGCCGGGGCCTGCGCGGCCGTGACGTTCGTCAGGTCGATGGTCCGGGTCAGCCGCCGGTACAGGCTGTCGTCGTGCGCGCCCGCGACGTAGTACCGGCCCTCGATCGGCTCCGTCGCCGCGGCGGCGCCCAGGTAGTCGCCCAGCTTCCAGCTGCGGAACTGCGGGAAGTCGCCGGCCGGAAGGACGGTCGAGGTCACCTGGAATCCGCCGGCCTCGTTCACCGGGTTGGACGGCGTGCCGCCCAGCCCCGCGTCGAGGCCGCCGAACGGGCTCGCCGTGCCGGTGAACGCGGTGGGCGCGCCCACCCGCTGCCGGTCGAAGGCGCCCAGGTAGTACTGGAAGAAGTCGTCCGACAGCAGTTCGCAGTCGTCCCGGAAGTTGCCGCTCACGACGCACGGCCGGTCCGTATGGCCCTTGAGACCGTAGTAGATGCCGCCGCCGTTGAGCCGGTTGAGCGGGCCGTTGTAGCCGGTCGTCTCCCCGGTGTGCAGCAGCTTCCCGCCCTCGTTGAGGTAGGAGCGGACGTTGAGGACGAGTTCCTTGGCGCGGTCGGCGACCTGCGAGTCGGGGACGTCGCCGAGGTAGGTGCGGACGGGGTCGTCCGCCGCGTCCTGCGTGAGGCGGTTGTCTCCGAGGTACCAGACGACGCCGCGGAAGTGCTTCAGGACGCCGAGGTCGTGCGGGACGCCGTCCTTGTCGATGTCCCAGACGAGCGGCCGGTGCCCGGCCCCCCGCACGAGGTCCGCGTACCGCCCGCTGTACCGGGGCGCGTTCGTCCCGGCCGGATACGTCGGGTTGACCCCGGTGTAGTCCTCGTCCGCGATGACGAGGACGTCGGCGCGGCCCCTGTCGCGGACCGTGTAGGTGAAGCGGCTCGACTCGACGCGGGTGCGCCCCTTGTACCCCGTGAACCAGACCTCGACCCTGTCGCCGGGCTTCTGGCCGTGGACCCTTCCGCGGTATTCGGCGTAGTAATGGTCGCCCTCGCCGCCGAACCGCTCACCGCCCCGCCATTCGCGGACGCCCGCCCGCCGCGCCTTTCCGCCGTTGATGCGGTAGTTCAGCGTCTTGGCGCCGAGCGACCGGCGGATCACCGCCGCGGCCTCCTGCGAGCCGCCGAAGGACGTCGTGAAGCCGTCCGGGACGAAGTCGGCGGTGGTGCGGCCGACGACGGACACCGGCTCGTCCGGCTTGTGGGCCGACTTGCCGGTGGCCACCGCGAACGGCAGGTTCTTCTCGAACTCGTGCTGGATCAGCCGCTCGTCGTCCGGGAACTCGAAGACGCTGCCGCAGTTCTCCGGCGTGTACGGGTCGTCGGGGAACGTGTTGGCGGCGGTCACGCAGGTCGCCATCTCCGGGGTGATCGACAGGGCGCCGTGCCGGTTGTCGGCCTGCCCGTCGGTCTCGCCGTTGGTGGTGTAGAGCTGCGCGCCGAGCTGCGGCGTGTAGCCGGGGACGGCGGGCTTGTCGATGTCGCCGAGGGCCGCGTCGTGGATCACGTCGTCCGGGCTGCGGGTGAGGCTCTGCCAGCCGACGCCGTGCAGCAGCAGCTCCGCCGCCGAGTGCCAGTTCACCAGGAAATTCGGGCGCAGCCGGTCGTACAGGGCGATCTGCGCTCGGGTCTCGGGCTCGGACGCGGGCCCGGTCCCCCGGTAGGTCTCGCTCGCCGGGTTGGGGGAGGAGCCCTCGTTGTCATAGCCCCACTTGTAGGGGAAGTTGCGGTTCAGGTCGACGCCGTCCCCGCCGGTGATCTGGCCGTCGCCGTTGTTGTCGCGCGCGTTCTTGCGCCACAGCCGGAACCCGTCCTGGAACGTCAGGTCGTAGCCGTCCACGTTGACGACCGGGATGAACCACAGGTCGGTGGTGTCGACGACCTTGGTGATGTCGGCGTTCTTCCCGTAGTTCCCGACGTAGTGGTGCAGGAGCCGGCGCACCATCTCGGGCGTGATCCACTCGCGGGCGTGCTGGGTGGCCTGGTACACGACCGCGGGCCGCTTGCCGTCCTTGAGGGTCTTCGCGCCCTTGCTGACCCGGATCGCCGTGATCGGCTTGCCCTGGACGGACGTGCCGATGTCCACGGCCGTCGCGATGCCGGGGTTGTCGGCCGCGAGCTTCACGATCTCCTCGCGGATGTTCCCGGCGCCGCTGTAGGGGCGGAAGACGCCGTTGGCCGCCGCCTTCGCGCGGGCGCGGGCGTCCTTGCCGTCCACCTTCTTGACCGCGAGCCGGACGCCCTGCTTCGCGAGCGCCGCGGCCTGCGTCCCGCTCATCACGGCCTCGACGCGGAAGAGGCCGTTCTTCCCCTTGCCGAACTGGACGTCCTCGCGATCGAGTCCCGATTCGTTCAGCGTCTTCACCTGGTCGCCGGTCAGCTCACCGGTGTACGCCTCGACGGCGGCGCCGGACGCGGCCGGCTTGGGGGCGGCGTCCGCCGGGACGGCCGTGAACGTCCCGATCAGGAGCGCCACGACGGCGAGCAATGTGGTGAATCTTCTGCGCCTGTGCCGGAATCTCGTGCGCGTCATCGCGCCCTCCCTGGCGTCGATCACAACGGGGGCGGGGCGATCGTCCGTTGAGGGAAGGTGGGTGTCAATGTGGCATCAGTGCTGATTGCCGCATTCGGTCAATTTGTGGGGCTTCCAACTGGCAAGTCCGGCGTGTTCCTCTGTTGACGCCATTCCGGGCAGACCAACTTCGGCATAGGCCCCCGCGAGTCCCTTACAGGAGGTAGCGTCACCTTCACCGCGGGTACGTGGCGTGGTCGCGCCGCCGCCGCGCCCCGACGTCGCCCAGGGGGGTCACGTGATCGCCAGAGAGCATCAGCCGCGCGCCGGGGCCGCCGCGCCGGGCGACGCGAACGCGCCGTGGGTCCTGGAGCGGCGCATCCTCGGCACCGTGCGGCTGGCGGCGATGATGCTCGACGGGGCCGGCCGCGTCCGGCACTGGAACCAGGCCGCCGCCGAGCTGTTCGGGGTCCGCGAGGCCGAGGCCCTGGGCAGGCCGCCCGCCGCGTTCCTGAAACTCCCCCGGGAGAACCGCGACGCACTCGAGCCGAAGACGTTCCGGCACGTCTGGTGCGGCTCCTGCACGCTGCCCCGCACCGACACCGGCGAGCACGCCGAGGTCGGCTGGTGGATCTACCCCCTCGACTCCCCGCCCCCCGGCGAGGACGGCACCGGCATCGTCGCGCTGGCCGTCGACCTGCGGCTGCTCCGCGCGGACGGCGCCGGCCTGCTCATCGACGGCGTGACCGTCGCGGTGCCGGGCGTCGCGGCCGGACGCGGCGGGGCGATGCGGGTGCTGCGGGTCGAGCCCACGATGACCGGGGTCGCGCCGGACGAGTCCGCGCCGATCGCCCGGCACCTCGCCGACCTGCTGCCGGTCGACGGCCCCGCCGCCACGGCGATCACCGACCGGGTGCTCGAGCTCGGCTGCCCGGCCATCACCCTCACGACGACCGTCAGGCTCCCCGTCGTGCCGTACGTGGGCGGCGTTCCGAAGACGCTGCGCGCCCGCCGCCGCCCCGGTGCGGTCCGCCCGCCGCTCGTGCCGAATCCGCGCCCTGGACAGGGATTGGAGACGATGGCCGTGTGGGAGCCACTGGAGTTCCTCGGTGAGGCCGGAGAACAGATCGGAAGCTCGCTCGACCACCTGCAGGCGGCCCGCACCCTCGCCGAGGTGCTGGTCCCGCGGATCGCCGACTTCGCCGCGGTCGAGCTGCTGGAGAGCGTCGTGACCGACCTCGAGCCACCGCGGGGGGAGTTCGACGGGCTGACGCTGATGCGCCGGGTCGCGGTCGTCCACAACGACGACCCCGGCGGCTGGACGGACGCCGTCCCGGAGGACGAGACGCTGCGGCTGCCCGAGAGCACTCCGTTCGTCCGGGCCATGAAGTCGGGCCGGGCCGTCCACATCCCGCGGGTCGGTCCCGAGGACGGCGCGGAGATCGCGGCCTCGTTCGGCGACCACGACGTCCGGCCCCTGCTGACCGACCGGGCGCTGCTCATCCAGCCCCTGATCGCGCGGGGCAACGTGCTCGGCACCTTCAAGCTGCTCCGCAAGCACGACCGGCCCCCGTTCGACGACCTCGAGCTCGCCATGGTGGACGAGCTCGCCCGCCGCGCCGCCCTCTGCATCGACAACGGGCGGCTCTACCGGCGCGAGGTCCAGGTCGCGCAGGAACTCCAGCACCGGCTGCTGCCCGATGATCCGCCGCACGTCCCGGGCGCGCGCATCTGCTACCGGTACCGCCCCGCCGGGCAGGCCGCCCAGGTCGGCGGCGACTGGTTCGACGCCCTCGTGCTGCCCGGCCACCGGGTCGGCATCGTCGTCGGCGACGTCATGGGGCACGGCATCACCTCGGCCGCGATCATGGGGCAGATGCGGACCGCCGTCCGGACCCTCGCCACGCAGGACCTCCCGCCCGAGGAGCTGCTCCGCCGGCTCGACATCCTGACCCGGCGGCTCGGCGAGGACAACCTCGCTACCTGCATGTACGCGGTGTACGACGCGGTCGGCAAGACGTGCACGATCGCGAACGCCGGGCACGTCCCGCCCGTCCTCGTCTCCCCGCTCGGCGAGAGCACGGTGCTGCCGGTGCCGGCGGGGCTGCCGATCGGCGTCGGCGGCGAGCCGTTCGAGACGGTGCGGATCGACGTCGAGGACGGCTCGCAGCTCTTCCTGTGCACCGACGGGCTCCTCGAACGCCGCGACCGCGACGTGGAGGCGGGGCTCGAGGCGATGCGCGCGCAGCTCGCCGGCGCGTCCCACGACCTCGACGACACCTGCGACGGGCTGCTCGCCGCGCTCGCCAACGACGTCCCCGCCGACGACATCGCGATCGTCGCGGTCGGCATCGACGGCATCCCGAAGGACGACATCGCCCGCTGGGACCTCACCCCCACCCCGAGCGCGGTGCCCCGGGTGCGGGCCCAGGTCGCGGCCCAGCTCACCGACTGGGGGCTCGGCATCGCCACCGACGCCGTCCAGTTGCTCGTCAGCGAGCTCGTCACCAACGCCCTCGTGCACGGCGCCGGTGTGATCAGGCTGCGCCTCATCAAGACCGACACGCTCCTGTGCCAGGTCTACGACGACGGCCAGGAGCTCCCGCAGCTGTGCCACGCCGGCGCCACCGACGAGTCCGGCCGCGGCCTGCACCTGGTCAGCGCCATCGCCGAACGGTGGGGCTCCCACGGCGCCGACCACGGCAAAGTGGTCTGGTTCGAATACGCCCTGCCCTGACCGGCCGGGCGCGGATCGGCCGGGTCCCGTGCCGCCCGGAGCCCGGCCGCCGGGCCTGACCCGGCCGGGCTGATAGCCAACTGTTCCTTTCGCGACAGCTTCTGCCGCACCCCTTTTCGGATCTTATTGTCGGGATAGTGGCAATTGTCGGGGGGGCGGAATGCTGACGCTGCCGGTTCCGGAGACGCTGTACGCGACGTACGCGGTGGCGTCCGGCGGTCCCGTCGAGGACCCCGGCGGGGTCGCACGGGTCGAGGTCGCCCGGCGCGTCCCGCCGCCGCTCCGCGACCTCGCGCTCGGCATGCTCGACAGCCCGATGATCACGCTGGACCTGCGTCCGGCGGCGGAGTTCCCGCCGCTGCCCGCGGACCTGCTCGCCGTGTACCGCGCCACGGCCGGCGACCTCGCCGCGATCGACGCCGCCACCCACGTCCTCGTCGTCCGCGCGGCCTACCGGCCGGGCCGCCCGCCCGCGCACGAATGGGCGGCCCGCGCCGTCGCGGGCGCCGTCGGCGCGGCCCTGGCCGCCCCCGTCATCGACGTCTTCACCCCGCAGGTCCTGACGCGCGAGCACCTCGAACGCTCCCTGCCCGCCCCCGACGGCACGTTCCGCCTCACCGACTGGATGCTGCTGCCCCACACGTCCGCACCGGGCGGATTCTGGTTCACCACCAAGGGCCTCGCCCGCTTCGGGCTCCCCGAACTCCAGACCGAGAACGTCCCGCCGCACCTGGTCGAACCCTGGGGCCTCCTCATGAACGGCCTGGCGCGCCGCCTCCTCGACCTCTGGCTGGACGCGCTCTCCGCCGGAGCCGTCACCGTGGACGTCCCCGACCGCATCTCGGTCGCCTCCCACCATGTCGCCGCGGCCCAGGGCGCGGCCGCCGACGCGGATCCGGAACGGGAGGTCTCGGTGCGGCTGCGACTCGTCCCCGGCGAGGTCCGGGCCGTCCTCGCGGAGGGGGACGGCGACCTCGACGCGCTCTGCTCCGCCCTCTTCGGCGCGCCGAGCGCGGGCTGACCGCTTGCCGATGATCTTGTTCTGGGCGCAGGATCGGTCACGTGAGATTCGGCCCGCGTGACCCGAACCCTGAACCCGACGATCCGGAACCCGGGGAGCAGCCCCCGCCGCAGGCGCCCCACCCGGGCGACGTGCACGTGGCGGGCAGCGGCCAGGCCCCCGACCCGGCGGCCTCATCGGACTGGGTGCACGTCCCGCCCGCGTCCACCGGCGGCCGGCACGAGCGTCCCGACGAGTTCCAGGAACCCTGGACGCCCCCGGAGCCCGGCGAGACCCCGCCGGACCCCGCCCCGGACGAGCCGTTCCTCCCGGGCAAGGGCCTGTCCGCCGACCCCCCGCCGTCCGCGACGAGGCCCGACATCGCCGTCCCGCGCGCCCGCGAACCCGCCGAGGACTCCCCGAGCTGGCCCGCCGGCCTCGCCGCGGACCCGCCGCCCCCCGCGCCCGGCCCCATGGACGACCCGGAGCGCCGCCGAGCCCTCGCCGACGCCTTCGTCGCCGAGTTCGTCGGCAGCACCACATGGCGGGCGACGCTCGCCGTCCTGGAGGGCGCCTTCCCCGGCGTCGGCATGGCCGCCACCCTCGCCCGCCGCACCGACGAGCTCTGGCGCACCATGGAGCCCCTCGACCAGCGGGCCGCCGCGGTGCTGTGCCTGCCGGCCTGGCTCGACGCGTCCGGCATGGTCGTCGACCTCAGCGCCCACCTGCACGTCCGCTCGCCGGCGCGGCCCCCCGCCCGCACCCGCCCGCCCCGCGCCTCCCGCCCCTACGCGGGCGCGTTCGTGATCGACACCCTCGACCCGCTCCGCTACCACCGCGCGGTCGGCGGCCCCCGCGCCCCCCGCGACCTCCCCACCGACGGCGCCGCCGCGCCGCCCGGGGAGGAGGACGACAGCGGCGTGGTCATCGTCGCGAACCTGACGTCCGCCGGAGTACGCGTCCTGGACTCCGTCGCCCTGTGGCGCTACGCGGGACGGGTCGTCACCGACACCCTGCACGACCCGCTGCGCCCCGACACCCGCGCCCGCGCCCGCCGGGCGCTGCGGGCCCTGCGGAGGGTCGTCCTGGTGGACCCGGACCTCCGCCTGGGCCTCTGCCTCCAGCTCGACGCGACCCGCACACCCCGCTGTCTGCTGGCCTTCGCGGTGGACCGCACCGACGCGGCGACCCCGCACTTCATCCGGCCCTGAGAGGAGCCGCCGTCCGGGGGCGGAGCGCGGCGCGGGTCAGGGCTGGGTGCGCAGCCAGGTCAGGTCGTGCTGGAGGGTGTCGGGGAGTTCGCGCAGGTGGCTCGCCAGCTCCCACGGCTCGGACGGGACCGTGGAGTCGTCCGGGTCCGCGAGGACGCCGCAGACCAGGCCGCTCGCGGTGCGGACGGCGGTGAACGCGCCGAACCGGGCGATGCCGCCGCCGTTCAGGTGCGCCAGCTCGGTGAGCAGCGCGCCCAGCGCGGACGGGTCGTGCGTGTCGTGCAGGCCGCGGACATAGGAGAAGACGTCCTCGGCGAGCGCGTCCGGGCGGCGGCCCGACAGGTAGTAGACCGTTCCCCAGTACGTGCCGTTCGCCGCGCGGGCGGAGCGCCGGTCGCGGACGCGCACGCGCAGGCCGTACTCGGCGGCGCAGCGCTCGTAGGCGTCCGCGAGGAGATGCTCCGCCTCGCCCTCCTCGCTGAGGAGCATGCCGGTGACGACGCCCTCGGTCCGGTCGAGGCGGTCGAGGAGCTCCCGGTGCAGCTCGGCGACGTCCTGCTCAACCGCGTCCAGCGAGCGGGCCAGGGCGTGCCGCGCGTCGCGGTCGAGGTCGAGGCCGGCGAGTTCGGCGGCGAGGTCGCCGAACTCCCGCTCCAGGCGCTCGACCCGTCCCTCGACGGCGTCGAGGCGCTCGACGACCTCGGGCGGCGCGGCCAGGGGCGGCGGGATCGGGATGCCGGCCGGCTCACCGGCCGCGGTGATCTCCGCGCGCAGGTCCTCCTGCCGCCTGGTGAGCTCCGCCAGCTGGGCGCGCACCTCGCGCAGCTCCGCCAGCGCCCTCGGCAGCCGTTTGTCGGACGCGATGTAGAGCTCGCGTCCGGCGAGCGCCAGGCAGAGCAAGACCAGGATCACGGTCGACATGTGACTCCTCGGGGGCGGGCTGCGCTCTCGACCCTAACCACAGGGACGCCCGTTTGGCCGGGCGAGCGGCGGATGTCGTCCGAAAGACCCGGATATTCCGTCAGCCGAACAGCCCGCCGAGCAGCCCGCCGAGGATCTCCCCGACGCCGCCGGCGAGCTCGGCGCCGACATCGGCCGCGACACCGCTCGCGGCCTCCGCGGCGAGGTTCCCGGCCATCTGGCCCGCGACCTGCCCCGCCGCCTGCCCGACATGTCCGGCGATCGCGTTGCCGAACGCGTCCACCGGCACTCCGCCGACGTAGCCGGCGACGTTCCCCGCGAGGCCGGCGGCGCCCGCGGCGGCGTTGAGCGCCATGCCGCCCGCCACGCCCGCCGCCGCGATCCCGCCGACCGCTCCGGCGGCGGCCGCGGCCGCGCCGTAGTGCCCCCGGTGGCCGTGGTGGCCCGGGTGGCCGTGCTGGACGTGCATCGGCGGGGGAGCGGGATGCCCGTGCGCCGCCGGCGGGTACGCCCCGGGCGGTGCGTAGGGCGTGCTCGGCGGCGGTGGGTATCCACCGGACGGGGAGTGGGCCGGGAAGCCCGCGGGCGGTGGAGGCGAGGGCCGGCCGTGCGCGTGCCCCGGCGGGGGCGCGTGCCCGGGGCCGGGAGGCGCCGCGTAGCCGGGGCCGGGGGCCGCATGGCCCGGACCGGGGGGTGCCGCATGGGCCGGACCGGGCGGGGGCGTCCGCCCCGGGAACGACGGGGGCATGTGGCCGGGGCCGGGCGGCGGCGCGTGCCCCGGGAACTGCGGGGGAGCGTGGCCGGAACCGGACGGCGGGTGCCCGGGACCGGGCGGGGGCGCGTGCATGGCGGCGGCCGGAGCCTGGTCCGGCGCGGGGGCGGGCGGCGGGAACCGGACGTCCCCCGGCTGCCCGTACTCGCCCGGCCCGCCGTACGGCGCGGCCTGATGACCGCCGGGCGGGAACGTGGCGGGGCCGCCCGGCGGCGGAAGCGGGGCCCGCCCCGCCCCGTGCTCGGACGCCCCGTGCTCGGACGCGCCGTGCTCGGACGCGCCGTGCCCGGACGCGCCGTGCCCGGACGCGGACGGCGCCGCTGAGCGGGGAAGCCGGTCGGCCTCCTCCAGCCACCGGGTGATCTTCTCGTCCCAGTCGGTCGTGGCGGCCTCCGCATGGCCGACCTGGAACACGCCGAACGCCTCGTCCGGCGGGGTCGTGCGGTCTTCGGCGCGCAGGACGAACGCCATGACGCGGGGGCTCGCGACGAAGCTGAGGCCCACGCGCTCGACCCGGCCCCGGTAGGCGGACGGCGGGACCAGGTGGATCTCCTGGTGGAACGGCAGTTGCCGCGAGAGCCCCCGCAGCCTGGACTTCTCGAACGTCACGTTCTTGATCTGGAAGCCGAGCCGGGCGATCGCCGCGAGGACCCACTGCTGCGACTCCAGGGGCTCCACCGAGATCGGGTCGATGTCGCCCGGATCGCGCTGCCCGGCGAGGTCGACCTCGGTGCACATCCCGATCGTGAACCCGGGCAGCTCGTGCCCGAGGACGGTCGTGAACGGCAGCTCGTACGGCAGCGGGATGGAGAACGACAGGTCGCGGTTCTGCGTCGCGTCCAGCCGGAACCCGCGGGTGAGCGCGCCCCGGTACACCTCGGGGCCGGCGCTCTCGCCGCCGTACCCGTTCTGCATGCGGGGCATCAGCGCGAGCGTCACGTGCCGGACGTCGGCGGGCAGGGCGCCGCCGCGCAGGTGGACCTTCCCGGCGATGACCCCGCCGGGGCGGCAGTGCGGCTCGTCCAGGATCGTGTCGACGGTCGGCCCGCCCGCACCGTGCCCGCCCGCACCGTGCCCGCCCGTGCCGTGCCCGCCCGCCATCGGCCCCCCTGGCATCCGCCCGTACGACACCGGCAGTTCCCCTCTCGCGACCCGCGAGGCCGTTCCCCGCACATGTCAGACGAAGTCCACCATGCCACCGGTTCACGCTCGCGCGCGAACATCGAGCCGGATAGGTCTTCGAGTCCTCCGCGCCGACCACCGCGGCCCCGGGCGTCGGCCGCCCGGGGCCGTCCGCGGACGGACGGGGTCAGTCCTCCTTGCCGGTGACCGTGACCGGGGCGTAGCCGAGCTTCTCCAGCGGTTCGCGGATCTGCGCGGCGTCACCCACGGCGACGATGGTGAGGGCGTCCGTGTCGACGTGGTTGCCGTAGGCGTGGGCCACGCCGTCGGGCGTGGACGTGCGGATGGCGGCGAGGTAGCGGCTCGGGTAGTCGGCGCCGAGCCCGTTCGCGGCGGCGTCGGCGAGTTCGACGGCGACGGAGCGGGACGTCTCGTACTCGGCGGGCGCCCGGTCGGCCAGCGCCCGCACGGACGAGCCGTGCTCCTCCGCGTCGATGCCGCGCGCCGTGACGCTGCGGAGCTCGGTGAGGGCGTCCGCGACGGCGTCGGCGGTGACCTCGGTGTGCACGGCGCCCTGCGCGATGAACAGGCTGCAGTGGCGCATGCGCAGCAGCCCGGCCCGCATCCCGTACGTGTAGCCCTTCTCCTCGCGGAGGACGGCGTTCAGGCGGGACGTGAGACCGCCGCCCAGCACATGGGACGCGACCATCAGGGACGGCCAGTCGTGGTGCGCCCGGTCGGGGACGCCGTGGGCGAGCCCCAGGTACGTCTGCACCGATCCCGGACGGTCGACGACCACGATCCTGGCGGCGGAGGTCGGCATGACGCGGTCGGCGGCCGGGAGGGCGGGGCCGGAACCCGCCCAGCCCTCCAGCGCGGCGGCGAGCGCCGCGTCCGTGTCCACCCCGGAGAGGTCGCCCGCGACGACCGCGGTGCCCTCGGCGGGCACCACGGAGCCGAAGAAGGAGCGGACGTCCGTGCCCTGGAGCGCGCCGACCGACGAGCGTCCGCCGGCGGTCGGGCGGGACGCGCGCGCCTCCGCGGGGAACATCACCGCCCGCAGCTCGCGCATGGCGCGGCTGCCCGGGTCGGCGTCCTCCTGCGCGATCTCCTCCAGGCGCTCGCGGACGAGGCGGCGCACGTCGGCGTCGTCCAGCGCGGGCCGCCGCACCATGGACGAGAACAGCTCCAGCGCCGGCTCCAGCCGCGTCACCGGCACGTCCAGCGCGACGCGGAGCGCGGTGAGGTCGGCGAGGGCGTAGACGGTGGCGCCGAGCCGCTCGAACGCGGCGGTCAGCGCGGTGCCGCCGCCGGGCTCGGTGCCCTCCAGCAGCGCCCGCGCGGTGAGCGCCGCGACACCGTCCAGGCCGCCGGGCTCGCGTCCGGCGCCCGCGTGCAGGACGAGCCGGACCGCGGCGAGGCGGCGTCCGGGCAGGTCGCAGCGGAGCGTCGCGGGACCGGCCGGCACGCGCCCGGCGGTTCCGGCCGGGAACGCCCACGCCGGGACGGCGCCGGGAACGGGGCGCGGCTGCACGGCGATACCCGTGTCACTGCCGCTGCCATCACTGTCGGTCACGGCGTTCACTGCGCTCCTTCGTAGGTCAGGGCGGTGCGGGCGCCGGGGGCGAGCCACCGGCCCGCCATGTCCTTGATGGCGTCCGCGGTGACGGCCGCGGCGCGGCCCGGCGCGGTGAACACGCGGGCCGGGTCGCCGAACTGGGTGGCGTTCTGCGACAGCGCGTTCGCCAGGCCCGTCACGGTCTCGGTCTGCTCCAGGAAGCTCCGCTCGGCCTGCGCGGTGGCGCGGGCGGTCTCGTCGGCGTCGGGGCCGTCGGCGGCGAACCGGGCGAGCTCCTCGTCCAGCACGGCGGCGATCTTCTCCGGGTCGGGGCCGATCGCGTCCACGATGGCCAGGGAGGGACCGGACGCGAGCCGCGTCACGCCCGCCCACACCTCGGTGGCGATCTGGTCGCGGCGGACCATCCGGTCGTAGAGCCGCGAACCGGACCCGCCGCCGAGGATCTCGACGGCGAGTTCCGCGGCCTCGATGCCGTCGCCGCCATCGGTCGGCAGCGGGAACATCGCGAAGTAGGCGGGGGACGGGACGTCCTCGTTCAGCGCCTCGCCGTGCACCCCGGTCAGCGGGCCGAGTTCGCCCGGACGGGCGGGCGGCGTCCGCGGGCCGGCCGGCAGGCCGCCGAAGTAGCGCTCGACCGCGGCGATCGTCTTCTCGGGGTCGACGTCGCCGACGACGGACAGGACGGCGTTGGCCGGCGCGTACCAGGTCGCGAAGAAGTCGGCGCAGTCCTCGAGGGTGGTGGCGTCCAGGTCCTCCATGGACCCGATCGGCGTGTGCGCGTAGGGGTGCCCCTCTGGGAACGTCAGCGCGCACAGCCGCTCGAAGGCGGTCCCGTAGGGCTGGTTGTCGTAGCGCTGGCGGCGCTCGTTCTTCACGACGTCGCGCTGGTTGTCGAGGTTGGCCTGGGTCAGCGCCGCGGGCAGCGTGCCCATCCGGTCAGCCTCGAGCCAGAGGGCGAGTTCGAGATGGCTGACGGGAACCGTCTCGTAGTAGTTCGTCCGCTCGAAGGACGTGCTCGCGTTGAACGTGGCGCCGGCGCTCTCCAGGAGCGCGGCGTGCTCGCCCTCCGCGACGTTCGCGGACCCCTGGAACATGAGGTGCTCGAAGAGGTGGGCGAGCCCGGTGCGGCCGGCGCGCTCGTGGCGCGAACCGACTCCGTACCAGATGTTGACGGCGGCCAGCGGTACGACGTGGTCTTCGCAGACCACGACCCGCAGGCCATTGCCGAGCGTGTGCTCGTGCAGCGGCTGTTCGGCCACGGAGCGCTCCCGTCCGGTCGATGGTTGGACAGCCCCGCGCGCGTCGGCGGACGCGGCCCGGGCGGGCTTGATCTCCACCTCACCGTACCGGTTTCGTCCACCGGGCAGGCGCCGCAGCGCACCGTCCGGCGGTCACCGGGAGAGCGTCAGGACGCGGCGGCCTCGTGCGCCGCGATGGCGTCCTCCAGCGACCCGTACAGGACGAAGATCTTCGTCAGCTGGGTCACGTGGAACACCCGGCGGACGCGGTCGTTCACGCCCATGAACGCCATCGAGCCGTCGCGGGCCCGGAGGCGGTGGTAGATGCCGACCAGCACGCCGAGGCCCGTCGAGTCGAGGAAGGTGACCTCGCCGAGGTCGATGACGAGGTGCGGGGCGGTTTCGTCGTCGATGATGCCGAGCAGCGCCTCCCGCAGCCGGGGGCTGGTGAAGACGTCGATCTCACCGCTGATCTTGACGACGGTGAGGCCTCTCTCGACCCGATGCTCGACAGCGAATTCCACCGGTGCTCCCTTTGTCGCTCGTGGTGCCTGTGCCGCTCGTCGGAAAGACCCCTATACCCGGCTCCTCGCGTCCTACCCTTCAAAAGGAGATCAAGGGGCGTCCGGGCAGCGGAACAGCGCCCAGACCACCTTGCCGGCGTGCAGGGGACGCCATCCCCACCGGACGCTGAACGAGTCCACCAGGTGGAGTCCGCGGCCCGTCTCGGCGATGTAGTCCGGTTCCTTCCGGCGCGGCGCGGCGGTACTGGAGTCCATGATCCCGCAGAGCACCCACGGTCCCCGGTGGGTGAGCAGGAGCCGGATCTCCGCGGGCGCGGAGCCGAGCGGGTCGGCCGGATCGCCGTACACGCCCGCGCGGTGCACGGTGCCGTCCGGCCGCCCGCCCGCCGTTGTGCCGCGACGGTCGAACGCCGTCGCCTCACGGTCGTCGAATGCCGCCGCGCCGCCGTGCCGGAGGGCGTTCGTGACGAGTTCCGAGACGACGAGCCCGACATCGTCGGTCAGGGCGGGCACGCCCCACTCGCGGAGCAGCGAGAGAGTGAAGTGCCGCGCGTCGGTGACGGACTCGGGGTCGGGTGGGACGGTGTAGGAGACGGTCCCGCCGGCGAGTTCCGTGAGCGCGGTCAGCGCCGATTCGAGGCGGGACGGCAGATCGGACGATTCCGGTATGGGTGTCGAGCACGCGGCATCGCTCGGGGGGGCCGTCGGCCTCACGGCGAGGCCGACCTCCCACCGCGTGTGGTCGTGCGCCTGGCGTGACGTCATTCCCGGGACCCCGCAGAGTGATCTCGTTGTGCAGCCGTGGCTCGGAAGTCTCGTGCGTTATCCTGCGCATCGTAGCGTGCGAATGCAAGACCCAATGCACGTGCATCCGAACTTGCGGGGTGGGTGAGTCGGGCGTGCACGGCAGGAACGGAGGTGGACGGCAGAGACGCTGAAGCCGCGAAACACTGAGGCCAGTGGCACACTAGGTGCGCTGTCCGCCATTTAGCCGGGAGGTTGGGCGTGACTCCAGAGACGCCGGGAAGCGGATCGACGGTCCGTCGGATCCTGCTCGGGTCACAGCTTCGCCGTCTGCGCGAAGAGAAAGGCGTGACCCGCCAGGAGGCCGGCTACGTCATCCGTGCGTCGGAGTCGAAGATCAGCCGTCTCGAGCTCGGCCGTGTCAGCTTCAAGGAACGCGACGTCGACGACCTGCTGACGCTCTACGGCGTCACGGACAAGACGGAACGCGAATCGCTCCTGCAACTGGCGCGCGAGGCCAACACGCCCGGATGGTGGCACCGGTACAACGACGTCCTGCCCGGCTGGTTCCAGACCTATGTCGGCCTGGAGGAGTCGGCGGCGCTGATCCGCACGTACGAACTGCAGTTCGTCCCGGGACTGCTGCAGTCGGAGGGGTACGCGCGTGCGGTGATCCGCCTGGGGAACGCCGGAGCCGCCGAACACGAGATCGACCAGCGCGTGGCGCTGCGCATGCAGCGCCAGGAACGCCTCACCGGCCCGGAGGCACCGCGCCTGTGGGCCGTGCTGGACGAGGGGGCGCTCAAGCGCCCCATCGGCGGACCCGAGGTGATGCGGGGCCAGTTCGAGCATCTCATCGAGATGTCGAAACTGCCCAACGTCACCATCCAGATCATGCCGTTCAGGTTCGGCGGCCACGCCGCCGAAGGGGGGGCCTTCACCATCCTGCGCTTTCCCGAGCAGGACCTGCCGGACGTGGTGTACGTCGAGAACCTCACGGGCGCGATGTACCTGGACAAGCGCGACGACGTCGACACCTATCTGCAGGCGATGGAACGCCTGTGCGTCGACAGTGCGACCCCGGAACGCACCGTCGAGCTTCTTGGTGATCTTCTCAGAGAGACATGATGCTCCACATCTCTTACGGCCCGACGATGGCCGATCCTCACGAGTACGACAACGGGATGCCCGCCACCGAGCTCCACGGGGCACGGTGGCTGAAGTCCCGGCGCAGCAACTCCCAGGGAAACTGCGTCGAGATCGCCGAACTGCCCGACGGGCAGGTGGCGATGCGCAATTCCCGGCACCCCGAGGGCCCCGCCCTCATCTACACCCGCCACGAGATCGAGGCCCTCATCCTTGGAGCCAAGGACGGGGACTTCGACCATCTCATCCTCTCCCGCAACTGAAACCGAGAGGCCACCCCGACGAAGGGGTGGCCTTTCCTCATGGCCCGCAGGGCGCGGCGCCCCCGTCCCCCGAAACAGGCGACACGGTCCCCACGCTCTCACCGAGCCCTGAACTCCGAACCCCGACACAAAGGCCCCCATGCCCGAGGGCATGGGAGCCTGCGCAGCCGTGGGTCAGGCCGGGTCGGGGGACCTACGCGCGGGACGCGCCGCCGCCCGGCCGTCTCTACCGCCCGGCGGGCCCTCCGGGGCGTGATGCCGTTCCAGCCGCGCCGCGAGCGCGAGTGCCCGCAGCGACGTCGTCTTCATCTGCGTCCGTCCGGCCAAGGGCCGCGGCGTGGGAATGCTCGTATGCACGCATACCTCCTAGAGATCTTCCAGCGATGTCATTACTTGCAACTGCAAAGACTTGCCCCGTATTCCCCCACCCACACCTCCCGCCCCATCACCTTCATCACAATGAGTACATGTATCGCCACTGAGTGTATCTACGCCCATGACCGCACGGACACGCGCGGCGGCCCCACCGCCGCGCGCATGCGGCGCAGGAGGTCAGGGGCGCGGTTACCGCTCCCGCAGCCGTCGGCGTGGCCTCCGTGGGCCGGTTCGAGTCATGAGAGCTGCACGCGATTCGGCCGGGAGGATCGCATACGACCGACCATGTTGGGTCGAGCCGTGGGGGGGCGGGCTGTGCGGCCGATGTGGTGGGTTCGGGCCGGTGATGATCGGGGTGAGCGCGGGTCACAGGTACAGGCCGACTTGGCCTGAAGGGTTCGTGGTGGGTGGGCGGAGGTCGGTGGCTTGGAGGGTGATCAGGTCGGTGGGAGGCGAGTCGTCGGTCAGGCGTTCCGACTGGACGGCTATCGCGGTGTCCAGGAGGTTGCGCATCAGGCGGCCGTTGCCGAAGGCGGGGCCCCTCGGGATGTCGCGGAGCAGGGTGTGCAGGCGCGGCTTGACGTCGGGCGTCAGGATGAGGCCCTCGGCGGCGGCCTGGTGCTCGAAGATGGCCGCCAGTTCGGTGTCGGTGTAGTCGGGGAACCTCAGGTGCTTCGGGAAGCGTGATTCGAGGCCGGAATTGGCCTTCAGGAAGGTCTCCATCTCGCGTTCGTAGCCCGCCGCGATGACGACGAGGTCGCCTCGGTACTCCTCCATGAGCTGGACGAGGGTGGCGAGGGCCTCCTGGCCGTAGGAGTCACCGGCGAGGGCGTACGCCTCGTCCACGAACAGGATGCCGCCCAGGGCCTGCTCCACCGCGGCGCGGACGCGGGGTGCCGTCTGGCCCAGGTAGGAGGCGACGAGGTCGGCGCGGGAGACCTCCACGAGGTGGCCGGAGGACAGCAGCCCCAGGGAGGCGTACACGGACGCGACGAGGCGGGCCACGGTGGTCTTGGCCGTGCCGGGGTTGCCGGTGAAGACCATGTGGCGGGTCGGGACGGTCACGGAGTGGCCGGCGGCGCGGCGGAGTTCGGCGGCGCGGGCCTCGGCGGCGAGGCGGCGGACCTCCTCCTTGACGGAGGTGAGGCCGATCAGCGCGTCCAGGGCGGCCATCGGGTCCTCGGCGGGGGTGACGCGGGTGGTGCCGGTGAGGGAGTCCGGGATGTCGGCCGGGAGGAGGGTGGCGAGGTCTTCCGGGGTGGCCTTCTTCTTCGCGGTGACACGGGCGGCCTGGAGGGCGGTGGCGCGCTCGGCCAGGTTGCGCATGACGCGGGCGTTGCCGAACGACCGGCCGCGGGGGGCGCGGCGGAGCAGCTCGGAGAGCTTCGCGCGGGCGGCGGGGGTCGCGGTGAGGCCGGCGGCGGCCGCCTGGCCCGTGAAGATCTCGATGAGCTGGTCGTCGGTGAAGTCGGGGAACCGGACCGTGGTCGGGAACCGCGACGCGAGGCCGGGGTCGGAGGCGATGAAGCGGCGCATCTCGCGCTCGTAGCCGGCGACGATGACGACGAGGTCGTCGCGGTTGTCCTCCATGACCTTGAGGAGCTCGGCGATGGCCTCGGGGCCGTAGTCGTCGGACAGGTCGCTCTGCGTCAGGGAGTACGCCTCGTCGATGAACAGGACGCCGCCGACGGCCCGCTGCGCGACGGCGCGGGTCTTGACGGCCGTCTCGCCGATGTACTGGCCGACGAGGCCGGAGCGGCCCGTCTCGACGAGGTGCCCGGACGACAGGACGCCGAGGTCCTTGAAGACGCGGGCGAGGAGGCGGGCGACGACGGTCTTGCCGGTGCCGGGGCTGCCGGTGAAGACCATGTGGCGGGCGGGGGCGATGCCGGGCATGCCCGCCTCGCGGCGCAGCGCGGCGGCCTTCGCGCTCGCGGTCAGCAGCTCGATCTCCCGCTTGACGGTGGTGAGGCCGGTGAGGGCCTCCAGCTCCGCCATGGGGTCGGACGGCGTGCCGGACGCGTCGAACGACGCGGGGATGTCGGGGCGCTTCACCACGAGTTCCTCGCCGGGCTCCGTGCGCTTGCGGACGGCGGTGACGACCGTGTCGGCGAGGTGCTGGGCGAGGCGGGCGTTGCGCAGGTTCCGGACGGGCGGCGTCCGGACGAGCAGTTCGCCGGCGGCGGTGAGGGCCCGCTTGTGGGCGCGGGCGCCGCGCTGGTGCAGGGCGCGGTTGAACAGCTCGGCGTAGCCCTCCGCGTCGAAGGGGTGCGTCCGGACGACCTGGAACCGCAGCGCGAGGGCGGGGTTGACCTCGCGGATGCGCTCGTCGCCGCCCGGTTCGCAGAGGGCGACGACGTGCAGGTCGTCGTTGACGTCGAGGGCGCGGTGGAGTTCCTCGACGATGGCCTCGCCGCTGCGGACGTCGCGGGACATGTCGTCCAGCCCGTCGATGACCATGAGGCGGCTGCCGGCGGAGTCGCGCGCGTCGTTGTAGAGGTGGGTGGTGGCGGCGGACACCTCCTTGGCGGCGAAGAAGTCGTCGGCGAGCCAGAGCGGCGGGTCGGTGATCTGCCGTTCGCGGAGCAGGCGGGCGATCTCCTGCGCGGCGTCGCGCTTGCCGGTGCCATCCGGGCCGACGAGTATCAGCCGGACGGGCTTGTCGCCCTCGGCGATCTCCTCCAGCGCGGCGACGACGTCCGGCTGGCCGATGAGGGTGGAGCCGATCTCGGCGCGGCGGGTGCGGCGAGTGCGGGACGGGGCCTTCCCGACGCCGGCGGCGAGGGGGTTGACCATGCGGCGGCGGGGCGCGAAGAGGCGGCGGAGGTCCTCCTCGAACTCGCCGACGGGGATCCATTCCGGTTCGGGGATCTGCGCCTCGCCGGGGAAGCCCTGCGCGGCGCCGGTGAAGCGCATCGCCATGTCGAGCCAGGCGCGGCACGTCTCGCCGGCTCCGGCGCCGAGCGCGCGGGCGAGCCACGCGCGCGTTCTGGCGTACCAGGGGTGCCCCTCGAAGTCGGCGCGTTCGGCGGCGAACCGCTCGAGCAGCTCCCCGAACCTGTCCTCGGTGAGGACGGCCGACAGCTCGGCCGGGACCTGCTGCAGGCCGCCCTGCAGGAGGAGGTGGACGAGGAGCTCGTCGGTGGACTCGTCGTGCGGCGCGACCTCGAGGAGGTGTTCGTGGACGGGCTGCAGACCCGACCACACCCATTCCAGGTAGCCGATCGGCCCGGCGAGTTCGGGCAGCACGGCGACGACGTCGTCGGGGGCGTGCGCCATCCAGAGGTCGCGCTGCTCGGGCAGCGGTGCCGACAGTGACAGGCCGGGCGGGGGCGAGGCGTAGAGCCGCTTCAGCGCCTGCCGCCGCTGTTCGAGCGGCTCCAGCCCTTCGAGGACGTCGAGGGACTCGACCGCCAGGGCGAGGGCGAGGTCGTGGTCGGGAGACTCGATGAGCCATTCCAGCGGACGGAACGCACCGCGGGAGACGCCCCATTCGGTGGGCTTGCGGAGGGGCTCGCGGGGCTCGACGTGGTAGCGGCCGAACAGCTGGTACTGGAGCTTGGAGTGCGTCCCGGAGCCGACGGCGGCCGCGCCGCAGAGGAAGTCGACGGCGAGCAGCAGGTCGGCGACGACGAGCGGGGCCGGGGCGGTGAGCAGCGAGCTCTTGTCGGTGGTGAGGCCGGCGCAGCGCGGATCGGCGACGAGGGCGTCGACGCGCGCGCGGATGTCGTCGTAGAGGCCGTCCGGGACGCGCCAGGGTCCGTACGCGTACAGGTCGAGCACCGGTTCGTCGGACACGAGCAGTTCCAGGCTCTCGGGCAGCCGCACCGCAATCCTCTCCAAACGCACACCAATCGCGGCGAACAGCCTAGAGCGTCGCGCGCGCCGGGGTGCGCGCATCGAATCCCCGGGTCGCGGACGCCGGGGAGGGCCCGAGGAATAAGTGAACACTTTCCCCTGCGGGCATGTTCGGGAACTTTGCTCGCGATCGGATGATGCCCGGGGAGGCCGCGGCGCGTAGCAGTAGTACGGCCGGAAGATCCCGGCGCGCCGTCTCCTGGGGAGAAGCCCGTGATCACGAAGCTGCTCGTCGCCAACCGGGGTGAGATCGCCGTCCGGGCGTTCCGCGCCGCCTACGAACTCGGCATCGCCGGCGTCGCCGTCTACGCCCACGAGGACCGGCTGTCCCTGCACCGGCAGAAGGCGGACGAGGCGTACGAGATCGGCGAGCGCGGGCATCCGGTGCGCGCCTACCTGGACGTGGACGGGATCGTGCGGACCGCGCTGCGGGTCGGCGCCGACGCCGTCTACCCGGGATACGGGTTCCTGTCGGAGAGCCCGGAGCTGGCCGAGGCGTGCGAGCGGAACGGGCTGACGTTCGTCGGGCCGCCGTCCGGCGTGCTGCGGCTGGCCGGCAACAAGATCGAGGCGGTCGCGGCGGCGCGCCGCGCCGGGCTGCCGGTGCTGCGCTCGACGACGCCCGAGCCGGGTCGGGAGCTGGAGGCGGCCGACGAGGTCGGGTTCCCGCTGTTCGTGAAGGCGGCGGCGGGCGGCGGCGGCCGCGGCCTGCGCCGCGTGGAGCGCCGCGAGGACCTGGTCGCCGCCGTGGACACCGCGCGCCGCGAGGCGCAGAGCGCGTTCGGCGACCCGACGGTGTTCCTGGAGCAGGCGGTCGACGCGCCGCGCCACATCGAGGTGCAGGTGCTCGCGGACGCCGCCGGGCACACCGTGCACCTGAGGGAACGTGACTGCTCGGTGCAGCGCCGCCATCAGAAGGTGGTGGAGATCGCGCCCGCGCCGGGGCTCGATCCGGCGGTGGCGGAGCGGTTGTGCGCGGACGCGGTGCGGTTCGCGCGCGAGATCGGCTATGTGAACGCGGGCACGGTCGAGTTCCTCGTGGACGGCCGGGGCGAGCACGTGTTCATCGAGATGAACCCGCGAATTCAGGTGGAGCACACCGTGACCGAGGAGGTCACGGGCATCGACCTGGTGCAGAGCCAGTTGCGCATCGCGGGCGGCGAGACGCTCGGCGACCTGGGCATCGCGCAGGAGGACGTGGCCGTCTCCGGGTTCGCGGTGCAGTGCCGGATCACGACCGAGGACCCGGCGAACGGGTTCCGCCCGGACACCGGCAAGATCTCGGCGTACCGGTCGCCGGGCGGGGCGGGCGTCCGCCTCGACACCGGCACCACGCACGCGGGCGCGGAGGTCACGCCCCACTTCGACTCGCTGCTGGTGAAGCTGACGTGCCGCGGCCGCACGTTCGAGGACGCCGTGAAGCGCGCCCGCCGGGCGGTCGCCGAGTTCCGCATCCGCGGTGTGGCGACCAACATCCCGTTTCTGCAGGCCCTCCTGGACGAGGACGACTTCCGCGCCGGCGGTGTCACGACGTCGTACATCGCGGATCATCCGGAGCTCCTCACGGCCCGGTCGAGCGGGGACCGCGCGACGCGGCTCGTCCGGTACCTGGCGGACGTGACCGTCAACAAGCCGCACGGCAGCGCCCCCACCGACCTCGACCCGGCGGTGAAGCTGCCGCCGCTCGACACGACCGCCCCGTTCCCGGAGGGCTCCCGCGACCTGCTGCTGGCGCTCGGCCCGCGCGCGTTCGCCGAGCGGCTCCGCGCGCAGGACGCCCTGGCCGTCACCGACACCACGTTCCGGGACGCGCACCAGTCCCTTCTCGCCACCCGTGTACGCACCTACGACCTCCTCTCCGCCGCGCCCCATCTGGCGCGGACGACGCCCCGGCTGCTCTCGGTCGAGGCATGGGGCGGCGCGACCTATGACGTGGCGCTCCGCTTCCTCGGCGAGTCGCCGTGGGACCGGCTCGCCGCGATCCGCGAGGCGGCCCCCAACCTGTGCGTCCAGATGCTGCTCCGCGGCCGCAACACGGTCGGTTACGCGCCGTATCCGGAGTCTGTCGCCCGCGCCTTCGTCCGGGAAGCGGCTTCCGCGGGTGTGGATAACTTCCGGGTCTTCGACGCCCTGAATGACGTGAATCGAATGAAACCGGCCATCGACGCCGCGTTGCAGACCCACGCTCTCGTGGAGGGAACCCTGTGCTACACGGGGGATCTCTCATCTCCGGGTGAGGACCTCTACACGCTGGACTACTACCTACGGCTCGCGGAGGAGCTGGTGGAGGCCGGTGTCCACATCCTGTGCGTGAAGGACATGGCGGGCCTTTTGCGGGCTCCGGCGGCGCGCACCCTGGTGTCGGCGCTGCGCGAGCGGTTCGACCTGCCCGTCCACCTGCACACGCACGACACCGCGGGAGGCCAGCTCGCCACGTACCTCGCCGCTATCGAGGCCGGCGTGGACGCGGTGGACGGAGCCGCCGCGCCGCTGTCGGGGACGACGAGCCAGCCCTCGCTCCAGGCGATCGTCGCCGCGACGGACGGCACCCCCCGCGCCACCGGGCTCGACCTGGACGCGCTGACCGCGATGGAGCCCTACTGGGAGGCCGTCCGCAGGCTCTACGCGCCGTTCGAGATGGGCCTGCCGGCTCCCACCGGGCGCGTGTACCACCACGAGATCCCGGGCGGCCAGCTGTCGAACCTCCGGCAGCAGGCGGTGGCGCTGGGTCTCGGCGACCGGTTCGAGGAGATCGAGCGGCTGTACGCGGCCGCGGACCGGATCCTCGGGCGGCTCGTGAAGGTCACCCCGTCCAGCAAGGTCGTCGGCGACCTCGCCCTGCACCTGGTCGCGGCGGGGGCGGATCCGGACGACTTCGCGGAGAACCCCGACCGCTACGACATCCCCGACAGCGTCATCGGGTTCCTGAACGGGGAGCTGGGGGATCCGCCGGGAGGCTGGCCGGAGCCGTTCCGCACGAAGGCGCTGGCCGGGCGCCGGTACACGCCCGCGCGGGCCGAGCTCACCGAGGACGAGGAGAAGGCGCTCTCCGGCCCGGACGCGCGCGGCGCCCTCGACCGCATCCTCTTCCCGGGCCCGGCCAAGGAGTACCGCGAATCCCGTGCCGCCTACGGCGACCTGTCCGTCCTCCCCACGGGCGCGTTCCTGTACGGGCTGCGCACCGGGCAGGAGGTGGCGTTCGACCTCGAACCGGGTGTGCGCGTCCTGGCCGGCCTCGAGGCCGTGGGGGAACTGGACGAGGCGGGGGTCCGGCAGGTCATCTGCATGGTGAACGGGCAGTTGCGCACGCTCTCCGTCCGCGACAGGTCCGTCGCGTCGGACGTGCCGCCGGTCGAGCGGGCCGACCCGGACGACCCCGGTCACGTCGCCGCTCCGTTCGATGGATCCGTCACCCTCCGCGTGGGCAAGGGCGACCGGGTCGAGGCGGGGGACGTCGTCGCGACGATCGAGGCGATGAAGATGGAGGCCGCCATCACCGTGCCCGTGGCGGGCACCGTGTCGCGCCTCGCCGTCGCCGCCGTCGCCCCTGTCCAGGCGGGAGATCTCCTGGTCGTCGTCGCCTGACGGGAATGCGTCCTGGAGGCGGAATGTTTCGCGTCGTGGGGGGACCGGGTACCCGAACGAGGTGACCCGTTCACCCTCCCCGGCCGGACGAGCAAAGGACACCGCCCTGAACGCCACGCGTACCCCCACCAAGTCAACCAAACGCGGTCTGTCCGACTCGTCTGCCCGTGCGGTCATCGACCCGATGAAGGACTACCTGTCCCGCATCGGCCGCACGCCGCTGCTCACGGCCGAGCAGGAGGTCGACCTCGCGAAGCGCATCGAGGCCGGGCTGTTCGCCCGCGAACGCCTGGAGACGTTCGGCGACGCCCTCTCCTGGGACGACCGGGAGGACCTCGCCTGGATCGCCGAGGACGGGCGCCGCGCCAAGGAGCACATGGTCGAGGCCAACCTCCGGCTCGTCGTGTCGCTCGCCAAGCGGTACATGGGCCACGGCCTGCCGCTGACGGACCTCGTCCAGGAGGGCAACCTCGGCCTGATCCGCGCGGTGGAGAAGTTCGAGTACCGCCGCGGGCTGAAGTTCTCCACCTACGCCGTCTGGTGGATCAAGCAGGCGATCAGCCGGGCGCTCGCCGACCAGAGCCGGACGATCCGCATCCCCGTCCACGTGGTCGAGGTCCTGAACCGGATGACGCGGACGCGCCGCCAGATGATGCAGGACCTCGGCCGGGAGCCGAACCCGGGGGAGCTCGCCGCGGCGCTCGACGTCACCCGGGAGAAGGTGGAGTGGCTCCTGCGGCAGGCCAGGGAACCGCTCTCGCTGCACACCCCGCTCGGCGACGACGGCGACGGTGAGCTCGGCGACGTCATCGAGGACCCGGACGGCGGCGACCCCGCCGACGTCGTGGCGTCGTCCATGCTGCGCGGCAGGCTCGACGCCGTCCTGGAGACGCTCACCGAGCGCGAGGCGGGGGTCATCTCGATGCGGTTCGGGCTGACGGGCCAGGAGCCCAAGACGCTCGAAGAGGTCGGCAAGGTGTACGGGGTGACGCGCGAGCGCATCCGGCAGATCGAGTCCAAGGGGATGCTGAAGCTGCGTCACCCGTCCCGCCGCGACACCCTGGCGGACCTGCTCGGCTGAGGCCTCCTCACCCGAGATCCGCGGGGTCGGTGTTCGCTCCGCAGAGCACGACGACGATCCGTTCACCGGGCTCCGGACGGTAGGCGCCCGTGCGGAGCGCCGCGACGGCGGATGCCGTGCCGTGCTCGACGACGAGGCGGTACTCCGCCCACAGGAAACGGCGGGCCTCGATGATGGCCTCGTCCGGGACGAGGACGGAGCGGACGCCGGTCCGGGCGGCGACCGCGTAGGCGATGTCGCCCAGCCGGGTCGCGCCCAGGGAGTCGGCGGCGATCCCCGAGACGTCCACGTCGACCGGTCCTCCCGCGCGCAGAGCGCGCTCCAGGGTCGGGATGGTCTCCGGCTCGACGCCCACGACGCGCGCGTCCCCCTCCAGAGCGGCGGCCACGCCCGCCATCAGTCCGCCCCCGCCGACGGCCAGCAGCGCCGTGTCGAACCCACCGGTCTGCTCCAGGAGCTCCAGGCCGAGCGTGCCCTGCCCGGCGCACACGTCCGGCTGGTCGTAGGCGTGGCAGAACAGGGCGCCGGTGTCCGCCGCGTGGGCGATGGCGGCCTCGTACGCGCCCGAGTACCGGTCGCCCTTCTGGACGACCGTCGCCCCGGCCGCGCGCAGCGCCGCGACCTTCACCGCGGGAGCGGTCTCCGGGACGAACACCTCCGCGGGCACGTCCGCCCGCGCGGCCGCGTACGCGAAGGCGAGGCCGGCGTTGCCGCCGGAAGCGGCGACGATCCCGGCCCGGGGGATCCGTCCGTCCGCCTTGGCGGAGAGGACGCGGTTGAACGCGCCGCGGGCCTTGAACGACCCGGTGTACTGCGTGTGCTCCAGCTTCAGCCACATCCGCGCCGCCGGGGCTGGCGGCCCGGGGTCGACCTCGAGGAGCGGCGTCCGCCGGACCCGGCCGGCGACGCGTGCGGCGGCGGCGTCGACGTCCGCGCGTGTGATCAAGGGGGTGTCCTCTCGGGTGGGCGAGGTCGCGGCACGGTCGGGTGAGAATTTCTCCGCGCCGCGTCGTGGCAGGTGACGATGGTATGCGGTGGGCGGGGCGCGGCCCGGCCAGTGGGAATCGCGCTCGCCGGCGAGTAACTTTTCCCCGTAGGCACGATTCTCGTGCGCGTGGGAAGGAAGCCGTGAGCACCGACGCCGACGACCTGGCGGGGACCATGCCGTCCCCGCCCGCCGGGGCCCCCGCGGCGGGCCGGGGCCACGCGGGACCGACCGTCCTGCGCATGCTGGTCGGCGCGGAACTGCGCCGCATGCGCGAGTCGGCCGGCATCTCCACCGAGACCGCCGGATACGAGATCCGCGGCTCCCACTCCAAGATCAGCCGGATGGAGCTCGGGCGGGTCGGCTTCAAGGAACGCGACGTCGCCGACCTGATGACCTTCTACGGCGTCACCGACACCGCCCTCCGCGACTCCCTGCTGGAACTCGTCCAGCACGCGAACAGGCCCGGCTGGTGGCAGCGGTACTCGGACGTGGTGCCGTCCTGGTCCGAGGCGTACCTCGGGCTGGAGCAGGGCGCCGACGTCATCCGCACGTTCGAGGTGCAGAGCGTCCCGGAACTCCTCCAGACGCCGGAGTACGCGCGCGCCCTGATCACCGTGTGCCACCCGGAGGCCGCCCCCGAGGAGATCGACCGGAGGGTGGAGCTGCGGATGCTGCGCCAGGGCGTCCTCGACCGCCCCGACCCGGTGCGGCTCTGGGCCGTCCTGGACGAGGCGGCCCTGCGCCGCGTGGTCGGCGGCGCCGCCACGATGTCCGCGCAGATCCGGCACCTGCTGGCGCTGGCGGAGAAGCAGAACGTCACCATCCAGGTGCTGCCGTTCGCCGCGGGCGGCCACCCCGCCGAGAGCGGCCCGGTCACGCTCCTGCGGTTCGCCGAGCCCGCCCTGCCGGACGTGGTCTACCTGGAGCAGCTCACCTGCGCCCTCTACCCGGACCGCCCGGCCGACGTCCAGCGGTACCGGGACGTCCTCGACCGGCTGGGCGTCCAGGCCGAACCCCCGGCCCGGACGCCCGACATCCTGCACGGCGTCCTCGCCGCCCTCCAGCGGGGGCCTATCGCTTGACCGCGCGGTAGGTCGCGATGATGACGCCCGTCTCGAAGACCTTCTGGTCGGCGAGCTCGAACGTCGCGGTGAAGTCCTGGGCGCCCAGCATCCCGACCGGCTCGCCGGTACCCGCGAAGACGGGGTGGATCCAGAGGCGCAGCTCGTCCAGCAGGCCGTGCCGGACGAGCGTCCGGGACACGTCGCCGAAGCCGTACTGCAGGATGTCCTGGCCGTCCTGCTCCTTCAGCGCGGCGACCGCGGCGGCGGTGTCGTCGCGCCGGATGACGGTGGTGTCGCCCCACGTCCCCTTCTCCAGCGAGTCGGACACGACGTAGTGGGGGAGGGTGTTCATCCGGACGCCGAAGTCGCCCGTCGACTCCTCCATCGCGGGCCACGCCTCCGCGAAGCCGTCGTAGGTCCGGCGGCCCATCAGCAGGGCGCCGGAGGAGAACAGCAGATCGTGGGCGTAGGCGGCGGCCTCCTCCTGGAAGTAGGCCGACGTCCAGTTCTGCGGGTTCTCGATGACACCGTCGAGCGAGACGTACGTCGAGTTGATGACCTTGCGCATGATGTGCTCCCTGCCTTGGACCGTGCTGTCGATGTCCCTACTGTGCTGCACCCCGTTTATGGATTTCTTACCGTCGTCCTCCGGCGCGTTATGGTGCCGCTCATGCGCTTCGGGGTTCTGGGACCGCTCGCCGTCTGGACGGATCTCGGCGTGCCCGTCCCCATTCCCGGCCTCAAGGTCCGCGCCCTGCTCGCCGACCTGCTCGTCCACGAGGGCCGCCCCGTCCCGGCCGACCGCCTGATCGACGACCTGTGGGGCGACACGGCCCCGGGGAACCCCGGCGCCTCCCTGTCGGTGCGGGTGTCGCAGCTGCGGCGCGTCCTGGAGGACGCCGAACCGGGCGCGCGGGCACTCGTCGCGACGCGTCCGGCCGGCTACGTCCTGGACGGCGGCGACGTGGACGCCGTCAGGTTCCGGGAGCTGCTGGCGGAGTCGCGCGCGACCGCGGACCCCTCGGCCAGGGCGCGGCTGCTGGCGGACGCGCTCGCGCTGTGGCGCGGCCCCGCGTTCGCGGACTTCGCCGACGAGGAGTTCACCCGCCCCGCCATCACCGCGCTAGAGGAACTGCACGTCACCGCCCTGGAGGAGCAGGCGGAGGCCAGGCTCGAGCTCGGCGAGCACGCCGCGCTCGCCGGTGAGCTCGCCGCCGCCGTGGCCGCGCACCCGCTGCGCGAACGGCTCCGCGCCGCGCACATGCGCGCCCTGTACGGGGCGGGACGGCAGAACGAGGCGCTCGAAGCCTACGAGCGGTACCGCACACTCCTCGCGGACGAACTGGGCCTCGATCCGGGGACGGAACTGGCCGGCCTCCAGACGGCCATCCTGAACCAGGACCCCGCGCTGGACCCGCCTGCGCCGCGGTCGAACCTGCCCGTCCCGTCCTCGGAACTCATCGGACGGGACGACTCCGTCACCGAGATCCGCGCACGCCTCGGCACCGCCCGCCTCGTCACCCTCACCGGCCCCGGAGGCGTGGGCAAGACACGCCTCGCGGTGGAGACCGCCGCGGGGCTCGCGGACGCCTACGCGGGAGGGGTGTGGATGGCCGAACTGGCGGCGCTCGACCGGTCCACCCTCCCCGACCTCACCGAGACCGTCACGGCCGTCCTGGACGTCCGGGACATGCCCGGCGCCCCGGCGGCGCCCCTGGACCGGCTCGCCGCGGCGCTGGGAGGCCGGCGCCTCCTGCTCGTGCTGGACAACTGCGAGCACGTGGTGGAGGACGCCGCCGCCCTCGCGGACGGGCTGCTCCGCCGCGTCCCGGGCATCCGGATCCTGGCGACCAGCCGGGAGCCGCTCGGCCTCGCCGGGGAGGTCGTGTGGGCGGTTCCTCCCCTCGCGCAGGAAAGCGCGGTACGGCTGTTCGCGGCGCGGGCGCGGGCGGCGTCGCGCGGGTTCCGGATGGACGAGACGACGGCGGACGCCGTGGCCGAACTGTGCCGCCGCCTCGACGGTCTGCCGCTCGCCCTGGAACTGGCCGCCACCCGCGTCCGGTCCCTCGGAGTGGACAAGCTCGTGGAACGCCTCGACGACCGGTTCCGGCTGCTGGGCACCGGCCACCGCGGCGCCCCCGCCCGGCAGCGCACCCTCACCGCGATGATCGACTGGAGCTGGGACCTGCTCGGGGAACCGGAGCGTGCCGTCCTGCGGCGGCTGGCGGTCCATGCCGACGGCTGCACGGTCGAAGCGGCGGAGGAGGTCTGCGCAGGGGGAGACGTGGACGAACTGGACGTCATGGACCTGCTCGTCCGGCTCGTCGACCGCTCCCTCGTCGTCATGTCGGACCGGCCCGGCGAGGAACCCCGGTACCGGCTCCTGGAATCGGTCGCCGCCTACAGCGCGGAGCGCCTCGTCCAGGCGGGTGAGCGAGAGACCACCCGCGACCGGCACCTCCGTTACCACCTCCATCTGGCGGAGGTCTCCGAAAAGGACCTGTACGGGCCGGATCAGCCCCGCCGGCTGCGGATCCTGGACGCGGAGGCCGCCAACCTGCGCACCGCCATCGACACCGCCGTCACCGCCCGCGACGCTCAGAGCGCGCTCGGGCTCGTCAACGCCCTCGCCTGGTACTGGTTCCTGCGAGGGCGGCTGAACGAGGCCCTCCGCTCGTTCGAGGCGGCGCTGGCGCTCGACGGCGGCTCGCCGGCCGCCCGCGCGAAGGCCGTCACCTGGCATACCGGACTCGGCATCCTCAAGGGGGCCGGTCCCGCCGCGATGTCCCGGCGCGCCGAGGCCCTCGCCCTCGTCGACGCGACCGGGGATCCCGCGCTGCGGGCGTGGGCGCGCTGGTTCCTCACGTTCGCCGCCTCCGAGCACGACGACGCGGCGGAGGGCGCGGTCGTCCTGGACGAGGCACTGACGGCCTTCCGCGCGTCCGGCGACCGCTGGGGCGAGGCCGCGGCGCTCCTGCTGCGCGCCAAGCACGCGCACGCGCACGGGGACCCCGGCGCCCTCGCCCGCGACGCGGCACGGGCCGCCGACCTGTTCACCGGCCTCGGCGACCGGTGGGGACGCCTCCAGGCCGGCGAATGGCTCGCCGCGGGCGCCGAGCTGACCGGCGACTACGAGCGCGCGGGCCGCCTCCAGCAGGAGGGGCAGCGGATGGCGGAGGAGCTGCGCCTGTGGCCGGACGTCGCCGTCCGGATGGCGTGGCGCGGCTGGACGGCGATGATGCTCGGCAGGCCCGCCGAGGCCCGGACCCTGTTCGGACGCGCGCACCGCGTCGGCGTGGAGCAGGGCCTGGCGCAGGCGGTGTCCTTCGCCGAGCTCGGTCTCGGGCTGACCGCGCGCAGGGAGGGACATCTGGACGAGGCGGAGGAGCGCCTGGGCCGCATGCTGCGATCGGTGCCGACGGACGGGTTCCCGCCCCTGTTCCTCCCCCTCGTCCAGGTGGGGCTCGGATACGTCGCGGAGGCGCGCGGGGACGCGGCCGCCGCCGTGACCTTCCAGCGCGACGCCCTCGCGGTCGCTATCCGGCTGGAGGCGCCGCGCGACCTCGCGTTCTCCCTGGAGGGCCTCGCCGGTGCCCTGAGCCTCCACCCCGACCGCCACCGGGAGGCCGCGGCGGCGCTCGGCAAGGCCGCCGACATCCGCGCGTCCGCCCGGCTGCGCCCGGGGCCGGCCGAACAGGACGACATCGACCGCATCACGGCCCGCCTGGCCGGGGCCCTGGGCGAGGAGGCGTTCGCCAAGGCGGCGGCCGAGGGCTCCTCGCTGGAGCCGGCGGACATCCTCCGGCGCGCGGAGCAGGCGCCTCCCCGGGGTCCCTCCGTCTGGTCCGCCCCTGATCAGGCGCGATAGTAGGACCATGCCGTCCACGTTCCGCCGCCCCGGCTTCGTCTGCACCGACCATTTCCTGGACGTCCCGCTCGACCACTCGGCACCGGACGGGCCGTCCATCCGCATCTACGCGCGGGAGGTCGTGGCGCCGGGCAAGGAGTCCGCGGACCTCCCCTGGCTGCTGTTCCTCCAGGGCGGCCCCGGCAACAAGGCGGTGCGCCCGGGGGCGTCACCCGCCGCCTGGCTCCCGCGCGCGCTCCGCGACTACCGCGTCCTGCTCCTGGACCAGCGCGGAACCGGGCGCAGCGCACCCGCGGACCGGCGGACGCTCCCGGCGGCCCCGGCGGAGGCCGCCGCCCACCTGCGCCACTTCCGCGCCGACTCCATCGTGCGGGACGCCGAACTGCTCCGCCGCCACCTCATCGGCGACCGCCCCTGGAGCGTCCTCGGGCAGAGCTTCGGCGGCTTCTGCGCGGTGACGTACCTGTCGATCGCGCCGGAGGGGCTCCGGGAGGCGTTCATCACCGGCGGCCTGCCCAGCCTCACCGCGACCCCGGACGACTGGTACCGCGCGTCCTACCGCGGCATCGCCGCCAAGAACGAGCGCTACTTCGCCCGCTACCCGGACGACCAGGCGATCGCCCGCCGCATCGCGCGGCACCTCGACGCGTCCGACGAACGGCTCCCCACCGGGGAGCGGCTGACCGCGCGCCGCTTCCAGACGGTCGGCCTCGGCCTCGGCCACTCCGTCCTCTTCGACAACCTCCACTACCTCCTGGAGGAGGCGTTCCTCCCGGACGGGCGGCTCTCCGACACCTTCCTGCGAGGCGTCCACGACCACGTCTCGTTCGCGCTCCAGCCCCTCTACGCGCTCGTGCACGAGGCGTGCCTCTGCAACGGGACGTCATCGAACTGGTCGGCCGACAGGATCCTCGCCGGACTCCCCGAGTTCGACCCGCTCGCGGACGACTTCCGCTTCCTGGGCGAGACCATCCACCCGTGGCTCTTCGAGGAGGACCCCGCACTGGCCCCGCTGCGCGAGTGCGCCGACATCCTGGCGGCGCAGGAGTGGCCGGCCCTCTACGACCGCGACCGCCTCGCGTCCACGACCGTCCCGGTCGCCGCCGCCGTCTACTACGACGACATGTACGTGCACCGGGAGATGTCGCTGGAGACAGCGGATGTCATCCCGGGCATCCGCACCTGGGTGACGAGCGAGTACGAGCACAACGGCCTCTCCGCGGACGCACGCGTCCTCGACCACCTCATCGGCCTCATGCGGGGTGAGAAATAGTCTTCCCCCGGACGTAGACCCAGGCGTCGTCGTGCTTCACGAACCGGCTCACCTCATGCATGACGCCGTCCCCGTACGACGCCCGGAACTCGACGACCCCCTTGGTGTCGGACCGCCCGCCGTCCTCCACCCGGAGGATCTCCAGGCCCGTCCACCGCAGCTCGGGATCGAACTCCACCGTCGCGGGACGCGTCGCGGGATGCCAGCTCCGCAGCAGATACGCCTCGTCCCGCTTGACGAACGCGCTGTACCGCGACCGCATCAGCTCCTCGGCGGTCAGCGCGCGCGCCGCCCCGCGGTGCAGACGACCACAGCACTCCCCGTAACCTCCACCGACCCCGCAAGGACACCCAGCCACCCGCCCATTGTCCACAGCGCGCAATCAGCCCTCCACACCGGTCGCGCCGCGGGGCGCACCGACCGGCTTCGACTCGGGCGACCCGCGCTGGCGCAGGAAGATGGACAGCCACACCATGGACGCCACGGCCAGGAACTCCGACTGCCAGTTCTGCAGCGACCTGTTCCAGAAATCGGCGGACACCACATAGCCGACCCAGGACACCGTCTCCTGCCGCTCCGCGAGCCGGTCGCCGTTGTACGCGAACCGTCCCGCCACCGACTGCGCGAACCAGGACGCCAGGAACAGCGCGCCCATCGTCAGCCCGAGCGATCGCGAGAACAGCGGCCCCCGCACCCCGCCCACCCGGGCCCAGCGCGGCGCGTCCGGCCCGGCGTAGCGGCCGACCTGCTGGTCCTCGTCCGACTCGGTGCCCTCCTTCCCGATCTCCTTGGACTCGGGCGACCCGCGCTGCACCAGCCAGACCGTCATGAAGATGTAGAGGAAGAACTGCAGGTACTCGGACTGCCAGTTCTCCGTGACATCGACGGCGAACTCCGCGCTCGTCACGAAGTGCCACAGGCTCACCGTCCCGCCGCCGCCCGCGACCTGCCGCTCGTTGTACCGCGCGTGCCCGGCGAAGGCCTGCCCCACGAGGGCGAGCACCGTGAGCAGCAGGAAGAACAGCGTGAGCCCGTTGTCGCGCAGGAACCGCCTCACGCCTCCACCTCGCACGCGTACGGCTCGTCCGGACGCGCCTCGCACCCCGCCGCCGCGACCCGCCACCCCGGCCCCCACCGGCTCAGGAAGACGGCCTGCCCACCGGCCCGGACGAGCGCGTGGTCGCCCCATACCTCGACGCCGCGCACCCCACCCACCGCCACGTCCAGCCCGAGGACCTCGTCCGCGCACGCCTTCCCGCCCGACTCCAGGCTCTCCGCGGCCCGGGGCAGCAACCGGGCGCAGGCGCCGGCCCCGTCCCCTTTCTGCAGCGCCCGCAGGAACGCCGCCGCCTCATCCGCCACCGCCCGATCGTCGACGGACGAGCAGGACACCGCCCCCACCAGCACGAACCCGAACGCGACACCCCCTCTCCACCTCATGCGCAAGCCCTACCCGCCGCTCACCGGAAGCAACGCGGTGACAACCGCACGCGAGCAGCCGAATCGGAGCCTGGCCTGGACATGCTCCGTGCCGACGGGCGAGCCGGAAGAGACGGCCATAGGCGGCCATGGCGCGGATCAGCGGGCACCTGGCGGACCCGTCGTTCTCGGCGGACCCGTCCCGGCAATCGTGGTTCTCGCGGTTGCCGGGGCCGGTTTCGGCCTCCTCGTTTCGGCGTGCGGTGGACGCTCTTCGACCGGCCGACTGGTGATACTGCGATGTGTAGCGAGAGGCATGGAATCGTCACTGATCGCGGGGGACGGCGATGACTTCAGGCATCCGGCGGAGGGTGTGGGCCGGGGTGGGGACGGTCGCGGTGGCCGCCGCTGTGAACGTGGCGACCGGCATGTTCACGGAGAGGTGGACGCTGGCCTGGGGCCTTTGCGCCGTGGTCGTGGTCGTGGTCGGAGGGGTCCTGCAGGCATGGCTGACCGTGGGTGACGGACGCGCGGAGCAGAGCCCCGAGCCCGCGTCCCAGGTGGCCGAGGACGTGACGGTGGGCGGCTCGGCGTCGCAGGAGATGCACGGTCCCGGGCAGCAGCGGATCACGCGGTCGGAGGTAGAGGGCGACCTGTCCCAGATCCAGCGGAGCGACCGCCATGACCCGCGAGGTTGATCTTTCGCCTCGCCGAGGCCCGGGGGCGTGATGGGGAGTTCCGATTCCGGGGAGAGCAGCGGGCCGAAGGATGACGGCGCGCGGCAGCACGTTTCGCACACCAGGGTGGGCCGCGACCTCTACCAGCTGAGCGGGAACGTCGGCGTGCTCACCCTGTCCAGGTTCCTCATCGGAATGGCGGTCGTGCTGGTGGTGACCATCGTGATCGTCGGAGCGTTCTACGTGCGCGGGCAGATCAGGGACCCGGAACGCGAGGCATCGGACGGAGCCGCCGGGCAGCGACCCGTGGCGGGAGCAGCGCCGTCCGGGTCCGCGCCGACCACCCCGTCCGCCACCGAGCCGCTGATCAAAGCGGTGACGGACACCAATCCGCTCAACCTGCGATCGCGTGAACTCCTGGAGATGTACGGACGGCAAGAGGATTGGATCATTCCCAGCCCTCGGGTCGTCCGGGGCGCTCCGAAGGTCAATGGCGAACGCCTCTCGGACGGCTTGTACCGGTTCGTCAAAGAACGCGGCGGTGTAGCGGTGAACCGTCTCTTCTTCAGCGTCACAGTGCAGAACCTGACGGGCGGGGCGGCCGCTCTTCGCAGCATGCGGGTCACGGACCTGGCATGCGGGCCACCGCTCAAAGGCACACGCCTCTGGTCAGGTGGGGGCGCCGATCCGCTGACGCCACGGGTCATCCTGCTCGACCTGGACTCCGCGGAGCCCAAGCCGCTGCTCTTTCCCCGCCTCCCAGAGGACCGGTCCGGCGATGACGGCGCATCCAAGATCGACCCCAGAGCGGCTCAGCCCTTCGGATTCACACTCGCCGAGGGGGAAACGGAGTCGTTCGATGTGATGACGCTGTCCTTCAAGCATCGGAGCTGCCGATTCAGGCTGGCGATCACCGCGACGCTCAACGGCCGCAACGAGCAGATCGTCGTGGACGACGGCGGCGCTCCGTTCGCGGTGGCCGGCAATCCCGCACTGGACTACTGGACGTACTTTCCCAGGGAACCATGGGAGTCGCGGTGGTTACGTGACGTCCCGCCGGCTGAGGAACCATGGAAGCGCAGCCCCAGCGAACCCTTGGAGCAGACCACCCCCTGACCGTCTACATCTTCGGGTGCGTGCCACGGGGTGCACCGGACGACAAGATCGGCTCTGCGGCCGCACCGAGCAAGGATCCCTCGGCCCGCATCGGGACCGAGGGCTCGCATGAGGCCGGTGAGGGGTCAGGGGAGGTCGAGTTCGCCGCGCTTCGCACGCTCGGCGAACGCACGCCAGTCGGCGGCGCCGAACACCAGGTGAGGAGCCTGGGGAGCCTTGGAGTCCCGCACGCCGATGTTTCGTCCGAGGTACGCAACTTCCACGCAGTCACTCTGGCCGGAGGTGCCACTGTGGGCGGACTTGCGCCAAACGGGTCAATGAAGCCCCTCCACGGCTTGCGTGATCAGCTCGATCGAGGCGCCGACGGGCAAAGCCAGGTCGCTGATGCGGTCGAACCGCAGCCGGAACGAGCGGACCTCTGTTGAGTCCACGACCAGTCTTCCACCTCCGCATGCCTCTGTGTAGGCGATCTCGGCGTTTCCAGCCGTCATGATCTTGAATGAACCGTCGCGGCCGACATGCGCGCCGACGTGGCGAGGGACGACCCGGAAAGTGATGTTCGGGTGTTGCGCCCACTCCAGAACCGAGGCGAGTTGGGCACGCATGATCCTTTGGCCTCCGACCGGCTGCTCGATGACTCCTTGGTCGAGGAACACGCGCATGATGGGGCCTGGGTCGCGATTGAGGACCTCCTGCCGCTTCATGCGCTTCGCGAGGTGGGCGTCGACATCCTGTGGACCCGCTGCCGCCAAGATGGCCCTGGCGTACCCCCCGGGCGCACCGGCCGCGCCGCTCCAAGACGCTGGACGGGCGGTTCTTCAAAGGCACCGTCGAGGAGGCCGTCGAAGCCGCCCGCCGCAAGGTCGAAGAGTTGTGGACCGCTCTGGAGCAGGTCGACGACTGACAGCCGTGACGGGAGCCCTGGCAAGACCGCGCTCCCGAGCCCGGCTGACTGGGGAGAACCGACGCCGGCCACCTTCCGCCGCGCCTTCCGCCCGGTGCGCCGTACGGCTCGCTCCCACAAGGCGTTGCACAACCGCACACAGCGCGAAGCCCCTGACCGGCGTCGGTCAGGGGCTTGCTCTTGTCGATGATCCCGGTGCCCCCGGCAGGATTCGAACCTGCGGCACCCGCTTTAGGAGAGCGGTGCTCTATCCCCTGAGCTACGGAGGCGTGTCGTCGCACGAGCGAGCGTAGCGGACGGCCTCTCTAGCCTAGGGGAAGAAGGGTGCTGGGTGCCTACTCTTATGGGGTGATTTGTGGGCCCTAGGCCCAAAGGTGCAGGTGAGGTACGCTGCGGTCCCGTGACGGGTCGGCATCGTGGGCAGCTGGACGGCGAGGCTGCGGAGAAGCGGGCACCCGGGAAGAAGCGGATCGCTCTTCTCGCCGGTGGCGCCGCTGTTCCGCTGCTGCTGGCCGGTGTGATCGCGTTCGGCGGGTCGGACGGATCGGAGCCGCGCGGGCGCAGCGATGCCGGGGCGGCGGGCCCGCAGGCGGCGCCGGAGCCGACGCTCGGGGTGTACGTGGCCCCGGCCCCGCGCCCGGAGGCGGAGACCAAGGCGCCGGTCCCGGCCCGGGTTCCGGTGAGGCCGGCCGCCACGCCGACGAAGCGGCCCTCGACCCGTCCCACGCCGACCGCCAGGCGGCCCGAACAGCCGGAACGGCCGGAGCGGTGCCCCCTGCCCTTCTTGCGCAGGTGGTGCGAACGGCATGGTTACGCTACTCCCTGAGCACGAAAGAGCCTGGTCACCGTGAACGTGTAGTAGCGTTCTGCCGCTGTCAGGCATTTGGGCATCAGGAGGAAAACCACTGTGCCGAAACCTCGGTCGGCGGCGCTGACCGCGGGCTTCCTGGTGATGGCGATGCTGGTGCCGCAGGGCGCCGTGGCCGCCGACCCGGTCGACACCCTCGAGTCGCTGCGCCGGGAGGCCACGAAGGCCCGCACGGAGCTGGAGAAGGCCACCGCGGAGATGGTGGACCGCCGCAAGGCGCTCGCCGTGTCCCAGGTCAAGCTGCGGAACACGCTGAGGGACCTCGCGGTGGCGGAGACGGAGCTCGACCGGATCAGGGAGCCGCTCGCCCGGCTCGCGAACTCGGCGTACCAGCAGTCGGGCGCCGTCGGTTCCCTGTCGGTCTTCGGGGAGGGCGAGCCGGACGCCGCGCTGCGGGCGTCGGCGGACGTGACGATGCTCGCCCAGTCCCAGCAGGCGCTGGTGGACCGCGCGGACGCGCTGCAGAAGCGCCGGCGGGAGCTCGCGTCCACCGCGCAGGACCTCCAGTCCCGCAACGCGATCGAGCAGACGAAGGTGCAGCAGCAGATCGACGGGCTGAAGGAGCGGTCGGCGCAGCTCACGAAGCAGCTCACCACCGCGCTCGGCAAGGTCGGGCGCGACACGCGGCTCGAGTTCGGGTGCGACAAGACCCTCGCCGACGACGCCGGGCAGTTCCCGAACGGGTTGATCCCGTCCAAGTACCTGTGTCCGCTGCCGCAGCGGGGGAACCAGCTCCGCGCGGACGCGGCGCTCGCCTTCTACAAGTTGAACGCCGCGTACCGGCGCAGGTTCGGCCGCGACATGTGCGTCACGGACTCCTACCGCAACCTCGCCGAGCAGCATCGGATCTACTCGGCGCGGCCCGGGTTCGCGGCCGTTCCCGGCACCAGCAACCACGGCAAGGGGCAGGCCCTCGACCTGTGCGGCGGTGTGCAGAGCTCCGGGTCGCTCCAGTTCAACTGGATGGAGGCCAACTCGCGGAAGTACGGGTGGTTCCATCCGTCGTGGGCCTACAGCAACCCGTTCGAGCCCTGGCACTGGGAGTTCGGCACAGCGCAATGACCTAGCGCGGCATCTCCGTGGTGGGCACGATCTCGCTGGTGCAGTAGCGGCAGCGCCGCGCCTGGACGGGGACGTCGCCGAGGCACTGCGGGCATTCCCGCTCGGTGGCCTCCTGCTTGCGGTCGAGACGCTCCAGCAGCTTCTGCGTCGGCAGGACGACGAGGAAGTACACGATCGTGGCCGTGATGACGAACGTGATCGCGGACGTCACGAACACCCCGTACGGGAACTTCGTGCCGCTGATCTCCACCGTCAGGCGGGTGTAGTCGGGCTTGCCGCCGAGCAGCGCGATCAGCGGGGTGATGAACGAGGTCGTGAAGTCCTTCACGAGGCTCGCGAACGCCGCGCCGACGACGAACGCGACCGCGAGTTCGACCAGGTTCCCGCGGAGCAGGAATTTCTTGAAGCCGCTCAAGGCCGCTCCCGAGGTGAGGGCGCCCCGGCCGCCGGGGACGCAGATGGACGGCGCCGAATCGGACACCGCGTATCGGTTCGATGGACGTCCAGAACCTACAGCGGGGAGGGCGTGCGCGAGCGCATCGACAGGCGGCGCGCACCGACCTGGCCCCGGACGAGGCCGCGTGGACGACAGCCGGAGGGCGGTTGCCCGCCTGCGGCGGGGGTGGACGGGCGGGGTCAGTGGGGCGTGATGGTCAGGGAGAGGGCGGGGCCCGCGGCCGCCAGGGCTCGGGCCTGGGGGCGGGTCGCCGCGACCAGCAGGAGCGCTCCTTCCTGTGCTTCGCCCTCCCCGCGGGGCGGTACCGCCATGACCGGGATGTCCGTGGCTATCGTGCGGGCCTCGGGGGCGCCGGACGGGGCGTCCGGGGTGGCGGCCAGGACGTCGATGCGCGTGCCGGGCCGGACGAGCCGGACGGTCGCGGCGTCGGCGATGCGGATCGGGGCGGCCACCGTGCCCGGCGGGTGGTCTCGGGCGAGGGTGCCGTCCAGGAGGCGGGCGTCGGTCAGGGGTTCGCCCCGCCGCACGGGACCGGCGAGGACGCGGCCGGTGGCGCCGGAGCGGAGGGCTCCGGACGGGACCGCCTCGGGCGGAAGCCGCGATGAGCGCAGATCGGTCTCGGTGAGCCTCGCGCCGGCGGGCAGGTCGCGGGCGGCGGCCAGGACGCGGACGGACGGGGCCTGTGCGGGCCGCAGGGCGTGCAGGGACAGGGCGGTCGCCGTGGCGGCCAGCACGGCCGCCAGCAGCCTTCTGAAGCGCGCTGACCGGACGGTCATGCCGGGCTCGGGGAAAGGGGCGCGCCGCCCCGGACGCGGTCCGGGGCGGCGGTGGGCGGGGAATCCGATGACATGGCGACGAACGTAGCCGGGGCGGCGGCGGGTCGGCGGAGTCGTCGCCGATTGTGGATAACTCAGCCGACCAGGACCTTCTCCCGTTCCGTTTCGCCGGAGTCCTGGGGGGACGCGAGGCGGCTCGGCGCCCAGATCCGCCGTCCGATGTCATAGGACAGGGCGGGCAGCAGGAGCGACCGCACGATCAGGGTGTCGAGCAGGACGCCGAACGCGACCACGAAGCCCATCTCCGCCATGGACACCAGCGGCAGCGTCGCCAGGGCGGCGAACGTGGCGGCGAGGACCAGGCCGGCGGAGGTGATGACGCCGCCGGTGACGGTCAGGCCGCGCTGGATCCCGCGCCGGGTGCCGAGGGACTGCGCCTCCTCCCGGACGCGGTGCATCAGGAAGATGTTGTAGTCGACGCCGAGGGCCACCAGGAAGATGAACGCCAGGAGCGGGAACCCGGTGTCGGTGCCCTCGAACCCGAAGACGTGCTTGAAGATGAGCGCGCAGGCGCCCAGGGACGCGAGGAACGACAGCACGACGGTCGCCATCATCAGCAGCGGTGCGACGAGCGCGCGCAGCAGCAGCACCAGGATGAGGAACACGACGGCCAGCACGATCGGGATGATGAGCATGTTGTCGCGGTCGGACGCCCGGTTGATGTCGAGGGTCGTCGCGGTGGTCCCGCCGACCTTCGCGTCCGCGGACGGGACCGCGTGCACGGCGTCGCGGAGCCGGTCGATGGTGTCCTGCGCGGCCTTGCTGTCGGCGGCGGCGCGCAGGGTCGCCTCGTACTGCACGTACCCGTTCACGGTGGCCGGACGGCCCAGTTCGGCGATGCCCGGCGTCTTCGTGATGGCGGCGGCGACCTCGTCGGACGCGGCGGCCTTGGCGATGACGACGGCGGGGTCGCCCGAGCCCGCCGGGAAGTGGCGGGCGACGACCTCGGCTCCGACGATGGAGTCGGGGCGTCCGGTGAACTGGCCCTCGTTGGAGAGGCCGTTCGCGTTGAGCGATCCGAGGCCGAACAGGAGCGCGGCCAGGCCGACGCTGGTGGCGGCCCAGAGCGCGCGCGGGTGGCGGCCGACGAACGCGGCGATCCGGCTCCAGATGCCGTGCTCGGCCTCGAACGCCTCGGGCGCGAGGTACTTGGCGTCGTAGCGGGGGACGAGCGGCCAGAAGAGCCAGCGTCCGAAGATGACGAGCAGCGCGGGCAGCAGCGTGGTCATGGAGGCGAGCGCGGTGATGACGCCCGCGGCGGCCACCGGGCCCATGCCGGCGGTGGAGTTCATCTCGGCGACCATGAGGCAGAGCAGGCCGACGGCGACGGTCGCGGCGGACGCGATGATGGCGGGGGCGGCGCGGTGCAGCGCGAACGCCATGGCCTCGTGCCGGTCCTCGTGGCGGTGCAGCTCCTCGCGGTACCGGGCGACGAGCAGGAGGGCGTAGTCGGTGGCGACCCCGAAGACGAGGACGGTCAGGATCCCGGCGCTCTGCCCGTTGACGGTCAGCCCGGCGTTCTTGGCGAGCAGGTAGACGACGGCCTGGGCGAGGCCGAGGGCGAAGACGGCGCTGAGGACGGGGACGAACCACAGCGTGGGGCTGCGGTAGATGATGAGCAGCAGGATGATCACGACGGCGCCGGCGGCCATCAGCAGGAAGCCGTCGATGGTCTCGAACACGGCGAACTGGTCCGCGCCGCCTCCGGCGGGGCCGGTGATGTGGGCCGCGAGGCCGGGCGGGCCCCGCTTGACGAGGTCGCGCGACTCGTCCACGACGTCGATCAGCTCGTCCTCGCCGGCGATCGGGATGAGCGTCTGGAGCGCCTTGCCGTCCTTGGACGGGAAGGGGCCCTGGGCCTTCTCGGTTCCGGGGAGACGGTCGATGGCGGCGATGTCCGCGGTGGCCTTGGCGCGGTCGGCGGCGGTGATGCCGGACGGGCGCTCGTAGACGATGACGGCGAGCATCGTCTCGTCCTCGCGGAACTGCTCCTGGAGCTCGACGACCTTCGTGGACTCGGCCCCCGCCGGGAGCCAGGCGGCCGCGTCGTTCTCCTCGACGTCGCCGAGCTTGCCGGCGAGGGGGCCGAGGGCGGCGAGCAGGACGACCCAGAGGGCGAGGACGGCCCACTTCGTCCGGCGGCCGGCGATCAGGCTTGCGACGCGGTGGGCCGGTGTTCTGGGGGGAGCCGGGCTGTGTGCGCTCATGGTTTCTCTCCGAAGGCGATCCGCGATGTCAGGCGTTCGACAATCGTCGCGTCGGAGGGCCCGCGGCGCCTCCGGCGGCGGTCCCTACTTGCGCTACTCCGTGTGCGGCAGGGGCGGCGCGTCCGCTACCACCAGAGGCGTAGGCGTCCCTGATACCGGCGGGGCCGCCGCCGACGGGACTCGGGCATGCAAGAACCCGGGGAGCCCACGTCAGGACGTGGATCCCCGGGTTCGCAGGCCGGGCGGCGCCCTCAGGGTCATCCCCCAGGCGCGGTCAGGGACGACCGAAACGGGCGCCGGGAGGCGGAACCCGGCGGCCTTCCGGGAGGAGTCAGGCGACCTTCTCGGAGGAGGAGGAACTCGTACCGGCCGAGGAGGACGCGGACGAGTCGCTCGCACCCGAGGAGGAGGCGGCCTTGTCGGCACCCGACGAGGACGATCCGTTGGAGGCGGGCGCGTCCGACCCCGCACCCGACGTGGAGGTCGCAGGCGAGCCCACCGTCGAGGAGGACTTGCCGGAGCCGCGGCTGTCGGTCCGGTAGAAGCCGGACCCCTTGAAGATGATGCCCGCGGCGGAGAAGACCTTGCGGAGCCGGCCCTGGCACGCCGGGCATTCGGTCAGCGCGTCGTCGCTGAACTTCTGCACGACCTCCAGAGGCTCGCCGCAATCGGTGCAAACGTACTGGTACGTCGGCACGGTTTCCTCCTCGATGACGCAGCCGGGGCCGCGGCCCTGACTGGCACTCTCTCTTAACGACTGCTAATGGTACCCACGTGTGGAACGGGATTCGTCCCCGGCCTGTTCCGCGCGCCGCTCACGCGCCCGTCTCGCCGAACCAGCCCGCCAGCTTGCCGCGGCGGCTGACCGCCCGCAAGCGGCGCTCCGTGGCCGTCCGGACGTTGTCCGTGGTCACGACCAGGAGCGTGTCTCCCGCTTGCAGAGGCGTGGTGGGTTCGGGGACGAAGCTCGTCCCGTCCCGCACCACGAGGGTCACCGCCGCGCCCTGCGGCAGGCGCAGCTCGAAGATCTCCACTCCGCTCAGCATCGAGTCGGGCGGGATCCGGACCTCCAGGAGGTCGGCGTGCAGCTCTTCCAACGGAGCCGCCTCCACGTCCAATTCCCGGGTCTCCTGATCGGCCTCCAGGCGGCACCAGCGCGCCACCAGGGGGAGCGTGGGCCCCTGCAGGAGCGTGAACACGAACACGATGTTGAAGACGATGGCGAAGATCCGTCCGGATTCGGGGACCTGCTCCACCATCGGGATCGTGGCGAGGACGATCGGCACCGCTCCGCGGAGTCCCGCCCAGGAGGCGAACAGCTTCTCGCCCCAGGTGAACCGGAAGCCGATCGTGGACAGGATGATCGACATCGGGCGGGCGATGAGCAGCAGCACGAACCCGATCACCAGCGCGGGGACGATCTGCGCCGGCAGCGCGCCCGGGGAGGCGAGCAGGCCCAGCATGACGAACAGGCCGATCTGCGCGAGCCACCCGATGCCCTCCGCGAAGCCCCGGGTGGCGGGCCGGTGCGGCAGTCGGGAGTTGCCGAGGACGACCGCCGACACGTACACCGCGAGGAATCCGCTGGCGTGCAGCAGGGAGGCGGCGCCGTAGGACCCGACCGACAGCGACAGGACGGCGATGGGGTAGAGGCCGGAGGCGGGCAGGGCGACCCGGCGGAGGGCCTGCGCGCCGAGCCAGCCGATGCCGACGCCGACGATCGCGCCCACGATCAGCTCGTACACCATCATGGCGAGCAGCGCGGGGATGTCGGGCACGGACGTGTCCGCGGTACTGAGCGTCACGACGATGATCACGACGGGGGCGTCGTTGAAGCCCGACTCCGCCTCCAGCAGGCCCATGAGCCGGGGCGGAACGGGCAGCCGCCGCAGCACCGAGAACACGGCGGCCGCGTCGGTCGGGGCGAGGACGGCGGCCAGCAGGAACGCGGCCTGCCAGTCGAGCCCGATGAGCCACATGGCGGCACCGGCCAGCACGACGATGCTGATCAGCGTGCCGAGGAACGAGACGCTGATCGCGGCCGGCACGGTCGGCCGGACGCGCTGCCAGCTGGTGGTGATACCGCCCTCGGCGAGGATCAGGACGAGGGCGGCGATGCCGAGCGTCTCGGCGAGGTGGACGTTGTCGAAGTCGATGTGGAGGGGGCCGGACTCGCCGATGAACAGGCCGAGGCCGATGTAGGCCAGGAGCGTCGGGAGCCCCGCCTTGTGCGACAGGCGGACCGCGATGATGGCGCAGAGTACCAGCACGGCCCCGAGGAGTAGCCAGATGTCGAGGTGCACATCCCACCCTTCGAGGTCGGCGAAATGATCGTTTAGGAATCCTACAGATTCAGGGACCGATCGCGCACTTCCGGTTGACGGAACGTGCCCGCCGCCAACCCGTCACCGCCCTCTGATCTGCGCATCTACCCCGTTGAACACGTCCCTCACGGACGTCCCGGAAGTGCCCGCCAGGCCCTGCCGTCCCGCCCGGGGCGCCTCACGGGAAGCGGACGAACCCCTCCGCCGGGGTCACCACCGCACGGACGGGACGGTCGTGCGCCTCGCCCGGCAGCACGTCCACCAGGTCGGCGTCGTACACCAGCGCCACCGTCAGGATCGCGGGGCCCACGCGCGCCAGCGCCCGGTCGTAGGAGCCGCCCCCGCGCCCGAGCCGCATCCCCGCGCGGTCGACCGCCAGCGCGGGGACGAGGACGACGTCCGCGCTCGCGACGGCCTCCGGACCGCGCGCGGGCTCGGTGGGTTCCGGCAGCCCGCGCGGACCCGGCGCCAGCGAATCGGGCCCCTCGTACGACGCCCAGTCCAGGTCGCCGTCCGGCAGCAGCTGGGGGAGCAGGACGTACGTGCCCCTCTTCCACAGCGCGAACAGCAGGCCGCGGGTGTCGGGCTCGGAGCCGATCGAGACGTACGCGGCGACCGTGCCCGCCATCTCCACCTCCGGGACGCCCAGCAGGGCGTCCCGCATCGACCTCGCGGCGGCCGAACGGGCCTCGGGGGAAAGGGCGGCACGCCGGGCGAGCGATTCCGCGCGGAGAGCGGTCTTCGTGGCGATGTCCTGCACGCTGTGGTCCTCACGGATGACTAGGGTCTGTCTATGGCCGACATTGCACCTGTTCTCAAGGCGGTCGTCCCGGCGGCCGGTCTCGGTACCCGATTCTTGCCCGCCACCAAGGCGACTCCCAAGGAAATGCTGCCCATCGTCGACAAACCGGCGATCCAGTACGTCGTCGAGGAGGCGGTCGACGCCGGCCTCACGGACGTCCTCATGATCACCGGGCGCAGCAAGCGGTCCATCGAGGACCACTTCGACCGAGCCTACGAGCTCGAGGAGGCGCTGCGCGCGAAGGGCGACGACGCGCGGCTCGCCGCCGTCCGCGAGTCCAGCGACCTCGCGATCATGCACTACGTCCGGCAGGGCGAGCCGCGCGGCCTCGGGCACGCGGTGTCCTGCGCCCGCCAGCACGTCGGCCACGAGCCGTTCGCGGTGCTGCTCGGCGACGACATGATCGACGCGCGGGACCGGCTGCTGCGGCGCATGATCGAGGTGCGCGGCGAGTACGGCGGCAGCGTGGTCGCCCTCATGGAGGTGGAGCCCGACCAGGTGTCGGCGTACGGTTGCGCCGCGATCGAGGCCACGGACGAGGACGACGTCGTCCGCATCACCGATCTCGTGGAGAAGCCCGCGGCGGACGAGGCGCCCAGCAACTGGATCATCATCGGACGCTACGTCTGCGACCCGGCCGTCTTCGACGTCCTGGAGAAGACCCCTCCCGGCCGCGGAGGCGAGATCCAGCTCACGGACGCGCTGCGCACCCTCACGGACATGCCCGCGGAGCAGGGCGGCGGCGTGTACGGCGTGAAGTTCCGCGGACGCCGCTACGACACGGGCAACAAGCTGGAGTACCTCCGGACCGTGGTGCAGTTCGCGTCCGAGCGCCCCGACCTCGCCCCCGAGTTCATGCCGTGGCTGCGCGAGTTCGTCCGCGGCCAGGACGCGTCCGGGACCGCCTGACGACCCGTCACACTGGTGCGGTGGCCATGAGATCCGTTGAAGAGCATCTGGCGGCGATCCTCGGCAGCGTCCGGGAACTGCCGCCGGTCGATCTGGCGTTGCCGGACGCGCGGGGAGCGGTGCTCGCCGAGCCCGTTTCCGCGCCCGTCCCGCTGCCGCCGTTCGACAACTCCGCGATGGACGGGTACGCCGTCGTCGCGGCCGACATCGCGCGGGCGAGCGAGGCCGACCCGGTCACGCTGCCGGTCGCCGGAGACAACATGGCCGGCGAACCGGGCGTGCCGGCCATCGCCCCCGGCACCACCGCGCGGATCATGACGGGGGCGCCGCTGCCCGCGGGCGCGGACGCCGTCGTCCCCGTCGAGTGGACGGACGGCGGAACCGAGACCGTCCGGATCACCCGTTCGGCGCCGCCCGGAAACCACATCCGGCGGGCCGGGGAGGACGTCCGGGCCGGCCAGGTCGTCATGGCCGCCGGGACCCGGCTCGGCGCGGCCCAGCTCGGCATGCTCGCCGCCGTCGGGCGCGGGCACGTCACCGTCCGCCCGAAGCCGCGCGTGGTGGTCCTGTCCACCGGCACCGAGCTGCGCGAACCCGGTACGCCGCTCGGCCCCGGGCAGATCTGGGAGTCCAACTCCTTCATGATCGTCGCGGCGGTGGCGGAGGCCGGCGGTGTGGGCCACCGCCACGCCACGATCGACGACGAGCCGGGGAAGGTCATGGGGACGCTCCGCGACCAGCTCGTCCGCGCCGACGCCATCGTGACCACGGGCGGCGTCTCCATGGGCGCCCGGGACGTCGTCAAGGAGGCCCTCACCGGGACCGGCACCGTCGATTTCCACAAGGTGCGGATGCGGCCCGGCAAACCCCAGGGCTTCGGCCTGCTCGACGGGGTCCCGGTCTTCACCCTCCCCGGCAACCCGGTCAGCGCGTACGTCGCGTTCCAGGTGTTCGTCCGGCCCGCACTGCGCGCCATGCAGGGCCTCCCGGCGGAATCGCTCCCGATCGTCGGCGCCGTCCTCACCGAGGACGTCACGTCCCCGCCCGGCCTGCGCCAGTACCTGCGCGCGCACCTGACCCTCACCCGCAGTTCCTACACCGCCACCCCGGCGGACACGCAGGGCTCGCACCAGCTCGCCTCGCTGTCCTCCGCGAACGGGCTCATCGTCCTCCCCGAGGACGCCGAGTCCCTGCCGGCCGGATCACACGTCGACGTCATGAGGTTGCCGTCATGAGCGCCATGGGAACCGAGTTCACCCACCTGGACGAGAAGGGCGCGGCACGCATGGTCGACGTGTCCGCGAAGAACGTCTCGGCCAGAACCGCGACCGCGACGGGCTTCGTCCGGCTCTCCGCGGCATGCGTCGAGCTGCTGCGCGCCGGCGACATGCCCAAGGGCGACGCCATCGCCGTCGCCCGCATCGCCGGGATCATGGGCGCCAAACGCGTCCCCGACCTCGTCCCGCTCTGCCATCCGATCGCGCTCCACGGCGTCACCGTCGAGCTCGCGATCGAGGACGAGGGCGTCGCGATCACCGCGGTCACCCGCACCGCCGACCGCACGGGCGTCGAGATGGAGGCGCTCACGTCCGTCACCGTCGCCGCCCTCGCCCTCGTCGACATGGTCAAGGCCGTCGACCCCGCCGCCGTCATCACCGACGTCCGGGTCGAGGAGAAGACCGGCGGCAAGACCGGTGTGTGGCGCCGGTGACGCGCGCACTCGCGGTCACCGTGTCGAACCGCGCCGCCGCCGGCGTGTACGCGGACAAGTCCGGCCCCGTGCTGGTGGAGCTGCTGACCGGCCTGGGCTGCGACACCGACGGCCCGGTCGTCGTCCCGGACGGCGAGCCCGTCGCCGCGGCCCTCCGCGACGCCGTCGCCGAGGGCTACGACGTGGTCGTGACCACCGGCGGAACCGGCCTCACCCCGTCCGACCGGACCCCCGAGATGACCCGCACGGTGATCGACCGGGAGGTTCCCGGCATAGCCGAGGCGATCCGCCTCGAAGGCCGCGACAAGGTCCCCGCGGCGATCCTGTCGCGCGGCCTCGCCGGCCTCGCCGGCCGCACCCTCGTCGTCAACCTGCCCGGATCCACCGGCGGCGTCCGCGACGGGATGGCCGTCCTCGGACGCGTCCTCGCGCACGCCGTCGACCAGATCGCGGGCGGCGACCACCCCCGCCCGCCGGTGTGACTCGAGGATTCGTCGGCCACAATTGATGGCGTCCACCTGTCCTACCAGGGAATCATGGAGCCGTGGAACGATTGCGGGGATGGCCGGTCACCCTGACCGATGACGCTGTCGCGCTGCGCCCGCTCCGGCAGCGCGACGCCGCCGCGTGGCGCGAACTCCGGGTCCGCAACGCGGACTGGCTGCGCCCCTGGGAGCCCACCAACCCGGAGACGCCGCTGTTCCGCAGTGGCCTCGGCCCCTACTTCAGCATGGTCCACACCATGCGCCGCGAGGCCCGCCAGGGGCTCGCCCTGCCCTGGGTCGTCACCCACGAGGGCGCCTTCGTCGGCCAGCTCACCATCGGCGCGATCGTGTGGGGTTCGTCCCGTTCCGCGCAGATCGGCTACTGGGTCGACCGCAACGTCGCCGGCCGCGGCATCATTCCGACGGCCGTCGCCCTGGCCGTCGACCACTGTTTCTTCACCGTCGGCCTGCACCGTCTCGAAGCGAATATCCGTCCCGAGAACACGGCCAGCCGCCGGGTCGTCGAAAAACTCGGATTCCGCGAAGAGGGAATTCGCCGCCGCCATCTCCACATCGACGGCGCCTGGCGCGACCACATCTGCTATGCCCTGACCGTCGAGGATGTCCCCGGCGGTCTCCGCAGCCGCTGGCGCACCGGCCGTGACCAGGCATTTCCGCGCCCATCCTCGTGACCGCCGCCTTTCGGCCGGAAGAATCCTGCGGTCGACAAGATCCGGCAAACAGAGAGTAACGGCGGCCGCGATCTCGCGACACACCGCCCCTTATGCTCGTCAACGTCTGACACCGGCTCGTACCGTGCGTGGCGTGACCCTGCTCCCATTGCACGTTAGCGCGCCGAAAGTCGGCCCGCCGCTCACACGTGCCCTGGGAATTCCAGGGACGGTGACCGCGTGAGCAGCGCCGTCCTGTACCTCGCCATCGTCGCCGTCTGGGCGATCGTCCTCGTCCCCATGTGGCTGCGCCGCGACTCCGGCCAAAAGCGCGAGGAGGAGACCACCGAGGCGCAGCCCGCCGAGGCGCCCGCCGAGCACGCGCAGCCCGCCGAGGCGGCACCCGCCGAGGCCGTGCCGCGCCCCCGCCCGTCCCGCGCGACGATCATCGCCCGCCGCCGCCGCCGAACGGCCGGCCTCACCCTCCTGGCCCTCACCGCGGTCGTCGTCGCCGCCGCGGGCCTCGCCCCCTGGTGGACCGTCCCGCTCCCCGCGGCCCTCCTCACCGGCCACCTGGCGCTCCTGCGGGTGGCCGTCCGCATGGACGCCGCCGCCCGCACCCGGACCCGCGCCGCGGCCGCCGCCGCGGCCCGCGCCAGGGCCCGCGAGGCCGCCGCAGGCCCCGCCCCCGCGCCCGCCGAGGTCATCGAGCTGATCACCCCCCAGGACGTCTTCGACCAGTACGCCGACGACCGCCGAGCGGTCGGCGAGTGACCGCGATGCACGAACACCCCCCGATGTTTGCTAACCTTACGGAGTCCTCGGGGCTGTAGCGCAGTCCGGTAGCGCACCTCGTTCGCATCGAGGGGGTCAGGGGTTCAAATCCCCTCAGCTCCACCCAGGTCAAAGGCCGGTTCCCACAAGGGAAACCGGCCTTTTTGGTGCCCGTACAGCGACCCGCCCTCACGTGAGCAAGCCTCCGGCATCAATCGTCATCGTTTGTCCATCCGTCCTCCAGGCGCCTCAGCAGCTTCTTCGCGGCGGGGCGGTGGTGGCCGCCTTCCGAAGGGTCCTCCGCCACTTCGCGCAGCACGCTCTCAGCCGCCCGCACCTTCTCTGATATTCCTTGGCACACGTCCAAGGGGCCGTGCTCAGGGTCGTCATAGGTTGCGAAATCTGGGTCGGCCATGAAGCGACCCCACCAGTCCAACAGGACGTTGAGCGCTTCCATCCGTGCCGGTCCCGGATGATCCGCGATGACTTCCAGGAAGACGGTCGTTGCGGGCACCGCGGCCGGGTGCAGCGCCCCCGCGTGATCGTTGCTGACCGCGTGACGCAAACCGGACACCGCCGCCGCGGCATGCTCGGCGGGCCGAGGGGCGCGCAGGGCCTTCGCCGCGTTCTGAGCGTCATCCGGTCGGTACCAGCGCGGACCTGGAACCCGGAACCAGTCGAACACTTCCATGAGCACTCCTGAGATGGAAATGGCCACGACCGAACCATGCGGGTGCCGCCGCAGATCACGCGGACTGCTGTACAGCACGGAAGTACAGCATCGGTCACTGACAACGACGCATGCGAGCGTACGCCGCCACACGTCGCAAGCTGGGCCAGGCATGACGGGCTGGAGTGCCGGTGGTCCGCGTCGAGGGAGTCAGGGGTTCGGCTCTGGCGGGTCTGAAGAGACCGTAGATCAGTCGCGGACGGCCCGGTAGTCGGCGCCCGCGCCGTCCGAGGAGCGCAAGAGCGTGGTCCCGTCAGGCAGCGGAGCCGACCAGGTCTCAGAGGCCGCTTCGGGCTTCGTGCGCGCCACCCAGAACGCCGTCAGGGCGGTCGCGGTACGCGGCCTGGCTCGAATCGGCTTCCCATACGTCCCGCGTGATCATCGCTGTGGTCGACCCGGCGCGATCGCGTGGGGCAAGGTGCTCCATGAAAGGTTGCGAGCCTCAACTTGATATGTCGCGGAAATTGAAGCCTTGTAGGTGTGGCAGCCGTCCGGGTGAGGCTGGGCCGAACTCCTCGATGTTCCAGGTGATGATCCGGCGCGGGTGGATGTGGAGTGTTTCGGGGGAGAACGCGTCGATGAGCGGTCGATCAAGGGTGACGATCTCGACTTCGCCGCGCACCTCCATGCCCCGCCCCGTTTGGCCGAGTGGATTGGGTGTCTCGGATTGATCGTCGACGACGAAGGAGACCCGTGGATCGGCCTGAACGTTGCGGAACTTCTGGCTTCTGGTCAACGCCGGGCCCCCTATGGCGATCGTTCCGGTGTCTGCGTTCAACCAGAAGGCCACCGGCTGGACCTGCGGCGCTCCATCTGGCCGGATGGTCGCCAGACGTCCGAGCGAATGCTCGGCGAGGTATTCGATCTCTGCGGTGGTGAAGACCATGTCATGAGCCTTCCACCTCGACCACGCTTGAGGTCAAACCAGTTCCTGTAGGCGTTGCGGGGCGTCGGTGACCTCTGTGGTCACCGGAGTGCTCAGACCGTGTGAGAGTGGCTGACGAGAGCCCGTCCGATCGGAAGATCGGGCGGGCTCTTGCGTTTCGTGTGGTCGAAGGCCCTGCGCGGCCGGCTTGCGATCATAGATACCCCCATGGGTATATTGACGGCAGGCGACGATACCCCTGGGGGTAAAGGTGAGAGGGAGTCGTATGGTCAGCGTGCAGCGGGAGCGGTCTCAGCGGGATGTTGCGCCTGGGCCGTTGGGGCGGCTCGGAGGGTGGGCTGCGGGCCACTTCCGCCTGGTCGTGTTCGTGTGGGTCGGGCTTCTCGTCGTCCTGGGGGCGTTCGCGCCCAAGGTCAACACGGCGCTGTCCGGAGCGGGATGGCAGGCGGACGGGTCGGAGTCCGTCCAGGTCCGGGAGGCGGCCGAGAAGCACTTCGGTGGCAACGCGTCCACCGCGCTCCAGGTCGTCGTCGCGGCCGACCGGCCCGTCACGGACGGTGCGGTCGCGGCGGTGATCGACAGGGCCGTGCGCCTCGTGGCGGCGGACGGCCGGATCGGTCGAGTCGTCCGGCCCCAGCCGGGCGCGACCGTGAGTCCCGATGGCAGGACGGCCGTGATTCTCGCCGGGGCCGCCGCCGACCCGAACGAGATGGTGCGGGCGGCCGACGATCTCAAGGAGCCCCTCGCGGCCCTGTCCGCGGACGGGATCGAGGTTTCCGCGACCGGTTCGTCCGTGCTGTGGAGCGACTTCAACACGGCCAACCACGACGCGATGATGAAGTCCGAGATGCTGTCGTGGCCGGTCACGCTGGCGATCCTCGTCCTGGCGTTCGGGTCGCTGGTGGCGGCGGGGCTGCCGCTCCTGCTCACCCTCGCGGGGCTCGCCGCGTCCGCGGGCAGCCTCGTGCTGCTGACCGAACTCACGCCGATCTCGATCTGGGCGATGAACTTCGCGATGATGTTCGCGCTCGCCCTCGGCATCGACTACGCCCTGTTCCTCGTCATGCGGTTCCGCGGTGCGCTCAGCCGGTCCGGCCCGGCCGACGCGGTCGTCGAGACCATGGACACCGCGGGCAAGGCCGTCCTGCTGTCCGGTGTGACCGTCCTCGTGAGCCTGTCGGCCGTCATGCTGGTTCCGTCACCGGCGTTCCGGTCGATGGCGGGCGGCATCATGCTCGCGGTCGTGTTCGTCCTGGCCGCCACCCTCACCCTGCTGCCCGTTGTTCTCGCCCGGCTCGGGCACCGCATCGACAAGGGCGCGCTGACGCGGGTGACGGGCGAGCACCGATCGCCCCGGTTCGCAGCCTGGGGACGACTGCTCTGGCGGCGGCCGGCGCTGTTCGGTGTCGCCGCGGCCGGTGTGCTGTTCGCGCTCGCCCTCCCTGTTCTCGGCCTGCGCACCGCCATGCCCTCCATCACCGTCATTCCCGAGGACGCTCCGGCCCGGGTCGGCTACACCGCGGTCCAGCGGGCCTTCGGTCCCGGCGCGCCCGGGGCGCTCCAGGTCATCGCCGCGGGCCCGCAGGCGGACGAGGCCGTGCGGGTGCTCAGGGCGGACTCCGGTATCGCCGCGGTCATGCCCGCGGTGCCTTCCGGCTCCGGTCCGGCGCTGATCCAGGCCGTCCCGAAGGTCGATCCGTCCGATCCCGCCCTGGCCGCCACGGTCGACAGGCTCCGCGGCGACCTGCCGGACTCCGCGCTGGTCGGCGGCGCCGCCGTGGAGAACCTCGACCTGAAGGCGCTGCTGGACGAGAAGACTCCGCTGGTGCTCGGCACCGTCCTGGCCCTCGGGTTCCTGCTGCTGCTGTTCGCGCTGCGCGCCCCGCTGATCGCGGCGCTCGGCACCCTCACCAGCCTGCTCTCCACGGCCGCCGCGTTCGGCACCGCCCGGCTCGTCTTCCAGGACGGGCACGGCGCCGGCCTGCTCGGCTTCACGCCGCAGGGCTTCCTGGACGGCTGGGCGCCCGTCTTCTTCTTCGCCATGATCTTCGCGATCGCGATGGACTACACGGTGTTCCTTCTCGCGTCCGCCAAGGAGCACTACGAGAAGAGCGGCGATCCCCGCGAGGCCGCCGTCGGGGCGCTGGCCCATTCGGGCCGCGTCATCTTCGCCGCGGCGGGCGTCATGGTGGCGGTGTTCTTCACGTTCGCCCTGTCCGGGCCGCTGCCGCCGAAAGAGATGGGCATCGTCCTGGGCGTCGCCGTCCTGCTGGACGCCTTCCTGGTGCGGCTCGTCCTGCTGCCCGTCCTGCTCCGCCTCGCCGGGCACGCCGCCTGGGCGTGCCCCCGGTGGCTCGCCCGCCTGCTGCCGGAGGTGCGGTTCGTCCATGACTGAGCCGGGCCGCCGGAAGGTATCATACCCCTGGAGGTATTGTCCCGGGTGATGGAGGGGAACGAGGCCATGAAGGTCGAAGAGGACGCGCAGAAGGCGGTGCTCAACCGGCTTCGCCGGGCGCAGGGCCAGCTCGCCGCGATCATCACCATGATCGAGGCCGGTCGGGACTGCAAGGACGTCGTGACGCAGCTCGCCGCCGTCTCCCGTGCCCTCGACCGCGCCGGCTTCAAGATCATTGCGAGTGGCATGCGCCAGTGCATGGCCGCCGCCGACGACCAGGACGCGCCGATGACCGAGGAGGAACTGGAGAAGCTCTTCCTCAGCCTGGCCTGAGTCATCCGGCAACGACGCGTCCGTGCGCATGCGCACGGGCGCGTTCGTCGTCTCGGTGACGAGGTTCACGTCGGCGGGATCGCCTGTACCGGCGAGGTTCTCGGGCGGAGGTCCCTGGTCCGACGGACCTTTGGCCCTTCGGCCGGCGGCGGGCGCGGTGGTGGGGTGGCCTCGGGCGGCGTGCTCGAACGCCGCCGTTCGAACCGTGAAGGGAAGGTCCGCGTTGGACGCGCTCGACCTGGCACGGTGGCAGTTCGGGATCACCACCGTCTACCACTTCATCTTCGTGCCCCTCAGTATCGGGTTGGCGTTCCTGGTGGCGAGCATGCAGACCGCCTGGTACCTGAAGAAGGACCCGGTCTATCTGCGGATGACGAAGTTCTTCGGGAAGCTGCTCCTGATCAACTTCGCCATCGGCGTCGTCACCGGCATCGTGCAGGAGTTCCAGTTCGGCATGAACTGGTCGGACTACTCGCGATTCGTCGGTGACGTGTTCGGGGCGCCGCTGGCGATGGAGGGGCTGCTGGCGTTCTTCCTGGAGTCCACGTTCCTCGGACTGTGGATCTTCGGGTGGGACAAACTGTCGCCCCGGCTGCACCTCGCCACGATCTGGCTGCTGGCGATCGGGACGAACCTGTCCGCCTACTTCATCCTCGCGGCGAACTCGTGGATGCAGCACCCGGTCGGATACCGGATCAACCCGGAGACGAACCGGGCCGAGCTGACCAGCATCTGGGACGTGCTGACGAACTCCACGACGCTCGTGACGTTCCCGCACGTCATCTTCGGCGCGTTCATCACCGGCGGCGTGTTCGTCATCGGGGTCAGCGCCTGGCACCTGATGAAGGGACGCGACACCGAGCTGTTCCGGCGGTCGCTGCGGGCCGGGCTCGTCCTGTCGCTGGTGTCCGGGATCGGCGTGACGGTGTCGGGCGACATCCAGGCGCGGATCATGACCGAGCAGCAGCCGATGAAGATGGCGGCCGCGGAGGCGCTGTACAACACGTCCACGCCGGGCTCGTTCTCGGTGTTCACGCTCGGCTCGCTGGACGGGAGCGAGGAGCTGTGGAGCGTCCGGATCCCCCATCTGCTGTCGCTGATGGCGACGGGCGACCCGAACGGCGAGGTCGAGGGGATCAACGACCTGCAGAAGCGGTACGAGGCGATCCACGGGCCGGGGAGCTACAAGCCGGTCATCCCGGTCACCTACTGGACGTTCCGGCTCATGATCGGGTTCGGGATGCTGGCCGTGCTGCTGTCGGTGGCGGGGCTCTGGCTCACACGGCGCGGACGCCTGCCGGGCGGCCGCTGGTTCCACCGGGCGGCGCTCGCGTCGATCGCGCTGCCGTTCCTCGCGAACACCATGGGCTGGATCTTCACCGAGATGGGCCGGCAGCCATGGGTGGTGCACGAGGTCCTGCTGACCCGCGACGGGGTGTCGCCCGACGTATCGAGCTTCGAGGTCATCACGTCCCTGACGGTGTTCACGCTGCTGTACGCGGCGCTGGCGGTGGTCGCCGGGGCGCTCATGGTCCGGTACGCGCGGCAGGGGCCGCCGCCGGAGGACGAGACGCCCAAGGACGACGAGCCGATGCCCGCCTTCTCGTACTGAGTCCGGAGACACGACCATGGAACTGACGACCTTCTGGTTCATCCTGATCGGGGTCCTGTGGACGGGGTACTTCGTCCTGGAGGGCTTCGACTTCGGGGTCGGGATCCTGCTGCCGATCCTGGCGCCGCGCCGCGACGGGCACTCCGAGATCGACCGCCGCGTCATGATCAACAGCATCGGGCCGGTGTGGGACGGCAACGAGGTGTGGCTGCTGGTGGCGGGCGGCGCGACGTTCGCCGCGTTCCCCGAGTGGTACGCGACGCTGTTCAGCGGGTTCTACCTGCCGCTGCTGCTGATCCTGGTGGCGCTGATCGTCCGGGGGCTCGCGTTCGAGTACCGGGGCAAGATCGACGGTGACCGGTGGCGCCGCAACTGGGACCGCGTGATCTTCTGGGGCTCGCTCGTCCCGGCGTTCCTGTGGGGGGTCGCGTTCGCGAACATCGTCCGCGGTGTCCCGATCAACGCCGACCACCACTACACCGGGAACCTGTTCACGCTCCTGAACCCGTACGCGCTGCTGGGCGGACTGACGACGCTGCTGGTCTTCGTCCTGCACGGCGCGGTGTTCCTCGCCCTCAAGACCGACGGCGAGGTGCGGTACCGGGCGCGGGCGTTCATCACCCGGACGTGGCTGCCCGTCGCGGGCGTCGCGGCGCTGTTCCTCGTCCTCACGCAGCTGTCGGACGGACGACCGGCGACCTGGGCGACGGCCGGGGTCGCGGCGATCGCGCTGCTCGGCGGCATCGCCGCCGCGCTGCGGGGCCGGGAGGGCATCGCGTTCGCCGGGACGGCCGTCGCGATCGTCGCGACCGTCGCGACGCTGTTCGGGAACCTGTGGCCGGACGTGATGCCGTCCAGCACCTCGGCCCTGTTCAGCCTGACCGTCGAGAACGCCTCGTCCACGCCCTACACCCTGAAGGTGATGACGTGGGTGGCGGTGCTGTTCACGCCGGTCGTCCTCCTCTACCAGGGGTGGACGTACTGGGTGTTCCGCAAGCGCCTCACGCGGCACGCCATCGCCCCGTCCTCCGCGCAGGCCGCGGCGGGCCTCGGCGCCGACGGGCAGGCCTCGGCCGGACAGATGCCGTGAAACCCCTCGATCCGCGGCTGCTGCGGTACGCGCGGGCGGCGCGGGCCTACCTGGCCGGCACCGTCGCGCTCAGCCTCGCCACGACGGTCCTCGTCCTGGCGCAGGCCGTGCTGCTCGCGCGGATCCTGGCGGACGCCTTCACCGGCTCCGGCGCGGACGCCCGCGACTTCGCCTTCCTCGCCGTCGTGATCGCCCTGCGCGGGCTCGTCACGTACGGCGGGGAGGCGACGGCGCTGCGGGCCGCCGCGAAGGTCAAGTCCCAGCTGCGGCGCGCGCTGGTCGAGCACGCGCTGCGGCTGGGCCCCGGCCGGCTCCGGGCGCCCGGCGAGGTCGCGACCCTCGCCGTCCGGGGACTGGACGCCCTGGACGCGTACTTCGCCCGGTACCTCCCGCAGCTCGTGCTGGCCTGCGTCGTCCCGGTCGCGGTCCTCGCGGTGATCTTCGGTGCGGACCCGCTGTCGGCGGGAGTCATCGCCTTCACCCTGCCGCTCATCCCCGTCTTCATGATCCTGGTCGGACTGCACACCCGCGCGCGCACCGAACGCCAGTGGCACCTGCTGGAACGCCTCGGCGGACACTTCCTGGACGTGGTCGAGGGCCTGCCCACCCTGAAGGTCTTCGGCCGGGCCAAGGCGCAGGCGGCGGTGATCCGGGAGGTCACGGACACGCACCGCCGCGCCACCATGCGGACCCTCCGCATCGCGTTCCTGTCGGCACTCGTCCTGGAACTGCTCGCGACCCTGGCCGTGGCGCTCGTCGCGGTCGAGGTCGGCCTGCGGCTCCTGCACGGCGGGCTGCCGTACGAGACCGCGCTGATCGTCCTGCTCCTGGCGCCGGAGGCGTACCAGCCGCTCCGCAACGTCGGCGCCCAGTTCCACGCCAGCATGGAGGGCGTCACCGCGGCCGAGCGCGTGTTCGAGATCCTGGAGACGGAAGCACCGGACGCCGCGTCCGGCGACCCCGGCGCGGAAGCGCGGCTCACCCTCGACGGCGTGACCGTCCGCTACCCCGGACGGGACGTCCCCGCCCTCAGTGACGTCACGCTGGAGGTCGAGCCGGGCAGGCGGCTCGTCGTCATCGGCCCCAGCGGATCCGGCAAGAGCACGCTCCTCGGCCTGTTCCTCCGCTTCGTCGAGCCGACCGAGGGGCGGACCGGGTTCGGGCACGTCCCCGCCGCCGAGTGGCGCACCGGCCTGTCCTGGGTGCCGCAGGACCCGTACCTGTTCGCGGGCAGCGTCGCCGACAACATCCGGCTCGCCGCGCCCGACGCGGGTGACGACGCCGTCCGGGAGGCCGCCCGCCTGGCCGGCGCCGACTTCATCGACGCCCTGCCCCAGGGGCTGCGGACCCCGCTCGGCGAACGCGGCGCCCGGCTTTCCAGCGGGCAGCGGCAGCGCATCGCGCTGGCCCGCGCCTTCCTGCGCGACGCGCCGGTCCTCCTGCTGGACGAGCCGACCGCGCACCTAGACGCCGCGACCGCCGCCGGCATCCGGAACACCGTGGAGCGGCTCATGACCGGGCGGACCGTCGTCCTCGTCACCCACGACCACTCCTGGACGGCGACCGCCGACCGCGTGGCCGTCATCGAGAACGGGCGGCTCCACGTCCACGACACCCTGGCGGCGGCATCATGACGACCTCGCAACCGCTCGCCCGCCGGTTCGCGGGGAGGCCGCGTGCCCCGCTCGGGTCCTCGGGGCGGGGGCCGCTGATGCGGCTGCTGGGATTCGCGCGGCCGATGCGGGCCCGGCTGGCGCTCGCCGTCCTCGCGGGCGCCGGGACGACGATGGCGGGGATCGCGCTGCTCGGCGTGTCCGGGTTCCTCATCGCGCGCGCCGCCGAGCGGCCGAGCGTCACGGCGCTGACGATCGCGGTCGTCGCGGTCCGCGCGCTCGGCGTCGGCCGCGGCGTGCTCCGCTACGTCGAACGGCTGACCTCGCACGACGTCGCGTTCCGCGTGCTCTCCGACGTCCGCGTGAAGATCTACCGGCGGCTCGCGAGGATCGCCCCGGCCGGGCTGCGCGAGTTCCGCTCCGGCGACCTGCTGGCCCGGCTCGTGTCCGACGTCGACACGACGCAGGACCTGTTCGTCCGCGGCGTCATCCCGGTCGCGTCGGCCGCGCTGGCGGGCGGCGCCGCCGTCACGGCGTGCGCGTTCCTGCTGTCCCCGGCCGCCGGGACGCTCGCCGCCGGGCTCCTCGTCGCGGGCGTGCTCGTGCCGTGGTGGGCGACGGTCCTGACCCGCCGTGCCGCCGACCGGGCCGCCGCCGCGCGCGGCGAGCTCGCGACCCGCGTCGTGGACGTCCTGTCCGGCGCCCCCGACCTGATCGCGTTCGGCGCGCAGGACCGGGCGCTCGCCGCCGTGGCCGCCGCCGACGGCGACCTCACCGCGCAGGCCCGGCGCGGCGCGTTCGCGGAGGCGCTCGGGGCGGGCCTCGTCGCCGCCGTCACCGGCGCCACCGTGTGGACGGTCCTGCTCCTCGGCGTCACCGCCGTCGAGGGCGGCACCCTCGGCCGCGTCCCGCTCGCCGCCCTCACCCTCACCGCCCTCGCCGCGTTCGAGGTGGTCGTGGGGCTGCCCGCGGCGGCGGCGCGGCTCGCCGAGACCCGCTCGTCCGCCCGCCGGATCACCGCCGTCCTGGACGCGCCCGAACCGGTCCGCGACCCGGACCGGCCCCGTCCCGCCCCGGACCGGCCCCTGACCGTCCGGATGCGCGGCGTGCGGGCCCGCTACGGCCCGGACGAGCCGTGGGCGCTCGACGGCCTCGACCTCGACCTCGCCCCCGGCCGCCGCGTCGCGCTCGTCGGACCGAGCGGCGCGGGCAAGAGCACGGCCGCGTCCGTCCTGCTGCGCTTCCTCGAATACGGCGCCGGCACCGTCACCCTGAACGGGCACGACCTGCGGAAGCACGCGGGCGACGACGTCCGGCGGCTGATCGGCGGCTGCCCCCAGCAACCGCACGTGTTCGACAGCACCGTCCGGGAGAACCTGCGGCTCGCCGCGCCCGGCGCGTCCGACGAGCGGCTCCGCGCGGCCGCCGCCGAAGCGCGCCTGCTGCCGTGGATCGAGTCCCTGCCGGACGGCTGGGACACCCCGGTCGGCACGCGCGGCACCGCCATGTCGGGCGGCGAGCGCCAGCGCCTCGCACTGGCCCGCGCGCTGCTGGCCGACCCCGCGGTCGTCATCCTGGACGAACCCACCGCCCACCTCGACCCGGACGCCCGCGCCGCCCTGACCGCCGACCTGCTGCGCGCCACCCGGGGCCGGAGCACCCTGCTGATCACGCACGATCTGGCGGGCCTGGACGAGGTCGACGAGATCGTGGTCCTCGACGGCGGGAAGGTCGTCCAGCGCGGAACCCATGACGACCTGGTCGGCCGCGACGGCCTCTACCGCCGCATGTGGTCAGGCAGCGCACCAGCGGAGGCGGACGCAGCCCCGATCGGCGTCGAACTCTAGGCGGACGGTCACCCCGCCCGCGGCGACCGTCCAACAGGCACAAGTTCATCCCGCACCCATCTCCGCGTACCCCGGCCCCCGAACGGGACCCCTTTTCCAGACGCATCGAGCGCTCGCGTCTCAAGGCGACGGGGTACGGCGAGACCAAGCCGGTCGCGTCCAACACCAAGCCGGACGGCTCCGACGATCCCGAGGCCCGCGCCAAGAACCGCCGCGTCGTCATCTCCGCCCAACGGAAGTGACGGCCGCCCCCTCACCTCAGCGCTCGCGCGGTCTCCGGAACGTGGCACCGACGTCATACCCGGCGTGTACAAAGGGGACGTGAGCGACTGGGACGAGGGTGCGCTGGGGCGGTTGCGGGCCGCCGCGCATCGGGGCGACGGGCGCGGCGGGGTCGCGGTGCTCGCCGGGCGTCCGCTGCTTCCCGTGCTCCAGTACGCCGGTGACGTGCTCGTCGCGGCGCTGGCCCAGGACGTCCCGGACGCGGAGAAGCTCGTCCGGCAATGCCTCGCCGAGCTCCACCGGCGCGGATCGTCCGGCGACCGGGAACTCGCCGACGAGGTCGCGGGGGCGCTCGACGGAGCCGGCACGCGACTCGAGCCGCTGCCGGTCGACCTCGGGGCCGTTGCGGCCGCGCTGGAGGACGGTACGCAGTTCCTCGACCTCGTCCGGGGCGATGTCGTGGACGAGATCCACGACGAATTCGGGCGGTGGCTCACCATTCCCCGGGAAGACATCGGGGACGGTGAGGAGGAACGGCGCGGAGCCGCGCGGCATTGGCTCGCCTCGCGGGGGTTCCGGGCCGTTCCCCGCAGCCTCTAGGAACCCGGCCTGACCAAGGGGAACGGGATCGTCTCGCGGATGCTCCTGCCCGTGAGGGTGATGAGCAGGCGGTCGATGCCCATGCCCATTCCGCCGGCGGGGGGCATCGCGTATTCGAGGGCGCGGAGGAAGTCCTCGTCGAGCTCCATGGCCTCCGGGTCGCCGCCCGCGGCCTGCAAGGACTGCTCGGTGAGGCGCTGCCGCTGCAGGATGGGGTCGATCAGCTCCGAATAGGCGGTGCCGAGTTCGAGGCCGAAGACGATGAGGTCCCATTTCTCGGCGAGGCGCGGGTCGTCGCGGTGCGGGCGGGTCAGCGGGGACGTCTCCGCCGGATAGTCGCGGACGAATGTCGGCGCCATGAGGCGTTCCTCGACGAGTGCCTCGAACAGTTCCTGGACGACCCTTCCCTGCCCCCATTGCGGATCGAAGCTGAGGCCGATCCTCTCGGCGTACTTCTGGATCTCGGCGACCGGGGTGTCGGGGGTGACCTCCTCCCCGAGGGCCTCGGAGACGGAGCCGTAGACGGTGATCTCCTGCCAGGGGGCGGCGAGGTCGTACTCGACGCCGTCGCGGACGACGACGGTGGTGCCGAGGGCGGCCTTCGCGGCGTCCACGACGAGGGAGCGGGTCAGTTCCGCCATCGTGTCGTAGTCGCCGTACGGCTCGTACGCCTCCAGCATCGTGAACTCGGGATTGTGCTTGGGGGAGACGCCCTCGTTGCGGAAGTTGCGGTTCAGTTCGAAGACCTTGCCGACGCCGCCGACGAGGAGCCGCTTCAGGTACAGCTCCGGTGCGATCCGCAGGTACAGCTGCATGTTGTAGGCGTTGATGCGGGTCGTGAACGGACGGGCGGTCGCGCCGCCGTGGACCGGCTGCAGCATCGGCGTCTCGACCTCGAGGTACCCGCGGTCGCGGAGCCCGTCGCGGACGGCGGCGATCGCGTCGCCCCGCGTCCGCAGCATGCGGCGGGACTCGTCGCTCACGATGAAGTCGACGTAGCGCTGCCGGACGCGGGCCTCCGGGTCGGAGAGGCCGGAGCGCTTGTTCGGCAGGGGGCGCAGGCACTTCGCGGTCAGCGTCCAGGACGACGCGAGGACCGACAGCTCGCCGTGCCGGGAGGTGGCGACCTCGCCGTCCACGCCGACCTGGTCGCCGAGGTCGATGAGGGCCTTCCAGCGGTCCAGGGGGTCGGCGCCGAGGGTGTCGGCGGCCAGGATGATCTGCAGGTCGCCGGTCTCGTCCCGGAGCGTCACGAAGATCAGCCTGCCGTGCTCGCGGGCGAGGACGACCCGTCCGGCGACGGCGACGCGCTCCCCGGTGCGGGTGTCGGGCGGGAGGTCGGGGAAGCGGGCGCGGATGTCGGCGGCGTGGTCGGTGCGGGCGAAGCCCAGCGGGTACGGCTCCAGGCCCGCCGAGCGGATCAGGTCGAGCTTGGCGTGCCGGACGCGCTCCTGCTCGGAGAGGCGGCGGTGCGGGGCGCGGGCGGCGTCCGCGGCGTCCTCGATCTCCTTGATCTTCGCGACGAGCTCGGCGGACGGCACGGTGGCGGCGATCCGGTCGAGCTTCGGGCGGCGGAAGCTCGGCAGGAACCCCTCCGCGCGCGCGTACGCGATGCCGAGCCGGACGATGTCGCGCCCCTGCCGGTAGCAGATGTAGCGCGGACGCCATGTCGGCATGTACTTGGCGTTCGAGAGGTACAGCGACTCCAGCTGCCAGAACCGGGACGCGAACGACAGGAACCGGTAGTAGAGGCGGGCGATGGGGCCGGCGCCGATCGCGGAGCCGCGGGCGAACGCCGAGCGCAGCATCGCGAAGTTCAGCGACAGCTGCTGGGCGCCGACGGCGGGGGCCTTCTCCGCGAGCTTGGCGACCATGTACTCGTTCAGGCCGTTCTCGGCGAGGCGGTCGCGGCGCATCAGGTCGAGGGACAGCCCGGAACGGCCCCACGGCACGAAGCTGAGCAGGCCGCGCAGCGTGCCCCCCGCGTCGAACGCCTCGACCATGACGCAGCGGCCGTCGGTGGGGTCGCCGAGCCGGCCGAGGGCCATGGAGAACCCGCGTTCGGTGTCCTCGCCGCGCCAGGCGTCGGCGCTGCGCAGGAGCGCGGCCATCTCCGCGGCGGGGATCTGCGAGTGGCGGCGGATCCGGAACGTGTACCCGGCCCGCTCGACGCGCCGGACCGCCTGCCGGACCTGCCGCATCTCGCGGCCGTCCAGGTTGAAGTCGGTGAGGTCGAGGATGGCCTCGTCGCCGAGCTCGAACGCGTCGAAGCCCTGCCGCCGGTAGATGTGGGCGGCGCGCTCGCCGACGCTGACGGCGCCGGGGATCCAGGCGTGCGCGCGGCATTCGCCGAGCCACGCCTCGATGGCCTGCTCCCACGACTCGGGGTCGCCGAGCGGGTCGCCGCTGGCGAGGGAGACCGAGCCCTCGACGCGGTAGGCGATGGCGGCCTTGCCGTTCGGCGCGAGGATGACGTCCTTGTCGCGGCGCAGCGCGAAGTAGCCGAGCGAGTCCTGGTCGCCGTACTTGGCCAGCAGGACGCGCGCCGCGAGCTCCTCGGGCGGGCTGAGGACGGGGTCGCGGCGGCCCGGCCGGAACAGCGCCCAGAACGTCCCGACGAGCAGGCCCGTGCCGAGGACCCAGAGGATCGCGTCGACCCAGAGGGGCACGTAGACGTCGATCGGCTTGCCCGTGACGCGGGGACCGAGTCCGGTCTGCATGATGGCGTAGACCGGATGCGTCCAGAAGTCGCCGCCGCGGTTGCGGTCGGTGAGGGTGACGATGATCGTGCCGATGACGCCGGTGACGAGCAGCAGGCCGGAGAAGACGAGGGCGGCCAGGCGGCGGTTGGCGCGGTCGGGCAGCGTCGTGAACTGCCGCCGCCCCGCGACGAGGAGGCCGAGCGCGGCGAGGTAGAAGGAGGTGCAGACGGCGAGCCCGGCGGGGGTCGGCTCGTCGGGGTCGAGCAGGGACGTCAGCATCCCGGCGACGCTGAGCACCGCCAGTGTGCAGAAGATCACGACGAGGATGCGCCAGGCGGCCTTCTTCCGCCGCCGCACGCCCATCGACAGCAGGAGCCAGAGCAGGCCGAGGGGGACGCTGGGGATCGCGCCCAGATAGCCGATCCACCGGAAGGCCCAGATGTCGAGCAGTTCGAGGATGAGACCATAGGACGCCCACCCGAGCAGCGACAGGATCCCGGAGAGCCGGGTGTACCAGAAGAAGATCGTCGGCGTCGCCTGGATGAGCTGCCGCCACTCGGCCGACAGGCCCTTGTCGCCCATGGTCCCCCCGTCGCCGTTCCGTGTGGCCCGCCCGTTCCTATCGGGTGAGCCCTTCATACCGGGTGAGACCTTCATATCGGGTGACACCTTGCTCACGCTCCCGCCTGGACGGTGTGGTGGCGAGGCGCACACCGAACAGCGGTACGGGCGCGAACCTGGACGTGGTCCCGAGCGTCGTACGTCTGGGGGGTCAAGCGGTGCAAGCTCAGTCCAAGGATGTCAGTAAAAGTCGATATGGTCGCGGATATGCCTAGTGAGACCTCCGGCGCGCGCCTGCTCGCCCGCCGTTACCGCCTGGTCGCCCACGTCGGCCGGGGCGGCATGGGAACGGTCTGGCAGGCGCACGATGAGGTCCTCGGTCGAGACGTCGCGGTGAAGGAGGTCATCCTCCCGCATGGTCTCACCGACGACGAGCGCGCCGTGCAGTACAAGCGCACCTTCCGCGAGGCGAGGACGGCCGCCCGGCTCGGCCACCCCGGCGTCGTCACCGTGTACGACGTCGTCGAGGAGGACGGCCGGCCCTGGATCGTCATGGAGCTCATCAAGGCGCGCTCCCTCGACCAGGTGATCAAGGACGAGGGGCCGATGGAGCCCCGCCGCGCGGCGGACATCGGCCGGCAGATGCTCGCCGCCCTGCACGCCGCGCACGACGCGGGCGTCCTGCACCGGGACGTCAAGCCCAGCAACGTGCTCGTGACCAGCACCGGACGCGCGGGCGACCGCGCCGTCCTGACCGACTTCGGCATCGCGACCGCCTCCGGCGACGCCACCCTCACGCAGACCGGCCTGGTCATGGGGTCGCCCGCGTACATCGCGCCGGAGCGCGCCCGGGGCCGCACGGCCGGTCCCGCGTCCGACCTGTGGTCGCTCGGCGTCACGCTGTACGCGATGGTGCACGGCAGGTCGCCGTTCGAGCGCTCCGAGCCGATGGCCGCGCTGGTCGCGGTCATCTCCGAGGAGCCCGAACCGCCGCACCGCGCCGGCCGGCTCACCCCTGTCATCGAGGGGCTGCTCCGCAAGGACCCCGACGCGCGGATGGACGCGATCGAGGCAGGCGCGCTGCTTGACGACATCGTCCGGCGGGAGACCATCGACGACCAGCGCACCCTCGCCGTCGACTTCCGCGAGTCGCAGCCGCCGGCCGAGGCGGCCCGGACGCGGGTCACGCCCGTCGCGGAGACGCCGGAGGATCCCGTGCCCGCGGCGTCCTGGACGCCCGACTCCTGGGACGCGGGCCCCGGCACGCAGGCCGCCGGGGCCGCCGCGACCGGACCGGCCGGGCAGGGTGGCCGCGCGCGGCCCGCCCTCAACCGGAACGCCCTGGTCGTCATCGGCGCCGTCCTGGCGCTGATCGTCGTGGTGGCGGGGATCGCGCTGGCCGCGTCCGGCGACGACGACAAGAAGGGCGAGCGCAAGGGCGCCGCCACGCCGACGCAGAAGAAGCAGACGCCGACGCGGAAGGCGTCCGACCCGCCGACGTCGGCGACGCCCACGGCGAACGGATCGACGCTCCCGGCCGGTTTCCGGATGTACGAGGACCCCAGCGGCTACTCGGTGCCCGTCCCGAAGGGCTGGAGCGGACCCGAGCGCAAGCAGGGCGGCGACTTCTTCTACGCGCCCGACCGGCAGACCTACATCCAGATCGGCCAGACGAAGGACCCCGGTCCGAGCGCGATCGGCGACTGGCGGAACCAGGAGCGCGGCGGCAGCGGCTTCCGCGCCTACGAGAAGATCAAGATCGCGCCGACCGGCGACGAGCCGCCGGTGCCCGACACCGGGAACGGCGACAAGTCCGCCGACTGGGAGTTCACCTTCGACGGCGGCGGCACCCGGATGCACATCCTCAACCGCGGCTTCGTCGCGAACGGGTACGGCTACGCGATCCTCGTCCGCGCGCCGGACGCGCGGTGGAAGACGGTGATCGCCGAACTCCAGCCGGTGTACCGGTTCTTCGAGCCGGCGGGGGAGTGAATGCCGGCCGGGAGACCCGTCGGGCGATGCCGAACCGTGAGCGGGGATCGGTAGGGTCGCGACTCATGTCGGACGGGGAACATTCGGGCGCGGGACGGCTGCTCGCCGGACGGTACCGGCTGGTGTCGGTGGTCGGCCGCGGCGGCATGGGCACGGTGTGGCGGGCGCGCGACGAGACCCTGCACCGCGACGTGGCGGTGAAGGAGGTCGCGCTGCACCACTCCCTCACCGCCGAGGAGCGCGCCGACCGGCACCGGCGGACCCTCCGGGAGGCGCGGGCGTCGGCGCGGCTGAACCACCCGGGGGTCGTGACCGTGCACGACGTCGTGGACGAGGACGACCGGCCATGGATCGTCATGGAGCTGGTCGACGCCAGGTCCCTGCAGGACGTCGTCGACACCGGCGGGCCGCTGCCGCCTGAGCGGGCCGCCGCGATCGGCCGGCAGGTCGTGGCGGCGCTGCGGGCCGCGCATGCGATCGGCATCCTGCACCGGGACGTGAAGCCCGCGAACGTGCTGGTCACCGATGACGACCGGGCCGTCCTCACCGACTTCGGCATCGCGCAGATGGCGGGCGACGCGACGCTCACCCGCACCGGCCTGATCATGGGATCGCCCGCCTACATGGCGCCGGAGCGGCTGCGGGGCGAGCGGGCGATCCCGGCGTCCGACCTGTGGGCGCTCGGCGCGACGCTCTACACGGCGTGCGAGGGCAGGTCGCCGCACCACCGGAGCGACGCGATGGCGGTGATCGCGGCCGTGATGACGCTGGACGCGCCACCGCCGCGCAGCGCCGGGCCGCTGACCCCCGTGCTGCGGGGCCTGCTGGAACGCGACCCGGTCCGGCGGATGGGCGCCGACGAGGCGGACAGGGCCCTCGCGGCGGTCGCCGCCGGCGAGGCCGCCCCGCCGGTGGAGGACCGCACGAGTCCCGTCCCGGCGCCCGCGCCCGTCCCGGAGCCCGTCGCCGCGCCCGTTCCCGTGCCCGTTCCGGACGAGACGGCGCCGGTGCCGGGCACGGCGGCGCGGGAGTGGGCGCCGCAGGAACCCGCGCGCGAGCGGCGCCGCGCGCTGCCGTTCATCGCGGCGGGCGCCGCCGCGGCCGTGATCGCCGTCCCGGCGGCGGTGTTCGTCCTGATGGACGAGGACGAGGCGAAGCCGTCCGAGCCGCCCGCGCTCGTTCAGGCCACGGGGGCGTCCCCGGCGCCGGGTGACACTCCGCCCGCCACCGGGACATCGCCGGCCACCGGGGCCTCCTGGCCGGACGGCCTCGTCCGGGAGACCGGAACCGGCTACTCGATCGGCGTCCCCCGCGGCTGGCGGCGCACCGAGCGGGGCGCCAGCACCCTGTGGATCGACCCGGTGACCGGCGGGTACGTCCAGGTCGACCGCACCCCGTGGACGGGCGACCCCTACGAGCACTGGCGGATCTGGCAGCGGGAGGCGATGGCGGACGGGAAGCTGCCCGGCCTGCGGGTCCTGCGCATCACCCGCACCCGGGTGGGGAGCGTCCCGGCCGCCGACATCGAGTTCACGTGGAACCGCGCCGGCGGTACCCGCGCCCGTGACCGGGGGGTCATAGCGGGCGGCAGGTCCTACGCGGTCGTGGTGGCGCTGCCGATGTCCGGGTGGAGCGGCAACGCGGCGCTTGTGAAGAATGTGCTCGACACGTTCCGTCCTCAAGGGGTGGGATGAACTCTTGGGGGACCATCTAGTCATGGAACAGGCACGTCTCCTCTCGGGCCGCTACCGGCTCGACTCGGTGGTGGGCCGCGGCGGCATGGGCACCGTGTGGCGCGCCTACGACGTCATGCTCGATCGCGAGGTGGCCGTCAAGGAGGTCGTGTTCCCGCCCGGCCTCACCGACGCCGAGCGGGGCGTCCTGTACGAGCGCACGTTCCGCGAGGCGCGGGCGTCGGCACGGCTCAGCCACCCCGGCGTGGTCACCGTCCACGACGTGGTGGAGGAGGCCGACCGGCCCTGGATCGTGATGGAGCTCGTCCTCGCCCCGTCGCTGCAGGACCTGCTCGACCGGGGGCCGCTGGAGCACCGCCGGGTGGCGGAGATCGGCCTGCAGATGCTGGCGGCGCTGAAGCACGCGCACGAGAAGGGCATCCTGCACCGGGACGTCAAGCCCAGCAACGTGCTGATCACCGACGCGGGACGGGTCGTCCTGACCGACTTCGGCATCGCGCAGGTGGAGGGCGACGCGACGCTGACGCAGACGGGCCTCGTCATGGGGTCGCCCGCGTACATCCCGCCGGAGCGGGCGCAGGGAGAGCGCGCGGTCCCGGCGTCCGACCTGTGGGCGCTCGGCGCGACCCTCTACGCGGCCGTCGAGGGACGCTCCCCCTACGAGCGGTCGGACGCGATGTCGTCGCTGCAGGCGGCGCTCACCGAGCCGGTCCCGCCGCCGCGCAACGCGGGGCCGCTGAGCCGGGTCCTGGAGGGGCTGCTCGCCCGCCAGCCGGTGCACCGGATGACCGCCGCGCAGGTGCAGCCGCTGCTGACGCAGGTGGCGACGGCGCCGCTTCCGGTGGCGCGGGCCGCGGCCGAGACCGTGCTGGACGAGCCGTCCCGGATGCCGGGGCGGCGCGACGGCGACCCCGCCGAGACGATCATGGACCCGTCGGACCTCGACTCGATCACCCGTCCGGACCGGGGGGACCGGCACCGGGAGCAGCCGCGGACCCTGCTGGAGAACGACTGGTCGGTGCCGCCCCCGCAGCGGAACGGTACGCCGGAGCCGCAGCCGAGCGCGTCGCCGCCGTGGGACCGGCCGCCCCGGCAGCGGTTCGAGCAGGATCAGCGGTTCGAGCAGGCACAGCGGTACGGGCACCGGTACGAGCAGCCGGGGCAGTACGGGAGCTGGCAGGGGTCCGCCGGGCCGCGCGCGCACTCCGGTGGCGAGCGCCGCAAGACCGTCGTGGTCGTGACGATCGCGGTGCTGCTCATCGTGGCGGCGGTGCTGCTCGGCGCGTTCATCCTGCGGCAGAAGCTCGGGACGGGCGCGCTGCCCGCGCCCGAGCCGCGCCCCGTCGCGAGCGCCGTCGCGAACGCTCAGTCCGGCCCGATGCCGAGTGCGGAGATCGCGGCGCCGCGCGCCTGAACCGACGGCCGCTCCGCCACCACGTCCGTCATGACCATGGACGGCGGGGTCAGCGGCGGCGGGTGCTCGGGGGTGAAGGTCACCGGTATGCCGAGCAGTTTCGACGCCATCCTCGTCGTGTAGATCGCGACGTCACCGGTGAACGTGAGCGTGCCCGCCGTGATGCGCGTGGTGGTGCCGCCGTGCCGGGAGGTCTGGTCGACGTCCTTCAGGACGGCCTTGGTCATGCTGAACTTCAGTGCCCTGACCGTCCCCTCGGCGGAGGGGAGCAGCGCGACGCCGTCGTAGCTGAGCCCGGACATCGTCAGCGACGACGCCCGCAGGGTGCCCGGGTCGCTGGAGACGCGATACCCGCCGCTCTTCTCCGGTGCGCTCATACCGCGCGCCGTGCGAGTGGGCGCGGGGCTCGGCGCGGCGGACGGGTCCGGTGGGGGAGTGGGCGTGAGCAGCGGGAAGCCGAGGACGGCGGGCACGGCCAGAGCGGTCAGCCGGCCTTCCCGCCTCACCGAGGGCACCGCCACGGGCCCGGCCGTGCGCCGCGCCCGTGTCTCCGGGACGTTCTTCTTCACGGGCACCCAGGCGACGGCCATGGCCCCGCCGACGACGCCGAGCAGCAGCCCCAGGAGGAAGCCGCCGAAGTTGGACGTGAGGAACGAGGCGATGGAGAGCAGCACCGCGAGGATGCCGTAGAAGATCCGCAGCATCGGTTGCGCCCACATCAGGGCACCGGCGGCGATGAGGATCGCGCCGATGAGCCAGCTCGCCACGCCGGCCATGCCCTGGTGCACGATCAGGGGCACCGGCGCGAGGGGGATGGCGATGAGTTCGAGCCCGGCGAGGACGACGAGCAGGCCGCCCCAGAAGGGACGGGTCCGCCGCCAGCGGCTGAATCCTCGCGGCCGGGTGGTGTTCATCGGAAGCACTCGTCGCCGAACCCCATGTGCAGGTCGCTCAGCCTGAACGTCCCGGCGGTGGTCGCCCACGCGGTCTGCTCGACGTCGCTCAGCCTGACGGTCCTCGCCTGCTGGCCGAACGCGCCGGCCGGGCCGCGGGAGTTCCTCCCGGCCCTGTCGAGGGTGCCGGCGTCGCGGCCGATCTCGATGTCCTCGAACAGGGCGTCGGCCTTCAGCTGCTCGACGTCGAGAACGAGGTCCGTCGCGTGGACCGGGTTCTTCTTGTCCGTGCCGGCGGTGAGGCGCAGGGTGACCCCGAGGACCTTCACCGACTGGCACAGGTTGTAGATCTTCGCGTCCTGGATGACCGAGACCTGGACGGGGTGCCTCTTGCCGCCGGCCTCGACACGGGCGCCGCCGTACTGGGCGAAGCCCGTGCCGTCGATGTGGTCGGCGCTGACCTTGAAGCTGCTGCCGGAGACGGCGAAGGAGGAGGCGATGGCGCCCTGCCCCGTCATGAACATCAGCGCGCCGGCGCAGGCGGCGGCGGGGAGGGCGACGGCCGCGAACCGCCTCCAGCGGACGCCGCCGGCGGCGGTCTCGGCGGGGTCGTCATCGGGGGCCTGGGAGGACTCGTTCATGGCGGGCTCGCTCCGCGTCTATCGCTGGACTCAGTGTCAATAGAGCTGGTGGAGCAAGATCCTATTGATCACGGAAAGTGACATTTCAGAGGCGGAAGGCCCGCCGCTCCGGGGCCGAAGGTCCCGGAGAACCCAGGCCGCGCCTCGCCCGGCGGCACGTCGGGTACCCGGTTCACTGCCCGGCGGAGAACGCCTCCAGCGCCGCCCGCAGCTCCGCCACGTGGTCGGGCAGCTCCTCCGCCGGAAGACCGGCCTGCTGCCGTGCGACGTCCTCCTCGATGAGCACGAGCCGCTCGTCGAGGGCCTTCAGCACCCGCTCGGCGCCGTCCGCCGCACCGCCGGCCCCGGCGGCGTCGTCCTCCAGCGTCCGGCGCAGCAGCTCGGCCTGCCCGCGGAGCCGCTCGGTCCGGCGGTGCAGCTCCACGAAGATCGACACCTTGGCGCGCAGCAGCCACGGGTCGAACGGCTTGGTGAGGTAGTCGACCGCGCCCGCCGCGTAGCCCCGGTACGCCTGCTCGCCGGAGGCGCCCCCGGCGGTGAGGAAGATGATGGGGATGTCGCGGGTGCGGGGCCGAGCCTTGATCCGCCCGGCGGTCTCGAACCCGTCCATCTCCGGCATCACGACGTCCAGCAGGATCAGCGCGAAGTCGTCGGTCAGCAGCTCGCGCAGCGCCTCCTCGCCCGACGACGCGAGGACGAGGTCGACCGGCAGCGCGTCCAGCACCGCGGCGAGCGCGATGAGGTTCTCCTCGCGGTCGTCGACGGCCAGGACCTTCGTCGGCTTCGGCACCGGGCTCCTTCACACGGTCGGCTGACGGACTGCCCGCCAAGCCTGTCATGCCCGCGCCCGCCGTGACAGCCGATCCCTAGGGCAGCCACCCCGGCTTCACCAGCCCCGTCTCGTACGCGAACACGACGAGCTGCGCCCGGTCGCGCGCGCCGAGCTTCACCATCGTCCGGCTGACATGCGTTTTCGCGGTCGCCGGGCTGACCACCAGGCGGGCGGCGATCTCCTCGTTGGACAGGCCCTCGCCGACCAGCGCCATCACCTCCCGCTCCCGGTCGGTCAGCGCGTTCAGCACCGCGTTCAGGCGCGGCGACGCGACCGGCTCCTTCGCCCGCGCGGCGAACTCGGCGATGAGCCGCCGGGTGACGCTCGGCGAGAGCAGCGCGTCGCCCGCCGCGACGGCCCGGACGGCGTGGATCAGCTCGACCGGCTCGGTGTCCTTCACGAGGAACCCGCTGGCCCCGCCGCGCAGCGCCTCGAAGACGTACTCGTCGAGCTCGAACGTGGTGAGGATGACGATGTGGACGCCGTCGAGCCGCGCGTCGGCGGCGATCTGCCGGGTCGCCGACAGGCCGTCCAGGCCGGGCATGCGGATGTCCATCAGGATGACGTCGGGACGCAGCCGCCGCGCGTCCGCCACCGCCGCGGCGCCGTCGCCCGCCTCGCCGACGACCTCGATGTCGGGCTGGGCGTCCAGCAGCGCCCGGAACCCCGCGCGGACGAGCGCCTGGTCGTCCGCCAGCAGCACCTTGATCATTCCGTCTCCCCTTCCCGGGGCGGCGGCGTGTCGAGCGGCAGCCGCGCCTCGACCGTGAACCCGCCGCCGGTGCGCGGCCCGGCGCTGAACGCGCCGCCGAGCGCGGCGGCCCGCTCCCGCATGCCGCGGATGCCGCTGCCGCCCGACCGGTCGTCCAGCAGGGGGGCGCCGCGCCCGTCGTCCTGGACCCGGATCACGATCTCGTCCTCACCGTAGGCGATCCGGACCCGCGCCGTCACCGGCCCCGGACCGGCGTGCCGCGTCACGTTCGTCAGCGACTCCTGGACGATCCGGAACGCGGCGAGGTCGGTGCTCGCGTGCAGCGGCCGCCGCTCTCCGGCGACCTCCAGCTCCACGCGGAGCCCGGCGGCACGGGCGCGGCCGAGCAGCTCCTCGAGCCGTTCGAGGCCCGCGGTGGGTGATCGGGGCGCGCTCTCGCCGTCCGCGCGCAGCGCCCCGATCACCCCCCGCATCTCGGTGAGGGCCTCCTTGCTCGCCTCCTTGATCGCGGCGAGCGCGGTGCGGGCCTGCCCCGGGTCGTCGTCCATGAGGTGCAGGGCGACGCCCGCCTGCACGTTGATCATCGAGATGTTGTGGGCGAGGACGTCGTGCAGCTCCCGCGCCATCCGCAGCCGCTCCTCGCTGACCTGGCGGCGCTCCTCCTCGGCGCGGCTGCGGGCCGTCTCGGCGGCCTTCTGGGCCCGCATCCGGACGAGTTCGGCGGTGACGAGCACGACCAGCGCCCAGCCGGTCACGAACGTCATCGCGATCAGGCTCGGCTCCTCGACCGGGAACGGCCGGCCGCCGGTGCCGCGCCGCTCGAACGGGACGCCGATCACCGAGGTGAGCGTGAAGTACCCGGTCAGCGCCGCGCCGGTGCCCCCCCACGCGGCCACCCGGTGCCCCGTCATGACGGCGCCGAACATGGCGATCGCGACCGCGAACGGCGCCGGACCGTAGGGGTAGGCGCGCAGGTAGTACAGCCCGGCGAGCGTGGCGACGGCGGCGAGCGTGAGCACCGGCCAGCGGCGGCGCAGCAGCAGCAGCGCGGGCCCGCCGACGAGGATGGCGACGCCGAGCGGGTCGAGCGCGGTGCTGCCGATCGGCTCCCCGTGCTCCCAGGGGCCCCGGTCCTCCTGGGCGCCGTACGTCCCCATCAGCATGACGGCCGCCGCGAAGGCCGGCAGGACCCAGACGGGCCACCGGGCGGGACGCGGCGGATGCGGCCGGGCCCGCGCGGACGGCGTTGTGCTCATGCTCCAGCACGTTAGCCACCGGCGCCCGGCGCCGCATCGGCCCGGGGGAGTCACCGTGCGTACTCCCGCGGAGGTAGCCGGGCGTCTCAGGCCGTCCAGCCGATCGGGAGGCGGTCGAAGCCGTTCCGCGCGCCCGACCGCGCGGGGACCGGCTCGCCCGCCGGGACGGCCCGCCCCGGGCGGTCCAGCAGCGCGCACAGGAACGCCCGCAGGTGCGTGCGCGCCAGCAGCGCGCCCAGGCAGGCGCGGGACCCGTACCCGAACGCGACGTGCGGGCGGGCGCCGCGTCCCGGCAGGTAGCGGTCGGGCTCGAACCGGCCGGGCTCGGGGAACGCGTCCCCGTCGCGGTTCGCGGACGCCAGCCACAGCGTCACCCGCTCGCCCGGAAGCAGCGGCACCCGGCCCAGGGCGGTGGCGCGCCGCACCGTCCGCCGGACCCGCGCGACGGGCGTCCACCAGCGGAGCATCTCCTCGACGGCGCTGTCGAGGAGACGGTCGTCGGCGCGCTCCGCGCGGAGCCGCGCGTAGGAGCCCGGGTGGTGCAGCAGCGCGGCCAGCCCGCCGGCGAGGGTGTTGCGGAGGGTCTCCGGCAGGTCGGCCGCGACCTGGGCGAAGTCGACGGGCGTGTCGTCGGGGATACGGCTCAGCAGCGCGGCGGCGGGCGGGTCCATGTCGAGCGGGGCGTCGCCGCCGGCCGGGGCGGCGCCGGAGGACGGGCCGTGCAGGATCCCGTCAGGTTCCGGCGCGAACATCTCCGGGTGCGCGAGGGCGTGCCGGACGTCGGCGTACCGCAGCACGGCCCATGCGCCGGCGCCGCCGGCGGACCGCCCGTCCAGCCAGACCACCGGCGTCCGGCGGCGCAGCCGGTCCAGCCGGTCGTAGGGGACGCTCAGCCCGCGAGCCATTCTCCCGTCTCCACGCTGACGAGCCCGTGCCGGGCCGCCTCGATGACGGCCTCGCGCTGCGAGTGCACGCCGAGCTTGGTGAGGACGCTCTGCACGTGGCTGCGCGCGGTGCTGCGGGTGACGCCCATCGCCCGCGCGAGGGCCTGCGTCGACTCGCCGCGGGCGAGCCGGGTCAGCACCTCGCGTTCGCGCGGGGTGAGGAACCGCGCGACCCGGTGCGCCTCGCTGCGCGGCCGGTCCGCGCCCGTCGGCGGCCTCCGTTCGGCGACGACCTCGCCGGCCTCGACGCGGGTCAGGAGGGCGAGGATGTCGCCCGCCTGCTGACCCTTGTGCGCGAACCCCCGGACGCCCGCCGCGACCCCCGCGTCCAGCACGCGCTGCTCCAGGAAGCCGGTGAGGACGACGTACCGGGTGCGGGGCGCGGCGGCCCGCAGCCGCGGCATCCAGTCGAGCGCCGTGCCCGACGGGAACCGCAGGTCGATCAGGCAGATGTCGGGCTGCGCCGCGCGCAGCAGCGGCAGCGCCTCCGCCGGGGAGTAGCCGACCCCGACGACGGTGTGCCCGGCGTCGGCGAGCACGAGCGACAGGGAGTCGGCGAAGACGGCGTGGTCGTCGCAGATGAGCACCCTCATGGATGGCGCCGCCAGTCGTCGGCCTCCGGCTCCGGATCGGCGGCGGGGACGGGCGGAGAGGACGGCAGCAGCATCCGGACCCGGGCGCCGCCCAGCTCGCACGTCCGGATCTCCAGGGCGCCGCCGTAGCCGGAGATGAGGTCGTGGACGATGCCGAGGCCGAGCGACGCGAGCCCGCGCGGGGCCGCCGGACCGGCTGCTCCGAAGCCGGGGCCGTCGTCGTCGATCCGGATCTCGACCCGGTCCCCGTCGTGGGCGACCCGCACGTCCACCCGGCCGGCGGCGAGCCGGCAGGCGTTGTCGAGGACGTTGCGGACCGCGCGCCACAGCGCCACCGGGTCGATGTGGGCCCACGCCTCGCCGCCCGTGAAGGAGATCGAGCGCGCGGTGGCGAGCCGCATCCCGGTGACGACCTCGGCGGCGAGCTCGTCGACGCGGATCCGCTCGTACCCCGGCGGGACGTCGCCGAAGTCGCCCTCGTCGAGCCGGCGGAGCAGATGGTCGAGCCAGCGGGTCTCGCCGAGGAGCTGCTCGACGCGGGCGCGGCTGCCGGTGCCGATGTCGTCGGCCACCGCGACGGCGGACGCCAGCATGACGATCGTGCCGAGCTCGTGCCGGATGTCGTGGCGCAGCCGGCGCCGCCCCAGCTCGTCGTCGTCGCGCGGAGCCGTCGGGTCCGCGTGCGGCGGGCACCGGAACGGGTCGGCGGAGGGGAGCGTCGCGGCTCCGGTGGGCTCCTCGCGCGGTGGCGAGGACCGAGACTTCCCCTGGTACATGAATAACCCCCGTCTGATATTGCCGGCACCGACTCGACGGTCACCCGAAAGGGTGGGTGTGTCCAGATGAAAGGACGCCACATGGTGCAGCCTGACCGGAAGTGGACAAGTAATCGGGCAGGTAAACTCGTGCCTTTGACTCTGCGTCCTGTCAGGATTGTCGGCTTGCTCTGTTTCCTTTCTTCATGCCGACGTCGTAGCCGCCTTGCGCCTATGGACGGGTGCGCCGGACCGCTCGCCGGGCGACGCTCACCCTATGCCGACGGTCACATTTCTCGGACATGCGGGGGTGGCGCTGCACGCCACGGCGTTCCGGCTGCTCGCGGACCCGTGGCTCGCGCCGACGGGGGCCTTCCTCGGGTCCTGGCACCAGTATCCCCGAAACGATCACCTTGACCTGGACGGCGTCCTCGACGCCGACTGGATCGCGATCTCGCACGAACACCTAGATCATTTCGATCCATGGGTCATCGAGCGCCTTCCGAAGAGGACGAGAATCCTCATTCCGCACTACCCCGGACCGGCCTTCCGGGAACGCATCACCACGGTCGCGGGTGCCCGCCAGGTAATCGAGATACCGGCCTGGGAGAAATTCCCGCTGGACAATAGGGGATCTTGGATCACGGCGATTCCGGAGCTGTCTCCGATGTGCCACGACGCCGCCTTTCTGGTGGTCGCCGACGGGCGCGCCGTCCTGCACTGCAACGACGCCCGGCTGACCGCCGCGCAGGCGCGCCGAGCGAAGCACCTGGCGGGCGACCGGCTCGACCTGATGGCGGTGCAGACGTCCGGGGCGTCCTGGCACCCGATCTGCTACGAGTACCCGGCCGCGGAGATGGCGCGGCATTCGCTGGGCAAGCGGGTGTCGAAGCTCCGCGCCGTGCAGCGCCTCGTCCGGCAGACCGAGCCCGAGCTGGCGGTGCCGTTCGCCGGGCCGCCCTGCTTCCTGGACGCGGACGTCCGCGGCCTGAACTGGGTCCTCGACCGCGAGACCGGCGCGTTCTGCGACCCGGAGGCCGCGACGGACTGGCTGCGCGAGCACCTGCCCGCGCAGCGCTGGGACCACTTCGAACCCGGTGACGTGCTCGACCTCGACACCGGCGCGGTCGTCCGCGACCCGGTGTCGGCGGAGTTCTCCTTCGCGGACGCCGGCCGCGCGGCCTACCTGGAGCGGTACGCCGCCGACCGGGCCGGGCACATCGCGGCCGCCGTCGCGGAGTTCCCCGAGCCGGGGCCGGGCCTGTACGACCGCTTCGCCGAGCACTTCCGGCATCTCGGCGGGCTGAGCGACTACTTCCTGAAGCAGATCGCGATGCTGGTCCGGTTCGAGATCACCGGCCCGCACGGCGGCACCTGGGACGTCGACTTCACCCCGGACGGGCTGACCATCGGTCCCGCCGACCCCGCCGCCCGCCCGCACTACCGCGTCACCACCGCCGGCCGGTGGGTGGACGCGGTGCTCACCGGCAGGCTGGCGTGGGAGGACGTCCTGATCTCCTTCCGGGTCGGCCTCTACCGGGACCCGGACGTCTACAACGACTACCTCGTCGGGCTGCTCAAGCACGCGAACGCGCCCGCGCTGCGGGCGGTCGAGATGTACGAGACGTGCCGGGACGAGAGCGAGCGGATCGTCGTCGAGAGCGCCGGCCGCCGCTACGACATCCCCCGCTACTGCCCGCACGCGGGCGAGGACCTGGCGGTCGGCGCGGTCGTCCGCGACGGGCTGGTGCACTGCCTCGCGCACAACTTCGCCTTCGACCTGGAGACCGGCGCGTGCGTGAACGCGCGGGCGGCGAACCTGACGAGCCGTCCCCTCGGCTGACGTGCTAGGTTTTCCCGGGGTTTCTGGGGGTTTGGGTGAATCGCAGCAAGGCCGGCCTGATGGCCGTCGGTTTCGTCGTGGCCGTCGTCGTGATGGAGATCCTGGCGTTGAAGCTGGGCTCCTTCGACTTCCCCGTCCCGGACGAACCGTCCCGGACGGCCGTCGCCGAGAACCCCGGGCAGTAGCGGAGACCGGTCGACGGCGCGGGTCCTACCCGCGGGCGTGCCGCGCGCGGAGGATGCCCTGCAGGTCGGGCTGGTCGCCGCCGGCCGCGTCCGCGAGCGTCGGGCACGCCCATTCCTTCTGCCGCCCCCACGAGTACGAGACCTCCAGCGGGGCGCGCGGGGCGAGCCGGTCCCAGCGCTCCAGGATCTGCCGGAACTGCCGCTCGGTGGGCAGCCAGTACTGCTTGTCGCCCTTCGAGCAGGTCTGGCCGAACGTCTGGAACACCGGAGCGACCATCGTCCGGGGGATGCCGGCCTTGTCGGCGAGCCGCACCATCCGGTCGATCGCGTCGATGTTGCAGTCGTCCTCGGCCTCGACCCCGCCCTTGCACGGGTACGGGTCCAGCCCGACGAGGTCGACGCCCGTGCGCTCCGGCGCGACCGGCTTCATCGGCCAGTCGGTGAGCGCGATGTAGGACACCTGCCCCGGCGCGTGCCGCCGGATGTGGTCGGCGCGGCGGCGGATCTCCCGCGCGATCCGCGGGCACTCCTCCGGGTTCGGCTCGTCGGACAGGTACCAGCCGTACACGCGCGGGTCGCGCCCGAACCGCTCGACGGCGCGCGTGAACGCGGGGAAGTCCAGCTCGAAGCCGCCGCAGGTGAAGTTGCCGACCCACAGCATCGCCCGCATCCCGGCGGGGACGCGGGCGAGCTGCGACTCGTCCGGCTGCGCGTCGACGAGGTCGTAGCCGAGCGCCCGCAGCCGCGGGTAGTCGGCCGGATCGGTGTTCAGCGCGATCCGGCGCGTCCCGCCGGGCTGTGTGGCGGGCCGGCCGGGGGTGGCGAGCGGCCCCTCGTACGGCTCGTAGCCGGACGTGCGTTCGCGCAGGTAGAACAGCCCTCCCGCGGCCAGCACGAGCGCCGCGGCGACGGCCGTGATCGTGAACCGGGCGTCCCGGACGTCCATGCCCTGCCTCCCTGCCGTTCCTCACCGACGCGCCGTCAGGCGGCGGAACCGGGCTCCTCGGCCGGACGCGCGGTCTCCGGCGGCGGAACCGGGGCCGGGGCCTCGGTCACCGTCCCGTCCGGCCTCACCCGCAGCGGAGCCACCCGGAAGCCGAGGACGTACCAGACGGTGTCGAACAGCGTCCGGAGCGTCGCGCGCATCGACGGGTCGCCGAGGTAGACCTCGTCGACCGCGGCCTGGGCGGGGGCGAGGCGCTTGACGTAGAAGGCGAGGTCGACCTCCTCGCCGGGCGGCAGGACGTCGGTGTCCCGGAACCTGACCTGGGACACCCCGGTCATCCCCGGCCGGTGGTCGAAGATCCACCGCCAGCGGTCGTCGTAGTACACGGCGAGGTCGTAGGTCTCCGGGCGCGGCCCGACGAGCGTCATGTCGCCCCGCAGGACGTTCACGAGCTGCGGGATCTCGTCCAGGTAGTAGCGGCGCAGCACGCGGCCGACCCGGGTGACGCGGGGGTCGTGGGTGGCGGTGACGGTGAGCCCGCCGACGCCCTGCCGCATCGTCCGGAACTTGTACATGGTGAACGGCCGGCCGCCCTGGCCCACGCGCGTCTGCCGGAAGATGCCGGGGCCGCGGCTCGTCAGCCGCACCAGGAGGTAGACGACGAGCAGCAGCGGGACGGACAGCAGCGTCAGCCCGGTGAGCGCGACCGTGATGTCCAGGGCGCGGCGGCCGACCGAGGGCGGGATGCCGTGGGAGGCGTCGAGGGGACGGGCGATGAGTTCCTCGGGCATGGTCACCCCTTGTTCTTGACGTGCTGGAACCAGGCCAGCAGGGCCGCGGTGGTGGCGATGAAGGAGACGGAGGTGGCGACGGCGGCGCCGACCGCTCCATGCGCGGGGATCAGGAGGACGCCGAGCACGACCACGACGAGCAGGCCGATGCCCTGCCCGGTGGACGCGGCGCCCGGACGGCCCACCCCGTAGAGGTAGGCCATGATGAGGCCGGTGACGCCGAACGTGATGACGCCGGCGAGGCGGATGTAGGTGGGCACGACCGCGTCGTCGAACACGTCGCCGAAGACCCACGGCAGCGCGGTCCCGGCGATGAGCGCGAGCGGCAGCGCGGCGAGGACGGAGACGCCGAGCGCGGGCAGGATGAGGGCGGCGGTGCGGCGCGCGGCGCTCCGCGCGTCCTCCCGGGCGAAGTCCGGGTACAGGACGTAGTTCACCGCGAGGCCGGGCAGCTGGACGAGCTCGGCGAACTTGCTCGCGACCGTGTAGACGCCGAGCACCTTCGGCCCGGCGAGCGCGCCGAGCAGCGCCATGTCGAAGCGGAGCTGGAGCAGGTCGATGAGCTGGCCGGCGTAGCCGCGGAACCCGTATCCGGCGATCGCCGCGCCGAGCCGCCGGTCGGCGCGCCCCCAGCCGCGGAAGTAGCCGCGCCGCGCGAGCCGCCGGGCGATCCACGCGGTGGCGGCGAGGTCGGCGAGGACGAGGCCGGCGATGAGGGCGCCCGGCCCGTGCCAGCCGAGCAGGAGCGCGACGTAGATCGGCAGGAAGACGAACTCCTCGACGGCGATGGCGAGGCTCGCGCCGTTCTGGTCGTCGGTGCCCTGGAGGAGGCCCTTGCCGACGGACACGAACCCCTGCGTGAAGGCGGGGACGGCCGCCGCGAGCGTGACCCAGACGCCGAACGAGTCGAAGAACACGAGGAGGAGCAGCGGGCTGAGCGCGAGCCACACGACCGCCGCCGTGACGGCCCCGATGACGGTCAGCCACGCGAGCGTGGGCCGCACCCGGCTGCGGACGGGCTCCTCGCGTGCGAGGAAGTAGGGCGCGGCGGCGGGCAGGCCGCCGTTGGACAGGTGGCAGAGCAGCCCCGGCAGGATCCGGACCAGCGTGAACGCCCCGACCAGCTCCGGGCCGCCGACCCGGGCGACGAGGATCGTCGCGAGCCCGAGCGACCCGAGCGCGCCCATCCGCCCCGCCATGTTGCCCGCGACCAGGCCGATCAGCCTTCTCCTCATCGCGGTGCCCTTGGCGTCGGGCTTCGGGGGCCCTCCTTCGGCGGGCGCCGCGCGCGGTCGCCGCGTCACTCCGGCCCGTCCGGGGACTCCTTGCGCGCTCAGGGATTTCGCTCCGCTCATCCCCGGCTTCCCACGCGATCGCAGCGTCCGGGGAGGCGGGGGACGAAAGGGCGATGGCTTCCGGCGGCCGTGGAGTTCGAGGGCGGCGATGAGGCCGAAGAAGGCGAAGCCGTGCCGGTAGTGCAGGACCTCGTAGAACAGCCCGCAGATGAGGAACACGACGAGGAGCGCCCCGAACAGCTCCGGGCGCGGGACGAGCCGCGCGTAGGCGGGCGCCAGCGCGTCCCGCCGCGCGATCCGCACGCACATCCGCACCAGCACGACCAGCAGGAGGATCAGCGCGAGCCCGCCGATGAACCCGCGCTCCAGGACGGACGCGATGTAGTCGTTGTGCGCCTCCCGGACGTACGTCTCCTGCTCGACGAGCATCCGGTGCTCGGTCTGACCCGCGCCGATGCCCCACGGGTGCTCCTGCGCCTCGATCATGTGCCACGTGGTGGTGAACACGGTGCTGCGCGAGTCGGTGCTCTCACCGGTCGTCCGGCCGATGGAGTCGCGCAGGAGCGGGGACGTCTGGCTCGCGCGGTCGAGGTACGGCTGGATGTCGATCTGCGTGACGACCGTGACCGCGCCCCCGCCGAGGAAGGCGGCCGCCGCGCCGATCGCGATGGCGTGGTGCGCCTTGCCCTCGCGGAACAGCCGGAACAGGTGGCCGAGCAGCAGCGCGCAGCTCAGCGCGAGCAGGCCGCCGTTGGAGCCGGTCAGCAGCTCGGCGGCGAGCAGGACGCCGCACACGGTCCGGCGCTGCCACGCCTTCTCCGGGAAGCGGGTGGCGCGCGCGATGAAGAAGACGCAGATGAACCAGTTGGCCGTGTAGTTCGCGTCGCCGAACGTGAACATCAGGCGCTCGCCGTCGGGCTGCTTGCCGGACAGCGTGTCGTTGCCGATGGCGAAGCCGAACATCATGACGAGGGCGTAGAACGTGCCGATCCAGACGAACGAGCGCAGCGCGACGCGGAGCAGCGACGCGTCCCGCCCGAGGGTGGCGATGCAGACCGCCCACATCAGCACGAACAGGTCCTTGACCAGGGTGAGCACGCCGACGTCGTCGTTGGCGAGCGCCGCGAGCCCGCCCGCGATGACCGTGAGCAGGGTGGGCAGCAGGAACGGCCACCGGACGGGTACCTTCCGCGTCCCCGCCCACAGGAACGTGGTGACGATGAGCCCGACCAGGACGACGTCGGGCAGCCCCGTGTTGCCGGGCCCCGGCGCCAGCCCGAACGGCATCAGCATCGGCAGGGACGCGACGCCCGCGACGAGGACGACCGCCTCCGGCCGCCACCGCCGCCGCAGCGGAGCGGCGGCCCCGGCCCCGGCGCCGGCCCCGCTCCCTCCCGGCGCCTCCGGTGGCGCCGCCGCCGTCACCGTCATGACCGCGGGCGGGGGCGCCGGGACGTGCCCCGGTACGTCTCGTCCAGGACGGTGCCGAGGTGCGCCGGGGAGAACCACGGGCCGACCCGGGCGCGGGCCCGCTCCGCCATCCGGTCGGCGGCGGCCGGGTCGTCCAGCATGGCCGTGACGGCGGCCGCCAGCCCCGCCGGGTCCTCCGGCGCGCAGAGCAGGCCCGTCTCGCCGGCGAGCACGAGGTCCTGGTTGGACGGCACGGCCGTCGCGACGAGCGGAATGCCGGCGCCGATCGCCTCCACCAGCACGCAGGGCAGGCCCTCCCAGCGGCTCGGCATCGCCATCAGGTCGAACGCGGGCAGGACGGCGGCGACGTCGTCGCGGTGCCCGAGCCAGCGCATCCGGTCCGCGATGCCGAGCCTCGCGGTGAGCCGCGCCAGCCCGCCGGCCATCGGGCCGCCGCCCACCCACAGTCCGAACACGTCGTCCGGCAGCCGCGCCATCGCCTTCGCGAAGATCTCCGGGCCCTTCTGGAACTGGAGCCGCCCGACCGCGCCGACGACCTTCACGCCGAGCGGCAGGTCGAGGGCGCGGCGCGCCTGCGCCCGGGACCCGGGGGCGGTCGCGAACGCGTCGACGTCCACGGCCGGGTAGGTCAGCCGCACCCGCTCCGGCGTGGTGAGGCCGAGCCGCAGCGCGGTCGTCACCGTGTCCGACCCGACGCCGAGGAACGCGTCGGTGTGCTTCGCGGCGATCCGCTCCAGGCGGATGTAGGCGGTGCGCCGGGCGGCGGACTGGAACTCGTTGAACGGGAACCCGTGCCACGTGTGGACGATGCGGGGGATCCCGGCGCGGGCCGCCGCGAGCCGCCCGATGACGCCCGCCTTCGAGGAGTGCGTGTGGACGACGTCGTACCGGCCCTCCGCCAGCACCCGCGTCAGCGTCCGCAGCGCGGCGAGGTCGTCGCGCGGTGAGATCTGCGGCACCAGCCGCCCCACCTGCGCGACCTCCATCCCGGCGCGGTGCGCGTCCGGCGTGAGGTCGCCGGCCGCGGCGCGCGCGACCGCCTCGTCCCCGTACAGGACGACGTCGCCGCTGGTGGACGGCTCGCTGTCCATGCCGACGCCGCCGGTGATGAGCGCCCGCTCGTACGCGCCGTCCGGCAGCGCCAGCAGGCCGTTCAGGGCGACCCGGCCGCCGCCGCCGTTAAAGCGGGTGATCACGGTCGCGACGCGCAGCTTCCTGTCCGTACTCACGGTCACCTCACAGGCCGGGGAGGGCGCCGCGGCGCCCCGTGCCGCAGCGGGGAGGCACGGGCGGGGGCCGCCGTGCCGGGCGGTACTCGGGCAGCAGCCGGCGCAGCAGCAGCCGCACCTCGTCGGCGGAGCCGGCCGCCGCCGCCAGCGACAGCGCGTCGACCAGCCGCGGTGTCCCGGCGGGCGGCGGCGCGGGCCGGGTCCCCCAGATCTTCGGGTGGGCGGTCGGGACGCGCCGCTCGGAGTCCGCGAACGCCTTCTCGGTGAGCTTCTCGCCCGGCCCCAGCCCGCTGAACCGGATCGTCACCGCGGACGGCCGCAGCTGCGCCGCGTACCGCTGCACCAGGTCCAGCACGGGGACGGGCCCGCCGACGTCGAGGACGAACGTCTCGGCCTCCTCCGCCAGCGCCGCCGCCTCGACCAGCAGGCCCGCGGCCTCCGCCACCGTCATGACGTGCCGCGCCGCCTCCGGATGCGCGACCGTGATGACCTCGCCCGCCGCGATCCGGCGGGCGAGCGGGTCGAGCGGCGCGCCCGGCCCGCCGATCACGGCGCCGACCCGGACGGCAGCGAAGCACGTCGGGCCGCCCGTCGCGGTCTGCAGCAGCAACTCCCCGATCCGCATCGTCGCGCCCAGTACCGACGTCGGCTCCGCCGCCAGGTCGGACGACACGAACACGAGCCGCCGGACCCCGTGCCGGACCGCGCTGCCCACCACGTGCCGGGTGCCGGTCACGTTGGCGGCGACGCCGCGGCACGGGTCGCTCTCGACCGCGGCGAGCCGGTACCGGCCCGCCGTGTGGAACAGCAGTTCGGGCCGGGCGTCGCCGATGACGCCGTCGACGCGGGCCGCGTCCCGCACGTCCGCCTCGGCGAGCGTGACGAGGGACCCCGCCGGCGTCGCGGCCAGCTCGCGGCCGAGCCGCTCCAGCCCGCGCCCGTCCTTGTCGACGAGGCACAGGGCGGCGGGCCCGAGCCGGCCGAGCCCGCGGCTCAGCGCGCCGCCGACCGTCCCGCACGCGCCGGTGACGAGCACCCGGCGGCCGCGTACGAGGCGCCGCCCTCGCTGCGACGCGAGGACGACCTCGTCCCGGCCCATCGGCAGCGCGGGCGGCCCGGCCCCGGCCGGGGCGGCGGCCCGGCCGGAGCGGCGCGGCGGGAACCAGCGCACGGTCAGCCCCGGGTCCGCAGGGCCTCGGTGAGGGCCGCGACGACGCGGTCCTGGCCGTCCGGCGACAGCCCCGGGTACAGCGGCAGCGACAGCAGCTGCTCGGCGACCCGGTCGGTCACCGGCAGCCGCCCGCACTCCTCCTCGCCGAGCAGCTCCCGGTACGCCGTCAGCTGATGCGCCGGGATGAAGTGGACGGACGTCGCGACGCCCGCCGCCTGCAGCTCGTCCCCGACGACGTCGCGGTCCGGGACGCGCACCTGGTAGAGGTGCCAGGCGTGCCGCACGTCGGCGGGCAGGCCGCGCTGCGGCAGGATCAGGCCGGGGACGTCGGCCAGCGCCGCGTCGTAGCGGGCGACGAGCTCCTCCCGGGCGCGCTGCCAGTCCGGCAGCGCGCGGAGCTGGGCCCGCCCGATCGCCGCCTGGACGTCGGTCATGTTCGCCTTCAGCCCGATCGTCTTCAGGTCGTACCGCCAGCTGCCGCCCGGCATGTACCGCTTCCACGCGTCCTTGCTGAGGCCGTGCAGCCGCATCGCGCGGACCCGGTCGGCGAGCTCCTCGTCGCTCGTCGCGACCGCGCCGCCCTCGCCGATCGGCAGGTTCTTCGTCGCGTAGAAGGAGAAGCACGCCGCGAACGACGACGACCCGACCGGGGCGCCGCCGCGGGCCGCGCCCGGCCCGTGCGCGGTGTCCTCCACGATCCGCGACCGGTCGAGGCCGGCCGCGGCGGCGAGCGCCGGCACGTCCACCGGGTAGCCCGCCTGGTTCTGCGTGACCATCGCGGCGGGCTTCACCCGGGCGGCGGCCGCGGCCACCGTCTCCGGGCTCGGCACCAGCGTGTCCTCGTCGATGTCGACCAGGACGGGCCGGTGCCCCGCGTGCAGGATCGCGTTGATCGCTCCGCAGAACGTCAGGCTCGGGGTCAGCACCGGCGAGCCGGGCGGCAGGCCCATCGCGCGCAGGCACAGCTCCAGCGCGGTCGTGCAGGAGGCGACCGCGACGACGTGCGCCGCGCCGAGATGGTCGGCGAACTCCTGCTCGAAGGCGGCCGTCTGCGGGCCCGTGGTGATCCAGCCGGAGTCGAGGACCTTGACGACCGCGTCGGACACCTCGTCCGCGAGCGGGGGGACGTTGAAGGGAACGGTCGAGCTCATGGAGTTACCTCTTGTTCCTCTGGGAGGTGGCGATGACGCCGAGCAGCGGCCATCCGGACGCGGTGACCAGGTCGCGGACCGCCGCGAGGCCCGAGACGGGGGTGACGGGACCGGCGACCACGATCACGCCGACCGCGTCGTCGGCGCCCGGGTCGATGTCCTCGAAGGCGTGCACGTGGCAGAGCGCCCGGAACGGGACGGGCTGGGTGGACTCGGACGCGGTCTCCGCGGCGGTGGCCACCTCGGCCGCCTGCTGCGTCGCGACGGCGGCGCCGCCCGCGCGCACCACGGACGTGCTCTTCCTTCCCTCCGGGCCCGTGCTGTTGGACGACGGCGCTCCGTCGCGCCCACCGGTGCGCACGACCTTCGTCGTGTCGCCGTAGACGGCGGCCGCGATCTTCGACACCAGATCGGCGGGCAGGCGGCCCGGGGCGCCCACCAGCGTGACGCGGGCGCAGCCCTCCCGCTTCGCCGCGAGCCGGATCCGCCGGCCCAGGTCGGCGAGCTCCGCCGGGCTTCCGTCCGCCCGGCCGAGCAGCGGAACCCCGAGCCGGTCGGCGACCCGCCGCTGCCCCGGGACCGTCGGGCGGACCATCTCCGCCACCACCGCGATGAGGATCCCGCCGACCAGCCCGACCAGGCCCGCGATCGCCGCCATCATGATCATCGGGTTCTGCTCGGGCCGCAGCACCGCGGGCTGCACCACCGACGCGGTGCCCGCCGCCGACAGCTGCGTCCGCAGGTCCGAGCGGTTGGACCGCAGGTCGGTCAGCTCCGCCTGCACGCGCTCGCGCTCGTTCGCCGCGCCGATGTCGGGGACCGGCTGCGCGCCCGCCCGCCGCGCGAGCGGGCCCAGCCGCTTCTCCAGCTCCCGGATGCGCTTGTCGAGGGCGCCGATCTGCCGCGTGATCGTCCCCTGGTTCGACTCGTTGATCTCCTCGACCACGGCCGCGCCGATCGTGTCGGCGAGCCTCGTCGCGACCGCGGGGTCGCGGTCCTTGACCGTCAGCTCGACGACCGTGGACGTCCCGAGACCGGTCACCCCGATCGCCTTCGCGACCTTCTGCGGGGAGCGGTCGGCGCCCGTCTCGTCCAGCACCTCCACCAGGAGGTTCCGGCTGGTCGCGAACGCCTTGACCTGGCTGACCACGATGCTGACGCCCGCGTCGCCGGCCGCCGCGTCCGTCGCCCTGCCGCTGGCCTGCAGCCGGGTCTCCGCCACGGCGGGCGGTTCCTTCCCCTGCATCCAGAAGCCCACAAGCGCCAACGGGAGAACCGTCATGACCAGCAGGAGCGCCCAGTAGCTGCGCAGGACGCGGGCGGCGACCTCGTCGATCTCCATCGGCCTTCCCTCCGGCTCGGTAAGCGCCACCGTAGGAACGGGACTCCGGAAGGGGATCACCCAAACGACGACCCCGGACTACGCCGTTTGCACCAGGCGCCGGTCAGCGGTCCGGGCGCATCCCGGCGCGCATGGCCAGGGTGATCGCCTCCAGCGCCGAATGGGTCTCCAGCTTGGCGAGGAGGTTCTGCGTGTGTGTCCGGACGGTGTTGGCCGACAACCCGAGCCGCTCGGCGATCTCCGCGCGGCCGAGACCGTCGACCATGCACTGGAGGACCTCCCGCTCGCGCGGCGTGAGCGCCGCGAGGAGCCGCGCGTCGCCGTTCGGCTCCGGGGCGTCCGCGCGCAGCCGGCGCAGCACCTCGCCGAGCAGCTCCGGCGGGATCCAGCCGCCCTCCCGGGCCGCCGACCGGACGACCCGCGCCACGTGCTCGGCGCTCTCGGTCTTCGGCAGCCAGCCGACGGCGCCGCGCCGGATCGCGTCCACCATCGCGCCGAGGTCGGTCGACGCGGTCAGCATGACGACCCGGACGTCCGGATGCCGCTCCCGGAGCAGGTCCAGGACGTCCAGGCCGCTCTCCGCGCCGAGCGCCATGTCGAGGACGGCGACGTCCGGGCGCTCGGTGGCGGTGAGCGCGAGGGCGCGGCGCGCGTCGGCGGCGACGGGCAGGATCACGAGATCGGGCTCGCGGCCGAGGCGGGCGGCGAGTGCCTCGGCGAACAGCGCGTGATCGTCCACGATGAGGACCCGGGTCCGGTGCATCACCCGACGATGCCCGCGGCCCGCGCACGGCGGATCCCGCAAATGACGGAGAGGCGCCCCCGCGTTCGGGATGCTCCCTATCCGGGTTTCGTTCTCGGCCGAAGGCGGTGGCGGCGTCCGCCGCCCAGGGCGCGCGCGGGGGGAGCCGTGCGCGGACGCGCCACGGCGCCCCCGGGTTGACGCCGGTTCCGAAGCCGGTCAGCCGGACCACGGAGCGTTGACCCTCCCGCACGCCCTGCTGATCCTGAGCGTGTCGTATCAGGGACGCAGCGGCTCAGGGGAAATGCCATATGAAAGTCCTGATCACAGGGGGCGCGGGCTTCATCGGGAGCACGATCGCCTCCGCCTTCGGCGAGCGCGGGATCACCCCCGTCGTGCTCGACAGCCTGATCACCGGCCGGCAGCAGTTCACCGAGGGCAGGATCTTCTACCAGGGCGACATCGGCGACGGCGCGCTCATCGACGAGATCTTCCACGACCACCCGGACATCGAGGTCGCCGTGCACTGCGCGGCGCTCATCGTCGTGCCCGACTCGATGTCGGACCCGCAGCGCTACTACCGCGTCAACGTGGCGCGCACGCTCGATCTGGCCGGGCATCTGCTGCGCAACGGCCACGACAGGCTGATCTTCGCGTCCACGGCCGGGATGTACCGCCCGGGGCCGGACCTGTCGGTCACCGAGGCGTCCGAGCTGGCGCCCCAGAACCCGTACACCCGCTCGAAGATGATGGCGGAGCTGATGCTGGAGGACATCGGCCGCGCCGCCGGCCTGCGCGTCGTCTCGCTCCGCTACCTCAACCCGATCGGCGCCGACCCCCGCATGCGGACGGGCCTGCAGAGCAGCAAGCCGACGCACGCCCTCGGCAAGATGATCGAGTCGTACGAGCGCGGCGTCCCGTTCACGATCACCGGTGTGGACTGGCCGACCCGCGACGGCACGGCCGTCCGCGACTACATCCACGTCTGGGACATCGCCCGCGCCTTCGTCGAGGCCGCGGTCCGGTTCGACGCGGTCATCCCGCCGGTCCGCCCGGCCGGTGCCGGGCCGGGCTACGAGGTGATCAACCTCGGCACCGGCGGCGGCACCACCGTGCGGGAGCTCGTCGACGCCTTCCGCGAGGTCGTCGGCGACGGATTCCGTGCCGAGGACGCCCCCGCCCGGCCCGGCGACGTCGTCGGGGCCTTCGTAGATCCGGCCAAGGCGTACGAGCTCCTCGGCTGGAAGCCCGAGTACACGATCGGCGACGCGATCCGGCACTCCCTGGAGTGGGCGGAACGCCGCCGGGAGCTGGACGTCGCCTGACGCCTCAGCGCGGAACGAGGGTCACCGGGAATTCCGTCACGCCACGCACGAAGGCGTTCCGCAGAATTCTCGGTCCCTCCTCGTCCGCCCATTCCGCGGATTCCACCCGGGCGATGAACTCCTCGAAGAAGATCTGCAGTTCCAGGCGGGCCAGGGACGCGCCCAGGCAGAAATGCGGACCCATTCCGAACGCGATGTGGTCGCCCGGCCGGCGGGTGACGTCGAAGACGTCCGGACGGTCGAACACGGCCTCGTCCCGGTTCGCCGACCCGTACATCAGGAGGATCTGGCCGCCCGCCGGGATCGGCACGCCGGCGATCTCGGTGTCGCGGGCGGCGACCCGGCACATGTTGAGGATCGGGGTCGTCCAGCGGACGAACTCCTCGACGGCGCCGGGGATGAGGGACGGGTCGGCGCGGAGCGCCCGCCACTGGTCCGGATGCCGGATCAGCGCGTCGAGCGCCGTGGCGATGACCGTCCGTGTCGTCTCGGCGCCGCCGACGAGCAGCAGCAGCGCCTCGTGCGCGAGGTGCTCGTCGTCGTAGCGCGGCTGGCCCGGCCCCGCGTTCGCCCAGGTGGACAGCAGATCGTCGGACGGGCAGCGGCGCCGTTCCCGAGCCATCTCCAGCACGCTGAGCGCGAACTCGCCGCACGCGATCGTCGCCTCGTCGGTCACGTAGCGCCGCCCGCCGCCCGCGAACACGGCCGTCGCCGACCAGTGCACCAGCTCCGGCCACATCTCCTCCGGATAGCCGAGCAGCCAGCCGATGACGCGGGCCGGCAGCGGCGCGGCGAGCGTCTGGACGGCGTCGACGCTCCCCGCGTCCAGCGCGGCCGTCACGCAGTCGACGGCGGTCGCCCGGATCCGGTCGGCGTAGCGGGCCACGCCGCGCGGGGTGAACCACTGGTAGACCATGCGGCGGCGGTGCGCGTGCTCGGGGTCGTCATGGCCGATCATGGACGGGTCGGACGGTAATTGGGGGCGGTACCCGCCGGAATTCGTCCACAGTTTCGGGTCGCGTTCGGCGGCGAAGACGTCGGCGTGCCGGGAAATGCCCCAGAGGCCGTTCTCGGCGTCGTGGTGGACGGGTGATTCGGCGCGCAGCCGCGCGTACACCGACCACGGGTCCGTCGCGTACATCTCCCCGTCGAGGAGGTCGATGGTGAGCGTGTCCGTCATGTGGCCTCCGACCGTAGAACCACCGCGTGAGACTTGCGTCTAGACTAAAATCGCAACCAAGTGGGCGGCGGGTCAAGGGGCGGCCGGGTGCGGCCGAGGGACCGGGCCGCAACGCCGGTTCCGCACATAAGGCACGCCGCGTACGGAAGAATGGGGTGGTCCCAGCGAGGAGGAGCCTTGAACGGCGATGTCCGGTTCACCGTCACGCGGACGCTGACCAAGGATCAGCAGGCCCGGCGGGAACGGCTGATCGACTCGGCCCGCGAGCTCGCCCTTGAGGGCGGCTACCCGGCCGTGACCATGCACGACGTGGCCGACCGCGCGGGGGTCGCGCGCGCCACCGTGTACCGCTACTTCGCGACGAAGGACCACCTGCTCACCGAGGTCGCCGCCGCCTGGGCGCACCGCGTCACGTCCGACATCGCCCGTCCCGTGACGGGCGGCACCCCGCTCGAGCGGCTCGGCGAGCTGCTGGAGCGGATCGTCCATGTCGCGGCGGAGGAGATCACCCTCACCTCCGCCATCATCCAGGCCGTGACCTCGGACGATTCCAGCGTCGACGACGCCCGAAGCGTGCTGTTCCTGTTCCTGCGGGAGCGGCTGTCGGCGGCCATCGGCGACCCGATCCCGGAACGCGACGACGTCGAGGTCGTCATCAGCCACGTCCTGCTCGCCGCCCTGATCAGCGTCGCGTCGCTGCGCCGCCCGGTCGACGAGGTCGCCGCGATGGTCCGCACGTCCGGCCGGCTGGTGCTCGCGGGCGCGCTCGCGTCCGCGCGGCCGCCCGAACCGGCCTGCTGAGCCCCGGGGGTCGCCGCCGCGTTTGTCAACGCGGTGACAACCGGCCGGGCGCAATGCGTCGCCGACGGTGATGTCCGTGCCTCCGCCGCTCGGTAGCTTCCCGGCAGGAGGTGCGAACGGTGACCACGACCATCGAGGAACGCTCGCCCCTGAAGCCCTGGGCGGGCGTGCCCCGCCGGCTGTCGGAGATGTTCCGGCCCCATCTCGAGGCGCTCGCCGAGGAGATGATCGAGGAGATCCTCGCCGGCATCCCCGAGTACGCGCGCCCGCAGGACGAGGGGTACGCCCGGCTCGTCCGGCTCGCCGTCGAGGGCGCGCTGCGCCAGTTCGTCGACCTCATCTCCGACCCCGAGAGCTCCTGGGACTCCGTCGCCGCCGTCTACCGGGAGATCGGCTGGGCGGAGGCGCGCGAAGGCCGGAACCTGGACGTCCTGCAGACCTCGCTGCGGCTCGGCGCCCGCGTCGCCTGGCGCCGGCTCGCCGCCGAGTCGGAGCGGTACGACATCGACCGGCGGACGCTCGCCGGCATCGCGGAGGCGATCTTCGCGTTCCTGGACGAGATCGCCCGCGCCGCCACCGACGGCTACACCAAGGCCCGCGCGCAGGAAGCGGGCGAGCTGGAGCACCGCCGCCGCCGGCTGCTCGACCTGCTGCTCGCCGAGCCGCCGGCCGCGCCCCAGGCCATCGCCGACCTGGCCCGGCTCGCGCAGTGGCGGGTGCCGCGCACGGTCGCCGCGGTCGTCCTGTACGAGCGGGGCCGGCAGCCGTTCTCCCACCCCTCGCTCCCGCCGGACGTCCTCGCCGACGTCAACCGGCGCGAACCGTGCCTGCTCGTCCCCGACCCCGAGGGGCCGGGCCGCGGCCGGATGCTGGAGTCGGCGCTGCGCACCTGGGTCGCCGTGCTCGGCCCCACCGTCCCCACCGAGGACGCGGCCAAGTCGCTGCGCTGGGCGCGGGAGGCCCTGCCGCTCGCCCGGCGCGGCATCCTGCCGTCCGACCGGCTGATCCGCTGCGCCGACCACATGCCCGCGCTCGTCGTGTTCAAGGACGAGGAGCTGGTGCGCGCCGTCGCCGACCAGCGCCTCGCGCCGCTGAAGGCCGTCCGGCCGCGGCACCGGGAGCGGCTCATGCGGACGCTCCTCGCCTGCCTGCAGAACGGCTTCAACGCCACCGAGGTCGCGTCGCGCCTGCACGTCCACCCGCAGACCGTCCGCTACCGGCTTCACCAGCTGGAGGAACTGTTCGGGACGTGGCTCTACGAGCCGGAGAACCGCCTCGAGCTGGAGATGGTCCTGACGGTCTGGCTCATCGCGCCCCCGCCCGAGGAGCCCGCGGCACTGCCTCAATCAATCGATTGACGGATGCGGGTGCGCGACCTACCGTGTGCCCATGACCAGCGAATCCGGTGCCGAGCGCATCATCCCCGCGGCCACCCGGCTGTTCGCGGCGCTCGGCTACGACGGCACCTCCACCCGGATGATCGCCGACGCGGCGGGGCTGAACATCTCCACGGTCAACTACCACGCGGGCGGCAAGCGCGAGCTGTACCTCGCCGTCATGGAGCGCGCCCACCAGGCCGAACGCGCCGTCCTCGAAGAGGCCCTCGCCGCCATGACGCCGGACGCCGCGGGCGTGCTGGGCATCGTCGACCGCTACGTCGACTTCTGCGCCGCCCACCCGGAGATCCCGGCGCTGTGGATGCACCGCTGGCTCTCCGACGCCGCCGACGTGGCCGACCTGGAGGCCCGCTACGTCCGCCCGCTGCTGGACATGGTCGTCCAGGCCGTCCGCAAGGTCGTCGCGGACGACGTGGACGTCGACTACCTGGCCTGGACGGTCGTCTGGTGCACCCACGGCTTCGGCCAGGGCGGCATCCTCGACGCCGACGGGAACCGCCGGGGCCTCGGCGACCCGGGCGCGCTGGCCAGGTTCCGCACCCATCTGCGCCGCCTCGTCGCCACCGCCGCCGGCTTCTCCCCGGACGCCTGATGGTGCCGGAGCGCGACGCGGCCGCGCTGGGGGCCCTGTCGCGGAGGCGGCTGCTGGGGTACGGGATCGGATCGGTCGGCACAGGGGTCTTCTCCGCCGTTCCCGGCCTGCTGCTCCTGTACTACCTGACGGACGTCCTCGCGGTCGGCGCGGCCGTCGCGGGTGCCGTGCTGGTCGTCCCCAAGGCGTGGGACGTGCTGTTCAACCCGGTCGTCGGCGCCGCCAGCGACCGGGAGGCCGTGCGGACCGGCCGCCGCACGCGGCTGCTGCTCACCGGGGCCGTCGCGCTGCCCGTCCTGTTCGCCGCGATGTTCGCCGTGCCCGGTGACTCGCCCGCCCTCGCGGCGGCGTGGGCGGGGGTCGCGTTCCTGCTCGCCGCGACCGCCTTCGCGTGCTTCCAGGTGCCGTACGTGGCGCTGCCCGCCGAGATCTCCGACGTCCCGTCCGAGCGGGGCCGGGCGATGGCGTGGCGGATCGTCTGCCTCACCGCCGGCATCCTGCTCGCGGGCGGCGGCGCTCCCGTCCTGGTCGACACCGCAGGGGGAGGCCGGGCCGGATACGCGCTGATGGGCGCCGTCGTCGGCGTCGTCATGGGCGCCGCGATGGTGGCCGCCGCGCTCGCGACCCGGTGGATTCCGTCCCGTCCCGGACCCCGTCCCCTCGGGCTCGCCGCCGCGCTGCGCACCGCCCGGGGCAACCGGCCGTTCTTCGCGCTGCTCGGCGCGTTCGCCGCGCAGTCCCTCGCGGTCGCCGTCATGCTCGCGGGCGCCCCCTACGTGGCGGCCTACCGGCTCGGCGACCACGGGCTCACCGCCGTGATGTTCGTCTGCATGGTCGGCCCGAGCGCCGTCGCGGTGCCGCTGTGGCGCGCGCTCGCGCGCCGCGCCGGCGAGGTGCCCTGCTACCTCGCGGCCGTCTGGCTGTTCGCCGGGACGGCCGCCGCCCTGTACCCGGCGGTCACCTCCGGTGCGACGGCCGCCGTCCTCGCGCTCACCGCCCTCGTCGGGGTCTGCTACGCGGCCGTCCAGCTGCTGCCGCTGTCGCTGCTGCCCGAGACCGTCCACGCCGACAGCGGACGCACCGGCCACGCCCAGTCGGGCGCGTTCACCGGCCTGTGGACCGCCGCCGAGACCGGCGCGCTCGCCCTCGGCCCCGGCGTGTTCGCGCTCATCCTCGCCGCGACGTCGTTCCGGTCGTCCGACCTCGAGACCCCCGTGCGGCAGCCCGGCGCCGCCCTGACCGGCCTCACCGCCGGGTTCACCCTCGTCCCCGCGCTGCTGCTCCTGCTCAGCGTCCCGGTCCTGCTGGCCTACCGCCGCCAGGCCGCCTCCCACCGGAAGGAAACCGCCGTCCATGCCGTCTGACCCCCTGCCGGAGACCGGCCGACCCGCCGCCGACCTGCTCGCCGAGCTCGACCGCCTCGGCGAGGCCGACCTCCCGGTGCGCGGCGGCCAGGTCACCGCGTACGTCTACGACACCGGACGCGACGCCGTCCACGACCTCGCCGCCGCCGCCCACCACCGGATGCTGGAGGTCAACTGCCTCGACCCGACCGCGTTCCCCAGCATCGTCGCGCTGGAGCGGCAGATCGTCGGCGCCGTGGCCGCGCGGCTCGGCGGCGGGCACGGGATCTTCACCAGCGGCGGAACCGAGTCGATCATGCTGGCGGTGAAGGCGGCGCGGGACGCCCGCCCCGTCGAGGGCCGCGCGGAGATCGTCCTGCCCGTCACCGCGCACCCGGCCTTCCACAAGGCCGCCCACTACCTGGGGATGGACGTCGTGCCGGTGCCGGTCGACGACGCGTTCCGGGCAGCGCCCGCCGAGATGGCCGCCGCCATCACGCCCCGCACCGTGCTCGTCGTCGCGTCCGCGCCGTCCTACCCGCAGGGCGTCATGGACCCGGTCGAGGAGATCGCGGCGCTGGCCGCCTCCGCCGGGGTCCTGTGCCACGTCGACGCGTGCGTGGGCGGCTGGATCCTCCCGTGGCTCCGCGACGCCGGACGCCCCGTCCCGCCGTTCGACCTCTCCGTCCCGGGCGTCACCTCCATCTCCTGCGACCTGCACAAGTACGGGTACGCGCCGAAGGGCGCCTCGGTCGTCCTGTTCGCGGACGAGGCGCTCCGCCGGCACGCCTACTTCGCGTCCGCCGGATGGCCCGGCTACACCGTGATCAACACGACCGTGCAGAGCAGCCGGAGCGCCGGGCCGCTCGGCGCGGCCTGGGCGACCCTCAACGCGCTCGGCGCCGCCGGGTACCGCGACCTCGCCGAGCGGGCGATGGCCACCGCGGACGCCTTCGTCGCGGGCGCGGCGGAGATCCCCGGGCTCCGCGTCCTCGGCACGCCCGCCGTGCCGCTCGTGTCCGTCACGTCCGACGATCCGGAGCTGGACGTCTTCGCCGTCGCCGACGAGGCCCGCGCCCGCGGGTGGTACTTCCAGCCGCAGCTCTCCTGCGGGGGCATCCCGCCGAACCTGCACTTCACGCTGACCGGCGTGACCGACGTCGAAGCGCTCCTTCGAGCCCTCGCCGACGCCGCGAAGGCCGCGCGGGAGGCCGGGCCGCCCGACGTCCCCGCCGACCTCGTCGGCGCCCTCGCCGGTCTGGACCTCGACAGCCTCGACGACGCCGGATTCGCGGGCCTCCTCGCGTCCGTCGGCGTCGACCTCGCCCCGAGCAGCGGCGAGCCCGAGATGGCCGTCGTCAACGCCATCCTGGACGCCCTGCCGCCCGAGACCCGCGAGGCGCTCCTCGTCCGGTTCCTGTCGGCGCTCTACGCGAGCGCCTGACGGCTCACCGCAGGCGGGTCAGCCGCTTCACCAGGTCGGGCTCGGCCAGCGTCCGGTCGAGCTCCAGCGGTACCCGCGCCGCGCCCGCGCGGACGGTCGCGACCCGCTCCCCGGCGCCGCCCTCGGCGGGCGGGTCGCCCAGGACCCGCACGGGCACCGTCAACCCGGGCCACCCGACGACCGTGACGGCGGACGCGGCGCGCAGCGGCGTCCGCCCCCCGAGGCCGTCCTCGATCCGCGCGACCCGCGCGCCCGCCGGGGCGAGGGTCGTCGCCGTCAGCGCGCCCCCGGCCGCCGCGACGAGCTGCTGACCGGCGCTGATGGCCGCCATCGCGCTCGATGACCGCTGCCCCATGACCGCGCCCAGGATCAACGTCGGCACCCCGGAGACGGCGGTGCGCGCGGCGAACACGTAGTTGCCGCCCGCCGCGTCCGTGTACCCGGTCTTACCGCCCACGACCCCGTACTGCCCGAGCAGGATGTTGCCGCCAGGACGCGCCGGGCCGCCGTCGTCCGGCACGTAGGCCCGCTTGTTCACGATCTCCTCGAACGCCGGCAGCCGCATCGCCGCCCGCAGCAGCTTCACCTGGTCGGCGGCCGTGCTGACCGTCCCGGAGTGGTACCCGCTGGGGTCGGTGTACCGGGTGGCGTCCATGCCCAGCGCCTTCGCCGCGGCGTTCATCTTCGCGACGAACGCCGGGCCGCTCCCGGCGTCCCACCGCGCCAGCTCGTGCGCCACGTCGTTCGCCGAGATGATCATCAGCGCCTCGAGGGCCTTGCGCTGGGTCAGCCGCTGGCCGGCGGTGACCCCGAGCAGCGACTCCCCGCGCCGCTTGCGCGCCGGGATCTGCGCCGCCGCCTGCGGTGACACCGTCAGCACCGGCCCCGGCTCCCCGGCCGCCAGCGGATGCTCCTTCAGGTACACGTACGCCGTCATCACCTTGGCGACGCTCGCCGTGGGCGTCGGAGCCGCCCCACCCGACGACCCCATCAGCCCGAGCCCGTCCACGTACACGACGGACTGCCCCTGCCCGCTCCAGGGCAGGGTGGGCGCGGTGCCCGCGAACGTGTGGCTGGACGCCGAGAGCGTCAGCTCGACCGTGGGGTCCGGCAGCGGCCGCAGGAGCTGCCCCGTGACCGCCCCGACGAGCAGCACGAGGACCATGAGAAGCGTGACCAGCGGCCACCGCCGCTTCTTGCGCGGCTCCACGTCGACGGGCATCGGCGGAGGCGCCTGCGCGATGGGCGCTCCGTTCTCCCAGGGCACGGCCCACGCCCCCGAGGAGCGCGTGTCCGGGGGAGCCGACTCCTGCGGAGCCGGGACGTGCCAGACCTCGTCCTCGGGCGGTCTCACCGGCCTGGGGGGAAGCGGAGGCGCGACATGGGCGGACTCGGCCGGCGCGCTCGCGGGGGCGTCCGGTGCCCGGACCTCCCAGACCTGGTCCTCCGGCTCCGGACGCAGGCGCCGGGGCCGGTCGATGACCGTGCGCTGCGGCGACGGCTCCGCCGGAGCGGCAGCCTCCGCGGCCTCCTCCGGGGCGCCCTGCTCCGGATCGTCCTGCGCCGGAGGCCGCGGGCCGGCCGGCTTCACGACGGGCATGCGGTCGACGATCGTGGGGTTGGGAGACGGACGCGGGGCGGGCCCGGAGCCGGCCGGGCCGGGCGTGTCGTCCTCGGCCTCGGGCTCCTGTTCCGGCGCCGCCGGAGGGGCCGGGCGCGGCCTGCGGGGAAGGGCGATGTCGGGGCGGGTGAGGGAGGCGTCCTCCGGGTCCTCCGGGTCCTCCGGCTCTTCCCGCACCTCGTCCGCGGCGGCCTGAGCCTGTCCGGAAACGGCCTCCGCCTGCTCGCCGGCGCCGTCCGTCTCGTCGGCCCGGTCCTCGTCGGCCTGGTCCTCGTCGGTTGCGGTCTCCGCCGCCTCCCCGACGGCGACGTCCGGCACCTCGGTGGTGTCCGGTTCCCGGGCGTCCGGTTCCTGCGTGTCCGGTTCCCGGGCGTCCGGCTCCTTGCGGGGCGGGACGCGGAACTCGGCCGTCGGGGTGCGGGATCTCGCGGGCTCCGGGGTTCCGGCGGCCTCGCCGGACCCCTCCTCGACCGCTTCCGGATCGGTGGTGTCCGGTTCGCCGGTGCGCTCCGCTTCCCGCTGGACGTCGTCCACGGCCCCGAACCTCCTCGACTCGCGTCCAGCACACAGACGGAGGTCCTACGCCGTCGAGCCCCCCGTGCATTGAAGGATGCGCAGTTTAGCCGGAAGGTTCGCCCCGTTACGCATTAGTGATCATGTCCGCGTGAACCCGGAACGGGCGTTGTGGAGATACCTGGCCGACGATGTCCCCTACGTGAAGGGCCGGTCCGCATGCCATGGTGTCGGCGATGACCGTTCCCCCCGCGGCCCCACCGGTCTGCGACGGCGACCTGATCGCCCGGTCGCGGTCCGATCCGGAGGTCTTCGCGGTGCTGTTCGACCGCTACTCGGCGATGCTCTACCGCTACGTGTCCCGGCGGCTCGGGCCGGAGACGGCGGAGGACGTCGTCGGTGAGACGTTCCTCGTCGCGTTCAGCAGGCGGCACCGGTACGACGTCGCGCGGCCGGACGCGCGGCCCTGGCTGTTCGGCATCGCGACCAAGCTCGTCGCGCGGCAGCACCGGACGGAGGGCGCGCGCTACCGGGCCCTGCGGCGCAGCCCGGTGGACGGGCCGGTGGACGGCCCGGCGGACCGGGTCGCGGCCGGCGTGACCGCGTCGGCGGCGCGGCCCCTGCTGCTGGAGGCGCTGGACGGCCTGGCCCGGCGGGATCGCGACGTCCTGCTGCTCGTGGCGTGGGGCGACCTCACCTACGAGGAGGTGGCGTCCGCGCTGGACATCCCGGTCGGGACGGTCCGGTCGCGCCTGAACCGGGCCCGCCGCAAGGTCCGCGCGGTGCTCGGCGACAGCAATCCGATGAACGAGGGGGCGTAGTCATGGACGACCTGGAACTGCTGCGCGGCCTCGGCCGGCACCTGGAGGACGACCCGCCCGCGACGCTCGTCCGGCAGCGGCGGCGGCTCCTGGACGCCGCGCGCGGGGGCGGGCGCGCCGCCGGGAGCGTGCGCCGGCCGCACCGGTGGGCGCTGGCCGGCATGGCCGCGGCGGTCACGGCCGCCCTGATCCTGGTGCCCGCCGTCCTCCTCGGCCGGGGGGACCCGGGACCGGCCGCGACCGGCGACAGGCCGCCCGCGAGGAAGGGCGGCGCCCTGAACGTCCTGCTCCTCGGCTCCGACAGCCGGGGGCGGGGCGGGGAGCGGTCGGACACCATCGTCCTGATGCGCATCGCGGCGGACCGCCGGAGCGCGCACGCGCTCAGCCTCCCGCGCGACACGCTCGTCCGGCTGCCCTCATGCGAGGCGCCGGGCAGAACCGTTCCGGCACGGCGCGGGCCCATCGCCACGGCGTTCACGGACGGCGGCATCGCCTGCGCGATGAAGACGGTCGAATCGCTCACCGGTGCCCGGGTCGACCGGGGGGTCGTGGTCGAGTTCGGCGGGTTCAAGCGGATGGTGTCCGCGCTCGGCGGCGTCGATGTGACGCTCCCGACGGCGGTGGACGACCCGTCGTCCGGGCTGCGGCTCCCCGCCGGGCGGCACCGCCTGAACGGTGAGCAGGCGCTGGCCTATGTCCGGGCGCGGCGGGGGCTCGGCGACGGTTCGGACCTCCAGCGGATCGTCCGGCAGCAGCGGTTCATGGCCTCGATGGCGCGGCGGGCCGAAGACCGGCGGCGGCGCGACCCGCTCCGGTTCGGGGCGTTCCTGGCGGCGGCGGCGGGCTCGGTCCGGACCGCTCCGCCGCTCGGCGTCGGCGGGATGCGCGCCCTCGCCGACGACCTGGCGTCGATCCGCACCGAAGAGATCGCGTTCAGCACGGCGCCCGTCCGGTCCGCGCCCGGGGACCCGAACCGGCTCGTCCTCGATCCGGCTCGGGCCGAGAGGGTGTTCGCCCAGTTCAGAGCGCGGCGGTGAGGCGGCGATCGCGTGTGGCGGGCCAATGAGTGATCCCCGCTCTGCCGGGTACGTGCCCGCACATCCGGGGCCCCACGAACGAACGATCCGGTTCAAGGAGTGATATGGCCACCAAGATCCGCGACATCATGACCAGCTCACCGACGTCGGTGTCCCCCGACAGCGACATCGTCTCCGTGGCGAAGAAGATGCGGGACGAGGACATCGGCGCGGTGCTCATCGCCGAAGGCGACGACCTGTTGGGTCTCGTCACCGATCGCGACCTGGTGGTGCGGGGGCTCGCCGGCGGCGGCGACCCCTCCCAGGCCAAGATCGGGAAGATCTGCAGCGAGGTCACCGCCACCGTCGGCCCGGACGACAGCCTCGACAAGGCCGCGCAGATCATGCGCGAGCGTTCGGTCCGGCGCCTCCCCGTGGTCGAGGACGGCCACGCGGTCGGCATCGTGTCGATCGGCGATCTCGCCATCGAGAAGGACTCCTCCTCGGCGCTCGCCGACATCAGCGCCGCCCGTCCGAACACCTGACGCGCGGCGGACGCGCCCGCCCGCTCCACCACCTCGGGCGGGCGCGTCCGGCCGTCTACCGGGGGAGGGCCGCCACGAGGCGGTCCAGCTCGTCCTCGGTGTTGTAGTAGTGGACGGACGCCCGCACGGCCGCCGGTTCGGCGCGCGGGTCGTAGCCCTGGTGGATCGGGTTCGTGACGCTCACGTTGACCCCGGCCTCCCGCGCGGCGGCCTTGACGTCGGCGGGCTCGCGCCCGTCGACGGTGAAGGTGACCAGGCCCGCGCGACGTGAGCCCCGGTCCAGGACGGTCGTCCCCGGATGGGCCGCCAGCCGCGTGCGCAGGGCCTCCGCCAGGCCGGTCACGCGCTCCTCGATCGCGGCGATCCCCAGATCCGCCGCGTATCCGGCGGCGACGCCCAGGCCGATCTGCCCGGCCACGTACCGCTCCCAGGTCTCGAAGCGGCGAGCGTCGTCCCGTACGACGTAGCCGTCCGGAGCGTGCCAGGTGGCGGAGTGCAGGTCCAGGAACGGCGGCTCCAGATCCCGGACGATGTCCCGCCGCACGTACAGGAACCCCGTCCCGCGCGGGCCGCGCAGGTACTTGCGGCCGGTACCGGACAGCATGTCGCAGCCGATCTCCCGGACGTCCACGGCCAGCTGGCCGACCGACTGGCACGCGTCGAGCAGGAACAGGACGCCGTGCTCCCGGCACAGGCGCCCCACCTCCGCGGCGGGATTGACGAGCCCGTTGTGGGTCGGGATGTGGTTGAGCGACACGAGCCTCACGCCGCCCTTGGCGAGCTCGCCGGCGAGGGCGTCCAGCGAGATCGTGCCGTCGGCGTCGTCCGGGACGACCTCCACGCGCGCGCCCCTGGCGGACGCGACCTGCCGATAGGCGATCGCGTTGCTGGCGTACTCGCTGGACGTCGTCAGGATCCGGTCGCCCTCCGCGAACGGGATCGCGTAGAACGCCATGTCCCACGCGCGCGTCGCGTTCTCCACATAGCCGATCTCGTCCGGTGCCGCCCCGATGAGCCCGGCGATCGCGGTGTAGAAGCGCTCGATCGCCGCCGCGCCCCGCTCGGCCGCCTCGTAGCCGCCGATCGTGCTCTCCAGCCGGAAGTGCCCGGCCACCGCCTCGATCACGGGCTCGGGAAGGAGCGCGGCGCCCGCGTTGTTGAGGTGGGCGACCTCGCGGCACCCCGGGGTGTCCCTCCTGGCCCGCTCGATGTCGATCCCCACATGCCACCCTTCGACGTCCCGGACAGGTCAATTCAACATCGTTCGTGGCGATACCCGCCCCGCCGGGGGCGATGAGAAAAGCGTTCGAGAAATGTCAGAGGCATGAGGCAGGCTCGATCGAGGGCGGCCGGGCTTGACCTCAAGAGAGCTTGAGGTCGCACGATGGCGGGCGACGGCCCACCACACTCGGAAACGGCGGTAGGTACATGGACATGGAGGTCACCGCGTGGATGTCTTTGCACCACGCGATGAACGCCAAGAACGACAAGAGGCCCTTCTCCAAGGAGACGCTTCGGCGCATCGCGCGCTTCGCCCGCCCGCATAAGCGGCTGCTCGGCGCGTTCCTGGTGCTGAGCGTGGTGCTGGCGGTGCTGGCGGTCGCCACGCCCGTCCTCGCCGGACGGGTCGTCGACGCGATCGTCAACAAGGATGAGCGGTCCACGGTCGTCTGGCTCGCCGTCCTGATCGCCTTCCTCGCGCTCGCCGAGGGCGGTCTCGGGCTGGTGAACCGCTGGCTGTCCGCCCGCATCGGCGAGGGCCTGATCCTCCACCTGCGCACCGCTGTGTTCGACCACGTCCAGCGGATGCCCGTCGCGTTCTTCACCCGCACCCGCACCGGCGCGCTCGTCAGCCGCCTCAACAACGACGTGATCGGCGCGCAGCGCGCGTTCAGCGACACCCTCTCCGGCGTGGTCAGCAACCTCGTGATGCTCGTGCTGACCTTCGCCGTCATGGTCGGCATCTCCTGGCAGATCACCCTGCTCGCGCTGGTCCTGCTGCCCGTGTTCGTCCTGCCTGCGCGCCGGATGGGCACCCGCCTCGCCCGCCTCGAACGCGAGGCCGCCGCGCACGACGCCGCGATGAGCACCCAGATGACCGAGCGGTTCTCCGCGCCGGGCGCCACGCTGGTGAAGCTGTTCGGCCGCCCGAACCGCGAGTCCGCCGAGTTCGCCGCCCGCGCCCGCCGCGTCCACGACATCGGGGTCCGCACCGCGATGGTGCAGCACGTGTTCATCACCGCGCTGACCATGGTCTCCGCCCTCGCCCTCGCGCTGGTCTACGGGCTCGGCGGCTGGTTCTCGCTGGGCGGCGGCCTGGACGCGGGCGCCGTCGTCGCCCTCGCGCTGCTGCTCACCCGCCTGTACGCGCCGCTGACCGCGCTCGCCAGCGCCCGTGTCGAGGTGATGAGCGCGCTCGTCAGCTTCGAGCGGGTCTTCGAGGTCCTCGACCTCAAGCCGCTCGTCGCGGAGAAGCCGGACGCGAAGGTCCTGCCGGAGGGGCCCGTCTCGGTCGAGTTCGACGGCGTGACGTTCGCGTACCCGTCCGCCGACAAGGTGTCCCTCGCCTCGCTGGAGGAGGTCGCGAACCTCGACACGCGCGGCGGCGTGGACGTCCTGCACGACGTCTCGTTCCGCGCGGAGCCCGGCCAGATGATCGCGCTGGTCGGGTCCTCGGGCGCCGGCAAGTCGACGATCGCGCAGCTCCTGCCGCGCCTCTACGACGTCGACGCGGGCGCCATCCGGCTGAACGGCGTCGACGTCCGCGACCTCACGTTCGACTCGATCCGCGACACGCTCGGCATGGTCACCCAGGACGGCCACCTGTTCCACGAGTCGATCCGCGCCAACCTCCTCCTCGCGCGCCCCGAGGCCGGCGAGGACGAACTCTGGGACGTTCTGCGCCGCGCCCGCCTGGCCGACCTGATCGAGGGGCTTCCCGACGGCCTCGACACCATCGTCGGTGAGCGCGGTTACCGGCTGTCCGGCGGCGAGCGCCAGCGCCTCACGATCGCGCGGCTGCTGCTCGCCCGGCAGCGCGTCGTGATCCTGGACGAGGCCACCGCGCACCTCGACTCCACGTCCGAGGCCGCAGTGCAGGAGGCCCTGGCGGAGGCCCTCGAAGGGCGCACCGCCCTGGTGATCGCGCACCGCCTGTCCACCGTCCGGGCCGCCGACCAGATCCTCGTCGTCGAGGCGGGCCGCGTCATCGAGCGCGGCACCCACGACGAGCTCCTCGCCGCGGGCGGCCGCTACACCGCCCTGTACCGCACCCAGTTCGACGACGAGGCCCCGCTGGAGCCGGTCGCCTGAGCCGGAGGAACCGGGCGACGGCGGGCCCGGCGGCGGAGTCGGAAGCTTCCCCTCCGGAGCGGTGCGCGGCACGATGGACGCACGCGATGTGAGGGGTGCGGATGCGGCGGGCGATCGCCTGGGGGGCGCTGGTCTGTGCGGTGCTCGGCGGCTGCGGCGGCGGGGAGGGCCGGTCGCTGATCGCCAAGGACACCCTCGTGGCAGGCGTCCGGCCGGATCTGCCGGGGATCGCCTTCCAGCGTCCGGACGGGGGGTTCGAGGGCCTCGACGTCGATGTGGCGCGCTATCTCGCCGGGCGGCTCGGCAAGCGGGTCCGGTTCGTCCCGGCGCGGGCGGGCGACCGGGAGAGCCTCCTCCGGGACGGAGGGGCCGACCTGGTCCTGACGTTCTGGGTCGAGCCCGAATGGAAGCTTCGCCTCGGATTCGCGGGCCCCTACTACCTCGGCCACCAGGACATCCTCGTCCGGCGCGAGGAGGGCCGGGTCCGCTCCGTCCACGATCTGAAGGGCCGCCGGCTGTGCGCGGTCACCGGGTCCGGGGCGGCCGAGCAGGTCATCGAGGAACGGCGGGTCGCGGCGGTCCCCGTGGCCGCGCGGGGCTACGGCGACTGCATCGCCATGCTCATGGACGGGCGTGTCGACGCGATCACCACGAACGACACGATCTTGGCCGGGCTGAAGCGCCGCGCGGGTGACGGCGTCCGCCTCGTCAACGCCCGGTACGGCGAGCGCCGCACCGGCATCGGGATGCGCCCCGGAGACCCGGACGGCTGCGAGGCCGTGAACAAGGCGATCACGGAGATGTACCAGGACGGCACCATGAGCCGCCTGATGCACAAGTGGTTCGGCGGCACCGGCCTCGACCTCTCGGTCATCGAGGTGCCCCAGTTCGAGGGCTGCTCGTAGCGGCCGGTCAGCGGCTCCCGGCGTCCTGCGCGGCCCTGCGCCGCCGGCTGCGCAGCGCCGCGGCCGCCCCGGCGGAGACGAGGAACGCGCCGGTCACCCACCAGATGCCGATCGTGTCCAACGCGCCGGTCACGGCGCCCTGGATCTCCGTGACGGCGCCGATGACGGGATCGTCCGCGGACTCCCCGGCGTTCACGCGCAACTCGTACCAGCCGTAGTAGGCGACATAGATCCCGGCGACGAGGAGGAATCCGCCGCTGGCGCGCGACACCCACGGGAGGAGCGCGCGGGTCCTGTTGACGGCGGCGTCCTGCGCGAGCGCCACCAGCAGGGACAGCGACGCGACCACCACTCCCATTCCGACGCCGTAGGCGATGAACGCGGCCAGCCCGGTCAGGAACTCGCCGCCGCCGGAGACCAGCCCGGTGACCGCGAGGAACGGCGCGATGGTGCACGACAGCGACGCCACCGCGTAGGACGCCCCGTACCCGTAGAGCGCGAGGAAGGAGTTCGACGGCCCGCCCACGCTCAGCCGGGGGATCCGGACGAGCAGCTCCCGCCCGGAGACCAGCCAGAGGCCCAGGCAGATCAGGATCCCGCCCGTCACCACCGTCACCCAAGGCAGATGCTCCTGTACGGAGACCGTCGCCGCGCTGATGACGAGTCCCGCGACGCCGAAGACGGTGACGAACCCCGCCGTCATCGCGACCGACAGCCGCAGCCCCCGCAGCACGCCGCCCTTCCCCGACAGCAGGATCGCCAGGTAGGAGGGCAGCAGCGCGAAGCCGCACGGGTTGAACGCGGCGACCAGCCCGGCCGCCAGCGCGAGCGTGATGCCGTCCATCACATCGCGTGGTCGTCGATGAGGGAGGACAGCTCCTTCTCGTCCAGCGGCCCGGTCGCCTTCCGCGTGCCGCCTTCGGCGTTCATGAACAGGTAGGACGACTGGGACGTGACCCGGAAGTGCTTGTAGAGGGTGCCGGCCCGGTCGTCGAGCTGCACGAGCCCGGACGTCCCGGTCCGGGAGACGAACCGGTTCATCGCGTCCTTGTTCTTGTCGAGGCCCCCGATCCCGACGAAAACGACCTTGTCCCCGTACTTTCGAGCCGCCTCGGCGACCGCCGGGCCCTCCGCCTGGCACTTGGGGCACCACGGCGCCCAGAACCAGAACACGACGGGCTTGCCGGCGAGGCTCTTCCCGTCGAACATGCCGCCGTTGAGCTTCGTCGCCGTGAACTCCAGCTCGGCGGGCACCTTCATCGCGGCCCCGGACGAGGGAGTGCCGGAGGCGGAGGAGGCGGGGGGAGCGGCCGGCGCGGTGGCCGCACCGGAACCGGCGGACTCGCCGCCGCAGGCGGAGACGGCGAAGGCCACGGCGGCGGCGGTCAGAATGAGTTTCTTCATGGCGGCAACGTAAGCCGGGGACGCCCGTTGAGACCCTTACGAGCCGGTGACGTCCGGCCGCGGGAAACCGGTTTGCATCTCCCCCAAGGGGAGGTCCGAAGGTGATGGGCATGGCGGACGACATGCTGTTCTCGATCGGGGACCTGGCGCGGCGCACCGGCCTCACGGTGAAGACCGTCCGGTTCTACTCCGACCGGGGCCTCGTGCCCGCCGTCCGCAACCATGCCGGCCACCGCCGGTACGACGTGACCGCGCTGGCCCGCCTCGAGCTGGTGCGCACCCTCCGCGACCTGGACGTCGACCTGGAGACCGTCCGGCGGCTGCTGGACCGGCGGGCCACCCTCCAGGAGATCGCGGCCGTGCACGCCGAGGCGCTCGACGCGCAGATCCGCGCCCTGCGGCTCCGCCGGGCCGTGCTGCGCGCGGTGGCCCGGCGCGGTTCCGAACCCGAGGAGTTGAAGATCATGCACGACATCGCCCGGCTCTCCGCCGAGCAGCGCGACCAGATCGTCCACGAGTTCATCGACGCGACCTTCGGCGGCCTGGACGCCGACCCGGGGTTCGTCGCGCGGATGCGCTCCGCCATGCCCCGGCTGCCCGACGACCCGGCGCCCGAGCAGGTCGAGGCGTGGATCGAGCTGGCCGACCTCGTCCGGGACGAGGACTTCCGCGCGTCCGTCCGGCGGATGGCCGAGACGCAGGCCGCCGACCCCGACGCGATCGAGTACGAGACCCTCACCGAAGAGGTCGTCACGCGGGTCAACGCCGCCCGCGTCGCCGGGACCGACCCTACGGCGCCCGAGGCCGCCCCCGTCCTCGCGGATCTGATCGCCCGGTACGCCCGCGCGTTCGGCGCCGAGGACACCCCGGCGTACCGGCGGGAGCTCCTGGAGCGGATGGAGGCCGCCTCCGACCCCCGGGCGTCCCGCTACTGGGAGCTTCTGGCCGTCATCAACGGCTGGCCGCCGAGCCCGGACAACATGCGCCCCGTCTTCACCTGGTTCATCGAGGCCCTCCGAGCCGATCTGGACTGAACCTCACGGATCGACGCGGCTGTGCGGTGCCGCCATCCCCCGGGGTGCGGGGGATGGCGGTCGTCCGGACGATGGACGACCTATGTACCCGAACGTTTACTTGGGGGTATTCTCGCGGCGGCCGATCGGCGCACGGCGAGAGGACGGGCACATGGCGATCACGCCCACGATCGAGGAGCGCGCGGGCTGCGGGCTCGCGGCCCGCCTGGCGGCGCGGATCGCGTACCGCTTCCTGCGGCCGCTCGTCACCCGCCTGCCCTGGACCCCGTTCACCCTCCGCTTCGCCTTCCTCCTCGACCTCGTCGGCGTCTTCCTCGTCCCGCCGCGCGGTACAAGGACCACCAAGGTGCGGGGCCTGCCCTGCCCCGCCGAATGGGTGCGCGGCCCCGGCGTGGACCGCGCGTCCCGGAAGGTGATCCTGTACTTCCACGGCGGCGGATTCGTCGCCTGCGGCCTGCGCACCCACCGCCGAATGATCGCCCGGATCTCCCAGGCGGCGGGGATGCCGGTCCTGTCGGTGGGCTACCGCATGCAGCCCCGCGTGCCCATCGAGACGTCCATCGCCGACTGCGTCGAGGCGTACCGGCGGCTCCTCGCGGCCGGATACGCGCCGGACGACATCGTCGTCGGCGGCGACTCCGCCGGCGGCTACCTCGCCTTCACGGCCCCGCTCAGGGCCGTGCGCGAGGGCCTGCCCCGTCCGGCCGGCATCGCCGCCCTGTCGCCGTTCCTCGACCTCGACATCGACCAGAAGATCGCCCACGCGAACGCCGCGCTGGACCCCTTCATCCCGGCCACCCGGCTCTGGGACATGGTCCGCACCTGCTTTCCGGGCGCCGACGTCACCGACCCCGAACTCTGCCCCGTCCACGCCGACCTCGGGGACCTCCCGCCGGCCCTCATCCAGGTGGGGTCGATCGAGGTGCTCCTGGGCGACGCCGAGCTGATGGCCGAGCGCCTGGGCGCGGCCGGCGTCCCCTGCACCCTCCAGATCTGGGAGGGCCAGATGCACGTCTTCCAGGTCTTCGCGGACGTGTCCCGCGAGGGCCTGATCGCGATCAAGGAGATCGGGGCCTTCGCCCGCGAGGTGACCGCCCGAACGGCCCGCGAGCGGGCCGCGTAGCGCTCGTCCGCGCGAACCCCCTGGCCTGGGCACTGTTTTGCCCGGTCTTTGACGGGTACCCGGCCGCTCGAACGAGAGCGGACGATGGGGTGACGCGGGCGTGAACTTCCGGACGGGACTCGCCGCCGGTGCGGGCGGCTATCTGGCGGCCCGCGCGGCGGGACGGGCCGGACGCCGGGTGGCGGACCGCGTCGTCGCGCGGTACCGGGCCCGGCTGGAGCGGTACGTCCGGGAGCGGGCGGCCGAGGTCGAGAACACCGGCGGCCCGCTCGCCAAGGCCGCGCTGGCCGGGGCTAGGGCGCTGCTCGAGGGACGCTCGCCCGCGCGGGCGTTTCCTCGGCGTGGGCTGGGCGGCCTTCAAGGCGGTCCTCGCCCGGATCTTCGGCGGCGGGTGGGGCGGACCGGTCGACATCGTCGAGGAGATCGACATCGGTGCGCCCTGCCGCCTCGTCTACGACCAGTGGACGAGGTTCGAGGACTTCCCCTCCTTCATGAAGAAGGTCGTGTCCGTCGAGCAGACGTCCGACCGGAAGCTGTCGTGGAAGGCGAAGGTCTTCTGGTCGACGCGGACGTGGCAGGCGACGATCACCGAGCAGGTCCCCGAGCGGCACATCGTGTGGCGCTCCCAGGGCCCGAAGGGCCTTGTGCACGGGACCGTCAGCTTCCATGAGCGGTCTCCCGACCTCACCCGCGTCCTGCTCGTCCTGGAGTACCACCCGCGTGGCCTCTTCGAGCGGACCGGCAACCTGTGGCGCGCGCAGGGACGCCGTGTCCGGCTCGAGCTCAAGCATTTCCGCCGCCATGTGATGACGCGGTCGCTCACCCGTCCCGAGGAGATCGAGGGATGGCGGGGCGAGATCCGCGACGGCGAGGTGGTGCACGCGCCGTGAGACACCCCAGAAGACAACCCCTATATGCGGAGGTACACACCCATGAGAGGTAAGAAGAGCGGCCTGGTCCCGATCGGGAACCTGGCGAAGCGGCTGCCGGTGGGCCGCAGCCGCAAGCGGACCCCGGACCTGAGCCGGATCACGAAGAACCTGCCGTCCGGGGTGCCCGGCGGCCGTACCGCCGGCGCGGCGGGCGGCGTCCTGCTGGGCGTCGGCACGGCCGTCGCCGCGGGCCGGGCGCTGAGCCGGCGCGGCAAGGACTCCTCGCCGGAGGAGACCGAGCAGAGCAAGGCCGTCGAGCGCGAGCCCGCCGAGGAGAAGGCCGGCGAGCAGGACGACAAGCAGTCCAAGGGCCTCCTCGCCGGCGTGAAGGACTCGGTCGGCAACGCCCTCAAGCCCGGTGGCAAGGGCGGCAAGGGCGGCGAGAAGGTGAAGGTCACCAACATCGTCGAGCACATCGACATCGGTGCGCCGCGCCGCCTCGTCTACAACCAGTACACGCAGTTCCAGGACTTCCCGTCCTTCATGAAGAAGGTCGTCTCGGTCGACCAGGAGGACGAGACCAAGCTGCACTGGAAGGCGAAGATCTTCTGGTCGTCGCGCTCCTGGGAGTCCACGATCATCGAGCAGGTCCCCGACCAGCACATCGTGTGGCGGTCGAAGGGCCCGAAGGGGCACGTGGACGGGACGGTCAGCTTCCACAAGCTGGCCCCGAACCTGACCCGCGTCCTGATGGTCCTCGAGTACCACCCGCAGGGGCTGTTCGAGAAGACCGCGAACATGTGGCGCGCCCAGGGCCGCCGCGCCCGGCTGGAGCTGAAGCACTTCCGCCGGTACGTGATGACGCGGTCGCTCACCCACCCCGACGAGGTGGAGGGCTGGCGCGGCGAGATCCACGACAGCGAGGTCGTCCGGACGCACGAGGAGGCGCTGGACGACGAGAAGCGCGCCGAGAAGGAGCAGCAGGCGGAGTACGAGGAGGTCCGCTAGCCGATCAGGCGGGCCAGCTCCACCCGGGACCGGATCCCCAGCCGCGTGAACACGTTGCGGAGGTGATGGTCGATCGTCCGGGGGCTGAGGACGAGCCGCGCCGCGATCTCCCGGTTGGTGGCGCCCTCGGCCGCGAGCCGGGCGATCCGCGCCTGCTGGGCGGTGAGGCCGCCGAGGTCCGCGCGGCGCACCGGCACGGCCGGTGCGCGCTCGGGCGCGGCGCGGCCGGGGACGGGCTCCCCGGCCGCGCGCAGCTCGGTGCGGGCCTGCGCGGCCCACGGCTCGGCGCCGTGCCGCTCGAAGGTCCGCAGCGCGGCGCGGAGGTGCTCGCGGGCCGCGCGGGGCCGCCGGCCGCGCCGCAGCCGGTGCCCGAACAGCAGGGCGGTGCGGGCCAGCTCGTGATCGGCGCCGGCCGCCTCGTGCAGCCGGAGCGCCTCGGTGAAATGGTGCTCGGCCTCGTCGCCGGCCGCGAGGAGGGCGCGGCAGCGGGCGGCGAGGGCCAGCGCGGCGGGTCCGCGCGTGGCGTCCGTCCAGCGGGCGTAGTCGGCGAACGCCAGGGCGGCGCGCGCCGGGTCGCCGTCCCGGACCAGCGCCTCGACCAGATGCGGCGCCGCGTGCAGCCGGACGAGGGCGGGCGCGCCGGGCGGGACGAGGCGTCCGGCGGCGTCGGCGGGGCGTCCGGCTGCGAGGTCCAGGCAGGCCGCCGCCCACGCGCCGACGGCGGACGCCCGGACGAGACCGCGCCGGGCGGCCGCGGGGGCGAGGGCGTCGAGCCGGGCGCGGGCGCCGCGCGCGTCGCCGGCGCGCGCCGCGGCCAGCGCGAGCGTCGCGAGCTGCTCGGCCGCGTGGACGTGCAGCCGGGTCGCCTGCGCGAGGCGCAGCCCGTCGGCCCCGGCGGTGGCGGGCGCCGTCCCCGGCCCGAGCAGGGCCTCCGCGCGCGCCGCGACGAGCAGCGCGAACGACGCGGCGGGCATCCGGCCCCGGCGGCGAGCCGACTCGGCCGCACCGGACGCGAGGATCCGGGCACGGCCCGCGTCGTCCAGCGCGAGCGCCGCGATCGCCGCGCAGGCCCGTGCGGCGGGGTCGACGACGATGTCGGCGAGCCGCACCGCGCCGCCGAGCAGGGCCGCCGCGTCCGCGTACCGGCCCCGGGCGAGCGCGGCCATGCCGGTGAGGTGCGCCCGCACCAGCGCGGACCGGGCGCCGTCGTCGCCGGTGAGGTCGGCCCGCGCGGCGATCGCGGCGTACGCTTCGGCGTCGCCGGCGCTGTCGGCGGCCTCCGCCGCCCACATCAGCGCGGTGAGGGCGTCCGTGCCCGCGAGCCGTCCGGCCGTTTCCGTCAGGATCCTGACCGCCCTGGAAGGGACACCGGATCCCGCCTCCATCTCCCCCCGCAGCCGCTCCGCTCTCTCGGGTGCGACCTGGACGGGCCGGGCGCGGCGCAGGAGCATGCGGGCGCGGCGCGTCCGCCCGGCGGTCCACGCGTCGGCGGCGGCGGCCAGGTAGCGGTCCGTGCGTGTCGGGCCGTCGGTGGTGAGGGTGGCGGCCCGCTGCCAGGTCCGCCAGGAATCGGCGGGGACGTCCCCGTTCCGGGCGGCCTCCGCGAGCGCGGCGGCCACCGCGTCGTCCGGTTCCCCGGTCCCCGCCGCGCGGTGCCACAGCCGCGACGCCCGCTGCCAGTCCTGGACGAGCACCTTCGCCAGCAGCGCGTGCGCGGCCTGCTGCTCGGCGCGCGACGCGTCCGCCCACAGCGACGCCCGGATCAGCGGATCCCGCACCGCCACCCCAGACCCGTCGAACCGCAGCAGCCCCGACTCGCGCGCCGCGTCGATCTCGCGGGCGCCGATGCCCGCCTTGCGCATCGCCCGCGCGAGCGCCGGGCCGTCCAGCCGCTCCTCCGCCACCGCCATCAGCGCGAGCCGCCGCGCCCGGACCGGAAGCCGCAGGTGGCGATGCCGGTACAGGGCCCGCAGCGTGCTGCCGGGCGGCAGGACGCGCGGCGGCGCCGTCGCCCCGGACAGCTGCCCCGGCGTCAGCGCCCCGGCCAGCTCCCGGATCGCGAGCGGCCGCCCGCCCGCGAGGTCGACGATCTCCTCCGCGAGGTCCCATCCGGCGTCGCCGCCGGCGGCCTCGCCGAGCAGCGCGTCAAGGACGCGCAGGCTCGCCTCCGCGTCGAGGGGCGGCAGCGGCAGCCGCCGGATCCCGTCGAGCCCCCGCGGCGGGCGCCGGTCGTCGCGCGCCGCGAACAGCACCGCGACCGCCTCGTCCTGGACGCGCCGCGCCGCGAACGCCAGCGCGTCCAGCGACCCGGAGTCGAGCCACTGGACGTCGTCGGCGACGCACAGCAGCGGGCCGTCCTCGGCGGCGCGGCTCAGCAGTTCGCACAGCGCGAACGGGACGACGCCGCCACCGCCCGTCCCGCCGACCGCCGCGCCGAGCGCCTGGGCATAGGGGGGCGGGAGGCGGGGCAGCAGGTCCAGGACCGGCCGCAGCAGCCGGTGCAGGCCCGCGTACGGGACACCCGCCTCACCGGGCACGCCGGTCGTCGCCAGCACCCGGAACCCGTCCTTCGGCGCCGCGTCCAGGAGCGCGGTCTTGCCCATGCCGGCGCCGGCCGTGAGCGCGAGCGCCCCGCCGCGCCGCCGCTCGCGGGCGCCGTCCAGCAGTGCGGTGAGGGTCGCGAGTTCGCCTTCGCGCCCGTACAACGTGGTCATGCCGGCCCCTCCTCGACGACGGCGGGACGGGACCACAGGGGAGCATGCGGCGCCGGGTGCGGTCCAGAGTGGGGCGCGGGCGCGGGGCGCGGGCGCAATCCGGACGCCCCGCGATTGTGAGCGTGCACAGTCCGGGCCGGAGCTCATGGTCGATACGTCCGTTCCGGTGGCAGTATGAGCCACCCGCGTTGTGCAGGAGGTGGCATGCCATGACGGGAGCGCGCCCGGGGCTCGCCGAGCCCGCGTCCCCTTCCGCGGCCGACGCGGACCGCGCGATCCTGCGCAAGGCGGTGCTGCGCCTCACCGGCCGGCTCCCCGACCTCGCCGACCGCCTGGCGCGGGAGATCCTTTCGGGCGAGCCCTCCGCCCGGTCCGAACCGCTGCGCGCCGACCTGCTGGACGTGTGCCGGAGGGGCCTCGGGCACGGCTTCCAGGCCATCCTGGAACCGGAGGGCGGCCGCGCCGACCTCGACTGGGCCGAGCGGCTCGGGCAGCGCCGCGCGCACGAGGGTCTGCCCCTCGACCAGCTCCTGCGCTCCTACCGCCTCGCCGGGCGGGTGTTCTGGGAGGCCGTGGTCGAGACCGTCGGCCGGCACGAGCCCGCGAACGTGCCGGCGCTCGTCCGGCAGGCCACCCGCACCTGGGACACCATCGACCAGCAGTCCAGCGCCGCCGCCTCCGCCTACCACCGCACGGAGTTCGCGCTGGCCCGCCGCAGCGAGGAGCGCGTCCAGGCGGTCGTGGACGCGCTGCTGGACGGCCAGGGCGCCGACGGCGGCCTCGTCGGGACCGCGACGTCCCTGCTGGGCCTGCCCGCGACCGGCCGGTACGCCGTCGTCGTGCTGGCCGCCGAGCACGGCCGCGCCCTCTCCGACGACGGCAGGCCCGGCGACACCGGCGGCATGCGGTTCATCTGGCGGCTCCGCGCGGACGCCCAGGTCGCCCTCGTCGCGCTCGGCGCCGCCGGCCTCGACGACCTGGTCGGCGCCGTCCGCCCCTACGCGCGCCGCCACGCGGGCGTCAGCCCCGTCGTCGACAGCCTCGCCGAACTCGGCCGCGCCCGCTGGATGGCGGAACTCGCGCTCCGCACGTGCCGGGGGGCGGATCCGCAGATCGCCCGGATGGACAAGCGGATCCCGGAGGCCCTGGTGCTCTCCCAGCCCCGCCTCGCCGGGCGCCTCGGGCAGGTCGCGTTCGGCGGCCTCGCCGAGGTCGAGCCCGCGTTCCGTGACGTCCTGCTGACGACCCTGGAGACCTGGCTGGACTGCGACGGCTCCGCGGCGCGGGCGGCCGAGCTGCTCTTCTGCCACCGCAACACCGTCCTCAACCGGCTGCGGAAGATCGAGCAGCTGACGGGACGGCAGCTGACCCGTCCGGGGGACCTGGTGGAGCTGGCGCTGGCGCTGAGCGCCGTGCGGCTGCACGACCGCAGGCATTCCGTCGCGCTCGGCCGGTGAGCTGGGATCCTCGTATCCTGACCCCGGACGAACCCCCACGGGCCGGGAGTCACCCATGCAGGTACTGGCCAAGGCGGTCATCTACGCCGCCACCTACATCGCAGTCGTGGAACGGGCCGATGACGACGTCGACGACGACGTGGACGCCCTGGAGTCCATCACCGCCTACCTCGCCGGCGCCACCGAGGCCGAGCAGAGCGCCCTCGCCGCCGCCGCCGAGGAGATGCTCGCGGCCGAGCTGAACGCCCCGTCCCCCCGCGTGGAGTACGTCGCGGGCTACCGCAGCTTCATGGAGAGCGTGTACGGGGAGTCCTGACGCCCGTCACGGCCGGGATCCCCGAGCACGTCGACGCGACCGCGGGGCGCGCGCTCGATGCCCGAGGTCCCGGCCGGGCGCGCCGGTCAGGGCTCGAGGACGTAGCGTCCGCGCACCCCGCCCTTGGCCACGGCGCGGTGGGCGTCGGCGGCCCGCTCCAGCGGCAGGACCGCGTGCACGCGGGCCGGGAGTTCGCCGGACGCGGTGCGGGCGAGCAGCTCGGCCAGCTTCGCGCCGTCGGGACGCACGTTCACGGCCCGCACGGCGATCCCGCGTTCGGCCGCCGGGACGGTGCCCGGCTGGACGCCGACGAAGGCCCCGCCGTCGCGGACGAGGGCGACGCCCCGCTCCTGGAGGACGGCCGCGTCGGCGACCGCGTCCCAGCCCGGTTCCGCGCGCGTGGTGAAGGCGGCGCCGAGGCCGCGGACGAACTCCTCGTCCTCCGCCCTGGCGAGGCCGGTGACCTGCCAGCCGCGGTCCTGGGCGAGGGAGGCGACGTAGCCGCCGACCGCCCCGGCCGCCCCCGTCACCAGGAGCCGGTTCGCGCCCTTCGGCGCGTCGCCGAGGAGGTCGAGGAGCTGGACGGCGGTCAGCGAGTTGAGCGGCACCGTGGACGCCGCGATCAGGTCCAGCCCGTCGGGGACGGCGGCGACGTCGGCGGCCGGCAGGACGACCTCCTCGGCGTAGGCGCCGAAGTCGCGGTCGAGGCCGCCCACCAGCCCGGCGACGCGGGTGCCGGTCGCGAGGTCCACGTCCGGGCCGGTGGCGACGACGGTCCCGGCGAAGTCCCAGCCCAGGCCGGTGCGCTCGGGCTGGGTGATCAGGCCGATGCCGTGGAAGAAGCCGCCGGCGACCGCGAGGTCGACGGGGTTGACGGCCGCGGCGGCGATCCGGACCCGGACCTCGCCGGCGCCGGGTTCGGCGACCGGAACGTCCAGGAACTCGATGGAGTCGGGGCCGCCCGGGGTGCGGACGGCGGCCGTGCGGAACGTGGGGATGCCCATGGATCGACCCTTCATGGCTTGTGCTCAACGCCTTGCACGCACCACTATGGGCAGGTAACTCCCCATCGGGAAGTACGCACCTCACAGTGCGTAGGTCACCCGCAGGTAGGAAGGAGCGGCCGATGGCCACGACGACGGCGGCCCAGAGGCGGGCGCGGGCCAAGGAGGACTACGACGCCTTCATGGCGGAGTGCCCGAGCCGCAAGCTGCTCGACCGGATCTCCGACAAATGGGTCGCGCTGATCCTGGCCGCGCTCGGCAGCGACGGCCCGCACCCGGTGGGCCGGGGCCCCGGCGAGCCGCGGGCGATGCGGTACTCCGAGCTGTCCCGCAGGCTGGCCGGGGTCAGCCAGAAGATGCTCACCCAGACGTTGCGCTCCCTCGAGCGGGACGGCCTGGTCACCCGCACCGTGACGCCGACGGTGCCGGTCACCGTCACCTACGAACTGACGGACCTGGGCCTCTCGCTCCACCATGTGATCCGCGGCATCAAGGCGTGGGCCGAGGCGCACATGGACGAGGTCCTCGCCAACCGGGAGGAGTACGACGCCCGCGTCGCCTGAACGCCGCCGGCCGGATCAGAGCGGCAGACCCGTGAGGATCATGACCTTCTCCTCCGTGTAGTCGGCCATCGCGGACCGCAGCCCCTCGCGCCCGACGCCCGACTCCTTCATGCCGCCGTACGGCATCTGGTCGGCGCGGTAGGACGGGACGTCGCCGATCACCACGCCGCCCACCTGGAGCTCGCGGTGGGCGCGGAACGCGATGTCGAGGTTCCGGGTGAACACGCCCGCCTGCAGCCCGTACGCGGAGTCGTTGACGGCGGCGAACGCCGCGTCCACGCCGTCGACGGGCCGGATCATCAGGACGGGACCGAACACCTCCTCGCACGCCACCTTCGCGTCCGCCGGGACATCGGCGAGGATCGTCGGCGCGTACGCGGCGCCGTCCCGCCGCCCGCCGGTGACGACGGTCGCGCCCGCGGCGACGGCCTCGTCCACCCACGCCTGGACGCGCTCCGCCGCGGCCTCGCTGACGAGCGGGCCCACCTGCGTCCGCTCGTCCCACGGGTCGCCGGTCACCAGGCCCTCGACGGCCGCGACGAGCCTGCTCAGGAACGCGTCGTGGACGGCCCGGTCGACGAACACCCGCTGCACCGCGATGCAGCTCTGGCCCGCCTGGTAGTTGGAGAACAGCGCGATCCGCTGGGCGGCGTGGTCGAGGTCGGCGTCCGGCAGGACGACCGCCGCCGCGTTCCCGCCGAGTTCCAGCGTGACGTGCTTGCGCGGCACCCGGTCGCGGATCGTCCAGCCGACCGGGCCCGAACCGGTGAACGACACGATCGGCAGGCGCGGGTCCTCGACGAGGTCGCCGGCCCGCTCGTTCGGGACGGGCAGCACGGAGAACATCCCGGCGGGCAGATCCGTCTCGGCGAGCAGCTCGCCGAGCAGGAGCGCCGACAGGGGCGTCGCGGGGGCGGGCTTCAGCACGATCGGCGCGCCGACCGCGATCGCGGGCGCGACCTTGTGCGCCGCCAGGTTCAGCGGGAAGTTGAACGGCGAGATGCCGAGGACGGGGCCCTTCGGCACGCGGGTGATGTAGGCGATCCGCCCGGTCGCGGCGGGGTCGGTGTCGAGCCGCTGCGTCGAGCCGCTCCACCGCCGGGTCTCCTCGGCCGCGAACCGGAACGTGGACACCGCGCGGGCCACCTCGCCGCGCGCCCACAGCAGCGGCTTGCCGTTCTCCCCGGTGATCAGCCGCGCGACCTCCTCGGCGCGCTCCGCGAGCCGCTTCGACACGTGCGCGAGGGCCTCCGCCCGGACGTGCAGCGGCAGCGCGGCGGCCTCGGCGCGGACCGCGTCCGCCGCCGCCACGGCCTCCTCCACCTGCGCCGGGGTCGGCACCGCCGCCGTCCCGATCACGCGGCCGTCGAGCGGGTGGGTGACGGTCAGCTCCTCGTCGCCGGCCGCGGGCCGGCCGGCCAGCCAGAATGAAGTCACGGTCATGCCCCTCACCGTATGCCGGACGGGGCGCGGCGTGGCTGTCCGGTCCGTCCAATTCAGCGGGCGTACCTGTCCAGAGCGGCGAACGCGATCCACAGCTCGGCGCGGGCCGCCGGGTCGTCCAGGTCGCGCCCCAGCAGGCCGGCGGCCTTGCGCAGGCGCGCCCGCAGCGTGTGGCGGTGGACGCCCAGCGCCCGCGCCGCCGCCTCGCCCTGCCCGTTCGCCGCGACGTACGCCCGGACGGACGCGGCGAGCGCCGCGTCCAGCGGGGCCAGCAGCGCCTCCGCGAACGCGCGCGCGAGCGCGGGATCCAGGAGGCCGAGCACCCCTTGGCCGGGAAGGTCGGAATGGCGCAGCACCCGCCGCCCCGGCTGCCGGGCCACCGCGGCCAGAGCCTCTTCCGCCTCCCGCAGAGCGTCTTCCGCGCCGCGTCCTCCGGCCGGGCTGCGCGGGCCTCCGCCGGACCCGCGCATCCCGGCCTCGTCGAGCGAATCGCTGACGCCGATCGGACCGTGGGGGGCGAGCAGCCGCAGCACCGTCTCGGTCAGCTCGTCCGGGACGAGCACCGCGGTTCGGGATTCCAGCGGCAGCGCGAGGCAGCGCTCACCCGCGGCGTCGGATTCCAGCGCGTCCAGGACCACTTCGCCGCCGGCCGCGCACGCCAGCACCCGGAACGGGCCGCCGGGCAGGGCCGAGCCCGGCGGACGGCCCAGCAGGAGCGCGGCGAGCGCGCCGCGCAGCTCCCGCGCGGTACGGGGCGTCTCCGACTGGAGCGTCAGCAGCGCGACGGCGGCACCGACGATCGTGTGCGCGACATGCGGCAGCGGCTCGGAGGTGCCGACCGCGAGGAACCCGCGCGGCGCCCCGCCGAGCCCGACCCGGTGCAGGACGACATGCTCGCCCCGCCGGGACAGCGCGACGCTGGCGACACCCCCACCGGCCCGCCCGCGCGAGGACGGGGAGCCGGCACCGCTGCCGGAATCCGGGGGAGGAGCGACATCGGCACCTCGCTCCGGCTCCGTGCCGGACGCGTGGTGGGCGGGGGCGAGGCGGGAGAGGTCGGGGATCAGGACCGCGGCGCGGGAGCGGGCCGCAGCCGGTTCGGCCTCCCGCACCCCGCCGGACGGATCCAGGAGCAGCGCCCAGCCGCCGAGAAGGCGCGCGAGCCGGGCGACCAGCGGTCCGGGGCCGTCGAGCGCCGCGCGGGTCAGCTCCCGCTGGGCCTGGAAGGCGCGCGTGACGTCCTCGTACCGCTCGCGGGCGAGCATCCGCGAGACGGCCTTGCCGACCGCGATGAACGGGGTCGGGCGCGGCACCTCCAGGAGCGGCAGGCCCTGGTCGCGGGCGGCCGCGACCAGTTCCGGGGGCACCTCCCCGTGCAGGACGCCGACGCCGAAGCCGAGCCCGGCGGCGCCCCGCGCGACGAGGCGTCCGACATAGCCGGCGGCGCCGGACGGGGTGAGCCGCATCCCCGTCGTCAGGACGAGTTCGCCGCCCTCCAGGAACGGCGTCGGATCCTCGAGCTCGCTGACCGCGACCCACGCGACGGCGGCGTCCGGCAGCGGCCCGGTCAGCGGGCGCAGCCCGAGCCCCGGCACGGCGGCGACCTCGGCGAGCGTCGGCGGCATCTCCCCACCTGTTCACGGTGTCCAGTTCCCCGGACGGATTTCGCCGCCCCGTACGGTTCAGGGTAGGCGGTCCCCGTCCTACGGTCGGCGCATGACAAGCCGCCTGCCGCAGGAACGCCGCATCGTCACCGAGATCCCCGGCCCCCGGTCCCGGGAGCTGCAGGAACGCCGCGTCGCGGCCGTCCCGCCCGGCGTCGGCAGCGTCCTGCCGGTCTACGTGACGGACGCGGACGGCGGCGTGGTCGCCGACGCCGACGGCAACTCCCTCATCGACTTCGGCTCCGGCATCGCCGTCACCAACGTCGGCAACGCCAACCCCCGCGTGGTGGAGCGGGTGAAGGCCCAGGTGGAGCGATTCACGCACACCTGCTTCATGGTCGCGCCGTACGAGTCGTACGTCGCGGTGTGCGAGCAGCTCAACCGGCTCGCGCCCGGCGGCCACGAGAAGCGGACGTTCCTCGTCAACAGCGGCGCCGAGGCGGTCGAGAACGCCGTGAAGATCGCCCGCTACGCCACCGGACGCCAGGCGGTCGTGGCGTTCGACCACGGCTACCACGGCCGGACGCTCCTCACGATGACGCTCACCGCGAAGAACATGCCGTACAAGCACGGTTTCGGCCCGTTCGCGCCCGAGGTGCACCGGATGCCCCTCGCCTACCCGTACCGCTGGCCGACCGGGCCGGAGAACTGCGGCCCGGAGGCCGCCGCGCAGGCCGTCGACCAGATCACCAAGCGGCTCGGCCCCGCGAACGTCGCCGCCGTCGTCGTCGAGCCGATCCAGGGCGAGGGCGGCTTCATCGAGCCCGCGCCCGGCTTCCTCCCCGCGATCGCCGCGTTCTGCCGCGACAACGGGATCCTGTTCATCGCGGACGAGGTGCAGACGGGCTTCGCCCGCACCGGCGACATGTTCGCCTGCGAGCACGAGGGCATCGTCCCCGACATCCTCACGACCGCGAAGGGCATCGCCGGCGGCCTGCCCCTCGCCGCCGTCACCGGCCGCGCCGAGATCATGGACACCGTCCACGGCGGCGGCCTCGGCGGCACGTACGGGGGCAACCCCCTCGCCTGCGAGGCGGCTCTCGCCGTCATCGAGGAGATCGAGCGGCACGAGCTCACCGAGCGCGCCCGGCGCATCGGCGAGACGATGCTGCCGCGCCTTCGCGCCCTCGCCGAGCGGTACCCCGAGATCGGTGACGTCCGCGGCCGGGGCGCGATGATCGCGATCGAGCTCGTCGTCCCGGACGGCTCCAAGGCCCCCGACCCCGTCCGCACCGCGGAGATCGCCCGCCGCTGCCACGCGCGCGGCCTGCTCGTCCTCACCGCGGGCACGTACGGCAACGTCCTGCGCTTCCTGCCGCCCCTGGTCATCCCCGACGCGCTCCTCGACGAGGGCCTGGACGTCCTCGAGGAGGCGTTCGCGGGCTGAGCGGCGTGCGGGCCGCCGCCCGCGGGCACTCTCTCGAGTACACCGGAGACGTCCGGCCGACTCGGGGGAGTGGGACATGGCGACCGAAGAGATCACCGAACGGCTGCTCGCGGACGCGGTCACGGCGATGGAGACGCTCAGCGTCGCGCTGGGCGTGCGGCTCGGCCTGTACCGGGCCCTGTCCGCCGGCCCCGCCGACGCGCACGGGCTGGCGAGGGCGGCCGGTGTCCATCCGAGGTACGCGCGGGAGTGGCTGGAGCAGCAGGCGGCGGCCGGGATGCTCGCCGTCGCGGCCGATGACGCCGACCCGTACGCCCGCGCCTTCGCGCTGCCCGCCGATGCCGCCGAGGCGCTGCTGGACGCCGACAGCCCCTTCTACGCCGGGGCGCTGCCCGGCTTCGTCGCGTCCATCGCGGAAGTGCTTCCGCAGGTCGCGGACGCGTTCGAAACCGGCGGAGGCGTCCCGTACGCCGCCTACGGGGAGGGCGCCCGCCACGGTATCGGCGGGCTGAACCGGCCCGCGTTCCGGACCGGCGTCGCGGGCTGGATCGCCGCGATGCCCGACATCGCGGCCCGGCTGACCGAAGGGCCCGCCCGCGTGCTCGACCTGGGCTGCGGCACCGGCTGGTCGGCCATCGCGCTCGCCGAGGCGTTCCCCGGCGCCCGCGTGCACGGCATCGACCTGGACGAGGCGTCCTGCGCGGAAGCGGCCGGGAACGCGGCCGCCGCCCGCCTCGCCGACCGGGTCACGTTCGCCCACGGGGACGCCGCCAGGCCCGCCGCGTCCGGCCCCGCCGACCTGGTCTGCGTGTTCGAGGCCCTGCACGACATGGCCGACCCGGTCGCGGCGCTGCGGTCGGCGCGGGGCCTCCTCGCGCCCGGCGGCGCCGTCCTGATCGCCGACGAGAAGGTCGCCGCGGAGTTCACCGCCCCCGGCGACCTGCTGGAACGCCTGAACTACGCGTTCAGCGCGCTGCACTGCCTGCCCGCCACCCGCGCGGAGGGGACAGCCGTGGAGGCGGGCACCGTGCTCAGACCGGGCACCGTCCGCGCCTACGCCGCGGACGCGGGGTACCGGTGCGCCGAACTGCCCGTCGAGCACGACCTCTGGCGCTTCTACCGCCTCGACCCCGCCTGAGCGGAAGGGCGAGCACGCCCGCCGGACGCGTGAACGGGAATCGGTAGAGTCGGTGCGTGTCCAGCAGCGCTAGGGAGAGCCGTACGGCGGGTTCCGGAACCGGTCACCAGGCACGCTGGGAACGGCACAACTCCGTCCGGCAGACGCGGATCCTGGAGGCCGCCGTCGAGCTGCTCGAGGAGAACCCGTCCGGGGCGCGCATCCCGATGCAGCAGATCGCGGCGCGGGCCGGGCTCGCGAAATCCGTGGTGTACCGGCAGTTCGCCGACCGCGACGACCTCGACCGCCGCATCCGGTCGTACCTGGTCGACGTCTTCGCGGGCGAGCTGTTCACCAAGCTCGACATCACGGACGGGTCGATCGAGGAGATCCTCAACCGGACGATCCACACCGTCGCGGACTGGATGGCGGAGCATCCCCGCCTGCACGAGTTCATGCGGAGCGGCCCCACCCACGAGGACGCGAGCGTGGACGCCGTCAGCAGCCTCAAGGCGCGGATGGCCGCCCGCGCCCGCGCGATCATCACGGCGGTCTCCAAGACGATCGACGTCGACGACAGCGGGTTCGAGTCGCTGACCCTCGCCATCGTCACGATGGTGGAGGGGATGCTGACGCAGTGGGTCCGCGATCCGGCGCCGGCCAAGACCCGGTCGGAGATCGTCGCCGAGCTGGCGACCTACGCCTGGTACATGCTGGACGGCGCCGCCCGGTCGCTCGGCCTCGTCCTCGACCCCAGGGCCGAGCTCCTCGCGGTCATCGGACAGCTGGCCGGGGCCGACCGGGGCGGCGTCACGCCGTGAGCCCGTGCCGCCTGCGGCCGGTCAGGCCGGGCAGGTCGGCGGTGTCGCGCACCGGGTCGGCGAGGCGGCCGGCGTTGTAGTCGTCCACCAGGGCCCGGACGGTCTCCAGCGCGCACGACTTGTTCGTGCCGATGAACCCGGTCGGTCCCCGCTTGATCCAGCCGGTGACGAACGTGCCGGGGACGGCGCGTCCGGTACCGGGGTCCACGACGCGGCCGCCCTCGTTCGGCACCGTTCCGGACGCCTCGTCGAACGGCAGGTCCCGGACGGGGCGCCCGCGGTAGCCGATGGACGTCAGCAGGAGCCCGGTCTCCAGGGTCTCCATGCGCCCGGTCGGCCGGACGCCGTCGCCATCCGGTTCGTTGCGCTCGAACTCCACGCCCTCCACATGATCGCTTCCGAGGACGCGCACCGGGGAGAGCAGGTAGCGCAGCCGGACGCGCCGCCCGCAGGCCCCTTCCGCGGGGAGGTCCCGCAGGAGGTCGAGCTTCGCCCCGGAGCCTGAACGGACGTCCTCCGCCGGGACCACGACATCGACACCGGGCGTCGACCGCAGACCGACGAGCTCCGGCAGCGTGAACGCCGACCGCTCCGGCCCCCGCCGCCCCACGACCACGACCTCCTCGACCGCGCTGCCGCGCAGCACCTCCAGGGCGGCGGGGGAGATGTCGGTTCCGGCGAGGACCTCCGGGTCGACGGTGAGGATCCGGGCGACGTCCAGCGCCACGTTCCCGTTGCCGATCACGACGGCGCGGCGGTGGGACAGGTCGAACGTCCGGTCCGCGAAGTCGGGGTGGCCGTTGTACCAGGCGACGAACTCGGTGGCGGACGCCGCGCCCGGCAGCTCGACGCCGGGGACGTCCAGCCGCCGGTCGGCCGAGGCGCCCACCGCGTAGATCACCGCGTGGTACCGGGCGAGCAGCTCCTCGTGCGTGACGTGCGTTCCGACCTCGACGTCCAGGTACAGGCTCAGGCCCTCCTCGGCGCGGATGGCGTCGAACTGCCGGCTCACCTGCCGCGTCCGCCGGTGGTCGGGCGCGACGCCCATGCGCGCCAGCCCGTACGGGACGGGCAGCCGCTCGAAGACGCCGACCTCCGCGCCGGGGACCGTCAGCAGCTCGTCGGCCGCGTACATGGCGGCCGGCCCCGAACCGACGATCGCGACCCGCAGCGCCTGCGGCCTCTCCCGGACCCGCAGCGTCGGCAGCACCGGCGCGAGCAGGGGCCGCTCACGCGGAGCCGCGTAGAAGCCGGCGTTGATCGCCAGGAAGTCCAGCTCGCCTTCGGCGAGCTTCGTGTGCGGCTTGATCGCGTCCACCGGGCAGGCCGAGACGCACGCCCCGCAGTCCACGCACGCCTCGGGGTCGATGTAGAGCATCTCGGCGGTCGCGAAGTCCGGCTCGTCCGGTGTCGGGTGGATGCAGTTCACCGGGCAGGTGAAGACGCAGGCCGCGTCGCTGCAGCACGACTGCGTGACGACGTGCGGCATCAGGCGAGCCCGTGCGCTTCGCGGTGCGGCTCGCCCCGGTGCCGCGACGGCTTCCCGTCGATGTGCAGCGCCTTCCACAGCCGCCGCGCCATCGGCGTCATGAGCCCGAGGTCGGACGCCAGCCTCCGCATGTCCCCGAAGTAGCCGCTGAGGATCGCCCGGGAGTGCTCGCTGCGCCAGAACGCCTCCTTGAACACCTCGTCCGGGATGTCGAACTTCTCGGCGAACGACCGCGGCGGTGTCATGATCTCCCCGGCCAGCCAGCGCATGGCCAGGGGGAACGCGATCGCGCAGGCCGCCTTCTCCGCCCGGTTCAGCCGCGCGACGTGGACGCGCAGGAAGTCGTTCGCGAACGAGATGTGCCGCGCCTCCTCCGCGATGTGGATCTCCATCGTCCGGAGCATCGCCGGCGGAACGTTCCCGCCGAGCCGGATGAGGTCCTTCTGGTAGTGGTCGATGGGCTCCTCACCGGCGAGAATGCCGATGAACAGGACCACGTGCACGTAGCCGCCCGCCACCCCGATCAGCGGCGACAGCCGCCGGAACCACGTCCGCATGCCGGGAACGTCGACGCCGATGCGGTTGACGAGCTCCTGGAACATCTGGATGTGGTTGCACTCCTCCGCCATCTCGTGGAGGCAGTAGCGGAACTCCGGCGACCCGTTGGGCAGCTTCATGAGGTACTGCATCATGCCGCGGATCAGGATGCTCTCGAACGCCGCCCCGACCTTGACCGAGTTGGCCATCCGCCACTTGCCGATCTCGATCCGGCGCTCCAGCGGCAGGTCCCTGTACCACTGCGTCGCCCCCAGGGGGTCGATCTCCGCGGGCAGGACCCAGCGCGGGTCGTCCGGGTCGATGGCGAACTCGGGCGAGTCCCACGGGATGTCCAGGTACGGGTCGAACCGCCGCCGCACGGACCCCTCGCTCAGCGTCCGCAGCAGGTCCCGGTACTCCTGATCGAACAGATCGGTCCCGGTCAGGTTCCCCATCGATGCCTCCTCCTCCGGCCGGCCGGCGCCGTCGGCCCCGCCATAAGCAGGAATTTACTGAGACGCCCCGTCTCATGCAATGTTTACCGGGACACACTGTCCCAAACAACGGTGATCCGAGCCGATCCGCACCGGCGCCCACCGCCTTCGCCGCGGCGCGGCGGCCGTCCCCGAGCCCGACCGCCCCACCCCGGGTGGGGTGTCGCGACGGTCGGGGGCGCCGGCCCCATGCGGCTTCTCGATGCCGCTGGGGTGGGCGTTCGCGCGCCCCGCCGAGCGCGCCGGTCCATGCGCGGTTCCTCAATGGCCCGGCACCCATGTGGCCCCGGTCACATTTCCCGTGCCTCAGGTAATGGCCCCTTAGCCGGGCTAGGGGGTGCGGCCGCACCGATGTTAAGGGTTGGCCGCCGCCGTTCCGGTGCTTACGGTCAGAATTGATTCCACGCACTGGGAGAACACATGGATTCGTTGGCCGAAGCCGTGGTTAATGGGGCGTCCGCTGAGGAATTGGCGGGGCTGGATGTGCCGGGGGAGTTCACCGCGGCGCATTTGCGGGTGGAGGACGTGGGCATGTTCGCGGGGGCG
>NZ_JOFJ01000009.1 GCF_000718255.1 Spirillospora albida
GGAGCGTCTGCTGGGTGATGGGTTCGGTGTGTTGGTGGAGCCGAGCGCGCATCCGGTGCTGGTGATGAATGTGGAGGAGATCGCCGACCGGGCGGGCGCGGAGGTGGTGGTCTCCGGGTCGCTGCGCCGTGACGAGGGCGGCCTGGACCGGCTCCTCACCTCCGCCGCGACACTCTGGACGCAGGGCGTCGCGATCGACTGGACCGCCGTCCTCGGCGACGGCCCCACCGTCTCCCTGCCCACCTACCCCTTCCAGCATGAGCGGTACTGGGTGCGGACGCGACCGTCCGCCGCCGCCCGGCCCGCGTCATGGCGGTACCGGATCGACTGGCGGCCCGTCCCCGTAACGACCGCGCGCCTCACCGGCGTCTGGGCGCTCGTCGCCGACGCCGCGCACCCCGGCGACGACGTCGCCGCCGCCCTCGCCGCCGCCGGAGCCGAGGTCCGCCGGGCCGGCCCCGACTCGGAGATCCTCACCGGAACCGGCCTCGCCGGGATCGTGTCCGTGCTGCCGCCCGCCGACCCCGGGCTCGGCGCGACCCTGCGGGTGCTGCGCGCCGTGGCCGGCGCCGGGACCGAGACGCCGCTGTGGTCGGTCACCCGCGGCGCGGTCCGCACGGGCCCCGGTGACCCGGCGCCCGACCCCCGGCAGGCCCGGCACTGGGGGCTCGGCCAGGTCGCCGCGCTCGAGCACGCCTGGTGGGGCGGGCTCGTCGACCTGCCCGCCGACGCCGGACCCGAAGTCCTCGCGCAGCTGCCCGCCGTCCTCGCCGGAACCGGCGAGGACCAGCTCGCCCTCCGGCCGCCGGGACCGCTGGCCCGCCGCCTCGTCCGCGCCCCGCTCCCGGCCGGTGAACCCGGCCGCGCCTGGCGGCCCACCGGGACCGTCCTCGTCACCGGCGGGCTGCGCGGCCCCGGCGCGGAGGTCGCCCGCGACCTCGCCGCGCACGGCGCCGACCATCTGCTCCTGCTCACCGACCCGGCGGACGGCGCCACCGAACCGCCCGCCGACCTCGCCGCCGACCTCGCCGGGCACGGCACCCGCGTCACCGTGACCGCCTGCGACGCCGCCGACCGGGACGCGCTCGCCGCCGTGCTCGCCGCGGTCCCCGCCGACGCGCCGCTCACCGCCGTCGTGCACACCGCCGAACTGCTGGAGGAGGGGCCGCTCACCACGCTGCCGGAGGAGACGGTCGCCGCCGTCCTGCGGGCCAAGGCCGACGCGGCCCGCAATCTGGACGAGCTCACGGAGGACGCCGGGCTCACCGCGTTCGTCCTGTTCTCCTCGTTCACCGCGACGTTCGGTGGCGGCGTCGGCGTCGGCGCCTACGCCGCCGCCGCGGCCGACCTCGACGCGCTCGCCGCCGCGCGCCGCGCCCGCGGCCTGCCCGCCACCTGCCTCGCCTGGGGCGGCTGGGCCGATCCCCGCGCCGCCGGCGACGCCGCCGCGTTCGAGCGGGACCGCGCCCGCCGTCTCGTCGAACGCGGCCTGCCCGGCCTCGACCCCGCCCTCGCCCTCATCGCGCTGCACCAGGCCCTCGACCACGACGAGACGTCCGTGACGCTCGTCGAGGTGGACTGGCCGCGGTTCGCCGCGCGCCTCACCGCCGTCCGGCCGAGCCCCCTGCTCGCGGAGATCGCCGAGGCCCGCCCGGCCGAGCCGGACCCGCTCGCCCGCACGGCGGGGCTCGCCGCGCGGCCCGGACGCGCGGAACTCCGCGCCCTCGTCCGCACCCAGATCGCCGCCGTCCTCGGCCACGCGTCCGGCGACGCCGTCGACCCGGCGCGCGGCCTGCTGGAGATCGGCATGGACTCGCTGACGATGCTCGAGCTGCGCAACCGGCTCCGCGCCGCGACCGGGCTCCGCGTTCCCGCCGACCTCGTCGTCTCCGGCGGCACCCCCGACCGCATCGCCGCCGCGCTCCACGCCATGCTCGGCGGCGGCCCGGGCGAGGACGCGGCGGACGGGCTCGCCGCCCTCTTCCACGACGCCGCGCGGACCGGGCGGCTGCCCGGCTTCACCCGCCTGCTCGCCGACCTCGCGGCGTTCCGCCCCGTGTTCACGGCGGCCGAGGCCGTCCCCGCCGCCGTCGAACCGCTGGCGGCCGGCGGCCCCGGCCCGGCGCTCGTCCTCGTCCCGTCCGTCCTCGCGACCTCCGGGCCGCACCAGTTCGCGCGGATCGCCGCCGCGCTGCGCGGCCCGGACGCCCCGGGCGCGGACGGGATCGGTCCGGTCGGCGCCGTCGCGCTGCCCGGTCACGGCACCGGCGACCCCCTTCCCGCCGATCTCGACGCGCTGCTCGCCGCCGTGACCGCCGGTGTCCGCGCCGCCGCCGGAACCGGCCCCTACGTCCTCGGCGGCTACTCCTCCGGCGGGCTCATCGCCCGCATCGCCGCCGCGCGGCTCGCGGCCGAGGGCGCGGCGCCCGCCGCGGTCGCCACCATCGAGACCGCCCCCTACGACGACGCCTTCCTCGACACCGCCGGCCCCGGCCTGCTCGCCGCCATGGCCGACCGCGCGGACGGCGTCCTGCCGCTCACCGACGACCGCCTCACCGCCATGGGCGCCTACCTGCGGCTCCTCAGCGGCCACCCCGCCGATCCGGGCCCCGCCCCGCTGCTGGAGATCCGGGCGGGGGGCGCCCCCGGCGGCGGCGTCTCGGCACCCGGCGACCACTTCGGCGTCATCGACGAGGACGCCGCCACCACCGCGCGGGCGCTCGCCGCGCTCCTGCGCACCGGCACCACCGAAGGAGACCGCCGATGACCGAACGAACGTCCGTGGTGATCGTCGGCGCGGGGACCTGCGGCCTCGCCGCCGCCTGCGAACTGCGCCGCGCCGGCGTCGACGTCCGGCTGCTCGAACGCGACGACGCCCCCGGCACCGGATCCCGCGCCACCCTGCTCTGGCCGCTCGGCCTGGCCGTGCTGCGCGGCCTCGACGTCATCCACGAGGCCCGCCGGCGCGGCCTGCCGCTGGACGCGCTGCACTACCACCTCGCGGACGGACGCACCCTGCGGACCACGGTCGGCGCCGAGAACGAGGCGCTCGTCCTCGCCCAGCACGCCACCAACGCGATCCTGGAGGAGGCACTGACCGCGGCCGGCGGCCGGGTCGAGCGGTCGTCGCACGTCAGCGGCATCACTCCCGGCGCGGACGGGGTGACCGTCAAGGTCGACCGGCCCGGCGGCACCGAGCTGATCGAGGCCGACTGGCTCATCGCCGCCGACGGCGTCGGCAGCACCGTCCGCCGCCTGCTCGGCATCGACTTCCCCGGCACGTCCCTGCCGACCCGCTACCTCGCCGTCGAGGGCGCCATCGACGGCGACCTCCCCGCCGGTGCCGTCCACTACTTCCTGCGGCCCGCAGGCCCCATGGTCGTCGCCCCGCTGCGCGGCGGCACCGTCCGCATGGGCGCGCCCGTCCCCGACGGCACCGAGCTCACGGAGGCCACCGTGCAGCGCGTCCTCACCGAGCGCGGCGGCGACGGGCTGGTCCTGCGCCGCCTCGACGACATCACCACCTTCGCCAGCCAGGAACGCGTCGCCGCCGCCCTGCGGCAGGGCCGGTGCTTCCTCGTCGGGGACGCCGCGCACACCCACTCGCCCATCGGCGGGCAGGGCCTCAACCTCGGCCTCCAGGACGTCCACAACCTCACCTGGAAGCTCGCCGGCGTCATCCGCGGCGCCTTCGCCGAGACGCTCCTCGACAGCTATGAACCGGAACGCCGGCAGGCCGCGCGGCAGACCGTGCAGAACACCCACCGGTTCGCGCGGATGTTCACGCTCGGGCCGCGCCGCGCCCGCGTCCGCAACGCCGCCTGGCGCGGCCTGGACGCGGCCGGGGTCCTGCGCCGCCACTTCGTCCCGCTGCTCGCCGGCCGCCGCGTCACCTACCCGGACGTACTGCCCGGCGCGCCCGCCCGTCCCGTCCGCGGCCTCCCCGCACCCGGGGAACGGCTCCCCGGGAACCCGCCGCCCGGGGCCCGGCGCGACGTGCTGCGGCTGCTGACGCTCGGCGACCCCGGACTGGAACGCGCGGGGGCCGCCCTCGCCGCCCGCCACCCCGGCCGGCTCGCGCACGAGCACCGGCCCGGCGGGCGCGGGTTCGTGCTCGTCCGGCCGGACGGGTTCGTCGCCCGCTCCGGCCGCACCGTCCAGGACCTCGACCTCACCGCGACACTGCCGGCGGGCCTGGCGCCCGCGCCGGAGGGAGACTGAATGACGATCATGGACGGCGTGACCGAGCTGGCCGCCCGCAAGCGCGCCGTGCGCGCGGGCGCCACTCCGGACGCCACCCGCCGCCAGCACGACAAGGGGAAGCTGACCGCCTACGAGCGCATCGAGGTGCTGTGCGACCCCGGCAGCTTCCACGAGATCGAGCCGCTGCGGCGGCACCGCGCCACCGGGTTCGGCATGGAGGCGCGGCGCCCGGACGGCGACGGCGTCGTCACCGGCTGGGGCACCGTCCACGGCCGCCGCGTCTTCGTCTACGCGCACGACTTCCGGTCGTTCGGCGGCTCGCTCGGCGAGGCGCACGCCGCCAAGATCCACAAGCTGATGGACCTCGCGGCGGCGGCCGGCGCCCCGCTGGTCAGCCTCAACGACGGCGCCGGCGCCCGCATCCAGGAGGGCGTCAGCGCGCTCGCCGGATACGGCGGCATCTTCGTCCGCAACACCCGCAACTCCGGCGTCATCCCGCAGATCAGCGTCATGCTCGGCCCCTGCGCGGGCGGCGCCGCCTACTCGCCCGCCCTCACCGACTTCGTGTTCATGGTGCGCGGCGTGGCGCAGATGTTCGTCACCGGCCCGTCCGTCGTCCGCGCCGTCACCGGCGCCGAGGTCACCCACGAGTCGCTCGGCGGCGCGGACGTCCACGCCACCGCCTCGGGCGTCGCCGCGTTCGTCCACGACGACGAGGAGAGCTGCCTCGCCGACGTGCGCCACCTGCTGTCCCTGCTGCCCGCCAACAACCGGGAGACGCCGCCGCGCGTCCCCTCCGGGGACCCGCCCGGCCGGCGCACGGACCGGATGCTCGACCTCGTCCCGGCCGACCCGTCCCGCCCCTACGACGTCTGCGACGTGATCGCCGAACTCGTCGACGACGCCGAGTTCCTGCCGGTGCACGAGAACTGGGCGCCGAACGTGGTGTGCGCCCTCGCCCGGCTGGACGGGCACTCCGTCGGGATCGTCGCCAACCAGCCCGCCGTGATGGCTGGCGGCCTCGACATCCACGCCGCCGAGAAGGCCGCCGGATTCGTGCAGATCTGCGACTCGTTCAACATCCCGATCGTCACGCTGGTGGACGTGCCCGGATTCCTGCCCGGCCTCGACCAGGAGCACGGCGGAATCATCCGGCACGGCGCCAAACTGCTGTACGCGTACTGCGACGCGACGGTCCCGCGCGTCCAGCTCATCCTGCGGAAGGCGTACGGCGGCGCCTACATCGTCATGGACTCCCGTTCCGTGGGCGCCGACCTCTCGTTCGCGTGGCCCCGCAACGAGATCGCGGTGATGGGCGCGGAGGGCGCCGCCGAGGTCATCTTCCGGCGCGACATCGAGGCCGCGGACGACCCCGAGCAGGTCCGGGCGCAGAAGATCAAGGAGTACCGGGCGGCGCTCGTCCACCCGTTCCACGCCGCCGAACGCGGCCTCGTGGACGACGTCATCGACCCGCGCGAGACCCGGTCCACGCTCATCGCCGCGCTGGAGATGCTGCGGACCAAGCACGCCGAACCGCCGTCGCGCAAGCACGGCAACCCCCCGATGTGACGGCCGGGAAGGCCGCCGTGGGGAGTGAGGCGGCGCGGTGCGGTGACAGGGTCTTCCGGATCGTCCGCGGCCGCGCCGACGACATCGAGTACGCCGCCGTGGTCGCCGTGCTGCTCGCGGTGTCCCGGCGCGCGGCGGCCGGTCCGGCCGGCCCCGCCATGACCCGCGCGGGCTGGGACCGGAACCGGCGCGGTCCGTTCCTGCCCGCCGGGTCATGGCGGTCCTGACGAGGCGGATGCCCCCGGCGAATGGCGCGAAATGGCCGCCGACCATTTTTTGATAGGGGTCGGTTCGGGGCGGTCTGGGGTTGTGGGTAGGGGCGTCAGGTCCGTAGCGTCCACGGTAATCGGCTTTTCTGGATGCCACTCCGAGAAAGTGCTGAATTCTATGGCGCAAGGCGCAGAGACGTTTCTTTCCATCCTCGAGTCGGGGCGGCTCGGCCCCGGATCACTCCAGCCGTTCCCGAGCCCCGGGCGGGCCGCCGAGCCGGACCTGGCCGCCGAGATGACGGCGCTCGCACGCGAGCGGATCGACCCCGACGAGCTGGACCGCACCGGTGCCTTCCCGCCCGGCCTCCTCGACACGATGCGCGACCGCGGCTATTTCCGGCTGCGTCTTCCCGCGCCCGCCGGGCACGGCCTTTCCGACTACGCCGCCTTTCACGCGATCAGTGAGGTGTCCGCGTGGTCACCGGCCACCGGGCAGTTCCTGGCCATTCAGAACGCGGTCGGTGCCGCGGCCCTGCTCGCGGCGCTGCCGCCCGGCCCGCTGCACGACCACGTCGCCGCCCGCGTCCGGGCCGGCACGGTCTCCGCGTTCGCCGGAACCGAGGAGGCCGGCGCCAACAACGCCTGGCCGCGGACCACGGCGACCCCCACCCCCGACGGAGAGCACTACGTCCTGTCGGGCACGAAGCTCTACACGGGGAGCGGCTCCTTCGCCGACCTCCTCGCCCTGACCGTCACGATCGCCGGAGCCGGCGGCGACCGCCGGGTCGGCGTCGCCTTCGTGGACACGGACGCGCCCGGCCTCCAGGTCACGGCGCAGCACGAGTTCCTCGGTCAGCGCGGCCTCGGCAACGCCCGGCTGCGGCTGGACGGCGTCCGCGTCCCCCGCGACCACGTCCTCGCCGGGGAGCCCGGCGCGTCGTCGTTCCCGGCCGCGGTCATCCCCGTCGCCCTGCTGAGCGCCCTGTACTTCAACGCGGCGCCCGCCCTCGGCCTCGCCCGCGCCTGCCTGCGGCTCGTCCACGCGTTCGTTCCCGGCCGCACCGTGAACGACCGCCCCCTCGGGGACTACGACGCCGTCCAGCGGATCACCGCCGACCTGCTCGCCGACGTGTACGCCATGGAGAGCCTGACGCGCTGGTGCCTGCTCGGCCCCGGCGCGTCCGCCCGCACGCTGGAACGCGTCGTCGCGAAGAACGTCTGCACGCGCGCGGCCTGGCGCGTCGCCGACGACACCGTGTCGCTGCTCGGCGCGCGCGGCCTGGAGACCGCCGCGTCCCAGGCGCGGCGCGGCGCCCTGCCCGTCCTGCCCGCCGAACGGCTGCTCCGCGACGCGCGCGGAATGCGGGTCTCCGGCAACGTCGACTTCATCCTGGACGTGAACGCCGGCCGCCTCATCATGTCCCGCTTCCTCACCGACGGCGCCGCCCCGGTGGAGGCGGGCCCCGCCGGGGACGCCCTCGCCGACGACGTGCGGCGCTTCACCGCGACCTGCGCCGACCTCGCCGCCCGCCACCCCGACCCCGCCGACCTGATGGAACGCCAGGGGACGCTCGGGGCGCTCGGCCGCATCGCGGCCGAACTGCTCACCGCGGCCGTCGTCCGCGCCCGCGCCACCGCCGAGCACTCCGGCGGCGAGCTCGCGGCCCTGTACGGCGCCGCCGCCCGCGCCCGGCTCGCCGCGCTGTGGACGCGCCTGGACACCGTCACCGGCGACGCCGCGTCCGGCCGCGCGGCCCACGACCACACCGCCCACGACCACACCGCCCCCGACCTCGCGGCGCCCGATCACGTCAAGGTCAGCCGCCGCTGGCTCGACGGCGCCGCCGACCCGTTCACCGACCCCGGAGGGGACCGTCCGTGACCGCCACCTCACCGGCCCCGTCCTGGCCGGCCGCCCTCGACGGCTTCGACCTGACCGACCACGACGCGTTCGCCCGCAGCCCCGGCGGCATCCCCTACGACGTCTTCGCCCGGCTCCGCCGGGAGGCGCCCGTCCTGTACCACCCGCCCGGCCGCACCGGCGGAGACGAGGGCTTCTGGGTGCTCACCCGGCACGCCGACATCGCGACGGCGGCCGCCGACCCCGCCACCTTCTCCGCGCGCGGCGGCGGTGGCCGCGCCGCGGGCGGCTCCCACCTGGAGGACCTCCCGTTCGGGATGCTCGCCGGCGTGATCATGGCGATGATGGACGAGCCGCGGCACCACCTGCTCGCGGACCTGATCGGCCCCGCCGTGACGGACGCCGCCGCGGCGGCGCTGGAGGACGAGCTGCGCGCCGCCGCAGCCGCCCTCGTCGACCGGGCCGTCGCCGCCGGGCGCTGCGACCTCGCCACCGACATCTGCGAGCCGTTCGCCTACCTCGCCATCGCGATCCTGCTCGGCGTCCCGCCCGAGGACCGGCCGCGCGTCGCCGGGTGGGCGCACGAGTCCACCGGCTTCCACCGCCGCCGCACCGGGGTCGCCGACGACGTCTCCCGCGCCACGTTCGCCGCCACCCAGAAGTACGTGGCGGACCTGCTGGCGCGCAAGCGCGCCGAACCCGGCCCCGACCTCGCCACGATCCTCGCCACCGGGGAGATCGCCGCCCACCGCGACGAGCCCCCGCTGACCGCCGCCGAACGGGAGCAGAACCTGCTGCTCCTGCTGCTCACCGGCGGCGAGCAGCCCCGCAACACCCTCGCGAGCGGCGTCCTCGTGCTCGCGGAGCACCCCGAGCACTGGGACGCGCTGCGCGCCGACCGGTCCGCGCTGCCCACGGGGATCGAGGAGATGCTCCGCTGGGCACCGCCCAATCCTTACAACCGCCGCACCGCCACCCGCGACGTCGAGATCGGCGAAGCCCGGATCTCCGCCGGGGACAAGGTCACGCTCTGGTGGCCGTCCGCCAACCGCGACGAGGACGTCTTCACCGACCCCGGCGTCTTCGACCCCCACCGCGCCCCGAACCCCCACATGACGTTCGGGCACGGCAACCACTACTGCCTGGGCGACCGCGTGGCCCGCCGCCAGTTCGCGGTCCTGCTCGACGTGCTGCTGGACCGCGTCGGGGACCTGCGTCCGGCGGGCCCCGTCGCCTACCAGCCGAGCAACAAGCACACCATCGTCCTCGACATGCCGGTCGAGCTGCGGCCGGCACGCTCGTAGACGCGTCCGCGACAGGAGCCAGCACCCATGACCGAGGCCGTTTCCTTCGATCCCGCCGTGATCGCGCAGATGCTGCCGTTCAACCCGTTCGACCCGGCGTTCCACGCCGACCCCTATCCGGTGTTCGCCGCGATCCGCCGAGAGCACGGCGAGGCGTTCCGCACGCCCGCCGGCATCCCCATCGTGCTGAGCCACGCGGGCGTCACCTCGGTCCTGTCCGACCCGGCGTTCGGCTGGGGCGACGGCCCGATGGTGGAGAGCCAGAAACTGTCGATCTACGGGGAGCCGCCCGTCCGCTTCCTCGCGATGCAGGACCCGCCCGACCACACGCGGCTGCGCGGCCTCGTGTCGAAGGCGTTCACCCCGCGCACCGTCGCCCGGCTGCGGCCCGTCGCCGAGCAGATCACCGACCGGCTGCTGCGCTCGGCCCGCGCCGCGTCCGACGACGGCGAGATCGACCTCATGAACCAGGTGCTGCGGCCCCTCGGCGGCCTCGTCCTCACCGAGATGATGGGCATCCCCGAGGAGTACCACGAGCAGGCGTTCGCCCACTCCATGGACAGCGCCCGCGGGCTGGACCCCGATTTCACCCTCACCCCCGAGCAGGCGAGCCGCCGCGACGAGGCCCGCCTGTGGTTCGCCGACCTCACCCGCGAACTCGCCGACCGCCGCCGCGCCGAGCCCGCCGACGACCTCATCAGCGAGCTGGTCACCGCGGAGGAGGACGGCACCGGCCTCACCGAGGTCGAGCTCGGCATCATCTGCGTCAACCTGCTGGCCGCCGGGTTCGGAGCCACGGCCGCGCAGATGGGCAACTCGGCGCTGGCCCTGCTGCGCCATCCGGACCAGCTCGCCTGGCTGCGCGAGCACCCGGACCGGATCGCCGGCGCGACGGAGGAGCTGCTCCGCTTCGACGGGCCGCTGTTCCTGCTCACCCGTGCAGCGCTGGAGCCCGCCCGCGTCGCCGGGCTCGACCTGGCGCCGGACGAGCAGGTGTTCCTCGTCATGGGCGCGGCCAGTCACGACCCGGCCGTCTACGAGGACCCGGACCGGCTCGACCTGTCCCGGACGCCCCACCGGGTGCTCGGTTACGGCCACGGCATCCACTTCTGCGTCGCCGCGCCCGTGGCGCGCATGACCACGCAGGTGGCGCTCGCCGCGCTGGCACGTCAGGACATCGAACTCGCCGTCGAGGAGCCCGCCTTCAACGGCGCCCTGGTGATCCGGGCGCTCGCCGAACTCCCGGTGCGGCTCGGCCCGATCCGGTGACACCGTCCGGGGATCACCGCCGGACGGCGGCCCGCCGGAGCCGTCCGCCGGGCCGCCGCGGAGAGGGCGGCCCGGCGGACGGACGGCCGTCAGTTGGCGGCGACCTTCTCCTGCCGGTCGTCGTAGGCCCGCTGCGCGTCGGCGATGGCGTCCTGGTGCCGCACGGCCCACGCGGCGAGCTGCTCGAACGCTCCCCGCAGCTCGCGGGCCATCTCGGTGGCGGTGTACTCCACCCGCGGCGGCACCGTCGGGTACACGGTCCGGACGAGCAGCCCGTCGCGTTCGAGCTGCCGCAGGGTGAGCGTCAGCATCCTGCGGCTGATGCCCTCGATGCCCCGCTCCAGCTCGGTGAACCGGATCGGGCCCTTCGACACCGCCAGCAGGATGATCTGCACCGACCACTTGCCGGCGACCCGGTCGAAGATCTCCCGGATCGGGCACGCGATCGGGTGCACATCCTCGGGGGACACACGCTGGTTCCTCTGTGACACGAAAGTTCCTCCTTCCGTTCCCTCTGACTGTGACAGAGCATTGCCTCTGGAGCAAGGAGTGGCTCAAGGCCACGATCAGTTACAGGGGCCATGGTCTGTGCCGGTGCCCCGCTCCCACCACCACGAGAGGATCTGATGGACACGACAACGACCGGCGCCGTGCCCCAAGCCGGTCGGCGGGAGTGGACGGGGCTCGCGGTCCTCGCCCTGCCCACGCTGCTGACCTCGCTGGACACGAGCGTGCTCTTCCTCGCGCTCCCGCACATCAGCGCCGACCTCGACCCGAGCAGCACCCAGCAGCTCTGGATCCTCGACATCTACGCGCTGATGATCGCCGGCTTCCTCATCACCATGGGCACCCTCGGAGACCGCATCGGCCGCCGCCGCCTGCTGCTCATCGGCGCGGCCACGTTCGGCATCGCCTCGGTGCTGGCGGCCTACTCCACCAGCGCCGAGATGCTCATCGTCACCCGCGCGCTGCTGGGCATCGCCGGCGCGACGCTGATGCCGTCCACGCTCGCCCTCATCAGCAACATGTTCCAGGACCCCAAGCAGCGGTCGGTGGCCATCGCGGCCTGGCTGAGCTGCTTCATGCTCGGCATCGCGATCGGCCCGCTCGCCGGCGGCCTGCTCCTGGACAACTTCTGGTGGGGCTCGGTCTTCCTGCTCGGCGTGCCGGTGATGATCCTGCTCATCGCCGCCGGGCCGTTCCTGCTGCCCGAGTACCGCAACCCCGACGCGGGCAGGCTCGACCCCCTCAGCGTCGCCCTCTCGCTTGCCGCCGTCATGCCGATCGTCTACGGCATCAAGGAGTTCGCCAAGGACGGGATCGGCGCCGAGCCCGTCGCGGCGACCGCCGCCGGCGTCGTGTTCCTCGTGCTGTTCATCCTGCGGCAGAGCCGACTGGCCGACCCGCTCATGGACCTCGCGCTGTTCCGCGACCGGACGTTCGGGACGTCGCTCGGCATCATGCTGTTCGGTTCGGCGATCATGGGCGGCGTCACGCTGTTCATCAGCCAGTACCTCCAGCTCGTCGAGGGCCTGTCGCCCATCCGCTCCGGCGTGTGGCTGCTGCCCGCCGCCGTCGCGCTCATGTTCAGCGCGATGGCCTCACCCGGGCTGATCCAGCGGGTCCGGCCCGGTGACGTGATGGCCGCCGGCCTGGCGGTCGCCGTCATCGGCGGCGTCCTGCTCACGCGGGTCGAGACCGGTGCCGGGCTGACCCTGCTGATCACCGGGTTCGCCGTCGTCTACTTCGGCATCGGCCCGATGGCCGCGCTCACCACCGACCTCGTCGTCGGCGCCGCGCCGCCGGAGAAGGCCGGATCGGCGTCGGCGATGTCGGAGACCGCCACCCAGCTCGGCGTCGCGCTCGGCGTGGCGATCCTCGGCAGCGTCAACACCGCGCTGTACCGGGACGAGGTGAAGGGCGAGCTGCCGTCCGGGCTGCCGGCGGACGCCTCGGAGCTGGCGCACGACTCCCTCGCCGGCGCCGTCACCGTCGCGGGCACGCTGCCCGCCGACACCGCCCGCGCGGTCCTCGTGCCCGCCCGGGAGGCGTTCACCACCGGTCTGAACGGCGTCGGCGCCGTCATCGCCGGGACCGCCGCCGTGCTGGCGCTCGCCGCGGCCGCGCTGCTGCGCCGCGTCCCGCCGGCCGGCACCGCCCCCGCCGACGCCCCGGCCGCCGCCACCGCCCACGACGAGGTGCCGGCCCGCTGACCCGAGCCGCTCGCGAGCTCGGAGACCACGCCTGAGAGCACGGCAGGACGGAGAGACAGGATGGACATCACCGATCGGGTCGTACTCGTCACCGGCGGGGCCTCCGGGCTCGGCGCGGCCACCGCGACCGCGCTGGCCGGCGCGGGAGCCCGCGTGGTCATCGTGGACCTGCCCGACTCGTCGGGGGCACTGGCCGCCAAGCGGCTGGGGGAGCGGGCGCGGTTCGTCCCCGCCGACGTCACCGACGAGGCGGCGGTCGCCGAGGCCGTCGCGGCGGCGGCGGAGTTCGGGGACCTGCGCGCGGCGGTCAACTGCGCGGGCATCGCCCTCGCCCGGCGCACCACCGGACGCGGCGGGCCGCATCCCCTGGCGGACTTCCGCCGGATCATCGACGTCAACCTCGTCGGCACCTTCAACGTGCTGCGGCTCGTCGCCGCGCACCTGGAGACGCTCGACCCGCTCGGCGAGGAGCGCGGCGTGATCGTCAACACCGCCTCGGTGGCGGCGTTCGACGGGCAGATCGGGCAGGCCGCCTACGCCGCGTCCAAGGGCGGCGTCGCGGCCATGACGCTGCCCGTGGCGCGCGATCTGGCCGCCCGCGCCGTCCGGGTGGTCACCCTCGCGCCGGGCGTGTTCGACACCCCGATGGTCGGCGGGCTCCCCGAGGCCGCCGTGACCTCGCTGGCCGCGCAATTCCAGCACCCCGCGCGGATGGGCGAACCGGCCGAGTTCGCGGCCCTCGTCGAAAGTGTTCTGCGCAACCCCATGCTGAACGGAACGGTGGTCCGGCTGGACGGCGGACTTCGCCCCGGACCCCGCTGAAGCGGGCGGAACACGACCCCGATGCCCGGATCCGGCCACCCGATAGGGGGGGATAGGGGTTTCAGCTCCACCGGCCCGGAATTAACGTGAAAACGTGGTGTGACCGAGACTTATGTCTTGAGTCATGCCCTGGAAGGGAGACCAATGATCATCGAACATGCTCTGCTGTCCATCGTCCCGGATCGCTCCACCGCCTTCGAGGAAGCGTTCAAGAAGTGCGAGCCGGTGCTCGCCGAGGCGGCGGGCTTCATGTTCGTGGACCTGCTCCGCCAGTTCGACAAGGCCGGCTCCTACCTGCTCATCCTCGCCTGGGCGAGCAGCGAGGCCGCGACGGGATTCCGGACGTCCCCGCAGTTCAAGACCTGGATGGACCAGGTCGGACCGCACTTCGCCGGGCCGGTGTCGGCCGACTACTTCGAGGTGCTGTCGCACTACCCGCCCGAGGGCTGACCCGGACGCCCCGCCCACCACCCACCCGCACTCTTCCCCGCGCCGCCGGGGGAGAGTGCGTGTTCTTTCCAGCCACCGGTTCATTCGAGGTTAACCAGAACTTAACATTTGTATTGATGCAGGTCCGGCGGGTCGAACCCATGGCCTCCGCCATTATTACCCGGCCATGTCACGCCCGGATCGGTCATCATGTGACAATCATGATCGGTTGTCGTACACGACATCAGGGGGAAGCATGAGCCTCGTGGAGCGTGACCGAGAAATCCGCCTACTCAGCCGACTCTGGACCGATATAAAGCCCGCCTCGGGCACCGTCGTCGTTATCAGCGGCCCAGTCGCCAGTGGAAAGACCGAATTGCTCGAACTGTGCGGCGCGCACATGCGAAACGCCGGTGTGCTGGTACTGAAGGCCGCGGCTTCGCGGACCGAGACCGGAATACCGCTCGGCGTGATCGGCCAGCTCGTCGCCGCCGCCGAGAACACCGCCGACCCGGACGTCGCCGCCGCCCGTGCCGTCCTCGGCGACCGCCCGTTCCCCTGGACCTCCGACGGCTTCGACATGACGTCGCGCAAGGAGATCGACCTCCTGCACGCGCTCGAAGGGATGCTGACCGAACTCGGGCGCAAGCAGCCGGTCGCCCTCTGCGTCGACGACGTCAACTACGCCGACGTCCCGTCCCTCGTCTGCCTCCTCTACCTCGCCCGCCGCCTCCGCTTCTCGCGCGTCATGATGCTGCTCAGCGACGGCGAGCACGCCTCCAGCGAGTACCGCTGCTTCCAGGCCGACCTCCTGCGCGAGCCCCGCAGCCGGCACATCCGGCTGACCCTGCTGTCCACCGACGCCACCGCCCTGATGCTCCAGCAGATCACCGGCGCCGCCCCCGCCCCCGCGCAGGTGCGGCGCGCCCACGACCTCACCGGCGGCAACCCGCTCCTGCTCCGCGCCCTCGCCGAAGAACACCTCGCCCGCGGCGACGACCCGGACGGCTTCACCCCCGGCCTCGAGTTCTCCCACGCCGTCACCCTCTGCCTCCTGCGCTGCGAGTACAACTCGCAGAACGCGGCCCGGATGCTCGCCCTCCTCGGCGACCGCCCCGCCACCGAGGAGCTCGTCGCCGAACTCCTCGCCGTGGACCGGGCCACCGGTGCCCGCGCCCTCCGGGAACTCGTCGCGACCGGCCTGCTGCGCGCCGACGGCCGCTACCGGGACCGCGCCGTCCGGGTGGCGGTCCTGGCGAGCTGGGCGCCCGCCCGGCGAGCCGAGGCGCACCGGCGCCTCGCGGGCCTGCTGCGCGACTGGGGAGCCCCGCCCGCGCAGATCGCCGGGCACCTCGTCCGCGGCGGGTCCACCGGTGAGCCGTGGGCGCCTTCGGTGCTGCTGCGCGGCGCGGAGCACGCCCTGCTCCACCACGACAACGACACCGCCGTCACGATGCTGCGCGCCGCGCTGAACGCCTGCGTCCACGACGACGAGCGGGCCACGATCACCCTGGCGTTGCTGAGAGCCCTGTGGCGCACCAACCCCGCGTCCGCGGGCCGGTGCCTCAACGACGCGGTCGGCCACGCGCTCGCCGGCCGGCTCACGCGCAGCGACAGCACGTCCCTGCTCGTCTACCTGCTCTGGTTCGGCCGGCTGGAGCAGGCGCACGCCCTCGCCGACGCGCTGGCCGGCCCCGCCGACGGCACGTCGCGCGCCGTCGAACTGTGGCTCGGCTGCCTCTACCCCGACCTGAACCGGGGCATGGCGGGCGCCGCCGGATCGGCCGAGACCACGACGGCGCGGCGCAGCGCGCCGAAGCGCGCCGCGCTGCTGCTCAGCTCCGTCCTGCGCGGCCACACCGGCGAGACCAGCCTCACCCTCGCCGAACAGGTCCTCCAGGGCGCCCAGCTGGACGACCAGGGGATCTTCGAGATCAGCGCGGCCCTGGCGGCGCTCATCTACGAGGGCCGCCTCGACGACGCCGAGCACTGGTGCGACTCGCTGCTGGCGGAGCTCGCCGACCGCGGCACCCCCACCTGGCAGGCGATGCTGCTGACCCTGCGCTCCAGCGCGGACGTGCGCCGCGGCCGGATGGCCGACGCCGAACGCCACGCCGACCAGGCGCTCGCCCTCATCACCCCCGACGGCTGGGGCGCCGCCGTCATGCTGCCGCTCGCGAACTCCATCATCGCCAAGACCGCGATGGGCCGGTACGAGGAGGCCGGCGCGCTCGCCAGGACGTCCGTCCCGGAAGCCGGGCTGCGGACGCTCGGCGGGCTTCACTTCCTGCACGCCCGCGGCCGCCACCATCTCGCCACCGGCCGCCCCCACGCCGCCCTGGACGACTTCCAGACCTGCGGCGACTCGGTCGCCGAGTGGGGTCTGCTCGGCGGGAGCATCGTCCCGTGGGCCGCCGACGCCGCCGACGCGCTGCTCACCCTCGGCGACCGGGCCGGTGCCCACCGCCTGGCGGCGGCGGAACTGGAACGCACCTGCGGCCCCCGCGGCGACCTGCTGCGCGTCCTCGCGTCCACGGAGGAGTGCGCGGAACGCCGCCGCGCGCTGCTGGAGGAGGCCGTCGCGGACCTGGAAGACGGCGGCGACCAGTACGGGCTGGCCCGAGCCTGCGCCGAACTGCGTCGCGCGTACCTCCGGCTCGGCGACGAGGGGCGGGCCCGCGCCATGGAGAACCGCGCCCAGGACCTCGGCCGCCGATACGGGTTCGTCGCGCACGGCGCGGCGCCGACCCGCCCCGCCGGCCCCCCTGGGAACGCCATGGAGGTGCTCAGCGAGGCCGAACGGCGTGTCGCGGTACTCGCCGCGCACGGCGACACCAACCGGGAGATCGCGGCGAAGCTGTTCATCACGGTCAGCACGGTGGAGCAGCACCTCACCCGCGTCTACCGCAAGCTCGACGTGGGCCGCCGCTCCGAGCTGCTCACCCGGCTGAACCCCGGGCTGTCGCCCCTGGAGTCGGCAGGCTCCGCCTGACAGATCGCACCCGATCATCCCGCCGCCCCGCCGCCCGCACGGTGCGCCCGCCGGTACTCGCCCGGTGGGACCCCGTACTCCCGCTTGAACGCGTGCGCGAACGTGAACTCCGAGGTGTAGCCCACGTCCGCCGCGACCCCGCGCAGTGACGCCCCCGGCTCGCGCAGCAGCCGCGCCGCCAGGATCATGCGCCACCCCGTGAGATAGGTCAGCGGAGGCTGCCCCACGGTGCTCGTGAACCGCCGCGCGAACGCCGCACGGGACAGGCCCGCCCGGCGCCCGAGATCGGCCACCGTCCACGGCCGGGCGGGTTCGCCGTGCAGCGCGTCCAGCGCCGCCGTGACCGCCGGGTCGTGCAGCGCCGCCGCCCACCCCCGGGCGGTGCCCTCGTGCCGCTCGTCGAACCAGGCCCGGAGCAGGTACAGCAGGACGAGGTCGAGCAGCGCCGGGACCGCGGCGCCGCTGCCCTGCGCCGGCGACTCCGCCTCCTGCGCGAGCAGCCCCACGGCGGCGTTCAGGGACGGATGCCGCCCTATCCGCGCCGGGAAGCGCATCACGTCCGGCAGGTCGTCCAGCAGTGGGTGCGGCCGCGGCTGATCGAAGAGATAGGCGCCGCACAGGAGTCCCGTCACCTCGCCGTCGCCCGTGCTCGTGTCCTCGCCCTTGGGAGCGTTACGGCTCATCGGCGTCTCCGGGCTGTCGGCCAGACCGTGCGCCGTGCCCGCGGGCAGGAGCACGATGTCCCCCGTGTGCAGCGGAGAGACCGTCCCGTCCGCCATGACGAGCACACAGGATCCGCGCAGGACCAGATGGAAGCCCGCCCCGGCCGCGGCGGGAAACCACTGCCCGAACGGAACCCGATGCGTCACCCGCCGGCAGTGGGGCCGCCCGGCGCTGATCGAGTTGATCACGTCCGACAGGACATCCACACCAGAAAACTAGCATGAATCCACTGATCAAGACGATCAAACAGAGATTCGAAAGATTCCCCGCTAGATCGTCTCTCCATCACTCCTCGAAGCCGGTGAGCACGGCGACCTGCCAACCGGACGGACGAACGGGAACGGCTTATCCGGGCCGGCACCACGAAAGCGAACAGCTCCCGGCCGGTTCTGCGGGCCCTCACGAGTGCGGCCCCGGTCGTAAGACGCGTATCTGGCATACCGTCAAAAGGTGTTCCGTGATCTTGCTTTGCTCCGGGGTGAGCTGCCCTGGAACGGGGCCCCCGCTCGGGAGAGGCGGAGGCCCGTCCAGACGCGGAAGCCGGATGAGCGCAACGGCGTCGTGACCTTCGACCCTGGTCATGCCCACCACCGGTGAGAAGGATGAAGCCAGGAGGTGGGAACAATGGACGACGCCATCTCCCATCGACGGCGGGACCGGACCGCGACAAGGGGACTGCTCCTGGCCGCGGTCGCGGCGGTCGTGGTGTACGTCATCGGAGACGTCCTAGCGAGCCTCCGGTACGACGGCTACAGCTACCTCGACCAGGCGATCAGTGAACTGAGCGCCTTCGGGTCGCCCGTCCGGCCGCTGATGGTGACGGTCATCCTCATCCACAACGTGCTCCTGCTCGCATTCGGAATCGGCGTCCTCCGAGTGGCGCAGCGCGGAAGCGTCCGCTGGATCGGCATCCTTCAGATCGCGGACTTCGTCATCGTGGGCATCCCGACGCATACGTTCTGGGCAATGAGCTCGCGCGACATGGAGTCGGGGTTCAACGACGTCATGCACATCGCCTTGTCAGGCGTGTTCAGCATGCTCGTGGTCGCAATGCTGATCCTGTCGGCCGTCGCCTACCCGGGCCGGTTCAGGCTCTACGCCCTCGCAACGACGGTCACGGTCATCGGCTTCGGCATCGCGTCCTCATTCGCGATACGGGGCCTCGAGCAGAACGACACCCCATGGGCAGGTGCCCTCGAACGGATCAACGCCTACGCCTACTTCGCATGGCTGGCGATCCTCGCCCTGACGATCCTGCGCCGCGACTTCCGCGCAGCCCGCCCCGAACCCTGATTGAGATCGACCGATCAAACCAATAAAGAGATCGGGCGAGAATGCAACGATGACCGGGAGCCTGCCCGATCTTGTAATGTCTGTGCTGGTCAGCGGGTTGATTCCGCCGGTCTCAGGAAGGTGCCCCCTGCAGGATTCGAACCTGCGCACACGGCTCCGGAGGCCGTTGCTCTATCCCCTGAGCTAAGGGGGCGTGCGTCCCTGTGGGGCGCGAGATCAAAGGGTAGCAGGGTTGGCGGGGTGGCGCGCACATGAGCGTTCGCCGTGCGTCGCGGGGTCGAGTCGGCTAGCTTCGAGGCCGTGACCGAGGCATTGGGACGTGTTCTCGTTGTCGATGATGACGAGGTGATCCGCCAGCTCATCGCCGTGAACCTGCAACTCGAGGGGTTCGAGGTGGCGACGGCCGTGGACGGGCAGGACTGTCTGGAGAAGGTCCTCGACGTCCGGCCCGATGTCATCACGTTGGACGTGATGATGCCCCGGCTGGACGGGTGGGTCACGGCGATCAGGCTGCGGGAGGATCCGGGCACGGCGCACATCCGGGTCGTGATGATCACCGCGCGGGCGCAGGAGCACGATGTGCGGCGGGGGCACGAGATCGGCGTGGACGCGTACGTCACCAAGCCGTTCGACCCGAATCAGCTGATCCAGACGGTGCGGAAGCTGGCGGCGGTGTCCAGATAGTGGTCGGCTAGTCTCACGGGGGTGACCCCAGCCGACGTGAGCGACGCCCTTGTGGCGGCGGTGCGCGATGCCGTGGCGCGGGGGGAAGTCGATGTCGTCGTGCCCGAGAGCGCGGTCGTGCTGTGCGTGGACGGCGGCTTCGAGTCCCCGGTGGCGCTGCGGCTGCGGGTCGATCCGGGAGTGATCGCTCGCCGGGTCGGCGGTTCGGTCACCGGGCGCGGGTTCGTGCGGGTCGAGGTGCCGGTCCGGGACGTCGTCGAGGGTGTCGCGCGGGGCCTCGGGTCCGCGGCCCTGCCGCCCTACCGGTGGGACGAGTGGCCCCGGACGTTCGACAACCCCGGGTTCTCGGTGCGGTACGCCTATGCGCGGGCCTCGTGGGTCGGGCGCTGGGCCCGGGACCTGGGGGTCGAGCCGGGGGCGTTCGTGAATGGTGAGCCCCTGGAGCTCGCCCTGGTGGGGGCCCTCGGGGATCTTCCCGGACGCGTCGTGCAGGCGCGGCGGGAAAGAGATGCCCGTCCGCTGGCGTTCTGTCTTGAGCGGGTCGCCTCCGCTTACCACGACGTTCACGAGCGGTGTCCCGCTCTGCCCAAGGGTGACGAGAGACCCGGGGCGGTGCACGCGGGACGCGCCGGGTTGGCGGAGGCCGTGCGCATCGCAATCGGCGATGGTTTGAAGTTGATCGGTGAGACCCCTAGAGAGCGAATATGAGCCGTGTACATCCCGCCGGGCCCCGGCACGCGGACGTCCTGCCCGAAGACCACCCGGCGGGGCCGGCGGACGACCTGAACGCGCTGGACGCGTCGATCTGGCCGCGTGGCGCCAGGAGGGACGAGGGGGCCGTCGTCATCGGCGGGGTCGATGTCCGCGACCTCGCCGAGGAGTACGGGACGCCCCTGTACGTCTATGACGAGGAGGACGTGCGGAGCCGTGCCCGTGAGTACGCGGCGGCGTTCCATGACGGCGACGTCCACTACGCGGGCAAGGCGTTCCTGTGCGTGGCGATGGCCAAGTGGCTCAAGGACGAGGGCCTGGGGCTGGACGTGTGCAGCGGGGGTGAGCTCGCGATCGCCCTCGCGGCGGGGTTCCCCACGGAGCGCATCACGATGCACGGCAACAACAAGGCGGTGTGGGAGCTGGAGCAGGCCCTGGACGCGGGGGTGGGGCGGATCGTCCTGGACTCCTTCGAGGAGATCGCCCGGCTGGGGTACCTCGCCAAGGAGCGCGGTGTCCGTCCCAAGGTGATGGTGCGCGTCACCACCGGGGTGGAGGCGCACACCCACGAGTTCATCGCGACGGCCCACGACGACCAGAAGTTCGGGTTCTCCCGGACGTCGGGGGCCGCGCTGGAGGCGGTGCGGCGCGTCCTCAAGCTGGACGAGCTCGAGCTCGTGGGGCTGCACAGCCATATCGGGTCGCAGATCTTCGAGGTGGACGGGTTCGAGGTCGCGGCCCACCGGCTGGCGGAGCTGCTGGTCGCGATCCGGGACGAGCACGGCATCGAGCTGCCCGAGCTGGACCTCGGCGGAGGCTACGGGATCGCGTACGTGCCGGGTGAGGAGCCGCACGATCCCAAGGCCATCGCGGACGGCCTGAGGGCGATCGTGGCGCGTGAGTGCAGGGCGTACGGGCTGGCGATGCCGAGGCTGACGGTCGAGCCGGGACGGGCGATCGTGGGGCCGGGCGGGGTCACCGTGTACGAGGTCGGGACCGTGAAGGACGTCGAGGGCCTGCGGACGTACGTGTCCGTGGACGGCGGGATGAGCGACAACCTCCGCACCGCCCTGTACGGCGCCGAGTACACGTGCGTCCTGGCGAGCCGGACGTCGGAGGCGCCGCCGATGCTCGGCAGACTTGTCGGGAAGCACTGCGAGAGCGGGGATATCGTGGTGCGGGACGTGTGGTTGCCCGAAGATCTTGCGGCGGGGGACCTGGTCGCCGTGGCGGCGACGGGTGCGTACTGTCGTTCGATGGCCAGCAACTACAACCACGTTCCGAAGCCCGCCGTGGTGGCGGTGCGGGACGGCAGGTCGCGCGTGATCGTCCGCCGTGAGGGCGTCGAGGACCTGCTGCGGCTCGATGCGGAGGTCGAAGCGTGAGTTCCGAACGTGGCGCGCTGCGGGTGGCGCTGCTCGGGTGCGGCGTCGTCGGCACCGAGGTCGTGCGGCTGCTGCGGGAGCAGGCCGATGATCTCGCCGCGCGGGTGGGGGTCCCCCTGGAGCTCGCCGGGATCGCCGTCCGGCGGCCCGACAAGGTGCGGGCGGGCGTCGACCCGGAGCTGGTGACGACGGACGCGCAGGGTCTCGTGACGCGGGACGACGTCGACATCGTCATCGAGGTGATCGGCGGCATCGAGCCGGCCAGGACGCTGATGCTGGAGGCGATGAAGACCGGCAAGTCGGTCATCACCGCCAACAAGGCCCTTTTGGCGGAGGACGGGGCGACCCTCTTCGCGGCCGCCCGCGAGTACGGGGCCGACCTGTACTACGAGGCGTCCGTGGCGGGCGCGATCCCGCTGCTGCGTCCGCTCAGGGACTCGCTGGTCGGCGACCACGTGCACCGGGTGCTGGGCATCGTCAACGGCACCACGAACTACATCCTCGACCAGATGGACGCCCACGGCGCCGGGTTCAACGACGCCCTGGAGGAGGCCCAGGCGCTCGGGTACGCCGAGGCGGATCCCACGGCCGACGTGGAGGGCTTCGACGCGGCGGCCAAGGCGGCGATCCTGGCGCAGCTCGCGTTCCACACCCCGGTCACCGCGGCGGACGTCCACCGGGAGGGCATCACGGAGGTGACGGCCGCGGACGTGGCCGGCGCCAAGGGCATGGACTGCGTCGTCAAGCTGCTCGCGATCTGCGAGCGGGTCCCGTCCGAGGACGGACGGAACGGGCGCGGCGTGTCGGTCCGCGTGTACCCGGCGATGATCCCGCGGTCGCATCCGCTGGCGAGCGTCCGCGAGGCGTACAACGCGGTGTTCGTGGAGGCCGAGTCGGCGGGTTCGCTGATGTTCTACGGCGCCGGTGCGGGGGGCGCCCCGACGGCCTCCGCGATCCTCGGCGACCTGGTCGCGGTCGCGCGCAACGTCGCGGGCGGAACCCCGGGTCCGGTCGAGGTGACGTACGCGAAGCTGCCCGTCCTGCCCATGGGCGAGACGGTCACGCGCTACTACATCCACCTCGACGTGGCGGACCGCTCCGGTGTGCTCGCCACGGTCGCGGAGGAGTTCGCCCGGCACGGGGTGTCGATCCAGGCCGTCCGGCAGGAGGGACTGGGCGAGGACGCCCAGCTCGTGGTGGTGACCCACCGCGCCCCGGACGCGGCGCTCACGGCGACGGTCGAGGGCCTCCGCAACCTCGACATCGTGCTGGAGGTCGTGAGCGTGATGCGCGTCGAGGGCGAGGAATGACGCCGATAGAATCAGCCCACCTGCGGCCAAGGAGAACGACGTGAACGCGAACGCGCGCGCCTGGCGCGGCCTCATCGAGGAGTACCGCGACCGGCTTCCGGTGACGGACGCGACGCCCGTCGTGACCCTGCTGGAGGGCGGCACGCCGCTGGTCCCCGCGAAGCGGATCTCGCAGCTGACCGGCTGCGAGGTGTACCTCAAGGTGGAGGGCGCCAACCCGACCGGGTCCTTCAAGGACCGCGGGATGACGATGGCGATCAGCAAGGCGGCCGAGGACGGAGCCAAGGCGGTCATCTGCGCGTCCACCGGCAACACCTCCGCGTCCGCCGCGGCCTACGCGGTGCGTGCGGGGATGACGTGCGCGGTCCTCGTCCCCAACGGCAAGATCGCCATGGGGAAGCTGGCGCAGGCCCTCGTGCACGGAGCGCGGCTCCTTCAGGTGGAGGGCAACTTCGACGACTGCCTGGAGCTGGCCCAGAAGCTGTCTGTCGACTACCCGGTCGCCCTCGTCAACTCCGTCAACAAGTACCGGCTGCAGGGGCAGAAGACGGCCGCGTTCGAGATCGTGGACGCGCTCGGGGACGCCCCCGACGTGCACTGCCTCCCGGTCGGCAACGCGGGCAACATCTCCGCCTACTGGATGGGCTACAAGGAGTACGCGGCCGACGCGATCTCGTCCCGGACGCCGCGCATGCTCGGTTTCCAGGCGAGCGGCGCCGCCCCGTTCGTGCGGGGCGCGCCCGTCCTGAAGCCGCAGACCATCGCGACCGCGATCCGGATCGGCAACCCGGCCTCCTGGGACCTCGCCGTCGCCGCCCGCGACGAGTCCGGCGGCGCGATCGACTCGGTCACCGACCGGCAGATCCTCGCCGCGTACCGGCTGCTGGCCCGCGAGGAGGGCGTCTTCGTCGAGCCCGCCTCGGCGGCGAGCGTCGCCGGCCTTCTGCAGGCGGCCGAGCAGGGCGTCGTCGCGCCCGGCTCCAAGGTCGTCTGCACGGTGACGGGCAACGGCCTCAAGGACCCCGACTGGGCGATCGCGGGCGCGCCCGCGCCGACGACCGTGAAGGTCGACGCCCACGCCGCGGCGTCCGCGCTGGGCCTGACGTAGAACCTTTCCTGGACGGGTGGAGGGGCGGCCGGTGCCGCTCCGCGCCCGGCCCCGCACACACGTGATTCCGGAAGGGGCGGCGATGAACTGGCCGAGCGGGCCCGTACGGGTGCGGACGCCGGCGACGAGCGCCAACCTGGGGCCCGGGTTCGACTCGCTGGGCCTCGCGCTGTCGCTGTACGACGACGTCGAGGTCGCGGTCAGCGACGACGCGGTGTCGATCGAGGTCGAGGGCGAGGGCGCGGAGGTCGCCGACCGCGGCGAGCGGCATTTGATCGTGAAGGTGCTGCGCCGGGCGTTCGACGAGCTGTCCGCGCTGGGCGCGGCCGGTCCCGGCCAGCCGAAGGGTTTCCGGCTGCGCTGCCGCAACCGCATTCCGCACAGCCGGGGCCTGGGCTCCTCGTCCGCCGCGATCGTCGCCGGGATCGTCGCGGCGCGCGCCCTCCACCCCGAGGGCCGCCTCCTGGACGACGATGCCGCGTTCCGCCTCGCCAACGAGATCGAGGGCCATCCCGACAACGTCGCGCCCTGCCTCGCGGGCGGGCTCACGGTCGCCTGGACGACCCCGTCCGGCCCTCGCCTGGTCCGGCTGGACCCGCGGATCGGGCAGGTCGTGGCGTTCGTCCCCGACCAGGGCCTGGCCACGGAGCGCGCGCGGGGGCTCCTGCCGGAGACCGTCCCGCATCGGGACGCCGCCGCCAACGCGGGGCGGGCGGCGCTGCTCGTCGCGGTCCTCACCGGAGACCTCGGCGAGGGCCTCCTGCTGGACGCGACGGAGGACCGCCTGCACCAGGACTACCGCGCGCCCGCGATGCCGGAGTCGGCGGAGCTGGTCGCGCGGCTCCGGGACGCCGGTGCGCCGGCGGTGATTTCCGGAGCAGGTCCTACTGTCCTGACCTTCACAAGCGCATCACAAGTTGATTCGATGGGCCTGGAACTGGGTAATGGGTGGCACAAACACCCGTTGGACGTCGCGACCCGCGGTGCCCATGTCCTGGCCGGAGGCCCCGATCACCGGTCCTGACGGCGGGGCTGGGGCCGGGACCCGCGCGGCGTTGCGGCCGGTGCCCGTTCCGGCATGGTCCAGCTAGGTAAAATGCGAAGACATCGACCTCTGGGGAATGGCAGTGTGCCCTGGTGATGTTAGGCTGATTGCCGCACCAGATGCCCCGTTCGGGCAGCGTGCTCGTCAGCCGCGCGTCGGCGGTTCGGCCTCCGGCCGTCCCGGTCCCGCGTTCCCGGCTCCCCGGCGCCGTGCCATCCCGTTGTCAGGCGACTTCCCGACACTTCGGACGTGGCGGTACCGGGGCATGTACGAGCGGACCGTCCCGACCATCATCTGGCTGTACCCAGACCTCGCGGATCGCGGTGCCATCGTGATCGGCGGAGCCCGGCTCGGCGCCCCCGCCGGGCCGCACCACCGGGTTGACTGGCCGAAAGCCGGCCGACGCCCGCTCCCTGGGAAGGACCCTTAGTGAGCGAATCCAGCGAACTCCTTACGGACGCATCCAGCACGGCGCCCGCGGCCGAGGCCGGCAAGACCGGCGCGGAGTCCGCCACCCCCCGGCGCCGCCGGCAGGGCACGGGCCTCTCGGCCATGGTGCTGCCCGAACTGAAGGCGCTCGCGTCCAGCCTCGGCATCACCGGCACCACCGGGATGCGCAAGAGCCAGCTCATCGCCGCCATCCAGGAGAAGCAGGGCGGCCCGGGGCAGGGCTCGGCGGGGGGCGAGCAGGGAGCCGCTGCCACGGCCGCGACCGCCGCGACGGGAGCCGCGGCGGTCAAGGCCGAGCGTCCCCGCCGGACGCGCACCGCGGCGGCGAAGAGCGAGCCGTCCGACGAGCAGGTCACCATCGCGGAGCCCGCCGCGGAGCAGCCGGCCGAGAAGCCGGAGCGGGCCGAGCGGCAGGGCGGCCGGCAGGCCGGCAAGAGCGCCGAGAAGGCCGAGCGCGGCGCGGACGAGGGCGAGACCCAGGGGCAGGGCGGCGGGCGCGAGGGCGGCCGTGAGGGCCGCGAGGGCGGACGCCAGCGCAGCCGCCGCGACCGCGGCGAGGGCCGTGAGCGCGGCGAGGGCCGTGAGCGCGGCGAGCGCGGCGAGCGCGGTGAGGGCCGGGGCGAGCGCGGGGAGCGCGGCGAAGGCCGTGAACGCGGCGAGCGCGGTGAGCGCGGCGGCGAGCAGGGCGGCGGACGCCAGCGCGGCCAGACCCAGGGCGGCGGCGGCCAGCACGACGACGACGAGGGCGGCAGGGGCCGGCGCGGGCGCCGGTTCCGGGAGCGCAACCGGGGCCGCGGCGGGCGCGATCGCTTCGAGGAGCCGGTGGTCACCGAGGACGACGTCCTCATCCCCGTCGCGGGCATCCTCGACATCCTCGACAACTACGCGTTCGTCCGGACGACCGGCTACCTGCCGGGCCCCAACGACGTGTACGTGTCGCTGGCGCAGGTCCGCAAGAACGGCCTCCGCAAGGGCGACGTCATCACCGGCGCCGTCCGGCAGGCCCGCGAGGGCGAGCGCCGGGAGAAGTTCAACGCGCTCGTCCGGCTCGACACCGTCAACGGGATGGAGCCGGAGCAGGCGAAGGGCCGCGTCGACTTCAGCAAGCTGACGCCGCTGTACCCGCAGGAGCGGCTGCGCCTGGAGACCGACCCGGGCATCCTCACGACGCGGATCATCGACCTGGTGTCGCCGATCGGCAAGGGGCAGCGCGGGCTGATCGTGTCGCCGCCGAAGGCCGGCAAGACGATGGTGCTCCAGTCGATCGCGAACGCGATCACGAAGAACAACCCGGAGTGCCACCTGATGGTCGTCCTGGTGGACGAGCGTCCGGAAGAGGTCACCGACATGCAGCGGACGGTGAAGGGCGAGGTCATCCACTCGACCTTCGACCGTCCGGCGGAGGACCACACGATGGTCGCGGAGCTCGCGATCGAGCGCGCCAAGCGGCTCGTGGAGCTCGGCCACGACGTGGTCGTCCTGCTCGACTCCATCACCCGCCTGGGCCGCGCCTACAACCTGGCGGCGCCGGCGTCCGGGCGCATCCTGTCCGGTGGTGTCGACTCGACGGCGCTGTACCCGCCGAAGCGGTTCTTCGGCGCGGCCCGCAACATCGAGAACGGCGGCTCGCTGACGATCCTCGCGACCGCGCTGGTGGAGACCGGGTCCCGCATGGACGAGGTCATCTTCGAGGAGTTCAAGGGCACCGGCAACATGGAGCTGAAGCTCAACCGGGGCCTGGCCGACAAGCGGATCTTCCCGGCGGTGGACGTCGACGCGTCCAGCACCCGCAAGGAGGAGATCCTCATGGCTCCGGAGGAGCTGCGGGTCGTCTGGCAGCTGCGCCGGGTGCTGCACGCGCTCGACATGCAGCAGGCGCTGGAGCTCCTCATCGAGAAGATGAAGGACACGGGGTCCAACGCCGAGTTCCTGCTCCAGGTGCAGAAGACGACCGTCTCCGACGACCGCTGACGCACGGCTTCGCGGCACCCCCGTCCGGTCCTCCGGGCGGGGGTGTTCCGTGTCCGGGGGGCCGGGGGTGGGGTTAGCCCTACCCCGGGGATGGTGGCGGGCACGATGGCGGCCCGGACCCGCGCCACGGCACGCTGGACGCGTACGGTGAACGGGAGGGACGACGTGAACGAGCTCAGCACGCATTCCGGTGGCGCGGCCGCCGGGCGGACCGGCCCGGCGGGCGCGGGACGCGCGATGAAGACGGTCCTGGACGGCGGGTGGAGCCCGCCGGCCATGATCCGCTCGTCGCTGACGTACCGATCGGCGGCGTATCTCGCGGTCACGTTCGGGTTCGGCCTGGCCTGGTTCATCGGCCTCGTGGTCGGCCTGTCGCTCTCCACCGCCCTGCTGATCATCTGGGTGGGGCTGCCGATGCTGGCGACGCTGATGGTGGCGTGGCGGTTCGGCGCGATGCTGGAGCGGACGCTCGCGCGGCTGGCGTTCGGGGCGGAGATCCCGTCGCCGTACCGGCCGCTGCCGCCGGGACGCAACCCGTTCAGCAAGCTGAGGTCGATGGCGACCGACCCCGCCACCTGGAAGGACCTCCTCTACCTGGGGCTGCTGTTCCCCATCTCGATCGTCGAGTTCGTGGTCTCGATCGCGGTGTGGGCGTCGTCGGGCGGCCTGCTGATCCTGCCGTTCATCGTCGCGTTCCAGGAGGGGGTCGAGGTCCGGTTCGGGCCCGTCTCGTACTGGGCGGGCAACCCGCTGGAGGCCCTGCCGATGACGGTCGTCGGCGCCGTCCTCGCCGTCATGGCGATGTACGTGACCCGGGTGATGGCCATCGGGCACATGCTCTACGCCCGGTTCCTGCTCGGCCCGAGCGCGTCGCAGGCCGAGAACCTGCGGCTGCGTAAGCGCACGGAGCATCTGCAGGCCAGCCGCGCCCGCGGGGTGGACGCCGCCGAGTTCGAGCGCCGCCGCATCGAGCGCGACCTGCACGACGGCGCCCAGCAGCGGCTGCTGGCCGTCGCGATGGACATCGGCCGGGCCCGCGCCAAGCTCGACGACGACCCGGACGGGGCGCGGGCGCTGATCGAGCAGGCGCACTCGGGGACCAAGGAGGCGATCTCCGAGCTCCGCGACCTGGCCCGCGGCATCTACCCGGCGATTCTCACCGACCGGGGCCTCGACCCGGCGCTGTCCGGGCTGGCCGCGCGCGCCCCCGTCCCCGTCGAGGTCGAGGTGGACCTGCCGGAGCGTCCGCCGGCCGCGGTGGAGAGCATCGCCTACTTCATCGTCGCGGAGTCCCTCGCCAACATCGCGAAGTACGCCCGCGCGACCCGCGCCACCGTCCGGGTGGCCCGCGACGACGCCTGGGTCGTCGTCGAGGTCACCGACAACGGCGTCGGCGGCGCCGTGGCGCACCCGGGCGGCGGCCTGGCCGGTCTCGCCGACCGCGCCGCAACCATCGACGGCCTGCTGATCGTCGACAGCCCGCCCGGCGGCCCCACGATCGTCCGCGCCGACCTCCCCTGCACCTGGTGACACCGATAATGGATCGATGCGGGTTGTGATCGCCGAGGACTCGGTGCTGCTGCGGGAAGGGCTCGTCCGGCTGCTGGCCGACGCGCGGATCGAGACGGTCGCCACGGCCGGGGACGGCGAGAGCCTGCCCGGCCTGGTCGCCGAGCACGCGCCGGACCTCGTGATCGTGGACGTCCGGATGCCTCCGACGTTCACCGACGAGGGGCTGCGGGCCGCGCTGGCCGTCCGGGAGCGCCGCCCCGGCACGCCGATCCTCGTCCTGTCCCAGTACGTGGAGGAGCGGTACGCGACCGACCTCATCGGCGGCGGCACCGAGGGCGTCGGCTACCTGCTGAAGGAGCGGATCGCGGACGTCGCGGAGTTCATCGACGCGGTCCGCCGCATCGCCGCCGGGGGGACGGTCATCGACCCGGAGGTGATCGGCCAGCTGCTGGGGCGGCGGCGCGGCGACGATCCGCTGGAGGCCCTCACCCCGCGCGAGCACGAGGTCCTGGGGCTGATGGCGCAGGGGCGGTCGAACGGGGCGATCGCCGCGGACCTGGTCGTCAGCGATGGGGCGGTCGAGAAGCACATCTCGAACATCTTCCTCAAACTGGGCCTTCAGCCGACCCAGAAGGGCCACCGCCGGGTCATGGCCGTCCTCGCCTACCTGGGCCGCGCGGACACCTGACCGGTGCCCGCTCACGATCGAAGCCCCGTTCATGATCGGGAATGGGCGGTGACCTCGGCACGTTCGGGTATCTGGCACACTTGGACTGCAACCGCTGCGGTACCGGTTCACGTTCCCCGTATCCCACGGCCCACGGCCGTGCGGCAGGGACGCCCGGCGGCCGCCCCAGGCGAGGAGAGACCCATGAAGCCCGACATCCACCCGACCTACGTCGTCACGACCGTGACGTGCACGTGCGGGAACACCTTCGAGACCCGCAGCACCGCCGAGAACGGCGTCATCCACGCGGACGTGTGCTCGAACTGCCACCCCTTCTACACGGGCAAGCAGAAGATCCTCGACACCGGCGGCCGGGTGGCGCGCTTCGAGCAGCGCTTCGGCAAGAAGGCCGGCAAGTAGGACGGGCTCGGCGCAGCGACCAAGGACCGGCCCGGGGACGCGAGGTCCCCGGGCCGGTCGAAATCGGGCCCGGTGCCCTGCGGGGCGCCGGGGCCTGGACGGCCAGGACACACCGTGAATCTCGACGAGTTCATCAGCGAATACGCGGACATCGAGGGGCGGCTCGCCGACCCGTCCGTCCACGCCGACCAGAGCCTGGCTCGGCGGCTCGGCAAGCGCTACGCCGAGCTGCGGCCCATCGTCGAGACGTACCGGGAGCTGACCGCCACCGGTGACGACCTCGCGGCGGCGCGGGAGCTCGCCGCCGAGGACGAGGCGTTCGCCGCCGAGGCGACCGACCTCGCCAAGCGCAAGGACGAGCTGGAGGAGCGGCTCCGCAAGCTGCTCGTGCCGCGCGACCCGAACGACACCAAGGACGTCATCCTCGAGGTGAAGGCCGGTGAGGGCGGCGAGGAGTCGGCCCTGTTCGCCGGCGACCTGCTGCGCATGTACCTGCGGTACGCCGAGCGCGTCGGCTGGAAGACCGAGGTGCTCGACTCCCACCCGTCCGACCTGGGCGGGTACAAGGACGTCACCGTCGCGGTGAAGTCCAGGGGAGCGCAGGAAGAGGGCGTCTGGACGCGCCTCAAGTTCGAGGGCGGCGTCCACCGGGTGCAGCGGGTGCCCGCCACCGAATCCCAGGGACGCATCCACACGTCCGCCGTCGGTGTCCTGGTGTCGCCCGAGGCCGAGGACGTCGACGTCCAGGTCGATCCCAACGACCTCCGGATCGATGTGTACCGGTCGTCCGGGCCGGGCGGGCAGAGCGTCAACACGACGGATTCCGCGGTGCGGATCACGCACATCCCGACGGGTGTCGTGGTGTCGTGCCAGAACGAGAAGAGCCAGCTGCAGAACAAGGAGCAGGCGCTCCGTATCCTGCGGTCCCGCCTCCTGGCCATCGCGCAGGAGGAGGCGGACGCGGCGGCGTCGGCCGAGCGCAAGAGCCAGGTCCGCACGGTCGACCGCTCCGAGCGCGTCCGCACGTACAACTACCCGGAGAACCGGATCTCCGACCACCGGGTCGGCTACAAGGCCTACAACCTGGACCAGGTCCTCGACGGCGACCTCCACAACGTGACGCAGGCGCTGGTCGACGCCGAGATGGAACGCCGGCTCGCCGAAGCCCAGGGATCATGAACCTGCTGCTCGACGAGATCGCCAGGGCGACCGCGCGGCTCGCCGAGGCCGGCGCCGCCTCCCCCCGCGCGGACGCCGAGGAGCTCGCCGCCGCCGTGCACGGCGTGAGCCGCTCGGAGCTGCACAAGGTGCCCGACGGCGCGTTCGACGCCCGCTTCTGGGAGTACGTCGCCCGCCGCGAGGCCGGCGAGCCGCTGCAGCACATCACCGGTCGCGCCTTCTTCCGCTACCTCGAGCTCAAGGTCGGGCCGGGCGTGTTCGTCCCCCGTCCCGAGACCGAGGTGATGGTCGGCTGGGTCCTGGAGACGCTCCGCGACATGGACGTCCGGGACCCGCTCGTCGTCGACCTCGGCACGGGTTCCGCCGCGATCGCGCTGTCGATCGCCCTGGAGGCGCCGCGCGCCCGCGTCCACGCCGTCGAGAAGGACCCGGCCGCCTTCGTGCACGCCACCCGCAACATCGAGGAACTGGACGAGCGCGGGCGCGTCCGCCTGCACCTGGACGACTTCGCGACGGCCCTCGCCGAGCTGAACGGCACCGTCGACCTCGTCGTCAGCAACCCCCCGTACATCCCGATGAGCGAGTGGGAGCACGTCCCGCCGGACGTCCGCGACCACGACCCGGCCGACGCCCTGTGGGGCGGCGGCGACGACGGCCTGGACGCGATCCGCGCCGTCGAGCGCACCGCCCGGCGCCTGCTGCGTCCGGGCGGCCACGTGGCGGTCGAGCACAGCGACCTGCAGGGCAACGGCGTCTACTGGATCTTCGCGGAGGAGAACGGCTGGCGCGACGTCCGCAACCGCCGCGACCTGACGAACCGCGACCGCTTCGTCACCGCCCGCCTCACCGCCGACTGACCGTCCGCGCGGTGCCGGGCCGTGCGAAAATCGGGAGCGTGAGCCGACGTTATGACTGTGCCCAGCCGATGGAGCGTTCGCGGGGGATCGCCGAGGCGGTCTCGGCCGCACGGCGCGGCGAGCTGATCGTCCTGCCGACCGACACGGTGTACGGGGTGGGCGCCGACGCGTTCACGCCGACCGCCGTGAAGGCGCTGCTGGACGCGAAGGGCCGCGGCCGCGAGATGCCGCCGCCGGTCCTGGTCGGCTCGGTGCGGGCCGCGACCGCGCTCGTGGAGGACCTCGGCACCTACGGGCAGGACCTCATCGACGAGTTCTGGCCGGGCGCGATGACGCTGGTGTGCCGCGCCAACCCGAACCTCATGTGGGACCTCGGCGAGACGAAGGGCACCGTCGCCGTCCGGATGCCGATGCACGAGCTCGCGGTGGAGCTGCTGAAGGAGACGGGTCCGCTCGCCGTCAGCAGCGCGAACCTGACCGGCCGGCCCGCCGCCCGCACCGCCGAGGAGGCGGAGGAGATGCTGGGCGACTCGGTGTCGGTCTATTTGGACGGCGGCCGCTCCGGCCACAGCGACCCGTCCACGATCGTCGACCTGACGGGCCCCATCCCGCGCCTGCTGCGCCTCGGCGCGATCCCCGAGGACAAGATCCGCTCCGTCGTCGGCATCCTCCTCACCGACGAGGACGAGGAAGACGAGCCCGTCCCGCCGACGAAGGAGCCGGACGCCGAGAAGCAGTCCCTCATCAAGGACGACGCCGCGAACAGGCCCTCCCTCTCCAAGGACGAATAAACCGCCCTGGCGTCCGCATCTCGGCCCTTCACGACCAGGTACCTTGCTGAACAAGGTACCTGGTGACTATCATGCATCGCATGGGAGTTCCTGATCAAGGTCGGCGGCGCAGCCAGTGGCTGCGCGGCGTCCTCGACCTCTGCCTGCTGGCCGTGGTCGCGGACGAACCCGCCTACGGCTATGAGATGGTCCAGCGGCTCGCCGCCGCCGGCCTCGACGCGGTCGCCGAGGGGTCGATCTATCCCGCGCTGGGCCGGCTCCAGCGGGAGGGCCTCGTGGAGTCGTACCTCGTGGAGGGCGGCACCGGCCCGGCCCGCAAGTACTACCGGCCGACCGAGGACGGCCACGCCGCCCTCGACGCGTGGTCGCGCGAATGGACTCAGCTCACCGACGGCGTGTCGGCCGTGCTGCGCAGGACGATCGTGGCAGATGGAGGCGCGGACCGATGACGGAGAAGATCGTCCGGCGATGCCGGCGGGCATGGCGCCGGATCGGAGTGTCCCGCGACGACGCGGCCGACATGGCGGCCGAACTCACCGCCGACCTCGAGGCCGCCGAGGCTGACGGCCGGGACGCGCAGTCCTACGTCGGCGGTGACCCAGCCGGGTTCGCCCGAGCCTGGGCCTCAGAACGCGGTGTGGTCCCTCTCCGGCCTCGCATCGGACGGCTGGTGACCGCCGCCGTGCTCGGCGGTGTCCCGGGCGGGCTGGCGGGCCTGTTCGTGGCGTTCGGGCTGTCGAGCGATGCGATGGCGGAGGTTCTCGGCGAGCGGGACGTTCCGACTGCCCTGATCATGGGGCTGTACGTGCTGTGCGGGGTCTTCGCGTGGGCGGGGGTCCTCGCAGGCGGATCTGCGGTACTGCGGTACCACGCGGACGCCGCTCGCCGCACCACGGTGCTAGCGCTCGCCGTCGCGCTGCCACCGGCCGGTGCGGCGGCAGCGGCGGCGACCATGCTGCTCGCGCGGCGGGTCGGCTACGCCTACGACCCGACGTACTTCGCCTTGGAGGTGGCGACACCGGTCCTGGTCATGGCGGGAACGGTGGCCCTCACGCGGCTGCTCGTCATCTACCTGTCAAACCGCGGCCGTGGACGTCGCCCCGTGCCCGAGACCCGGTCGGCGCCGCCCCTCCAACGTTCTTCATCGGATCCCTCTACCGGATGACCTTTGACGGAGACGCCGGAGAGACGCCCCGGAGTCATCGCGGAGGCCGCCTCCTCGGCCGGCACGGGGCGACCGCCCTGCCGACCGCCTACCTGCTGTTCGTCGTCATGACCGGCGCACCGCCCGACCGGGTGCCCCCCTGGGTGTGGCCGCTGGCCGGGGCGGGGGACGAGGCGGCCCTGGCCATGGCCGCGTCGTCCCTGGGCGCAGGGTTGGTCCTGCTGCTGATGCCCGTTCGCGATCCTCGTCGGCGGCTCTGATCGAGGGGGGCGTTCTAGCGTGGCCAAAGCGAAGGGCCTCGCCGCGGGGTGCGGCGAGGCCCTTGCTGCTTCCTACTGACGTGCGCGGCGGGCTCAGAAGAGGGTCTTGCCCTTGCCGTAGACGTACTTGCCGGTCTTCTTGTTGCGGCCGCACTCCTGGACGTACAGGTGGTCGTTGTACGAGGAGCTGGCGGAGATCTTGACGGTGGCGACGCCGTCGAAGTTGTACTCGACGCCGTTCCGCACGCCGATGATCTTGTGGCGCGACCAGTAGCCCTTGCTGCCTTCCTTGAAGAGGAAGCGGACGCAGGCGGTCCAGCCGTTCTTCTTGCCGTCGCGGAGGTAGCCGGTCACGTAGACCTTGCTGCCGCGGGTGTAGGTGCCCCAGGCGCTGATGTTGCTGTACGAGTCGTACGGCGCCCACTTCTTGGCGGCGGCCGCCTTCGCGGGGGCCTGAGCGGGGGTCGCGTTGGCGGGCGCGCTGACGGCGGTCATGCCCGCCATGAGGGTGCCGGCGGCCAGGGCTACTGCAGCGATACGCCGCATAGATGCCTCCATGCTCGGGTTTTTCGGGATATGACCGGCAAACCTAGCAGCGTCGCCAAGATCGTTTTTATTCGTAGCTTAGATCGTGACCGGGGGCGGCCGAGATCGACGACGGTGCGAACCGATCCGGCTCCGTGATCGTCCAAGGTCCCGGGAAGCGTCCGCGCCGGGCGCGTCGACGATGCAGGAATGCCTGGTATGGAACGCTAGAGGGTGTGGGCCTGATGCGGGGGATATGTCCGCATGACGAAGATCACATTTTGGGGTGCAGGGCGTCCAGCAGGGCGCGCATGTCGAGCATCGCCGCCCGCGCCTGATCGGAGACGGCGTCGAGCGCTGCCTTCGCTTCGTCGTCGGTCCCAGCGAGCCCGGCCTCGGCCGCGCGCACGAGGCGGGCCGTGTGGTCCAGGACGGTGCCGCGCAGGGCGAGCGCCACGCGGTGCCGTTCGGCGCGCGCGGCCTCGCCCTGGCGCGCCGCCATCGTCTCCAGCGCCGTCGCCTCCCACTGGAGGCCGCGGCCGGTGACGGCTCTGCCCCAGGCCCAGAACGGCAGTAGGACGAGGACGCCGGACAGCAGCCCCACGGGCAGGCTGAACGCGATCACGGCGGCGGCGGGGTCGCCGTCGGCCGCGTGCAGGCCCGCGAGGGCGAAGGCGAGCGCCCACGGGACGGCGCCGACGAGGGGAGCGGGCCAGGTGCGGGCGCCGCGCGGGGCGTGGCCGCCGACGGCGTAGACGGCGACCATCTCCACCGGGCCGCCGATCGCGAGCAGCGCGAGCAGTCCGGGGGAGTGCGCGGCGGCGAGCAGCGCCAGCGCGGTGTCGGTCGCGGCGACGGCGGCCAGCACCCGGAGCGGTTTCCGCCGCCGCCACCACAGCGGGGCGGCGCGGGCCAGGAGCAGCGCGACGACCAGTGCCGCCGGGCCGGGCGACCATCCGCCGAGGATCGGCTCCGGCGGGCTGAAGGCGATCAGGGCGGGCAGCGCGCCGCACAGCGCGACGACCGTCGCGTCCAGGACCTCTGGCCATCCCATGCGACGGCGGCGGGACGCGGTCGGCAGCACGGCATGCACGGACCAGCCGCCGTCCACCGGGCCCGCGGTGAGGGTGCCGCCGAGCGCGGTCGCGCGGTCGCGCATGCCCGCGATGCCGCGCCCGGTGCCGAGATCGGAGACGGGACGGTCGTACGGCGCCTCGTTGACGACCTCCACCTCGACCGCCTCGCACCGGTACCGGATCTCGACCCGGACGGGCGAGCCCGCCGCGTACCGCATCGCGTTCGTCAGGGACTCCTGGACGATCCGGTACGCGGCCGCGCCGACCCCGGGACGCAGCCGCCGCGCCCGCCCCTCGACCGACGGGAAGACCGGGATGCCGAGCCGCGTGAGACCTTCGCAGAGCGCGGGAACCTCGTCCAGGCCCGCCTCCTCGTTCGCCCCCATGTCGTCGACGAGGCGGCCGAGGGCGGCGCGGACGTCGCGTCCGGTGTCGGCGGCGGCGGCGAGGGCCTCCCGGGTCAGCGCCGGGTCCGCGAGCCGGGACACGGCGCCGCTGTGCACGACGACCGCGCTCAGATGGTGGCCGGCGACGTCGTGCAGATCGCGGGCGAGCCGCTCGCGCTCGACGCCGGCCGCGGCCCGCCCGGCCTCGGCGAGCTGCGCGGCGAGCGCGCGGCGGCGCCGGTTGTGCTGCCGCCGCAGCTGGCCGAGCGCGATGATCAGCACGTAGTAGAGGACGCCCAGCGTGACGTTCAGCGCGATCTCGGCCGGTCCGTGCAGGAACGGCAGGATGACGGCGACGGCCATGACGCCGGTGACCACGGCGCCGATCGTCGCCGTCCGCCGGTTCCGCTGGACCGCGAGGGAGTAGAGCGCGACGCCGTCGGCCATCCCGGCGACCGGCATCTCGGCGGTGCCCGCGGCGAGCAGGGCGATCGCGGAGCACGCGACCACCGCGCCGAGGACGGGGACCGGCGCCGTCCGACGCCAGATCAGCGCGGCGCAGCCGAGGACGACCCCGGCGACCAGCCCCATCCACCGCAAGCGGGAGAGCTCGATGTCGAGGCCCGCGGCCATCGCCCACGATCCGGTGATCTGGATCGCCGCGAGCAGCGCCGGGACGGCGAAGTCCGCGACGCGCGGCCACGGCGCGTCCCCGACCGGCGCCCCGAGCGCGGTCGCCCCCGGTTCCCCTCGCCCCCGCCAGCGCACGACCCGACCCTAAGCGGCGGACGCCCGTTCGGCACCGATCCGAGCCGTCCCGGCGCGCGCCCGACGGAGAGGCCACCGGAAACTCCCCTCGGTGAACCCGCCGTGACGCCGACACGGCGGGCTCGGCGGTGCGACGATGGGCGACGTGCGTGGCGGTGTCCGCAGGCCCGTGGTCGCGGCGAGTGTGCCGCTCCTGCTCGCCGTCATGCTCGGCTTCGCCGCCCCGGCGTCCGCGGGCGCGCGGGTCGACGACAGCATCCCGACCTACGACGTCGTCCTCACCCTCCGCACGGACGGGATCCTGCACGTCCGGGAGACGATCACCTACGACTTCGCGCGCGACGGCGAGCACGGGATCGTCCGGCGGGTCCCGTTCCGGCGCGCCGACCGGCTCTACGACGTCCGGCACGTGCGGGCGAGCTCGTCCACCGGGGCGCCCGCCCGCGCCAAGACGCTCAAGCTCCTGCACGACGTGCAGATCAGCGTCGGGGACCGGCGCCGGACGGTGCGGGGGCGGCAGGCGTACGTGATCGAGTACGAGGTGGCATGGGTGTTCACGCCGTACCCCGATCACGACGAGCTGGTGTGGGAGGCGGTCGGGACGGGGTGGGACGTGCCGATCGGCGAGGCGGCGGTGCGGGTCGAGGCGCCGGTGCCGCTGCGGCGCGCGTCGTGCCGGGCGGGCGGCCCGGGGGCGACGACCCGGTGCCGTCGCGACCGGGACGGCCCGTACGCGTTCGACTTCACCCAGCGCGGGCTGCGCCCGCACGAGGGCATGACGGTGCGGGTGCGGCTCCCGAAGCGGGCGATCGCGGTGGCCAGGCCGCGGTACGCGCCGCCGCGCTGGGCGGGCAGCTGGCCGGGCACGGCCGCCCTCGCGCTGGCGGTCGCCGCGGCGGCCGTCGCGGTGCGGCGCCCTCCGCCCCGCCGCGGGACGGGGATCGCGCTGCTGGCCGCGGGTACCCTGCTGGTGGCCGCGGACGCGGCCGACGACGTCCTGACCGGCGGGCCCTGGGCGTTCTCGCTCGGCGACGGATGCGTCGCGGGCCTCGCCTTCGCGATCATGGGTGCGGGGGTGGAGGGCGCGCATCGTTTCCGGATCGGGGAACGAGCGGCGCCCGGCCGCCGGGAGGACTACAGTTGATCGGTCCGTGAGGCGAACCGATCGCCTCAGGCGGCCGTCCACATACGGTGACGGCAGGCGGCCCGATCGGCGAGGGGAGGCGCGGATGCGCGAATACCTGCTCACCATCCTGGTCGCCGCCCTCGTGTCCTACCTTCTGACCCCGGCCGTCCGGATGTTCGCGGTGTGGTTCGGCGCGCAGGCCGCGCCCCGCGACCGGGACGTGCACGTGATCCCGACGCCCCGGCTGGGCGGTCTCGCGATGTTCGGCGGGATGGTCGCGGCGCTGGTCGTCGCGACGGGGCTGCCGGAGATGCGCAAGGTGCTTTCGGACGGCGACGTCAGCGTCGGCAAGGCGCTGCTGCTGGCCGGCGGGCTGATCGTGCTGATCGGCATCGCGGACGACCGCTGGGGCGTCGACCCGCTGACGAAGGCGGCCGGGCAGGTCGCGGCGGCCGGCATCTTCATCATGCAGGGCATCCAGATCTACGTGATCCCGCTGCCGAACGGCGAGTCGCTGTCGCTGCCGCCCGCCTACGGGGTCCCGCTGACGGTCTTCGTCGTGGTCGCGGTGATCAACGCGGTCAACTTCATCGACGGGCTGGACGGCCTGGCCGCCGGCGTCGTCGGGATCGCCGCGCTCGCCCTGTTCTCCTACGCCTACCTGCTGTCCCGGACGAACGGGATGACGACGCTGAGCAGCGCGACGCTGACGGCCGCGGTGCTGGTCGGGATGTGCGCGGGCTTCCTGCCGCACAACTTCAACCCGGCGAAGATCTTCATGGGGGACACCGGCTCGATGCTGATCGGGCTGCTGCTGAGCGCGTCGACGATCACGCTGACCGGGCAGTTCGACCCGGCCGTCCTCGCCAACGGGCTGTTCCCCTTCTATGTGCCGCTGCTGCTGGTCCCGGCGGTGGCGGCGGTCCCGTTCATGGACATGCTGCTGGCGGTCTGGCGCCGGACGAACCAGGGCATGTCGCCCTTCGCGCCGGACAAGCTGCACCTGCACCACCGCCTGCTGGAACTCGGCCATTCGCACCGCCGGGCCGTCCTGATCATGTACTTCTGGGTCGGCCTGCTGGCGTCCGGCCTGATCGGGCTCGCCCTCATCGACGCCGCCTGGATCACGCTCGGCACCACCGTCGGCGTGGCGGTCGCGGGGATGCTGGTCATGCTGCGCCGCCGGCCGCGCCGGGACGGCGGAGCCGAGACCGGCGGCATGGAGCATCCGGCGGAACGTCCGCGCATGCCGGTCTGACCGGTTCCCCTTCGCTTCGGGTCGGACGGCGATACCCGGGCCGACACAGGTCTACCGATGGGTAACATGCTCTCGGTGCGATGACCGCAACGTGACGGTTCGCAGAACAACGTCTCCCGGGCGGATGGCGCCGGTATGGACGGGCATGCCATGGCGTCACGCCCCGTGGTCGTTTCCGGGAACCGTTCGCGTGACGGCGCGTCCCCCGCGTTCCTCGGAATCGGTACCGCGAACTGGGTTAAAGTCCGGGGTGCGAGCATGACCACGGAGTGTGCCCGTTACCGAGCGGCCTTTACCGCGGGGGTAATTGTGGACAATCCGGACGCTTGTGATAGCTTTCACGAGCAAGAGACGAACACTGACCGTGATCAGCCGGAGCCCTCATGCAATCTTCCGACGCCCCGATCCTTCGCGGCGCCGCGATCCCGACCGGACTGGTCGGCGTGGGTGCCGTGGCTCTCGGCCTGCTGGTCTCCGGCGGGAAGGGCGCCCTCGCGGCGGCCCTCGCCACCGCCGTCGTCATCGCGTTCTTCTCGATCAGCGCGCTGGCGGTCTCCTGGGCCGCCAAGGTCTCGTCCCAGACGATGATGCTGGCCGCACTCGCCAGCTACGTCGTGAAGATCCTCGCCGTGATGGTGCTCGTCACCGCGATGGACGGCGTGTCGGTCTGGGACACCAAGGTCTTCGGCTGGACGGTCGTCGGACTGGCCCTGACCTGGATCGCCGCGGAGTTCCGCGTCGCGATGCAGCGCCGGCCCTACATCGACGAGCCCGGCCCCACGCTGGACCGGACTCCCTGATGGAGGCCCCATGGCTGGTTCTGGCACCTTCGGGCTACTCCAATATGACCACGCCACGCATGGCCTGCTATCGTCCGGAGCGCGATGAACGAGCAGAACCGTCGGCCGGAGGACGGCCAGCGGGAATTCGCCGACGCCGCTTGGTCCGCTCCCAGCTACCTCCTCTCCGGGATGTTGATTTGGGGCGGGCTCGGCTGGCTGCTGACCAAGTGGACGGGCTGGATCGGGTTCACTCCGATCGGCCTGGTCATCGGCATCGTGCTCGCCATCTACCTGATCTACGTGAAGTACGGCCGCGACTCCGTCTGAGCGGCCACGCCGCCGAGGAAGACGCCGTGATCCATCACCACCTTGACGAAGGGAACGCCGCGTGAACGCGCAGTCGGTCCTCGCCACCGGGGGAGAGGAGTTCAAGGCCCCGGGGCCTGAGCTCTTCGACTTCCCGCCCCTCTTCGAGGGCGCGCCGACCTGGCTCACGAAGCCGACCGTGTTCGCGGTCTTCGGTGCGCTGGTCGTCTGCGCGGTTTTCTGGAGCGCATTCGGCAACCCGAAGCTGGTGCCGCGCGGCATGCAGAACATCGGCGAGATGGGCTACATCTTCGTCCGGGACCAGATCGGCCGTCCGTTCCTCGGCAAGAACACCGAGCAGTGGATGCCGGTGCTGATGTCCCTGTTCTTCCTGATCTGGATGTGGAACATCTTCGCGGTGATCCCGGTCATCCAGTTCCCGATCGCGTCGCACATCGCGTTCCCCGCGGTCCTCGCGATCGCCGTGTACTTCATCAAGGTGTACCTGGGCATCAAGAACCAGGGCCCGGTGAAGTACTTCACCAACCTCATCCCGGCGGGCCTGCCCAAGCCGATCTACGTGCTGCTGGTGCCGATCGAGTACCTCTCGACCTTCATCCTGGCGCCCTTCACGCACGCGGTCCGGCTCTTCGCCAACATGTTCGCCGGGCACATGATCCTGGCGTTCTTCAGCCTCGTCGGCTTCTGGTTCATCTTCGAGAAGCCCACGGCCCTCGGGTTCGGCGTCGGCATCATCGGCGTCATCATGACCTGCCTCATGACCGCGTTCGAGATGTTCATCCAGTTCCTGCAGGCGTTCCTCTTCACGATGCTCGCCGCGATGTACATCCAGAGCGGTCTCGAAGCGGAGCACTAGCCCCCGGGGGGCGCGACGCCTCATCGGCGCGCACCCCTTCGACCACCTCGATAGGCCCAGACCGGCGGACCTTCCGCCGGCCGACAGAAAAGGAAGAACCATGGGAGTCCTCGCTGAGGTCAGCGGCAACGTCACCGCCATCGGTTACGGCCTCGCGGCCATCGGCCCGGGCATCGGCGTCGGCATCATCTTCGGCCAGGGTGTGAACGCCATCGCCCGCCAGCCGGAGCTGACCGGTGTCATCCGCACCAACATGATGCTGGGCTTCGTTCTCACCGAGGCGCTCGCCCTGATCGGTCTGGTCGCGCCGTTCCTCTTCCAGAGCATCTGATCACGGGTAATTCCTGAGGAAGGGCTGCAGATATGATCACAGCAGCTTCCGTTCTGGCCGCGGAAGAGAACAATCCGCTCATCCCGCACACGTACGAGCTCGTCATCGGGATCTTCTCGTTCCTGGTCGTCGTGATCGTCGTCGGCAAGATCCTCACGCCGCGTATCCAGAAGACGCTCGAGGAGCGCACCGAGGCGATCGAGGGCGGGCTCAAGCGGGCCGAAGAGGTCCAGGAGCAGGCCCGGCAGACGCTCGAGCAGTACAAGGCCCGCGAGAAGGACGCCGCGCTCGAGGCGTCCAACCTGCGCAAGAAGGCCGAGGAGCAGGGCGCTCAGATCATCGCCGAGGCGAGGGAGCAGGCCCAGGCCGAGGCCAACCGCATCGTCGAGGCCGCCAAGGCCCAGATCGAGGCGGAGCGCCAGCAGGCGCTGCAGTCGCTGCGGGCCGAGATCGGCGCGATGTCGGTCGAGCTGGCCGGGCGGGTCGTGGGCGAGTCCCTCGAGGACAGCGCGCGGCAGAGCCGGGTCGTCGACCGGTTCCTCGAGGAGCTCGAGGAGCGCGCTCGCACGCAGGAGCAGATCACATCATGACCATCACGGGAGCGGTGAGCAGGGCGTCGCTGGCCGAGGCGAGGGAGCGGCTCGAGGCGGTCATCCCGTCGGCCGACCTGGCCCGGCTCGGCGCCGACCTGTTCGCGGTGCTGCACCTGATCGACCGCGAGCACGGCCTGCGGCGGGCGGTCTCCGACCCGGCGCGCAGCGGCGCCGAGAAGGCGCAGCTCGTCCAGATCCTGCTGGAGGGCAAGGTGACGCCGGCCGCTCTCGGGCTGGTCGCCGACGTCGTCCGGCTGCGCTGGTCGTCCCCCTCGGAGCTGTCGGACGCGGTGGAGATCCTCGCGGTCACCGCCGAGGCCGCCCGCGCCGAGGCCGACGGGCGCATCGACGACCTGGAGGACGAGCTGTTCCGGTTCTCCCGCGTCATCGAGGGCGAACCGGACCTGCGCGCGGCCCTCACCGGTCCGGCGCTGCCGGACGAGCGCAAGCTCGGCGTGGTCGAGGCGCTGCTGGACGGCAAGGTCACGCCGGCCACGCTGACCCTGGTCACCGAGCTGGTGCTGCGTCCGCGAGGCCGTAGCCTGGAAGGCGGGCTCGCCGAGTTCGGCAAGACCGTCGCCCATCGCCGGCAGCGCCTGGTCGCACTCGTGCGCACGCCGGTCGAGCTGTCCGAGGCGCAGCGCACGCGGCTCGCCGCGGTGCTCGCCGCCGCGTACGGGCACGAGGTACACCTGAACATCGAACTCGACCCCACCACGGTCGGCGGCCTGTCCGTCCAGATCGGGGACGAGATCATCGACGGCACGATCGCCGGACGGCTGGACGACGTCCGCCGGCGGCTCGGCGCCGGCTGACCGCCGGCAGAGCTGACCCCAAAGGGAGCAAGAGAGGAATCATGGCGGAGCTGACGATCCGTCCGGATGAGATCCGGAACGCGCTGGAGCGCTTCGTCCAGTCGTACGAGCCTGAGGCCGCCGCGCGCGAAGAGGTCGGCACCGTTGTCGATTCCGGCGACGGTATCGCCCACATCGAGGGGCTTCCCTCCGCGATGGCGAACGAACTCCTGGAGTTCGAGGACGGTACCCGTGGCCTGGCTCTGAACCTGGACGTGCGCGAGATCGGCGCCGTTGTCCTGGGTGACTTCAGCGGCATCGAGGAGGGCCAGAAGGTCCGCCGGACCGGCGAGGTCCTCTCGGTTCCCGTCGGCGACGGCTTCCTCGGCCGCGTCGTGGACGCGCTGGGCAACCCGCTGGACGGCAAGGGCCCGATCGAGAGCACCGAGCGCCGCGCGCTCGAGCTGCAGGCCCCCACGGTCGTGCAGCGGCAGTCGGTCGGCGAGCCGCTGCAGACCGGCATCAAGGCCATCGACGCGATGACGCCGATCGGCCGCGGCCAGCGGCAGCTGATCATCGGTGACCGGCAGACGGGCAAGACGACCGTCGCCGTGGACACCATCATCAACCAGCGGGAGAACTGGCTCTCCGGCGACGAGAAGAAGCAGGTCCGCTGCGTCTACGTCGCGGTCGGCCAGAAGGGCTCCACGATCGCGAACGTGCGCCGCGCCCTGGAGGAGTCCGGCGCGCTGGAGTACACGACGATCGTGGCGGCGCCCGCGTCCGAGCCGGCCGGCTACAAGTACATCGCCCCCTACACCGGGTCCGCGATCGGCCAGCACTGGATGTACCAGGGCAAGCACGTCCTGATCGTCTTCGACGACCTGTCGAAGCAGGCCGAGGCGTACCGCGCGGTGTCGCTGCTGCTGCGCCGCCCGCCGGGCCGCGAGGCCTACCCCGGTGACGTCTTCTACCTGCACTCGCGTCTGCTGGAGCGCTGCGCGAAGCTGTCGGACGAGCTGGGCGGCGGCTCGATGACGGGTCTGCCGATCATCGAGACCAAGGGCAACGACGTGTCGGCGTACATCCCGACGAACGTCATCTCGATCACCGACGGGCAGTGCTTCCTGGAGACGGACCTGTTCAACCAGGGTGTCCGTCCCGCCATCAACGTCGGTATCTCCGTGTCCCGTGTCGGTGGCTCGGCCCAGGTCAAGGCGATGCGCAAGGTCGCCGGCACGCTGCGCCTCGCGCTGTCCCAGTTCCGCGACCTGGAGGCGTTCGCCGCCTTCGCGTCCGACCTGGACGCCGCGTCCCGCGCGCAGCTGGAGCGCGGCGCCCGCCTGGTCGAGCTGCTGAAGCAGCCGCAGGGCTCGCCGTTCCCGGTGGAGAAGGAGGTCGTGTCCGTCTGGGCCGGCACCTCCGGCGAGCTGGACGAGGTGCCCGTCGCGGACATCCGCCGCTTCGAGCAGGAGTTCCTCGACTACATCGAGCGCGAGGAGGGCGGCCTGCTCACCTCGATCCGGGAGACCGGCCAGCTGTCCGACGACGGCCTCACCGGCCTCAAGAACGCCATCGCGGCGTTCAAGAAGGGCTTCCAGACGAGCGAGGGCGAGCTCCTCGGCGCGGACGAGCCCGAGGCGATCGAGGACGAGAGCGCCGGCCAGGAGACGATCACCCGCGTCAAGAAGGACTGACGGGTCATGGCCGCACAGCTTCGTCAACTCCGGCAGCAGATCAAGACGGTCAAGTCGACCGCCAAGATCACGCGTGCCCAGGAGATGATCGCCACGTCGCGGATCGTCAAGGCCCAGCAGGCGGTGGCGGCGTCCAAGCCGTACTCCGACCAGATCACCCAGGCCCTGACGGCGCTGGTGAGCCACCACGTCGGTATCGACCATCCGCTGCTGCACGAGCAGCCGGCCGACAACCGCAGCGCGGTGCTGATCATCACCAGCGACCGCGGATTCTGCGGCGCCTACAACGCCAACGTGATCCGCGAGGCGGAGGCGCTGATCCGGTCCCTGCGCGAGCAGGGCCGCGAGCCGGTGCCGTACGTCATCGGCAACAAGGGCATCACCTGGTACCGCTTCCGGAACCGGGCGATCGCCGAGGCGTGGCACGGTTTCAGCGACCGGCCGGACTTCCCGAACGCGGAGCGGATCGGCCGGCGGCTCACGGAGGACTTCCTCAAGACCGACGCCGAGGGCGGGGTCGGGGAGATCCACGTGGTCTACACCGAGTTCGTCTCGATGCTGACCCAGACCGTGCGGGTCCGGCGGCTGCTGCCGCTGGAGCTGCACGACGGGCACACGGAGACGGTGCCGCCGGCGTACGAGTTCGAGCCGTCCGCCCAGGCCGCGCTGGACCTCCTGCTGCCCAACTACGTCGAGAGCCGCATCTTCCACATGCTGCTGCAGTCGGCCGCGTCGTTCCAGGCGTCGGTCCGGCGGGCCATGAAGTCGGCGACCGACAATGCCAACGAACTGCTCGGGGTCTACACGCGCCAGATGAACCAGGCGCGGCAGGCCGCGATCACCCAGGAAATCAGCGAGATCGTCGGTGGCGCTGACGCGCTCGCCGATTCTGGCGGGGAGTGAGAATGACTGCTCAGGTAGAGACGGCGACCGCGACGGGACGCGTCGCCCGGGTCATCGGCCCGGTCGTCGACGTGGAGTTCCCCGCCGACGCCATCCCGGAGATCTACAACGCCCTCAAGGTGCAGGTCGCCTTGGGCGGCGAGGAGAAGACCCTGACCTTCGAGGTCGCCCAGCACCTGGGCGACAACATGGTCCGGTGCATCTCCATGCAGCCGACGGACGGCCTCGTCCGCGGCGCCCCGGTGACCGACACCGGCGAGTCGATCTCGGTGCCGGTCGGCGACGTCACCAAGGGGCACGTGTGGAACGCCCTCGGTGAGGCGCTGGACGCTCCGACGGCCTCCCTGGAGGTCACCGAGCGCTGGGGCATCCACCGCAAGGCTCCGGCGTTCGACCAGCTGGAGTCGCGGACGGAGATGCTGGAGACCGGCATCAAGGTCATCGACCTGCTGTGCCCGTACGTCAAGGGCGGCAAGATCGGCCTGTTCGGCGGCGCGGGTGTGGGCAAGACGGTCCTCATCCAGGAGATGATCCGCCGTGTCGCCCGCAACTTCGGCGGCACCTCGGTCTTCGCCGGCGTCGGCGAGCGCACCCGTGAGGGCAACGACCTCTGGGTGGAGATGGAGGAGGCGAACGTCCTCAAGGACACCGCCCTCGTCTTCGGCCAGATGGACGAGCCCCCGGGCACCCGTCTGCGGGTCGCGCTGTCCGCGCTGACGATGGCGGAGTACTTCCGCGACGTCCAGAACCAGGACGTGCTGCTGTTCATCGACAACATCTTCCGGTTCACCCAGGCCGGCTCGGAGGTCTCCACGCTGCTCGGGCGCATGCCGTCCGCGGTGGGCTACCAGCCGACCCTGGCGGACGAGATGGGCGTGCTCCAGGAGCGGATCACGTCGACGCGCGGCCACTCGATCACCTCGATGCAGGCGATCTACGTGCCCGCCGACGACATCACCGACCCGGCGCCGCACACCACGTTCGCGCACCTGGACGCCACCACGACCCTGTCGCGTGGCATCTCCGAGAAGGGCATCTTCCCGGCGGTCGACCCGCTCGACTCCACCTCGCGGATCATGGACCCGCAGATCCTGGGGAACGAGCACTACATGGTCGCCCAGGAGGTGATCCGGATCCTGCAGAAGTACAAGGAGCTGCAGGACATCATCGCGATCCTCGGCATCGACGAGCTCTCCGAAGAGGACAAGGTCACCGTCCAGCGGGCGCGGCGCATCGAGCGCTTCCTGTCGCACCCGATGTACGTGGCCGAGCAGTTCACCGGCCAGCCCGGTGTGACGGTTCCCAAGGACGAGACGGTCGCGTCGTTCAAGGCCCTCGCGGAGGGCAAGTACGACCACCTGCCCGAGCAGGCGTTCTTCATGTGCGGTGGCATCGAGGACGTCGAGCGGAAGGCCAAGGAGCTGGAGAAGTAGGCCGCCGGCGCGGCCGGGCCCCCGCGGGGCCCGGCCGCGCCGGTACCTCTCCAGTAGGTGGACCGGGCCGGGGAGCCGTCCAGGGCGGTGTTCCCGGCGGAGTGCGGAGGATGGACAGTGGCAACCTTGAAGGTCGGCCTGGTCTCGCCGGAGCGTGAGATCTGGTCGGGCGAGGCCAAGATGGTGGTCGCGCAGACCATCGAGGGCTCGCTCGGCATCCTGCCGGGGCACGCCCCGGTGCTGGGCGTCCTGCTGGACGGCAGCGTCGTGAAGATCGAGCCGGCCGACGGCGGCGAGGCGGTCATCGCGATGGTCGGCAGCGGATTCTTCTCCGTCGCCGCGAACGAGGTGGCGATCCTGGCCGAGCAGGCCGAGCTGAGCCATGAGGTCGCCGTCGAGGACGCCCGGCAGGCGCTGGAGAACGCGCTCGCCGCCGGCGACGACGCGACCGCGGAGCGCCGGGCGCGGGCACGGCTCCGCGCCGCGGGCGTAGAGGCCTGAGGTCTGCTGCGAGGTGGCCTCGGTGATCGCGCGAACGCGTGACCTCGCCGGCGCGGCGATGCCGGAGGCGAGCCGCGCCGGCGTGACCGCGAGGCGATGCCGTGTTCGCCCGGGAGCGGTCACGGAGCGGGCCGCCGGCCGAGCGCGGCGGGGCGGCTCCGAATCGGCGCGACCGGGCGAGCACAGCGGGCCGGGACGCTGAAATGGGCGGGCACCTGGCGACCGATGCCGGCGGGGTGCTGGCCGCGATCGTTGCGGCGGTGGTGCTGCTCGGCGGGGCCCTGGCCGTCCGCCGGTGGCTGTTCACGCGCGGCGGCGGCACGGTCGAGTGCAGCCTGCGGGTGCTTCCGGAGGGTGCGGCGCCCGGTCCCTGGCGCCTCGGCATCGGACGCTACAAGGGCGACCAGCTGCACTGGCACCGCGTGTTCGGTCTTCGCAGACGGCCCCGGCAGGTGATCCACCGCCGGGGCCTCGTCGTGTCCAACCGGCGGACGCCCGAGTCCGCCGAGGCGGAGGGCCTGCTTCCCGGCGTCTCCATCATCGAGGTGCGGGACGGCGGCCTCACCGTGGAGCTGGCGATGGGCGCGGCGGCGCTGACGGGGTTCCTGGCCTGGCTGGAGGCGGCGCCGCCGGGTTTCCCCGTGGATCTTCCCTCGGCGGAGTGACCGCCCCGTTCCCGGGGTCGTGCACGGGGCGGTAAGGGCGCGGTATGCATAGGTTCTGCCGTCGCCGGTTTCGCTTGGGGGCGCGGGCGGCGCGGACGAGGATGGGCGGGTCGGCTCCGTTCCGTCCGCTGGAGTGCCCGTGCGCAAACTCGTCGCCGTCGCCGCAGTCGCACTGGTCGTGCTCGGGGGGTCGGCCTCGGCGGGGTCGCCCCGGCCGGAGCTCGCGGGGCTGGTGACGGCCGACGACGTGCGGCGGCATCTCATCGCGTTCCAGGACATCGCCGAACGGCATGGTGGGAGCCGCGCGGCGGGGACGCCGGGCTTCGAGGTGTCGGCGGTCTATGTCGAGCGGCGGCTGCTGGCCGCCGGATACACGCCGCGCGTGGAGCGGTTCCGGTTCCCGTACTGGCGGGAGAAGGCGTCCGCGTTCCTGGGGCTGGAGCCCGAGCGCCGCTATGCGCGCGGCACCGACTACGCCACGCTCGGGTACTCGGGGTCGGGTGATGTGACCGCCGAGGTGGAGGCGGTGGACGTCCCCGCCGAGGGCGGTGGTTCCAGCGGCTGCCAGATGAGGGACTTCACGGGGTTCGCCGTGGGCGCGGTCGCGCTGCTGCAACGCGGCGGGTGCCTGTTCCGGGCCAAGGCGGTGCGGGCGCGGCGGGCCGGCGCGTCCGCCGTCGTCGTGTTCAACGGGCCGGGCCGGGAGGGGCCGGTGCGGGGGACGGTCGGCCGCCCGCTCCCCATCCCGGTCATCGGCGCGGCGCGCGAGGTGGGGGTGGCGCTGGCCGAGGCGGCGCGGCGGAGCCCGGTGCGGGTCCGGGTGCGGGTGAAGGCCGTCAGCGGGACCCGGTCGGGCGCCAACGTCCTTGCGGAGAGGCAGGGCGGGTCCGGTCCGGTGATCCTCGCGGGCGCCCATCTGGACAGCGCCCCGGGGAGCCCCGGCGTCAACGACAACGCTTCGGGCGCGGCGGCGCTGCTCGCGGTCGCGCAGCGGCTCACGGCGGTCGGCCCGCTGCGCCGCACGGTGCGTTTCGCCTGGTGGGGCGCCGAGGAGGTGGGGCTGCGGGGATCCCGGCACCATGTCGCGGAACTCGGTGCGCAGGCGCGCAGGACGATCGCGCTGAGCCTGAACTTCGACATGCTGGGCTCGCCCAACGGCGTTCGCGGGGTGTACGACGGCGACCGCTCGCTCGGGGTCGGGACGCCCGCGCCCGAGGGGTCCGCCGCGATCGAGAGGCTGTTCCGGGAGCATTTCGCATCACGGCACCTGCCGGCCGCCGAGCAGCCCTTCGACGGGCGGTCCGACTACGGGCCGTTCATCGAGGCCGGCATTCCGGTGGGCGGCCTCACCACAGGCACGGACGGTTCCAAGTCGAAGGCGGAGGCGAAGGCGTTCGGCGGGACGGCCGGCGAGCCCTTCGACTCCTGCTACCACGTGCCGTGCGACCGTGTGGAGAACGTCGACCGCGCCCTGCTCGACTCGAACGCCGACGCGATGGCGGCCGTCCTGCAGCGTCTCGCCACTGCGCGGTGACCACCGTCCGGTGGCCACCGCGCCGCCGGTCAGGACGCGTCGACGCTGACGCTGCCGTCCCCGCTGGTGAGCGTGATGCGGCGGCTCGACCGCGAATCCTGGTGGACGCCGGGGTCGATGTTCCTGGAGCCGCTGTCGGTGCTGAGGGTGATGGCGTAGCCCGCGCCGCCCGGAACGGAGAGCCGCACGGAGCCGCTGCCGCTGGTGGCCCGCACGTCGTTCGGCGGGTCGGTCAGCGCGAGATGGATGTGGCCGTCGCCGGTGCGAGCGGTGAGGCGGGACGCGGTGAAGGTCTCCGCCGTGATCGAGCCGCTGCCGGTCCGCAGCTCCGCCGTGGACGCGCGGCCGTCGACGGTGATGCCGCCGTCGTGGGTGCGGACGCTCAGCCGGTCGGCGGTGAGGCCGTCCGTGGTGACCGAGCCGCTGCCGGTGCGGAGGTCGGCGGTCCCGACGCGGCCGGAGACGCGGATGGAGCCGTCGTGCGCGGAGACGGCCAGGGACGTCGCGGTCATGTCCGACGCGTCGATGGAGCCGCTCCCGGACGTCAGGGAGACCGTCTTGTAGTGCCCGGACAGCCGGATGGAGCCGTCGCGGTTGTCGACCGCGATCGCCAGGGAGCGCGGCACCTCGACCCGGTAGGAGATGCCGCAGGCGGTGCCGAACATGGCCGGGGCGCACGTGGCCGACAGCGACAGCGTCCCGCCCTCGATACTGTGCCGCGCCTTCGGCTTGTTGCGGTCGTTCGTCCAGCTCAGCCGCTCGCGGACCCTGACGACGCCGGAGTCGGACGCGACGATCTCGACGCGGCCGCCGGGCGAGCGCACCTTGAGCGCGGTCGTTCCCGGCGCCTCGTAGGACCGGTTCTCGGTGTGCGCCCCGACGCTCACGTTGCCGCAGCCGGCGAGCAGCGCCGCGGCGCACAGCGCCGCCAAGCCCGTCATGATCGTCTTCACGTCTCGCCTCTCGTCCTCGCACCCGTGCAGGTATCAGCCTGCTCCGGGACGCAGGGGGCCGCCAGGAGGAGGGCCAGTGTCTTCGGGGTGGGGCTAACCCCACCCTCAGCGCTCACCGCCGGGCTTCCACAGGACGTCGCCCCGCTCGGCGTTCGCGACCCGGCAGAGGATGAACAGCAGGTCGGAGAGCCGGTTCAGGTACCGGGCGGTCAACGGGTTGACGCCGCCCGCGGGCGCGTCCGGATCGCCCGGGGCCGCCGCGCCGTGCGCCTCGACCGCCGCCCACGCGGACCGCTCGGCGCGCCGCGAGACCGTCCGCGCGACGTGCAGGAGCGCCGCGCCGGGCGTGCCGCCGGGCAGGATGAAGCTGCGGAGGGTCGGCAGCGCGGCGTTGTGCTCGTCGCAGGCCGCCTCCAGTCGGTCGACATAGGACGCGTCGACGCGCAGCGGCGGGTACCGCGGGTCGGGCACGACCGGCGCGCACAGGTCGGCGCCGACGTCGAAGAGGTCGTTCTGGACGCGGAGCAGCAGCGTCGCGACGTCGGCGGGCAGGGCGCCGAGCGCGAGGGCGGCGCCGATCGCGGCGTTGGCCTCCTCGACGTCGGCGTAGGCGGCGAGCCGCGGATCGGTCTTGCGGGTGCGGGACGCGTCGCCCAGCGCGGTCGTGCCGTCGTCGCCCGTCCGGGTGTAGATCCGGGAGAGGACGACCGGGTTCTCCCTGTTCTTCGCCATGTCGGCCACCTTAACGCGACCGCTTTCCGAAAGTCGTTCGGTAGTGTTCGTCCTACCTCGTATGGCCCGGACGACTGCGGAGGCCGCCGTGTACGACTACATCATCGTGGGTGCCGGGAGCGCCGGCTGCGTTCTCGCCGCCAGGCTGAGCGAGGACCCCGGCACGAAGGTGCTGCTGCTGGAGGCCGGCCCGCCGGACGACGCCCCCGAGATCCACATCCCCGCCGCCGTCGCGTCCCTGATCAAGGGCCCGTACGACTGGGACTACACGACCACGCCCCAGGACCACGCCGCCGGGCGCAGCATCTACTGGCCCCGGGGCCGCGTCCTCGGCGGCAGCTCGTCCACGAACGCGATGATCTACATCCGGGGCCACCGGTACGACTACGACACCTGGCGCGACTCGTACGGCTGCGACGGCTGGGGCTACGCCGACCTGCTGCCGTACTTCCGCCGCGCCGAGGACCAGCAGCGCGGCGAGACGCCGTACCACGGCGTCGGCGGCCCCCTCCGCGTCGAGGACCTGCGGTACAAGCACCCGCTCACCAAGGCGTGGGTGCAGTCCGCCAAGGCGTTCGGCCTCGCCGCCAACGGCGACTTCAACGGCGCCGACCAGGACGGCGTGGGCTTCTACCAGGTCACCCACAAGCGCGGGCGCCGCTGGTCGACGGCTGTCGGCTACCTGCACCCGGCCGAGCACCGCCCGAACCTGACCGTCGTCACCGACGCGCTCGCCGCCAAGGTCCGCATCGAGAACGGACGGGCCGTGGGCGTCCGCTACGAGGTCCGCGGCGAGGTCGTCGAGGCGCGCGCGGAGGGTGAGGTCGTCCTGTCCGGTGGCGCGGTCAACTCCCCGCAGCTGCTCATGCTCTCCGGCGTCGGGCCGGCCGACCAGCTCCGCTCGCACGGGATCGACGTCCTCGTCGACTCCCCGGTCGGGCGGAACCTGCAGGACCACCCGTTCGTGAACGTCATGTTCGCGACACCGCGCACCAAGGGCCTGTGGGAGCTGGCCAACACGGGCGCGTTCGCGATGTACCAGGCCCTCGCGAGGGGACCCTACGCCTCGAACGTCGCGGAGGCGGGCGGATTCGTCCGGACGGTCGAGGGGCTGCCCGCGCCCGACCTCCAGTACCACGTCCTCGCGACCCCGTTCATCGACCAGGGACTGGTGGAACCGTCGCAGCGGCTCCTGTCCGTCATGGTCACGGCGGTCGCGATCGCCAGCAGGGGCGCGCTCACCCTCCGCTCCGCGAGCCCCTACGCCAAGCCCCTCATCGACCCCGCCTACCTCGCGGACAAGGCGGATCTCGACATCCTCGTCGCCGGAGTGCGGCAGGCCCGCGAGATCGCCGCGACGGGCCCGCTCGCGTCCCTGGTCGGCGGCGAGTTCGCCCCCGGCGAGCAGGCGGAGAGCGACGAGGACATCGCCCGGTTCGTCCGGCGCGAGTGCGCGACGCTGTTCCACCCGACCAGCACGTGCGCGATGGGGGCGTCCGACGACTCCGTCTGCGACCCCGAACTGCGGGTGCGGGGCGTCGAGGGCCTCCGGGTCGTGGACGCGTCGGTCATGCCGTCCGTGCCGAGGGGCAACACGAACGCGCCGACCATCGCCATCGCCGAACGCGCCGCCGACCTCATCCGGGGCCGCGCGCCGCAGCGGCCGGCGGACGTCCCCGCCTGAGGCACTGAGCCTGGAGAACGAGGAACGCCCCCGTCGTCATGACGGGGGCGTTCCCTGCTGTGGGGACGGACGCGTGCTCACCGCTTCAGCGCCTTGGCGATCCGCGCGCGGCGCGCGTTCTTCGCCTCGGCCCGCAGCTTCTGTACCCGGTCCTCCACCAGCGCCTTCGAGAACTCCGGCCTGATCATGGTTCCTCCTCGAGGTCCGCCGGGCCTCCCTGGCCCGACATCCTCAAGGTTCGTCCTAAGGCCCCGCCCCCGGCATCGGGACGAATCCCTATCTCTCGCCCAGGCGCCGTCTTAGGCGGCCTAAGCCGCGCTTACGTCAGCTCACCTCGACGAATCCGAGGCGGTGGTAGAGGTGCCGGGCGCGGCGGTTCCTACGGGTCACGGCCAGGGCGAGGGTGTCGTGGCCCTGAACCAGCAGGGCGTGGCCGACGGCCGCGATGAGCCCGCGTCCATGCCCTCGCCCCATATGGGAGGGGGACGTGAACAGGAACGCCAGGAGCGGCAGCTTCCAGTAGAGGGTCACCAGGGCGGCCGCCACCGGGCGCTCTTCTTCCACCGCGATGTAGGAGGCCGCCGGGAGGAACGCGCCGTACGCGCCGTCCAGCGTGCGCCGGATCTCGCGGGCGGCCTCCTCGGGCGTGCGCGCGTCCTGCTCGTCGGGGGTGCCGCGGTAGGCGTCCCACATCAGCGCGCCCAGTGCGGGCGCGTCGCCGGGGTCGAAGGGACGGTAGCCGGAGGGCGGCGGCGGAACGGGGCGCAGCCTCAGCTCCAGCCGGCTGCGCACGGGCGCGAGGCCCGTGACCGGGATGTCCATCACGACCTTCCAGCGCGGGACGCGCGCCGGGGACGGGACCCGAAGGCCCCGCCCCCACCGGGTCAGCGCTTGTAGCGGCGGCCGTGGATCATGTTGATCATGCCGAGGACGCGCTGCATCTCCTTCTCGCTCCGCGCGAAGGAGGTGAGGTTCATCGTCGCGAACCGCTGCCGCGTGATGGCCTTCGGGCGGGTGAACTCCCGCAGGCCGTCGGCGCCGTGGATCCGCCCGAACCCGGACTCGCCGACCCCGCCGAACGGCAGCGCGGCGACCGACGCGAACGCGGCGAACGCGTTGATGGACGTCATGCCGGACCGCATCCGGCGCGCGGCGTCCATGGCCCGCGACTTGGACCCGGAGAAGATCGTCCCGGCGAGGCCGTAGTTCGTCCGGTTGGTCTTCTCGACCGCCTCGTCCAGGTCGCGGACGCGGTGGACGGTGATCGTCGGGCCGAACGTCTCCTCGCAGACGGCGGCCGAGTCGTCCGGCACATCGGTCAGGATGACCGGCTCCACGTACGGCTTGCGCACCGACTCCGGCCCGCCGACGACGGCCTTGCCGCCCCGGTCGATGGCGTCCTTGATGTGCCGCTCGATGATCTCGAGCTGGGACGGCATGGTGATGGGGCCGTAGGCGGCCTCGCGGTCGAAGCCGGGACGCAGGTCCTTGGCCTTCTCCGTGAGCTTGGACAGGAACGCGTCGTACGCGTCGTCCACGACGTAGATGCGCTCCACGCCGATGCAGGTCTGGCCCGCGTTCGACATCGCGCCCCACAGCGCGGCGTCGGCGGCGGCGTCGAGGTCCGCGCCGGCGTCGACGATGCAGGCGTCCTTGCCGCCGCACTCGGCGACGAGCGGGGTGAGGTTCTCGGCGCAGGCCGCCATGACGCGCTTGGCGGTGCGCCCGGACCCGGTGAACGCCACCTTGTCGATGTGCGGCGACGACGCGAGCGCGGCGCCGGTCGCGCCGAGCCCGGTGATCGTCTGCAGCACGGGGTGCTCGGGGATGACGCCCGCGAACAGTTCGGCGAGCAGTACCCCGACGCCGGGCGTGAACTCGGACGGCTTGAACACGACCGCGTTGCCGGCGGCGAGCGCGTACCCGATCGAGCCCATCGGCGTGAAGATCGGGTAGTTCCAGGGGCCGATGACGCCGACGACGCCGAGCGCCTGGTACTCCAGCACGCACTTCTGGTTGATCGCCATGACGCCCGGGTACACGTTGCGCGGCCCGAGGACCTTGTGCGCGTTCCTGGCGGCCCAGTCGAGGTGCGAGATCGCCATGATGGTCTCGAGCTGGGCGTCCTGGATCGGCTTGCCCGTCTCCTGGTGGATGACCTCCGCCATCCGGTTCAGGTTGCGGGTCAGCGAGCCCTTGACGTTGAGGAGGCGGAGGCGGCGCTCCTTCCAGCCGAGGGCCCGCCACCACGCGGCGGCCTCCCGGGCGCGTTCGACGGCCGCCGCCACGTCCTTCTCGTCGTGGACGGCGTGCTCGGCGACGACCTCGCCGGTGGCCGGGTTCAGGGATGCGAACGTCTCGGTGCTCTCCGTCGCAACGGACATGCGGACCTCCCGGGAGAAGCCTGATAAGTGATCACTTGCACGATGGTACGCGCTAGTAAATCACCTTATGCCGGTGTGTCGCGGCTCCACCTCCCCGAACGCGGCCGTTTTCGCCGCGGAAGGATCGCGCGTCAGTCGTTCCAGAAGCGGAACAGGTCGAACCCGAGCTGGATGGGAGCGTGCTCGTACGCCGTGTTCAGGACCGTCGGGAACGTGAACGCGTCGAGACCCAGCGCGTCGGTGATGTTGTAGACGGCGTCGAAGAACGCGGTGTTGACCGGACGCAGCCACAGCAGCGCGATCAGGACGAGGAACACGTACCCGCCGTAGGCGTTCGCGCGGTCGGCCCACCGGCGCGGCAGGTACGGCTCGATGATGCCGAAGCCGTCCAGGCCGGGGATCGGGAGCAGGTTCAGCACGGCGGCCGTCACCTGCAAGAACGCCAGGAACGCGACGCCCGACCAGAACAGCGCGTGCTCCCGGTCGGCGAAGTTCTCGAAGATGACCGCCAGCATGATCGCGAATGCGGCGTTGGCCAGCGGGCCGGCGGCGGAGATCAGGCTGTGCTTCAGCCGCCCCCGGATCGCGTGCCGGTCGATCCACACGGCGCCGCCGGGCAGGCCGATGCCGCCCAGCAGGATGAACAGCACCGGGATCAGGAAGCTCAGCGTGACGTCGGAGTACTTCAGCGGGTTCAGCGTGAGGTATCCCCGCGTCGCCACACTGTGGTCACCCGAACGGTAGGCGAAGTACGCGTGGCCGAACTCGTGCACCGACAGGGACACGATCCACGCGGCGAGGACGAAGCCGAACAGCGCCGCCCGAGCCGGCTTGTCGAGGATCGTCCCGTAGCGCCAGGCGATCAGGCCGCACAGCACGGCCACGGCCAGGAACGCGAGGAACACCGGGCTCGGCCGGACCTCGGCCCTCCGGCTCTTGTGCACCGCCCCCATCGCCCGGCCCCTTCCACCACGCCCGTCAGATCACGAAGCTACCGCCTCGCGGACGCGGCCGGTGTCACGGTCCGGCTATGCCGGGGACGACGTAGGTGCGCAGGAAGCGGCGCAGGCCGTCGGCGTCGCGGTCGCGGTCCATCACGATGAGGGACGTGATGATGCGGAAGAGGAACTCCACCGTCCCCTCCACCTCGATGTCCTGCCGCAGGAGCCGCTCCTGCTGCGCCTTCTCGAAGTAGGGCCGGACGTAGTCGCAGCACAGGGCGAGCACGTGCTCGGCCGCCCCCGCGACCGCCGCCTGCATGTGGCCGGCCGCCTCCGGACCGAGGAACTGCGCGATGGTGGGCTCGTTCCGCACGTACGTGACGGCGTCGAGCGTCCCCTCGACGATCGCCTCGGGCACCGACCGCTCCCGGCGCAGCCGCTCGGCCAGCCGGTCGAGGTACCGCCGCAGGTCGCGCACCACGACCGCGAGGATCAGCTCCTCGCGCCCGCCGGTCACGCTGCGGTACACGGTCGCGCGGGACAGCCCGGCCGCGGCCGCGATGTCCTCCACCGTCGTCTTCGCCAGCCCGAACCGGCCGAAGCACTCCTCGGCGGCGTCGATGATCCGTTCGCGGGTCGCGTCGGGGGCCGGGGGCATGCCCCGAAGGTTACCGGCCCGCGCTCAGCCGAGCGTGTACTCCAGCGTCCAGGAGTGCGAGCCGTCCTCGGCGACGGTGATCTGGCCGAGGCCCCGGATGCCCGCGAGCTCCCCGGTGCCGGACGTCGGCACGATGAGCCAGCGGAGCCACTGGGTGTCGGTCGTCCCGTCCTCGCTGCCCGCGTTGTGCTGCAGGACGAAGGTTCCCTCGCGCCCGTGCAGGATGCCCTGGACGTGTTCCACCCCGACGTAGGCGACCGGCCCCGCCACCGACTCCACGGTGATCAGATCGGTGCTGCTCGTCCCGACGAGGTCGCCGTGGAACACCTTCTCCACATGGACCTTCGTCAGCTTGTTGCCGCCCTGTTCGTCGTACGGCTTCTCGGCGTCCCAAGCACTGATGTCGAAAGTGCCGCTCGCGTGAAGGGTCATGCCCGCCATGATGCACGGGAGGACCGACATTGTCGCGCAGCGACGGGCCGGCTCTGTCGCGCAGCGACGGGCCGGCTCTGTCGCGCAGCGACGGGCCGGCTCTGTCGCGCAGCGATAGTGCGGCGCCGCCGCACGGCGACGGTGCGGCTCCGCCGCGGAGCCGCGGCGGGCGGTCTCGCGATCAGAACAGGGTGCCCTCGTGCTCGATGCCGCGCAGCGCGTCGTAGTCGAGCGTCACGCAGTGGATGCCGCGGTCGGCGGCGAGGACCCGCGCCTGCGGCTTGATCTCCTGGGCGGCGAAGATGCCCCGGACGGGCGCCAGGTGCGGGTCGCGGTTCAGCAGCTCCAGGTACCGGGTGAGCTGCTCCACGCCGTCGATCTCGCCGCGCCTCTTGATCTCGACGGCGACCGTGGCGCTGCCGCCGTCCCGGCAGAGGATGTCGACGGGGCCGATCGCGGTGGGGTACTCGCGGCGGATCAGCGTCCAGCCGTCCCCGAGCGTCGTGATGTGCTCGGCGAGCAGCTCCTGGAGGTGCGCCTCGACCCCGTCCTTGCGCAGGCCCGGGTCGACTCCCAGCTCGTGGCTGGTGTCGTGCAGGAACTCCTCGATCGTCAGGATGAGCCGCTCGCCCGACTTGCCGTGGGTGACGGTCCAGCGCGCGACGGCGCCGTTCTCCTCGTAGGGCTCCTCCCGCAGGGAGCACGGCGGGTTCATCCAGTTGAGCGGCTTGTAGGCGCGGTCGTCGGCGTGCACGCTGACGCTGCCGTCCGCCTTGATGAGGATCAGCCGGGTGGCCATCGGGAGGTGGGCGGTGAGCTTGCCTGCATAGTCCACGCTGCAGCGGGCGATTACGAGACGCACGATGCCCCACCTTAATGAGGCGGGCGGCGTGCCGGAGCCCGTACGTAGGACCTCGCCGGGTCGTCCCATATAGGGCGTCGTCCCGATGCGGCGGCACCCGCCTTAGGACGAACCTCTTCAGTGGGACGAGAAGAGGAACGAACATGCTGCACCACGAGATCATGTCGGCGGCCGCGAAGGACCGCGCCCGGGAGCTGCGGGCGGAGGCGAAGGCCGCCCGGGACGCCGCGCTGGCCCGCCGTGCCCGCGCGTTCTGGGAGGAGTACGCGGCGCGCTTCCCGGTGCGCCGCCGGGCGGCGCCGCCGGCGCGGCTGTCCGGAGCCGCCCGGATGTAAGGATCTCTGTCAAGCCTGGAATTCTCCGGAGTGCGTGGTTAGCGTCGCGAGTGTGGGTCCTCCCCGGTCTTCGAAAGGAACCCCCAATGTCCCTTGACGTGACACCGGAACTCCTCGAGACGGCTGAGCGCGGCGAGGTCGATGACGCCGCGTTCGTCGAGTGCATCCGGACGTCGCTCCCGTACGCCTGGGAAATGATCAGCGGGTTGGTCGCGCGGCTGCAGGTGGACGGCGGCGACCTGGCCGACAACCTCACCCCGCCGCCGGACGAGCGCGCCCGCGGCCAGCTCCTGCGCGTCCTCGCCAGCGACGCCATGCGCGGCACCCTGGAGCGGTACTTCGGTGTCAAGCTCGCCTTCCAGAACTGCCACCGCGTGGCGGTCTTCCCGAACGCCGACAGCGACACCTACCGCACCTTCATCACGGCCAGGGAGCAGATCCTGAACCAGTCGCCGGAACTCCGCGACTGCTGATCCGGCACGTCCGGCGCGGTGCGGAGGTCACCTCCCACCGCGCCGGCGCCGTCATCGGGACGGGACGGCGGAGGGCGCGGCCCGGCTCCCGGACAGGCTCTCGCCCTCGATGTCGAGGTCGGGCAGGACCCGGTCGACGGCCTTGGGCAGCCACCAGGCGGCGGAGCCGAACAGGGACATGACGGCCGGGACGAGCGTCATGCGCACGATGAAGGCGTCCACGAGCACGCCGACCGCCAGGGCGAAGCCGATGGACTTGATGATGGGGTCGTCGCCGAGGACGAAGCCCCCGAAGACGGCGGCCATGATGAGCGCGGCGGCGGTGACGACCCGGGCGTTGTGGGCGAGGCCGTTGACGGTGGCCTGCTGCGCGGTGTCGCCGTGGACGTGGTCCTCGCGCATCCGGGAGACCAGGAAGACCTCGTAGTCCATGGCCAGGCCGAACAGGATGCCGATCAGGAGGATCGGCAGGAAGCTGACCAGCGGACCTGGAGCGTCGACGCCGACCGGCCCGGCGAGGAACCCCTTCTGGAAGACGGCCACGGTGATGCCGAACGTGGCGCCGACGGTGAGCAGGAACCCCAGCGCCGCCTTGACCGGGACCAGGATCGAGCGGAAGACCAGCATCAGCAGCAGCACCGACAGCCCCACGACCAGCAGCAGGTAGACCGGCAGGGCCGCGGCGAGCTTCTCCGACACGTCGATGCCGATCGCGGTCACACCGGTGAGGCCGACGTCGGCGCCATCGATGGCCGCGACCGCGGCGCGGACGGCGTGCACGGTGTCCTCGGTCGCCTCGTCCGTCGGGCCGGTCTCCGGGATGATCGTGAGGAGCGCGGCCGTCCCGTCCCGGTTCGGCTGCGGGGGCGTGACGGCGAGGACGCCCTCCGTGCCCTGGATCAGCGCGGCGGCCCGCTTCCCGGCGGCCGTGGCGGCGTCGGCGCCGCCGGCGGTGACGACCGCGACCAGGCGTCCGTTGTAGCCCGGCCCGAACCCCTCACTGATCAGGTCGTGCGCGTCGCGGGCCGGTGAGCCCTCGGCCGCGGAGCCCGCGTCCGGCAGGGCCAGCCGCATGTCCGCGGCGGGCAGTGCGAGCGCGCCCAGGCCGAGGACGCCGGCGAGCAGCACCGGGACGCGCAGCCGCGTGGTGAGGACGCCCCATGTGCGCCCGAACGTGGGACGTTCGATTCCGCGCGCCGCGCGGCCGCGGCGGTGCTTCAGGTGCAGGATCCGGTGGCCCGCGAACCCCAGGACGGCCGGCAGCAGCGTCAGCGCGACGACGACGGCGATGGCGACGGTTCCGGCGGCGGCGAGGCCCATGGCGGTCAGGAACGGGATGCCGACGACGGACAGGCCGACCAGCGCGATGACGACGGTCGCGCCGGCGAAGACCACGGCCGACCCGGCGGTGCCGACCGCCCGGCCAGCGGCCTCCTCGGAATCCATGCCGTCCAGCAGGAACTGGCGGTACCGGGACGTGATGAACAGCGAGTAGTCGATGCCCACGGCGAGGCCGAGCATCAGCGCCAGCGTCGGCGCGGCGTCGTTCAGTTCGACCGCGCCGGTGAGGGCGTACAGGCCCGCCATTCCGGCGCCGACCCCGACCAGCGCGTTGACCAGCGTCATCCCGGCCGCGGCCAGCGAACCGAAGGTGATGAGGAGGACGATCGCGGCGATCAGCACGCCCAGCGCCTCGGTGGACCCGGGCTCGGGCTCCGCGCCCATGACCTCGCCGCCGTGCTCGACGCGCACGTCCGGCGCGCCCGCGCCGACCTTCTCGTACGCCGCGCGCTGCGTGTCGGTGATCTCCGCGAGAGGGGCGGCGAACTGGGCCTGGACGAGCGCGTACCGGCCGTCCGCCGAAACCGCCCCCGTCCGGAACGGATCGGTGGCGGACGTGACGCCCGGCACGGCGGCGGCCTGCGCCACGACCGGCTGGACCCGCGCCGGAGTCAGCCTCCGCGGGGTCGCGGAGGCGATCACGATCGTCCCGGACGCGCCGCCCGCCGCCGGGAACTCCCGCGTCAGCGTCCGCAGAGCGCGGTCGGACTCGGTGCCCGGCATCGCGAACTCGCCGCTGGTCGCGCCCTTGAACGCCGCCGCCGCGCCGCCGAGGGCGGCCAGCAGCACCACCCATGCGAGCGTCGTCCGGCCGCGCCTGCCGAAGCAGAACCGGCCGAGCCGGTAGAGGACAGCAGCCACCTCGACCCCCCGAATGCCGACATCTCTCGGCGTTCGTCCGATTACCCCCTGTGCCTGCCCGGCCTGGTGCACCTCATACCTTTCCGGGTGGGCAGGGCCCTCTTCAGCGGAGGGCGGGGAGTACCTCCTCCGCCAGGCGGGTGACGTTCTCCCGGGTGGCCTCCAGCGAGGCCGTGGCCTCCACCAGGAAGATCAGGTGCTCGATGCCGGTCGTGTCGATCGTGGCCGCCAGGGATTCCGCGCAGTCGTCGGGGGACCCGACCGGATGGATGTCGCAGAGGCGGCGGATGTAGGAGACCGCGTCCCGCGGCGGACGGGGACGGCCGTCCAGCGGGACGAAGCCCTCCAGGCCGGGCGCCATCCAGCGGGGCATCTCCGTCATCACCGTCTTCAGTGCCTGCTCCCGCGTGTCGCCCACCTGGGCCAGATGCGCGGAGACATGGGGAAGACCCGGGTCGCCGTGACGGGCGACGGCCCGCGCCTTCTCGTCCGCGTCCACGTGCATTCCGAGGAGCATGGGCAGGTTCCGGGACGCGGCGAGTGCCTCCGTCGCGGGGGACGTGCACGCCACCGTCACCGGAGGCGGGACGGCGGCGCGCGGCACCACCGGGACCTCGCGGAAGGCGAAGTGGTCGCCCCGCCACCCGACCCGTTCCGAGGTGAGCCAGGCGAGCAGCAGGTCCAGGGATTCGGCGAAGGCGTCCTCGTAGCGGGCGAGGCCCGTCCCGAAGACCTCCAGGTCCTGCCATGGGCCGCCGCGCCCGACGCCGAGCCGGAAGCGCCCGTCCGAGACGAGCGACAGCATCGCCGCCTGCTCGGCCAGCGCCACGGGGTGCTGCGTCGAGAGGACGCTCACCGCCGTCCCCACATGGACGCGGCGCGTCATGCCCAGGATGTGGCCCGCCAGGACGGGCGCGGACGGGACGACGCCGTACGACATGAAATGGTGCTCCGCCAGCCATACGTCGTCGAAGCCCGCGCGTTCGGCGGTGACGGCGGCGTCGAGGGTGCGGGACAGGGCGGTCGCGTCGGTCTGGCCGGGGGCGCGGGCGCCGAGGAGGAAGATTCCGAAACGCACGTCCGTCCCGTACCCGGCATCGGGTTCGGCCGCACCCTCTGGGAGACTGCCGCCATGACTGGTGGTTCGTTCAGCAGGGTCGGGGTCGTCGGACTGGGCACGATGGGGGCGGGCATCGCCGAGGTGCTCGCGCGGGGCGGCCTCGCGGTCGTCGGCATCGAGATCGACCGGGACGCCTTGGAGCGGGGACGCGGGAACCTGGAGTCCTCGACCGGACGGGCCGTCAAGCGCGGCCGGCTCACCGAGGACGCGCAGCGCGAGATCCTCGGCCGCATCGAGCTGTCCACCGATTTCGCCGACCTCGGTGACTGCGACCTGGTGGTCGAGGCCGTCCCCGAGCGGCTCGACCTGAAGCGCTCGGTGTTCGCCGAGCTCGACCGCGTATGCCGGGACGACGCGGTGCTCGCGACCAACACCTCGTCGCTGTCGGTCACCGGCATCGCCGTGTCGACGAAGCGCCCGACGAAGATCGTCGGGGTGCACTTCTTCAACCCGGCACCGGTGATGAGGCTGGTCGAGGTCATCCGGTCCGTGCTCACCGAGCCCGAGGCGGTCGAGCGGGTCGCCGCGCTGGTCGCGGACCTCGGCAAGACGCCCGTCACGATCGGCGACCGCTCAGGGTTCGTCGCGAACCGGCTGCTGTTCGGGTACCTGAACCAGGCCGCGGGGATGCTGGAGTCCGGCCACGCGACGCGGGACGACATCGACGCCGCGATGACGAAGGGCGCCGGCCTCCCCATGGGGCCGTTCACCCTCATGGACCTCATCGGCCTCGACACCTGCCTGGAGGTCCTGGAGGCCGTCTACGCCGAGTCCCGCGACCGCAGGCACGCCCCCTCGCCGCTGCTGCGCGAGCTCGTCACTGCGGGCCTCCTCGGGCGCAAGACCGGGCACGGCTTCTACTCCTACGCCGAGAGGCCCGGCGCGCCGGAGCCGGCCGAGGGCGCCGCCCCCGTCGTCGGCGTGCTCGGCGTCGGGGCCGTCGCGGACGCGTTCGCCGCGCTCGTCGACAGGGCGGGCGGGCAGGTCCGCACGTCCGCGGCCGGGCTCGGCGACTGCGACCTGATCGTGGAGGCGTCGGGCGACGCGGCCGCCGGGCGGGAACTGCTCGCGGTCGCCGCCCAGGCCGCCGGGCAGGGCGCGGTCCTGGCGAGCACCTCCGGCCCGGTGATCGGGCAGGCCGTGGCGACCGGACGCCCCGGCGACGTGGTCGGCCTGCACCTCCCCGAGGCCGACCGGCCCCTCGCCGAGATCGCCACCACCGTCCTGACCTCGGACGAGACCGCGGCGCGGGCCGTCGAACTCGTCCGGCGGCTCGGCCTCACCGCCGTCCGGTGCCGCGACCGCGCCGGGTTCATCGTGGACGCGCTCCGCTTCCCCTACCTCAACGACGCGGCCGCGATGCTCGGCGCCGGCTACGCCGACCCCGACGCGATCGACGCCGCGATGACGCTGGGCTGCGGCTACCCGACCGGGCCCATCGCCGACCTCGACCGGCTCGGCCTCGATCGCGCCGTCACCGTTCTGCGGGCCCTGTACGCCGAGGCCCGCGAGCCCGCGCTCGCCCCCACGCCCCTGCTGGAGGAGCACGTGACGGCGGGGCGCCCCCTCCGGTGATCCCCATATCCTTGGAGGCATGAGCCCCCGCAAGAACCGCCGTGCCGTCTCGGGTCGTCCCCCGAAGAGCGGCGGCGGATCGTGGGCCGAGGAGACCGAGGACGGGCCGGACGGCGCCTGGGTCGTCCGGTCCGTCTCCGGGGCGGGCGCGACCAAGGCGTACCGGTGCCCCGGATGCGACCAGGAGATCCCGCCGGGCGTCGGGCACGTCGTGGCGTGGTCCGCGCACGGCGACGCGGACGACCGGCGCCACTGGCACCGCCCGTGCTGGCAGGCGCGGGGCAGGCGCGCCCCCCGCGTCCAGCGATCGAGGAACGCGCCGAGGTACGGATGAGGGGTAGGGATGGCGGAGATCAGGGCGGCCTCGGTGCTGCCGGCACGGCGCGAGGAGATCGCACTCCACACACAGGACGGCCTGGAACTGGTCGGTGAGCTGGCCCTCCCCGCGGACCGGCCGCCCGTCGCCACGCTCGTCTGCCTGCACCCCCTCCCGACGGCCGAGGGGATGATGGACAGCCACGTCCTGCGGAAGGCGTCGTACCGGCTGCCCGCGCTCGCGGGCGTCGCGGTCCTGCGCTTCAACACGCGCGGGACGTCATCGGCGCGCGGCACCAGCCAGGGCGAGTTCGGCGGCGGCGAGACCGAGCGATGGGACGTCGCCGCCGCGCTGGAGTACACCGAGTACCACGACCTGCCCCGTCCGTGGCTGCTGGGCTGGTCGTTCGGCACCGAGCTCGCGCTGAAGTGGGGACGCGACCCGCTCGTCGAGGGAGCGATCCTGCTGTCGCCGCCGCTGCGTCGCGCGACGGACGCCGACCTGGACGCCTGGGGCGCGGACGGGCGCCCGGTGGTGGCGCTCGTGCCCGAGTTCGACGACTACCTGCGTCCGGCGGAGGCGCGAAAGCGGTTCAAGCGGATCCCGCAGGCGGAGGTGGTCGCGGTGGACGACGCGAAGCACCTGTGGGTGGGGGAGCCGTACGTCCGGATCGTCCTGAACGAGATCGTCCGGCGTGTCGCCCCGGGCGCGTTCCCCCTTCCCACCGAATGGGATGAACCGGACGAATAAACTTTGCGGCCGATCGCGGCCATGGCCGTTCGATATGCCCCGAAGCGGGTGACGATTGCGTAGCCGCCGTATGGACGGCGGGCGGCGGGACTCGACGTGAGGACGAGATGACCGTGCAGCTCTACGCAAGGGACGTCGGCTCGGGGACACCGCTGGTGCTGCTGCACGCCTTCCCCCTGTCCTCGGCGATGTGGTTGAACCAGCGCGAGGGCCTCGCCCCCCGGTTCCGGGTGGTCACCCCCGACCTGCGCGGCTTCGGCGGGTCCGTGCTGGGCCGCGACGACCCGTCCATCGACCTCATGGCCGACGACGTCGCGCAGCTGCTGCGCCGCCTCGGCCTCCGCCGCGCCGTGATCGGCGGCCTGTCCATGGGCGGGTACGTCGCGATGGCGCTGTGCCGCCGCCATCCCGAACTCGTCCTCGGCCTCGTCCTGGCGGGGACCCGCGCGTCCGCCGACACGAACGGCGCCCGCGAGACGCGGATCCGGCAGGCCGAGCTCCTCGAACGCGACGCGTCCGTCCAGGTGCTCGTGGACGAGGTCCTCCCGCACCTCGTCGGCCCCACCACGCTCCGCCAGCGCGCCCTCGTCTACGGGCGCGTGCGCGGGCTCGTCCAGTCGACGCCGCCGCACGCCGCCGCCTGGGCGCAGCGGGCCATGGCCGCACGCGCCGACTCCTTCGACACCCTCCGCGGCCTGCGCGCCCCCGCCCTCGTCATGGTCGGCGCGGAGGACGCCCTCGCCACCGAGGGGGAGGCCCGCGCGATGGCGGACGCCCTTCCGAACGCCGAGCTCCTCGTCATCCCCCGCGCCGGCCACCTCTGCGCCGTCGAGCAGCCCGACCTGTTCAACCAGGCCGTCGGGGAGTTCGCCGCGGCCGTCGCCAAGACCGACCGCGGCGCCGGGCGCCCCGGCTAGAGCGTCTCCTGCCGGGGCAGCATGACCTCCCGGATCAGCAGCGAGATCGCGGCCGCCGTCGGGATCGCGAGCAGCGCGCCGACCACGCCGAGCATCGTGCCGCCGACCAGCGCCGCGACGATCGTGACGGCCGGCGGGACGTCCACCGTCCGCTTCATGACCCGCGGATAGATGAGGTAGTTCTCCACCTGCTGGTACACGATGTAGAAGACGATGCAGACGATCCCGGGGGTCGACGTGTCCCCGGTGAGGAACGCGACCAGCACCACCACGACCGCGCCGACCGTCGCACCGATGAGCGGGATCAGGTCCGTCACGGCGACGATCAGCGCCAGCGCCAGCGCGTACTCCACCCCCAGGATCTCCAGGAAGATGTAGGACGAGACGCCCGCGATGAACGCGATGGTGAACTGGCCCGCGACGTAACCGCCGATCCGGTCCAGGATCTCGTCGCCGAGCAGCGCCACCCGGGCCCGTCTCGAGCGCGGCGCGAGCTGGTAGAAGAACGTCTTGATCTGCGGCAGCGAACTCAGGAAGTACAGCGTCAGGATCAGGATCGTGACCGTCTGGAAGACGCCGTTGAGCGCCACCTTCCCGATCCCGGTCGCGGTGTCGGTGATGCGGTCCTGGAAGTCCTTGCTGTCGACGAAATTCTCCGCGCGGTCGAGGAGGCCGTACCGCTTGTCCCACTCGACGAGCCGCTCGTTCTCCTGCAGCTGCTCGACATAGGCCGGGATGTTCTTGCGCAGCTCCGTGGTCTCCTCCGTCACGGGCTGCACGAGCGACGCGACGAAACCCGCGAAGAACAGGATCACGCCGAGGAACACCGTCGTGACCGCGAGCCCGCGCGGGAACCCGTACTTGCGGAGCCGCTCCACCGCCGGATTCAGCCCGACGGCGAGGAACATCGCCACCACGATCATGACGAGCACCGACTTGACGCTCTGCACCGCGTTGACCAGCAGCCACGCGGTGATCACGCCGAGCGCGGCGGTGAACCCGAACACGAACGGGTGCGCCCGCCCGAGCGGCTCCCCCGGCCGCCCGAACGGGAACATGTGGTCGACGCCGGCCTCGCGCCTGCGCTGCTCGATGTCGTGCGCGGGGTCGGGCGCCCCCGGCTCGGGCTTCACCGGCTCCGCGACCGGCGCGGGCAGCGGCCGCTCGACCGGGGTCCCGGTGACCGGATCCCGCTCCTGGGCCGTTCCGCCGGTCTCCTCCGGTTCCAGCGCGCCGCTGTCGCGCGTCGAGGCGCCACCGGACGGGTCGTCGCGGTCCAGCCCGCCCGCGCGCCCCGTTCCGCCGGCGGTTCCCGAACCCGCCGCGGCGCCGGCCGCACCGGCCGCGCCGGATTCGGCGCCGGCGCCGGTGCCGCCGGCCGCCTTGGCCTTGAGACGCTTGAGGCGGTCGAGCAGGGGGCGGGGGTCGGGCCGGCGGCGCCGGCCGGACGGGGGTGTTGCCGGGCCGTCCCCGTGGGGCTTGTCGTCGGGCACGCCGCTCTCCTCCTCAGTACTGCATCCGTCGTCCGCGCGGGCCGCACCATCGGAATGGCGGGGCCGCACCACTTGGGATGAGATGCGAAGAGCCTAAAGGCAGTTGGCGCCTTCAGGCTCTTCGCACAGCTCAGGGGAGTGTCGGGGCGGTCGCCCCGGTGATCACTCCTGCCACCAGTCCTCGTCGTCCTCCTCGGACTTCTTGCCCTGCGCGGGCTTGGCGGCGGGCGCGGCCTTCGCGGCCGGCTGCGGGGCGGGCTGCTTGGGCTGCTGGGCGGCCGGCTTCGGCTCCGCGGCCGGGATGGCGGGCTTCTCCGGGGCCGCGGCGATCTCGGGCTCGCCGCCCATGGCGGGGGCGACGCCGCCGATGAGCTGGCGCAGCTGGTTGAGGTGGCTGGTGATGCTGTCGCGCTGCCGGGTCAGCTCGTCGACCTGGCGCTGCGCGGCGGTCCTAACGCGGTCGGCCTCGGCCTTGGTCTCGGCGAGCAGCTGCTCGGCCTGCGACTTGGCCTCCGCGATGACGTTGTCGGAGTTCTTGCGCGCGTTGGCCATGAGCTGCTTGGCGTGCGAGTCGGCCTCGCGCCGCGTCTGCTCGGCCTGCTGGGTGGCCTTCGCGGCGCGCTGCTCGGCGGACGCGGCGCGCTGCTCGGCCTCGGCGACCAGCTTCTGGGTGGCGGCCTGCGCGGCGCCGTGCCGCTCGGCGTCCTGCCGGTCGGCCTCCTCGCGGCGGGCGGCGAGCTGGATCTCGAACTCGGCCTCCGCCTGGGCGCGCTGGGCCTCGCTCTCCTCGAGGATGCGCTGGGCCTGCGCGCGCATCTCGTCGGCCTGCCGCTTGGCGGTCGTGAGGATCTCGTCCCGCTCGCGCTTGGTGGACGCGCGCAGCTGCGCGACCTCGCGCTCGGTGGTGGTGCGCAGCTTCGCGATCTCGCGCTCGGCCGAGGCGCGCTTCTCGGCGACCTCGTGGTCGGCGGTGGCGCGCAGCTTCGCGACCTCGCGCTCGGTCGTCGAGGTCAGCTCGTCGGCCTCGCGGCGGGCGGAGGTGCGCACCTCCTCGGCCTCACGCTCGGCGGCCTGCCGCATGTCGTCGCCCTCGCGCTGGGCGTTGGCGCGCAGCTCGGCCGCGTCGTTCTCGGCGGTGGCGCGCTGCTCGGCGGCGTCGACCTTGGCCGCGGCCTTGATCTCGTTGGCCTCCGACCGGGCGGCCTGGACGAGTTCGGTGGCCTGCTCCTCCGCGAGGCGGAGGAGCTGCTCGATGCGCGCGCCCAGACCGGAGTAGGTGGGCCGCTCCTGCTCCTGGAGCTGCCGATGGGCGTCCGACAGCTCGCGCTGGAGGGCCTGGGTCTGCTCGCGGACCTGGCGGACCTCGTTGTCGAGCTGCTTGATGTGCTCGTCGACCTGGTGCCGGTCGTAGCCGCGAAGCACCACGTCGAACTCGCGCGGGGGCGTGTCTTCAAAGAAGTTGCTGAGCTGGGCGTCGATGTCGGACTGCATGTGGCTCAATCCTGATGTGACGGGGCTACGGGTGGTTCCGGGGACCGGTTGATCGCCTGACAGCACGGGCGCAGAGAGCCCCAGACCTCTTCCGGTGAAGGAAGCGTACTCCGGACGCTGCCGTGTTGGGGGCTCATCTTGACGCGCTGCGTGTTTTGTCTCTTTTGTTTGATTCCTTTGATGGGCGCTCGCCGCCCAGGTGCGGCCCGGAAAATCCACCAAATGTGGCCGAACGGTCACAGAGCCATGCGTCATGGCCTCGAACGCGCTCGGTGATATCGAACGCGTCACGATCCGGTCGCGCCCGCGCACCGGCCCGATCTCAAGATCATGTACCCGGGCGCGGACGCTAGACCCGTCCCTCAGCGCTTCTGGACGAGCTCCGTCAGCACCCCGTGGCAGTCCTTCGGGTGCAGGAAGTTGATCTTCGAGCCCAGGGAGCCGTTGCGCGGCGCCTCGTACAGCACGCGGACGCCCCGGTCCGCGATCCCGGCGGCCTCGTCCGCCACGTCGCCGTCCGTCCCGAACGCGATGTGGTGCACGCCCTCGCCGTTCTTCGCGAGCCATTTCGCGACCGCCGAGTCGTCCCGGATCGGCTCGATCAGCTGGATGTAGCTGGCCGCGCCGTCCCCCGTCTCGTTGATCTTGAGCATGCACTCCCGGACGCCCTGCTCCTCGTTCACCTCGAAGTGCGCGTCGGTGAAACCGTACGTCGCCTTGTAGAACTCGACGGTGGCGTCCAGGTCGTGACAGGCGATGCCGATGTGGTCGATGCGGGTCAGCATGGGCTTTCCTTCCTCCGGGGCGGCGGGCTGGGCGATGGTGAGGGCGCGCCTCCCTCCTGGGTATCGTGGCAAACGTCGCCATCGCACCACCCTGGAGGCCCCCTCATGACCGCCACGTCCGTGATCGTCGCCGGAGCGCGCACCCCCATCGGGCGCCTCATGGGCTCCCTGCGGGACTTCTCCGCCGCCGACCTCGGCGCGCACGCGATCAAGGCGGCGCTCCAGCGCGCCGGGATCTCCGGCGATCAGGTCCAGTACGTGATCCTCGGCCAGGTCCTGCAGGCCGGCGCGGGGCAGATCCCGTCCCGCCAGGCCGCCGTCAAGGCCGGCATCCCGATGAGCGTCCCGTCGATCAGCATCAACAAGGTGTGCCTGTCGGGACTGGACGCCATCGCGCTCGCCGACCAGCTCATCCGCGCGGGCGAGTTCGAGATCGTCGTCGCGGGCGGCATGGAGTCGATGACGCAGTCCCCGCACCTGCTGCCCAAGGCGCGCGGCGGCTACAAGTACGGCTCCGTCGAGGTCCTCGACCACATGGCCTACGACGCGCTCACCGACGCGTTCGACGACGTCTCCATGGGCGAGTCGACCGAACGGCACAACGCGCGGCTCGGGATCTCCCGCGAGGAGCAGGACGAGTTCTCCGCCCGCTCCCACCAGCGCGCCGCCGAGGCCGTCAAGAACGGCGTCTTCGACGACGAGATCGTCCCGGTCGAGATCCCGCAGCGGCGCGGCGAGCCCGTGGTCTTCGCCGCGGACGAGGGCGTGCGCGGCGACACCACCGCCGAGGGCCTCGCCAGGCTGCGCCCCGCCTTCAGCAAGGACGGGACGATCACCGCCGGCTCGTCCTCGCAGATCTCCGACGGCGCCGCCGCGGTCGTGGTCATGTCCAAGGCCAAGGCCGAGGAGCTCGGCCTCACCTGGCTCGCCGAGATCGGCGCCCACGGCAACGTCGCCGGCCCCGACAACTCGCTGCAGTCCCAGCCGTCCAACGCGATCCGGCACGCCCTCGGCAAGGCCGGCAAGACCGTCGACGACCTCGACCTCATCGAGATCAACGAGGCGTTCGCCTCCGTCGGCATCCAGTCGATGCGCGACCTCGGCGTCGGCCCCGACAAGGTGAACGTCAACGGCGGCGCGATCGCCCTCGGCCACCCCGTCGGGATGTCCGGCGCCCGCATCGTCCTGCACCTCGCCCACGAGCTGAAGCGGCGCGGCGGCGGCCTCGGCGCCGCCGCCCTCTGCGGCGGCGGCGGCCAGGGCGACGCGCTGCTCATCCGCGTCCCGTAGCGGCCGGCGGACCGGCGGTCACTGGACGGCGGGGCCGATGGTCACCGTCACCTTGGTGAAGCCGAGGGCCTTCAGCATGTTCTCCAGCATCAGCTTCGTGTTGGCGTCGGCGCGGTCGCGCAGGCCGCTCTCCGCGGCCGCCGCCTGGATCTTCTGGCTCGCCAGCACGTAGAGCTGCTGCTGGTCGTTGGGGTTGCCCCCGAAGAAGTCGCCGAACCGGTTGAGGATGCCGCGCTCGGTGGTGAAGACGTAGCTGCGCTTCGGGTCCAGGTTGGTCTGCTCCAGCTGGGCCCGGGGCAGCGTGATGGACGCCTCCGTCCGGTCCGCGTTCACCTTCAGCGCGCCGGAGCCGATCCTGGAGAAGTCCACGTAGGCGTCGACGGAACCGTTCCCGACGAACAGCGTGCGCTTGCCCCGCAGGGCGTCCGGTAGGAACTTCGCGTCCTTCTCCAGGTCGACGATGACCTGGAAGTTGCCGCTCGCGGCCTCGTAGCGGTGCAGATCGCGGATCGACTGCAGCAGCGCGGGGCCGCTGCGGTCCTTGGTCTCCTCGCCGAACGGGTCGAGCCACGACGGCAGGCCGCGGATGGCCTGCTGCGCCACGAGGACCAGCGCGATCGTCGCGGCGATCAGCAGGAGCGGTGTGATCGGGAGGCGCCGCACCCGGCGCCGGGGCGCGGTCCTCTTCGCTGCGGCGGGCGCGGGGTCGGCCTTCTGGGGGGCGGATTCGTCCGAACGGGCCATGCGGTCAGCATGCCCGGCGAGAGCCGCCCTGCACCTGCCCTGGCCGCCCGACTCCGATCACCCGGGTGTGAGCCGGGCCATAGGGGTGCGCGCAACGCTCCCCGCGGACGGTACGTTGTCCGATCGTGGACATCGTTCGTGCTTTCCGGATCGTCTCCATCGCCGAGGCGGCCTCGTTCCTGGTGCTGCTGCTCATCGCCATGCCGCTGAAGTACATCGCGGACTTCCCGGCCGCCGTCTCCTTGGTGGGCGCCATCCACGGCGTCCTCTTCATGGGGTACGTCGGGCTGGTGTTCGTGGTGCGCGAGCAGCTCGGCTGGAACATGACGCGAACGGTGCTCGCGCTGATCGCGGCGGTCCTGCCCGTCGCCCCGTTCTTCGTCGAGCGTCACTGGGCCAGGCCCGCGGCACCCGCCGCGGCCTGAGCGCGGCGGCCGCCCGCGGCGCCCCGGCGCGGGGCCGACGCTCGGTCGCGGCGCGCCTGCGCGGCGCGGTCGGCCGTCCGCGACGGGGACCGCCCGAGCGCGGCGGCCCGGAAGTCCGCCGGCCGCAGGCCGCACGAGCGGTAGCGGAGGAAGTTCGTCCGCAGCCAGGTGCGGCGCCCGTCCTCCGTCCATGACGCGAACGCGCGCGCCGCGGTCGCGTCGGCGATGGCGGGCGGCTCGGCGCCGGTCAGCCACGCGTCGACCAGCGAGTGGTAGCCGCCGGTGGCGGGATCGCAGGTCCGCGTGGTCTTGAGGCCGTCCAGGATCTGCCGGACGGCCCGCGCCTCGAACCCGGGCGCGAGCTCCTCGTCGAGGTGGACGGTCGCGACGCCGCCCGCCACGGTCGCGGGCGCCGATCCGGGCCGCTGCTCCACCCTGGTGAAGGCGCCCGGCGTCCCGTGCAGGCGGGACGCGAGCGGGATGGCGGCGGCGGCGAGGGAGGGCAGCGCGTCCCGCAGGGCGGGGTGGACGCACACGGCGAAGGGCCATTCGCGGCAGATCGGACGCGTGATCACCGGTGACACCGCCTCGCCGCCCGTGCGGCGGATGGCGTCGGTGGCGGCGCCCGCGAGGCCGAGGGACAGCGCCAGCCCCAGCACGATCGGCCTGCGCCGCGTCGCCCACAGGACGTGGCCGAGGACGAGGGCGCCGGTCATCCCCGCCGTCCACGCGATCTGGTGCGCCAGGACCGCCGGACGCAGGGTCGTGTAGACGCAGACGCGCTCGAGCGACGCCGGCGGCAGCAGGCTCCACCACGACACCCCGGGGATGCGCAGCGCCGACCACGCCCCCGTGACCAGCAGCACCAGCGCGACCGTGGCGCGGCGCGGGACGACGCGTCCGGCCAGGTACCCCGCGACGACGTGCAGGACGAGCGCGCCCGCGCCCGCCAGCACGCCCAGCGGGTGCAGGTGCCCCGTCTCCTGCCGCAGCAGCGTGATCGCGACGACGACGACGGTGACCGCCCCGTACGACACGAGCGCCGCCGCGGACAGCAGCAGCAGGTCGACCAGCACCCCCGTGGCGGGGGAGCGGGAGGTGAGATCGCGCAGGAAGTCCAGCGGACGCTCCCGGACGGCAGTCCAGGCCGCGAGCCCCGCGGCGACCGGCCCGAGGAACCGCACCGCGTTGATCAGCGCGACGACCGTGTTGTCCCAGTACGCGACGGACGGCATGAGCCACGGCCACGCCGCCGCGAGCCCGGCCAGGGTGAGCACGGGCACCGCGACCAGCAGCGCCGTGCGGCGGGCGTCGAGCCGGAGGACCCGCCCGAGGTCAGACACCGGCTCCGCTCCCGGCGGGCGCCCGCCGCCCCCGCACCCCCGCGAGCACGAGACGGGGCAGCCCGAGCCGCACCGCCCCCCAGCCCGCCGCGCCCCGTGACCGGCACGCCTCTCCCGGCTCGGCCGGCGCGCCGGCTCCGCACCGGTGGGCGACGGGATCCGCCCGCGTCGCGCCGGGACGTGCCCGCCGTGCGGCGGGTTCGGACGGGGATGCCGCGGGCTCGGTCCAGATCGGTTCGAGGCGCGGCGGGAGTACGGCGGGTTCGGGTCGGGGCCGCGATGCGGGATCGGGCCGGATCGCGCCGGGTCGCGGCGGAAGCGCGGCGGGTTCGGGCCGGGTCGCGTCGGGGTGCGGCAATGCGGTGAGGTCGGGCCGCGTCGTGGCGGGGTCCGCCCGCAGCGCCGCGGGCTCGGTGCGCGCCGGGACGGGCTCCGCCAGGGACGGCCGGCCCTCGCGGACGGCGGTCCGGGCGGGGACCCGCCGGTCGTCGGGGCCGCGGCCCCGACGGACCGTCGCGGAATGGGTGGGCATCTCGGTGAGGCGCCCCCGGGAGAGCGTGAGGAGGCGGTCGCACCAGCCGGTGAGGGCCTCGGTGGCCTCGCCGGAGATCACGACCGTGGGGGCGAGCGTCCGGAGCAGCGGCACGAGTTCCGCCAGCGCGGCGCCGCAGGCGTGACCGCCCTGGCTCGCCGCGCCGGTGGGCCACGGCGCGGCGGTCGCGCACAGCTCGCCGAGCGGGTCGTCCAGGAGGAGCAGGTCGGGCTCGTGGGCGCACGCGGCGGCGAGGCCGGCGCGCAGCCGGACGTCGGGCGGCAGCAGCGCGAGCTCGGTCCCGGCGGCCTCGGCGAGGTCGAGCCGTTTCAGGACGGAGCGCGCCTCGGCGGCGCCCACCCGCTTGTAGTAGGCCGCGTACGCGACGAACTCTCCCACCGTCATGTTCTGGGCGCGGGCGAACCGGCGCGGCAGATAGCCGATGCGGGCGCGCACCGCGCGCAGTTCGGCGCTGTTCCCGGTGTCGTGCCCGAGAATCCGAAGGATGCCGGCGTTCGGCCGGCGCAAGGTCGCGAACGTGGCCAGCAGAGTGGATTTACCGGCACCAGGTGGACCGGACAGGCCGACCACGCCTTCGGACAGGCCGAAGGTCACCGGGCGCAGGAGCCACCGCCCCCCGCGGCGGACACCCATTCCTCGGGCCACGATCGCGGAGTGGTCCGCGATCACTTTGTTCTTCCCCCCGTAGCTCGTCATGCGAGAGTGACGGTGGCGCGCGCCGCGGCTGCGGCGCGTGTCGGGCCGGGGCCGTCCTGCCGGGGCCGGTCACGACCCGGAGTGCCGGGTCTCTTTTGCCGTCACGCTATGCATCGACGCCGTTACTATAACCGTACTTGGTGATGGCTGTCAGCAATCTTTCTTGACCCCGGCGCGAACCCGCGGATCCTTTGCCCGGGGACCCGCGAGCGGTCATGCGCGCAGGGGGGCGGGCGGATGGGGCAGGATGGACCCATGCCTTCTCGGGACTTTTCGTTGCACGGGGCCATCGACCTGGGGGCCCGCCAGGCGGCCAGGAAGCAGCAGGAACGCCGGACCGCGCCGGCGAACGGCGGGGACTCGGCCGCCCCGGCCGGCGGCGGGTACGTCGTCGACGTCACCGACCAGACGTTCAACACCGAGGTCGTGGAGCGGTCGCAGACCGTCCCCGTCCTCGTCGACTTCTGGGCGGAGTGGTGCGGGCCGTGCAAGCAGCTCGGGCCGATCCTGGAGAAGCTCGCCGGCGAGGCGGCCGGCCGCTGGGTGCTGGCGAAGGTCGACATCGACGCCAACCCGCAGCTCGGCGCCTACATGCAGCAGATGGGCGTACGCGGCATCCCGTTCGTGGCGGTCGTCGTGGGCGGGCAGCTGCTGCCGTTCCTGAACGGCGCCGCGCCCGAGGCGCAGGTGCGGCAGGCCATCGACCAGCTCTTCGAGGCGCTGCGCCAGGAGGGCATCCTGCCGGACGCGCCGGAGGGCGCCGCCCCCGAGGACGGCGCGCAACCCGCCGCGCCGCCGGTGCACGCCGCGGCGGAGGCCGCGCTGCAGCGCGGTGACCTGACCGCCGCGCGGGCCGAGTTCCAGCGGATCCTCGACCAGGACCCGCGGGACGAGCACGCCCGGCAGGGCCTCGCGCTGGTGGGCCTGAGCCTGCGCGTCCAGGCGCTGGACGCGGCGCGCGTGATCCAGGACGCGGCGGACAAGCCCGGCGACGTCCAGGCGCAGATCGACGCGTCCGACGTCGAGATGATGGGCGGCCGGGTCGACGAGGCGTTCGCGCGGCTGCTCGGCGCGGTGCGCGCGAGCGCGGGCGACGACCGGGACGCGGCGCGCCGGCACCTGCTGTCGCTGTTCGAACTGCTCCCGGCGGACGACCCGCGCATCACGAAGGCCCGTCGTGCCCTGCAGTCCGCGCTCTTCTAGCCTCCTCCCGCGCCGCCGGTCGGTAACCTGGGGTTTCCACCGGTAGTAAGGGAGTCTCCGTGGCCAGCGTGCCGAGCGTGTCGTATTCCATCACCGTCCGGCTGGAGGTCCCGGCCGGCGGCCGGGCCGTCAGCCAGATCACCCACGTGGTCGAGGACGCGGGCGGGATCGTCACGGCGCTCGACGTGAACACGGCCGGCCACGAGACGCTCCGCATCGACGTGACCATCGCGACCCGCGACACCCAGCACGCCGAGGCGATCGCGGGCGCGCTGGACAAGGTCGAGGACCTGACGATCCACAAGGTCAGCGACCGGACGTTCCTGATGCACCTCGGCGGCAAGATCGAGATGTCGTCGAAGGTGCCGCTGCGCAACCGCGACGAGCTGTCGATGGCCTACACGCCCGGGGTCGCGCGGGTGTCCCTCGCGATCGCCCGCAATCCGGAGGACGTCCGGCGCCTGACGATCAAGCGCAACAGCGTCGCGGTCGTCACCGACGGGTCCGCCGTGCTGGGGCTCGGCAACATCGGCCCGGAGGCCGCGCTGCCCGTCATGGAGGGCAAGGCGGCGCTGTTCAAGCGGTTCGCCGGGATCGACGCGTGGCCCATCTGCCTCGACACCCAGGACACCGACGAGATCGTCCGGACGGTCCAGATCCTGGCGCCCGCGTTCGGCGGAATCAACCTGGAGGACATCTCGGCGCCGCGCTGCTTCGAGGTCGAGGCGCGCCTGCGCGAGCTGCTCGACATCCCCGTCTTCCACGACGACCAGCACGGCACCGCCATCTGCGTCCTCGCCGCGCTCACCAACGCGCTCCGCGTCGTCGGCAAGGACATCGGCGACGTCCGGATCACGATGGCGGGCGCGGGCGCGGCCGGCAGCGCCATCCTCAAGCTGCTCATGCACGCGGGCGCGCGGCACCTGGTCGTGTGCGACTACCTGGGCGCCGTCCACCGGGAGCGCGACGACCTGGACGACTCGCTCCGCTGGATCGCCGAGCACACCAACGAGGCGGGCTACTCCGGCGACCTGCGCGGCGCGGTGCGGGACGCCGACGTGTTCATCGGGGTGTCCGCGCCCGGCATCCTGACCGGCGACGACATCGCGACGATGGCCGACGACGCGATCGTGTTCGCGCTCGCCAACCCCGAGCCGGAGGTCTCGCCGGACGAGGCGCGCGAGCACGCCGCCGTCGTCGCGACCGGCCGCAGCGACTACCCGAACCAGATCAACAACGTGCTGGCGTTCCCCGGCGTCTTCCGCGGCCTCCTGGACGCGCAGGCCGACCACGTCACCCTCGACATGCTCGCCGCCGCCGCCAAGGCCCTCGCCGAGGTCGTCACGCCGGACGAGCTGGGCCCGAACTACATCGTCCCGAGCGTCTTCCACCCGGACGTCAGCAACCGGGTCGCGGGCGCCGTCCGCGAGGCCGCCGGAGGCCGCGCGCGGCTGGACGGCTGAGGTCCCCCTCCGGGAGGAGGCCCTTCCGCGTCAGTCCTTCGGGAAGATCTTCTCGCGGCGGCGGGGCCAGATGCCGCCGTACCAGAAGATGATCACTCCGGTGACCATGGCCGCCGCGCCGGTCGCGGCGCGCGCCCACATGACGGAGCCGTCGGGGCCGGTGTGCGGCAGGTCGCCGGGCGTCTCGGACGGGCCCGGGTCGGGCTCGGCCCGCGTGCAGTTCGCCCGGACCGTCGCCGACTTGATCAGCTTGTTGGCCCAGTTGACCTCGATCCGGGTGCGGCGGTCCTCGCGCAGCTTCACGGCGATGGTGCGCTCCCGGCCCGCGCCGATCGTGCCGGGGACGGCCGCGGTGCCGTCGTTCTTCTCGATGCCGAAGTCCTCTTCCTGGGCCCCGGTGTTGCGGATGACGACGTTCACCGTCCGGCCGGGGCAGATCGGTTTGCCGATGGTGGCGGTGACCGGCTGCGCCGGCGCCGCCGTGGTGCGGGACGGCGTCGGCGACGTCCGGGCCGGTGACGGGGACGTCCGCGTCGCGGTGGGCGACGGCGAGGAGCCGGTGGGGCTCGGGGACGCGGACGTGGTGGTGCGGGCGGCCTGGGGTTCCTCGGCGTTGGAGTCCGAGGCCCAGTTGACGAGGGCGGGCACGGCGATCAGCGCCCCGATGACAAAGAACACGGCGGCGATGACGACCCTGGGCAACTGCATCGCGTCCTCCCGGCCCGCCGATGCCGCGAACACCAAGCGGGTGGCGAATGATCCTAGATCATTCTTAACCTACGTCCTTGTTGTGCCGATATCCCCATCGATAGGAATGCGTAACAGGCTAACGAGCCCGGGGACGTGCCGCCGGAGGTCCGCGCAACGCATGATGGAACCCATGGAAGACGGCATCAGGGTGGGCCTCCTGTTGGTCGCGACTCCGCAGCTCGAGGACCCGAACTTCAGGCGGAGCGTCGTCCTGCTGGTCGAGCACGACCACGACGGCGGAACGCTCGGTGTTGTCCTCAACCGGCCGACCGAGGTTCCGGTCGGCAGGGTCCTGCCGACGTGGGGCGAGCTCGTGACCGGGCCGTCCGTGGTGTTCCAGGGCGGCCCGGTGGCGCTCGACAGCGCGCTCGCGCTGGCGCGCCTGCCCGGCGACGACGAGCCGCTCGGCTGGCGCGCGCTCGCGGACGGCACGGAGGTGTCCAGGATCGGTCTCGTCGATCTGGACGCTCCGCCCGCGCTGCTGGCGCCGGAGCTGCTCCAGCTCCGGGTCTTCGCCGGTTACGCTGGATGGTCCGCGGGGCAGCTGCGCGCCGAGATCGAGGAGGGCGCGTGGTACCTGGTGCCGGCCGAGGCGGGAGACGTCTTCGCGGCCGACCCGGAGCGGCTCTGGCAGGAGGTCCTGCGCCGGCAGGGCGGCGACCTGGCGTTCGTCGCCACATTCCCCGACGATCCGACGCTGAACTAAGGTGGGCACGTGAGCACCAAGATCCTTCCCGATAGCACGACCGAGCGCGACGTACGGCCCGACCTCTCGCACGGCGACGGCGACCACGAGCGGTTCGCCCACTACGTGAAGAAGGCCAAGATCACCGAGAGCGCGGTGACGGGCACGCCGGTGATCGCGCTGTGCGGCAAGGTCTGGGTGCCGAACCGCGACCCGAAGAAGTACCCGGTCTGCCCGGAGTGCAAGGAGATCTACGAGTCGATGCAGTCCGGCGGGGACAAGAACGGCGAGTGAGGCGTCCCCGGCGTGGACCGGGGCGCGAAAAAGGTGTGCGAATCGGCACAGGAGTGATGTGCGCGGCGCGATCTGTCACCCGGGCTCGGTAGCCTTCGATGACCGTGAGCACCTTCGCCGCATCGAGCATGCCCCCGGCCTTCCCGGAACGGGCCGCCTGGGGGACCGCGTCGTCCCTGCGCGCCTGGCAGCAGCAGGCGCTGGAGGCCTATTTCGGTCCGGACGGCCGGGCCCCGGGGCCACGCGACTTCCTCACCGTCGCGACGCCCGGCGCCGGTAAGACCACGTTCGCGCTGCGCCTCGCGCGCGAGCTGATGGACCGCCGGATCATCGCCGCGATCACGATCGTCTGCCCCACCGAGCACCTGAAGCGGCAGTGGGCGGAGTCCGCCGCCCGCGTCGGCATCAAGATCGACCCCGAGTACCAGAACGGCCAGGGGCCGGTCGGCAAGGAGTTCGACGGGATCGCGGTCACGTACGCGACGGTCGCGGCGCGCCCGGCGCTGCACCGCAACCGCACCGAGGCGCGCAAGACACTGGTGATCTTCGACGAGGTGCACCACGCGGGCGACGGGCTGTCGTGGGGCGACGCCGTCCGCGAGGCGTTCGAGCCCGCGGCGCGGCGGCTCGGGCTGTCGGGCACGCCGTTCCGCACCGACATCAACCCGATCCCGTTCGTCACCTACGAGGAGGGGCCGGACGGCATCCGGCGCAGCCGGGCCGACTACACCTACGGGTACGGGCCGGCGCTCGCGGACGGCGTCGTCCGCCCGGTGATCTTTCTGGCGTACGCGGGCGAGATGCGCTGGCGCACCCGGGCCGGGGACGAGATCACCGCGACCCTCGGCGAGCCCCTCACGCAGGACCAGACGGCGCAGGCGTGGCGGGCCGCGCTCGACCCCAAGGGCGACTGGATGGGGCAGGTCCTCGCCGCCGCCGACCGCCGGCTGACCGAGCTGCGCCGCGCGATCCCGGACGCGGGCGGCCTCGTCATCGCGACCGACCACGAGGCGGCGCGCGCCTACGCGAAGATGCTGCGCGCCGTGACGGGGCAGGGCGCGGCGATCGTGCTGTCGGACGACCCGACCGCCTCGAAGAAGATCAAGCGGTTCGGCGAGTCCGACGACCGGTGGATGGTCGCCGTCCGCATGGTGTCGGAGGGCGTCGACATCCCCCGCCTGTGCGTCGGGGTGTACGCCACGTCCACGAGCACGCCGCTGTTCTTCGCCCAGGCCATCGGGCGCTTCGTCCGTGCCCGCCGGCGCGGCGAGACCGCCTCGGTCTTCCTGCCGTCGGTCCCGACCCTGATGGGCCACGCGGCGGAGATGGAGGCCGAGCGCGACCACGTCCTCGACCGCCCGGTCCGCGAGGACGGGCTCGACGACGACCTCCTGGCCGAGGCCAACCGGCAGAAGGACACCCCCGACGCCGTGGGGGAGGAGCTCGCGTTCGAGACGGTCGAGGCGTCGGCGACGTTCGACCGCGTCCTGTACGACGGCGGCGAGTTCGGCATGCAGGCGCTTCCCGGTTCCGCCGAGGAGGAGGAGTTCCTCGGCATCCCGGGGCTGCTGGAGCCGGAGCAGGTGACCGCGCTGCTGCGCAAGCGGCAGGCCGACCAGATCGCCGGGGAGCGCAAGCGCCAGAAGACCGGTGACCCCCGCGACGACCGCACCGCCGCCGAGAACGTCGCCGATCTGCGCCGCGAGCTCCAGGGCCTCGTCGGGGCGTGGAACCACCGCACCGGTCAGCCGCACGGCGTCATCCACACGGAGCTGCGGCGCGCCTGCGGCGGCCCCGCCATCGCGCAGGCCAGTGCCGAGGACGTCCGCAAGCGCATCGCCAAGATCCGCGAATGGGCGGCCAAGCGCCGCTCCTGACCGCCCCTCCCCGCCTCCCGCGAGCGGATCCGGCGCGCGCGGCGTGTCGGTGCCGCGGTCGGGGGTCACGCGGGGGTGGGGAGGGCCAGTTCGCGCAGGATCCGGTCGGTGATCTCGTCCGGGGTGCCCGCCACGGACACGGTGAGGACGTCCTCGCCGGGGGCCGGGGGTTCCAGGGTCGCCAGCTGGCTCTCCAGGAGGGCCGGGTCGAAGAAGTGACCGGAGCGGGCCTGGATGCGGGCGGCCAAGAGCTCGGGGTCGCCGTCCAAGAGGACGATCCGGATCCCGTCGCGGCCGTGCGTCAGCCGGGCGCGGTAGGCCCGTTTCAGGGCGGAGCACGTGACGACGCCCGGACGGCCGGTCGCCAGGCGGTCGTCGGCCCAGGCGGCGATGGCGTCCAGCCAGGGGCCGCGGTCGGCGTCGGTCAGCGGGGTGCCCGCCCGCATCTTGGCGACGTTGGCGGGCGAATGGAAGTCGTCCGCCTCGGCGTAGTCCCAGCCGAGGCGGTGGGCGAGGAGGCGTCCGACGGTGGTCTTGCCGCTGCCGGAGACCCCGGCGACGAGGACGATCTCCGGTGCGCTCACGCGCCCACGACCGGGGCGCCGGTGAGGCGGACGCCCTCCGCGTCGAGCTCGGCCAGGGCGCGGTCGACGGTCGCCTTGCTCACCCCCGCGGTGAGGTCGAGGAGGACGGTGGTCGCCAGCCCGGCGCGGACGGCGTCCACGGCGGTCGCCCGGACGCAGTGGTCGGTGGCGATGCCGACGATGTCCACGGTGTCGACGCCCCGGGCGCCCAGCCAGTCGGCGAGCGGGACGTCGTCGTCCGAGACGCCCTCGAAGCCGCTGTAGGCGGCGCTCTCGCGGCCCTTGCTGAAGACGGTCTCGATCGGCGCGAGGACGAGGTTGGGGTGGAAGTCGGCGCCGGGGGTGCCGATCACGCAGTGCGGCGGCCAGGTGTCGACGAAGTCGGGGGCCTCGGCGAAGTGGTCGCCGGGGTCGAGGTGGAAGTCGCGTGTCGCGACGATGTGCGCGTAGTCGGATTCGTGCCCGGCCACGTGGCCGGAGATGGCGGTGGCGATGTCCGCGCCGCCGCCGACGGCGAGCGACCCGCCCTCGCAGAAGTCGTTCTGCACGTCCACGATGATCAGAGCCTTCTTGCCCATGACCGCTCCTCTGCCCGGTGCCTCATCCGGTTGTCCCCCGACATGGGGAACGCTATCCCAGCCTTTTCCGATCGAGGCGCGGGCGGATCACGGGCGCGGGCCGCCCTCGGTGAACTCCGTCGGGATCGCCGGTTCGCCACGGGAGAGCTGATGGGCCGTCGGCGGGAGCTCGTCGAGCGCGCGGGCGTGCCGGTCGCGCGCCGCCCGAAGGGGCTCGCGGCCGACGATCTCGCCGTTCTCCACCAGGGGGACCTGGAGGACGCGGTCGCGGGCGCCGGAGGCCGGCTCGCCCGTGCAGATCTCTTCGGTGCGGGCGGTGCCGTGGCCGTCGATGCGGCGGACGGCGGTCTTGCGGCCGCCCCGGGTCGGCTTGCCCGTGGAGCGTTTGGCGACCGCGCGCATCGGGGCGTCCGGTTCCGGGCCGTCCGAGCGCGCGACGAGCTTGTAGACGAGGGAGGCGGTCGGGGCGCCGGACCCGGTGACCAGGGACGTGCCGACGCCGTAGCCGTCGACGGGGGTGGCGGCGAGGGCCGCGATGCCGTACTCGTCGAGGTCGCCGGTCACCACGATGCGGGTGCCGGTGGCGCCGAGGGAGTCGAGGAGCGCGCGCGTCTCGGTCGCGACGGTGCCGAGGTCGCCGCTGTCGATCCGGACGGCGCCGAGGGACGTGCCGGCGAGCTCCACCGCCGTCCGCACCGCCCGCTCCACGTCGTAGGTGTCGACGAGGAGCGTCGTCGAGGCGCCGAGGGACGCGAGCTGCGCCTCGAACGCGTGCCGTTCGCTGTCGTGCAGCAGCGTGAACGCGTGGGCGCTGGTCCCGGCCGTCGGGACGCCGTAGCGGCGGCCGGCCTGGAGGTTGGACGTGGTGGTGAAGCCCGCGATGTAGGCGGCGCGGGCCGCGGCGACGGCGGCCTCCTCGTGGGTGCGGCGCGACCCCATCTCGATGATCGGACGGTCCTGCGCGGCCCGCACCATCCTGGACGCGGCGGACGCGATGGCGCAGTCGTGGTTCAGGACCGACAGGACCAGCGTCTCCAGCAGCACCGCCTCGGCGAACGTCCCCTCGACGGTGAGGACGGGGGAGTCGGGGAAGTAGCACTCGCCCTCGGCGTAGCCCCGGACGCTCCCGGTGAACCGGTACGTCTCCAGCCACCGCGCGGTCGGCTCGTCCACGATGCCGTTCGCGGTGAGGAACTCCAGCTCCGCCGCGTCGAACCGGAACGCCTCGATCGCGTCGAGGAGCCGGCCCGTCCCGGCCACGACGCCGTAGCGGCGGCCGGCGGGCAGGCTGCGGGCGAACACCTCGAAGACCGCGCGGCGCTCCGCGGTGCCGCTGCGCAGCGCGGCCTGGAGCATGGTCAGTTCGTAGCGGTCGGTCCGCAGTGCCGTGCCGTCGAGGTCCACGAGTGGCACCCTAAGCCCCCGTGTGTGCACCATGGATGTGCAGGCCACCGCATGCGTCCTCCGGGGGCGGTGGCGACGACGGGGAGAGGGGAGATCGTCGCGGATGTTCACGCGTGAGAGCGGCGGGGAGGGGGCGCGGCGATGAGCACCGCCCCCGCGCCGGTCGAGCTCGACCGGCCGGACATCGAGCATGATCTGGGCGCCGACCGGCCCTGGCTGGCGATCGTCTGGAACGACCCGATCAACCTCATGTCGTACGTCACGTTCGTGTTCCAGACGGTGTTCGGCTATCCCAAGACGAAGGCCGAGAAGCTGATGCTGGACGTCCACCACAAGGGTCGTGCCGTCGTCGCGAACGGGACCCGTGAGGAGATGGAGCGCGACGTGGAGATCCTGCACTCCTACGGGCTGTGGGCGACCGTGAAGCGGGACGACTGATGAGCCGGGTGCGCAGGACGCCGGACGGCGTCGCGGTGGAGCTGGAGGCGGCGGAGGCGTCGCTCGTCCGGACGCTCATGGAGCAGCTGATCGAGCTGCTCGGGGAGACGCCGGGCGCCGGCGGGGAGCTCGCCTCGGTGGGCATCGCCGAGGACGCCGCCCTGCCGGACGATCCCGTCCTGGCGCGGCTGTTCCCGGACGCGTACCGCGACGACGGCGAGGCGGCGGGGGAGTTCCGCCGGTACACCGAGATCGGGCTGCGGGACGGCAAGCGCGACGCCGCGAACGCCGTGCTGTCCTCCCTGAAGGCGGGCGCGGCGCACGAGGACGCGGCGCCGGGCGGTGGCGATGCCGAGGTCCTGCTGACGCCGGACGAGGCGCAGGCGTGGCTGCGGGCGGTGAACGATCTTCGGCTGGCGCTCGGCACCCGCCTCGACATCGGCGAGGAGTGGTACGAGGAGCTGGACGACCTCGATCCGCGCGACCCGCGGCTGCCGATGTTCGCGGCGTACGACTGGCTGACGATGCTGCAGGAGAGCCTCGTGCGCGCCGTCTGGTGACGCGGCCGGACTCGGCCATGGGCGATATCACGCATCGTCCGGATTTCAGTGCATTGCGTGGTGTTAGCTGCTCCCAGGGGACATCGGTGCCCGCCCCGCGGGCCGACCTGGGAGGCTGCCATGTCCGCTCCGGGCATCGCCCAGAAGGCCGCCGGCGGGTCCGGTGCGGTGGCCGGGGAGGGCTCTGCCTGACGTGCCTCCTGACGTGCCGCCCGACGCGCCGGGGCGGAGCGCTGTGCCGTCCGGATACCGGTTGGTACGTTGGGCGGACCGGAATGCCGGGATTCGCCGTGGAGTGGCGGCCGCCCCACGGGATCAGGAGGCGCCATGAGCGGCGATCGGCCCAGCATGGCCGGTGCCCCGCGCCCCGGCGCGTTCCCCGGCACCGTCCGGGAGAGCGTCCGATGAGGTCGAAGGGGTCCACGGGGGAGGGGCTCACCAAGGGCGGGGCCGCGACGCGCGGCCTGATCCACCGGGCGCTCGTCTACGGGTCGGAGCGCGACTTCGCCGAGACGGTCGTGCCGTGCCTGCGGGAGGGACGGCGGGCGGGCGACGCCCTCGTGGCCATCGTCGCGCCGGAGCGGGCGGACCTGCTGCGCGCGGAGCTGGACCCCGGGACCGCTCGGGCGATCGAGTTCATCGACGCGGCGGAGTGGTTCACCGGTCCGATGGCCACGCTCGCGGCCTACTACGACCGGACGCGGGAGCAGTGGTGGCCGCGCGGCCGGCTGCTCCTGCTCGCCGAGCCGCCCTGGGCGGGGCGGTCGCCGCTGGAGATCCGCGAGTGGCACCGCCACGAGTCGCTGCTGAACGCGGCGTTCGCGGGCAGCCCGTCCACCTTCCTGTGCGCGTACGACGCGCGGCTGCCCGGGGCCGTCCTGGACGAGGTGCCCCGCACCCACCCGGAGCTGTCAGGGCCGCGCGGCTCTACGCCGAGCGGCCGGTTCACCGATCCGGCCGGCTACTACGCCGAGTGCAACGCGGAGCCGCTGGCGCCGCCGCCCGCGCACGCGGCCGAGCGCGGCTTCACGAGCGGCGGGCTGCCCGGCCTGCGGGCGTTCCTGCAGGCCGAGGCGGTGCGCCTCGGGCTGCCCGAGCAGCGGTCGCTGTCGTTCGTGCTGGCCGTGAACGAGGTCGCCACCAACATCATCCGGGAGGGCGGCGGGCAGGGCCGGCTGTGGGTGTGGGCCGCCGGCGGCGAGCTGGTCTGCGACGTCGTCGACCCGCTCAGCGCGCTGAGCGACCGGTTCCTCGGCTACGCGCCGCCGACCGGGCCGCGCCGCGGCGAGGCGGCGATGTGGGCGGTGCGGCGGCTCTGCCACATCGTGGAGATCCGGTCCGGCGCGTCGGGGACGGTGATCCGGATGCACGTCCCGCTCGCCGCACCCCTGGCCGGAGGGCCGGGCGGGCGGCGGTAGCCTTCCCGTCATGCTGACGATCGAGCGTGCACTGGTAGACCAGATCGTCGCGCATGCGCGCGCCGACCATCCCGACGAGGCCTGCGGCATCGTGGCCGGGCCGGCCGGCTCGGACCGGCCCGTCCGGTTCGTCGCGATGATGAACGCCGCGCGGTCTCCCACGTTCTACGAGTTCGACTCGATGGAGCAGCTCAAGCTGTGGAACGAGATGGACGACCGCGATGAGGAAGCCGTCGTGATCTACCACTCGCACACCGCCACGGAGGCGTACCCCTCCCGGACCGACATCGCCCTCGCGGCCGAGCCGGGCGCCCACTACGTGCTCGTCTCCACGCGTGACGAGGACGAGGTCGAGTTCCGCTCCTACCGGATCGTCGACGGCGTCGTGACGGAAGAAGAGGTCACCATCGTCGACTCGTACGCGTGAGGCGCGCCGGATCGGGTGACAGGTAAACTGGGCGTCATGGGCACGAACGGGCAGCGGACGGGCGCGCGGCGCCGGGTCCGCTCCGTCGTCGTGCCGCCCGTGCAGAGCTTCCTGTTCGGGCATTCGCGCGCCGAGGTCGTCTACGACTGTCGCTGACGCGCCTGATCTTGCCTGGAATTCCCCCGCTCGCCGCCCGGTTGTGACCCGAGGGCGGCGAGCCCCTGTGAGCAGAAGGAGATCATCGCGATGGCGATCGAGGTCCGGATCCCGACGATCCTGCGTAACCTCACCGGCGGCGACAAGGCCGTCGAGGGCAAGGGCGGCACGCTCGGTGAGCTGTTCGCCGACCTGGACGTCCGCCACCCCGGCCTGCGAGACCGGCTCGTGGACGACAAGGGCCTGCGCAAATTCGTCAACGTCTACCTGAACGACGAGGACGTCCGCTTCCTCGCCGGGCTGGAGACCGAGGTCGCCGACGGCGACAACGTGACGATCCTGCCCGCCGTCGCCGGCGGCTGAGACCGGCCTGGACTGGGACGAACCCATGCGTTTCGACTCGCTGCTGGACTCGCTGGGCCGGACGCCGCTCGTGGGTCTGCCCCGGCTTTCGCCGTCCGCCGACGTCCGGATCTGGGCGAAGCTGGAGGACCGGAACCCGACCGGGTCCGTGAAGGACCGGCCCGCCTTCTACATGATCGAGAAGGCGGAGAAGGACGGGCTGCTGACCCCCGGCTGCACGATCCTGGAGCCGACGTCCGGCAACACGGGCATCTCGCTCGCCATGGTCGCGAAGCTGCGCGGCTACCGGATGGTGTGCGTGATGCCGGAGAACACCTCGTCCGAGCGGCGCCAGCTGCTGGAGATGTGGGGCGCGGAGATCATCTCGTCCCCGGCGGCGGGCGGCTCCAACGAGGCGGTCCGGGTGGCCAAGCGCCTGTCGGCGGAGAACCCGGACTGGGTGATGCTCTACCAGTACGGCAACGAGGCCAACGCGCTCGCCCACTACGAGACGACCGGCCCGGAGATCCTCGCCGACCTGCCGACGGTCACGCACTTCGTCGCGGGCCTCGGCACCACGGGGACGCTGATGGGCGTCGGCCGGTACCTGCGCGAGCGGGTGCCGGACGTGAAGGTCGTCGCGGCGGAGCCCCGCTACGGGGAGCTGGTGTACGGGCTGCGCAACATCGACGAGGGCTTCATCCCCGAGCTGTACGACGACTCCGTCCTGACCACCCGGTTCTCGGTCGGGTCGCGGGACGCGCTGCGCCGCACCCGCGAGCTGCTGGAGCGGGAGGGCATCTTCGCGGGGGTCTCGACGGGCGGCGCGCTGCACGCCGCGATCGGGATGGCGAACAAGGCGGTGAAGGCGGGCGAGCGCGCCGACATCGTCTTCATCGTCGCGGACGGCGGCTGGAAGTACCTGTCCACGGGCGCCTACGGCGGCACGCTGGACGAGGCGGAGGCGCGCCTGGAGGGCCAGCTCTGGGCCTGAGGCGGGTGTGACCGATGGAACGGCCCCGGGCGGCTGCCCGGGGCCGTTCGGCTGGGTAGAGTCCCTACTCGAATGTCATTCTAGAAACGGTGCACCAGCTGGGGAGAGTGCGGATGAGCCGGTTCGGCGACGCCACCGCGATCACGAAGATCGAGGACGGCCGCTACGAGGTCGAGCTCGACGGGGCCTACGGCTTCGCCGAAGCGATCAACGGTGGCTACCTGATGGCCGTTCTCGGCCGCGCCGCGGTCGACGCGTCGGCGCACGCCCACCCGCTCGCGACCGCCGCGAACTTCCTGCGGGTCGCCAAGCCGGGCCGTGCCGAGGTACTGGTCGACACCCGCAAGGAGGGCCGGACGGCCGGCACCCACCTGGTGTCGCTCGTCCAGAACGGCGACCGGCTCGTCGACGCGATGATCACCACGGGCACGCTGGACGCCGGCACCGAACCGGACTGGACGGGCGAGGCGCCCCCGCCGCTGCCCGCCGTGGAGGACTGCACCGCCTTCCAGCCGCCGTCCGCCGCCGAGCGCGGCTTTGCCGATCAGGTCGACATGCGTTTCGACAAGGCCACGGTCGGCTGGCTCGACGGTAAGCCCAGCGGCCGCCCCGAGGCCCGCGCCTGGTTCCGGCTGCACGACGGCCACGAGCCCGACGCGTTCGCCCTCGCCCTCGCGGTGGACGCCCTCCCGCCCGTCGCCCTCAACCTCGGCGCCAAGGGCTGGGCCCCCACCGTCGAGCTGACCTGGCACCTGCGGGCCGTTCCCGCGCCCGGCTGGCTCGCCCTGCACGGCAGCGGCCGGCTCCTCGCGGGCGGCTGGTTCGACGAGGAGGTCGAGGTCTGGGACTCCGCGGGGCGCCTCGTCGCGCAGAGCCGCCAGATCGCCCGCGTCGGCCGCGCCCGCTGAGCCGCGCCGCGAGCGCGCCGCCCCCGCTGCGACATCACGGGCAGCGGTCCCCGCTCCGCTCCGTGTGATGTCCGACGCAAGACGTACGCCTCCGGCGACGCGTCCCCTAGCCTGTAGGACCATGCCCGACACCGACCCTGCCGACCTGCCCATCGGGGTCTTCGACAGCAGCTTCGGCGGCCTCACGGTCGCCCGCGCGATCCTCGACCAGCTGCCCGCCGAGCCGATCCTCTACCTCGGCGACTCGGCGCGCCAGCCGTACGGCCCCCGCCCGATCGCGGAGGTCCGCGCGTACGCGCTGGAGATGCTGGACGAGCTCGTCGGCGAGGGCGTGAAGATGCTGGTGATCGCCTGCAACAGCGCCAGCTCGGCGATGCTGCGGGACGCCCGGGAACGCTACGACGTCCCGGTCGTCGAGGTGATCAACCCGGCGACCCGGCGCGCGGCGCGCGCCACCGCCAACGGCAGGGTGGGACTGATCGCCACCGAGGCGACGGTGAACAGCCGCTCCTACGAGGACGCGTTCGCCGCCGCCCCGCACATCGAGCTCGTCGCCGCGGCCTGCCCGCGCTTCGTGGAGTTCGTCGAGGCGGGAGTGACGGGCGGGGACGAGCTTCTCGACGCCGCCCGCCACTACCTCGCGCCGATCATCGCCGCCGAGTGCGACACCCTCATCCTCGGCTGCACCCATTACCCATTGCTGACGGGCGTCATCTCGTATGTCGTCGGCGACGGGGTCACACTGGTCTCAAGTGCCGACGAGACCGCCAAGGACGTGTATCGCGTGCTGCACGACCGGGGACTGGCCCGCGCGGAGGGGATGCCCGAACCGCGGCACCGGTTCCGCACGACCGGCGACCCCGACGTGTTCGCCGCCCTCGGCCGCCGGTTCCTCGGGCCGGAGATCGGCGCCGTCGAGACCACCCAGAGCACTGCTCTGACGACCTGATTCCTCGGGAACCAAGAGGAGGAGTGAGCGTGCGGGTCACTGTGATCGGCTGCTCCGGCAGTTTCCCGGGGCCGGACAGCCCCGCGTCCAGCTATCTCGTGGAGGCGGACGGCTTCTCCATGCTGCTCGACATCGGCAACGGGTCGATCGGCAGCCTCCAGCGCTTCCACGGCGTGCTCGACATCGACGCCGTCTGCATCTCCCACCTCCACCCCGACCACTGCCTGGACCTCACGGTGTACTGGATCGCGCGGACGTACTGTCCGGGCGGGCCGGCGCCCCGCATCCCGGTGTACGGGCCGGAGGGCACGGCCGAGCACATGATCAAGGCGTACGAGCTGGAACCGAACCCCGGCATGACCGACACCTTCGAGTTCCGGCCGTTCGAACCCGGGCCGTTCGCCCTCGGTCCCTTCACGGTGACGACCGCGCTGATGAACCATCCGGTCGAGGCGTACGGGCTGCGGATCGAGCACGGCGGCAAGGTGCTGACGTACTCCGGCGACACCGGACGCAGCGACGTGCTGGTGCGGCTCGCGCGGGACGCGGACCTGTTCCTGTGCGAAGCGGGGTTCGAGGACCGTCCCGACCTGCCGCCCGACATGCACCTGACCGGCCGGGAGGCCGGCGAGCACGCCCAGCGCGCCGGCGCCGCCCGGCTGGTCCTCACGCACCTGCTGCCGTGGAACGACCCCGCGGAGACGCTCGCCGAGGCCAAGGCCAGCGGGTTCGGCGGGCCGATCGAGCTCGCGGAGGTCGGCGCCCGCTACGAGTTGTGAGCACTAAGGTGGACGGCATGGCCCGTCCCGATGATCGTGCTTTCGACCAGCTCCGCCCCATCCGCATCCAGCGCGGGTGGCTCGACCACGCGGAGGGCTCGGTGCTCGTCGAGTTCGGCAGGACGCGGGTGCTGTGCGCCGCGTCCGTCCAGGACTCGGTGCCCCGGTGGCGGCGCGAGAGCGGCCTCGGCTGGGTGACGGCCGAGTACGCGATGCTGCCGCGCGCCACCGACACCCGCAACGACCGCGAGTCGATCAAGGGGCGGGTCGGCGGGCGGACGCACGAGATCTCGCGGCTGATCGGCCGGTCCATCCGGGCGTGCGTCGACTTCAAGGCGCTCGGCGAGAACACCGTCCAGCTGGACTGCGACGTCCTGCAGGCCGACGGCGGCACCCGCACCGCCGCCATCACCGGCGCGTACGTCGCGCTCGCCGACGCGGTCACCTGGATGCGGGAGCGCCGGCTGACCAAGGGCGACCCGCTGGTCACGTCGATCTCCGCGGTCAGTGTCGGCGTCGTCGACCGCGAGCCGCGGCTCGACCTCTGCTACGAGGAGGACGCCGCCGCCGGTACCGACATGAACGTCGTGTGCACCGGCGACGGCCGGTTCGTCGAGGTGCAGGGCACCGCCGAGGGCACCCCGTTCGACCGGGCCGAGCTGGACGCGCTGCTCGACCTCGCCGCGGGCGGCTGCGCCGAGCTCACCCGCCTCCAGCTGGAGGCGCTGGCCCGGTGAGCCGGATCGTTCTCGCGACCCGTAACGCGGGCAAGATCGCCGAACTGGGACGCATCCTCGCGGACGCGCACGTCGACGTCATCGGGCTGGAGGCGTTCCCCGACGCGCCGGACATCCCCGAGACGGAGCAGACCTTCGCGGGGAACGCGCTGCTCAAGGCCCGCGCCATCGCCGCGCACACCGGCCTGCCGGCCGTCTCCGACGACTCCGGCCTGTGCGTGGACGCGCTGAACGGCATGCCGGGCGTGCTGTCCGCCCGCTGGTCGGGCCGCTTCGGCGACGCCTCCGGTGACAAGGACGCCGCGAACGTCAGGCTCGTCCTCGACCAGCTCGCCGACGTCGCCGACGACCTGCGCGGCGCGCACTTCCGCTGCGTCGCGGCGCTCGTCGTGCCGGGCGGCGCCGAGCGCACGGTCGAGGGCCGCATGCCCGGCCGGATCATCCGGGCGCCGCGCGGCACCGGCGGCTTCGGCTACGACCCGATCTTCGTGCCAGACGGGGAGTCCCGCACGGCCGCCGAGCTGTCCCCGGCGGAGAAGGACGCGATCAGCCATCGCGGCCTCGCCTTCCGCGCGCTCGCGGAGATCCTGCCGGACGTGCTGGCGGCCGGTTAGGCCGGGGCGCCGACGCGCAGGCCGGGCAGCCTCGCCCAGCCGACCGTGTCGAGGACGGCGCGCATCTCCGGCGCCATGCGGTCGAGGACGACCGAGCCCGTCCCGGCGCGGCCCGCGACGTCCGCGAGCAGGTTGATGGCGCCGAGGTCGATGAAGCCGAGCCCGGCCATGTCGAGATGGATGTCGCGGCCCGCCGGGAGGATGGCGAGGGCCTGGTCGAGAACCGCGTGCCGGGACGCGTCGAGCTCCCCCGACAGGGAGAGCCCGGCGGGCTGGAAGGTCCGGACGATCGTGAGCACGGGATCCTCGAACTCGGGGTCGGGCGCGGCGCGGACGGCGTGCCGCGCGCGCAGCGCTTCGAGGTCCGCCGCGTCACAGCGGCGGCGGTCCAGCGGGCAGATCGCGGTGACGCGGGTGCTCGGCGCCGTGATCCGCTCGAGGTGCTCCTCGCAGGCGAGCAGGACCTCCAGCCCGTCCGGGCGGCGCAGCGCCCAGGTCAGGTCGGCGATGATCCGTACGGCGCGGACGCCGTGCCGGTCGGCGCGGGCGACCTCCGCGGCCAGCGCGTCCCGCACGGCCTCCGGGTCGAGCCGGGCGCGCGGGCCTTCGTCGGCGGCGATGACCGTGAGCAGCCGGTGCGCGGCGCGCGGCGGGACGCCCGGCACCGCCGCGGCGGCGTCGCCGGTGAGGTAGAGGACCGCCTCGCGGGCGCGCAGCCCGCCCCGGACGTAGGCGCCGACGACGTGCTGGAACTCGTCCTCCCCGGCGTACGCCAGGCAGGCGTGATCGCCGGGTCGCAGGTCGCTGACCGGCCTGCGCACGGACCAGAGGGTGTCCATCACACCTTCCACCACGGGTCGGGAGCCGTTTCCAGCATGACACGCGGCTCGCGGCGGAGGCAGTCGGGAGGGGCGGTGCGGTTTGCCAGTATGTGAGACGTTTACCGATGCACGTGCATTCGCACAAAGGTCCCGTCCCATCCGGATCGGAGTTCGACCAGGTCGACGAGCAGTCGAACGGTCCACAACCCGAACCCGCGATGCAGCGCGGAGGCCGGGGGGACGAACCCCGTGAGCGGCCCCGCCCGCCAGTACCCGTGGTCGCCGACCTCGCAGACGAGCGTGTCCCCGTCCCGCCACGTCCACAGCCCGACCGGCGGGGCGCCGTGCCGCAGCGCGTTGGCCGCGGCCTCGTTCACCGCGGTCACGAGGTTGCGGGCGGCCTGCCGGCCGAGGCCGTGCCGCTCCGCCCGCCCGGCGACGAACGCCCGCAGCCGGTGCAGGTCGGCGCTCTCGATCGCGGTGTACTCGGCGTGGCCGGGCCGGTCGAACGTCAGGCGCCGGTCGCAGCCCGCCGCGAACACCTCCGGGTCGACGTAGGCGTTGTTCGCGCCCTCCCGCACCAGCCCGGGATGCGTGCGGCGCGCGGCGAACAGGATGTCCTCCGGGAGCCGCCCGGTGTCGTACATGCACATGGCCTGCGCGTCGGTGTCGGCGAACACCACATTGATGAGCGACTCGTAGCGGATCCACTCGAGCGTCTGCCGCTCCGTCCAGCCGGACCACACCGGCTCGGCCAGCGCGCACACCCGCCGGGGCGCGCTCTCCTTCGCGATCGCCTGGTAGTCGCGCAGCGTGTGGATGGGATGGCGGTAGAACCCGGCCGAGTCGATGAACGCGACCGTGCCGCCGTCCGGGCCGAGGACGTCCCGCAGCGCGCCGAGATTCGGCTCCTCCGCCACGGCGACGACCACCTCCTCCCGTTCCAGGCCCGCCCGCAGGAACGGGACCGCCACGGTGAGGAAGTCGTCCGTGCCGCCGTACAGGCACGCCGCGTGGTCAAGGGTCATCGGCCGAGGTCCTCCGTCCCGCCGGCGGCTCCGGCGCCCCGGACCAGGCCGGGCAGCCGGCGCCAGCCGACCATCTCGATCACGTTCTCCACGTCGGGGGCGAGGTGGTCGAGCACCAGCGCCTCGTCGGCGGGCAGGGCCAGCGCGTGCTGGGCGAGCAGGTTCAGCCCGCCGAGGTCGATGAACCGCAGCCGCGCGACGTCCAGGTGGACGCGGCGTCCCGCCCGGTTCACCGCCGCGAGCCGCTCGGCGAGGACCGTGTGCCGGGCCCCGTCCAGCTCGCCCTCCAGCCGCAGGCCGTGCGGCTCGAAGGTGCGGACGATCCGCAGCACGCCGTCGTCGAACTCGGGGTCGACCTCGATGAGGACCTCGTGGGTGTCGCGCAGCGCCAGCAGCTCCGCCCCGGAGCAGGTGCGCCGGTCGACCTGGCAGATCGCCATCGCCATCGTGCTCGGCGCGACCGTGTCGCCGACCCGGTGCTCGCAGCCCAGCATCTGGGCGAGGTCCGCACGGCCGGGCCCGGACAGCGCCCAGCTGTGGTCGGTCGTCAGCCGGACGGCGCGGAACCCCTCCGCGAACGCCCCGCCGAGCTCACGGCCGAGCGTGTCGGCCAGCATCGCCGGCTCGAACGCGCCGCGCCGGTCGAGGCAGGCGTCCGCGCGGGAGATCACCCGGAGCTGCCCGATCCGGGTGTAGGCGCCGACGTCGATCCGGTGGCCGTCGAGCGGACGGTCGAGGCCGGGAAGCCCGTCGGCGGGCGCGTCGGTGACGTAGACGACCTTCTCGTTGTGCCGCAGGCCCTCCCGGACGAAGGTGCCGATGACCCGGTCGCGCTCCTCGGCGCCGGCGTAGGCCAGCCAGCCGTGATCGCCGGGTCGGACGTCGCTGACGGGGCGTTTGGCGAACCAGGGTGCGTCCATGGAATGCCCATCGGGGGTGGGGGCCGGACCCGTCCAGCCTACGCCTCCACCGGGATTTGGAAAGCCCATCGCGAGGGGATCCTCACGCTCCGTCGCGACCGGGGAGGCGGAGCCACATGCGGACGGTCGTTCCGGCCTCGCCCGTCCTGATCTGCACGAGCGAGCACAGCAGCCGCACGGCCCAGAGCCCGAACCGGCCCTGCGCGGCGGTGCGCCGGTCCGGTCGCGGCGGGATCAGCCCGTAGCCCGAGCCGTCCCGCCAGCTGCCCGCGTCGGTCACCTCGCACACGAGACTGCGCTCGCCGGCGTCCACGCGCGTCCACACGCGCAGGGCGATCGGCGGCTCGCCGTGCCGCAGCGCGTTCGTGACGACCTCGGTGACGGCGACGAGGAGGCGCTGCAGGTCCTCGCCGGACAGGGCGGTGTGCCGGACCTGGTCGGCGACGTAGGCGCGCAGCCAGTACAGGTCGGGCCGCTCGATCCGCAGCGCGAACGTGCCGTCCGGCGGGCTCGGCAGCGGCTCGTCGTCGCACTGCGCGCTGAACGCCCACGGGTCGACGAAGCCGGGGTTGGCGCTGGCCCGGTCGCCGCGCACCGTCTCGGGGTGCGTCTTTCGGGCCGCCGCGACCACCCCCGGTGGCAGCGACGCCGCGTAGGGGCAGAGCAGGGACGCGCCGGTGTCGCGGAACGCGACGTTGAGGATGGCCTCGGCCCGCTGCCATTCCAGGACCTCGAGCGGCGACCGGAACGCCCACACCGGTTCGCCGAGGAGCCGCAGCCGCCGCCCCTCGCCCGCGCTGGCGTCGGCGTCGCTGAGGCAGTCGGCGAGCGTCCGGGACGGGTGCCCGTACCACGCGGCGGCGTCGACGAACTCGACCTCGCCGGCGGCGGCGCCCAGCTCGTCGCGCAGCAGCTCCTCGCGGCCCACGGTCGACACGCACACGACGCGGTCGCCCGCCGCGATCCCCTCCCGGACGAACGGGATCGCTCCGTCGAGGTACTCGTCCACCCCCGCGTACGGGAGCACGCGATGGGTGAACGCTCCGGTCACGGTCCCGATCAAGGCCTCACCGCTCCGTCGCCGCGAGCATGGACGCGTCAAGCGTAAGCCAGATCACACCGTACTGATGAGAATCTCGCCAATTGCCGCGTTCCGGTCGGTCGCATATCGGTGTTGTGCCCCGGGCCGGGACGCTAAGCTGAGCCCGCCCCGGCCGGGGCGCCCGCGGGCGTGGCGAAATGGCATACGCGGCAGGTTTAGGTCCTGTTGGTGGCGACACCGTGGGGGTTCGAATCCCCCCGCCCGCACTCCGGACCGGCCGCCGGTACCGGTCGCGGTGTCAGAGCGCCAGGTCGCGCCTGAGGCGGTCGACGTGGCCGGTGGCCTTCACGTTGTAGTAGGACTTCTCGACCGTGCCGTCCGCGCCGATGACGAACGTCGACCGGATGACGCCGACGACGACGCGCCCGTACAGCTTCTTCTCGCCGTACGCGCCGTACGCCTTCAGGGTCGCGGCCTCCGGGTCGGACAGCAGCGGGAAGGCCAGGCCCTCCTTGTCGCGGAACTTCGCGAGCTTCGCCGGCGCGTCCGGGGAGATACCGACCACGGTGACGCCCGCCGCCTCGAGCTCGGCGAGGCTGCTCTGGAAGTCGACCGACTCTTTGGTGCAGCCGGGGGTCATCGCCGCCGGGTAGAAGTAGAGGATCACGCGCCGGCCCCGCAGGGTCGCCAGCGACACCGGCTTCCCGTCGGCGTCGGGGAGCTCGAAATCCGGGGCGACATCGCCGGGCTGCAGCCGTTCGGACACCCTTGTTCCGCCTTTCCATCCGATGCTGGCCCCCACGCTACCGGCTGGGGGTACGGGGGGCGTTCCGGGACAAGACCTGCGACACTGTTCGGATCACGCTTCGCTCGACACGGTGAGGACACGGGAATGGGTGACAAGGGCCGAGACCCGGAGGCGCTGGAGCGGGAGATCGAGCGCACCCGGCTGGAGCTCGCGCGGACGATCGACGAGCTCGCCGACCGGGTCAACCCCCGGAACGTCGCGCACCGGGGGGCCGAGCGCCTGAAGGAGGAGGCCGGCAACGTCGCGCGCGTGCTCGGCGCCAGGGCGCGGACGGAGGACGGCGACGGCGAGCCGGGTCAGCTCGACAAGCGCGTCGTGCTGGCCGGTGTCGGCGTGGCGGTCACGCTGACCGCCCTGGTCCTCTGGCGGCGGAGCAGGCGCCGCTGAACCCCGGCCGGACGGCGCCGGACCGCGCTCCGCGGCCGGCGCCTCGCCGTCTCCGCGGGTCGTCGCGCCGGACGGGCCCGGCGGGCCGCACCGACCCCGTCGCCTGGACGGACCGCGCCAGCAGATCCGCGACGTCCCGCAGCTCCGCAAGCTCCGCCCGGCACGGCGGGCAGCCGTCCAGGTGCAGGCTCAGCTCGTCCGCCTCGGCCGGCGCCAGCCGCCCGAGGGCGTAGACGCCGAGGCCGAGGCGGTACGCGCCGCATCCCGTTGTTCCCACGTCCCCTGGTACGGGACGGACCCCCGGCCCGTTCAGGCGAACCGGGGCAGGTGCGCGCGGTGCGCGGCGAGGCCCTCCTCCAGGATCTTCTCGGCGGTGTGCTTGCCGCGCACGAACGGGTGCGCCATCAGGGCCTGCAAGGCGGTGCGGCGGTCGCCGGTGACGGCGGCGTCGGCCGCGAGCCGCTCGTAGCCGTGGATCGACTGGGTCAGGCCGCGGACGGGCGCGGGCAGCGCGCCCATCGTGAGCGGAACGGGGCCGGAGCGGCCGACCAGCGAGGGGACCTCCACGATCGCGTCGTCGGGGAGCGAGGAGATCGCGCCGTTGTTGCGGGTGTTGACGATCACCCGGCGGTTCTCGTCGCGGTGCAGGGCGCAGATGACGTCCACGGCGAACTCGCCGTGCTCGCCGCCGCCGCGCTCCCTCGACGGGTCGGGGTCGGCCTTGTGCGACTCGGCGGTGACCTGCTCGTAGTAGGCGGGCAGCACCGCCAGGATGTCCTCGGCGCGGGTCGTGCCCTTCTCGCGCAGCTCCGCCACGACGTCGTCGTGGAAGAAGTAGTACTTCGCGTAGGAGTTCGGCAGGAAGCCGAGCGTCTTCGCCAGCTCCGCCATCCGGGACGGGTCGCGCCACGGGGTGGCGCCGCCGCCGGGAACCTCCAGGCCGTCGAGGAGGGACGGGAGGTCGAGTTCCCTGCCGTCCAGCCGGAGCCGCTCCGCCCAGGTGGCGTGGTTCAGGCCGATCCAGTCGGCCTCCAGCCGCCCGGCGGGCAGGCCGAGGAGCCCCGCCCACATCTCGGTGTCGCCCACGAACTGGTCGCACAGGCCGATGATGCGCGCGCCGGTGTGCCGCGCGACGGCGTCGGTGACGATGTTCGTCGGGTTGGTGTAGTTGACGATCCACGCGTCCGGGCCGGCGGCCGCCGCGATGTCCAGCAGGACGGGCACGGACCGCAGCGCCATCAGGAAACCGCCCGGCCCGGCCGTCTCCTGGCCGACGACGCCGTGCCGCAGCGGGATCGACTCGTCCAGGTGCCGGGCCGCGAGGCCGCCGGGCCGGAACGTCGTGAAGACGTAGGACGCCCCGTCCAGCGCGGCCTTGAGGTCGGTGTGGGCCTCGACGGTGAGATCGGCGCCGCGCGCCGCGAACATGGCGCGCGCGAGCCGCGCCATGACCGCGAGGTGGTCGGCGTCGATGTCGTGGAACGCCAGCTCGGTGCCCGCGAGGTCGGCCGCGCGGTGCAGCAGCCCCCGGATCACGCCGGGCATGTAGCCGCTGCCCGCCCCCACGATCGCGATCTTCACTTCGGCTCCTTCGCGGGCGTGTCCCGCCGTGTGCGGGCGGTCATCTGAGCGTGGGCTCGGCGCGCGCCACCGAGTCGGGGCCGCTCTCCAGCTCCGTCTCGGGGATGTAGGGGACGACGAAGGCGTACCGTTCCAGCACCTCGGGCGGGACCTCGCCGGACTCGCCGAATGACGCGACCTCGCCCCAGCACGGCGCCCCGAGCGACCCGCTGTAGTGCCGGACGGACAGCCCCGCGCACAGGTTCGCGAAGTGCAGCCGCTGGTCGAGGGGCCAGTCCGCGAGGGTCCCGAACACGAAGCCGGCCGCGAACACGTCGCCCGCGCCGGTCGGGTCGAGCGCCCGGACCGGCAGCGCCGCCGCCTCGGCCCGCTCCCCGGTGGTGGAGTCGATCGCGATGGCGCCGCGCTCCCCGCGCTTCACCACGACGACGGGGACCCGCTCGGCGAGCGCGGCGAGCGCGTCCTCTGGGGTCGCGGTGCGCGTGTAGGCCATCGCCTCGACGGTGTTCGGCAGGAAGACGTCCACGTCGGCGAGCCGGTCGAGGACGTCGGTGGACCACGTCTCGGTCGGGTCCCAGCCGAGGTCGGCGAAGACGAGCGACCCGGCGGCGCGCATGTCCAGCGCCCACCCGGGGACGGGCCGGTCGATATCGACGAAGCAGGTGGCGCTGCGCGGCGGGGCGGTGGCGCCGTCCGGCCCGGACGGCGGCGCGACGAGCTCGTCGGCCGGGACGGGCGGCGGCCGCGTGTAGGTGACCATGCTGCGGTCGGACGCGTACGCCAGCGACACCGTCACGGGCGTGGACCAGCCGGGGATCCGGCGGGACCACTCGAGCCCCACGCTCTCCTGCTCGGCGAGCGTCCGCCACAGGTAGGTGCCGAACATGTCGTCGCCGAACGGCGCGGCGAGGCCGGTGCGCAGCCCGAGCCGGCTCATCGCCACGGCGATGTTCGCGATGCCGCCGGGCGCGGACCCGAGCCCGTCGGTGACCAGCTCGGTGCCGGGCGGCGGCAGCCCCGGCAGCCCGGTGAAGATCATGTCCATGAAGACCTGGCCGGTCAGGAACACGTCCAGGTCGGGCGCCGCCGCGCCGGCCCCCGGGACGCCGCCGGCCGGCGCCAGCCGCGCGCAGGGCTCGGTCATCGGGGGCGCGCTCGCCGCCGCGCCCGCCGAGACGCCGGCGGGCGGCGCTCCCCGGTGGTCGGTCATGGCGGGCCGCCGGTCATGACAGGTCGGGGGCGGTGGTCGTGAACCTGGCCTCGACGGCGGCGCGGACGGTCTGCGTCTCGGGTTCGAGGGCGAGCGCCTCCGGCTCGTCGGCGCCGGTGGTGCCGTAGGCGGCGGCGAACGCGACGTGCTCGGGTTCGGCGCGGGCGAGGTTCTCGTCGGACAGCTCGACCAGGCCGGTGAGGCGGCAGCCGAGCGCGTCGGCGTAGCCGCGCGCGCGGGCGACGGCCTCGTGCACGGCCTGCCGGGCGGCGCGCGCGTACACGTCGCTGCCGGGGCGCAGCGCCCAGTCGGGGCCGTGGACGGCGGTGCGCTCCAGATCGCCGAGCCGGGTGACGAGCTCGCCCAGCACGGTGAAGTCGGACACCGTGACGCCGATCTGGACGGTGCCCTGGTAGGCGCGCACGTCCCCCTCGCGCCGCCGGTACTTCAGCAGCGGCGTGACGACGAGGCCGCCGGTCTCCAGCCGCTCGACGGCGTCGCCGTAGGAGCGGACGAGCTCCAGGCATCGCTCGTTGCGCTCGACGAGGCGGTCGAGGGCGCGGCGCCGGTCGTCCTCCCGGGACTGGACGTGCACCGTCAGCCGGGCGATCTCCGGCTCGACCTCCAGGACCGCCTCGCCGCGCACGCTGATCAGGGGTGCGTCGCTCATACCGGCCAACCTAGCCGGTGGCTCCGACAAGCCGTTAGAGGAACGTGCGGCCTTCGCCCCGGTACGTCGGGACGGTCCGGACGTACTCCGCGCCGTCGATCAGGTGGAGGGCGTCGAACCGCTCGCAGAGCTCCCCGGCCTTGGTGTGCCGGAACCAGACCCGGTCGCCGAGCGACAGCAGGTCGGCGGAGCGCCCGAGCAGCGGGGTCTGCACCTCGCCGGCGCCCTCGTTGCCGTCGTAGCGCAGGCCGGTCGGCAGGTACGGCTGCGGCAGCCTGATCGCGTCGGCGGGGCCGGACGCGAGGTACCCGCCGCCGAGGCAGGTCACCACGCCGGGGCCGGGGCGGCGGACGACGGGCAGCGCGAACAGCGCGGCGGGCCGGCCGCGGAAGTTGGAGTACTGGTCGAACAGGTGCGGCTGGTAGAGGCCGGATCCGGCGGCGACCTCGGTGACGGCGCGTTCGGCGGCGGTCGTCTCGACGCTGCCCGTCCCGCCGCCGTTGACGAATTCGAGGTCGGCCAGGTCGCGGACGGCCCGGACGATCGCGGCGCGGCGGCGGGCCAGCTCCAGCCGGGACCGCTGCTGCATGGCGCGGATGACGCGGGCGCGCGCGGGCCGGCCGGGCGGCACGTCCCCGACGCCGGCGATCTGCGACTCGTAGGCCATCAGCCCGGCCAGGTGCAGGCCGGGCCGCTTGAGGATCTCCTCGGCGAACGCGGCGACCTGCGCGGGCGTGTGCAGCGGCGAGCGCAGCGCGCCGATCCGGACCTTCCCGCCGAGCGGCCGGTAGGAGGCGTCGATGTCGACGCAGACGCGGACGCGGCGGTCGCCGGCGGCCGCCTCGATCAGGTCGAGGTGCGCGGGGGAGTCGACCATCAGCGTGACGGCGCGGGCGGCGGCCTCGTCGGCGGCCAGCGCGGCGATCGCGGTGCGGTCGGCGGTCGGGTAGGCGACGAGGATGTCGTCGCAGACCCCCTCCCGGGCGAGCCAGAGCGCCTCCGGCAGGGTGAACGCCATGATCCCGGCGAATCCGTCCATGGCGAGGGCGGCCTCGAGCAGCGCGCGGCAGCGCACCGACTTGCTCGCCACCCGGATCGGCTTGCCGCCCGCCCGCCGGACGAGGTCGGCCGCGTTCGCGCGGAAGGCCGCGAGGTCGACGACGGCGAAGGGCGCCTCGAGTCCGGCGGTCGCGGTGTCGTAACGGTCACGGAGGTTCATGGTGGTCACGCGGCACATGCTACCGCTTAATATGAAAAGATCTCATGTCTTTGCGGATCGCCCGCTCATCGGGGGCGCGGGTGGTCCGCGAAGAACTTCCACAGCATGGCGGACGCGCCGGGCGGCCAGCTGTGCGTCCCCCCGTCGATCCGGCACAGCGCCACCTCGACGCCCCGCGCCCCCTTGCCGGTCGCCTTGCACTCCGTGCCGTCGCTGAGCGCCCGGACGCCGTCCACCTTCTCGTCCAGTTTCGGGAGGCCCGCCTCCCGGCGCCAGAAGTCGACCGCCTGGGACACCGGCGGGAAGGGGCGGGCGTCGTTGAAGTCGCGGCGGCCGCCCCCGTTGAACGGCACGTTCCGATCGGCCGTCCCGTGGAAGATGATCGCCGAGACGGGGCGCGCGGGGTCGCACTTCGTCACGAGCGCGCCCTCGACGACGCCGATCGCGGCGACCTTGCCCGGCTTCTCGCAGGCGAGCCGGTAGGCCATCCCGGCGCCGTTGGAGAACCCCGTCACGTACACGCGGTCCCGGTCGGCGAGGCCCGCCCCCGTGATCTTGTCGATGAGCCCGCCCAGGAATCCGACGTCGTTGATGTTCCCCAGCTTGGCCGGACCGCAGCAGCTCCCGGCGTTCCAGGTCGTCATGAACCCGTCGGGGTAGGCGACGAGGAACCCCTCCTTGTCGGCCAGGTCGTCGAACCCCGTCAGCGACCGCATCCGGCTCATGTTCGCCGCGCCGCCGTGCAGCGCGATCACGAGCGCGGGCTTGTCGGCGGGCCTGCCGTCCTCCCATTCGCCGTTCGCGACCTTGGGCGGGACGTGCAGCAGGTACTCGCGATGGCCGGGCGTCCCCACGTCCATCTTCTGCTTGTGGGTCCCGGCGGCGGTCGGAATCCCGTCCACCTTCGCCGGACGCCTGTCCCCGCCGTCCTTGCCCCCGCCGTCCCGCGTCTCCGTACAGCCCGCGAGAACGAGGGCGAGCGCCACTGCCGTGATCCCGAATCGCCGCATGGAGGTCAACGTAACCCCATGGCGTCGTCTGAAACTACCGATCGGTAGCGCGCCCGTCCGGCACGCGGGCGCGGTGGACGGCCGCGTAAGCTCGTTTGCACCTTCCGTGATCCCAGAATGAGAACGTGACCGTGAACCAGTACGTCCTGACCCTCTCCTGCCCCGACCGCCCGGGGATCGTCGCCGCCGTCTCGGGCCTGCTCGCCGAGCGGGGCTGCAACATCGTGGAGAGCCAGCAGTTCGGCGACGCGGAGTCCGGTACGTTCTTCATGCGGGTGCAGTTCTCCGCACCCGGCGGTGCCGACGCCGACGCGCTGCGGGCAGCGTTCGCGGCCCTGGCGCCCGAACTCGGGCTGGACTGGCGGCTGTACGACCTCGGCGCCCGGCCGCGCGTCCTGATCATGGTGTCGAAGAGCGGGCACTGCCTGAACGACCTGCTGTTCCGGACGCGGTCCGGGCTCCTCGACATCGACATCGCCGGGGTCGTGTCCAACCACCCCGACCTGCGCCCGCTCACCCAGTCGTACGGGATCGACTACCACCACCTGCCCGTGGGGCCCGGGGGCAGGGAGGCGCAGGAGGCGGAGGTCCTGACGCTCGTCGAGCACTACCGCGCCGATCTCGTCGTCCTCGCCCGCTACATGCAGATCCTGTCGGACGGCTTCTGCGCGAAACTGCCCGGGATGATCATCAATATCCACCACTCGTTCCTGCCGAGCTTCAAGGGCGCCCGCCCCTACCACCAGGCGCACGCGCGCGGCGTCAAGCTGATCGGCGCGACCGCCCACTACGTGACCGCCGACCTGGACGAGGGCCCGATCATCGAGCAGGAGGTCGCGCGGGTCGACCACGCCCACAGCCCCGAGGAGCTCGTCGCCGTCGGACGCGACGTGGAGTGCCTCGCGCTGGCCCGCGCCGTCCGGTGGCACGCCGAGCATCGCATCCTGCTGAACGGTGACAGGACCATCGTCTTCCGCTGAACCCGGCACGCCGCGTTCCCTCCGCCGTGACGATGCCTCACCATGGGTGACGGATGCTCACGGGGGTGACGATGGCCGGATCACTGGTCGGGGACCGCATCGGGGGGACACGGGGAGACGCGGAGCGGCGCGCCCGCCGGTTCGCGACCCGGGAACTGCGGCCCCGCCGCACCATGGTCGCGCTCACGACCGCGCTGGGGGTCACCGGGATCGCCGGGGCGGCGGCCGTCGAGCTGCTCGCGGTCGCGCTCGGGACCGGGCTGCACCCGGTGCCGGGTGCCGAGGAGAACCTGTCCCGGCTGCGCACGCTGCCGTGGGGGGATCCCCGGGTGCGGGCCGCCGCGGGCGGCATGGTGCTCGCGGGCCTCGTGCTGCTGGCGGCGGCGCTGCCGGGCCGGACGCGCGGCGTCCCGCTCGCGGGGGCCGATCCCTGCCTCGCCGGCGTCCTGCGCCGCCGGGACCTGCGCCGGACGCTCGCGGACGCGGCGCGCGGCGTGCCGGGGATCGTGCGGGTCCGGGTGTGGGGGCCCTGGCCGGGGGTCGGGATGGTGGTCGTCGCGTCCACCCGGTTCCGGAACCGGGCGAACATCGCGGAGCTCGTGCGGGGCGCGGTGGAGGTGCGGCTGCGGCGCGCGGCGCCGCTCGTCCCGCCGCCGGTGACCGTCCGGCTCACCTGCCGGAGGGACTGACGTGCGGATACCCCTCGCGGCGACCGGCGCCGTGCTGGCCGGCTGCGGCCTGCTGGCCCTGCGGCTCGGCGACGCGGACCCGGCCCGCCCGGTCCGCGACCCCGCGCTCGACCGGTTCGCGGCGGTCCACGGGTGGTTCCTGCCCGCCCTGGCCGGGCTCGCCGAGATCGTGGCGTTCGCCGGGACGCTGTGGCTGATGGTCCAGCTCCGGACGCTCGTCGAGCGGTGGCGGCCGGACGTCGACCGGGCGACCCGTGTGCGCGCCCGCGCGGGGGCGCTGCGGCTGCGGCAGGAGGCGCGGGCGCTGGCGGGGGTGCGCGACGTCCGGGTCCGGCTCACCGGCAGCCTCGACCGGCCGCGCCTGATCGTGACCGTCGTGTGCGCGGGCGACACCGACCTCGGCGAGGTGTACGGGGCGCTCGGCGCGGGCGCGCTGACCCGGTACCGCGGGACGGTCGAATTGCCTGATCTGCCGGTGGTGGTGCGGTTCCGGCTGGTATTCCGGTCGGCGGCACCGGAGCCGGACGTGACCGCCGCCGTATAGCGGGGCGGTTCGCGGGGTACCAAGGATGCGAACGATCCGTCAGTGACCATCGGGGGAGTTGCCGTGGGGGACGTTGAGGACAAGGTGGACCGCGAGGCACGCGAGGAGCACCGGGACGACGACCACACGCCGCCCCGCCGCCCCGCCGAGCAGCCCGCGGCCGAGGCCGCGCAGCCGAAGAACACCCGCGACGCCGCCCGCAAGATGCGCGCCATGTTCGGCAAGCGATGAGCCGCGCCCGAGTGGGGAGCGGCGCGTCCACCCCGAAGCTTGACGCGGGCTTTGTGGGGGTTTAGTGCCGTTATTCCGTCGGGTGCCTACTGTGGGTGGTGTACTCGACGCCGAGGAACGTGAGGAGGCGGTTTGGCCGACCGAAAACCTGGGCGGCTCTGCCGAGCGGCCCTGAGGGGCCCCTTCCACTGAGCGGCCCGACCCGGGATCCGTGGCCCGAGCCACGGTCCCGGGTCCTCTCATGTCGGGGCGTGCCCCGCGTCAACATTCGATGACGTTGACGGCGAGGCCGCCGCGGGACGTCTCCTTGTACTTGTCGAGCATGTCGCGGCCGGTGTCGCGCATCGTCTTGATGGCCTTGTCGAGGGACACGAAGTGGCGGCCGTCGCCGCGCAGCGAGAGCCGGGCGGCGCTGATGGCCTTGATGGCGCCGACCGCGTTCCGTTCGATGCAGGGCACCTGGACGAGGCCGCCCACCGGGTCACAGGTGAGGCCGAGGTTGTGCTCGATGCCGATCTCGGCGGCGTTCTCGACCTGGCCGGGAGTGCCGCCGAGGACCTCGGTGAGGCCGGCGGCGGCCATCGAGCAGGCGGAGCCGACCTCGCCCTGGCAGCCGACCTCGGCGCCGGAGATCGACGCGTTCTGCTTGAACAGGACGCCGATCGCCCCGGCGGCGAGCAGGAAGCGGACGACGCCCTCGTCGTCCGCGCCCGGGACGAACCGGTCGTAGTAGTGCAGGACGGCGGGGACGATCCCGGCCGCGCCGTTGGTGGGGGCGGTGACGATGCGTCCGCCGGCGGCGTTCTCCTCGTTCACGGCGAGGGCGTAGAGCGTCACCCAGTCCATGGCGTGGAGGGGGTCGGCGGGCTTCTCGCCCGACAGCTGCCGGAACAGCTGCGGAGCGCGGCGGCGCACCTTCAGGCCGCCCGGCAGGAGGCCCTCGCGGGTGCAGCCCCGGGTCACGCTCGCCCGCATGACCTGCCAGAGTTCGAGGAGGCCCGCGCGGATCTCCTCCGGCGTGCGGCCGAACGCCCGCTCGTTCTCCAGCATCAGCGCGGAGATCGACAGCCCCGTCTCGGCGCAGCGGTCGAGGAGTTCGGCGGCGGAGTCGAACCGGTGCGGCAGGACGGTGTCGTCCGGCTTGATGCGGTCCGCCCCGGCGGCGGTCTCGTCCACGACGAAGCCGCCGCCGACCGAGTAGTAGACCCGGCTGCGCAGCTCCTCGCCGGACGCGTCGAACGCCGTGAACCGCATGCCGTTCGGATGCCCCGGCAGAGACTCCTTGCGCTCGAAGACGAGATGCTCGCCGACCAGGAACGGGACGTCGTGCCCGCCGAACAGGCGGAGGGCCTTGCGGTCGCGGATCTCGGCGAGCCGGGCGTCGACCCGGTCGACGTCCACCAGTTCGGGCTTGTCGCCCTCGAGGCCGAGGATGACGGCCTTGTCGCTGCCGTGGCCCTTGCCGGTGAGGCCGAGGGAGCCGTAGAGGACCGCCCGGACGGACGCCGTCCGGGCGAGGAGGCCGTCGTCCCTGAGGCCGCGCGCGAAGCGGTGCGCGGCCGCCATCGGTCCGCCCGTATGGGACGACGACGGACCGATGCCGATCTTGAAGAGGTCGAAGACGCTGATCGCCATGCTGCTACTCCGTTGTAGCGGTGCGCCCCCTCGGGGGAGGGGGCGCCGTCCGTCTCTTCTCAGAGCTCGGGATACAGGGGGTGCTCGTCCGCCAGCGCCTTCACCCGGGCGGCGAGGCCCTCGCGGTCGAAGGACGGCTGGAGGGCCAGCGCGATGACGTCGGCGACCTCGGTGAAGTCGCCGGCGGTGAAGCCGCGGGTCGCGAGCGCCGGGGTGCCGATCCGCAGCCCGGACGTCACCATGGGGGGACGCGGGTCGTTCGGGACGGCGTTCCGGTTGACGGTGATGCCGATCTCGTGGAGCCGGTCCTCGGCGTCCCGCCCGGTGAGCTCCGAGTCGACCAGGTCGACCAGGACCAGGTGGACGTCGGTGCCGCCGGTGAGGACCTTCACGCCCGCCTTCGCCGAGTCCGGCGCGAGCAGGCGCTCGGCGAGGATGCGGGCGCCCTCGAGGGTGCGGGCCTGGCGGTCCTTGAACGCGTCCGACGCGGCGATCTTGAGGGCGACGGCCTTCGCGGCGATCACATGCTCCAGCGGGCCGCCCTGCATGCCGGGGAACACCGCCGAGTTGATCTTCTTGCCGAACTCCTCGCGGGAGAGGATCAGGCCGCCGCGCGGACCGCCGAGCGTCTTGTGCGTGGTCGTCGTGACGATGTCCGCGTACGGGACGGGGGAGGGGTGCAGCCCCGCCGCGACCAGGCCCGCGAAGTGCGCCATGTCGACCATGAGCAGCGCGCCGACCCGGTCGGCGATCTCGCGGAACGCGGCGAAGTCGAGCTGCCGCGGGTACGCCGACCAGCCCGCCACGATCATCTTGGGCCGGTGCTCGACCGCGAGGGACGCGACCTCGTCCATGTCGACCCGGCCGTCCTCGGCGCGGACGTGGTAGGGCACCACGTTCAGCGTCTTGCCCGAGTAGTTCAGCCGCATCCCGTGGGTGAGGTGCCCGCCGTGCGCCAGGTCGAGGCCGAGGATCGTGTCGCCGTGCTGCAGCAGCGCGAAGTAGACGGCCGTGTTGGCCTGCGCGCCCGAGTGCGGCTGGACGTTCGCGTGCTCCGCGCCGAACAGGGCCTTCGCCCGGTCGATCGCGAGCTGCTCGGTGACGTCGACGTGCTCGCAGCCGCCGTAGTACCGCCTGCCCGGGTAGCCCTCGGCGTACTTGTTGGTCAGGACGGAGCCCTGCGCCTCCAGCACCGACACCGGCGCGAAGTTCTCCGACGCGATCATCTCGAGGGTGGTCTGCTGGCGGCGCAGCTCGGCGTCGACCGCCGCGGCGACCTCAGGGTCGACCGCGGCGAGGGATTCGTTCAGGGTCACGTTCAGGCCTCCTCGATCAGCTTCTCGTAGGCGGCCGAGTCGAGCAGGTCGCCCGGCTCCTCCGAGACCCGGACCTTGAAGATCCAGCCCTCGCCGTACGGGTCGTCGTTGATGACCTTCGGCTCGTCCACGACGGCGGCGTTGATCGCGGTGATCTCGCCGCTGACCGGGGAGTACAGGTCGCTGACCGACTTGGTGGACTCCACCTCGCCGCAGGGCTCGCCGGCCTCGACCGTGTCGCCCTCGGCGGGCTGGAGCTCGAGGTAGACGATCTCGCCGAGCGCGTCGGCGGCGTGCGCCGTGATGCCGACCGTGACGATGCCGTCCTCCGACTCGCCGAGCCCGGCGACCCACTCGTGCTCTTCGCTGTAGCGCAGCTGCTCCGGAACGCTCACTTGTTGTCTCTCCAGGTCTTCAGGAACGCTTGTAGAACGGCAGGGCGACCACGTCGACCGGCTCGTGCCTGCCGCGGACGTCCACGGCGAGGCCGGTCTCCCCGGCGCCGCTGTCGAGGTAGGCCATGGCGATCGGCCTGCCCAGTGTGGGGGACGGGGCGCCGCTCGTCACGACTCCGCACGGCGAGCCGTCGGACGTGACGACCGGGTACCCCTTGCGGGGCGCGCGGCGGCCGCGTGCCACCAGCCCCACGAGCCTACGGCCCGGCGGCGTCGCCTCCGCCGCCGCCAGGGCGGCCCGGCCGACGAAGTCACCGGGCTTGTCCAGCTTGACGACCCGGCCGAGGCCCGCCTCGTAGGGGGTCGTCTCGGCGTCCAGTTCGTTGCCGTACAGCGGCATGCCCGCCTCCAGGCGGAGGGTGTCGCGCGCCGACAGCCCGGCCGGGACGACGCCGTCCACCGCGGCCAGGGCGGTCCACACGGCGACGGCGTCGGCGGCGTCCACGAACACCTCGAACCCGTCCTCGCCGGTGTAGCCGGTGCGGGCGAGCAGCGCGTCGGCGCCCGCGACCGGCGCCGCGAAGATCGCGTAGTACTTGAGGCCGGCGAGTGGAGCGTCGGTGAAGCCCGCGAGGATCTCCTGGGCGCGCGGTCCCTGCAGGGCGATCAGCGCGTAGGAGTCGGACCGGTCGTCGACGACGGCCTGGAATTCCTGGGCCCGCTCGACCAGGGACTCCCGGACGACCGCGACGTTCGCCGCGTTGGCGACGACCAGCCAGGTCTCGTCGGCGAGCCGGTAGACGATCAGGTCGTCCAGGACGCCGCCGTCATGGGCGACGATCATCGTGTAGCGGGCCTTGCCCACCGCCATCGGCGACAGGTTCCCGACCAGGGCGTGGTCGAGCGCGGCGCCCGCCTCCGGCCCGGACACGAAGATCTCCCCCATGTGGGACAGGTCGAACAGGCCGGCCCCGGTGCGGACCGCCTGATGCTCGGCGGTCTCGCTCTTGTAGCGCAGGGGCATCAGGTATCCGGCGAAGTCGACGAGGTTCGCGCCGAGCTCCCTGTGGAGCTCATGCAGCGGCGTCTTCTTCGGTCCGGCGGACACGGGTTCGGTGGGCACGGGGTCGGCGGGCATCGGGTCGGCTCCTTCGTCGCGGGCGCGCGGGACCATCGTCCCACTCGCGCACCGGGCGTATCGGTGCCTCCCCCTCTGTCATCGGCGCCTGAGAGATTCACCGGCCGTGTGCGCCGCGTGCCCCCGAGTACCGCACGCGCCGTCCAGGCCGGTTTACACCTTCGGCGGGGGACCGGGGTCCCCGCTTTCCAGAGGTCGCCTCGTCCGCGCGGTCCGTGGGCCTGAGAGGTTCCGGGGAGGATTTGCTCCTTCGGCGTCCCCCGCTGGCGGCGGGAGACTCTCCCGCGCGGGATCATCGGCTGCGCGCCAGGCTAGCAGCCCTCCGGACGCCGGCCGCCCTGGCCTCGGCCGCCCGTGCCTCGGCCGTTCGGGTCTCAGCCCGCCGGGGCGGGGCTCATCGCCGCCATGCACTTCTTCAGCGCGGCCTTGATCTTCTCCAGCTCGGCCGGGGCGGGCGTCCGGCTCGTGTTCGGGGCCGGGGTCGGGACGCCCTCCCGCCGCATGCAGTCGTCGAACCGCCGCAGCCGTGCGCTCTGTGACCTGTTCAGGCTCGTCTTCGGCGAGGGGCTCGCGCCCGTCGTGCCGGACGGCGCGGTGGCGGGTGCGGACGCCACGGGCGACGACGCGGGCGGCGCGACCGGGGCGTCCGCCTCCGATCCCTCATCGGATCCGCCGCACCCCGCCACGGCGAGGGCCAGCGCGAACACCGCGATATGACTGCGCTTCAAGAGGCGTCCCTTCTCGATGGACCGGAGGACGCACAATGATGCGCACGGACCCCGCCCGCCGGATAGCGAACCTTGTGCCAATCGGACAAGCGGTCCTTGGCACCCATGCCACAACCGCCTCACAACGAGGCGAACCCGGGGCGGGCGCGTAACGTAGGCTGAATCGGTTGGTGCTGGGAGAGATCACCCCCTTGGCGGGGTGCGGACCGGAGGGCGCGGCGGATGGCTTGGCTTGCGGGTGTGCTGATCTTGTTCTTCGGCCTGCTCGCGTCCATCGCCCTGCACGAACTGGGGCACTTCTCGTTCGCGAAGCTGTTCAAGGTGCGGACGACCCAGTTCATGGTGGGGTTCGGGCCGACGCTGTGGTCCAGGCGCAAGGGCGAGACCGAGTACGGCGTCAAGTGGATCCCGCTCGGCGGCTACATCCGCATGATCGGCATGCTGCCGCCCCGCAAGGACGACAAGCCGGGGCAAGTGCGGCGGATCAGCACCGGGCCATGGCAGGGGCTGATCGAGTCCGCCCGCGGCGCGGCGCTGGAGGAGGTCCGGCCGGGCGACGAGGACCGCGTCTTCTACGCCAAGAAGTGGTGGCAGAAGCTGCTGATCATGTTCGGCGGCCCCGCCATGAACCTGCTGCTCGCGGTGGTGTTCTTCGCGATCCTGCTGATGGGCATCGGCATCAACCGCCCGCAGCCGGTGATCGAGGAGATCAGCGAGTGCGTCGTCCCGGCGAGCCAGGCGAACCTCACGTCCTGCCCGGCGGGCGCGCGGCCGACGCCGGCCAAGCAGGTCGGGCTGCGGCCCGGCGACCGGATCCTGACGTTCGACGGCCGGAAGATCGACGACTACGAGAAGCTCCAGCAGCTGATCCGCGGCTCGGGCGGCGAGACCGTCCCGATGACCGTCGAGCGCGGCGACCGGACGATCGCGCTCAATGTCCCCATCGCCCGCAACCAGCTGCGCGACCTCGAGGACGACGACAAGATCGTCGATGTGGGCTTCCTCGGCATCACGCCCACGTTCGACGTGCAGCGGCAGGGCCCCGGCGCGGTCGTCACCACGATGGCCGACATGACCGCCCGGACGGCCACCGCGCTGCTGCGCATGCCGCAGAAGATGGTCGGGGTCTGGCACGCGGCGTTCGGCGGTGAGGAGCGCGACCCGAACGGCCCGATCGGGGTCGTCGGCGTCAGCCGGATCGGCGGCGACGTCGCCGCCAACGACGTCCTCACCAACACCGAGAAGTTCGCCTGGTTCATCATGCTGCTCGGCTCCCTGAACCTCGCCGTCGGCATGTTCAACCTGATCCCGCTGCTTCCGCTGGACGGCGGCCACATCGCGGGCGCCCTCCTCGAAGCGGTCAAGAAGGGGTTCGCGCGGATCTTCCGCCGGCCCGACCCGGGCTACGTGGACGTCGCGAAGGCGCTGCCCGTCACCTATGTGATGGCGATCGTCCTGATCGTGATGGGCGGCCTGCTGATCTACGCCGACCTGGTGAACCCGATCCGCCTCACCGGTTAGCCGGCGGCCGGTTACGAAACGGGCATCTCGCCGGTCTTGAGGAAGCCGTCCAGGGCGGCGCGGTGCGGGGCGATGTCGAGGTTCCGCGTCGCGAGCCACGCGTCGGACTCGTAGGTGCAGGAGTAGCGCTCGGCGCCGTCGCAGATCAGCGTCACGACACTGCCCCGCTCGCCGCGCGCCCGCATCTCCGAGATCAGCAGCGCCGCGCCCCACAGGTTGGTGCCGGTGGAGCCGCCGACACCGCGCCCGGTGACGTCCCGCGTCCAGCGCATGGCCGCGATGGACGCCGCGTCCGGCACCCGGATCATCCGGTCGATCACCGAGGGCAGGAACGACGGCTCGACCCGCGGCCGGCCGATCCCCTCGATCCGGGAGCCCGAGGCGGTCCGCCCGGGGTCGCCGTCGGCGTACGCGCCGAAGAACGCCGACCCCTCCGGGTCGACGACGCACAGGCGGGTCTGGAACCGCCGGTAGCGGGCGTAGCGGCCGATGGTCGCGGACGTACCGCCGGTGCCGGCGCCGACCACGATCCAGGCCGGCTCGGGGAACCGCTCCAGCCGCAGCTGCTCGAAGATCGACTCGGCGATGTTGTTGTTCCCGCGCCAGTCAGTGGCCCGCTCGGCGTAGGTGAACTGGTCCATGAAGTGCCCGCCGCACTCGGCCGCGAGCCGCCGCGACTCGGCGTAGATCGCGGACGGGTCGTCCACGAGATGGCAGCGGCCCCCGTAGAACTCGATCAGCTCGATCTTCTCCGGGCTGGTCGAGGCGGGCATCACCGCGACGAACGGCAGTCCGAGCAGCCGCGCGACGTACGCCTCCGACACGGCCGTGGACCCGCTGGACGCCTCGATGATCGTGGTGTCGGGGCCGATCCAGCCGTTCGCCAGCCCGTACAGGAACAGGGACCGCGCGAGCCGGTGCTTCAGCGACCCCGTCGGATGGACGGACTCGTCCTTCAGGTAGAGGTCGATGCCCCATTCGGGCGGCAGCGGGAAGACGTGCAGATGGGTGTCGGCGCTGCGGTTCGCGTCGGCCTCGACGGTCCGGATCGCCTCGGCGATCCACGTCCGGCTCGCGGGATCGCAGCGGTCCACGATGTCGCGCACGGCGGCCCTCCCTGACAGATCTCCGGCGTCCCCCACCATATCCGCATGTCACCGGGCATCATGGAGGCCACGGGGGGTCCATGGTCGAGCTGTTCCACGAGCGCATCGTGTCCACCGGGCGGCTGCCGCTGTTCGGCTTCTTCACGGCGTTCATCGTCACGTTCGTGTTCACGCGGGTGAACGTCCGGCTGATCCGGGCGAACGTCCGGTGGTGGTTCCGGAACGTGACGGCCGGTGATCTGCACATCCACCACGTGGTGTTCGGCGTCGTGCTGATGCTGGCGGGCGGGGTGGCGAGCATCGCGATCCCGGACGGCCATGTCCGGTTCGACCTGGCGGCCTGCATGCTGTTCGGGGCGGGCTCGGCCCTCGTGCTGGACGAGTTCGCGCTGATCCTGCACCTCAGCGACGTCTACTGGACGGAGAAGGGCCGGGCGTCCCTCGACGCGGTGTTCGTCGCGATCGCGGTGACCGGGCTGCTGCTGATCGGCGTCCGGCCGCTGGGCTTCGAGGGCGCCGCGCCCGACCCGGGCGGGACGTTCGCCACGCTGGCCGAGCTGTACGTCGCGTCGCTCGCGGTGAACCTTCTGCTGGCCATCGTGACGCTGCTGAAGGGCAAGATCTGGACGGGCCTGATCGGGCTGTTCGTCCCGGCGCTGCTCATCGTTGGAACGATCCGGGTGGCGCGTCCGGGGTCTCCCTGGGCGCGCTGGCGGTACGCCCGGGGGTCGCGCAAGCACCGCAGGGCCGTCCACCGCGAGCAGAAGATCCGCCGCCCCCTGATCAGGGGCAAGATCTGGGTGCAGGAGTTCATCGCGGGCCGCCACGACCTGATCCCGCCCGAGCTGCTCCAGCGCCGGACGGCCGCCGAACGCGCCCACCGCAGGCGCCTGAACCGGGTCCGGCGCAGGTCGGAGGCGCGGGCCCGGCGCCGCTACGGCTACCACGTCCAGCGCCGCACCCCCGTCCGGTACCGGCGGTCCCGGAACCGGCGGAACCCCGACCCGTGAGGCCGGTCAGCCCGGTGCGGGGTGGTCCAGGACGGGCGCCACGGCCCGGACCGTGTCGATCGTGTCGGCCTCGCCGGCGGCCTTGTCGGGCCGGTACCGCAGCACGCGGGCGAACCGCAGCGCGATCCCGCCCGGATAGCGGGTGCTGTGCTGGACGCCGTCGAACGCGATCTCGACGACCAGCTCGGGCCGGATGTGGACCGTCCAGCCGTCCTCCCGCACGGCGAGCTCCCGGAACCGCTCGGTCTGCCACGCCAGCAGCTCGTCGGTCATGCCCTTGAACGTCTTGCCGAGCATCACGAAGCCGCCGGTGCCGGGGTCGCGGGCGCCCAGATGGAGGTTCGACAGGTAGCCCTCCCGGCGGCCGTGCCCCCACTCGGCCGCGAGGACCACCAGGTCGAGGGTGTGCCGCGGCTTCACCTTGATCCAGCCGGCGCCGCGCCGCCCCGCCGTGTACGGGGTGTCGAGGGACTTCACCACGACGCCCTCGTGCCCGCGCGCCACGGCGTCGTCGAAGAACCGCTTCGCGGCCGCCGGGTCGCCGGTGACCAGGCGCGGCATCCGCAGCTCCGCCGGGACGGCCCGGACCAGAGCCGCGTCGCGCTCGGCGCCGGGGGCGTCGAGCAGGTCGGCGCCGTCCAGATGCAGGACGTCGAAGAGGAAGACCGAGAGCGGCACCTGCGGCGCTCCCGCCCCCTTGGCCGTGCGGGTCGCGGTGCGGGCGCCCGTGACCTGGAACGGGTACGGCGTCGCGTCCGGGCGCAGGGCGATGACCTCGCCGTCGAAGACCGCGTCGCGGACGGGCAGCCCGCGGACGGCGGTGACGACCTCCGGCAGCCGCGCGGTGATGTCGTCGAGCGTGCGGGTGAACACGCGCACCTCGCCCTCCCGCACATGGACCTGCGCGCGGATGCCGTCGAGCTTCCACTCGACCGCCGCCTCGGCCGCGAGTTTGGCGAACGCCTCGTCGACGGACGGGGCCGCCGCCGCGAGCATCGGCCTGATCGGCCGCCCGACCTCCAGCGTGAAGCCGCGCAGCGCCGCCCCGCCGCCGGCCAGCGCCGCGGCCGCGACCGGCCCGAGGGCGCCGCGCAGCATGACCGCCCGCCGCACCTCCGCGGCCGGGACCCCGGCGGCGGCGGCGATCGCCTCGGCCATCACCCCGTCCAGGGCGCCCTGCCGCAGCTCGCCGGAGAGCAGGCGGATGAGGAAGCCCTGCTCCTGCGCGGTGGCGCGGCCCAGCAGCGCCGCGACCAGCGCGCGCCGGCGCGCCACCGAGCCCTGGCCCGCCACGGCGCCGATCTCGGTGAACGCCGCGTCGACCTCGGCGACCGTCAGGGAGGGCTCGGCGGCGGGCGGCGGCGCCTCGCGCAGCGCCGCGTACCCCACGCCGATCTGGCGCTGCGGCAGCTCACCGGACAGGTACGCCACCGCGATCGGCGCCTCCGCCGGCTCGGCGCCGCGCAGCCGCTCGGCCAGCGCCGCCACCTTCGCCTTGCGTTTCGACGTGCCGGCCACCTCCGCCGACGTCCGGGCGATCTCCACCATGAGCACTCCCTCATTCTGTCCAGCGGGTCGGACAATCCACCCCCGCCAGGGGGTTTGGCCGGGCGCCGGTGCCTGGCTACGGTGGCGAACGGGTAGGGAGACGACGTTCCCGGAGTGAAGGAGCGGGGAGTGCCGCGTCCGTCCGAGCCGTTCCAGCGGGTGTACTCCGCGCCCGAGCCCCCGGCGGCCGCCCGCCGGCCGAGGCGCCTGGCGCTGCTGGTGGCGGTCGTGGCGTTCGCGGTCGCGGCGGTGGCCGCCTTCCTCATCGCCCCCGGACGGGGGAACGCCCCGGCTCCGCGGACGAGCCGGGCTCCGGAGACGGGCCGGGCCCTGGAGACGACCCCGGCCCCCGAGACGTCCTCCGGCGCCCCGGAGCCCTCGCCGACCGGGCAGCGGCTCGTCCAGGCCCTCCCCGCCCCCTGCGGCGCGGTGCGGAAGGGGACGGCGCGGCGGGTCGTCCCGGGGGCGCGGGAGCGGCAGAGCCAGAACTCGACGCTGACCACGTGCACGTACGCGTCGACGGCGTCCGCCTGGCGGTGGCTCCGCGTGGAGGCGCACCTGTACGCGCCCGCCAACACGCCCTCGCCCGTCGAGGACGCCGAGGGGTACTACGACGCGCAGTGGGCGCAGGCACGCGGCAGCACGCTGGAGCGCACCATCACCCTCGCCCGCCACACGGGTCTCGGGGACGAGTCGTTCCGCTGGTTCAAGGCCGACCGGGGGCAGCCCACCGTGGTCGGCCAGATGACCTTCCGCGAACGGAACGCGGTCGTGACGGTCAGCTACAGCGAACAGGCGTCCGGTGACGGCGCCGAGAGGCGCCGCGAAGCCTGCCTCGCGAACGCCGAACAGGTCGCGCGAGAAGTGCTCGCCGCACTTCGCTGACCCATTTCTGACCTCAATCGGCCGATCATGACATATTCTTCGTCAGCGGCTCTTAAAGTGGTGTCGTAAAGGGGTGGGGGGCGCGCCGATCACGCCTCCGGGCGGCCCGTTCGGTGCCGTGACGCCGGGGATGAGGAGGTCGAGGACGTTGGCCGTGCGAGCGGTAGGGGTCTCCTGGGTGTGACCCGGAGGGCCGTGACGTGGACCACACGTCACGGCCCTTTTTCATGCCGGTATGAGGACCAATCCAAAGGGACTGGAACCTCCATTGACCGAATGGGTTTCGGATAATGACCGGTAACTAGAATTCGTTGTCGTTTTCGGCCGTTGCCGTTCTCTCATCCCTCCGCGGCGGCCTCGGCCGCGACCACCGCGTCCACCTCCGCCTTGCGGACGGCCTCCTCCGCCGCGAAGCGCTCGGCGTCGAGCTTCTCGGCGATCTCCTCGTCCTGGTTCATCAGGGCCTCCAGGTCGGCCTTGGACATGTCGAGCACGCCCATGTCGTCGTAGGCCTGCTGGATGCGCGGGCTCCACAGGCCGATGTCCTTGACGCACGGGACGATGCGGCTGAACAGCAGGCTCTGGAACATGCGCATGTAGGGGGAGTTCTCGACCATCTCGTCGACCTCGCGGGGGTCGATGCCGAAGTTCGTCCAGATCTCCCGGCCGCGGATGCGGTCGCGCATGAGGTGGCAGCCCTCGATGACGAAGTCCTCGCGCTCGCGCAGCTCGGCGGGCGACAGCTGCCGGTAGTAGTCGCGGAGGGCGAGCCGGCCGAACGCGACGTGGCGGGCCTCGTCCTGCATGACGTAGGCGAGGATCTGCTTGGGGAGCGGCTTGGTGGTGATGTCGCGGATGACGCCGAACGCGGCGAGCGCGAGGCCCTCGATGAGGACCTGCATGCCGAGGTAGGGCATGTCCCAGCGCGAGTCGCTGAGCGTCTCGTCGAGGAGCTCCTGCAGCTTCGTGTTGATCGGGTAGACCATGCCGATCTTCTCCTGCAGGAAGCGGGAGAAGAGCTCGACGTGCCGGGCCTCGTCCATGGTCTGGGTGGCGGAGTAGAACTTCGCGTCGAGGTCGGGCACCGACTCGACGATGCGGGCGGCGGTGACCATCGCGCCCTGCTCGCCGTGCACGAACTGGGAGAACTGCCAGGACGCGCTGTGCTGCCGCAGCTCGCCGATCTGCTTCTCGGTGAGCATGTCCCAGTACTTCGTGCCGTAGATGGCGAGGGACTGGTCCGGGACGCCCAGGACGTTATAGGGGTCCACCTCCAGGTCCCAGTCGATGCGCTTGACCGAGTCCCACTGCTTGTCCTTGCCCTTCTGGTACAGGGCGAGCAGGCGGTCGCGGCCGTCGTCGTACTCCCAGGTGAACCGGGCGTCGCCGGCCATAGGGACGCCCCAGGTCTCGCGGCTTACCGGGGCGGTGTAGAGCTCGTGGGTCGACATGGGAGGAACCTCTTCCCCGTGGCGTACGTACGTTGTATGCCGTGCTTACACTGTACGTACCGTGTCACGGGGCACTTATCGGTGTCAACGGGTGCGAACCGGCGTCAGTCGTCGAGATAGGGGCTGAGGCCGTGCCAGCAGAAGTCCGTCATGTACTGCGCCGCGTCCGCCACCGAGACGTCCGGCCGGCCGGTGCGCCACAGGGCGAGCCGCTCGCAGGCGCCGATGATGATCTCGGTGTGCGCGTCGATCGCGGCCCGCGGCGCGGACGGCGCGAACACGGCGAGCACCCCGGCGATCAGCGTGCTCTGCTGGCGGCGGGTGGCCTCGATGGTCTCGGCGGTCTCCGGCGGCGCGGCGAGCGGCTCGCTCAGCACCATCGCGAACGACCGGCTGTGCGAGTCGATGAAGCCGAAGTAGGCGTGCATGCCGCGTCGCAGCACCTCGCGGGGGCTGCCGGCCCCGGCCATGGCCTTCTGGGTGACGTCCAGGAGCTCGGCCTTGACGCGGCTCATGCAGGCGAGGAGCAGGCCGTCCTTGGAGCCGAAGTACTCGTAGAGCATCGGCTTGGAGACGCCGCAGCGCTCGGCGATCTCGTCCATGGACGTGGCCTTGTAGCCGCGCTCGGTGAACACCGTCTCCGCCACGTCCAGCATCTGCCGCTCGCGCTCGGCGCGGGACATGCGCCGGCGCCGCACCGGGGGCCGCGCTGTGGCGTCACTCACAGGAGAATCCTATCTGTTGGACCTACCGTCAGTAAGCTACCGGCAGTAACTTACTCGTAGTAGATTACGCGAGAGGATGCACTATGACCGAGGGCGCTCCGGCGATCGTCATCATCGGCTCAGGCTTCGCCGGGCTGGGCATGGGGATCCGGCTCAAGAAGGCCGGCTTCCACGACTTCACGATCCTGGAGAAGAGCGACGCGCTCGGCGGGACGTGGCACGACAACACCTACCCCGGATGCGCGTGCGACGTCCCCTCGCACATGTACTCCTTCTCCTTCGACCTCAACCCGGGCTGGACGCGCCTGTTCGCGCCCCAGCCCGAGATCGAGGCGTACATGGAGCGGACGGCCGACCGGTACCGGGTGCGCGAGCACATCCGCTTCGGCAGCCGTGTCGAGACCATGGAGTTCGACGACGCCGCGAAGCGGTGGAACGTGACGCTCGCGGACGGCACCGTCCTCACGCCGCGCGCGATCGTGTCCGGCGTCGGCGCCCTGCACATCCCGTCGTTCCCCGACCTGCCCGGCATCGAGCGGTTCCAGGGCACGGCGTTCCACTCCGCCGAGTGGGACCACTCCTACGACCTCGCCGGCAAGCGCGTCGCGGTCGTCGGCACCGGCGCGTCCGCGATCCAGTTCGTCCCGCAGATCGCCAAGAAGGTGGACGACCTCGTCCTGTTCCAGCGGACGCCGCCGTGGATCCAGCCGAAGCCCGACCACGCGATCGCGGCGCCCGTCCGGAAGGTGTTCGAGAAGGTCCCGGGCGCGGCCCGCGCGTTCCGCGACTCCATCTACTGGACGCTCGAGGCCCGCGCGGTCGGCTTCACGCTCGACCCGCGGCTGTCCGCCCCGCAGGAGTGGCTCGCCCGCTGGCACCTCAAGCGGCAGATCCCCGACCCCGAGCTGCGCGCCAAGGTGACACCGGACTACACGATCGGCTGCAAGCGCGTCCTGCTGTCCAACGACTACTATCCGGCGCTCACCCGGCCGAACGTGCGCGTCGAGACGTCCGCGATCGCCGAGGTGCGCGAGAACTCCGTCGTGACGCGGGACGGCCGGGAGTACGAGGTCGACTGCATCATCTACGGCACCGGCTTCAAGGTGACCGACGCGCTCGCGGAGCTCCAGGTGACCGGGCGCGGCGGCGTGAAGCTGCAGGAGCTGTGGGCGGACGGCATCGAGGCGCACCGCGGCACCACCGTCCCGGGCCTGCCGAACTTCTTCATGCTGCTCGGCCCCAACACCGGCCTCGGCCACAACTCGGTCGTCTTCATGATCGAGTCGCAGATCCAGCACGTGCTGAGCTGCCTGCGGATGGTGCAGGAGGCGGGCGCCGACACGATCGAGCCGAAGCCGGAGGCGTGCCGCGCCTTCAACGACCGCATCCACCGGCGGCTGCGCCGCGCGGTGTGGAGCGAGGGCGGCTGCCAGAGCTGGTACCTGGACGACAAGGGCGTGAACCGCACCCTCTGGCCGGGGCACACCTTCGAGTTCTGGGCCGGTGCCCGCAAGGCGAAGGCGGACGAGTACGTCCTCGCCTGAGCCGGCCGGCTACTTGCCGGGCGCGAACATCGGCCGGATGCCCGAGATGAGCTGCCGCACCACCGGGCGCTGCTCGGCGGGCGTCCGGCCGCGCAGCCCGAAGACGGGGTCGAGCCCGTCGTAGTACGGGGCGAGCGCCAGGAACGGCAGGATCGTGAGGATCAGCGTCGCGAGGACGTCGAGATCGGCGTCCTCGCGGATCTGCCCGATCTCCTTCCAGTACTTCAGCGTCGGGTGGATGACGCGCAGGTAGTGCTGGTTGGCGGTGTCGCGGACGACGGACCGGACGTTGTTGTCGAGTTCGAAGTTCGTCGCGGCGGTGACGGCGCGCTCGAGCGGATGGTCCGCCATGAACTCCGTCCAGTCGCACAGGACGTCGAAGAGCCATTCGTCGAAGGGCTGGTCGAACTCCAGCCGGGAGATGCGGCGTTCCATCTCCTCGCGGGTGCGGCGGGACGCCTCGTCGCACACGAACGCGAAGAACTCAAGCTTGTCGTTGAAGTACTGGAAGAGCGACCCCTTGGCGATGCCGGCCTCGCGCGCGATGGTGTTGAGGCTGCCGGTGGAGTACCCGTGCTCGCCGAACTCGCGCATCGCCACCTCGAGCACCCGCTCGCGCTTGTCGACATTGAGCCGGAACCAGGTGGACGTCGGCATGACCCCTTCGACTTTCCGTCAGGAAACGGTGACCTGGAGGTCAGACTAACGGTCTGAGCCGCCAGGTGTGACCATATTGTGTCCGGAACCAGGTCAACCGGCTCCGAACCGTGCGCATCGCCCGGCCGCCGTGCGGTCCGGGTGCGCCGGCCGGTTCAGCGGGCAGGGCGGTTCAGCGCGCAAGCCGGATCAGGATCCGGCACACCTCGTCGATGATCTCGGCGGCCTCCGGCTCGCTCTCGGCGGTCGCGATCTCCCGTCCGGCCTCGCCGATCACGGTGGTGAGCACCAGCCCGAGCACCTGGTCGGCGCGCCCCGCCGGGGCCGTGCCGGACGGACCGCGCAGCAGCTTCGTGTTCTGCGCGACCCAGTGCTGCGCCCGGCTGCGCCGCATCAGTGCCGAGCCGGACGGCCCCTCGCCGCCGTGGAACAGCCGCGCCGCCTCCCGCCGCTCCCAGCACACCCGCAGATAGGCGCGGGCCCCGGCGGTGAACAGCGCGATCGGGTCGGTCTCGCCGTCCTTGCGCGCGGCGGACACGGCACGGCCGGCGGCGCGCTCCTGCTCGGCGGTGAGGTCCTCCCACAGGGCGACGTACAGCCCGGCCTTGCCGCCGTAGTGGTGGTAGAGGCTGCCGACGCTGATCCCGGACCGCTCGACGATCTCGGCGATGCCCGCGTCGGCGTAGCCGCGGTCGGCGAACACCTGGAGCGCGGCGGCCAGCAGCGCGTGCCGTGTCGCGTCGGCGCGCGCCCACTGCCGCCCGCCGCCGGGCCCGCCCGCCGCCGTGCCGGTGACGGGCACCGGGTCGGGCACCAGGTCGGATCCGGTGCCGGTGGCGGGGTCGGTCTCCTCGTGCGCCTTGCTCGTCCGCATCCCCTTATCGTGCCGTGTCGCCGCCCGGCCACCAACCGGGGGCCGCCCCTCCCGGTGCCTCCCGCGTCAATACCAGTTGTGCGCCTGCCACCACGACCACGCGCCGCACGGGTCCTTGTAGCGGGCCTTGATGTAGCCGAGGCCCCAGGCGATCTGCGTGGGGGAGCTCGTCCGCCAGTCGGCCCCGGCGCTGCCGAGCTTGGACGCGGGGAGCGCCTGCGGGATGCCGTAGGCGCCGCTGGAGGGGTTCTCGGCCCGCTCGTTCCAGTTGCTCTCGTGCTCCCACAGCGTCAGCAGCGACGGCCAGCACCGCGACCAGCCCCGGAGGGCGTTCATCCTCTTGCCGTACGCCTTGTTCTGCGCCGCGCTGGGGTTGGAGCGGGCGAGCCGCTCCCGCTCCCGCCGCGCCTTCAGCTCCGCGCGGGCGGCGGCGTCGCGCTTGGCCTTCTCCTCGAGACGCCGCAGCTCGCGCCGGTGCTCCTCGTAGGCCCGCTTCTTCGCGGCGGCGATCGCGTCGGCGGCGACGGGGTCGATCTCCGCGTTGGTCAGCATCGCGACCATGTCGTTGGTCGACAGGCCGTCCGCCGCCGCCCGCGGCGGCGACGCCGTGCCGGTGAACCGGTCGAGGTCGATCATCACCAGGGCGGTGATGAGCCCGCAGCTGGCGACGGCGGTGATGGTGATGTTGCTGGTGAGGACGCGCCGGAACCGGCGCCGCCGGGGGGTGCGGCCGGGGGCGCCGGGGGGACGTCTGCGCGTGCCGTGACTCTGTGGCATGGGGACACTGTGCCTTATCGCGGGGGTGTCTTGGCCTCGGAGTGAAGGTACGAGTGCCAGGTCACGAACGGTTCACAGGGCGCGGTGCTCCCACAGCAGGTGCACGTCGCCGGCCGCGAGGCGGGCCGGCTGGAGCGCCTCGAACATCTCGCGGTACCGCCCGCCGAGTTCGCCGAGCGCGCTGCCGGTGGCCTCCAGCGCCGTGTTCGCCTCGCCCGCGAGCGAGCGTCCGGCCGGGGTGAGGACGACCAGGGTCGCCCGCCGGTCTGTGGGGTGCGGCGTCCGGGTCACCAGGCCGGATCGCTCCAGCTGGTCGACGGTGAGCTTCACCGTCGTCGGATGCACCATGAGGATCTTGCCGAGGGTGCTCAGCCTGGCCCCGCCGCCGCTCGTCAGCGCCAGGGTGGTCAGGAGGAAGTAGCCCGTCCGGTTGAGGTCGAACCTTTTGAGCTCGGCCTCCAGCGCCTTCGTGAACATCTGGTGGATCCGGCCGACCGAGCAGACCGCCAGGAACGCCCACGGCCCGCCGGGCAGGCCCTGGTCTTCCCAGCGGTCCCGCACTCCGACGACAAGGGGGTCTGTCATGTCGGCCATGGTTCGGGATCCGCCGTCCTCCGGGTCGTGATGGTGTCGCGCCTGGGTTTGCACCCGAAGATCGTAGCTTCCGACAAATCCGGACGTAAGTACTCGCTTCTTAGACCATCTTCCAATAGAGTGCTCCAGATCACAACGGGAGTGGAGTGTCTCATGGCACTCCCGGCCCGGGTGTGATCCCGGTCTCGTCCAGAGGCGGGAAGGCGCGAAAGACCCAGATCGTGTGTGCGCCGCCCGTGGACGGACGTGTCCGGAGTTTCGGATGGGCGCCGACGTCCGAGAACGAAGGAGGCTGGAATGACCCTTCACCCCACCCCCCAGGGGGAGGATTCCGGCTGATGGCCCTGAGCCTGACCAAGGCCCCTGACCTGGCGCGCAGGCGCGTCGAGAGTGCTCTCGACGAGACCGGAGTGCTGTGCGTGACCCTCCTGGAGGGGCTGCGCCGCACCTGGGACCTGCGCCAGTGGTGGGGCGAGTTCATCGAGCAGTGCTGGTTCCTCGCCCGGGTGACCGCCGTGCCGGTGATGCTCATCGCGGTGCCGCTCGGCGCCACCATCTCCCTCCAGGTCGGCGACATCGCCCGGCAGCTCGGCGCCCAGTCGGGCACCGGCGCGCTGCTGGTCGCCGCGATGATCCAGCAGGTCGCGCCGCTCGCCGCCGCGCTGCTGGTCTCCGGCGTGGGCGGGTCGGCGATCACCTCCGACATGGGCGCCCGCAACATCCGGGACGAGCTCTCCGCCATGGAGGTCATGGGCATCAACCCCGTCCACCGCCTGGTCACCCCGCGGCTGTGGGCGGCGAGCACCGTCTCCGCCCTGCTGTGCTCGGTGGTGATCCTGGCGGGCATTCTCGGCGGCTACTACTTCAACGTCATCCAGCAGGGCGTCAGCCCCGGCGCGTTCTTCGACGGCGCGACGACCCTGCTGCAGCTTCCGGACCTGTTGATCACCCTGTTCAAGGCGTGGGTGTTCGGCTTCATCGCCGCCGCCGTCGCCTGCTACATGGGCATGAACTGCGACTACGGACCGGTGGGCGTGGGCCGCGCCGTGAACCGGGCCGTGGTGGTCACGTCGATCGTGGTGTTCCTGGCGAACTACGTCCTCACCATGATCTACCAGGTTCTCGTCCCCCCGAGGTTCTGATGGTCGCCATTTTCCCCGTACGCAAGCTGGGCCGCGCGGTCCGGGGCCGGACGGCCGGGCTCGCCGCCTCCGCCAACCTGCCGGTGTTCCTCGGCCGGGTGCTCTACCACCTGGTCGTCGACATCATCATCAAGCGCAAGTACGGCAAGACGCTCGCCAAGCAGGTCAGCGACATCGCGGTCGGCGTCGGCGCGCTCGTCATCGGCGGCGGCATGATCTTCGTGATCGCCACGATGTCGCTCGCCACCGGCGCGATGGTCGGCCTCCAGGGCTATCCGGGCCTGGAGCGGATCGGCGCCGAGGCGTTCACCGGCCTCGTCGCGAGCTACTCCAACGTCCGCGAGGTCACCCCGATCATCGCCGGGGTCGCGCTCGTCGCGCAGGTCGGCACCGGCTTCACCGCCGAGATCGGCGCGATGCGGATCTCCGAGGAGATCGACGCGCTGGAGGTCATGGGCATCAACTCGCTGGCCTACCTGGTGTGCACCAGGGTCGCGGCCGGCGTCATCGCGCTCGTGCCGCTCTACCTGGTGTCGCTGTTCATGGCGTTCTTCGCGACACGGTTCATCACGATCGAGTACTTCGGTCTGTCGCCCGGCATCTACGACTACTACTTCCACCTGTACCTGCCGCCGATCGACGTCTTCTACAGCGTGATCAAGGTCGCGGTGTTCGCGTTCATCATCATGTTCGTCCACTGCTACCGCGGCTACTACGCGGCCGGCGGGCCGGTCGGCGTCGGTGTCGCGGCGGGCCGCGCGATCAGGGAGTCCACCATCCTGATGATCCTGATGAACCTCGTCCTGTCGTACATCTTCTGGGGCCACGGCGGCACGGTGAGGTTGACCGGATGAGCGACGAGAGCCTTTCCTCCCGCTCCCGGACGGTCTTCGGACTGGTCGGCGCCGGCGTGCTCGCGGCGTCCGTGACGCTCGTGGCGATCGGATCGACGCCGTCCCACGCGGGCTCCACCTACTACAGCGCGACGTTCAGCCGGTCGGGCCAGGGCCTCGACCCGGGCAAGTCGGACGTGAAGATCCGCGGCATCGCGGTCGGCACCGTCGACGCCCTCAAGCTCGACCGGGACGGGCGGGTCACCGTCCGGCTGCGGGTCGACAAGGGCGTCAAGGTCCCCACCACGACGACCGCGGCGATCGAGCCGGTGTCGGTGTTCGGCCCGAAGGACCTGGTGCTCGACCTCGGGTCCGGCGAGCTGGCCGGCCCCTACCTGCCGGACGGCGGGCGGGTCGCGAAGACCGAGGACCCCGAGGAGCTGTCCGACACGGCCTGGCCGGCCTACCGGCTGACCAAGGCCATCAACCCCGACGAGGTCGCCGCGATCATCAACGCGTTCGGCTCGGGCCTGTCCGGGCAGGGCCCGGCGCTGCGCCGCACGATCGACAACGGCTCGAAGGTCGTGGACGCGACGTACCGCGACCGTGCGGCGCTGCAGGCGCTGCTCCGCAACATCAACGGACTGTCCGGGACGTTCGCCGACCGCGGTGACACGATCGGCGGGCTGGCGGGCGACTTCACGACGCTGTCGGGGACCGTCAGCCGCAACCCGGACAAGATCGGCCAGTTGCTCGACCGGTCGGGCGAGCTCAGCACGCGGCTCGGCACGACGCTGCGCGACCACGGCGCGAACCTGGGTGACATCGTGGACGGCGCGGGCGACCTCGCCGCGGTGCTGAACGGCCAGCGCCGCAACATCCCCGTCCTGCTGGACAGCCTGAACGGGTTCTTCACCCTGCTCGCGCGGATCATCCGCATCCCGGGTCCGGAGAACACGCTGATCGCGCAGGCGAAGAACGCGCTGCCGCTGGACTTCTGCCAGATCATCATCGACGTCTGCGGGCAGACGCCGGCGCAGACGGCGTTCACGCTGACCCTGCCGGGCGCGAAGAAGAAGCCGGCCGCCGGCAAGCGGCGGACCGCGGGGAGGACGCCATGAGCCCGCGGAGGAAGGCGGCGCGCGGCCCCGAGTACTCCACGATCGCGAAGTTCGCCGTGTTCGTGGCGGTGACCGGGCTGCTCACCTTCTACATCGGCCAGCAGATCCTCGGCGCGAGCTTCCGGGACCGCTACACGCTGACCGCGACCTTCGATGACGTCACCGGCCTGCTGACCGGCGACGCCGTCAAGATCGCGGGAGCGCCGGTCGGGCAGGTCGCGAGCATCGACATCGTCCGCGGCAAGGCGGTCGTCGGGCTGGAGGTCGACGAGGGCGTGGCGATCCCGTCCGACTCGACCGCCGCGATCCGGTGGCGCAACGTGATGGGCCAGCGGGTCGTCTACCTGGAGCCGGGCAGGCAGCGGGCCAGGCTCGGCGACGGCGGCCGCATCCCGCACACGCGGTCGGCGGTCGACCTCGGCGAGCTCGTCAACAACCTCGGCCCGCTGACGCGGAACCTGGACCCGAACCAGCTCAACAAGATCCTGTTCTCGTTCTCCCAGGCGCTGGAGGGCAACGAGCAGAACATCGCGCAGCTGACCGACAACCTCGACCTGCTGCTCCAGACGTTCGCGGCCCGCCGCTCGACGATCAAGCAGATGATCGACAACTACGAGACGGTCGCCGGGGTGATCGCGAAGCGCGACCACCAGATCGCCGCGAGCGTCGACAACCTCGAGTCGCTGACCCGGGTGTTCGCGAACAACCACAAGGTGCTGGAGAACGCGATCGTCGAGCTCGGCGGCGTCACCACGAACCTGAACGCCGTGCTCGGCGGCAACGACGCCCAGCTCGCCCGCATCATCGGCAACCTCAGCGAGGTGGCCGAGACGTTCCGGCTGAACGTCGACCAGTTGGAGAAGATGGTGCAGGGCCTCCCGCTGACCATGCGGCAGCTGTTCGCCGCCGCGAACGGCGGCCACTACCTCCGGACGAACGCGCTCTGCCTGAACGTCGTGCAGGGACCGTGCCCGTTCGAGATGAAGGTGCCGCGGACCGAGGGCTCGGGCGGCGGGTCCCCGACCGGGCCGTCCAAGTCCGACCTCGCCAAGCTGAAGGCGATGCTGAGCGGAGGTGCCGGCTGATGGCGCTGAAGTCGCTGCGCGACGTCAACCAGCGGCTCGTCGCGATCGTGACGCTGAGCGCCCTCGGCGCCGCCTGCGTGTTCGCGTTCGCGGTCGGGCAGCTCCACCTGTTCGACCGCGGCTACACGATGAGCGGCGAGTTCGAGGACACCGCGGGCCTGAAGAAGGGCAACGACGTCCGGCTCGCCGGCGTGAAGGTCGGCCGGGTCACCGAGGTCGAGCCGGACTTCCGGACCGGCAAGGTGATCATCAGCTGGCATGTCCGCGCCGGCGTCGACCTCGGCCGCGACACCCGGGCGGAGATCCAGACGACGACCCTGCTCGGCGGCCGCTACCTGCGGCTGACCGGCCCGGTCGCCCGCCCCTATCTGGCGGACCTGCCCGAGTCCAGGCGCCGGGTCGCGCTGAAGAACACGTCGGTCCCGTTCACGGTGCCGCAGGCTCTCGAGGGCGCGCAGGGGATCGTCGGCAAGCTCGACCAGAAGAGCATCGACAGGCTGCTCACGCAGATCAACCAGATCAGGTCGCCCGGCGCGGAGAAGCTGGGACGCGTCCTCGTCAACGTCCAGGACCTGTCCCGGATGCTGAACGACTCCTATCCGCAGATCGAGAAGCTCATCGAGAGCAGCAAGACGATCAGCGGCACGCTCGCCGCGAAGGACCAGCAGCTCCGCGAGATCATCAACGCCAGCCAGGTGCTGCTGGACACGCTCGTGCGGCGCCGCAACGAGCTGGCGGCGACGATCGGGTCGGGGAGCAGGACCGTCCGGACGCTGTCGAACGTCATCTCCACCAACCAGAAGAAGCTGGACGGGCTGCTGGACAACCTGCACCTGCTGACGACCCGGCTGGCACCGAACATGGACGCGCTGAACGCCGACTTCTCGCTGCTCGGGCCGACGTTCCAGCAGGTCGCGAACCTCAAGGGCGAGGGCCGGTGGATCGAGGGCGTGCTCACCGGACTCGGCCCGCTCCAGCCGCCCGGCCCGATCTCCAGCCGCCGCCCGCCGGCGCAGCAGGGAGGCAACTGATGCACCGGCTCGCGAAAACGCTGGCCGTCGGCGCCTCTCTCGCGCTGACGGCGTCGCTGGGGGGCTGCTCGCTCGCGCCCTCCGGCGGCGACCGGACGATGGTCGTGTACGTGTCCAAGGCCCGCTCCTTCTACCCGGAGTCGAAGGTCAAGGTCATGGGCGCGGACGTCGGCCTTGTCGACGAGGTCGAGAACGAGGGCGACAAGATCAAGATCACCTTCCACATCCGGCGGGAGGTCCCGCTGCCGCGGGGGGTGCAGGCGTCGATCGTCCCGCTGAACCTCGTCGGCGAGCGCAACCTCGTCCTGCACCCGGCGTGGAAGCCGGGGCAGCCGAAGGAGACGGGCGACCGGATCCCGATCGAGCGCACCCATGTGCCGGTCGAGGTGGACGACGCGCTCAGCTCGTTCACCAACCTGGCGCAGGCGCTCGACCCGACGAAGATGCAGAAGGCGCTCGGCACGACGGCCCGCACGCTGAACGGCAACGGCCGCCAGTTCAACGCCACGCTGGAGCAGAGCGCCCGTCTCGTGGAGAACATCGCGGGGCAGGACGAGGAGCTCATCAAGGTCGCGCAGAACCTGAACCGGCTCGCCGGGGTGGTGCGGGGCCGCGAGCAGATCCTCGGCACGCTGATCCGCGACTTCGGCGAGGCCAGCCGGGTCCTGTCGGCCGAGCGCGGCGAGCTCCAGCAGCTCATCACCGGGTTGCTCGAGCTGTCGCGCAACGGCGACAAGCTGATCGACAAGTACGAGGGGCAGCTGCCGTACGACCTCGCGGTGCTGACCCGGGCGGCGCTGGTGCTGAAGGGCAACAGCAAGACGATCGCGCAGCTGGTCGACGTGCTGCCCGGCATCAACGACGCCCTGATCGGGGGCTACAACCCGAAGAACAAGTCGCTGCAGATCCGGTTCGCGACGGACGCGTTCCTGCGGTACTGGCTGAAGGGCCTCATGGGAACCGACGACGTGCCCTGCCCGCTGCCGAAACCGAACTCCAACTGTCCCTGGGATAACGGAGGCAACTGATGAGCCGGCCTGTGAAAGGCACGCGGGCGCTGCTGCTCGTCGTCGCCCTGGCCGTCGCGGTCTCGGGCTGCTCGTTCCGGACGGCCGGCGCCCCGAAGGGCGACCTGACCCTGACCGCGACGTTCGACGACGCGCAGGGCCTGGTCGCGGGGCACAGCGTGAAGATGTCCGACATCAACGTCGGCACCGTCACCAAGCTGGAGCTGGACGGCTACCGGGCCAAGGCGACGCTGTCCATCCAGGACGGCATCCGCGTCCCGCAGGGCACCAGCGCCGAGATCAAGGTGACGTCGCTCCTCGGCGAGAACTACGTCGACCTGCGGCTGCCGCCCGGCGGGAGCATGGACCGCGGGCCGTTCCTGGCGGATGACGCGGCGATCGTCAAGACCAGCGTCCAGCCCGCGTTCGAGCAGGTCGTCGGGCAGGCCGGGCCGCTGATCAAGGCGCTGGCCCAGGACGACGTCGCGACGGTCGTGAACGCGGGGGCGACCGCCCTCGACGGCAACGGGCAGAAGCTGAACGCGACGATCGCGAAGGCCGCCGCGCTGACGAAGATGTTCGCCGCGCAGCGCACCGAACTCGGCCAGAGCGTCGACCGGTTCGCCAGGCTCGGCCGCTCGCTCGCGGCGCGCGAGGACGCCCTCGCGAACGCGCCCGCCGAGCTGGAGCGGACGACGCGGCTGCTGGACGACAACAAGGAGAAGATCGTCAAGACGGTCGAGCGGCTCACCCGGATGGCCCGGGAGCTGAACGACAAGGTGCTGGAGGGCCGGATCCTCCGGTTCCGCAAGCTGCTGCGCGACCTCGACCCCGTGCTCGCGCAGCTCGGCGGCAACCGCAAGCGGCTCACCGCGCTCGTGGACGGCATCGTCCAGTTCGAGGAGAAGCTGCCCCGCGCCACCTATGACGGCCAGCTCCTGCTCTACCCGCTGCTGAACATCGTGTGGCCGGACGGCTCGCCCGTCTTCCCCGGCCTCGGCGGCTCGTCCGGCGCCAAGAAGACCGGGCAGCGGCAGGGCGATCCGCAGTTGCCGAAGGAACTCAAGGGAGCCCTGCCGGACCTCGAGAAACTCCTGGGGGGACGGCGATGACCAGGCGCATCACGATCAACCTGGTGGCGTTCGCCGCCCTCGCCGTCCTCATGGTGGTGTGGGCGTTCAACAACGTCGTCCGGTTCGACTTCATCGACCGGCCGTACCACATCACGGTCGAGTTCGAGTCGTCCCCGGGCCTGCACCCGAACTTCGAGGTCGACTACCTCGGCCTGCGCATCGGCAAGATCGACTCGGTGCGGCTGGAGAAGGACAAGGTCGTCGTCAAGCTCGACATCGACAGCGGCGTCAAGATCCCGCAGGGGGTCACGGCCGCCGCCGCGCGCAAGTCGGCGGTCGGCGAGCCGGTCGTCGAGCTGACCCCCGGGCCGGGCACCGTGAACGCGCCGGCGATGAAGCCGGGCGCGCGGATCCCGGTGTCGCAGACGAAGGTGCCGCCGAAGTACGGCGACCTGTTCGGCGCCGTCATCGACTCGCTGAAGACGATCAACCCGGAGGACGCGAAGACGGTCACGCACGAGCTCGCCGAGGGCTGGTCGGGCCGGGAGAGTTCGCTGCGGCAGATCATCGCCGGCGGCGACCAGCTGACCGCCACGTTCGCCGAGAACACCGAGATGCTCGATCAGCTGACGTCCGATCTCAGCCGCATCACCGGCGTGCTGAACGCCAACCGCGGGCAGCTCGGCGGGGGCGTCGACAACCTGGCCGCCGTGACCGCGTCGCTGAGTCAGGTGCGCGGGCAGATCGCCGAGCTGCGCGACCGCGGGCCGGACCTGCTGGCGACCGTGAACCGGCTCCTGGCGGAGACCACGCCCGACTTCGAGTGCACCGTCGACGCGCTGGGCGACTGGGGTCTGAAGAGGTACAACCCGCAGCTGCTGCGTGATCTGAACTCGACGCTGGCGAAGGCGCCGCAGCTGAGGACCGTGCTGAACAACGTCATCGGCATCGACCAGGGGCAGCCCGTCCTCAACGTGGTCTTCCAGGTCACGGTGACCAAGACGGCGACGCTGGAGTACCAGTACCCGCTCGCCCAGCCGAAGCTGAGCACGGTGCCGACGTGCGCGGGTGGCCGGACGCCGGCGCTGGTGAAGCAGAAGCCCTACAAGGCGAAGAACCCGGGCGCGACGATCCCGACCCACGACCCGTCGGTCAACGACCAGGGCGCGAAGCTGAAGAACGCGGCGAACTCCTCGAAGGACTCTTCTTCCGGGCCGCCCGTTTGGCTAGTGTACGTCCCCCCGGTTCTGGCTCTGCTGGTGCTGATCAAGGTCATGATGGGCTCCGTGCCCGTGGTGTCCCGGCTGCCGCGGCTCCGCCGCCGCGGCGAGGACTGAACCCGATCCCCGAGGAGTGCCCGAAGTGACAGCGAAGACCACCGAGGACGCGACGCCGGCCGGCGAGGGCGACGAGACCCCCGCCGTCACCGAGCCGTCCGAGGAGGGCGCCGAGGCGCGTCCGGCGAAGCGCAAGCGGCGGGTCCGGGTCATCGAGGTGCTCGACGACGAGGACCTGGACGAGGTCCTGGACGCGATCGACGCGGAGGACGAGGAGGACGAGGCCGAGGCGCCCGCGGCGCCGAAGGCCCGTCCGGCGGCGAAGCCCGCGGCCGTCGCGAAGCCGAAGCCGAAGAAGGCCCCGGTCGAGGTCGAGGTTGAGGCCGACGAGGACGAGGACGAGGACGAGGACGAGGAGCCGGCCCGCAAGAGGGCGCCGGAGCCCGTCGCCGACCGGCCGGCCTTCCTCGGCATGGGCCGGACGCAGGCGATCGTGGTCGTCGTCCTGGTCGCGCTCCTCGCGAGCCTCGCCGTGTGGCAGTGGACGCGGGCGAGCGGCCTGGCGTCGGACGAGTCGGAGCGGGAGGAGATCGCGAAGGTCGCGTCCGCGTACGGCGATGTCGCGTTCAACTACAACGCGTCCAACTACCAGGCGCAGATGGCGAAGACGCAGCGGCTGCTGGCGGGCGACCTGCTCGACGAGTTCAACCAGTCGACGAGGCAGAGCCTCACCGAGACGTTCAAGGCCAATCCCGAGGTGACGCTGACGTCGAAGACCGACAAGGTCTTCGTCGGCGACGTGACCGACCGGTTCGCCATGGCGGTCATCTCGGTGGACGTGCAGCTGTCGTCCAAGAGCGGCAGCAAGGCCAGCCCGGCGACGCTGCTGCGGCTGGCGCTGTCCAAGATCGACGGGTCGTGGAAGATCACCAAGCAGTACCCGTCGGGTGTCAACGACCAGAACCAGCAGCAGCAGCTCGGCCAGCTGCCGGTCGGCGGCGCGTCCGGGACGCCCGCGCCGAGCACGAGCGCGAAGCCGAAGGACTGATCCGGCCCGTTCCGCGCCGCGCCTCGCACTCCGGCCCGAGTGCGGGGCGCGGCGCGTTCCGCCCCGGCTCAGCGGGAGTAGTGCTCGACGACGAGCTGCTCGTCGCAGACGACCGGGATCTCGCTGCGCTCGGGCAGGCGGGCCAGCCGGGCGGTGAGGGCGTCGTGGCGGACCTCCAGGTAGGGCGGGACGCTGTCGGTGTGCCCGCCGGCGGCGGCGATCCGGAACGCGTCGATGGCGCGGCTGCGCTCGGCGACCGTGATGACGTCGCCGGGGCGGAGCTTGTAGGAGGGCCGGTCGACCCGGCGGCCGTTCACGAGGATGTGGCGGTGCACGACGAACTGGCGGGCCTGGTAGATGGTGCGGGCGAACCCGGACCGCAGGACGAGGGCGTCGAGCCGCCGCTCCAGGTCGCCGATCAGCACCTCGCCGGTCTTGCCCTCGACCTTCGCGGCCTTGGCGAAGGCGTTGCGGAGCTGGGCCTCCCGGATGTTGTACTGCGCCCGCAGCCGCTGCTTCTCGCGCAGCCGCACCTTGTAGTCCGACTCCTGCTTGCGGGCGCGCCCGTGGACGCCGGGCGGGTACGGCCGCGCCTCGAAGTACTTGACGCTCTTCGGGGTCAGGGGGATTCCGAGGGCCCGGGACAGCTTCACCTTCGGCCGGGGGTTGTTCACGACGCTCCCTGATGGTTAGGTAATCCTTAGTTAGGTAAGCCTAACCTATAACGTCGAGGAGGCCAGGGTGGATCACGCGGAGACACGGCCGGGCGCGCCGGGGGAGACGCGGCCGGGGGAGCCGGCGCCGGCGGAGCGGGCCCGGACGCTCGCCTACGGCGTCGCCGACGGGGTGCTCGTCGCACCGGGCATCCCGTACGCGCCCGTCACGGCGCACGCGACCGACCGGGACGGGCGCCCGCTGCTGCTCGTCCGTGCCGGTGCGCCGATCGTCGCCGCGGTGACGCGCGAACCCGACGTCCCCGCCACGCTGCGGATCTCGGACGTCGCGCCGGTGGCGCTGGCCGACCGCGTCCGCGGCCGGGCCTGGCTGCACGGCTGGCTCACCGAGGTCCCCGACACCGGGATCCGGGACGCCGCCCTGCGGATCTCGCGGCCCCACCCGCGTCCCGAGCTGCTGGACCTCGCGGCGGGGAGGCCGGGCGCGGAACGGGACTGGACGATCCTCGCGCTGGAGGTCGCCCAGGTCGAGATCGAGGACGCCTGGGGCGGCGCCACCCTCGAACCCGAGGAGTACGCGGCCGCCGCGCCCGACCCGTTCGTCGCGATCGAGGGAGGCATCCTCACCCACCTCGACTCCGCCCACCGGGACGACCTGGCCGGCCTGCTGCCGGTGGCGGGCCGTCCGGCCGCGCCGGACGAGCCGCGCCCGGTCGTCCGGCCGCTGGCCCTCGACCGGCACGGGCTGTGGCTGCGCTGCTCCGCGCCCCCGCCGCACCGGCCCGACGCGTTCGACCTGCGCGTCGCCTTCGCCGAGCCTGTGCGGGATCTCCACGGTCTGCGCTGCGTGTACCGGCGCCTGTTCGCGCATGCGACCCCGTAGTCCCGGGCCGGACCCGTACCCGAATGCCGTCCGATTGGCCGTGATTGCCCGGATGTTCGCGGGGGTCGTCCCGGGACATCCTCGAGTATCCGGCCGTGGGACACCGAACACCGCACCACCGGGATCGGCCCCGGCCTCCGCCTCACCCTCGCGGGGTGGGTGAGACGGAGACGGGAACCGGTCCCGGACGCGGAGGGAGGCTGCCCCGCGGCCGGGCCGTGGTCCGGCCCGCGGGGAACGACGCGGGGGACGCCCGAAGGGGGGCGGGGCCGGCCACTGGCTGCGATTGGCCCTGTCCGGCCCGGCGGACCGGCGGCACGCTGGGGGCATGAACGGATACGACCCGCAGACCCGAGCCGTCCATCCGCCCGTGCCCGCGCCGGCGGGGAGCCGGCCGCTCGGGGTCCCGATCTACCAGGGCCACCTGTTCGCCTTCGACGACGCCGACGACCTCGCCGCCGCGTTCGGCGGCCCGCGCGAGGCGTTCTTCTACGGCCGGATGGGCAACCCGACCGTCCGCGCGTTCGAGGACGCGGTCACCGGCATCGAGGGCGGCGCCGGGACGATCGCCACCGCGTCCGGGATGGGCGCGGTCAACGCCGTCCTGATGACGCTGCTCCGCGCCGGCGACCACGTGATCGCGCAGTCCGCCCTCTACGGCGGGACGTACGCGCTGCTCCACGACCTCGCCGACCGGTGGGGCGTCGAGGTCACCCACATCCCCGGCGACGATCCGGACGAGGTCCGCGCCGCGCTCCGCCCGAACACCCGCCTCCTCTACCTGGAGACGATCGCGAACCCCACCACGCACGTCACCGACATCCCCGCGTTCGCCGCGGCCGTGCGCGGGACGGGCGTGCTCACCGCCGTCGACAACACGTTCGCGCCGCTGCTGTGCCGCCCGCTCGACCACGGCGCCGACATCGTCCTGCACTCCGCCACCAAGTACCTCGGCGGGCACGGCGACATCCTCGGCGGCGCCGTCGTATGCGCCGACCCCGACGTCCACCGCCGCGTCTGGGAGCACTCCACCGAACTCGGCGCGAGCGCCGACCCGTTCGCCGCCTGGCTGGCGCTGCGCGGCCTCGCCACCGCGCCGATGCGGGTCGCGCGGCAGAGCGCGAGCGCCCTCGACATCGCCGGACGGCTCGCCGCGCACCCCTCGGTCCAGGGCGTCCACTACCCGGGGCTCACCGGCCACCCCCAGCACGACGTGGCGAAGCGGCTCATGCCGGACGGCCACGGCGGCGTCCTCGCGTTCGAGCTCACCGGCGGGCGCGCGGCGGGCCGGGCGTTCACCGAGGCCCTGGAGCTCGTGTCGCTCGGCCCGTCGCTGGGCGCCGCCGCGTCCCTCGTCATGCACCCGGCGAGCACGTCGCACCGGCAGATGGACGCCGCGTCCCTGGCCGCCGCCGGGATCGGAGAGGGGACCGTCCGGCTGTCGATCGGCCTGGAGCACCCCGACGACCTGTGGGCCGACATCGAGCGTGCCCTCGCGAAGGCCGCCTGATCAGAGGTAGAAGCCGGTCGCCGAGGTGGGGGCGTCCCGGGTCTCGGGACGCTTCTCGCCCTTGCGCAGCGCGGCCAGTTCGGCGAGGGTCGCGCCCTCCGGCCCGATGTCGCCGGACGGGGCCTCCCCGCCCAGCCAGCCGCGCGCCTCGTCCCGGGTCAGCGGGCCGACCTCGATCTGCGCGAGGCAGCGGCCCGGCCGGACCACCGCCGGGTGCAGCCGCGTCAGGTCCTCGTTGGTGGTGATCGCGACCAGCACGTCCCGGCCCTGCCCGAGCATCCCGTCGGTGAGGTTCAGCAGCCGCGACAGGCCCTGCCCGGTCGACTGCTTCGCCTCGCCGCGGATCAGTTCGTCGCAGTCCTCCAGGATGAGCAGCCGCCAGCGCCGGTTCTCGTCCTCGTCGTCGCCGACGGCCACCTCCATGAGGTAGCTCGGCGTACCGAACAGGGCCTCCGGGTCGAGGACGCAGTCGGCCTGGCACCACTCGCTCCAGGAGCGGGCGAGCGCCCGCAGCGCGGTCGTCTTGCCGGTGCCGGGCGGGCCGTGCAGCAGCAGGAGCCGGCCCGCCACCTGCTCGCGGGTCAGCTTCATCACGTCGTCGAGCGCCGCCGCGACGGGCGCCGTGTAGTTGCGCCGGATGTCGGCCCACGCGTCGGCCGAGATCGCGCGCTCGGTGCGGACGGGGCCGTGCGACCCCATGTGCCAAAAGCCCATCTCGACGTTCGTCTCGTCGGTCTGCGGCGGCTCCGTCGCGTCCTTCACCGACTCCTGCAGGACCGACTCGGCCAGCTCCGCCGAGACCGCCGACACCGCGACGTACGCGGTGCCGTTGCTCCACCGGTTCGTCAGCAGCGTCCAGCCCTCGCCGTCGGCGAGGACCGACTCCTTCGCCTTCTCCTTGGCCACCCGCAGCAGCCGGGCGCCATCGGGGCGCAGCGGCGCGTCCGGCTTGACGTGCTCCAGCCTCGTCGAGCGCGACCAGGGCTGCTCGCCGGACGCGAACGGCCGCAGCGACAGCACGTCCATCACGTCGGCGGGCGAGTTGTTGTCGCTGAGGTTCAGGACGACGGGCGGCGCGGCATCGGCCCCCGGCGCGTCGTCGTCGGGGGGCAGGGCGAGGTGCAGGACGTCCGGCCGCGTGGTCATGCTCCCGATGATCAGGGGCGGCGGCCCGGCGCGTCCAGCGATTTACCCGCTCCGGTGCGATCGGCGCCTTACTCCTTGGCGTCCTCGACGGCGGCCGTCGGCGGGATCTTCGCGGCCTGCTCGGCCTTGGCGGCCTCGCGGGCGGCGCGGGCGGCCGCGCGGGCCTGCGCCTCCTCGGCGTCGAGCTTGGCGGCCTCCTCCGGCGTCGGCGCGGAGCCGCCCAGGTAGGCGGGCTGCCACCAGGACTCCTCCGGTGCCGGTGTGTCCGGGTACTCGCGCTGCGCCTTCTCCAGCAGCTCCGACATCCGGGCGTGCAGCTCCGCCGTGACGGCCTCGTAGTCGTCGCCGCGCTTGGGGTACAAGGGCTCGCCGACGAGGATGGTGACCGGCACACCGCGCTGGAGCAGCCGCCGCTTGCGGCCCTTCGTCCACAGCCGCTGCGGCCCCCACAGCGCGACCGGGACGAGCGGCACGTTCGCCGCGACGGCCATCCGGACGGCGCCGCTCTTGATCTCCTTCACCGTGAACGACCGGCTGATCGTCGCCTCGGCGAAGACCCCGATGACCTCGCCGCCGCGCAGCGCCTTCAGCGCCGCCGCGTACGAGGAGGCGCCCGCGTTGCGGTCGACGGGGATGTGGTGCATCCCGCGCATCAGCGGCCCGGCGATCTTGTTGTCGAAGATCTCCTTCTTCGCCATGAACCGCACCAGCCGGCCGGCCGGGTGGGCGCCGAGGCCCGCGAAGATGAAGTCGAGGTAGCTGACGTGGTTGCTGACGAGCACCGCTCCGCCGGTGGCGGGGATCCGATCGGTCCCCTCCAGACGGAACGTGATGTTCAGGAGCCTGAACATGCCCTTGGCCGCCTTGATCACAGGGGGATACACGTATTCGGACATGGCAGCACCGTACTTGAGCGACGCCGTGATCAGCGAGCGCGCCCCGGAGGATCCGGATGGATCGCACAACCGGTCCGGACTCTGAGAAGGTGGGAGCGTGAGATCGGCGAGCTCCCCGCCGAGGAAGGAGGATGTGCATGGAACCGTTGGACGCGGCCGCGGACGTGCACGCGCTCATCCGCGACGTGCTCCCCGCGCTGGCGCCCAGCGCCTGGTTCGACGCCGGAACGTCCGAGGTCGTCCTGCCCGTCGGCGGCTCGGAGGCGCGCGCCTCCAGCTGGACCGCGCTGGAGCGCTGCGCGCGCGAGCCGCGCGCCGCCTGGCCCGGGGTCGTGGACGCGTGGCTCCGCGAGGTCACCGACCGGGCGTTCCTCGCGGTCGGTGAGATGGAGCTGTTCGGCGACGTCCGGGAGCTGCTGCGGCTGCGGATCGTGCCGAAGCTCGCGCCGCACGACCGGGAGGGCCTCGTCGTGGTCCCGGCCGGTGACCACTTCGACGCGATGGTGATGATCGAGCACCCCCGCTACGGCGGCCCCCTCACCAAGGCCCGCGCCGGGCTGCTCGGCCTGCACAAGCTCGGCTATGTGATGACGAACACGCACGACCGTGAGCTCGCCGACGTCGAGGTCCGCGACCAGCCGCTGCTGCCGGGGCGGAACGTCCGGGTGGTGACGAAGCCGGGCAGCCGGTACGTGTCGGCGCTGCTCAGCGAGGTCGACCAGTTCCTGCCCGCCCCCAACGAGCACGGCGCCCTCGTCGGCGTCCCGTGCCACAGCACGCTGCTGCTGTACCCGGTCAGGAGCGCGGCCGTCCGCGAGGTGCTGCCGGTGTTCGCCGACGTCGTCCGCGAGATGCACGCCGACGCCGCCGACCCGTGCGCGCCGGGCGTCTACTGGAGCCACGGCGAGCGGCGGCTCACCCCGCTGAGCCCGGCCGCGGCGCTGGGCGGCTCGGACGAGTTCGCCCTCCTCCTGCGCCGCCTCCCCCGGGAGTAGCGCCCGGCCGGCCGCCGGTCAGGGCAGCTTCCAGTCGACCGGGGCCGCGCCCTGCCGCTCCAGCAGCTCGTTGGCGCGGCTGAAGGGCCGGGAGCCGAAGAACCCGCGGTCGGCCGACATGGGGCTCGGGTGCGCGGACTCGACGCAGGGGACGCCGCCGAGCAGCGGCTTGAGGTCGCGGGCGTCCCGGCCCCACAGGATCGCGACGAGCGGCCCGCCGCGGGCCGCGAGTGCGCGGATGGCCTGCTCGGTGACCTCCTCCCAGCCCTTGCCGCGGTGCGAGCCGGGTTTGCCGGGCATGACGGTCAGCGCCCGGTTCAGCAGCAGGACGCCCTGCCGCGTCCAGGGCGTGAGGTCGCCGGTGGACGGCTGCGGGTGGCCGAGGTCGGCGCAGTACTCGCGGAAGATGTTGACGAGGCTGCCGGGCAGGGGCCGGACGTCCGGGGCGACGGAGAAGCTGAGGCCGACCGCGTGCCCGGGGGTCGGGTACGGGTCCTGCCCGACGACGAGGACGCGGACGTCGTCGAACGGCTGGTGGAAGGCGCGCAGGATGTCCTTCCCGGCGGGGAGGTAGCGCCGGCCGGCGGCGATCTCGGCGCGCAGCCAGTCGCCGGCGGCGGCGATCGTCCCGGCCACCGGTTCGAGGGCCTTCGCCCAGCCCGCCTCGACGATCTCCGGGAGCGGTCGTGCCGTCATGGCGCCCCACCCTAGCGACGCCGCCGGACGTTCACGGCCTTGATCTCCGATGTGAAGTTTTCTGACCACATCAGGACGGAAGAAGGGCGAAAATTCTTCCCGATTCTCGGATCTTGCAGATGACGGAGGTGCAACGGCCCGTTAAGTCCCTGTTACTTCCTGACAGCTCACGTTGACCTACTGCGAAGTACCGCATAACTCCTAGGAGGGAACGGCACGTGAAGGACGAGCTGACGGGACCCGACATGAGCCAGCTGACCACCGTGGACGCGACCTTCCTCAACGCGGAGACGGGGGCTAACCACGCCCACATCGCCGGACTCGGCATCGTCGACGCCTCCTCCTGCCCCGGCGGGCGGCTCACCCCCGCCCTCGTGGCGGACCTCGTCCGCCGCCGCGCGCACCTCGCCGCCCGGCCGCTGCGGCAGCGGCTGGTGCAGGTCCCGCTCGGGCTCGACCACCCGTACTGGGAGGACGATCCCGGCTTCGCGCCCGAACGGCACATCAGCGAGATCGAGCTGCCCGCGCCGGGCACGGAGCGGCAGCTCGCCGACACCGTCGGGAGGCTGCACGAGCAGCCGCTCGACCGGTCGCGCCCGCTGTGGGAGATGGTCATCGTCCACGGCCTGGAGGGCGGCCGCACCGCCGTCTACGTGAAGGTCCACCACGCCGCGATCGACGGCGTGATGGCCGCCGAGACCCTGGCCGCGCTGCTCGACCTTTCGCCCGAACCGCGCGAGGTGCCCGACGACGACGGCACCGAGACCCGCGCGCCCGGCGCCGTCCAGATGCTCGGCACCGGGCTGCTGAAGGCGGCGCTGCACCCCGTCCGCACCGCCGTGTCCATGGCCCGCACCGCGCCGCACCTCGACGAGATCCCGGGCATCGCGTCCCTGCCCGGCATCGGGGTCATGTCGGCGTTCATGCACGGCGCGCTGCGCCGCCCGGAGCTGCCGCCGGTGCCCCGCCCGAGCGCCCCGCCGACCTCCTTCAACCTGCCGATCGGCCGGCGCCGCGCGGTCGCCTGCGGCGAGCTTCCGCTGGACGCCGTCAAGGAGATCCGCGGGGCCCTCGGCGGCAGCGTCAACGACGTCGTGATGGCGCTGTGCGCGACCGCGCTGCGGCAGTGGCTCGACAAGCGCGGCGAGCTGGAGGACGGCCCCCTCGTCGCGGGCGTGCCCGTCTCGCTGCGCCGCGACGGCGGGAGCGGCGAGGGCGCCAACCAGGTCTCGGTGATGACCGCCCCGCTCGCCGTGCACGTGGCCGACCCCGCGCGGCGCTACGCCGCCGTGCGGGCCGACATGGACGCCGTGAAGCGCCGGTTCGTCGCCTCGTCCGGCTCGTGGCTCCACGAGATCAGCGCGATGGTCCCCGCGCCGCTCGCCGGGGCCGTCGTCCGGTTCGCGCTGCAGGCCGCCCCCTCGTTCTCGCTGCGCCCGATCAACCTGATCGTCTCGAACGTGCCGGGCCCGCAGTTCCCGCTCTACCTGTGCGGGGCGCGGCTGCTCGCCTACCACCCGATCTCGGTCATCACCGACGTGAGCGGCGGCCTCAACATCACGGTGTTCTCCTACGACGGCAAGCTGGACGTCGGTGTCGTCGCCTGCCGCGACCTCGTGCCCGAGCCGTCCGAGGTGATCGACCACCTCGTCGACGCGCTGGACGAGCTGCTCGCGCTCAGCCGCGAGACGGCCGCCGCGCCGACCTGATCCCGAGCCCCCGCCGGTGCCGCCACGCCAGCTCCAGCGCGGCGGCACCGGCCGGCTGCATGCGCTCGGGAACCGTCCCCTCGAAGGGGGCGAGCGCGACGTCGCCCTCCTCGTTGACCGCCACCAGATCGCCGAAGAGCCGCGCGAACGCCTCGTCCCGGACGACGACGACCGTGAGCAGGTCGACGGCGAACGACAGGGGGTCGACGCCCAGGCCGAGGAACCAGGCGCGCAGCTCACCGCGCCCTCGTGCCGCGGTGAGCTCGCGGTGCCACGGCCACTCGTCCTGGACGAACCCCTCGCCGTAGTCCTCGCCCCGGCCGAGAAGCTCCTCGGCGTACTCACGGACCATGCAGCGCCACAGGTCGAGGTCGTCCCGCTCGCCGGCCGGCGGCTCGGACGCGCCGGCCGGCTGGAACGCGCCGACCGGCATCACGTGCCGGAGCCCGCCGCCGTGCGCGACCCTCGCCGCGTCCCGGTGGTGGAGCACGTACGTGCCGGACGTCGTGACCGTCAGCGTCGTCACGGCGGTGAGCGCGGGCCGCCGCGCCGGGTCGCACGGGTCGCCCACCCGCGCGCGCAGGGCGCCGCCGCCGACGGCGAGTTCGTGCGCGGCGGCCTCGCCGACGTTCACCGCGTCGAAGTAGCGCGCCGGGCCGAAGCGGAGCACGGGCGGGGCGGCGCCGAGCAGCCGGTAGGCGGGGCGGTTCTCGAAGACGCGCGGCGGAGCGAGCGCCGCCATCGCGTCCGCGTACGTGCGGTACCCGGGCGGGAGGCCCCCGGCCGGGCCGGTCACGGCGGGCGGGACGGGCGAGGCGTCCCATTCCAGCCGGATCGACTCCAGCGGCAGGGGACGCGGCGGGATCCAGCCGTCGCGGCACAGCAGCGCCGTCCCCGCGACGCGGGGGACGTCCGGGTACAGGCCGCTCGCCCGCGCGCCGAGCCCGGCCCGGTCGGCGTCGAGCGCGGCCCGGCCGTCCCGCCACTCCCGCTCGGTCGGCGCGGGCTCGGCGTTCGGCGTGAGCTCGGCTTTGGGCATCGGCTCAGCGTAGGGCGGCCAGCAGCCGCTCGACCGTCGGACCGTCCACGTCGAGGCCCTTCTCGACGTAGCCCTCGAACGTTCCGTACCGGCGCTCGGCCTCGTCGAACGCGGCCTCCAGATAGGCGGGACGCTGCTCCAGCAGCGGCCGCAGAAGCTCCGGGTCCTCCATCCGGCCGGACTCCTTCAGGTAGTCCAGCAGGCGGCCGTAGCCCTCCCGGTGGTAGTGGTTCGACCGGAGGTAGTCGTCCATGACGTCCGCGCGGGACACGCCGGCCAGCATGAGGACGATCGCGGCCATCCAGCCCGTCCGGTCCTTGCCGGCGGTGCAGTGGAACACCAGCGGCAGCCGGTCCGCGTCGGCCATCAGCCGGAGCGCCGCCGCGAACCGCTCCCGCTCCCGCGGCTCCCGCACGAAGTCGCGGTTGATGTCGAGGAGCGCGCGCTCGATGCGCCCGCCGCCGAACACCTCCTGCTGGCGCGCCGGGTCGCCGCTCCCGACGACGTCGTAGAACACCTGCAGGCTGCCGGCGCCGACCGGCAGCGACACCAGGGCCGCGCCGGCGGGCAGCCGGGACGGCCCGTGCATCTCGATCTCGTTCGGGCGCCGGAAGTCGACCACCGTCCGGACGGCGGCGAGCCGCGCCAGGTCGCCGTCGCTCAGCCTGCCGAGCGCGTCGGCGCGCAGCAGCCTCCCGGGCGCGATCGCACCCGTGACGGCGCCGAGGTCGCGGACGTTCTCGGCGCCGTCGAGGGCGATATGGCCGTGCTCATCATCGAACCGCATGGGGCAATGATGTCGAATGCGGGTGAATCAGGGGTATCGGAGTTCGAGCGTGCAGCACTTCGGCCCGCCGCCCGCCTTGCGCAGCTCGGACATGTCCACCGGGACCGGCTCGTAGCCGTGCCCGGCGAGGGTCGCGATCAGGTCCGTCGCCTCCGCGTTGATGACGACGTGCCTGCCGTCGCACACCGCGTTCAGCCCGAGGACGGCCGCGTCCCGCTCGCCGGCGACGACCGCGTCCGGGAACAGCCGCTCCAGCACCGCGCGGCTTCCCGGCGAGAACGCCTCCGGGTAGTAGGCGACGTTGTCGCCGCCGAGCGCGAACAGCGCCGTGTCGAGGTGGTAGAAGCGCGGGTCGACCAGCCGGAGCGTCACGACCGGGCGGCCGAGGAACTCCTGCGCCTCCTGGTGGGCGGCCACCCGCGTCCGGAACCCGGTCCCGGCGAGGATGACCTCGTCCATGGTGAGGAAGTCGCCCTCGCCCTCGTTGGTGTGCTCGGCGTCGAGCACCTCGCCGAATCCGTTCGCCCGCAGCCACGCCGCGTACGCGGGGCCCTCGGCGTGCCGCTCGGGGTGGGTGAACCGCGCCCCGTACACGCGCCCGCCGACGACGAGCGCCCCGTTGGCCGCGAACACCATGTCGGGCAGGCCCGCGATCGGGTCGATCAGGCTGACCTCGTGCCCCAGCCCCGCGTACGCGGACCGCAGGGCCTCCCATTGCCGGACGGCCTCGTCCCGGTCGGCGCCGGCCGACGGGTCCATCCAGGGGTTGATCGAGTAGGTCACGGCGAAATGCTCGGGACGGCACATCAGGTAGTGCCGCTTCAGCCCGGTGCGGGCGGTGGGCGCGGTGCTCGCGGTGCTCGACTCCATCGTCGGCATGACGGACATACGGTTCTCCAGAACGCGGTGAGGGGACACCCGAGATCGTAGGAAGGGCCGAGCCCGCGATCCATTACGCGATCTTGCGCTGACCAGGTGTTCCGTTGCGCGTTCGGAGCGATCGCCGACGATTCGTTGCGCACCGCCCGAGAGCCGTGGCGCGCCCCGCCCCGGGGCGCGCCGCGGGCCCGGATCACATGTTGATCATGTGGCCGGCGAGGCCGTGCACGGCCTCCTTGACGGCCTCGCCCAGCGTCGGGTGCGCGTGGATGTTGCGCGCCACCTCGTGGACGGTCAGGTCCCACTGCTGGGCCAGCGTCAGCTGCGGCAGCAGCTCGGTGACCTCCGGGCCGATCATGTGCGCGCCGAGCAGCTCGCCGTACTTCGCGTCGCTGATCACCTTGACGAAGCCGTCGCCCTCGCCCATGCCCAGCGCCTTGCCGTTCGCGCTGTAGGGGAACTTCGCGACCTTGACGTCGAAGCCCTGCTCCCTCGCCTGCGCCTCCGTCCAGCCGAAGCTGGCGACCTGCGGCTGGCAGTACGTGGCGCGCGGGATCATCACGTACTCGATCTCCATCGTCTCCTCGTCCGCGATGGTCTCGGCGGCGACGATCCCCATCGCCTCGGCGGCGTGCGCGAGCATCAGCTTCGCGGTCACGTCGCCGATCGCGTAGATGTGGGGGACGGAGGTGCGGCAGCGGCCGTCGATGTCGATCGCGCCGCGCTCGGTCAGCGCCACGCCGGTCTTCTCCAGCCCGTAGCCCTCGACGTTCGGCTGGAACCCGATCGCCTGGAGCACCTTGTCCGCCTCCAGGACCTGCTGCGCGCCGTCCTTGCCGGTGACGGTCACCTTCACCTTGTCGCCCGAGTCGTCGATGGAGTCGACCCGTGTCGAGGTGAGGACGTCGACGCCGAGCTTGCGGTACCGCTTGGCGAGCTCCTTGGAGATGTCGGCGTCCTCGTTCGGGACCATCCGGTCGAGGAACTCGACGATCGTGACCTTCACGCCGTAGTTGTGCAGGACGTACGCGAACTCGACGCCGATCGCGCCGGCGCCCGCGATGACGATGCTCTCCGGCAGGTCCTCGCTGAGGATCTGCTCCTCGTAGGTGACGACCCGCTCCGACAGCGACGTGCCGGGCAGCAGCTTCGTGCGCGCGCCCGCGGCGATGATGCAGCTGTCGAACGTGACGGTCTCGGTGGAGCCGTCGGCCTTCGCGACCTGGATCGTGTTCGGGTCGGTGAACGTGCCCCGGCCGTCGAACGAGGTGATCTTGTTCTTCTTCATCAGGAACTGGACGCCCTTGACGAGCTTGTCCGAGACCTGGCGGCTGCGCCGGAACGCCTCTCCGTAGTCGAAGGACACCGTGCCCTCGACCTTGATGCCGTACGTCTTCTGCTCCCGCGTGAAGATGTGCGCCAGCTCCGCGTTGCGCAGCAGCGCCTTCGACGGGATGCAGCCGACGTTGAGGCATACGCCGCCCCAGTACTTCTCCTCGACGATCGCCGTTTTCAGCCCGAGCTGTGCCGACCGGATCGCGGCGACATATCCACCCGGGCCCGCGCCCAGGACCACGACGTCAAAGTGATTGCTCATATCCAGTGACGATATTCGTCGGCGCCCCGTCCTCGCATCCCGAGACGCATTCCGGGCACGGAAGGACCGGCCGCCGTCACGTAGTGTCAGAGCCCGGCCCACCGAGCGGAGGAGGAGAAGGCGAGTGCGGATTCCCAGGCGCGTCAACACCGTCCTGGACTGGACAGAGGAGCATTTCGGCGCACTCGCGGTGGTCGTGATGCTGACGGTCGTCGCGGTGGTCGCGCTGCTCGCGCCCACCCGGATCGGGCTGCCGGTCGCGGCCTTCATCCTCGGCCTCGCCGGCGGCGGCTTCCTCATCCACCTGCGGATGAGCCGCCGGATCGCCCGCGTCCGCCGCGAGGCCGACGACCTGCTCCGCGAGAACGGCGCGCTCCGGCACCGCAACACCGTCCTGCTGAGCGGCGTCATCACGCGCGAGGCGCAGGAGACCCAGGCCCTCGTCTCGATCCCCGACGACGAGGCGGAGGCCGCGCTGCTCGTCGGCGGCGACCTCCAGCCCACCACCACCCTCCCCGAGCTGCCGGACGAGGTGGTCGCGGGCGACACCGAGCGTGACCGCTAGGCCGCCCGCGTGAACGTCACGCGCGCGCGCCTGTCGGACGGACGCGAGATCGTCTACTACGACGAGGCGCCCGGCCGGGTCCCCGTCCCTGACCCGCGCGGCCTGCCGCCCGCCGCGGCGCGCTGTGAGATCCGCCACGATCCGCTGACCGGCGACCCCGTCACGATCACCGCGCACCGCAACGCCCGCACGTTCCTGCCGCCGCCCGACCGGTGCCCGCTGTGCCCCGGCGGCCCCGCGTCCGAGGTCCCCGACCCCGGCTACGACGTCGCGGTGTTCGAGAACCGCTTCCCGTCCTTCGCGGGACCGGGCTGCTGCGAGGTCGTCTGCTTCACCGACGAGCACGGGGCGTCCGTCGCGCGGCTGCCCGCCCGCCGCGTCCGGACGATCATCGACGCGTGGGCCGACCGCACCGCCGCGCTCTCCGCGCTCCCCGGCGTGGCGCAGGTCTACCCGTTCGAGAACCGGGGCGTCGAGATCGGCGTGACCCTGCACCATCCGCACGGCCAGATCTACGCCTACCCGTACGTCACCCCCCGCACCGGGCGGATGCTCGACATGGCCGCGCGGCACGGCGGCGACCTGTTCGCCGGCGTCCTGGCCGCCGAGCGGGCGGGCGGCCGTGTCGTCCTGCACGGCGAGCACTGGACCGCCTACGTCCCGGCCGCCGCCCGCTGGCCCGTCGAGGTGCACCTGATGCCGCACCGCCACGTTCCGGACATGGCCGCCCTCACCGCCCCCGAACGCGACGAGCTGGCCGTCCTCTACCCCGACCTCCTGAGGCGCTGCGACGCCCTGGACGACGCCCCGCTGCCGTACGTCGCGGCCTGGCACCAGGCCCCGGTGGGCGAGGGCCGCGACCTGATCCGCCTCCATCTGCAGCTCTTCTCGATCCGCCGCGCCCCCGGCAAGATCAAGTACCTGGCCGGCTCGGAGTCGGGCATGGCCGCGTGGATCAACGACGTCCCCCCGGAGGACACCGCCGCCCGCCTCGCCGCCGGCTGACCGCCCGCGTCCGGACGGATCGCGCCGCCGGGCGCATATGTCCCTCCTCATGGCGGTTCGCGCAGGTGGCGGGCGGGACGCGGCCCACCGGTTTCGCCGACTTCCGGAACGATCTGAGGTCGCTGCCTTACGCTCCGTCACGTGCCGGAGAGCGTGCGCGCGGCGCTGATCGCGCCCGGACCCTTCGACGGCGTCACCGCGGCGGCCGCGGGGCGGCCGCTGGTGTTCGCCGTGCGCACCGATCCCGGCGGCACCACCGGCCGGGTGTGGGACGCCGCGTCCGGCGTGGCGATCGGCGCGCCGATCGCCGGCGTCCCCGAGCCGCGGGCGTTCGGCCTCCTGCCGGACGGCCCCGCGCTGGCCTGGAGCCACCGCGACCGCATCCGCGTCCTCGCGGGCGGGGGCGAGACCGTCCTCGAGCCCGAGCGCGCCACCCCGCCTGAGCTGATCGGCCTGGTCGTCCACGGCGGGCGGGGGGCGGTCGCCGCCGTGTTCGGGCCCGCGCGCGACGCCGAGGTGGTCGTGTGGGACGCCGCGTCCGGTGACCGGCTGGCCGCGTTCGGGGCGTGGCTCGGCGACCGCACGGCCCTGGACGGCTGGATCCTGCACGCCCCGCCCGGAACCGGCCCGCTCATCGGCCTGGCCCGCGACACCGACCGCGGCGACGGCGCCCTCCGCATCGGCCTCTGGGACGTGGAGCGCGGCGAGGAGATCGGCCGGGTCCCGGGGGCGGGCGACGGCCGGCCCGCGATCGCGGCGGGCCCGGACGGCCCGATCATCGTGCAGCCCGCAGACGGGGAGGTGTCCGTCCGGGCGCCGGGCGGGCCGCCCGCGGTGCTCGCCGCCCCCGGGCGGCCCGAGCAGGTCGCCGCCGTCTGGTGCGGAGGCCGCCTCCTTGTCGCCGCCGATGTTCCCGACGATCCCGGCACCCTGCTGACCTGGTGTGCTCCCGGCCCGACCCGGGCGCGCCGCGTCCGGGTGCCCGGAAGGGTCAACGACTTCGCGCTCGCCGCCGACGGCGCCTTGGTCGTCGCCACCGACGAGGGCCTCCACCGGATCCCGTGAAACGCCGAGGGCCCGATCCTCACCGGATCGGGCCCTCGGCGGATTCGCCGTTCAGCGCGTGGCGAGCTCGTCCTCGCTCAGGGACCCCTCCGCCTCGGCGGTGCCCGCGGCCTGCTCGGCCTCGGTGTCCGCCGGCCGCCGCGAGGGCCAGACGTCGAGCTTGGTGCGACGAGGGTTCGCCAGGGCAGTGTCCATGTCCGCTGATCTCCTCCTGTGACTCACGATCGACGGACGCCGGGCCTCCTGCGCATCCGGTCCGCCGGGGATGCAGATTGTCCCCGATGACCCCACCGGTACCGCAAAATGGTCTAGACCGCACCCGTCTTGCAACCGAACAACAACCCCACCGGCACCTTCATTCCCCGCCCCGAAATCCGGTGGCCGGACGGGCGGCCGTCTGGGAGCGTCGGGGCATGGACGTCGCCGAACTGATCCGCCTGCAGGACGCGGGCACACCCATCAAGTTCCTGTTCTTCTGGGGGCATCGCAAGCCCGGCCCCGGCTATCTCAGCCAGTGGTACCCGTCGCCCTTCACCGTGGACGGTGTGACCTACGCCACCGCCGAGCACTACATGATGGCGGGCAAGGCGCGCCTGTTCGGCGACGGGGAGACCGCCGAGAAGATCATCGCGGCGTCCCATCCGAACGAGGTCAAGGCCCTGGGCCGCCGCGTCCGGGGCTTCGAGGAGGACGTCTGGGCGGCGAACCGCGCGTCCATCGTCGTCGAGGGCAATATCGCAAAGTTCTCCCAGAACCCGGAGATGGGCGCCTATCTGACGGGCAGCGGCGGACGCGTCCTCGTCGAGGCGAGCCCCCTCGACCGTATCTGGGGCATCGGCCTCGCGGCGGACGATCCGCGCGCCGGGCGTCCACGGGAGTGGCGCGGCGAGAACCTGCTGGGCTTCGCGCTCATGGCCGTCCGCGACCGTCTCTGAAGCGGGGAATCCTTCGGCATCGGACGGGTAAAGGACCGGCATGGGTGAGAAGGCGGCGGCGGTCCGGGACGACCCGGTCGAGCAGAACCTGCTGCTGGTCCGGCAGATCGTGGAGGCCGCGCAGCAGGAGATGGTGGAGAAGGCGAGGCGGCGCGTCCCCGCGCTGAGGATGGGCGTGGTCGCGGGGGCGCTGGGCGCGATGGCGACGGCGGCGACCTATCGGATGAACGTCGTGCTGCTGGAGAAGAAGCTCCCGCCCGAGCTGGCGTCGTTCGTGGCGGCCATGGCCTACGGCGGCGGAGCCGGCGCGGCCGCGATGGCGGCGTCCCGGAAGTGGAAGGGCCTCCCGGCCCCCCTGCCGACCCGGACCGCCCGCCAGGTCGCGGAGATCCTCACCGACTCGGATCGGTGAATCTGACCTTCCGGCCGGTGACGCGGAGGCCGATGCCGTCCTTGGAGACGGTCAGGCCCTGGAACGCGAGGCCCAGGGGGAGGCGCCCCACCGGGACGGTGAAGTCGAGGGTGTCGGTCAGCTCCTCCAGGCCGAATCCCTCGATGGACACCGGACGCACCCGGATGCTGTTCCCCTCCTTGGTGACGCTCGCGACGGCGTTCGCGGTCGTGATGCCGAGATCGACCTTGGCTCGGACGCGGTTCGGGCCGTCGGCGGTCAGCTCCAGGGCCGGGTTGCCGCCGGCGGCGGCGAGGTCCTTGAAACTGACGAAGGCTTTGCCGTCCAGGGAGCCGAGGGTGCCGCTCTCGAAGGTCCAGCCGTCGACGGTCACATCGCGGGCGCGCACTTCGAGGCTGCTGATGCGCAGGGGTCCGACCCGGATATCGGACGAACTGAGCCGGACATCTCCGAAATGGCGGGACGCGACCTGGGTGAGAAAGGGGAATCCCTTGATCGTCACCTTCGGTTCGGCCGGAAATCCCTGATTCCTGATCTCGGACGCCATCGTGCGCTGAGCGTACGAGAGCGCGGCACGGTCCAGTACCGCCAGCCCCAACGGCACCAGGATCACCAGCGCGAGGACGACGAGCGACCACCGCGGCCTCCGGCGCCGGGGCAGGCGGTCCTCGCGTGTGACGGTCGCCGCTCCGGGCGGGTTCGCCATGCTCCCCACTCAATTGCGGGCGGAGCCGGCTGTCAACGCCGGGGGCCGGGGACAATTCGCTTTCCAGCCTTTACACTCCGGACCATGACGGCCGGGCCTTCAGCCGAATCCCTCGCCGCACCCGTGCTCGTCGTCCGGACGCGGAACGGCGTCCACCGGCTGCGGGCCGGCGGCGCGTACCGGATCGGGCGCGATCCCGCGTCCGACATCGTGCTGGCCGACCCGCGCGTGTCCTGGTGGCACGCGGTGCTGAAGACCGGTCCCGGCGGCTGGGTCCTCGAGGACGCGGGCAGCAGCAACGGCACGTTCTGCGCGGGCCGCCGCGTCGAGCGGATGCCGATCGACGGCGAGCGCACGTTCAGCCTCGGCCATTCGACCGCCGGGGAGCCGCTCTCCTGCGCCCCGGCGCGGCCGGAACCGGCCGCGCCGGCCCGGGCGCGACCGCCCGTGACCGCTCCGCCGCCGGATCCGGCCGGCGCGGTGGGCGCCCGGCGGGTCGCGGGGCCGCGGGTCGACCGGAACCCGAGCCAGATCATCCGGGTCGCGCCGCGCACGCTGCGGATCGGGCGGGCGGCCGACAACGACGTGGTCGTGGCCGACCTGGCCGTGTCGCGGCACCACGCGGAGCTGCGCGGCGCCGGTCCCGGGCGGTACCGCATCGTCGACGTCGGCAGCCACAACGGGACGTTCGTCAACGGCGTCCGCGTGCAGCACGCCGAGCTGTCCGAGACGGACCTGGTCGGCATCGGGAACGCCACGTTCCGGCTGGTGGGCGACGAGCTCCGCGAGTTCGTCGACACCGGCGACGTGTCGGTGCAGGTGCAGGAGCTGACCGTCCGGACGCCGGAGGGCAAGGTCATCCTGGACGGGGTGGGCTTCCCGATCGCGGAGCGCTCCCTCGTCGGGGTGATCGGGCCGAGCGGGGCGGGCAAGTCCACGCTGCTCGGGGCCGTCACGGGGATGCGCCCGGCGACGGAGGGGACGGTCGTGTACGACGGCCGCGACCTGTACGCCGCCTACGACGAGCTGCGGCACCGGATCGGGCTCGTCCCGCAGGACGACATCCTGCACGCGCAGCTCGCGACGCGGCAGGCGCTGCTGTACGCGGCGGAGCTGAGGTTCCCGGGCGACACGCGGCGGGAGGAGCGCGAGCAGCGGGTCGACGAGGTCCTGGCCGAGCTGGGCCTCACGCCGCACGCCCGCACCCGCATCGACCGGCTGTCGGGCGGGCAGCGCAAGCGGGTCAGCGTGGCGCTGGAGCTGCTGACGAAGCCGTCGCTGCTGTTCCTGGACGAGCCGACGTCCGGCCTCGACCCCGGCCTGGACAAGACCGTCATGGAGATGCTGCGCGACCTGGCGCACGACGGCCGGACGGTCATCGTCGTCACGCACAGCGTCGCGAACCTGGACACCTGCGACCGGCTGCTGGTGCTGGTGCCGGGCGGGCGGCTGGCCTACTACGGCCCGCCCGCCGAGGGCCTGGCGCACTTCGGGAAGCGGACGTGGGCGGAGGTGTTCCAGGCGTTCGACCGCGAACCGGACCGCGACTGGGCGGCCGAGTTCCGGGCGTCGCCGCGGTTCGCGAAGTACGTCACGAGCGGCCTGTACGGGGAGGGCGGCCCGACCGACGCACGGCCGCCCGCTCCGCCGCCGCGGCGCCAGTCGCGGCTCGCGCAGCTCGGCACGCTCTGCCGCCGGTACCTGTCGGTGATCGCGTCCGACCGCAGCTATCTGGTGCTGCTCGGCGTGATGCCGCTGATCCTGGGCGGGCTGATCGCCGCGATCCCGGCGCCGAAGGGGCTCGTGGCGGCGCCCGGCGGCAATGTGGACGCCGCGTCGAAGCTGATGGTGATGGCGTTCGCGGCGTGCTTCGCCGGGACGGGCAACGCCGTCCGGGAGCTCGTGAAGGAGCGCACGATCTACGCGCGGGAGCGGGCGGCGGGGCTGTCGGCGGGCGTGTACCTGATGTCGAAGCTGCTGGTCCTCGGCGTGATCACCGCCCTGCAGGCGGTCGTGATCGTGGCGATCGGGACGGTCGGGGTCGCGCTGCCGGAGCGGGGCGCGTTCACGATCCCGCACGTGGAGCTGATCCTGGCGATGGCGCTGCTCGGCGTCGTGTCGATGGCGATGGGCCTGCTCGTGTCGTCGTCGGTGAACAGCTCGGAGAAGACGCTGCCGCTGCTGATCGTCCTGTCGATGGCGCAGCTCGTGCTGTCGGGTGGGCTGGTGCGGCTGGCGGGGCTGGTCGGGCTGGAGCAGTTCGCGTGGCTGTCGCCGTCCCGCTGGGGGTTCGGCGCGGCGGCCGCCACCGTCGACCTCGACACGATCTACCCGCACGAGGGCGCCGCCGACCCGCTGTGGAAGAACACGGCGGTCGCGTGGGGCACGGACATGGCGATCCTCGCCGTCCTGGGGCTGCTGTTCGCGGCGGCGGCCTGGTACCGGCTCTACCGGCTGAGGCCCCGCCGACGCTGACTCAACCGCGACGATCGGGGTAGACCGCCGCCATGAACAGCGTGCCCGCGGACGGCCCGGACCCCGTCCGCGCCGAGATCACCCTGACCGTGAACGGCTCCGAGCACCGGCTCGGGATCGACACCCGCGCGTCCCTGCTCGACACCCTCCGGGAGGACCTCGGGCTGACCGGCGCCAAGAAGGGCTGCGACCACGGGCAGTGCGGCGCGTGCACCGTCCTGCTGGACGGCCGGCGGGTGAACGCGTGCCTGGCGCTCGCGGTCGCGCACGACGGCGCGGACGTCGTGACCGTGGAGGGGCTGGCGCGGGACGGGCGGCCGACCCGGCTGCAGGAGGCGTTCCTCGCGCACGACGCGCTCCAGTGCGGCTACTGCACCCCCGGCCAGCTGTGCTCCGCGACCGCCGTGCTGGACGAGCTGGGCCGCGGCCTGCCGAGCGCCGCCACCCCGGACCCGGCGGCCGAGCCCGTGCCGGACGACGCCGAGATCCGGGAGCGGATGAGCGGCAACCTGTGCCGCTGCGGCGCGTACGCCGGGATCGTCGCGGCCGTCCGGGAGGCGGCCCGCGCATGAGGCCGTTCACCTACGCGCGCGCGGCCACCGAGGACGAGGCGGTCGCCGCCTGCACCGACGGCGCCGCGTACCTCGGCGGCGGGACGAACCTCGTCGACCTGATGCGGCTCGGCGTGGCGGAGCCGGCGCGGCTCGTGGACGTCGCGCACCTCGGCCACGACCGGATCGAGCGGCGCGCCGACGGCGGCCTGCGGATCGGCGCGGCCGTCACCAACGGCGACCTCGCGGCCGACCGGACGGTCCGGGCGGAGTTCCCGCTGCTGGCGCAGGCCGTCCTGGCGGGGGCGTCGGGCCAGATCCGCAATCTCGCGACGGTGGGCGGCAACCTGCTGCAGCGGACCCGCTGCGCCTACTTCCAGGACGTCACGAAGCCCTGCAACAAGCGCGAACCGGGCAGCGGCTGCCCGGCCCGCGAGGGCGAGCACCGCAACCTCGCGATCCTCGGGCACTCGGCGGGGTGCGTGGCGACCCACCCGTCCGACATGGCGGTCGCGCTCGCCGCGCTGGACGCGGAGGTCCGCGTCCGGGGGCGCGAGGGGACCCGGACGATCCCGTTCGGCGACCTGCACCGGCTCCCGGGCACCGCACCCGAGCGGGACACGTGCCTCGAACCGGGCGACCTCATCACGGCGGTGGAGGTGCCGCCGCTGCGGATGCCGTCCCGCTTCCGGAAGGCGCGCGAGCGGGCCTCGTTCGCGTTCGCGCTGGTGTCGATCGCGGCGGCGCTCCGCACGGACGTCCCGGGCGGCACCGTCACCGACGTCCGGATCGCGCTGGGCGGCGTCGCGCACCGGCCGTGGCGCGCCCGCCGCGCCGAGGAGCGGCTGCGCGGCGCCCGCGCGTCGGGCGAGGCGTTCCTGCGGGCGGCGGAGGCGGAACTGGAGGCCGCGGAGCCGCTCCGCGACAACGGCTACAAGGTGCCCCTGGCCCGCAACCTGATCGTCCGGACGCTGTCGGGGCTGGTGGCCCCTTGACGGACCGGCTGGAGGGGTGGGAGAAGGTCACCGGGGCGGCGCGGTACGCCTACGAGTACCCCCTGGAGAACGTCGCGTACCTGGCGGCCGTGCAGGCGACGGTGGCGCGCGGCGAGATCCTGGCCGTGGACGCGGAGGCGGCGCTGGGGATGCCGGGCGTCCTCGCGGTCCTGTCGGGCGGGAACGCGCCGCGGCTGGCGCCCGTGGACGACGGTGAGCTGGCGGTGCTCCAGTCGCGGCGCGTGGCGTACCGGGGGCAGTTCGTCGCCGCGGTGATCGCGGAGACGCCGGAGACGGCGGCCGAGGCGGCCCGGCACGTGCGCGTGGAGTACGCGCCCGAGGCGGCCGATGTCCTGCTCCGCGCCGACCACGAGGGCCTGTACGCGCCGGAGAAGGTCAACGGCGGGTTCCCGGCCGACACGGAGTCGGGCGATCCCGACGCGGCGTTCGCGGCCTCCGCCGTCCGGGTGGACGCGACCTACACGACGCCCGCCGAGCACAACAACCCGATGGAGCCGCACACCACCGTCGCGCTGTGGGAGGACGACGGGACGCTCGTCCTCTACGACTCCAACCAGGGGCCGTCCGCGGTCCAGAGCACCCTGGCCGAGGTGTTCGGGCTGGAACCCGCGCAGGTGCGGGTGATCTCCGAGCATGTCGGCGGCGGGTTCGGGTCGAAGGGCACCCCCCGGCCGAACGTCGTGCTCGCGGCGATGGCGGCGCGCGTCACCGGCCGCCCGGTGAAGTTCGCGGTCCCCCGGCGGCAGATGTGGGCGACGACCGGGTACCGGACGCCGACGATCCAGCGCGTCCGGCTCGGCGCCGGCCTCGACGGGCGGCTCGACGCGGTGATCCACGAGGTGGTCGCGCAGACGTCCGCCGTCCGGGAGTTCGCCGAGCAGGCGGCCGTCCCGGCGCGCATGATGTACCGGGCGGCGAATCGCCGCACGCGGCACCGGATCGTCCGGCTGGACGTGCCGTCGCCGTCGTGGATGCGGGCGCCCGGCGAGACGCCCGGCATGTTCGCGCTGGAGTCGGCGATGGACGAGCTCGCCGTCCTGACCGGCGTCGACCCGGTCGAGTTGCGCGTCCGCAACGACGCCCCGGAGGACCCGGAGAGCGGGCTGCCGTTCAGTTCCCGCAACCTCGTGGCGTGCCTGCGGGAGGGCGCCGCGCGGTTCGGCTGGGACGCCCGGGACCCGCGTCCCGGCGTCCGCCGCGAGGGCCGCACGCTGCTCGGCACGGGCGTCGCCGCCGCGACCTATCCGGCGTCGACCCGGCCCGGGGAGGCGGTCGCCCGCGCCGAGCCGGACGGCACGTTCACGGTCCGCGTCGCCGCCGCCGACATCGGCACCGGCGCCCGAACCGCGCTCGCCGTGATCGCCGCGGACGCCCTCAAGACGGACCTGGGCAAGGTCCGGATGGAGATCGGCGACAGCCGGCTGCCGCGCGCGGTGGTCGCGGGCGGGTCGGCGGGGACGTCGAGCTGGGGCACCGCGGTGGTCCGGGCGTGCGAGGCGCTGCTCGTCCGGCTGAACGGGGAGATCCCGCCGGAGGGCGTGGAGGCGCGCGCGTCGACGGCCGACGAGGTGCGCAGCCGGCAGAAGTACGCCCGGCACGCGTTCGGAGCGCACTTCGCCGAGGTCGCGGTGGACCTCGACACCGGCGAGGTGCGGGTGCCGCGCATGCTCGGCGTGTTCGCCGCGGGCCGCATCATCAACCCGAAGGCGGCCCGGTCCCAGTTCGTCGGCGGCATGACGATGGGCATCGGCATGGCGCTGCTGGAGGAGTCCATCATGGACGAGGCGTTCGGCGACCACGTCAACCGCGACCTCGCCCAGTATCACGTCCCCACCTGCGCGGACATCCGGAAGATCGACGCGGTGTGGGTGCCGGAGGCCGACCCGCACCTGAATCCGATGGGAGCGAAGGGCATCGGCGAGATCGGGATCGTGGGCGCCGCCGCCGCGATCGCGAACGCCGTCCACCACGCGACCGGCGCCAGGTTCCGCGACCTGCCGATCACTCCCGCCCGCGTCCTCGCCGAACTGTAGCGACGCAGGCCGGCAGGGTGGCGAGGGCGGCGAGCCCGCAGAGCAGCCAGATCCCGAGCCGCTGGTCCTCCGGGAGCGGCGCGCCCCAGGCCCGGCCCAGCGTGCCGTACCAGCCGCCGCCGAAGACCGACCCGGAGCCGGACAGCAGCAGGCCCCCGAGGACGTGCACCGGCAGTGTCGCGAGGGGCCACCATGTCCCGGACGTCGCGGCGAAGAACGCGACGCCGATCGTGAGGAAGCCCGCCAGTGCCACCGAGTGCAGGGCGTGGTTGGACAGCGCCGGGCCGAACAGCGGCGTCAGGTACCAGAGGTACAGGCTCGCGAAGAACAGCGGGACGGCGACGGCGGGGCGGGGGGCGCGGCGCGGCGGCTCCGGCGGAGCGCCCCGCACCAGCAGCAGCGGCCCGAGCACCCCCACCATGACGTGCTGGACGGCGTTCGCGCTGAACAGCACCATGCTGTACCGGGCGAGGCCGCCGCACGTGGCGAGCAGGACGACCGCCAGGCCCGCCGTCCACGCGAGGACGCGCCGCGAGGGCAGGTCGCGGCGTCGCACGGCCCGGACCCCGTACAGCACGGCCCCGGCGCCGACCAGCACGGCGAACAGCGGGTCGAACCACCGGCCCGGCAGCAGGGACGAGACGCCGGGCGGGCCGGGCAGCGGGAAGCCGAGCCGCAGCGTGACCGCGTCCAGCGTGCCGGGCGCGACCTCGGGCGGCGGGGTGCGCGCCAGCCCGGTCGCGAGCGCCATCGTCGCCGCCATGACGATGATCTCGGCGGCGGCGAGCCGCGCCAACCCCCCGCCCGGCAGCGCCGGGATCGTCCGGCGCCGGTGCCACCAGCCCATGGCGCCCAGCACGGCGAACGCCACCGCCTTCGCGGCGACCAGCGCTCCGTACCGGGAATCGAGGTGGACGCCGCCGAGCCGGATCCACGCCTGCACGGCGCCGCTCACCCCGACGACGGCGAACGCGACCAGCGCGAGGGTGCTGTAGCGGGCCGCGACGCCGGGCAGCCGGTCCCGGACGTCCGGTGCCAGCAGCACCAGGGCGACGAGCCCGCCGGCCCACAGCGCGGCGCCCGCGACGTGCGCGGCGAGGCTGTGCACGGCGAGCGCGTGGTGCGCGCTCCCGGCGGCGTGGCCGGTGAACAGCGGGGGCAGCAGCCCGGCGAGCGCGCACAGCAGCAGGTGCCCCGGGCGGTGCTCGGCGGCCGGCAGCCGCGCCGCGACCGCGAGCGCCGCCGCGACCGCGATGACGAGGACCAGCGCCCGGCCCTGCGGGAGGTCGGCGGCGAACGTCCGCAGCAGGCCGCCGGTGACGCCGGTGAGGGCGGGGACGCCGAACAGGTCCGACACCGAGAACGCCATCAGCGTCAGCGCGCACAGCGCCCAGCCGAGCGCGGCGCGCGCCGCGGCCCGCAGGCAGCGGCGGGTCGCCGCCGGAGCCCCGGGGACCAGCACGGCCGCCGCGGCCAGCCATCCCACCGTGAGGGCGGACGTGACGTGCACGCCGAGCCGCGCGATCGCGAGGCCGGTTTTGGTCACCGCGTCCGCCTGCGTCAGCCCCGGCACCGCGGACGGGCTCAGCGCGCCGCCGAGCCGCACCACCAGCATCAGGACGATCAGGGCGAGGGCCAGCGCGCACGCCGCGACGGCGGGCCGGTCGGTGCGGGGCGCCCGGCGGGCGGGAGTGGCCACGCCCGTGATACGGGAACGGCGCGGCCCCGGGTTCAGCGAGCACTAGGGTATCCCGCATGCCGGACCTCCCCCCGCGTCCCGACCCCGGCCGGCTGCTCGGCTGCCTGCTCGGCGGTGCGATCGGCGACGCCCTCGGCGCGCCCGTCGAGGGCTACTCCCTCGACCGGATCCGCGCCCTGCACGGGCCGTCCGGGCTCACCGGGTTCAGCGCCGAACGGTTCGGCGCGGGCGCGATCACGGACGACACGCAGCTGACGATGTTCACCGCGTACGCGCTCGTCCGGGCGGCGGAGCGGGCGCGCACCCGGGGGTTCGGCGGCTCGCACCTCGTCCTGCTGCAGCTGGCGTACCTCACCTGGCTGCGCGGCCAGGGCGAGACGTTCCCCGAGATGGACGTGCACGGGGGCGGCTGGCTGGAGGCGGAGACCGCGCTGATGACGCGGCGCGGGCCGGGGCGCAGCACGATCGCGGCGCTGCACCGGGTCGCCGAGCAGACGTTCCGGGGGGCGCCGTTCGGCACGGTCGAGCATCCGGTGAACGACTCCAAGGGCTGCGGCGGGGTGATGCGGGCCGCGCCGTGCGGGTTCCCGCTGCCCGACCCCGACGACACGTTCCGGCTGGGCTGCGACATGGCCGCGCTGACCCACGGCCACCCGAGCGGGTACCTGCCGGCGGGCGTCCAGGCGACCGTGGTCTGGGCGCTGCTGCGCGGCGCGGACCTCCCGGACGCCATCGACACCGCCCGGACGCTCCTCGTCCGCCGTCCCGGGCACGAGGAGACGGCCGAGGCGCTGGACGCGGCCGTCGACCTGTCCTGGAAGAGCGGCCCGCCGACGGCGGAGCGGCTCTCGACACTCGGCGCCGGCTGGATCGGGCCGGAGGCGCTCGCGATCGCCGTGTACGTCGCGCTGACCGTTCCGCCGGGCGAGCGCGCGGGGCGGGACGGCCTGGTCCTCGCCGTCAACCACGCGGGCGACAGCGACTCGACCGGCGCGATCACCGGCGGCATCCTCGGCGCCGCCTACGGCCCCCACGTATTCCCGGCGCGGTGGCGGGAGGGGGTGGAGGTCGCCTCCGCGATCGCCCGCCTCGCCGCCGAGTGCACCGCCGAGTTCTGTTGAGGAGCGAGATGACGAATTCCCCCCAGGGCAACACCTATCTCGAGAAGGTCGTCGCGCAGCAGGCCGTGCTGGAGGACGACCTGCGGTCCCGGCGGGCCGCCGCGCCGGCCATGGCCGCTCCCGGCGGGCCGCCGCCGCCCGGCCCCCTCGCCAAGCGCGCCCGCGCGCTGACGCCCGCCGAAGGCCCGGCCCCCGGCCCCGTCGACGTGCGGATCAGCGGCTTCTGGCGGTGGAAGAACGTGCTCGTCCCGCCGAACGCGTTCGTCGTCCACACGCGGCGCGGCCGCACCGAGCCGCTCCACATCGGCCTCGGCGTCTCGTTCCGGTTCAACCCGTCGACGGACTCGTTCCTCGTCGTCCCGGGCGCCACCCAGACCATCCTGATCAACGCGTACTGCATCTGCCGGGAGCTGCAGGGCGTGCTCGTCCAGGGCTACGTCCAGTGGATCATCCAGGACTTCGGCACCGCCTACCGCAAGCTCGACTTCAGCGACGCCGACGACCCGATGCGCCTGGTGAACCTCCAGCTCCGCGAGCAGGCCGAGGCCGCGATCAAGGACAAGGTGTCCACGATGGGCGTCCAGGAGGTCCTGTCGGACAAGCAGCCCATCATCGAGGAGCTGACGGCCCGGCTCCGCGCCGTCGCCGAGGGCGCCGAGGGCGGTGACCAGGGACTCGGCCTCCGCATCGTCACCGTCCAGATCAAGGAGGCGGTGGTCAGCTCGTCCCGCCTCTGGGAGAACCTCCAGAAGCCGTACCGCGCCGAGCAGGGGCAGATCGCCCGGCTCGCCGAGCTGGAGGCCGAGGAGGCGATCTCCCGGCGCGAGATGGCCGCCGCCCGCCTCAAGGAGACGCAGCGCCTGGAGCACGAGCGTGAGCTCGCCGAGCTTCGCGCCCGCAACGAGTCGCAGCTGTTCGACACCGAGGCCGTCGAGAAGCTCCGCCGCACCAAGCGGGAGCACGACGACAGCCGCGAGGTCGCCGAGATGCAGACCGAGACGACGCTGCACGCCCTCCGCATGGAGCGCGAGCGCCACGCCGAGGAGGCCGAGACGGGACGCCTCCGCATCGAGCGCGAGCAGGAGCTCAAGCGCCTGGAGCTGGACGGCGAACTCGCGCTCGCGGACGCCCGCGCCCGGTCCCGGCACGAGCACGCCCTCCTCGACCTGGACCGCGACCGGATCCGCGCCGCCCTGGAGAACGACCGCAGCCCGGCCGCCGTCCAGACCCGCCTCATCGGCGCCCTGCCCGAGATCATGGCCCGGCTCCCGAAGCCGGACGAGCTCCGCACCGTCACCGTCGGCGGCGCCGACCAGACGTCGGTCGCGGGGCTCCTCACCCAGCTGACCGCCGTGATCGCCGCGCTGAGGAGCGCCGCGGAGGCGGGCGGGCCGGACCGGCGCTGACGCCTACGCGAGCAGCTCCTGAAGTTCCCGTACCGCGGTGCGGAGCTCGGCCGCGAACGCGTGCATGGCGTCCGCCACCGGCTCCGGAGTGCTCAGGTAGACGTTGAGCCGGTCCGGCAGCAGCACGTAGGCGACGCCGATGCACTGCGGGCTGGTCGAGCCGAACCCGAAGTACCGGATGTTCACGGACGGCGCGGAGCTGGTGCTGAGGTAGTCGTCCCGCATCGTGAGCCAGCCCGGCGACTCGAAGAACGGGAGCGGCTCGGTGCCCCCGCGCCGCTTGTGGATCAGCTGGAGCTCCCACAGGTGCTGCTCGGGCGCCTCGCCCGTCTGGCACTGCCTGGCGCGCCGGACGTGCGCGTCGGCGGCGGCGCGGAACGCCTCCGCGCGGGCGGCCCGGTCCGCGCCCGGGTCCGTCATGACGTCGGCGAACCGCACCACCTCGGGGGTCACGACCCGCATCGCCTCGGTCCGTCCGCGCCGGTACCGGCGCGTCGCGATCGACTCGTAGGTCGCGCCGGTGACGCCCTTGGCCCGCCGGTGCGCGAGCTGGTACGCCATCTGCGCGAACGCGTCCGGGGACGTCTTCAGCGCCTTCGCGCGGTTCCCGCCGAAGTCGTCGAACGACACGGTGGCCGTCGCGGTCGCGGCGCCGTACGCGGCGAACGCCTCCGCGGCGGCCGTCGCGGACGCGCGCAGCGGCCCGTCCAGGACGAACCGGACCGGCTCGATCGCCGGGACGCCCTGCGCGCGGGCGCCCGACCGCCGGGAGTGCTCCGCGGGCGGCGTCTCCAGGACGTCGTCGACGAAGCTGAGGATGGTGGTGCCGTCCAGGCCGCAGTGCTCGACGTTGATGCCGGCGGTGCCGTCGGCGAACACGATGAACGAGACGGCCTTGTCGAACCAGCGGTTCGCGCTGTCGCCGTGGAGGAGGTGGTCGCAGGCGTCCAGGGTGCTCTTCGGGACGAAGTCCTCCAGGCAGACGCAGAACAGCGCCGTCTCGATCGTGTCGAGCGCGTCGCCGTTGCCCCGCGCCAGGAGCGTCTCGCGGGCGGCGGCCCATTCGGCGCGGGCCATGGTCGTGAAGTGGCCGGGGGAGACGTCGTCGGCGGCCTCGCTCTTCAGGACGGCCTCGATGCCGGTGGTGAGCTCGTCCAGCGTGTGGGGGTGTCCGTCCGGGCCGATCACGTCCATCCGGAGGATGTTGCCGCGGAAGAACACCGCGATGTGGCGCGCCGTGGACGGGCCGGGCCATTCGTCCGAGTACGGCGCCCGCACGCCGTCCTGCTCGGCGCCCGGGATCCGGGTCGTGGAGAACAGGTACTTGTTCTGATCCATGGACAGCGGGACGCCGCGCTGGAGGACCGGCGCCACGTTCTCCCCGTCCAGGCGCAGCTTGTAGTCCACCGCGCCGGCGATGAGGCCGGCGGCGCGCTCCGCCTGCGCCTCGCCGGAGTCCTGGAAGAGGAAGAAGAAATTGGCGTTCAGCGCGATGCGGTCGCGGCGGCCGAGGTACCGGTACGGCCAGAACGTGTCCAGCCAGCTGTGCACGCCCTCGCCGGCGTCATAGCGCTCCAGTTCGGCGTGCAGCTCCCGGCCGGGGCCGGCGGTGAACGCCTCCAGCGCCTCCCTCGTCTCCGCGAGCTCGGCATCGGTCAGCAGCGGCCCGCACCATTCCAGGAACCGCTCGGCGGTCGCGTCCAGCGAGGGCAGCGGGACGCGCGGAAGGGTGTCCTCGTTGCCGAAGGTACGGGCGGAGAGAGCGTCGTTCACGGGTTCCTCGGGGATTCAGTCGGTCGGTCGGGAAAGGAAGAGTTCGGCGTACAGCCAGCCGCCGGTCTCGGCGCCGGCGGGATCGACGCCGATGTCGGCGAGCCGGTCCAGGACGAGTTCCCGTTCCCGGGGCGTCGCGAACCGCCGCTGCCGGAACAGGCCCTCGTGCCGGACGGTGGTGTACCCGGCGTCGGCCAGGGTGTCGGCCACGGAGTCGAAAGGGAACATGCGCAGCACGAAATGCGCCATCCACGGCAGGCGCCCCTCGTTCGCGGCGACGATCCTGGACAGCGTCTTCTCGGTGACGTAGCCGAGGCAGCCGGTGGAGATGACGAGGTCCGCCTCGGCGAGCCGGACGGCCTGCTCGGCCGTGGGGTCCCCGCTCTCCAGATCGGCGTGGACGGCGCCGTCCAGCAACCCGGCGTCGAGAGCGTAGGAAAGGGCCTGCTCGGACGCGTCCAGGCCGATGAAGCGAAGACGGTTCGCGCGCGCCCCGGAACGGACGAGTTCCCGGTCGCGGGATAACAGCGCCTCCCTTTCCAGGGCCTGTGCCCCGGGACCGCTGTAGCGGTCGTAGAGGTCGTCCATCGTGACGCCGTGCTTCAGCAGCGCCGCGTTGATGCCGTACGAGCAGCCGATGTCCAGCACGGTCGGCTCGGGTGTTCCCCGCGCCTCCCGGTATTCGTCGGCGAGCGCCGCGAAGTGCGGCCTCGCCAGCTCGGGGATGCGGTAGCCGAGCCCCCGCAGCGTGCCGAAATAGGCGCGCGGATCGGGCTCGGTGTAGATGTGGTCGAGCGAGACCTTGCCGGTCGGATCGACGTCCATGCTCGTGCCCCGCCTCTCAGTAGCGCCGCATCAGTCGAGGAGCCCGTCGACCCGGACGGCGCGCTCGGCGGCCGCCAGGTGCTCGGGCAGGACCCGGCCGAACAGCTGCCGTGTCCGCTCCACGCTGCCGACCACGCCGGGGCGCTCGCTGTAGGCGAGGATCGCGGTGTGCCTGGCCGTCCCGCCGCCCACCTCGCGGACCCGGTGCAGCGCGTACCGGCCCTTGAACAACTGGAGGTCGCCGGGGTTCAGGGTGAGCGCCCGGACGAGCCGGCCGCCGTTCCCGGTGAGCACGTCCCGCACGTCGCCGAAGTTCTCCGCCTCGGCGGACCGGATGTTCGGGCAGTACTCGAACACCCCGCCCGCGTCCGCCTCCTGCGTCAGCAGGCTCACCGTGAACTCGTTGGTGTCGAAATGCCAGGGGTGCTCCATCCCCGGCTTGACGACGTTGAGGCACAACCCCGACAGCGGGTCGGCCAATTCGTGGACGCGGGGGAGGCCGAAGCAGCTCGCGACGAATCGCTGGAACGGCTCGCTCGTGTAGAGCCGGTGGACGATGAAATGATCCGGGATCAGGTCCCGGGCGACGAACGCGTTGCCGCGCTGGATCGTGATGCGCCCGGGATGGTCGTCCGGTAATGGCGTCCGAATATCGATGTTGTATGCGTTGACCGTTTCGACGTCATAGTGCGCCCGGGGCGCGACTTCCGCGCCTTCGGCCCGCAGCGCTTCGTGGAGTTCCGGCCGGATGAAGTCCGGCAGGACGCTGCATCCGGTATCGGCGAGCTCCGCCCGCACCCGGGAGACGACGCCGGACCAGCCGGAACCGTCCGGTTCCAGCAGCGGATACCGCTCCGTGTCCACGAACCGTTCGAGTTCTCCGGCGTCTTCGGCCGTTCCGGTATCCGCTGCGCGCATCACGTTCCCTTCGCGACCCCGACCTCAGACGGGTTCTAGCACAGTCATCACCTCCATTTCGGTCCTAATTTCGGGCACCCTTTATTCGGCCAATGCGGGGCCCGTGCCGTGACCAGTGCCGACGGCCACACCGGACGGGCGGCGGAACGCCCGTCCGGTGTGGCCGATCTCACTCGGGGCCCGGAATCACAGCCCGAGCGCCCCCGTCAGCGTCGGGTACGCCTCGTGCAGATCGCGCTGCCAGTACGGCCAGGTGTGCTGACCGTCGAAGAACCGGGCGGTCACCGGCACCCCGAGCTCCCGCAGCCGCTGCACGAACGCGCGGCCGTGGTCCTCGACGGCGGCCTCCACCGGGTCGGTGAACGGCCAGCCGCCGAGCGAGCCCGCTTTCCCGTTCCCGCTCGCGACCCACAGCCGCACCCCGGCGAGCCGTCCCGCCAGGTCGTACGGGTTGTGCGCGTGCCAGATCGCGGCCTGGTCGTCGGGGTCGCCCCACACCCGCCGCCAGTCGGTGCCGGGGCACGACAGCGACGGCCCGTAGCCGATCGAGTCGTCGCCCGGCTCGTGCCCGTACAGGGTGTGCAGGTAGCCGCTGAACGCCGCCGCCGCCCGGAACATCCCCGGGTGCCGCGCCGCGTACAGCATGGCGCCGAGCCCGCCCATGGAGTTGCCGGCGATGGCGCGCGCCGTCCCGGCCCGGTAGCCGCCTTCGAGGATCTTCCGGAGCTCGGTCAGATGGAACGTCTCCCAGGCCGGCGCGCCGCCGTCCCCGTGGTTCCACCAGTCGGAGTAGTTGCCGCAGCGCCCGCCGTTCGGCATGACGACGATGACGCCGGTGTCCGCGGTGAGCCGCGCGACGTCGGTGTCGCGCGTCCAGGCGGTGTAGTCGTCGACGCCGCCGTGCAGCAGCCACAGCGTCGGCCAGGTCCGGGACGCGGTACGGGACCAGCCGGGCGGCAGCAGCAGCCGCACCTTCTGGCGGCCGGCCATGGCGGGCGATTCGATGGTCAGGTCGAGCGTGCGGGACGCCACGGTCGTCTCGGCGACGACACGCGCTTGCGCGGCGGCCGCGGGAACGGCCGGCAGCAGCGGGAGGAGCAGGCTGAGAACCCCCAGCAGGAGTGCAGGGCAGGAACGACGGAACACAGGGGTGGGTGCCTTCCGGAAACAGCCGGACAGGGTGGGGCCGGCCATTTGAAAAAGGGGCCGCCGTCGTGCGGCGAATGGTGCCGTCCGGCACCGATGGTGCCGAACGCCTTCGGGTCGCTACGGGCCCGGTGTCACAGCTGAACAACGGATTCCTAAGGAATGCGTTCCCGCTCCGCAGCAGTTCAAAGCGTCCATCCCAGTGACAACTGGAAAAGTCGGCCGCGCGCCCGCGCCGCGGTCCCGGCCGCCGTCGGCCGCCGGCGTCCGTGCGGCGGGCGCGACGATCGGCCCTCATCGTCCGCGACGACGGCGGGCGACCCGTGATGGCCGGATCGCGCAAGCCGGACCCGGACGCATCGGGCGGTCCGGGGCCCCACGGCGCTCGGTCGGTGACCGATCGCGGCCTCGCGGTTGCGGGAGTCGGGGGGATGCAGTGGAATGAGGGGCGCTTGCGCGTGATGAGCGCGTTTATTGTACTTTTTGCCAATACTTGCGGATGTTGTCGCCGGGGCAGTAGTTTTCTCTGGGCGAGCGGAGCGCCGGGCCGAGCACGGCCTGACCGGCTGGGGAGTCCATGAAGAAGCGAACCGACAGGAAGATCGCCATCGCCGGGTCGGTGGCGGCGGCCGTCGTGCTGCCCGCCGTCATGGTGGGCCTCGCGCAGGCCGGGGTGGGCGTTCCCGGCACCGGGAAGCCGGACGCCGCGTCCAACCTCGCGCCGCTCCCCACCTTCGGGCCGGCGCAGCAGAACGCGCCCGTCCCCGCGACGTCGCCGAGCGGCACGCCGACGATCAAGCCGCCCGCCAAGCCGCTGACGAGCAACCCGTTCAGCACCGGCCCCGGCAGGCCGTCGTCGGACAATCCCGACCTCAACACGCACAAGCGCGGCAAGAAGGCGCACCTCCCGGCGAAGGAGGCGGAGCTCCCGACCAAGTTCAAGAAGGCCGACGACGGCGCGAAGATCACCGCGTTGAAGAAGGTCTCCAAGAACATGTTCGACGTGACGATCGCCTCGCCGGCGCTCGGCGCGTCCGTGCAGACGCGGGTGCTCATCCCGGCCGGCTGGAAGCTCGACTCGAGCTCCGCGTACCCGGTCGTGTACGCCTTCCACGGCGGCAACAACAACTACCTGTCCTGGACGAAGGACTCGAACCTCCTCAGCGTCGCCTCCGGCTACAACGCGATGGTCGTCATGCCGGAGGGCGGCTGGAACGGGTCGTACACCAACTGGTGGAACGACGGCAGGGGCGGCATCCCGATGTGGGAGACCTTCCACATCAACGAGGTCATCCCGCTGATGGAGCGCAACTTCCACGCGGGTCCGGCGCGGGCCGCGATCGGCCTGTCGTCCGGCGGGCAGGGCGCCGTCACCTACGCGCAGCGGCACCCGGGGCTGTTCAAGTACGTCGCGTCCTACAGCGGCGCGCTCAACATCACCGCGCCCGGCATGCCGTCGATGCTGATGCAGATGAACCAGAAGGCCGGCGACGACATCTGGGGCGACCCGGCGCGCGACCGCGCGAACTGGCAGGCCCACGACGCGGCGGTCATGGCGGCGAAGCTCAAGGGCGTCGGTGTCTACGTCTCCTGCGGCAACGGCGAGGTCGGCCCGTACGACAACCCCGGCATGAAGCCGTGGGACGCCGGCCGGTTCGGCGAGCAGCTCGCCCACACGATGAACGTCAACTTCGTGGAGGCCGCGCGCAAGGCGGGCGTGAACGTCACCGCGAACATGTACGGCGCGGGCACCCACAAATGGGCGTACTGGAAGCGCGAGCTGACCGCGAGCTGGCCCGCGATCACCGGGGCGATCGGCGCGAAGAAGTCCTGATCCCTCTCCGCCGCGCGTGAACGTTCTCGCGCGGAAAAACCCGTCGTCATTCCTCCGGCCGCGCCGTTAAAGTCGCGGAGCCGTACAAGACGGATTCCCGGAGGAGGGCCGATTTCCCATGACCACCATCACTCGCCGTGACCTGACCAAGGTCCGCAACATCGGGATCATGGCCCACATCGACGCCGGGAAGACGACGCTCGCCGAGCGGGTCCTGTTCTACACGGGCGTCTCGCACCGCATCGGCGAAGTGCACGACGGCGCCGCGACCCTCGACTTCCTGAAACAGGAGAGGCAGCGCGGTATCACCATCACGTCGGCCGCGACGACCTGCCGGTGGCGCGGCCATACCGTCAACCTCATCGACACGCCCGGACACGTCGACTTCACCGTCGAGGTGGAGCGCTGCCTGCGCGTCCTCGACGGCGCGGTGGCGGTGTTCGACGCCGTCGCCGGGGTCGAGCCGCAGTCGGAGACGGTGTGGCGGCAGGCCGACCGGTACGGGGTGCCGCGCGTCTGCTTCGTCAACAAGATGGACAGGGCGGGCGCCGACCCGCACCGCACCGTCGCCATGATCGCCGACCGGCTCGGCGCGGTGCCGCTGCTCGTCCAGCTGCCGATCGGGGCCGAGGGCGCCTTCACCGGCGTCGTCGACCTCGTCGGCCTCCGGGCGCACGTGTGGTCCGGGGACGAGTACACCGACGCGGACGTGCCGGCCGGCCTGGCCGGGGCGGCCCGCGCGGCGCGCGCCCGGCTGGTCGACGCCGTCGCCGAACGCGACGACGAGCTCATGCGGCTCTACGTGGACGGCGCCGAGCCGTCCGCGGAGCAGCTGCACGCGGCGATCCGGCGGCTCACCGTGGCGGCGGTGGCGACGCCCGTCCTGTGCGGCAGCGCGTTCAAGAACAAGGGCGTGCAGCCGCTGCTGGACGCGGTCGTGCGGTACCTGCCGTCGCCGGGCGGAACGGACGCCGAGCCGCTCGGCGCGCTCGCCTTCAAGGTCATGAGCGACCGGCATCTGGGCCGGCTCACATTCGTCCGGATCTACTCCGGACGCCTGGAGCCGGGGCAGACCGTGCTGAACAGCGTCAAGGGGCGCAAGGAGCGCATCGGCAAGCTCTACCGGATGCACGCGAACCGGCGGGAGGAGATCGGCGCGGCGGGCGCGGGCGACATCGTCGCGGTGATGGGGCTGAAGCAGACCACCACCGGGGAGACCCTGTGCGACGAGGCGCACCCCGTCGTCCTCGAGTCGATGGACTTCCCGGCGCCGGTCATCGAGGTCGCCGTCGAGCCGTGCTCGTCCGGCGATCTGGAAAGGCTCGGCGCCGCCATCCAGCGGCTCGCCGAAGAGGACCCCTCCTTCCACGTCCACACCGACCCGGAGAGCGGGCAGACGGTGCTCGGCGGGATGGGGGAGCTGCATCTCGAGGTGCTCGTCCAGCGGATGCGGGACGACTTCGGCGTGGAGGCGAACGTGGGCCGACCGCGCGTCGCCTACCGCGAGACGATCCGCCGGAAGGTCGAGAAGGTCGTGCACACCCACCGGAAGCAGACGGGAGGCAAGGGGCAGTACGCGAAGGTGCAGATCACCGTCGAGCCCTGCGACGTCCCGTACGAGTTCGTCAACCGGGTCACCGGCGGCCGGGTGCCGAAGGAGTTCGTCCCCTCGGTCGACGCGGGCTGCCAGGAGGCGATGCGGTCCGGCGTGCTCGCCGGGCACGAGCTGACCGGGGTGCGGGTCACGCTGCTCGACGGGGACTTCCATCCGGTCGACTCGTCGGAGCTCGCGTTCACCGTCGCGGGCGCCATGGCGTTCCGGGCCGCGGTGCGCCAGGCCGCGCCGGTGCTCCTCGAACCGGTCATGGCGGTCGAGGTCACGACGCCCGCCGAGTACCTCGGCGAGGTGATCGGCGACCTCAACGCGCGCCGGGGCCGGGTCGAGGGGGTCGGTACCGACACCGTGACGGCGCGGGTCCCGCTGTCGGAGATGTTCGGCTATGTCGGGCATCTTCGGGGGCTGACGTCCGGCCGCGCCGTGTACACGATGCGGTTCGACTCCTACGCGCAGGCGCCCGACCGGGTCATCGACGCCGTGTCCGCCGGGCGGCGAGCGCCGCGTTGAGCGGCCGCGGGCCGTCCGGCCGCGCCGGGTCCACCGCATCGGCCCGCCGATGCGGTGGACCCGGCGGGCGCCCGTTCACCTGATCCTCACGACCGACCTCCGCGGCCCGTGAGTTAGAGTCGCGTTCTAATTCGGGATGTAGGAGGCGGAATGCGCGAGACGGCACGTCGGGCCTGGCGGCGGCTGGAGCCGGTGCACAGCATGATCTACTTCGTCCCCGAGGGGCCCCGGCACTACGCCGAACTCGGCCTGGACGCCGCCGCCGGCTACTTCGCGTCCAGGTCGGCGGCGTTCGGCCGGGCCTCCGCCGAGCTGGTCATCGCGACCTTCTACAACTTCAACCCCGGCCTCGTCCGCATGGCGCTCCCCGCCGCGTGGGAGAAGGCGACGCCGGAACAGGTTTTGGAGGCGCGCCTGGCGGCGGCCGGTGCGGCCCTCCGCCGGGCCGGCATCGACCGCATCCCGCGCCTGGAGGAGACCCTCGCCCTGGCCCGCCGCGCCGCCGAGTCCGCCGTCGACCACGCGCACGGCCGCCCCCTCTTCGCCGCCCACGCGGCCCTGCCGTGGCCGGACGAGCCGATCCTGCAGCTCTGGCACGCCCAGACGCTGCTCCGCGAGTTCCGGGGCGACGGCCACGTCGCCACCCTTCTCGCCGAGGGCGTCTCCGGCCTGGACGCGATCATCCTGCACGCCGCCGACGACCAGAAGGCGTCCGGCTTCCTGAAGTTCACCCGGGCCTGGCCCAAGGAGGCATGGCAGGCCGCCGCCGAAGCCCTCCAGGCCCGCGGCCTCCTGGACGGCGAAACGCTGACCCCCGAGGGCCGCGAGTTCCGGCAGCACCTGGAGGAGCGCACCGACACCCTGGCCGTACCCGCCTACGCCGCCCTGGGCGAGCGCGACTGCGCGGAACTGGCCGACCTGGCCCGCCCGTTCGGTCGCGCCGTGGTCGACGCGGGCCTCCTGACTCCGGCACGCTAGCCCGCGCCGGTACCGCGGACCGGGGCGCGCCTCGCCCATGGGTGCGCCTCCGCCGTCCCACGGCCACTGTTGGCCGCCTGCCAACAAGCTTGTTGGCAGGCCGCCAACGGCGTGTTACGACGTAGGGATCCGCTTATTCGGTGTCCGAGTCGGGGGCGGAGACCCTTCGTTCCAGAAGGCTGGAACACGGAGGTACCCCATGGGTGACCAGACGAGACGACGGTTCATCCGCGACGCCGGCATCGTCGGCGCCGCCACCACGGGCGCGCTCGCCGCCGGCACCGCGCCCGCCGAGGCCGCGGCCGGGAGGGCCGCGGGCGGGAGGGTCGCGGTGCTGGGGGCCGGGGTCGCCGGCCTCACCGCCGCGCACGAGCTCATCGAGCGGGGCTTCCAGGTCGAGGTCTACGAGAAGACGGCGCTCGGCGGGAAGGCGCGCAGCATCTTCCCCGCCGGGACCGGCACCGGTGGACGGCTCGACCTGCCCGGCGAGCACGGCTTCCGCTTCTTCCCCGGGTTCTACTTCAACCTCACCGACAACATGCGGCGGACGCCGTTCCCCGGCAACGCCAACGGCTGCTGGGACAACCTCGTCCGCGCCACCGCGTACATGATGTCGCGGCAGGGCCGCCCCGACCTCACGCTCCCGTTCCCGTTCCCGCTCCCCCCGAGGCCGAGCATCTACGACGCGGCGAGCTTCCTCGCCACGATCAAGTCCGGCCTCATCACGCTGCTGAACCTGCCGCTGAACGAGGCCGCGTTCGCCGCGCAGAAGCTGCTCGTCTACGTGACGAGCTCCGACGAGCGCAAGCTCGGCCAGTGGGACAACGTCACGTGGGCCGACTACATCCGCGCCGACTGGTTCTCCGACGAGTACAACAAGTTCATCGCGGACGGCACCATCCGCAACCTCGCGGCCACCAAGTCCAAGGACGCGAGCACCCACTCGATCGGCCTCGTCGGCGAGGCCACCGTGTGGAGCATCATCGGCCTCGGCAACGAGCGCGGCGCGTCCGTCGACCGCGTCCTCAACGGCTCCACCAACGAGATGTGGCTCGACCCGTGGGTCGCGCACCTGCGCGACCTCGGAGTCGGGTTCAACGTCGGCTACAGCGTCAACGCCCTTCAGGTGTCGGGTGGCCGCGTCACCGGCGCGACCGCCACGACCGCGTCGGGCACCGCGTCCATCGCGGCGGACTGGTTCGTCGTCGCGATGCCGTGCGAGCGGACGGCGGACCTGCTCAGCCCCGCCGTCCTCGCCGCCGACCCGTCCCTCGCGACCATCAGGCGGCTGCGCACCGACTGGATGACCGGCCTCATGTTCTTCCTCAAGAAGAAGCTGCCGCTCACCCCCGGCCACGTGAACTACGGCGACTCCGCGTGGGCCGTCACGTCCATCAGCCAGGAGCAGTTCTGGAAGCGCGACTTCGCCACCTACGGCGACGGCACCGTCCAGGACTGCCTCTCCTCGATCATCTCCGACTGGTTCACCCCCGGCACCTTCAACGGCAGGCGCGCGAAGGACTGCACGCCGAACCAGATCGCCGCCGAGACCTGGGCCCAGATCAAGGCGCACGTCAACGACACCGGCACCGTCCTGCGGGACTCCGACCTGCACTCCTGGTTCCTCGACCCGGCGATCGTCCCGGACCCGGCGGGCGGCGTCACCAACGAGACGCCCCTGTTCATCCAGCAGCCCGGCTCATGGAACCTGCGCCCCGCGTCCAAGACGAGGATCCCCAACCTGTTCCTCGCCGGCGACTGGGTGAAGACCCCCATCAACGTCACCACGATGGAGGGCGCGAACCAGGGTGGCCGCGCCGCCGTCAACGCCCTTCTGGACGCCGCCGGGTCCGGCGCGTCCCGCTGCGACCTCCACGAGCTCTACGAGAACCCGATCTGGACGCTCCTGAAGGCCAACGACAAGATCCGTTACAAGCTGGGCCTGCCCAACGAGTTCGACATCCTCGACACCCGCCGGCCGTGACCCGCGGGGCCGCCGGTGCCCGCGGCCTCACGTCGCGGCCGCGCAGGCGCCGGCGGCCCGCCGCAGCCTCTCCTCGATGACCGCGGGATGCCGGCCGAGCGAGCACCGGACGTCGGCGAGCGCCGCCACCGCGTCGAGCATGGCGGCGCTCTGCCACTCGGACGGAGGCCGCGGCCTCTCGAAGAGCCGGTCGCACAGCGCCGCGAGCCGCGCGTAGGGCGGCAGCGCGGCGGCCAGCCGCCGCGCCTCCGACACGGGCGCCGCGTCCCCGGCGGGGAGGAGGTCGGCCTGGAGCGCGGCGTCGACCGTGGCGTGCAGCGCGCGCCCGTCCGTCTCGAGCGACTCGCGGAACGCGAGGATCCCGTCGAGCGCCGAGGCCGGGACCGCGCCGCCCTCGGCGCGCAGCCGCTCGACGGTCGCGTCGACGACCTCGCGGAGATCGGCGCGAAGGACGAGCCCGGCGATCCGGCCCACCGTGGCCTCCTCGCCCTCCGCGAGCAGGGCCCGGTGCTCCACGCACGACCGCGCCGTCCGGATCAGATCGCGCGCGTTCCCGCCCGACCAGGCGTGGCAGAACAGTGCGACGGCTCCGGAGAAGTTGCGCGCCCGCCGGGTGATGAGGGTGTGGGACTCCGTGAAGGTGAGCGGCCCCAGGGGGACGATCGTGTCGAAGGCCGAGTCGAACACGTCCCGCACCGGCACGCCCCTGGCCGCGAAGCCGTGCATCGCGTCCGTCGACACCGACAGCACGAAATGCGCTCCGGGTATGTGGAACAGGTCCTTGATCCCGTTGATGGCGTCGACGGCGTCCTCGGGCCGCGCCATCTTGTCCAGCTCGTCGATGCACACGACGACCGGCTTTCCGCCGAGCCTGACCAGGGACTCGATGAAGTCCCGCAGCGCCTGGACGGATTCGGCGCGGGAGAGCGTCCGCTGCGTCCGGGTCAGCCTGTCGGTCCCCTCCGTTCCGGACCCGGCGACCTTCAGCGAGGTGACCGCCGACGCCTCGGTGGCGACCGACCAGCGGAGCTCCTCCCACTGCCGGCGGCACAGCTCCGCGACCGTCTGCGGCGGCGGAGACGGCCTCGCGCGGTTCTGCAGTCGGCTCCAGGCGTGACCGACCCCGACCAGAACGACGATCACGACGATGAACTGCCACAGGGTCAGCTGGAAGGGCTTCACCCCCGGCCGGTCCTTCTCGTAGAGCCACAGGACCATCAGGAGCGCCGCGCCCGCCAGGATGATCGCCCGCCGCCCGGCGGCGGCGGCGAGGTCCCGCGCCCGGTCCGTCAGCCGGCGGCCGGTGCCCGGCTCGTCGTCGGAGGGGCGCCCGCCGCGCGCCAGCTCACCGTGGACGATGCGGGTGAACTCCTCCGGGGAGTAGTGGACCGGCGTGCTCACGATCGCGCCGGTGATGTCGAGCGAGTCGTCCCGCAGGAGCCGGCGCATCAGCGTCGTCTTCCCCGCGCCGCGCGGCCCGCATATCCCGATGGTCGACGCCTCGTGGCCCTGGATGAACGCCCGCAGCCGCCGGTAGCCGACGGACGAGACGGTGTCCTTGATGTTCAGCTCGACCAGCGCGGGCGCCTCGGTCGTCTCCAGGACGCCGGACCAGCGCACCTCGGGCCCTTCGAGGGCGCTGATCTCCGTGCGGATCATCGCGCGCAGCGGCGCCAGCACGGCCCCGCGCAGCTCCGCCCGCGCGGCGTCGCGGCGGCGCCGCAGACGGATGCGATCGCGCTGGATCACCGCGCCCGCAAGGGCGAGCAGGAGACCCACCGGCAGGGCGAGGGATCGCTTGTCGCCGGACGGGAATTCCAGCGCGCCGACGGCGGCCGAAAACGACAGGGCCGCCGCGCCGATGCCCACCGCCGCGATCGCGAGGACGACTGCCGGCCAAGGGCGGCGCAATGCGCGGTCGGCCTCGTTCGCCGCCGTGATCTCGGACCACAGCAATGCGGCGAGGGTGTTCTCCTTCGCCAGGATCTGCCGCACGATCTCCTCGTGGGACGCGGGGTCGCATTCCAGTTCGCCACCGTCCCGCAGGAGTTCTCGGGTCTCCCGCTCCAGCATGCCGTTCGGCAGGTGGTCGGCCTGGTCCGTCATTCGCCCCTCCCAGGATCCGCACGCCGAAGGATAGACGCTGGGAATGATGGCGTATGTGTCCTATGGCGCAGGTGGTGAAGCCGGAAGTGGCCGGGGTTTCTGGTCGGTACCTATTCACCGGATGGCGGAGACGAAAAGGCACCGGGGAAGCACGGAAATTCGTTGGTCCTCCGGTGGAGGGGTGCGCGGAGAGTGTGATAGTGAACTATCGACGGAATGAACGGAGTCGACCGGATGAGTTCGGGACCGCCGGGATGGTGGATGGGGCCGCGCCCCTTCGGCCGGGAGGACGAGAACAAGTTCTACGGGCGCAACATGGAGATCCGCCTCCTCACCGATCTGTGGCGCGGGAACCGGCTGACCCTCCTCGTGGGCCACTCCGGTGTGGGCAAGACCTCCCTGCTCCGCGCCGGGGTCGTCCCGTGGCTGGAGACCGCCGGCGTCCATGTGCTCCCGGTCGGCGACCCCGGCCACCGCCCCGCCCTGCCGGCCCCGCTCGTCCCCGCCCGCAGCCCGACGCTCTTCGCGCTGCTCACCTCCTGGCAGCCGGACGAGAACCCGGCCGCCTGCATCGGCCTCACGGTCAAGCGGTTCCTGGACGGCCACGTCCGCCGCGACGCGTCCGGGCGGCCCGTGCCGACCCTGGTGGCGATCGACGGCGCCGACCGCTTCCTGCGCGGGACCGCACCGGACGACCCGCGGAACCGGCGCCTGCTCCGGGAACTGGCGGACGCGCTCACCGCGCATGAGCACGTGCGCCTGCTGCTGTCGCTGCGGCCCGACGCGGAGGCGGCCGCGCGCCGCTTCGCCGGGATGCTCGCGCCGTCGCGGGCACCGGCCCGCTTCGTCCTCGACGCGCTGGACCGGAACTCGGCGATCGAGGCGCTGAGCAGGCCGCTGGCGGGCGCCCCGCACGGCTTCGAGGCCGGCGAGGCGGCGCGGCTGGTGGACGCGCTGCGCGTCGTCCGCCCGGGGGAGATCCCGGCCGAGGACGACGACGCCCGCGTCGATCCCGTCCTGCTGCAGATGCTCTGCTCCGCGCTGTGGGAACGGCTGACGGACGGCACCGGGGTCCGCACCACCATCACGCCGGAGGTCGTGCCCGACGTCAACGCCGCGCTCGCCGACTTCTGCACGCGCACCCTGGACGGGCTGACCGACGACCACGAGCTGCCGACCTGCGAGATCGGCACGTGGCTGCGCCGGTCGTTCGTCTCGCCCGAGGGCATCGCGGTCCCGGTGCCGCGGGAGGCCGCACTCCGCGAGTTCGACGACGCCGTGCTGCGCGCGGTCGAGGACCGGCATCTCATCAGGACCACCGTGCGCGACGGCGCGCTCTTCTACGAGCTCCAGCACCCGTGCATGGTCACGCCGATCCGGAAGGTCGGCCAGGCCCGCAGGGCGATGCCGGAGCCGGACGCGCACACGCTCCTGGACGCCGCGGAGGAGGCGCTGGCGGCGGGACGCCTCGAGCGCGCGGAGCAGTACGTGCGGGCCGCCGTCCGCGCGGGCGGGGCCGCCGGGCCCGTGCACGGGCGCGCCCACACGATCCGGGGCGACATCGCCTTCGCGCGGGCGGACCACGAGACGGCGATCGCGGCGTACCTCGAGGCCGCCGGGCACGTGCCGCGCATGGGAGACATCCTGGCCGCCGTCGGCCGGCTGTGGCTCCTTCGCGGCGAGCCCGCGAACGCTCTGGAGAACACGCGCGTCGCCGCGACGCACGGCGTCCACGACGGCATCGTGAAGCTCGACATGGGGCAGGCGAAGTGGCATGTCGGCCGCCTGGAGCAGGGCCTGCGCGAGCTGGACGTGCTGCTGTCCCGGGAGCCGGAGCATCACGAGGCGCTGCGCGTGCGCGGCGAGATGCTCGCCGAGCAGCGGCATGCCGCGCGGGCCCTGGCCGACCTCGCGCAAGTCGTCCGTACGGCGCCTCCGTCGGCGGTCGCGGCGTGGGCCCGCGCCTTCGAGGCGCACCAGGGCGGACGGGTGGCGCCGGAGCACCTCGGCGGGATGTTCCCCGAGGCGGCGGACGACGGCCTGGCGCTGCTGGGCATCGCGCAGCTCATGGAGCAGCGCGGGCGGCGGGACGAGGCCGCCAGGTTCGCCGCGGACGCCCTGGCGGCGCGCAATCCACGCCTCGCCAGTCACCATCGCCGGAAAGCGGAGAGGCTCGCGAACGCGTGATGCCGTTAATGGCGGGCGATGTCCGGGAAAAGGCGCCGCCGTTCGTCGCGGATGCTAGCTGAAATCGAGCGGGTCCCCGTAGGCGGAGAACCGCGCGGTCGCGTCGGCGTCGCGCCGGGACGGATCGAGCAGGGACCGCAGAGCCTGCGAGAAGACCGAATTGTCGAGTTCGTCTAAATCGCGGAGTGACAGACCGGACACATCAGGCAACTCGCTGCGCAATTCGGTCTGCTGTTCCATGTCGCTCCGCTCCGTGCCCTCGGGTCGAGGGGTATGTCATGGGGTATTCGGACGCATGGTACATGCGGAACGGTCGGTGCTCAAAGTGGCGGGAGGTGTGTCTGACCTGGCGGGACGAAATCGTAATGAGTTCGAGAGGAAATTCCTTTGTCTCCTTTCGGGTTCGGGAGGGATCTTCTATGCTCAAGGTGTCGGCGAGTCCTTGTTTCTCCCGTCCGGGAGCCGAGATAGGGCATGACCGAATACGGGTGCGCCGTTGACCCGCGTCGGCACGCTGATCAGTCTTTGGGGCAGTCGCCAGAACGTGGAGGCAGGCTCGTGGCCGGTGCGCAGTCGATGGGCGGGAGGCGGCGGCACGCGGCGCCCCAGATCTGGGGCCGGGTCCCCCCGCGGAACAAGAACTTCACGGGCCGCGAGGAGCTGCTCGGGCTCCTGCGCGCGGGCATCGCCGACGAGGTCACGGCCGTGCTCCCGCACGCGCTGCACGGCTTCGGCGGGGTCGGGAAGACCCAGATGGCGATCGAGTACGCGCACCGCTTCCGCGACGAGTACGACCTGGTCTGGTGGATCTCCGCCGACCAGCCCGTCCTCGTCCGGTCCGCGCTGGCCGCGCTCGCCCCGCACCTCGGCCTGCCGCCGGCCACCGCGACCGGGGTCGAGGAGGCCGCCGGCGCCGTCCTGGACGCGCTACGGCGAGGCGAGCCCTACAGCCGCTGGCTGCTGGTCTTCGACAACGCCGACGACCCCGAGGGGATCATGGAGACGATCCCCTCCCAGGGGCCGGGCGACGTCCTGATCACCTCCCGGAACCACCGCTGGGAGGGGGTCGTCGAGGCGCTGCCCGTCGACGTCTTCACCCGCGAGGAGAGCGTCGCCTTCCTCGGCAAGCGCGTCCCGGCGTCGATCCCCGCGCGGGACGCCGACCGCCTCGCCGACGCGCTCGGGGACCTGCCGCTGGCCCTCGAGCAGGCCGCCGCGCTCCAGGCGGAGACCGGTATCGCGGTCGACGAGTACCTGCGCCTCCTGAAGGACCGCACCACCCAGCTGCTCGACGTGGGCAAGCCCTCGGAGTACCCCGTCTCGATGACCGCCGCCTGGGACCTGTCGGTCAGCAGCCTCAGCAACCGCATGCCCGAGGCGGTCGAGCTGCTGCGCTGCTGCGCGTTCTTCGGGCCCGAGCCGATCCCGCGCGAGGTCTTCAGCCAGCGCGTCGACGGGCTGCGCCCGCAGCTCGCCAGGCTCCTTGAGGACCCGATCGCCCTCAGCCGCGCGGTGGGGGAGCTCGGGCGGTACGCGCTCGCCCGGATCGACTCCGTCAGCCGGACGATCCAGGTGCACCGGCTGATCCAGGCGCTCGTCCGGGACGAGCTGGAGCCCGGCGCCGAGGCCGAGTACCGGACGGACGTGCACCGCCTGCTGATCGGCCTGCGGCTCCAGAACCCCGAGGAGACGATCAACTGGCCCCGGTACGGCGACTACATCGCGCACGTGGTGCCGTCCGAGGTGCAAAAGAGCACCGCGCCCGACGTCCGCGCCTTCGCGCTGGACATGGCCCGCTTCCTCTACGTCTCCGGCGACGGCTTCGCGAGCGAGTTCGTCCGGCACCTGATCGAGCGGTGGGAGAAGGACTCCGGCCCCGAGGAGCCGGACGTCCTGCGGGCCTACCGGGAGCAGGGCTACATCCTGCGCATGGTGGGCAGGTACAACGAGGCCTACGAGCTGAACCAGGCGACGCTGAGCAGGATGCACGCCGCCGGCATGGAGGACGCCGACGTCCTGCTGGTCGTCAACAGCATCGGTGCCGACCTGAGGGCCCGCGGCGACTTCGCCGAGGCGCTGGCCCACGACAAGGAGTCCGTGCGGCGGCACCACGAGGCGTTCGGGCCGGACGACCCGAGGACGCTGCGCGCCACCAACAACCTCGCCCTCGACCACAGCCTCACGAGCGACTTCACCCGGGCCAGGGAGACGCACATGCGCGCCCTGCTCGGTCAGCGGGACGCGCCCGCCGGGGTGGGCGCGGCGTTCATCCTCAACGCGTGGAACGGCCTCGCGCGCGCGGTGCGGCTCGGCGGCGACTACGCCGAGGCGTGCGACGTCGGGCAGGACGCGCTCGCCTACGGCAAGGCGCATCTCAGCATCGAGCACCCGGCGGTCCTGCAGACCTCGAAGGACCTCGCGATCGCCCTGCGGCGGGCCGGTGACCTGACCCAGGCGACCGAGATGTGCGCCGACGTGCACGCCCGCTGCGTCAAGCTCTACGACCTGGACCATCCGGACACCCTCGCCGCCGCGATGTCGCTGGCCAACCTGTGGCGCAACATCGGCCAGGAGCGGGAGGCGCTCGAACTCGCGGCCGACACCGTCCGGCGGTACCCGCGCATCTACGGGGAGAGGCACCCGTACCACCTCGCCTGCATGGGCAACCTGGCGGTCCTGCACCGGGTCACCGGCGACGTCGCCGAGGCCCGTGCGGTGAACGAGACCGCGCTGGAGCAGCTGCGGGTGCGGGTCGGGCTCGACCACCACTACTACCTGACCGTGGCCGCGAACCTCGCCAGCGACCTCGCCGCGCTCGGCGACCTCGAGTCGGCGATCGCGATCGGAAGGGACGCCTTCACGCGCATCACGAACCTCATGGGGCCCGACCACCCCATGACGCTGGTCTGCGCCGGCAACCTGTCGGCCGATCTCGCCGGGCTCGGGACGGACGAGGCCCGCGAGGAGGCGGCGCGCCTCCACGACGACACGGCGGAGCGCTACACGCGGCGGCTCCCGGCCGACCATCCGGACGTCCGCGTGTTCCAGCAGGGACGCCATCTGGACTGCGACTTCGACCCGCCGCCGATCTAGCCGGGGGCCGCCGTGCCCGGTCCGGCGGGCTCCGAGCCACCGGGCCGCGCCCCATGTAGGAGGCGCCAGCGCGCCAGATGCCGTCCGGCGCTGTCCCCGGCGAGGTCGCGGGCCGCGGCGGGGATCTCGTCGCCGCTCATGGCGTCCATGACGCGGGCCATCTCGGCGGTGAAGAGCTCGCCCGCCCGGGTGAGCCGGCCGCTCGCCCGCAGCGTCCCGATCGCCTCCCGTGTGCCGTCCCGCCAGTGGGCGAACTCGGTGTCCGCCCGGAGGGCGAGTTGCCCGGGGTGGTCCTGGGTGCGCTCCGTCCGCCAGAAGGCGGCGATGGCCATGTGGGCGTACGCGCCGTGCAGCAGGCCGGCCAGTGGGCGCGGGTCCTCCCGCCAGGGCGCGTAGTAGAGGCCGCCGTCGTCCGGCAGGGTCAGCGGCATGAGGTCGATCAGTGCGCTGAGCTTGGCGTGCTGCACCTCGTGCGCGAGCGTGACCGCGAACGAGAACGGTTCGGTCGGGGCCGACATGCCGATGTTGCCGAACGCCAGCTTCGAGGTGGCGCTGGTGCTCTCGCCGCCTGGCGCCCGCAGCGGCGTGACCACGGCGAGTGTGCCGAGGACGTCCGCGACGACCGCCGGATGCCGCTCGACCAGCACCCGCCACGTCCGCTGGAGCATCGCGCCCCACTCGGCCGGCTCCGCGCCGGTCAGCGGGCGCTCGGACCACCGGGCGCCGGGCATCCGGTGCGGGTCGTGGTCGTCCAGGACGAAACCCGCTCGGACGCCGCGGTGCTCGGCGGTCAGCCACCGCAGGGCCTCCCAGCCCGGCTCGCCGGGGTCGCTTTCGCGGCCGGCCCGCTCCGTCCCTCCGGGCAGGGTGATCCGGTGCCGTCCGGCGGTGATCTCGGCCCCGCCCGGCCCGGACCGGACGACCGCGAACCCGTCCGCGCCCGGCACGGCGGCGCGGCCCAGCGACGGGAGGGTCACCCCGCCCGCGACGATCGGCACCTCGATCGTCGCGGACCGCCGGCTCCGGACCGCCGCGGCGGCCGCGACCGCCGCCAGCTCGACCGGATCGGCCGGGGATCCCACCGGTGGCTGGCCGGTCAGCGCGTACAGGGCGCGTGTGACCCAGGAACCGACGGTCGGGTAGCGGACGACGGCCTCGGCCGCCTCCGGAGCCTCCCGCTGAATGCCGGCGAGGAGCGCGTAGGCGCGCCGGATGCGGCCCGCGTGCTCGTGCCCGCACTCCTCCGCCAGGCGGGGGACGCCCTGCAGGAGCAGCAGCCGCCTGCTGTACTGCGCGTCGTGCAGATGCCCGGCCGCGACGGCGCCTCCGCCGCCGCGGGCCAGGTCGAGGAAGACGTCGGCGGGCAGGGAGTGCCGTGCCAGAGCCTGGTCCGCGGCCATGTCCCGGTCGTCGCCCTTCTAGGAGTCGTCCGGGTTCCCCACCGGCCGCCCGCGCTCCCGCACGGCGGCCACATCGTCGTTCAGCGTGCGCCGGATGTGGTCGATGAGGCGGTAGAGGTCGGGGCAGTAGACGCTGGGATTGAGGAACCCCGTCCCCGAACGGTAGCGGTGGGGGTACAGGCCCGCACCGCAGACGCGCCCGAGATCGCAGGACGCGCAAGTGGGGGCCAGCGCCCGCGCCCCGATCTGGCGCGCCACGATCGGGGGCAGCAGCTGCGCGTCGTCGAACGCGTCCCGGCTGACGTGCAGCGACGTCCCCGCCGCGCCGTCGTAGGCGGACTTGAGGCTGTCGATCTGCTCGATGCCGCCGTCGGTCTCGACGACGAGCAGCGCGACCGCCGAGAGCCCCACCGACTCGGTCCTGGACGGGCGGCCGAGCAGCAGCCGCATGATCTCGGTGAACAGCCGGATCCGGGTCTCCTGCACGGGCGCCCGGTACCAGCGGTCGAAGATCGCGATGAGCCAGTCGGCGTAGGGGGTGTCGGCGCTGTCGGGCTTGCGGCCGGGGGGCGGGGCGTCCCACGTGCCGTGCGGCAGGAGCATGTCGATCGTGGGCGGCGCGAAGTCGAGCAGCGCCTCGTACGTGCGGATCGGGTCGTTGTCCACGTCGATCGTGCACAGCAGCCCGCCGAACAGGTGCCGGAACCCCGGGGCGGTGAGCCGCTCCAGCCCGGCGAGGACGCGGTCGTGACTGCTCTGCCCGGCCGGGCCGCGGCGGTGCCTGTCGCTCGCCTCGCGGTCGCCGTCGAGGCTGACGCTGACCAGCACGTCCAGCTCGTCGAACAGCTCCAGGAACGGCTGGGCGAGCAGGACGCCGTTGGTCTGCACCCGCGCGTCGACGGTGACGTCCGGGCCGACCGCCGAGCGGACCTCGGTGACGGCGTACCGGAGGTGGTCGGGGCCGGCGAGCAGCGGCTCGCCGCCGTGCAGGATCAGTTCGACGCGGTTGAGCCGGTTGAGCCGCACGTGCTCGGCGATCCGCCGCGCGACCCTGGCGATCGTGGGCCGGGCCATCCGGCGCGGCTGCCGCTGCCACCCCTGGTCGGCCATCTCGTACATGTAGCAGTAGGCGCAGGACAGGTTGCAGCGGCTGTGGATCTTGAGGACGAACTGCTGGAACGGGGTGGGCCGCCAACCGCCTTCGAGGAGCGCGCGGACGTCGAGGTCGAGCGGCCATTCGACCTCGGCCCCCGGCTCCGTCCGCCCGGCTCCCGGCCCTGCGTGACCGGCCCCCGGCCCCGTGTGCCCGGCCGTCGTACCCATCCCTACCAACTCCTGGCGAGATCCGAGCGTGGCCCGACCGCGGCGGGGCCGGCCGGACCCGCCGTGTCGCCCGGCGACTCTACAGCCTGCGCGCGACGCGGCGCGGGAGTCCGGTGAAGATGTCACATGGCGAGGTCACGCGGGGGAGGCGAGCCGCCCGGGCGGCGTGGTCGACCGCCGCGCGCACCGGCACGAGGCGGCCGGTCGTGCCGCCGACCCGGCCCGTGCGGGCGGCGCCCGTCCGGTCGAGCCCGGCTCCGATCTCCGCGAAGGGGCCGTCGTCGAGTTCCACGTCCTTGAACTCGCGTTCCCTGGTCGTGCCGTCCACCGAGAGGAGGCAGCGGTAGGTGCGCAGGGCGCGGGCGACGCGGTACTCGGCCAGGTGGAAGGCTGTGCAGGCGGCGTAGCCGACGCCGAGGTGCAGGATCGCGGCCTCTGCCCCGTACAGAGCCCCCAGGGGGAGCGCTCGCCGAGCAGGCAGTCCAGGTCGTGGACGGCCGTGTGCTCGGCGGCGCGGGGGCCGAGGGCGGCGAAGGACGTCAGGGGGTGGGCGCTGCGGGTCGCTCCCGGGCGGGTCCGGACGTGCTCCGCGAACGCGCCCATCCCGGTCGAGGGGGTCGAGGCCGGCTCGAAGCCCGGGAGGGCCGCGCGGAACCTGGCGCGGCCGTCCGCGTCGAGGTGGGCGGTGGCGTCCCGGAACGCCCGGGACGTGGGGGAGCTCAGCGGCGTCTGGGCGGGTACCACGATCGTGCCCGTGCCGCCGGTGGCGTCCTGGAGGGCGCGGAGGAGGTCGTCCGGGCCGGCGCCGAGGCGCCGCAGCGAGCTGTGGACGAGCAGGGTCCGGCCCGGGTCGACCCCGAGGGCCCGGAGTTCCGCGGCGAGTCTCATGGGTCACCGAGTCACCCATGGCCGCCCGCCGCCGTCAACGACCGGCGGACGGGTGTCGGAAGGCGGCCGGGTCCGGTCAGGGGACGTGGGGGGCGGCCCGGGGGAAGTGGGAGGCGAGGAGGTCGGGGGACTCCTCGCGGCCGTCCAGGACGCGGTTGGTGCGGTTCGTCGCGGTCCAGCCGGACTCCGTGCGGGCCAGGGTCCAGTGGTTGGCGGTGGCGCGGCGCAGGGTGAAGCCGTCCGGAGTGTTGACGATCATCATGGTGTAGCCGACCGCGGTGGCGGTGTCGCCGGTGACCGTGACGTGCGGGGGGCCGACGACGTGAGCGCAGCCGCCGGCGATCCAGCGCTGGTGGGGGGTGGAGCGGACCATCGCCTCGATCTCCGGGCGGCCCGTCATCATGATCTCGTCCACGTCGTAGACGCCGTCCTCGGACCAGAGCGCGGCCACCTCGGCGGCGCGGCCGCTGTCGACCAGGGGGCCGTAGGAGAGGATCAGGCGGGTGATCGCCCGCTCGTCCTCCAGGGCGCGGACGCGGGACTCCAGCGCCGCCAGGCGGTCGTTCACGGCTTCTCTCCCCAGGTCAGGACGTCGGTGTCGAGGTCGCGGAGAGCCTCGAGCTGCTCGCGGTAATGGGCGGGGGAGGCCGACTCCAGCCGGACGCCCGCGATGGTCGCGCCGGCGTCGCGGAGGCGGGTCAGTGCCTTGACCGCACCGTCGGGGTCGCCGATGGGGTCCAGGGCACGGGACGGGGCGAGCACCACGTCGAAGCCGGGCGGGACGTCGGCCGACGCGAGCATCGCGGCCAGGGCGTCCAGGGGGAGGCCGAAGGGGACCCAGCCGTCGGCGGTCAGGGCGCGGCGGAGGGAGCGGGCGGTGCGGCCGCCGATCCAGAACGGGACGCGGGGCTGGACGGCGTGCGGCTCGACCACCATGCCCGAGAAGGAGTAGTGCGGCCCCTGGTAGGAGGGGACGCGGACGCCCAGGGAGGCCCGCAGCGCGGCAAGGGCGTCGTCGGCGATGGCGCCGCGGTCCGCGAAGGGCGCGCCGAGCAGGTCGAACTCCTCCTCCAGGCTGCCCACGCCGAAGCCCAGGACGAGGCGGCCGCCGCTGACCCGGTCGAGGGTGCCGTAGCGCTTCGCGATCGCCAGGGGGTGGTGGTAGCCGAGGACGAGGACCTGGGTGGCGAGCCGGATCCGGGCGGTGCGGGCGGCGAGGTAGCCGAAGGTGGCGAGCGGGTCCCAGTAGACGGCGCCGCGCCCGGCGGCGGTCTCCTCGGGGACGGCGACGTGCTCGCTGCAGGTCAGGTGGTGGTAGCCGAGCCGGTCGGCGTCCTCGGCGACGGCGCCGATCTCCTCGATGCCGGCGTCCGGTTCCCAGGGCGCGGGGCCGGGCGGCGGCTGGGCCACTACGGGCGTGACGATCCCGACGCGCATCGCTGATCACCTCTCAACAGGAAAACGTTCTACTTGGTCGCCCGACGGCGCCAGACGGCTCATGGGGCGGGTGAGGCTCGCCTGACCAGCCACTATTGCAGGTCTTTCGTTCCGTCGTCACGCTTGCTACAGTCCAAAGAACAAGAATTCATTTCAGTCGATTGGAGATGTGATGGCCGAGGTCACGTCCACGCGGCGGGAGTCGCCGCCATCGATGATCGAGCGGATGACCCTGATCCTGGACGCGTTCAGCGGCCCCTCGGCCCGGCTCACCTTGGAGGACGTCGCGCGCCGCACCGGGCTCCCGCGCTCCACCGCGCACCGCATCCTGGACCAGCTCGTCCGGCAGCGCTGGCTCGCGCACCACTCCTTCGGCTATGGCCTCGGGCAGCGCGCGCTCGGCCTCGGCGGGCAGGACGGCGGGCACGGCAAGATCCGCGAGGCCGCCGCGCCGATGCTGCACCAGCTCCAGGTCACCACCGGGCTCGTCGCGCACCTCGCGGTCCTCGACGGCGCCGAGGTCTTCTACCTCGACAAGCTCGGCGGACGGCTCGCCACGTCGGTGCCGTCCCGCGTCGGCGGCCGCGTGCCCGCGCACGGCACCGCGCTCGGCAAGGCCATGCTCGCCTGGCTGGAGCCCGAGCAGGTGGACGTCCTGCTCGGCGGCGAGATCAGCCGGTTCACCAGCCGCACCATCGGCGAGCTCGGCACCCTGCACCAGGAGCTGCACCGGATCCGGCAGCGCCGCGGCCTCGCGTTCGAGCGCGGCGAGTCGTTCCCCGGCATCGCGTGCGTGGCCGCCGCGATCCGCGGCGCGGAGGGCCCGGTCGCCGGCATCTCCCTGGTCGGCGACATCCACACCCCCTTGGAGAACGTCGCGCCGCTGGTCGTCACCGCCGCGCGCGAGGCGTCCCAGGTGCTGTTCCCGGGCCAGGCGGCCGTGCGCCGCCGCCCGCCGCGCGCGTCCGCCGTGCCGCGCGCCCGCCGCCCGCAGCCGGGCGGGGCGGAGGAGGACGCGACCTGGTCGCCCGAGACGATGAACCGCCTCATGGCCGTCGACTCCCGCGGCGACTGGATGTGAGCCCGGCAGGTGAGGTCAGCCCCAGCCCCAGCGGTCGCCCCGGCCCCACGGGTCGGGGGCGATCGGGGCGTCCGGCTCGTTCACCCCGAAGCGGCTCCGGAAGAAGAGCATCGGACGGTCGGCGCGGTCCGGGAGGTGCAGGCCGAGCACGCGGCCGATGACGACGTCGTGGTCCCCGGCGCGGTGGACGGCGTGCACCTCGGCGTGGACGTTCAGCAGAACGTCCCGCAGCTGCGGGGTGCCCCACGCGGACAGGTCCCAGTCGAGGCCCTCGAACTTGGCGCCCTTGCTGGAACCGAACCGCCCGCACAGGTCGCGCTGGTCCTCGGCGAGGACGTTGACGCAGAAGCGCCCCGCCGACCGGATCCGGGGCCACGAGCGGCCGCGGTGGTCGGCGCAGAACAGGATGAGCGGCGGTTCGAGGGACACCGACGCGAACGACTGGCAGGCGAAGCCGACGGGCTCGCCGTCGTCCACGGCGGTGATCACGGTGACCCCGGTCGCGAACTCGGCCATCGCCCGGCGGAACTCGGCGGGGTCGGGGGAGCCGGCGGGGCCGGGGTCCGCGGAGATCACTGGCTCGGCTGTCATCGCTCCACCTCTGGGCTGGTCGGGGGGCGCGGGCGGCGCCGGCGGCGGCCGTCGCGGCCCGGTTCCCGAATCAGGTCGGTACTGGAAGGTAGGCATGCGGTACCCCTCCGGCGCAAGGGGATCCCGTTGAGTGGAAGCAGGCCCCCCGCCGGCCGGCGGGAACGCTCCGCCGGTGCGCGTCCCGCTGATCGGGATCCTCCCTCGTGACCATGACCACGCGCTGATTACGTTCCCCGCAAGCCCCCTAGAGGATGAGAGACCATGCCCACGGAGCTGACCCACGAGGCGACGGCGCGCGAACTCGCCACCGACCAGGGCATCCTGCGGTACCACGAGGCCGGCGACGGTCCGCCGCTGCTGATGCTGCACGGCTCCGGCCCCGGCGTGACCGGCTGGCGCAACTTCGGCGGCAACCTCGCCCGGTTCTCCGAGCACTTCCGGTGCCTCGTCCTGGAGCTGCCCGGCTTCGGGGTGAGCGATCCCACCGGCGAGCACCCGATGCTCGGCGCGGGCCCCGCGGTGACCCGGTTCCTGGACGGGCTGGGCCTCGACCGGGTCGACGTCATCGGCAACTCGATGGGCGGCATCATCGGCACGCAGGTGGCGCTCGCCGCGCCGGACCGCGTGCGGCGGCTCGTCACGGTCGGCGGGATCGGCACGAACATCTTCAGCCCGGGTCCCGGCGAGGGCATCCGGCTGCTGATGGAGTTCACCGACGACCCGACCCGCGAGGGCCTCGTCCGGTGGCTGACCTCCATGGTCCACGACCCGGCCGTCGTCACCGAGGAGATGATCGAGGAGCGCTGGGCGCAGGCGACCGACCCCGACACGCTCGCCGCCGCGCGGCGCATGTACGGGTCGAAGGCGTTCGCGATGCGGGCGAAGGCGATGGCCGCCTCCGACGCCCCGCCGTACTGGGCGATGCTCCACAGGCTGAAGGCGCGCACCCTCATCACGTGGGGGCGGGACGACCGGGTCAGCCCGGTCGACATGTGCCTCGTCCCAATGCGGACGATCCCCGACGTGCAGGTCAACATTTTCCCCAATTGCGGGCACTGGGTGATGATCGAGCAGAAGGACGCGTGGGAGTCCGCCGTCCTCGCGTTCCTCACCAGGAAGGACACCTGATGAGCGAGCAGGGCGGCTGGGACGCCGAGTACGACCTCGTGATCGTGGGCAGCGGCGGCGGCGGGATGGCCGCCGCGCTGACCGCGGCCGACGCGGGCCTGAAGCCGCTGATCGTCGAGAAGGGCAAGCGGTTCGGCGGCTCCACGAGCATCTCCGGCGGCGGGATCTGGATCCCGAACAACCCGGTGCTGAAGGCGAAGGGCCACGACGACAGCCGCGAGTCGATCCGCCGCTACCTGGACCTCCTCACCGAGGGCAAGGTCCCGGCGGCGCGGCTGGACGCGTTCGTCGACAACGGCCCGGCGGCGATGGAGCTGCTGTGCCGCAGCAAGTGGGTCCAGTTCTTCTGGACCAAGGGGTACGCCGACTACCACCCCGAGCTGGAGGGCGGCCGCCCGCTGGGCCGGTCGATCGAGGCCAAGCCGTTCGACACCCGAAAGCTCGGCGAGGACGAGAAGTTCCAGCGCCCGAACAACATGAAGGGCCCGCTCGGGCTCTGGGTGACGAGCAAGGACTACCACGACCTCGCCATGGCGAAGCGGACGTGGCAGGGCCGCAAGGCGTCGCTGGTCGCGGCGTGGCGCGTGTCGTCCAACGTGATCCGGCGCCGGCACATGTCGACCGGCGGGCGGGCGCTCGCCGCGCGGCTCCGCATGGCGCTCAAGGACGCCGGCGTCCCGCTCTGGCTGCGCACCAAGATGACCGAGCTCATCACCGACGAGGACGGCCGCGTCACCGGCGTCGTGATCGAGCGCGAGGGGCGGACGCAGCGAATCCGAGGCCGTCGCGGCGTCCTCCTCGCGTCCGGCGGTTTCGACCACAACCAGACGATGCGCGACCAGTACCTCCCGAAGGGCGGCAAAGAGAACTACGCGATGGGCGCCCGGGAGAACACCGGCGACGGCATCGCCGTGGGGGAGAGGCTCGGCGCCGCCCTCGACTTCATGGACGACGCGTGGTGGATGCCGGCCGTCCGGCACCCGATGGGCGCGGTCATCCCGCTGGTGTCGGAGCGCTCCATCCCGCGCTCGGTGATCGTGTCGTCGAACGGCCGCCGGTTCACCAACGAGTCGGCGCCCTACGTCAACTTCGTCCACGACCAGCTGGAGGGCGGGCACGTCCCGGCCTGGTTCGTGATGGACGCCAAGGGCCGCGCCCGCTACCCGTTCGCGCAGATCCTGCCCGGCGCGCCGATCCCGAAGGGCTTCTACGAAAAGGGCATCGCGTTCAAGGCCGACACCCTGGAGCAGCTCGCGGAGCAGATCGGCGTCCCGGGCGACGCGCTGGCGGACACCGTCGAGAAGTTCAACGGGTACGCCCGCGCGGGCGAGGACCCGGAGTTCGGCCGGGGCGAGAGCGCCTACGACCGCTACTACGGCGACCCGAACCTGAAGAACCCGTGCATGGACGTGCTCGACTCGGCCCCGTACTACGCGTTCAAGCTGGAGGTCGGCGACCTCGGCACCAAGGGCGGCCTTGTCTGCGACGAGCACTCCCGGGTGCTGCGCGGCGACGGGTCGGTCATCGACGGCCTGTACGCGACGGGCAACACGTCCGCGTCGGTGATGGGCAACGAGTACGCCGGTCCCGGCGCGACCATCGGCCCCTCGATCGTGTTCGGTTACATCGCGGCCAGGCACGCCGCGGGGTTGATCACGGACGATTGATGAACACCTCGCTCAAGGCCCGGGTCGTCGAGGTCGTCAGGGAGACCGCGGACGCGAACTCCCTCGTGCTCGAACCCGCCGAAGGTGACCGCGAGCGGTTCACCTACCGGCCCGGCCAGTTCCTCACCATCCGGGTCCCGTGCGGGGACGGGTACGCGGCCCGGTGCTACTCGCTGTGCAGCTCGCCCGTCGCCGGGGACCGGATGAAGGTCACGGTGAAGCGGGTCGAGGGCGGCCTCGGGTCCAACTGGATCTGCGACAACGTCACCGCCGGCGACGTGCTGGAGGTGCTGCGCCCGGCCGGGACGTTCACCCCCGCGTCGCTGGACGAGGACGTCCTGCTGCTGGCGGGCGGCAGCGGCATCACCCCGGTGATGTCGATCCTGAAGTCGGTCCTGGCCGGGGGCCGCGGGTCCGTCGCGCTGCTCTACGCGAACCGCGACGAGAACTCGGTGATCTTCGCCGAGGAGCTGCGGGAGCTCGTCGCCGCGCACGGGGACCGGCTCACGGTCGTGCACTGGCTCCAGACGGTGCAGGGGCTGCCGACGCCCGCCGCGCTGCGCGGGCTGGCCCGTCCGTACGGGGGCCGGCAGGCGTTCGTCTGCGGGCCGGAGCCGTTCATGGCGCTGGCCGAGGAGACCCTGCCCGACCTCGGCATCCGGGTGCACGTCGAGCGGTTCTTCTCGCTCACCGGCGACCCGTTCGCCGAGCCCGAGGCGTCCGGCGGCGCCGAGGGGGAGGACACGGGCGGGGCCGCCGCCGAGGTCGAGGTCGAGGCCGAGCTGGACGGCGCGACGACGACCCTGCCGTGGCAGGCGTCCGAGGTGCTCCTCGACGCCCTGCTGCGCGCCGGGGTGGACGCCCCCTTCTCCTGCCGGGAGGGTTCCTGCTCCGCCTGCGCCTGTGTGGTGCTGGAGGGCGAAGTGGCGTTGGACGCCAACACCGTCCTGGACGAGCAGGATCTCGCCGACGGGCTCATCCTCGCCTGCCAGGCGAGACCGGTCAGCGACCGCCTCAAGATCAGCTACGACGGCTGACCGACGACTACAGGGAGACAGGCGATGACGAACCGTGTACTCGACACCATCATGGAGCGGGCGGAGGAGATCCGCGCGCTCGGCCCGGCCAACGAGCGGCTCGGGCGGCTCGACGACCAGGCCGCGAAGATCCTCCGCGACTCCGGCACGATCCGGATGCTGCAGCCGAAGAAGTACGGCGGCCTCCAGGTCCACCCCCGCGAGTTCGCCGAGACCGTGATGGGCGTCGCGTCCCTGGACGGCTCCACCGGCTGGATCGCCGGCATCGTCGGCATCCACCCGTGGGAGATGGCGTACGCGGACCCGAAGGTCCAGGAAGAGGTCTGGGGCGAGGACCCCGACACGTGGATCGCCTCCCCGTACGCGCCGATGGGCATCGCCCGTCCCGTGGACGGCGGCTACGTCTTCAACGGCCGCTGGCAGTTCTCGTCCGGCACCGACCACTGCGACTGGATCTTCCTCGGTGCGATGCTCGGCGACGCCGACGGCAAGATGGTGATGCCGCCGCGGTCGCTGCACATGATCCTGCCGCGCTCCGACTACGAGATCGTCGAGGACTCCTGGGACGTCGCGGGACTGCGCGGCACCGGCAGCAAGGACATCATCGTCAAGGACGCGTTCGTCCCCGCGTACCGCACGCTCCAGTACGGCAAGGTCGTGGACGGCTCCTACGCCCGCGAGGCCGGCCTCGGCGACCCCGGCTACCTGCTGCCGTTCTCCTGCGCGTTCCCGCTCGGCATCACCGCCGCCGTCATCGGGATCTGCGAGGGCGCCCTGCACCACCACCTCGCCTACCAGCGGACCCGCGTCCAGATCACCGGCACGAAGATCAAGGACGACCCGTACGTGCTGTACGCGATCAGTGAGGCGGCCGAGGAGATCAAGGCGTCCCGCACGGCGCTGCTCGACAACGTCAGCCGCATGTACGACCGCGTCGCCGCGGGCGAGGAGATCTCGTTCGCCGACCGCGCCGCCGGCCGCCGCACCCAGACCCGGGCCGCGTGGCGGGCCGTCCAGGCGATGACCGAGATCGTCGTCCGGTCCGGCGGCAACGCGATGCGCGTCGACAACCCGATCCAGCGGTTCTGGCGGGACGCGCACGTCGGCCTCGCGCACGCGATCCACGTCCCCGGTTCGCTCTACCACGTGGCCGCGCTCACCGACCTCGGCATCGAGCCCCCGCAGGGCCCGATGCGCTCCATGATCTGAGAGACGACCTCCCGAACGAAGGACGACGCAGCAATGACGCAGATCCGCGGGCTCGGCTACCTGAAGGTGCAGACGCAGCATCTCGACCGCTGGCGCGAGCTGACCATCGACGCGCTCGGCTTCGCCGAGGGCACCGGACCCGACCCGGACGGCCTGTACCTGCGGATGGACGAGCGCAAGCACCGGCTCGCGGTCCTGCCGGGCGACTCCGACAAGGTGCTCGCGGTCGGCTGGGAGGTCCGCGACCAGTACGCGCTCGCCGCCGTCCAGGAGGCCGTCGAGAAGGCCGGCGTCGAGGTGACCCTCCTATCGCGGGACGAGGCGGCGGAGCGGTACGCCGAGCGGGTCATCGCGTTCACCGATCCCGGCGGCACCCCCGTCGAGGTGTTCTTCGGGCCCGCCCTCGACCACAGCCCCGTCCGGACCGGGCTCGCCCAGACGTTCGTCACGGGCGAGCAGGGCATGGGCCACGTCGTCCTGCCGTCCTCCCGGCACAAGGAGGTCGTGGACTTCTACCAGCGGGTCCTCGGGTTCGTGCCGCGCGGCGCGTTCAACGTCGGCGGCGGCATGCGCGTCAGGTTCATGGGCGTCAACCGGCGGCACCACAGCCTCGCCGTGTGCCCCGCCCCGCACGACGGTGAGCCCGGCCTCGTCCACCTGATGGTGGAGGTCGACACCCTGGACGCGGTCGGCCGCGCCCTCGACAACGTGGGCCGGATGGGCTTCTCGATCTCGTCCACGCTCGGCCGCCACACCAACGACAAGATGATCTCCTTCTACGTGCGGGCCCCCGGCGGCTGGGACATCGAGTACGGGACCGACGGGATGCTCGTCGACGAGGCGTACTACACGGCCGAGGAGATCAGCGCGGACAGCTACTGGGGCCACGACTGGTCCGGGTCCGAGCCGCTCGCCGCCTTCACCCCGCCGCAGGAGGGCTGAACCGATGGCATCGGTGGAACCCGTCGGCGCCGCCGACGTCACCTTCGACCACGAGTGCGACGTCCTCGTGGTCGGGTTCGGCGCGGCGGGCGCGGCGGCGGCGCAGGAGGCCGCGGCGGCGGGCGCGGACGTGCTCGTCCTGGAACGGTCGAGCGGCCCCGGCGGTACGTCCGCCCAGTCGGGCGGCGAGCTGTACCTCGGCGGCGGCACCGAGGTGCAGAAGGCGTGCGGGTTCGACGACACCCCCGACGACATGTTCGCCTTCCTCAAGGCCGCGCTCGGCCCGCACGCGGACGAGGAGAAGCTCCGCCTGTACTGCGACGGCAGCGTGGAGCACTTCGAGTGGTTCCGCGCGTGCGGCGTCCCGTTCAAGCCCACGCTGTTCGAGAAGCCGGGCTGGATGCCGTACACCGAGGACGGCCTGATGTGGCTGGGCGAGAACGCCTGGCCGTACAACACGATCGCCAAGCCCGCTCCGCGCGGGCACCGCCCCGCCACCACCATGTTCGCGGGCGGCATCCTCATGGAGAAGCTGATCGGCGCGGCCACCGCAGCCGGTGCCGTCGCCCATCAGGACACCGTCGCCACCAACCTCGTCGTCGAGGACGGCCGCGTCGTCGGTGTCGTGGCCCGCAAGTTCTCCGACCGGGTCGTGTACCGGGCGCGGCGCGGCGTCGTCCTCACCACCGGCGGGTTCGTCGACAACGAGGACATGCTCGCCGACCACGCGCCCATCCTGCTCGGCCACGACAAGGTCAGCGACGGGACGAGCGACGGCTCCGGCATCAAGATCGCGACCGCGGCCGGCGCCGCGACCCGCCGGATGGCGTCCGTCGAGATCGCCCTCACCGCGAACCCCGCCGTGATCTGCCGGGGCATGCTCGTGGACGGCCTCGGCCAGCGCTTCATCAACGAGGACGTCTACCCCGGCCTGTTCAGCCACAAGGCCGTCCAGCACCGGACCGGCCCGTTCTGGGCGATCATCGACGAGGCCGGGTACGAGGACATCGACGAGGCCGACATGTGGGGCGTCCGCCCCGTCCACGCGGGGGAGACCGCCACCGAGCTGGCGGAGTCGCTCGGCCTGCCGCCGGGCGCGCTCGAGGCGACCATCGAGACCTACAACCGCCACGCGGAGCAGGGCGAGGACCCCTATTTCCACAAGGACGCCAAATGGCTGCGTCCGCTCAAGGGCCCGTTCGCGGCGATCGACCCCCGCGACGGCTTCTTCGGCGCGGGCAGGATGGGCGCCGGGACCGGCGCGGGCGGCTTCACCCTCGGCGGCCTGCACACGACCGTCGACGGAGAGGTGCTGAACAACTCCGGCGAGCGGATCACCGGCCTGTACGCGGCGGGCCGCACGGCGTCCGGCATCCACGGCGAGGGCTACATCAGCGGCACCTCGCTCGGCGACGGCACCTTCTTCGGCCGCCGCGCCGGCCGCAAGGCGGCGGGCGGATGAAGCACGCCGTCCTGCTGCCGGTCGCCGCAGGAGTCACCGCGGACCCGGCCTGGATCGGTGCGTACGCCGAGCACGCCGAGGCGTGCGGCTTCGAGTCGCTCGTCGCCGTCGAGCACGCCGTCGTCGCCTCGCGCTACGACAGCGTGTACCCGTACGACGCGTCCGGGAAGATGGAGCTGGCGGACGACCTGGACATCCCCGACCCGCTCGACCTCCTCGCGTACCTCGCGGGCCGGACGTCGCGGATCGGGCTGGCCACCGGCGTGCTCGTCCTGCCGAACCACCACCCGGTCGTGCTGGCCAAGCGGCTGGCGACCCTCGACGCCCTGTCCGGTGGCCGGCTGCGGCTGACCGTCGGCATGGGCTGGATGCGCGAGGAGATCGAGGCGTGCGGCACCGACTTCGACTCCCGGGGCCGCCGCGCGGACGAGCAGATCGAGGTGCTCCGCGCGCTCTGGGCCGACACGGCCCCTGAGGGCGCGTCCCACGACGGGGAGTTCTTCCGGTTCAAGAACCTGATGAGCTACCCGAAGCCCGTCCAGCCGCGCGGCGTGCCGATCCACATCGGCGGCCACAGCAAGGCCGCCGCGCGCCGCGCCGGCCGCCACGGCGACGGCCTCCAGCCGCTCGGCGTCGCCGGCGTTGAACTCGCCGCCCTCGTGACGCTCATGCGCGAGGAGGCGGAGAAGAACGACCGCGACCCCTCCGCGCTCGAACTGACCCTCGGGCACGCCCTCGCCAAGATCACCCCGGAGAAGTCGGAGAAACTCGCCGGGCTCGGCGCCGACCGCCTCGTCCTGAGCGCCACCCCGACGCGCGACCTGAACGAGGCGCGGGACGAACTTTCCGCGTGCGCCGAACGTCTCGAGATCACATGACCGTGATCGCATGGCGGGAGCGCTCCGACTTCGCCGACCTCGTGGCCCGGTACGCGCTGTACGCCGACCTGCGCAAGTACACGAGCCTGGCGGGCCTCTTCACGAAGGACGCCGCCCTCGTCCTGCCGGACCCGCCGAACTCCCTCGGCCCCACTCGCACTTACAAGGGCCGGGACGGGATCGTCGAAGCCCTCCGCGCCCTGGAGGACGTCCCGCTCACCTCGCACCAGATCGTGGGCCAGGTCTTCGACCAGGGACGCGAGGGCGGCACGGCGACCGGGAACATCTCTTGCGTCGGGCACCACCTGAGCGAGCGCGAGAACGGCGAGGTCACCGACCTCGTCTGGCACCTCCGCTACACCGACCTGTACCGCCGCGACGGCCTCACCTGGCGTTTCGCGCGCCGCTCGGTGCGGATCGACTTCATCGAGACCAGGCCCGTCCGCCGCTGGACCATGGAGTGACCGCCGTGCTGCACGACGATCGTCCCGCTCGGGAGACCGCCTTCGCGGAGCTGGTCGCGGCCCGCGGCGACGACGACCGCACCGCCCTGAGCTTCGAGGACGAGTCGTGGACGTGGCGCGAGGTCATCACCGAGTCCCGCCGCCGCGCGGGCCTGGTGCAAGGCATCGACGGCCACGTCGGCCTCTTCCTGGAGAACGGCCCCGAGCACCTGTTCTGGCTCCTGGGCATGGCACTGGCCGGAGTTCCAGTAGTCGAGCTGAACCCGACCCGCCGGGGCGCGGAACTGGCCCGCGACATCACCCACACCGACTGCGCGCTGCTGGTCACCGAAGCGTCCCGCGCCCCGCACCTGGACGGTCTGGTGGACGTCCCGGTGCGGAACATCGACACCGAGACCTACCGCGAAGACCTGGCCAAGGCCGCGCCCGCGCCCCTCACCCCCGTCACACCCGAGACGATCTTCTCGCTGGTCTTCACGTCCGGCACGACGTCGGCCCCCAAAGCGGTCATCTCCACCCAGGGCCGCCTAGGCCGGATAGCCCTCCAGCAACGCGACCGCCGCTCGCTCACCGCCGACGACGTGTTCTACGTCGTCATGCCGATGTTCCACTCGAACGCCCTGATGGCCGGCATCGCCCCCGCCGTGGCCACGGGCGGCCGCATCGTCCTGCGCCGCAAGTTCTCCGCGTCGAACTTCCTGCCGGACGTCCGCCGCCACGGCGTCACGTTCTTCAACTACGTCGGCAAGCCCCTCAGCTACATCCTGGCTGTCCCAGAGAAGGCGGACGACGCCGATAACTCCCTCCGCATCGCCTTCGGCAACGAGGCCAACGAACGCGACATCGCCGAATTCGCCCGCCGCTTCGGCTGCACCGTCATCGATTCCTACGGCTCCAGCGAGGGCGAGATCCGCCTCACCCGCGTCCCCGGCACACCCCCCGGCTCCCTCGGAGTCGGTGAGCCCGGCACCGTGGTCATCAACGCGGACACCCTCCAGGAATGCCCCCGCGCCGAATTCGACGCGAACGGCACGCTCCTCAACGCCGACGAGGCCATCGGCGAGATCGTGGACACTCAGGGCGCCGCCAAGTTCGAGGGCTACTACAACAACCCGGAAGCAACGGCGAAGCGCGTCCGCAACGGCTGGACCTGGTCCGGAGACCTCGCCTACCGCGACGAGAACGGCTACTGGTACTTCGCCGGCCGCAACGACGAATGGCTCCGCGTGGACGGCGAGAACTTCGCGGCGGCCCCGGTAGAACGCCTCCTATCACGCTACGAAATCTTTACGGACGTAGCGGTCTACGCCGTCCCAGACGAACACGTAGGCGACCAGGTCATGGCCGCAGTGACCGTGGCCGCGAACGAGACCTTCGACCCCACAGCATTCACCGAGTTCCTGAAAGCCCAGCCAGACCTCGGCACCAAGTGGACCCCCCGCTACATCCGCATTTCCGAGGCCCTACCCCGAACTCCCACCAACAAGGTCATCAAGCGCACCCTCCGCGAAGAGGCGTGGAACACCCCCGACCCCCTCTACGAACACCACAAGGGCACCTACGAACGCCGGACGCACTGAGGGCAAAGGGCCCGCGCGGCGTAGGCAGCCCTCCCCGGGTAGGTCGCCCCGCCGCAACGCGCTCTATGTAAGGGCACGTCACGGCGGGACGACGCGTCAGCTGATGACGCGATCTCCGTCGGCCTGGAGCTCAAACCACACGACGTGGCGTCCGTCCACCCCGCGGAGGGTGCCCCAGCGGTCGGCCAGTTCGCGGACCATGAGAAGGCCGCGTCCACACTCGTTCCAGGCCGAACTCTGCGCGGGTATCACCGGACGCCCCCGCGAGCCGCCGTCGTCCTGGATCTCCACCCGCAACCGCGCGGCGGACACCAGCAGGGTGACCCACACTCCGCCGCCGGGCCGCCCGCTGGCGCTATGCCGGACGGCGTTGGTGGCGATCTCGCACACCAGCAGGTCGACATCGTCGAGGTCGAAGGCGTCCGTGCGTCGGGTGAGTGCCTGCCGCACCCGCGCACGAACATCTCGGACGTCAAGCGCATCCACCGAACACACTCGCTCGGTCTGCACCTCGTCCCAGACGCTCACCGAGACACTCCCGCGATGAACTCGGCCGCCGCCCGCACCGAATGAGCCGGGTCTTGTGGACGGCGTCCCACACGTAGGACCATCCGTCTCCGTCCTGGACGACGGGTACCGCCACCGACCGGCGTCGCGACATCACTGGAACCGACAGCACCGGCTCGGCCCGCCCCTCCAGATACAGCACCGAGCCTCGTCCGAGGCTTTGCAGGCCGACCATCAGCCTGACCAGCAGTTCCAGCCGCTGAGCCGTCACCGGCGGCAGCGATCTCCAGTCCTGGCGCTCCCCTGGCGGCGAGCACTTGGGTAGTTTCGACATGGGTCCGACTCCTTTGCAGTCGGGTCAAGGCCCCGGGCCGGTGGTGCAAGCACCGACCCGGGGCCGCTCCTGTTCGGCCGCCCTCCGTGGACGCCTGGTCAGACCAACGGCCGTTCGCCGCCCGGAAGCATCTGTGATCACAAGACCTGCCTGAGCTTCTTGGCCAGTTGTGCCACCAGGCGAGCTTCCTCCGTGACAACCTGACTACAGCATGCGATGTCTGTACGACGTTGGCAACCCTCCAACGGAGAAATGCCAATAGGAGGTTTGGATGTCCGGTCGTCCCAGCCCGACCGTCCGCAGTAAGCGGCTCAGGCGTGAGCTGCGCCGTCTCAGAGAAGAACGAGGACTGACCATCGAACAGGTCGCCGATCTCGCTGGCGGCGAGTGGAACCCCAGCACGCTCGGACGATGGGAGAAAGGGGATCGCCGGATTCGTCCCGTAGACCTGCGCCATCTGCTGGATGTCTATGACGTCCACGGCGAGCAGCGGGAAGCGCTGATCACCCTTGCTCGCGAGGCGCGTCAGCGCGGGTGGTGGCAGATCTACGCCGACGTCCTGCCCACCGAGTACAGCACCTACATCGGGCTCGAGACAGAAGCCCGCGAGATGTACACCTATCAACAGCAACTGATCCCGGGGATCCTCCAGACAGCGGATTACCTACGTGCCGTCATCCGGGCCGCGCGCCCGGACGACGATGCAGAGACGGTCGAGCGCCGTGTTGCTGTGCGTCTCGACCGGCAGAAGATTCTCGCCGGCCCTCACCCGATGCGACTGTGGGCTGTGATTGACGAGGCGGCCATCCGGCGGGTCGTTGGAGGCCCTCAGGTCATGCGTGCACAACTCGAGCAACTTGCCGGCTTCGCCGAGCAGCCCGGCATACAGCTTCAAGTACTGCCGTTTCGGGCCGGAGCGCACGCCTCCATGGCAACCTCGTTCGTCCTCTTAGGCTTCGATGCTCCCGATCCGGACGTCGTCTACCTTGACACGGGCATGGGCGCCCTCTTCGTGGAGGATGCGACTAATGTCGCCGGATATAAACTGGTCTTCGACCATCTGAGGGCGGCGGCACAGAGTCCTAGAGAGTCAGTGCGACTCTTCCGCGCGGCGGCCCAAGACCTTGCATAGCAGCCGATCCAGGAGAGCAGAGGGGTCGTGGACGGACGCAAGACGGACGTTTCTGCTGCCAAATGGCGTAAGAGCAGCCACAGCAGTGCCAACGGCGAGTGCGTCGAGGTTACTGATCTCGCCGGTAGCGCCGGCGTGCGAGATAGCAAGGCTCCGGACGCCGGCCACCTCACGTTCGGCGTGAAGTCATGGAAGACCTTCACGGCCCAGGTACGAGCCGGACACTACGACCGCTGAGGGATCCCCGTCCACCTTGACCTTGGTGGAGCAACCCGGCGCGTTGTTGGCGCCCCGGTATGCCAAGGCCGCACCGCACCGGGCGCGCACGGCGTGGGCATTCGTCGCCATGCGCGACACCGCCCGCCGGCGCGGCAGCTGGCCGTGACGAGATGCGATCATGGGTTATCCAAGCTCGGTCGTTCACGACCGAGAAGTGCGATGCCGGTACTCGGCCCAGCGGCGAGCAGCCGCGCAATGCTCCACAGCCCAAGCAGCACGCCCATGCGCAGCAAGGTTGGACACCCACTTCTCCGCGAACGCATGCGCGAATGAGTCGACACTCCCCGGAGGCACCGCAGCCCACGCCGGGAACCGCGCGACCCACCTCTCGGCCTCGGCAGGCGTGTGCCCGGCCTTGAGGAGCCACGGGACCAACAGCGCCATCTCCAGGAACGCGGCGCCCCGTGCCACGAACGCCCAGTCGACCAGGCGCACTGCCCCGTCCGTGGTGATGAGGAGGTTGGCCGGGTTGAGGTCGGCGTGGAGCAGGGTGTCACCGGCGAACGGTGTCACGTCCGCGGCGACCTTCGTCCAGCGTCGTTCGATGCGCTTGGCCGCCAAGACGTCCGGGCAGGGCGTGCTCTGGAGCGTGTGGACGACCTTGGCGAGCAGTTCCAGGTCCGGCGATCCGGGCGTGTAGTCGGCGTGGCGGCCGGTGACGTGCTCGAAACCGAGGGCGAGCCACCCCCCGGCCTCCACTTTCCAGAGGAGCCGGGGGGCGAACTCGGTGACGTGGGAGTTGATCGCGGCTTCCCAGCGCAGCGACTTCACCTCCGGTCCGTCGGCGTCGATCAGTTTCCGTGCCGCCTTGACGAACACCTGCCCGCTCTCGGTGTGGAGGGTGGCGGTGACGTCGGCGTGGTTGCCGGCCGATGCCGGGGCGACCGCGACGATCTGCCCGGTGCGGGCCTCGATGGCAGCACGGAGATCTCCGGGGAGCGGGTCACTGCTGGGCACAGATCATCCCTTGCCGATGGTCAGGTGAGCGGCGGCTGCGCGCAGTTCTCCGGGCAGCACGACTCGCCGTCCATCCACCATTCCAGATCGACGCGGTAGCCGGTCGCGCGCATCGCCGCGAGGCCGCGCTCGGACGCGGCGCCGGACCGGATGTCCTCGTCCATGATCGGGAGGTGGTGCATGTACCGGCCCGCGACCTTGTCGCAGACCTCGGCGAAGGTGCGGGTTCGCATCATGGAGCGGTGCCAGATCTTGTCGACGGCGGGCGAGGGCGCGAACTTCACCCAGGCGCGCGGGTCACCGCCGACCTCGGCCATGGTGTCGCCCCACGCCTTCATGAAAACGAGGAACTGCGCGACGCCGGCCTCGGCGTAGGGACGGGTCACCTTGTCGAAGTAGATGACGTCGTCGACCATGGTCTGGAACTGCTCGGGCATGACCAGGTCGCGGGGGTTCTTGACGCTGGTGGTCATCCGTTCGGTGGTGGTGGTCATCGTGACCTCCTCGGCGCGCTTGGTGAGGATGGGGCCGCGGCCCGGGAGCGCGCCGTCATCCCGGGCCGCGAGTCTCTGGGCGGCTACCGTCAGCGGTCGTACGGCTCCCGCTTGCACTGCTCGGGCAAGGGGCGTACGGCGTCTCAAGGCGGCCACCGGGTCGGCTGCTCGGCGGCGCGCGCGATATCCACGTACGGACGCAGCAGCGCCGCCACCTCGCTCGCCGCGCGGCGAACGTCGTTGCAGGGTGCGACGGGGACGCCCGTGGAGGAGTGGAACCACGGCTGCCCGTCCGGGCCCGGATGGACGCTGACGTTGTCGCCGATGAGCGGCACGTCCGGATGCCAGACCCGCACAACGGCGGGAATCCGGCCGAGGTCGGTGCGGGTCCGCCATCCGCCTTTGATGAGCGCGTTGGCGAGCTGCTCCAGGTGGCGGGACGTCATGACGTCCGGCCGATGTTCTGGTCGATCGCGGCCATCAGCGCCGCCGGGGTCGCGGCCTCGACGAGGACGCCTCCGTGTTGGGAGCGGCGGGGTACTATCGCCCACCACATGCGTGTCGCCTTTCCGTACCAGGCCAGGACGCCGGGGGAACCGTGCCTGGATCGCGGCGGCGTGGCGGTCGTGCAACTGCCGCAAGGTGAACTCGGGGATGGCCGCCTCGTCCGGGGAAACGTCTCGCGGATACTCACCGGGGTCGGAGGCGAAAGGGCGGAGCTGCACCGTGACCATCTCCCTGCGCTATGGCTAGTGGCGATTCGGCTACGGCAAGTGAATCCGTGGCGAGTGCCTCAGTTGCAGGGGAGGATGAGGGGAGGACCGGGGAGGGGGCGCCACCCTCCCCTCATCCGGCGAGAGGTGCATCGCAGTGCCGACCGGCGACAAGCAGGCCATTGGCGCGCGCCTGCGCGCGGTCCGGGAAGCCCCGCCGCGCTGGTCGCGCAGCGGGCTCGCGCGCCTGCTGCGCGAGGCCGCAGACCCGCGGGACCGGGACGGGATGCCGCACGTCCCATCCCTGGCGGACATGATCAAACAGTGGGAGGCGGGCCGCTACGTCCCCGAACCCCGATACCGCGTCCTGTACGCCAAGGTCACAGGCCGTACCGAGGGCGAGTTGTTCGGCGAGGAATCCGCTCGGGTACTCGGGCTCGACCGCGCCACTGACGACGCGGTCGTGTTCGCCGCCTGGCTGGAGCGATCGAACGTCGGGGACGGCACCATCGGGTACCTGCGCACCGCCGCGCACCGCCTCGCTTTCGACTACGCCCGCCAACCACCCCTGACCGTCCTGGGCGAAGCGCTGCAACTGCAAGCACGTGTCACGCAGCTCGCGCGGAGCGGCCGACAGCGGCTCGCACAGACCCGCGAACTTCTGCAGATCGGCGCGGAGCTGTTCGCGCTGACGACACTGCTCGCTGGGGACGTCGGCCGATACCGGATGGCCGACGCCCACGGGTACGCGGCGTGGACGTGCGCGGACGAGGCTGCCTCTGACGCCGCCCGCGCCCTGGTCCTGGCCGCCCAGTCCAAGACGGCCCGCTGGGAATCCCGGTACGCCGACGCGGCGCAACTCGCGCGCTGTGGCTACGAGCTGGCGCCGCCCTGCAGCCGTGGACGGGTGCTGCTGGCGGTGTCGGAAGCGACCGCACTCCAGCACCAAGGAGACATCCGCGAGGCGACCCGCGCCTTGGACCGCGCGCAGGCCGCACGGGACGCCCATCCCGCCACCGACCTGGCCGCTGACGCGTGGAGCTGCACTAGGGCACGTCAAGCGAACTACGCCCTCCAAGTGGGACTCGGCGCCCGGGACCCCATGTGGGCGGCACGGTCGGCGCGCGAGGCCGACGACGCATGGGCGGACGGGGACCAGTGGGTGTACGGGACGTGGGCACAGGTCCGCATCGGTGCCGCCCTCGCCCACGTCATGGCCGGTGAACCCGCCGCCGCGGCCGCCGAACTGGAGGACGTCTTCGGGATCGAGGCGGACTACCGGGTCGTCACCATCAGCGGGCGCATGACCGATGTGGACAGGCGGCTGCGCCACAGCCGCTACAGGGCCGATCCTTGTGCCTCCGACCTACGCACCCGCATCCGCGCGTTCCAGGCCGGATCACTCGAACACCGCGCCCTGACCGCATCGGAGGCCACGTGACCCTGCCCGAGTCGATGTCCGACCACTGGTGGTGGCGTCCCGGGGTGCGCCCCGACCGGCGGCTGCTGGTCTGGCACATCCTCCTGGACGACCAGCCTGCGGTCCGCGACCTCGTCGCGGCGTACCAGGACCGCCTCGCCGGCATCGGTGGCCTGGACATGATCCCGGCGGAGTGGCTGCACATGACCACCCAGATCGTCGGGTTCCGCGACGAGATCGGCGGCGGTGAGGTCGACGGGATGGTGGAGAGCGCGCAGCGGCGCCTCGCCGGCCTGGAGCCGGTCACCGTGGAACTCGGCCGGCTGTGGATCCATAGCGAGGCTGTGGTGCTCGGGATCCGGCCGCCGCGGGCCCTGGATCTGGTGCGGGACGCGGTCCGCGCGTCCGCAAAGCGCGTGCGGGCGCATCAGTTGGAGGCTGAGCCGACCTGGGAGCCGCACGTGTCCGTCGCCTACAGCAACACCGCCGGCCCAGCGGCTCCGGTTGTCGAGGCGTTGGCTGAGCGGCTTGAGCCGGTGCAAATGCGTGTGAATGAGGTGCACTTGGTGGAGCAGGTGCGGGTCGACCGGCTGTATCGCTGGGAGCGGCGAGCGTCTGCCCGGCTGGGGCCATAGCTCTGTGTGCGATGCACCGGCGCCCCGCGCTCGTCGAGACGCGGGACGCTTCTGCGTTTGCCGTCTGGCCATGCCTTGTCGCACGCTCGCCTTGTCCGTACATACCCACAAGTAAGCGGCCCGGATCGCGGACGTAACGTCCGTCGCCATGGAGCATGAGCCAGTAAACCGCGCTGCGGATCGGCCGGTCGTCAAACAGGTGGCCGACCGTCTGCGTACACAGATCAAGTCCGGTGACCTGCGGCTAATGCAGCGGTTCGAGGTCAGCCGCGCAACCGTCCGGGAAGCGCTGGCGAGTCTGCGCGCGAAGGACTTATCGAGACGTGGCCAAGGGTGGGTTCCAAGGTCAGGGAAAGGCGCGTGCTGACGCGCTTGCCTGCCGTCCAGGGCACGGAGATCACAGCGCGGATGCCGACCGCAGACGAGCGGTACCAACACGGCTTGCCGCTGGGAGTGCCGGTGCTGGTGCTGTGGCACGTCAGCGGAGCGGTGCAGGTGGTGCCAGCAGACCGGTTCGCGGTCGTCCAGGGCGACGACTAACAAGGCTTCGGGGGCCGCAGGTGCAGGTGTGGTGGCCTGCGGCCCTGATGTATCGCCCGATGCTCCGGGACGGCCAGGCCTATGGCCCGGGGGACGCGGTCACAGAAGTGAGGCGCCCCGGATCTTCCGGACAGGTCCCCAACTAGGGTTGGGGAGAACCGGAAGGGAAGGTCGTTGGCACGACAGAGGCGGCATTTCACCCAGGA
>NZ_JOFJ01000010.1 GCF_000718255.1 Spirillospora albida
CTTGAGGTCCACACCGAGTACCTGGACCGGCAGCAAGCAGCGTAGATCTGCCCGCAGATCACCATCAGTCAGCTGTCCGGAAAGCGCGGGGCCCCTCAGGGCGATGACCTTGCCCGCATGGGGTGGAACCGGCGTCGGCACGGCCTCGGCCAGGAAATCACCTGGTCAAGCCAGGTCAGCGGCGGCCATGTCAGGAAAGACCGCCTCTTTCGCGGCCTTCGCCAGCGCAGCCTGCGCCGTACCGGGGATTCCGATCCGGTTCCAGTGAAAGATCACATGCAGAGCGGTCACACTGCGGATTCCACGCGTCAGGTGGCCTCCGTCCCGCAGGGATTTCAGTTGTCCGCCCGCCCCTTCGAATGCAGTGAGCCAGTCGTTACCGATGTCTTCTGGCCGGGCTGCGCCAAGCAGGAGGTGGCGGACGTCGTCGGTGAAGGAGGTCCACATTGCGGGGTCGGGTGGTTCCCGACGTAGGACAGAGCGTTGCTCGGCGATTCGGGCCCACACGTCGCCTTGCTCTTCGAGTTCCAGGCCTGCGGCCCGCATGAGAGCGGTGCAGAGGATCAGTGATCGTTCTCTGCGGTCGGTGGGGGCGCCGTTGAGGAAGGCGAGCAGGTTGCGGCTGTCGGCGTGGAACAGTTCGTGTGCGGTGTCCATGCTGGCGTGGCCGCCGAAGGCGTGGATCTCGGGTTCGTAGATGTCGCTGGTCCAGGCGACGCCTTGGGTGAGCAGGGGGTGGACGGAGCAGTCGCCGCGGTTGCTTGTTTCGGTGCGTAGGTAGCGGATGCGCCAGCGGTCCTTGCGGATGAAGAACCAAGAGGTGATGAGGCCGTCCGCCTCGGCGTCGGGGAGGACTGAGCCCAGATGGGCGACGGCTTGGCGTTCGCGCTCCTGGGGGTCCTGGCTGGGGAAGTCGATGTTCACCTGCGTCCAGGAGGTTTCCGGGGAGGTTTCGTCCATGCTCTGGCCTTTCGTCAGCACAGCAGGAGGCAGGCGTCCCAGGATGTGGCGATCCCAGTGGCGGTCAGGTTCGCACCGGCCGTTCCGTCGAGAAGGCCGGGTGGCTCGTCGGGTGCGGCGGTGGCTTGCCGGTGCAGGTCCAGCAGTCGAGGGACGGGAATCGGGCTGAGGGCGTCGGCGGCGATGCGCCGGCCAGCCGCCAGGAGGCCGCCGGTTCCGTGGCAGAGGCCGCGGCAGGTGAGGCGCGCCAACTGCTGGGGGTCGCTCATGCACGCCACGAAGGCCGTCTCGGCCTTCTTCTGGCGGTCGGTGTCCCCGAGGGCGCAGGCGGCGAGTTGTTGGGCGCGGGAGATGCCCGGGGTCCCGTAGCACCAGGATGGCTGCGACGGGTACGGCTGGCCCCCTGCGTCTTGGCGTAACTCGTCCAGGGTGGTGATCTGTGGCCACCATGCGTGGCCTTCATCGGTCTGGCGTTCCCAGTGGTCGAGCCACTGGCAGATGTGGGCGATCGCCGCTAGTTGCCCGTCGGTGTGGACTCCGTCGATCATTGTCAGTGCCATCAGGGCGAGGGGCCCGGTGATTCCATGGGCCATCCCGTGATTGCTGTGGCCTCCGGCGAGGCCGGGCTTGTTCCAGTGGGGACCGGTCGGGCACCACCAGCCGGGGAGTTCGTCGAGCGGCTCGGTGAGCCGGACCAGGTACGTCAGCACGTCGCGGAGCAGATCGACGGCGCCGATGCGGCGGAGGGCGACACCGAGTCCGGTAAGGCCGCGGATGAGGTCGAACTCGGCGTAAGCCGGGCGCCGGTGTTGGTCGATACGCCGGTGGGCGGCCTCCAGGCGCTGGCGTGTCACCGTCGCGGTACCTGCGGCGGCGACGGCCTTGGCGCGGGTGAGCCCCGGCTGGTCCGACGCGGCGAGGACGAACGCCAGGGCCGGAGCCCCGTAGTAGAGGCTGGCCCCGGTGGCGACGCTGACGCCTCCGGAGACGGCTTCCTGCAGCGCCGCGTAGGCGGCGTCCCAGTTGCCGGTTTCCAAGTGGTGAAGGGCAACGCCGGCGGCTCCCTCGGCGAGGTTCTGCTCCCTGCTCATGGGATGTCGGCCACGGTGTCTCGGTCATGGCGTCCGGTGTGGAGGTGGGTGTGGGCGATCGCGCGCGCCAGCCGTAGGCAGTGCTCCTCGGATGCGGTGTCGACGCCGATCATGCGGGCGTGGTGGAGGTGCAGCAGGTCCGCTAGCACCTGATCGGTGTCCAGCCCGTCCTGGTCGGCGCGGGCCCGATACGTGGCCAGCGTCCCCGCCAATGCTGAGCTGTCCGGGTCGTCGTCCGGGTAGGGCGTGCCGGCGCGGGCGAGCTGCGCGGGATCCAGGCGCGGTCCGCTGCGGTGCGGCACGTGGTTGACGAGCCAATGCAGGCCGTTGCCACCGGTGAACCTGTGAGCGATGTTGATCATTCCGGCGGCGGTAGCGGCCTCCCGGTTGCCTGACAGCCGCCCGAGGACGGTGCGGGAGTCAGCGGCAAAGACCTTCTCGGCTGCGATCAGGGTGGGCCCGCTTCCGTATCGGGTTTCAGGCCGGTAGGTCGCCAGGGTGTAGTCGACCACCAGTCCGTCGTCGTGCAGACGCTCCGCCCACTGGGCGAGGTCATGAGCGGCGCCCGCGAACTGGCTCCTATCGCGCAGCGGGATCCGTAGTCGCAGGTGGTGGGCCGGGTCGGGGTAGCGCAGGAACCACCATCCTGCGGGGAGGTCGGGGAGGCGGACGAGGATGTCGGTGAGGATGTCCGGGGATCGGCCGTACAGGCGGGCATCCAGCCACCGCGACCGTCCGGGCCGGTGCTGCAGAGTGCAGGCTGGACGGGCTGGTCGGGCCGGGCGCGGAGGTTGCTGCGGTGTCGCGGTGAGGGTGAGCAGGAGTTCGGCAGGTCTGCCACCGAACCAACCGGAGGGGCCGTCAGCTTCGGTGAGGGCGGCGCCTCCGTACCGGTGGAAATGGCTGCGCAGCACCGCCAGGTGGGCGGGCTCGTTCAGGTCCAGGCGCAGCCGCACATCGTCGAACCCGCGATCCTGGCTGATCAGGACCTCACGCGGCACCCTGTGCTGTTCGCGGTGTCGCTGCCAGGCGTCCTGCCATTGCGGCCATGACACAGCACGGCCGGGTAGTGCGGCCGCGGGGATGGTCCAGCGGGCCGGATGCAGGATGGCACGGCCTCGCCGGACCCTCGGCAGGAACGGCAGACCGCTGGCGTGCCCCCAATCGAACCTGGCGCACGGGGCCGTCCATGCCGTCCAGATCTCGGTCATGAACCGTACGAGCGGCTGCTGGGCAGTCGGCAACATCACGCAGTTGAGTAGGAGCGGCTCGACCGGCCGCCCAGTGGGGGCCGATACCAGCCACAGCCGCTCGCCGTCGCCGGCCACTGCTAGGTCCGCGACCGTCCAGTGAGGATCGGGGTGAAAGTCCCCGACCGGCAGCACGGGAAGCAGCTCGGGCGTGCGGGCCACGGTGGCCAAGCGGGCCTGGAGCGGAGGCGCGGACAACTGCACGATGTCCGCGCCGGGCATCGCGGTCGGAAGGCCCGCATAGACGTCGCGAAAGCGCTCCAGCTCGCCAGCGGTGAGTAGGTGCAGGAACCGTCCGGCCGCGACCCCGGCGTGTCGGGCACCGCTGGTCACGGTCAACGTGAACGCGCCCCGGTCGAGGTCGCGTGGTGTGTGCGCGGCGAGGGTGAACCGCAGTTCGGTGTGCGGTATCGGTGGCCGGGCATCGTCGCCGCGCAGCGCGGCGACGAGCTCGTCATCCAGCACGATGTCTGCGCAGCCGTCCAGGGCCGACCGCTGGGCGAGGTCGGCGAGCAACGCATCGCGGGTGGTGAATGCCGACATGTCGCGGTGGGATGAGCCGCGGTACCCGGCAGGGAATCCCAGGATGTTCACTACTTCGCGCAGCGGCACGGCGGCGCCAGGGCCCCACCGTTCGATGAACGCGCGGTGGTAGGCGGCCCAGCCGGGCAGGTGTGGCGCCACGGCGGTGAGCGTTCCGGCCGCGTCTTCGGCTGCGGCGACTACGGCTGGGGGCAGCGTCACCGAGCAGCCGACCCGCAGGTCGACTGCGGCCTGGCCGCCGGGCTCGGGTCTGTCCAGGTGGTGGGCCAGGTGTGGGGCCGGGTCGGTCACGGTCATCGGTGGCCGGATCGCCGACAGCAGCACCCCTGCGTTCACCAGCGCGGTCAGCAGCTGCTCCGCTTCGGCCGTACCGCCGGGGAGTGTGTCGGCCACCTTGGCGGCCAGGTCCCTAAAAGCGATCGCGGAGGCGGCCGTCTCGACCGCCACCCGTACCGGATCGGTCAGGGCGATCTCGACGTCCCAGATCCGGTCGTGCTCGGCGCGGGCGCACGGGAGCACCCACCGCCCGCCCCGGGCGTATCCGAGAGTGTTGGTCATCACCGAGACCGTGCGCAGGACCGGTAGATCCCGCTCGGCCTGCGCGGTGTACTTGGCGACGAAACGGTCATCGGGACGCGCCACGGCACGGTGCCGCCCGCTCCAGTGGACCGCTGCATACGGGCCGAATTCGACCGGCGCCACGCCGGCGAAATGGCCGAACGGGGTCGCGCGGGTCGTCCACCTCAGCAGATACCGGATCGTGGCCTCCACGATGCGCCGTAACCGGCGCGTCTGGACCGCCTCTCCGTCCAGAGCGCGGGTGACCTGGGCGGCCAAGTCGGGGGCGGCGGGAGTGACGGTGGCCGCGAACTCTGGCAGCGCCCACGCCTGCCGCAGCCACTGCAGCCACTGCGCGGGCTGGTCGGCGGTCAGGTCAGGCCAGGCGGGCAGAACCAGGTCATCGGGGTAGGCGGCGGCTCTGATCAGCGCCGCACCTGTCGCTTGGAACATGGGTCGCTCACCGCCCCGGAAGGTTGGAAGGAGGGTGGTCGCGCACGGGTGCCGGGCCCGGCCCCGTGCGCAAAGAGCCGGGCCCGGCGGGGGTCAGCGCACGCCGCCGATGTCGGCGTTGGTGGTGCAGGCGTTCGAGCCGGTGTTGCCCGAACCGCAGTTGTCGTCGGTGCTGGTGGCGTGGCCGCTCCCGGTGTCCCCGGAGTCGACCAGGCGGACGTCCAGCGTGTACTCGTCGTCGCCCATCAGGAAGGTTCCCTTCTCATCGAGAGCTGGCGGTGGGGAAGGTAAGGACGATGCGGCTGTGCCGCTTGTCCAGGACGGTCCCGTCCGGCAAATCGCCGGTGGGAGTGCGAGCGGGCAGGATCTGCAGGGCCGGAGACGGACTACCGGCGTCCAGCCACGCGCGCATGTGCTCGACCATCCGCCCGGCCGCCGCGGCGGCCTCGGGCCCGTGGGCGTATGCGCCGAGATCAAACTTCCTATCGGTCCAGCGCAGCGCCGACCGGTAGGAGAACGTGCCCTCATCGAGGGTGGCGGGGGCTCCGAATCGCCACGACGGCGCGACGATTCCGGACTCGACGGCCGCCTCCTGCGCCGTCAGAATCACAAACTCGCCTGCCTCGCATGTGAGTCGGGTGGCCAGCCAGAGGTCCAGGTCGGCCAGCACGGTGCGGGGCGGCAGGCTCACGCCAGCCCACGCTTCCTGGCGGGGCTGGGTGAGGATGTCGGCGAGGACGTCGGGGGCGGTCTGCTGCCCCTCATCGAGCCTCAGGTGGACGCCGTCGGCGATGTCGACGTAACGCATTTGGTGGGCGCCCTCGCCCTGCACTGAGACGAACCCGCACTGGCGGTGGCTGTGGCTGACCAGGTGGTCTTCTGATCGCCGCAGCGCCCACGATCGGGTCATCCCGAACGTGCGTAGGGGGACGACGAGCACACCATTACCAGCGAGCTGCTCCCGCCACGCGGGCGGGATGTCCCACGCCCCTGCGGTGACGATGACCAGGTCGAAGCGGCGGCTCGGCTCGACCGGGTGCTCGGCGTCCGCGCACACGACGGTGACGTCGTTGTAGCCCGCCTTCTTCAGGCATGCGGTCGCCCGATCGGTGACCTCGGGGTCGATGTCAATGGTCGTGACCGACCCCGCCGGGCCAACGATCTCGGCCAGTAGTGAGGCGTTGTAGCCGCCACTGCCGATTTCCAGGACATCGCGGCCCTCCAAGCCCCCGAGTGCGTCGGAGGCCTGACCGAGCATCTCCGCGATCAGGTATGGCGCCGACACCGAGCTGGTGGCCTCATCGCCGTGTCGGTTGGTAATGACCGCGGTGTTCTCGTATGCCTTCTCCAGCGGGACGCCCGGGGTGAACACCTCGCGTGGAACCGTCCGCATCGCCCGTTCCACCTCGGCGGGCATCGTCAGGCCCTTGGCTTCGTGGTCGGCGATGATCGTGTCGACCAGGGCGTTGCGGAGCTCCTCTGCCCGGTCCGCGCGGCTCGCGGTGTCCACACTCACAACGCGCCTCCGGGGGTGGGTGCGACCCGGTCTAGGGACGGGGCACTCTGCGATGTCATCGCGGAAAAGCCTCCTTGAAATGTCTGGTTCGTCGGAGTCGGTCGGCCGGGATGGGCCGAGCCGGACGGGGGCCAATTCAGGTCTGGCGAGCTTGCTTGATCGCCGTAAGTGATATCAAGACTGCTCTCAGTGAATCCCTGTCCTGCCCCTGGTGGTGCAGGATCAAGTTCATAGGGGCCGTCCTGGCTTCGATCGATGGTCGTCGTGCGGTCACCATTAGTGAACCGGTGGCAGGCGCCACACCTCCAGGGGAAGACTGGAGGTGGGCAGGGGAGGAAATCCTCCCTACGTCGTCGGAAGGTGCATCGCAGTGACCCCCGGCAGCAAGGAGATCGGGCGGCGCCTGCGCGCGGCCCGGGAGGCGCCGCCGCACTGGTCGCGTTCGGAGATGGCGCGCCGGTTACGGGCCGCCGCCGACCCTGACGAGCGCGTCCGCCTGCCGCACGTGGCGAGCCTGGTCGACCAGATCAAACAGTGGGAGGCAGGCAAGTGGGCGCCGTCCGCCCGGTACCGCGAGCTGTACGTTCGCGCAACCGCCCGCACCTGGGACGAGCTGTTCGGCGCGGAGACCGACGCTCAGACTTCCCCGAATTTTGGTGACGCCCATCCCTTGTCCCTGCTGGTGTCGCCCCCATCCGCGGAGGCCGAGTCTTCCCGCCCGCTGGCGGTTGAGGGGGTCGAAGCGCTGCTCAGCAGGCTTTACCGGCTCGACGACGAGTTCGGCGGAAACGAGCTGTGCCATGTCATCGAAGGGCACGTCACTGCGGCCTTCCGGCTGTTCAACGATACGGCCCTCAAGCTCCGAACTCAGCGGCGGCTTCTGACGGCAGTAGCAGGGTTAACCCAGATGGCAGGGTGGCTGTCGATCGACGCCACCCGACATGGAGACGCCTCCCGCTACCTGTCCGCGACGGTGTACGCCGCGCACGAGACCGACGACCTGGGCTTGGCCTCACACGCCATGGGATACATGAGCCTGCACGCCTTCTACCGCGACAGGCCCCAACGGGCGCGCGCCTTGGCCGAAGCCGCCCTCAGCCTCGCCCGCGCCGAAGCGACCCCTCGCACCCGCGCCGCGCTGCACAACCGAGCGGCACGCGCGCACGCCCGGCTAGGAGACGTCAACACAGCCCGCGAGCAGCTCGACCTCGCCGCCACAGAGCACGCCCGTGACGACCCCCATGACGAGCCTCAATGGACGGCCTACGTCAGCGAAGTCGAGATCGTGGCTCAGCGCGGCGCGTGCCTGCTGGACCTGGCACTTCAGGAGTTGCTCTCACCTGCTGAGGCTGTCGCTGCGCTTACGAACGCGCTTCACCTCGCCGAGACCACCACGCCGGACCACGCCCGCGACATCGCGCACTACAAGACCCGACTTGCCACTGCTCATCTGCTCCAGGACGAACCGGAGCAGGCGGCCCGTGTGGCGGGCGAAGCGTACGACCTCGCATCGCGGATCGGGTCGGCGCGCATAGACGAACGGTTCGACGAGCTGGTCTCACGGATGCAGCCCTACGACGTCCCAGAGGTGCAGGCGTTGGTGGACCGCGTCACGATCGGCTGACGTCGAGCACCGCCCGGATAACGGCTCCGGTGTCGGCGAGGGATTCAAGGACGAGTTCCGCGCCGGCTGCCCGCAGATCGTTTGCGCTGCTCGCCCCGGAGGCGACCGCCACCACGCGGGCGCCCCCTTGGTGGCCGGCGAGCACATCGTTCGGAGTGTCGCCGACCAAGACCGTGGTGGAGGCGTCGAACGTCTCGCCGTACCGGCGCTCCGCGCGCGCCTGGGCGAGCTTCACCAGAGGCGGCCGCTCGGCGTCATCCAGGCCATACGCGCCGATCTTGAAATCAACGAACTCATCCAGCCCGAACACGGCCAGCTTGCACACGGCGATCGGGCGCATGTTGCCGGTCAGCACGGACTGAATCACGTCGCTCCGGCTGTCGAGCGCCTCAACTGCGGCACGTGCCCCCGGCAGAATCTGGCCGCGCGTCCTGATGTCGTCCTGCCGCGCCGAGAACGCTTCGGCCAGCGTCTCGGCGAAGGTCTTCATGATCTCATCGGTGGGGTCGATACCGTGGAGCCGCAGGGTTTCGGCAGTGATCGCGAGGTCTGTGCGCCCGGTCATGTCTGCGAGCTTCTCTAGAGGGCGCCCGGTGACCCGGCGGAAGACCTCGCCATAGATCTCGTTGCTGAGTTCACCGATGCTGATCAGCGTGTGGTCTATGTCCCAGAGCACCAACGTTCGCACAAACGAATCGTATGTCCACCTCGCGCCCTCACAACCAGACCCCTGAGACAGGATCGGCTCATGTGCGCCAGGCACCGTTCGGGCCCGTTCGCGAGCCCGTCCCAGTCGATGACGTCGGCTTCTCACCACTCCGGGTGCCGCAGCTTGCTCTGCAAATTTCAGACATGCCGCACCGGCGAAAACAGCCCGGTGGGCATGACGTCCCCTAGCAAGGGCTGGGGAAGTGCGCCGTGGCCTTTGCCGGTTCCGCTCGGCGGTCATGGCGCGAAGTATTACCACCCACATCAGTGGCCACTATCTGGCGTCTCCTGTGCTTCCCCAAGGCGCCGATGCGAGCTCTGTCAGCGGTCATGCCAGCGCCTCCCAGCAGACCGCGGGGAGGAATTCCTCCCCTGAGCCTCGCTCATCCTCCCCTTTTCTCCTGGTGTCCGCACTCATTTGACTTGAACTCCAAGGTTCTCCGCCGAACGAGAAGAGTGCGCGACCGTGTCCCCTTCATTCGCCCTTACTTGGGGTGCGCCGTCACCGTGGACTTCTGAGATCGACCGCGCCCAGACGGTTCGCGTGTCACTCGAACCCGTTCACGGAATCGCGCCACGTTCGTCCCAGCCCGTTTCTCCGGCGGTCTCCGATCGCGGTGGCGGGAGAGGGGTCCACACCGGCCCCCCGCCACCGTACGCACAGGCTCGCCCGCGGCCAGGTCGCCGGGTTCTTGACGGGCTGGAGTTGGTGGATCCCAAGGAGCGCGGCCACGCGGTCGCTCCATACATGTGGTGTCCCGAACTCGCCCTTGTTGCGCCAGCGGTCGATGTCGAGGCTCCTGCCGGGTCGGAAGGAAGGTCCGGTGACCGGTGACGTGGACTTCGGTGTCCGGCCTGGTGAGGATCAGGTGCGCGAACCGTCCGAGGATGCGCGCAGGCACGCCGGCGAACTGACCTATCGCCTGGCCTCCCGAGGGCTGCGTGCGTCGGCGGCGGAGCTGCTGGGGAAGCCTGCGGATGCGATGGCGGTTTCCGCGCAGCGGGTGGACGTCCACCCTTACGTGGGCCGGCTGGTGGTGCTTCTGCCGGGGCCCGGCGATACGAGCGAGTTGTACTGGCATTGGCAGCGGCCTTTCCGGGGGCGCCGGTGGATCGGAGCGCGCTGGTTCCAGGCTTTCGCTCCGGCCGCCAAGCCGGAGGAGGCTGCCGATGCCGTTGCCAGGGCGATCGATATCGACGTGCGCGAGCGTGCCCGTTCGGCGCATGTCGGCGTCGAGTCGGGCAGAGGTGACTGCGAGTTGGAGGAGCAGTTCCTCACCCGTCTGGGGCGGCCCCTGCATCTGCTGGTCTACCGAACCTTGGCGCTGCTGGACTCGGTGGAGCGGGAGGTGGAGGACATTGTCCTGCTGCACGAGCTGTTCAAGATCGATCACCTGACGACGCGGACGCTGAGGGGGCTGGAGCGGCAGGCGGTTCTGGGTGGTGCAACGGCGCGGCAGGTGAATGAGCCGCTGACGCTGGCCAAGGTGATGCGCCAGGCGGTCGCGCAGATCGAGCACTACCGGAGGGTGCGGGTCCAGGTGCCGCCCCCGGATGTGGATGTGGACCTGCCCGGATATGCCGGGCCGGAGATCACGCTGCTGCTGGCTGAGCTGGTGGAGAACGCCACCAAGTTCTCCCCGCCCGATGCCCAGGTCCAGATGACGGCGGTTCCGGCGCCGTCGGGGGTGAGCATCGAGATCACCGACCGTGGACTGCCGATATCGGCCGACGCCTATGCGGCGCTGAACCGGCTGCTGGCCGACCCGGACACCGTCAGTGTCCGCGACCAGATCATCGCGGGGCCGATCGGGCTGCTGGTGGTGTCCAGGCTGGCGCAGCGCCACGGGATCCAGGTGAGTCTGCACCCGGTCGTACCGGAAGGCACGCGGGCCGTGGTCGCCCTCCCGGCCGCCCTGCTCAAGGGACCTCGGCCCACCACACCGCAGTCGGCCACTCCGGCCAGGGCCGCCGGCCTTGCCGCGCAACCGCTCCGCCCCGTTGCCTTACTGCCTCTGGCATCGACAGCGCCGTCACAGCTTGCCCTGCCGAGGAGCGCGGTTACGTCGCCGACCGAGCCCCCGGGGCCGGTCGGCATCGCTGCTCCGCCCGGAGCCGACAGCACTAGCGGGATGCCCGAGCTTCCCCAGCGTCGTCGGGGGCAGGGCCCGCAGAGGTCGGTAGCCGACGTTGCGGCTGGCGCCGAGGGCGGCCAGCAGGCCGCGACGGGGTCGAGGGCCGGTCAAGGCCAGGGGCTGCAGCGCGAGGACGGCCCTAACCGGGGGCCAGTCCCGAGCCTGTTGGCCGACTTCGCCGGTGCGGGCCGCCCTCGCAACCCCACGAAGTATCCGGCCGACCATGGCCCCGCAGACTCTGCTTCCCCAAGCTCCGGGACCACCGTTCCTCCGGCCGACCCGCCTGCCGGTGATCCGACGGATTAGCCCCCGCGACCACCACCCATCCGGCTGATCGGCAGCTCCCAGCCGCATCCGCCGACCTCGACCAGGAGATGCTCAAATGACGATCCCTACGACTTCTGCCGCGTTGAGTTCCACCGCTCTCGCCGGGTCCGGCGTGGCCAGTGCACCGGCCAGCGCATCGCGCGAAGGTCTGGGGTGGCTGCTGGAGGACTTCCGCGCCCAGGTACCCGGTATCAAGGGCGCGTTCCTGGTGCCGCGGGACGGGCTGGTGCTCGCGGCCGTGGGTCTGACCACGGATGAAGCCGACCATGCCGCAGCGGTGGCCGCTGCGCTGTACTCCGCCGGTGGAGCCGCCGGAAAGATCACTTCCCCGCCCGTCGGCGAGGTCCAGCAGATCATCGTCCAGCACGACGCCCAATACCTGATCTTGATGAACACCCCCGACCAACACCCCGACGCCCCGGCGCACGCCACCGAGGCCGGGACGGGTCGGCCTGCGGTGGTCGGGTGCGTTCTGGGCGTGCTGGCCGGGCCCGACGCGCAGACTGGACTGGTCGCGGACGGGATGGCCATGTTGATCGCGAGCGTCGCCCGGCACCTGGTCACCGCGACCCGCACTCCCCGCGCAGACACCCCGGCACCTCAAGTCCCCAGTACCGAATCCGAGGCCAGCGCGGGACTGCGAGACGCAGGTTCCAACGATGAGCACTGACGCCCACAGCGCCGCCCAACCCGAAGGCCAGCCGTCTGCGGCGGCTTGCGTGCCCTGGGTCGATCAGGACGTGCAGCAGGTCCGGCCCTACGTGGTGGTCCCCGATGGCCGCGCCTGCCCCCGGTACCAGATGCGGCTGGACACAGTACTGACCGCGACCCACACCACCGCAGGCGCGGCTCCGGGCACTACCCAGGCAGGGGCCTTGCCACCTGAGGCCGCACACGCCCTGAGGCTGTGCCGGGCGGGCGGCTGCTCGGTCGCCGAGATCGCCGCCACCATCGGCCAGCCCATCCTGGTCACCAAGACGCTCCTGTCGGACCTGATCGACACAGGCGCGCTGGTCATCGCACAACCCGCCGCGCCGCCCGACCCCGACCCCGACACCGGGCGCCCGAGTGCCCACCTGCTGCAGGCGCTGCTGGAAGGGCTGGAAGCTCATGACTTCGCCGTCGCCTGAACTGGAGCACTCGGCCCGTCGGCTGGCGCTGAAGATTCTCATCGCCGGCGGATTCGGTGCCGGGAAGACGACCATGGTCGGCGCGATCAGCGAGATCCCGCCGCTGACCACCGAGGAACGGCTGACCGCCGCCGGTGCGCACGTCGACTCGCTGGCCGGCGTGGACGGAAAGACCACCACCACGGTGACCCTGGACTTCGGCCGCCGCACGCTCACCAAGCCGCTGCCGATGACGCTGTTCTTGTTCGGCACCCCCGGCCAGAACCGGTTCGACTTCATGTGGGACGAACTGGCCCACAACGCGGTCGGCGGCGTGGTGCTGGCCGACACCCGCCGCTTGGCCGACGCCTTCCCCGCACTGGACTTCTTCGAGCAGCGCGATGTCCCGTTCGTCGTGGCGGTCAACCAGTTCGACAACGCCGCCCACCGCTACCCGGCGGAGGCGGTCCGCCAGGCCCTGGACTTGCCCGCCGATGTGCCGGTGGCGGACTGCGACGCCCGCGATGCCCGCTCGGTGATCAACGTGCTGATCATCCTGGTCCGCCATGCCTTGTCCGCCCGCACCTGACCTCACACCCCGTTGCTTTGGGAGCCCACCCGTGCCTTACGACACCCCCGCCGATACCGGCGCCGAGACAGAACTTCAGCAGCGGATCCAGTTGCTGACCGACCTGGGCCTGGGCCAGGCGACCGAGCGGTTCGATGCCTTCGCCGCCGATCTGGCCACCGCCTTCGCCGCCCAGCTCGGCGTAGGCGCCGAGGTCCCCTATGCCATGGTCAACCTGGTCACCAGCGAGCAGCAGTTCATCGGCCTGCACTGCCCGGACGGCAAGCCCCGGGTCGGGCGGACCATGCGGCGCGACCACGGCTACTGCCCCGAGGTCGTCCAACGCCGCAACGCCCTGGTGCTGCCCGACGTGTACGCCCACCCACGCTTCGCCGCCAACGCGGTCGTCGATTTGATCGGGATCCGTACCTACGCCGGTGCCCCGCTCATCCACCAGGACACCGGCCAACTCCTGGGGACCGTCTGCATCGTCGGCACCACCGGGCTGCCGCTGTCCACTGGAGAACCCTCTCGCGTACTCATCAGAGACCACGCGCAACAGCTGATGAAGCTCATCGACGGCGACGCCAGCCGCAGCACCGGACGCAGCGCCGACTACCAGGGCTGCTGACCAGGCGGCCGACAAGGCGGCTGAGACAAGGCGGCTGAGTAGGCCGCGGCGATGACGTCTGCCGGATCCGACCGTCCGGCAGTGGCCCCACGAATGTGAAAGGGGATGGTGTCTGTGTTCGAGACCGACGACCACCAGGACCTGCGCAAGGCCGTCCGTGCCTTCGCGCTCGCCGAGGTCGCACCGCGCGTGGCCCGGATGGAGTCCAGCCAATCCGTCGACGTCGAGACCTCCGCTCTGATCGCCCAGCAGGGTTGGCTCGGAGTGACCATCCCCCGCGAGTACGGCGGCATGGGCGCCGGCCACCTCGCCAAAACGATCCTCATCGAAGAGCTGGCGCGGGTGTCGGGGGCGATGGGCGCCATGGTCCAGGCGTCCCAGCTCGGAGCCGCCAAGGTCATCCACTACGGGACCGAGGGGCAAAAACGCCTGTGGCTGCCGCGGATCGCCGCAGGTGACTGCATGCCGACGATCGCGGTGACCGAGGAAGGGTCGGGCGGCAACGTGCTGGACATGCAGGCCACCGCCCATCGCGACGGCGCCTACTGGGTGCTGAACGGCCGCAAGCAGTACGTCGGCAACTCCCACCTCGGCGGCCCGCACGGCGTGGTCGTCCGCACCGGGCCCGCCTCAGCCGGGTCCCGGTCGCTGTCGGCGTTCCTGGTCGAAGACAACCAGGTCGGACTCCACGTGCTCCCGCATCAGCCATCCCTGGGGCTGCACGGATTCTCCTTCGGTGAACTGGTCCTGAACGACGTGCGGGTCCCCGCCGACAACATGATCGGCGGCGAAGGCGACGGCCTAGACGTCGCCTACAGCTCCAGCGTCCTGTACGGACGCCCGAACCTCACTGCCGTTGCGCTCGGCATCCACCAGGCCCTGCTGGAGCAGACCGTCGCGTTCGCCAAGGAACGCCACCGCCGGAACGAGCCACTGGCCAAACTGCCCACCATCCAGCAGCGGATCGGGCAGATCAACGAGCGGGTGATGACCGCCCGCACCCTCGCCTACCAAGCAGCGCACATGCTCGACCGCGGGCAGCCCTGCGACAACGAGCTGATCAGCGCCAAGTACCGCGGCGTGGAATCGCTGATGGAATCAGTCCTGGCCGCGATGAAGATCCACGCGGCGGCCGGGCTGCGCCGCGACCGTCCCATAGAACGCATGGTCCGCGATGCCTTCCACATCGACGCGCCCGCAGGGACCGGCGACATCCAACTGCGACGCCTAGCCGAATCGGCCCTGGGCGACGGCAAGGGCCAGTGGTCACGCCGGCTGACCCACGTCACCGCGCTGCCACCCGCACACACGCAAACCAGGCCGGAGCACGCGGCCTAGCCCAGTCCGCCACGACCGTCCTCCCCGCCCGGCGCGGGGCGGGGAGGACCCCAGCCCCTCCGCCAGAGAATCAATCCGACCCATAGGGAACGCGAAGAAGTGGCCGATACGACCTCTCCCACCCCAGCAGCACAGACATCGGCGCGACAGCGCAACTTCGCTGAGGCGATGCACGCCAAGTACGTCGTCAAGGACGGCCACGCTGCCAGCAGACGAAGAATCCTGATCGTCCCCGCACTGCTCCTGGCCAGCGGCACCGGCCTGGGTATCGCAACCCGGGCCCTGCTGTCCCCCGCTTGGGCCACGGGCGTGACCGGCACCCTGGCCGTCCTGGTCGGTGCCTGGGCGGTCCTGGGTGTCTGGGTGGGTTTCCGCGCCGACCCCCTTCAAGGCGTGGACTGGGCCACGGCCGACGCCTACGAGCAGCAACTCACCACCGGCCTGTATCCGGACGCGCGCGCGGCCCTGGCTCGAGCCCAAGAGCGGATCCGCCAACGGTTCCCCGCAGCCGATCGCGTCCACGTGTACTCCCCCGACCGGCTGCCCGACCATCACTGCACCCTGGACACCACCGGCTGTGACTGCGCTCGTATGCGCCTCAACGCCGGCGTGCTGCCCAACCGGCGGCATCCAATCATCGTGGTCGGCGACCGGGTCCTGGACAAGCCCGCCGTGCTGGCCTACGTCCTGACGCACGAGACCAACCACGTCCGCCGCCCCTGGCTGCAGCTGAACCACCTGCTGGCGGTGGTCGGCCTGGCGGGCTGGCTGGGCATGGGCCTGCTCCTTCCCCTGTCCGCTCTGATGGCCGTTGCCCCAGCCGTATGGGCGGCGACGATGCTCCTGCGCTGGACTAACGAACTCGCCGCCGACACCGCCGCCCGCACCACCGGCCCCGACGCCGCCCGCGCCTTCTGGACGATGCGCCACGCCGCGCAGCCCACCCGCACGGGCTTGTCTCGGCTCACCGGTGCCATAGCCGCGTCCCTGGCACCGACGCATCCGCCGATGGCACTGCGAGCGGCTCTAGCCGACCGCATCGCCCACCGCCCTGTCCCCTGAGCCCCGCGCCGATGAAGGAGCGCCGGTGGTCGCGCATCACTCGGCCCACTTCACCAGCGCGCTCCCCCGAAGAACTGGTGTCCCCGATCCGCCCCAGAAATGAGCAACCCGCAATGTCGCAGTCCCCCCTGCTACGTGGCACGGCCGCCATAACCGTGCTGTTCGGTCCCCCCGCGGCGACGGCTCTGAACGACCTCGCAGAGATGGCCGGAGCCGACACCGATTGGCCTGGACTCCCGCTCCACGTCAACGTCTCTGCCCTCAGCCTCACCGCCGCCGGGATCTGGCTGCTGATCCGCGCCCGCCACGCCACGCATCGCGGTGCGATGGGGTGCGCGGCGGGACTCGCCATCGCCGGCGCCGTGCTGATGCCGCTCCTGGGCCAAGCCGCCGACACTGCCGCAACACTGCTCCTGGCCGGGGCGGGCGCGTGGCTATGCGCACAGATCGCTGCGGACGCCAACACGCCGCTCTGGCAAGGCCGACTGGCCTCGAAGGTCACGCGGCGCTGGGATAAGGACGCGGTCGCTGCCTGCGCCGTTGTCCTGGCCGGGCACACCATCGCGATGCTCTCCGACACCTGGATCACGCGGTTGTGCCCGGCCGTGACCAGCCAGGCCGAGCAGGCCGACGCCACCGGCCTGCACAATCCGGTTCTGTTCGCAGCCCAAGCCCTGGCCGCCGGGCTGCGGGAAGAGATCCCCTTGCTCGCGCTGCCCGCCGTGCTGATGGCCGCCGTACGCCGACCGGCCTGGCAGATCCTCCTGGCGGTGTGCGCCCAGCGCGTGGTGCCGCACGCCCACCTCGGCGCCGCGGCCCTGTCATCTGTCGCATTCGCCGCCGCGGCCTGGTGGATGTACCGGGTCACCCACCGGGTCGGCCCGATCATCATCGGGCACACGCTGTTCAACGCCCTCGCCCTCACCGGGCCGGTCGGAGCCCCAGTGCTGCTGGCAGCCCCGGTGGTGGCCACCGTACTCCTCGCCAGCGCCCCCAACGCCGCGCCCCGGTGGCTTCGAAGCAAGCCCAACACCCAGCGCCCAACGGAACCTAAAGAACTCGTGCGATGACCCCGCCGGATCCCCTCAACATCGACCCGTTCGCCGACCCTGATCCCCACAAGCGGATCGATCACCTGTTCCACCTGCGCCGCGCGACCCATCGCTGCATCATCAGGTACGGCGAAGCACTATGGGCCAGCGAGCACGCCCTCGCCGGAAGGCTCAACGCCCCACCGGCCATCGCCGCCCTCCCCGCCGACCGGCAGCCCAGAGCACTGGCGGCTGACGAGGCCGCACGATTCGCCAAGGCGAACGTGTACGGGCTGGACGAGGCGGTCACCACCGCCGCCGTGACCCTCGGCAGCCAGATGGTCAGCTACACCTCGCGCAACGCCGCGAAGGACACCTATCGAGGCCTGACTCCGATCGCAGAACCACCCACCCAAGCTGGCCTCCTTCGGTGGGCAAACGGCATTGGCTACGACGGGCTCGGCGTGCCGCTGATCGCCTGCCACTGGGGATCCATTCCGGACGGGATATGGATGGCGTGGTGGGCTGACAACCGGGTCGCCGTCGGCGACGACATCCTCCAGCGTCGCCGGCCGCGCTACCAGGCCCTGAACGTCCTGCGGGAATTTGGGCCCCTGGCCCCCACCCGCTTCGCCACCACCATCACCCCCAGACTGCCCACAGATCCATCCGGAGAGGAACCCGCCGATGACCTACCGCTCTCGCAGAACGTCCCCCCGCTCCTCGCGCTGACCGCGACAGTCCTGGCCTCGTGGGCATTGCTGACCACCCGCGGCGCGACCGGCCTCATCAAACACCCGCCCACCCTGCGCCAAGCAAGCCTCGACCGCCGAGCAGGGCTTCCACCCACTTCCGCCACCCTGGCCACCGAGCCGGTCGACGAGCAGGTCATTGAGCGGTTGGTCGGCAAGGGACGGCCGTGACCCGCGAACCGACCCCTGAAGCAGAACCAGCCCACCACGGCACTGCCGGAATCAGCATGATCGAGGCACTGGACGCCCTGGCGGGCCTGGCGGATCTTGTCCTGCAGAAGGCACGTCAATCCACCGACGCCCTCACTCTGGCACAGACCATCAAGGCGCTGGAGGCGCTCACAGCTACGGTCGAGGTGCTACACCATCTTTCGGTGGCCATGACCGGGCAGGCGACGCGGCTCCGTGACCAGGAGGCGGCCATACAGCCGGACGGACAGGCCCTGTGCGCGATGGATACGGCTCTGGTACATCTCACCCTCACCTGCGGCCAAGAGACGATGATGACGGCGCATCACCTGCTGGCGTCAGGACGCCACGAACTGCACACAGCCGCTGAGGCGAGGAACAGCAGGGAGCGCCCCGATCAGGGGCCACCGCCGCCTCCCTAGTCATCCTCGACCTCACACGGAGGCCTCGACCGGTCCGCTTTGCTGGTCACGTCCACTGGAGTGGTGTAAGAGTTGATCTACTCGCAGGCGGGCTTTGGCCAGGAACTCCAGGCCCATGTTGCGGCGGACCTCGGTCCATTCGTCGGCCTGCTCCATCGGCACGGCACCGACGAGGCGGACGATCGCGGCCCCGGTCGGGGAAGATCCCGACCACGTCGGTGCGCTGGCGGATCTCCTTGTTGAGACGTTCTTGCGGGTTGTTGGACCATATCTGCCGCGGAAACGCGATGAAGGCCAGCCCAGGTGCTCGGCCACTTCAGGGGGCTTGGCCTCCAGCGAGGCGACGACCCGGGCGTGCTAGGCGTGGACCTCTTCGGCGGCGGGCTGGTCGAAGATGGTGCGCACCAGCGTGGCCACCCACGGCCGCGCCGACTTGGGCACCCGGGGCAGCAGGTTGCTCAGGTATGGGTGTGGGCGTCGGAGGTCACCGGTTGGACGCCGGTCAGGCCCACAACGCGCTACTGTGCGCGCTGCCTGGGCGAACGCGGCCTCGCCCCGCTCACCCAACGCTGGCGCATCCTGCAACACATCACCGCCAGCCCCAGCCGAACAGGAGACATCGCCAAGGCCGCGCTCGTTCTCACCCATTTCGAACACGGCTACGTCCGGTGAATCGCTGAGATCACCTAATTAATCAATGCAACTTGCCGAAGAAATTCTGCGGGCGACTCGCGTTGGCCGCTCCCCCCGCACAGCGAGCCCGACTATCAGAATCGCGGACGGATCCGCCGGATCCAAACCAGGGCCAGCTTTGATAGACTCGAACAGCCGATCAGTCACGCCGAAGGTCGCCGTGAATCACTGGATACCTACCGAAAAAGGCAGCCACCTGCGGGCACGTAGGACCCGCGACACTGCGCCTGAGATTGCCCTCCGAAGAGCGGTGCACGCGATGGGGCTCAGGTTCCGGCTACATGTCTCCGCGCTCCCACGATGCACGCCGGACTTCGTGCTTCCTCGCTGGCGTGTGGCGGTGTTCGTTGATGGCTGTTTCTGGCACGGTTGCCCGAAGCACTCACCTCGTGAGTTCAAAGGCCCCAACGCCGACCGCTGGAAGCAGAAGATCGACACCAATCGCGCCAGAGACCGTCGAAATGACGCCGAGTTGACCGCCGCCGGGTGGCAGGTCGTTCGTATTTGGGAATGCGAGATAAAACAAAACGTCGGCGCTGCTGCGGACCGCGTCAAGTCAGCGACAGAATCACCAGACTAGAAGAGGGTGGCCTCTCTCTCCTTAGAATTCGCGTAACTACACCATTCACTGAGGGGGCACGTTGCACATCTGGGTGTGTCTCCGACAATGCAGTGAGAGGCGGCCAGACGTCGAATCGCGGCCATCCGCAGGGGTGCGGGCTTTCCGCCGCCGACCAGCCGGGCCAGCTCCACGCGCCCGTCGGTCAGCCGGTTCTTCTGGTCGGACTCGCTGTCGAAGAACCGGGCAGTCAGCCTGAGGACGGGGGCGGTGGCGAGCATGAGGTCATCGCCCAGCAGGTGGTGGAAGACACTTCGTTCCGCCGGCTTCAACCGCAGCTCGCGACCAAGTTCGTCAGGCTCATCCCAGATTTTCTGCTTCTTCACCAGGTCGAAAAGCACGGCGAGCCTGGCGGCTGCGCGCTCCGAACCCAAGGCAATGGAGACCATGTTGATCTCCCGCGTCAGGGGCTTGGTACGACCGCGCAGCGGTTCGAACGCGTGGCTGATCTCTCTTTTGTCGAGCCGATTGGTGCCGACCAATGCGACGATCGCTGCGACCGCCTGTTTCGTGTCAGTACCGGGGAACAGAAACCATTGTTTCGAACTGATCTGCTTCTCTCCCCACTCCACGAGCGCGCTGTGGAGATCCTTCCAGTGATTAGGTTCGCGGAGCTTGCCTCCCGTTGCCGGGTCCAGCGCTCGCGCAGCGGCTTCGCCGAGGCTCGGGGGGACGGCGTTGCCGATCTGACGGAACGCGTCGCTCCTTGTGCCTGCGAAACGAAACCGGTCAGGAAATGTCTGGATCCGAGCAGCCTCTCGGACAGTGAGCGTCCGGTTTTGTTCCGGATGGATGTACCAGTAGCCGTCTTTGGCGATGTGCGCGGTGATCGAGCGGCTCAGGTCCTTGCCATCCAGACGCTTGTACTTGTCGTCAAACGTGTCTGCCTTGTAACGGCGAAGGTTTTCCGGGATGGCCGAATAAAGCGTCTTGGCAGTCATCATTCTAAAGACGACCAGATCATCCGCACGCACGGGCCGGGTCATGTGATCCCAGACGAGGTCCTTGTTGTCTTCCATCCCCTCACGCATGAGTTCGAGGAACTTGGACTTGTCGTTGGGATCTCTGTAGGGCAGTTTCCGGTCACCGACTGGGTCGTTCTCGGGAAGTTCAGGGAGATCACCGATGGCGTCATGCAGGACCACGCGTTCCCCGGGCTCGGGCCACGTGAAAGCGTGGGAGTCCTTCCGTGCGAGGACGATCAGCCTCTTCCGGTGTTGGGGAACGCCGTACTGCCAGGCATCGACCAGCCGGGCCTCCGTGTAGTACCCGTCGTTTTCCAGCTTGTCGACGATGGTACGGACGACACGGAAATCGTCGCCCAACGCCATGTCGGGCACGTTCTCCATCAGCACGGCGCGGGGGGAGACCTCGCGTACGACCTCCAGGTACGCATTCCAGAGCTCCCTGCGGAGGTCCAGCGGGTCCCGTCGCCCCTCGTCGACAAGGCTTTTGATCTTGCTCCGGCCGGCTCTGCTGAACGGCTGGCACGGCGGCCCACCGGCTATCAGGTCGATCTCGGCCTTCCGGAGGAGGCCGATCAACTCGGCCCTGCCCGCGGGATCGCCCAAGTCGATGTTCAGAGCCAAGCCGGGGAAGTAAGCACGGTGTGTTTCCAGGGCGCGAGGGTCGTTGTCGACGGACATGGCGACCGTCCAGCCAGCCCGTTCAACGCCGAGGCTGAGTCCACCGGCACCGGAGAACAGGTCGACGGCCAGCCGACGGCCTGAAGCGACCTGCTGGTCGCACCAGGCGACGAAGCTCTCCTCGGTGCACGCCTCGGGATGCTGGTCCAGCCGGAGGGTATCACTGCGATGCAGTTTGACACCGTAGTACGACACCTGGCTCCCTCGTCCACTACCACCCCTCGATGGCCTCCAGGACAACACATACTCCCGGCGCCCGGCAAGTATTCTGGCGTATCTTGGCGTGTGCTCGCACCCCAACCCGCCAGGCACCCGCAGGCGCGGGGGCTGGCGCCCCGCCCCCGAATCGACGCTCCGCAGAGCATTGGCTATCGGCCGCCACCGACATTTTCGGGCCAGCCGCTGCGCGAATAGGCCCGATAAATAGCACGCAGAACCGCAGATCGTGCCGTGTTACACGGGCAACTTCTCTCGGAGAGGGATGACAGAACTGTGACGGACGGGTTCGACATAGCAGCTCCCGACCCTGCGGGCATGGTGGCATCACTGAGTTCGCTGGGCTACTCACTGGAAGCCGCTGTCGCTGATCTGGTCGACAACAGCGTGTCAGCGAGGGCGACCAACATAGAGGTCGTCTTCACATGGGCCGGTGAGAGCTCCTGGGTGGCAGTGGTCGACAACGGGAGCGGGATGTCGTTGCCGGATCTCATCACGGCGATGACGCCGGCCGCGCGTGGGCTTGGGGCCGAACGCAGTGCCGAGGACCTCGGCAGGTTCGGATTGGGCCTGAAAACCGCCTCGTTCTCCCAGGCCCGTCAGCTGACGGTCACCAGCCGACCTCCCGGCGGGGCGTGGCACACCCGTACCTGGGACCTGGACATGGTCGAGGCCAGCCGGGAGTGGCGCCTGATGCACGATGCCGACTCTGAGACCACCAGGATCCTCGGCCTTCTCCGCCAGGAGCGGGGCAGCGGGACCGTCGTGCTCTGGCGTCGACTCAACGGCTACGGAGCCGACGGGACAGACCTCGACCAGACGACCCAGAAGCAGTTCTACGACGACGCGTCCCGGGTCGAACGTCACTTGGGCATGGTGTTCGCACGCTTTCTGAGGGACGTGGATCTCCGGGTGCAGGACCAGCCCGTTGCCGCCTGGGATCCGTTTCTCACCGGTCATCTGTCCCTTCAGCGGCTGCCGCCCGAGGGCCTCTCCTGCGGGGGCAGTTCGGTCAGGGTCGAGGCGTACGTGCTGCCCAGCGCCCAGAGGCTCTCCAAGCTGGAGTATCTCGCCGCGGGCGGGCCCGGTGGATGGCTGAGGCAGCAGGGATTCTATGTCTACCGGCGGAAACGCTTGATCCTCGCCGGCGACTGGCTCGGGCTGCAGGGCATGCGTCAGGAGGAGAAGTTCAATCTGGCGCGCATCTCCATCGAGGTTCCCGCGGAGTTGGACGCGGAGTGGAGCGTTGACGTACGCAAATCCAAGGTGGTTCCGCCGGTGGCGCTCCGGCGGCACCTCAGGCGCATCGCCAGACGCACCAGGGAACAGGCCGCGGATGTGATCAGGCACCGAGGGCAGATCGCAGCGCGCAGACACGGATCGGCCTTCGTCTACCCCTGGAGGGTCGACCGCCCTGATGGACGGATCAAGTGCCGTATCAACCGGGACCATCCGCTCGTGCGTGAGGCGCTACGGACTGGTGACGAGCGGAGCAAGACCCTCAAGGCCCTGCTTAAGCTGCTGGAGGAGACCGTCCCTGTCGAGGCGCTTCGCGTGATCCATGAGGCAGACGCCGCCGACGACCCTGTGCCGTTCGCCGGCGAACCGAGCCAGGAACAGGAAGATGTGGCCCGTGCCGTCCTGGCCGCGCTGATCAACCAGGGCAAAAGTCCGCACGATGCCAAGGCCATGATCCGGAACATGGACCCGTTCAGTCGGCTCGACGGCTTCTGGAACGAGTGACCAACGACTGTCGGTGGCAGCGTCTAGCCTCGTACTGGCTGGAGTCGTCACCCGCAGAGGAAACGCATGAGCGCTACCGAGGAAGTCATCGCCAAGGCGATCCAGGTCGTCCTTGTACTGCTCCCTCGTGAGCGGCACGCGACGCCTGAGGAGGTCGAGCAGGCCGTTTCCCAGGCAGCGCCCATGTTCCCCGGGCTCGTGGCGAACACCCTGCTGCGCAGGGTGGAGGAACTCGTCTCGGTGTTCCAGGAGGTCGGCAAGGGAATCTCCGACGACGACCAGCACACGCCGTGGCTGCCGGACGCCAAGTCGAACCGGTCATGGGAGTTCTGGGAACGCTATCGCGACTACCTCGACCACTCGGTGCGCCTCCCACCCAGAGTGGTCCGCGCGCTCGACCGTTCGACCGACGACATCCTCGGCGAGTTCGAAGATCCCCAGTCGAAGGTTCCCTGGCGGCGTGCCGGGCTGGTCATCGGCCAAGTGCAGTCGGGCAAGACAGGTAACTACACCGGCCTGGCGTGCAAGGCGGCCGACGCCGGCTTCCAGATGATCATCATCCTGGCGGGCATCCACAACGACCTCCGCAGCCAGACCCAGTTGCGCATCGACCAAGGGCTGCTCGGCTTCGACACACAGTTCCAGAAGCGCTACGACGAGGACGCTTCGCGTTACATCGGCGCCGGCGCGCCGTCCCACGCCAAGCGGCTCGGGATCGGATCGGTCACCGACAGCACGGAGAAGGGGGACTTCACCAAGGCCAAGGCCCTGCAGCTGAACTTTCCACTCGGGCGCTTCCCCGTCGTCTTGGTGGTGAAGAAGCATCGAAGCATCCTGAGGAATGTTCGCCGCTGGCTGATGGAAGTCCACGGCACGCCTGATGGAACTGAGGACGGCGTGATCGTCCGGGACCTGCCCGTGCTTCTCATCGATGACGAGGCCGACCATGCGGGCATCGATGTCTCCAAAGAATCCGAGACCGACCCGTCGAAGGTCAACGGCGAGATCCGGAAGCTGCTGAAGGTGTTTGAGCAGGCGGCCTACGTCGGATACACCGCTACCCCATACGCGAACATCCTGATCGATCCCGACACCGATCACGAGACGTTCGGCCGGGATCTTTTCCCGGGCAGCTTCATCCGGGTGCTTCCGGCTCCGTCGAACTACTTCGGACCCGAGAGGGTCTTCGGCCTGACGGTCGACGATCCTGACGAGGACGACGTCGAACCACTGCCCGTGACTCGTACGGTGGACGACTGCCAGGCCTGGATGCCGGACAAGCACAAGAGCTACCACGTTGTCCCTACCGAACTCCCAGATTCTCTACGCACAGCCGTGAACGCATTCGTCCTCACCTGCGCGGCACGGCGTGCTCGAGGACAGGAGACAGAGCACAACTCGATGCTCGTGCACGTCACCCGATTCACCGCAGTGCAGAGCCAGGTCCGAGAAATCATCGAGGACCACGTCCAACTGCTCGCCGACAGCATGCGCGACCGCTACAGCGTCACCGCAGCCGAACGGCTCACCGAGCTTCGCGATCTGTGGAACACCGACTTCATGCCCACGACGAGGGCGTTTCCCGCCGACCAGGTCAAGGACGTCTCGTGGCCTGAGGTCGCCGAGCACCTGCTACCCGCCGTGCAGAAGATCCAGGTCCGGGCCATCAACGGGGCTGCAAAGGACGCGCTGGAGTACTACGAGAACCGCAAGAACGGCCTGTCCGTCATAGCGGTCGGCGGCGAGAAGTTGTCCCGGGGGTTGACGCTCGAGGGCCTGAGCGTCAGCTACTACCTACGGACCGCCAAAGCCTACGACACCCTGCTCCAGATGGGACGTTGGTTCGGGTACCGGCCGGGGTACGAGGATCTGTGCAGGCTCTACACGACCCCGGGCCTCATCGACCACTACATCGAGATCACGCAGACCACCGACGAGCTCCGCAGGGAGATCGAGGAGATGGCGGCGCTGCGGGCCAAGCCCATAGATTTCGGTCTGAAGATCAAGTCTTCCTCGCTCGGTCTCAACATCACCAGCCGCCCTAAGATGGGCTCGGGCACGCGGGTGAGGCTCAGTTACTCCGGTGACCACCCCGAGACGGTCATGTTCGATCTCAGGAACCAGCTACCGGAGAAGAACTTCGCGAACCTCGAATCGTTCGTGGGAAGGTTGGACAGTCTCGGTCCCGCTTCTCCCGACGACGGGAGCATGGTCTGGTCCAGCGTCCCCGCCGAGGAGATCGTGGGTTTCCTGGACGGCTACCAGTCGGACAAGCTCGCCCACCGTGCGCGGGCCAGCCAGATCGCCACCTACATCCGCAGGTGCGACCAGGTCGGCGAACTCGGGAACTGGACAGTGCGCTTGGTGGGCAAGTCGGCGGGAAAGCCGGTCGACATCGGCGGTCACGAGGTCGGGCTCGTCACCCGCAACCCAGTGAAAGGCACCGATCCGCTGCACGATGGCCGGTACCGGATCCGCCGTGTGATGAACCCGCCGGATGAGGCCAAGGATCTCTCCAGAGCCCAGTGGAGGACCGCGCTGGGGAACGCGCGCGTCGCCGCTGAGGGGAAGCTCGACAAGAAGGGCAATCCGGTCAAGGTGCCCACGCAGCCCCTGGACCTCTTCGTGCGGAACGTGCGCACTCCCGACCAGGGGCTCCTGCTGATCTATCCGATCGAGCAGAGCCACGAGGGAGCCGACACCGATGCGGTGCCTCTGGTCGGCTACGCCTTCAGCTTTCCCAACTCCGAGCAGTTTGAGAAGACGGAGTACTTCGTCAACGCGCCCTGGCTGAAAGAGCAGTCCCTTGGGCTCGAGGACCAGGAAGTCGAGGACGACGGGTGAGCATCACCGAAGAACACTGGCAGGAGCTTGAGACCCCGCAACACACGCCCGGCCGTTCCATGCGCCGCATCCACGCCGAGACTGCGCACGACATCTACATCGCCGTGACCTACCCGCAGCGGCGACGTATGCTCGTCCTCGACACCGACGACCGCGCCTACGAGCGCGCCGCCGCTGCCTATGGACGCCTACCCCGCACCCAGGGACTCGATCTCGCCTTCACCCGGCTGACCCGGCAGCACTACGAACTGACGATCACGCTGACCTCCGACAGCCTCAAGAACGTCTTCACCCCCCTCGTGATGGACATCGCCTGGGCCATCAGCCAGTCCCCCGACGGCATCGGCGCGGTGACCACCGCGATCAACCAGTTCGAGCGGTGGCAGACCCTGCTCAAGAGCCTCGGCGAGGACGGCCTCGGCACCGAGGCACGCAGAGGACTGTACGGCGAGTTGCTCCTGCTGAAGGACTACGTGATACCCGAACTGGGCCCCGCCAGCGGTATCCAGGGCTGGACCGGCCCCTCGGGCACCAACCAGGACTTTCAGCTCACCGACTGCGCCATCGAGGTCAAGACCACAACCGCCCGCGCGTCCTCCGAGATCACGATCGCCAACGAGCGTCAGCTCGACGGCACCGGAACCGCCGACCTGGTTTTCGCCCTCGTGGTCCTGGACGAGCGCCGCGGCGGCATGGGCACCAGCCTCAACACCATGGTGGAAAGTGTCCGAGCAGCCCTGCCAGGCCCTCCGCAGGCGGGTCTTGAAGAGCGCTTGGCCAGAATCGGTTACTTCCCCCAACACGCCAATAACTATGACGAGCCCCGGTATACCCTTCGGGAGATCAGGTTCTGGTCTGTTCACGGGGAATTTCCGCGGATTGTCGAATCCGAGCTGCGGCCGGGCGTCAGCACCTGCAGTTACCGCATCCAGACCGCCGGACTCGACGCCTACGCCATAACCAAGGACGAGGTGAGAAAGCTGATCAGAGGGAGCCATGGCTGAAACCTCACTCGAGGAGTTCGCCCACAGCCTGGTCGCCAACGTCATGGCCAGCGCGGAGGCCGAGAGCACCACCGCCCCCGAGATGTTCGCCCAGTTGATGCTCGAGGACCTTGAAGTAGCCGGCGACGTCGAGAACCACTTCCTCGCCTACTACCGATCCCACGGCATCGAGATCCACGGCTTCGGCGTCAACAACACGCTCGGTAGTCTGGACCTGTTCGTCGTCGACTTCAGCCAGTCACCCCTAATGGGGAAGCTACACAAAGCTCCGGCGGAGGCAGCGCTCAAGCGCCCCCTGCAGTTCCTTCGCAAAACGTCCGACATCCGACAGGCCGCAGACGAGGCCACCGACGTCCAAGACCTCTGCACTGGAGTCGAGAAAGCCCTCCTCGAGGCATCAAGCATCCGGGTCTTCTTGCTGACCAACTCCGTCTGCACAGTCAAGGCCCCACCTCCAGGCGTCTTCAACGAGCTCGAGGTCACGCACGAGATCTGGGATCTCGAACGGTTCCACCGCCTGGCAAGCTCCGGGGCCCAGAGCGAGCCGATCGTCGTGGAGTTCCAGCAACCCCTGCCGTGCCTCGCCGCGCCCAGAACCGGCGACTTCTCCGTCGTTCTGGGCGTCCTGCCCGGCCAGCTCCTCGCCGACCTGTACCGGGAGTACGGCACGCGTCTGTTGGAACTCAACGTCCGCTCGTTCCTCCAAACACGCGTGAAGGTCAACAGTGGAATCCGAAGAACCCTGCTTGACAAGCCCGAGTGGTTCCTCGCCTACAACAACGGCATCACCGCAACCGCCTCGGCCGTTGACTTCGTCAGGGACGCGGACGGGCAGCACGCGATCCACCGCATACACGGAGTCCAGATCGTCAACGGCGGCCAGACAACCGCCTCCATCTACTACGCCCGCACCCGCGACAAAGCGGATCTGTCCGCAGTCCACGTGCAGATGAAGCTGACCGTGCTTCAGGAGTCCCAACTTCTCGACGTCGTGCCGGAGATCTCGAAGTACTCCAACAGCCAGAACGCTGTAAGCCTGGTCGACTTCAGTTCCAACAACCCCTTCCACAGGCGCGTGGAGCAGGTCACCCGTACCCTGTGGGCCCCCGCGGCCGACGGCAGCGGTATCGAGACACGCTGGTTCTACGAACGGGCTCGGGGACAGTACACCGACGCCCAGGCCCGGGCGCGAACTCCCGCAGCCAAGAAACAGTTCAAGCTCCTCCACCCCACGAAGCAGAAGTTCACCAAGTCAGACCTTGCCAAATTCATGCACTGCTGGGAGATGCTTCCTCACTGGGTCAGCCGCGGAGCCCAGAAGAACTTCAACGAGTTCATGATCCGACTGGACACCGCAATGGCTGAGGACCGCGCACCCCGAGTGGACGTGCCATTCTGCCAGCGGTTGATTGCCAAGGCGAAGCTGTTCAAGGACATCGACAGGATCGCCTTCCAGCACGGGGCCGGCAGCCTCAAATCCTTCGTCACCGCCTACACGATGTCGTATCTGGTCCAAGCGACCAACCAGCGCTTGGACCTAGACCGCATCTGGCGCGAACAACGCATCTCCCCCGCAACGGCAGCAGCCGTCGAAACCCTGGTCGACCGCGTCATGCACGTGATCGACAACCCCAGATCCGGAAACCACTCCGGCGAATGGGCCAAGAAAGAGGACTGCTGGATCACCGTTTGCGGCATCCGTTGGAACCTCCCCGCCGATCTGGAGTCCGAACTCCTTCCCACCCCGATCGTCGACCCGGTCGGCCCAACAACCGAACTCGATGCCGAGACCGAATCCCACCCCGACGTTGCCGAGGCCTCCTCCATACCTCCCGATGAGTGGTTCGCCATCCAACGCTGGGCCAAGGAGACCAGGAACCTCCTCCCGGACCAGCGCCAACGTCTCGCCCTCGTCGGCCGACGCCTCCAAGCTTCCGAACCAATCCGGACAGGCATCGCAACAGACGCCCTCAGACTCCGCGCCAAGGCCTACGCAGCCGGCTTCAAGCTCTAACCGCGCACGTCCCTCTCTGGACGCGCGGACAGCGCTGCCGCGAGCTGGGACGATATCTCTCCGCTGATCAGCGGTCTCGCACTCGCGCAGTAGATCTACGCGGTCTACTACGTCGGGGCCGAGGGAAGCGGCGATGTCAGCACAGACGTGGCGCGTATGCGAGCCTCCCTTGAGGACAGCTTCCACGTGACCGAAGTCCACCTCCACCGGGATGGCGATGACGGGTCCCTGGCCAGTCTCAATGTAGACTTCACCGAGATGACTGTGACTGCTGGGCGCGGGGACGCCCCCATCGCCTCACTGGTCAGCGCGGCTCGGCTGCTTGCACACAGGCCCCCCGACTTTCTGCACTCGCCGGCCACAATCCAGCACCCGTCACCGCGAGCCTGGATCAGCAGCACGCATCGGAAAACTGAAGCGCTGAGAAGCCGAAACTACGTTGCCGGATAGCGTTGATACCCTCGCGTCGCGCCTCATTCACCGAGTGCTCTTGCGCGTCGGCCGCCTATTACCGCCCAGAGGGGATCACTTTCACCACCCTGAACGACCTACGCGCTGCACAAAACGACCCACGCGGAGCGATTTCCGAACTACACCGCGACCAAGTACGAGCCGCCATCGCATTCAGCGCAGCTGGCCTCGACGCATGCCTGCGCACACTGCTCCGGGACTCCCTGCCCATCCTCCTCAGCCACGACGGGCCCGCACACGGTGCCTTCACCAGTAATTTTTACGACAATCGACTCAAAGGCGAACTAACCTCGGCTATTAAGAAGGCCATCGTCGCCCTCGATCCGCGGTAGCGGACTCAGCGGATGGGATGGCGAGATTAAGTCTCCATGGTTCACAATGTGACCCGGCTCTGGCGTTGGGGAATCACCAAGGAATACCTGTTTCCATGACTAAGCGCCCAGACGAAGACGCTGGTCGCACGTATGCAAATCTGGTGTGTGCGCCGGCGGGTACGACCGAGAAGAACCCTCGGCATCTCCGCCTTCGCCGCGGCTTGTCCTTGCAGCCCCCACCACCGACCGAGAAGTCCATAGCCCTGCACCGCCATCAGGCCAGCCGTAGCTGAGTGTTCACGCTTTGAAGTTTGAACCTGCTTCCCAAAGTGAGGCCCGGCAGGTGAGGAGCGGGATTTGTTCCAATCGGGCCCCGGCCCGGAAGGCGACGATCATCAGGCGCCAACTCCGAACGAGCAACTTATCACCAGCTGTCCGCCCGCCACTGCGGAGACGGTACCCGGCGCGCCTGCACCCTTCTGTGACGTACCCCTACGAGGATGCTCACCAACCGGTTCGTCCCACCCCCGGCGCCCGCCACAATCCCGTCCCGCTTCGCCTCCCCTGACCCCGCCGCGGGGCGGGTCGTTGACTGACGTTCCGAACTCAACAGTGGTGATCGAGCCGTCGACACGGTGACCGCACCGTGGCCAACCGTCTATGCCGGTTCCGGGTGGGCTAGAGAGAAGTGTTGGGGGGCGTACCTGGATCGTATTGCCGCCTCGCACCCAGGAGGCCCCAAGGGACCCTGCTGATTGGCACGGCGCCGTGGATTTCCAGACCCGCTCAGCGGTCATCTCCCCTACTCCGGGCCGCTTGCCGCATGGTCCACCGGCGCGTCCAGCCACTCCTGGACGACGGCGAGGTCCTCCTCGGAGAACGCCGTCTCGCTGGAGTCAATGCGCTTCAGGACGCTGCGTACGAACGCTTCACGGATCTCCTCCGCAGTCGGCGGGGGATCCCGGTAGAGCGGGGAGCCGCCTCTGGCCGCGCCGTTCATGACGAACCCGATGTTTTGGCGGCTCACCCGCAGGCCGTGGTCCGCCAGTCTGTCCCGCGACCAGGCAGTGCACTCGGTCATGTTGAACGTGTGCTCGGACGCGTAGTCGGAGAGCGCACCGTAGACAGCGGGCCACCAGTCCTGGGGGAGCCGGGGCAGGTTCATCAGGTCGCCGAGACGCTCGATGGGCTCCGGCACCGGCACTTTCTGCGTGCCGCCTTCGGGCGGCTGGTGCCGGCTTCCGTCCCACAGCAAGTACTGGGACATAGTCAGGCCCGGCAGGTCCAGGCTCGACAACGCCCTGGCGAAGCCGCCGAGGCCGAACCAGTTCGGACCGATCGCAGCGGCGCCCAGTTCATCGCGCACCTGCTGCGCCAGCGACGCGAGATTGAGCGGTTCGGCAGCGCCGTTGTACTCCCGCGACACGATCGACCTGAAAGACTCGTAGGCGCCGGAACTATGGGCGGCAACGGTTCCCGGGTGTCCGGTGCCGTCGCCTTCCGACGTTATCTCTCCGCTCGAGTCGTCGTCCAGGTCGATGGATTCGCCTTGGACGAGCGCGAGCATCTGATGACCGTTGAGTACCTGGTCAGCGATCGAGGTGTACGCCTCGGCCGCGTCCAGCGGCGACATGATGAGCGTACGCCGGTCCGCGCGGCGCAGCCGTTGGAGCAGCGGCGTCATGTCGGAGTCGCCCGAGGCGATGATGAACTCCTCACACACCGGCTCCGTCAACATCGCGTCGATCGCGTCGACGACCACCCTGATGTCTGCTCCGTTCTTCGTCGCGTTGTATCGCGGGCAGTCGACAATTTCGAACCCGGCCCGCACGAACGCGGCCCGGTAGCGGGAGAAGTACCTACGCTCCGTACCCATCGGCACGTAACCGCTGGGATTCAGGTAGCACCGCAGCACGAGCCATCGCCGCCGCGCCCCAGACTCCGAGATCTCCGATAGCCGCCGCAGCCACGCCCCGGGGTCCGTCGCGAATCTCTCAGCCGCCAGCGGATCCAACTCACACAGACCGCTGAAAACATTGTCAAAGTCCAAATACAGTGCAGTCCGCATGTGATGCATGGCAGTAACCTAGCGCCACTGCATCTCCCTAGGCCATATGTGGTAACTCCTGGCCATCTTGGGCGGATGGGTTGGAGTTGTGCTTGGCGCCCGTACTGATGTAGAGACGGTAGCGCCGATGCGGATCCGGTAGAGGAGTCGCCCCGGCACGGTGCTGCAGCTTTACCGTGCGGCTGGCATCTCGTAAGCCCTCTATGCAGCGACATCAATGTCGGCCATCAAACACTTAGAGCTTCACATAATTACTGGGCTGGGGCCACATTTGGTGCCTGCAATGAACCCGAAGGTCTCACTTTTCATGCTGAGGTAGGCCTCAAGTAGAACTTCCAGAGTACTGTTTTCATTTCGAGCTTCCTGCGCTCGCTCGTGCAGCACTCTCGCGATCCGCGCAAAACGCCTGATGACGTTATCTGGCGGCCAAACAACCTTGGCTTGAGAGAAGGACCTCGCACTGAGCTCACGGGCAGCCGTGCCCTGGGCAAACTGCGACAGTTCAACGCTCCTTGAGCGGATCTCATGTAGCAACCACCAGACCTCATCGTCTCTCCGTGGCGTCAACTGGAGAACTCCGCGGCCCGCGATGACCGGTGACCGCGTGACCACGGCATACACATGACCCGATTTAGGGGCAACAAGGATCGCGCTGCGGGCTTCAGAAGGTTCGATTTTGTCTGGTGCTGCCAAGTGGGGCAAGTAGCTATTGAAGATGTCTGCGGGCGCAACAAAAGACGAATTTGCCAGTCGGCCGGTTGATCGCTGCGTAGTCCCGGCCTGAATTTCACGTAGAACGCGTCCAAAGGTCCTTCCAGTCCAACTTTTCTTGTCCGCTGCCAGGACATTAAAATGCGCGTCCGCTAGCGAGACGGCCGTCCGCGCGATCCGGTCGTTGATCTCAGACCGGCTCTCGGCGGCCTGAATCACGCGCAGTATCTCATCCCGATCACTTGATGGTGGCAGCACAACCGGCAGTTCTCGCAATGCCTTGAGCCCAAGCGTCCGCTGCACCGTGCCCACGGCTTGCGCCTCGCACCAAGAACGCACTGCGGGCATACGGAGCCAGATCCTCAACCATTGGGCGAGTTCCGGCTCAGTGCAACGGATCAGGGCCACCGACCGCGCGATGTTCCAGCCAGCGTGCTCGGGCCCGGCAACGGCAGCATCGCCGATCCGCCCTACTAGCACAACGAGCAGATCACCAGGCCAAAGAAGCGTTCGAGGATGGCGAACTTCTGCGATTTCGCGTTCAACATTGACAATGTCCGCGGTAGTAATACGACTATCGACGATGTCGCCCGCCCTGACCATCGGAATGCCTCCCGGGGTCGGCGGCCCGGGACGATTGATCCCGTATCCGATTACTTCCACGCCGGGGATTTCAGCGAGCGCGCTTCTCTGCGAAGAGCTACTCAAAATTCCCCCAGGACATCACGAAGTTCTTGCTCCAGGCGTGACGCTTCCGCAAAGTGCCTATGCAACTCCTCGGTAAGTTCGCGCACACGCCGCTCGCCATCGCCAGGCTGGGCTACTGTGACCGCCGGCCGAACATAGCGGGATGGGACGAGGTTATACTCCGCCGCCTCGATGTCCTCAAGCGATACTTCTCTACACCACTCCGGATCGTCGTTCTTTCTTCCTTCTGACCAATCCCTGAACGTACCCATGACCCGCATAACGTCTTCTTCGGTCAGGACACGCCTACTCCGGCTGACCTGGACGCCTACATCCTGGGCATCGACGAAAAGAACTCGCCCCTTGGAATGATCTCGCTTTCGCTTGTTGAAAACCCATAGGCAAGCAGGAATGCGAGTATGAGGGAAGATCCCAGATGGAAGCTGAATGACAGCGGCGAGAACATCATCCCGTACCAGTCCGGCGCGAATACGATGTTCGGCACTACCCCTGAAAGATGCTCCATTGGCAAGCAGAATAGCAGCGCGACCGGTGGGATTGAGAGAACCCAGCACATGTTGAACCCATGCAAAGTCAGCATGGTTCTTGGGCGGCTCGCCATAGCGCCAGGATATGGATCGGCGGTCCAATTTTTCCTGCCAGCGGGACGATCCGAAGGGCGGATTGGCGAGGACAACGTCGTACTGCTCGCCCGGCCACGAGCCATACGAAAGGCTATTTCCCAACTCAAGCCCGTGCGGCAGATCGTTCTCCAATCCATGAAGTATCAAATTCATCGCCGCGACCTTAAGGTTGCCCTGGTGGATGTCCCGCCCTGCCAGCCTGGGAGTGCGAGCATCTGCAGGCTTCCTGTCTTGGAGTGACGCCGAGCCTGCCGCCGCGATCAACAAACCTGCGGATCCACAGGCTGGGTCATAGACCTTCTCTGTCGGGCGCGGCTTCACGAGTTCCACCATCGTCCTGACGATTTCGCGAGGTGTAAAGTACTCCCCTCCCACACGATCCTCTGAGAACCGGGCGAGACACTCCTCGTACAGCTTCCACGGCGGTAGGTCGATCGTGTCGAGGAGGTCGATGAGCCCTCGGAGCGCGCCCTCCGCACGTCGATGGGCATGCGATCTCAGTGATGCGAAGTCCGACTCGTCACGAAGATCAACAGTGAGGTTCCCGTATACGCCGCTCCAGGCACCCAACGCGGTACGCAAAACCACGCCAGGATCCGATTCATGCAGTTGACGCTTCAGATGTTCCCAGGTTGGGCGTCCCCGCGGATCATCCGCTACGTCCGCGACATATCGTAGGAAGACGGCGGCCAAGACGAGTTGTTGAGTCGCCTCCTGGCCGCCGTCTTCGCGCAACAGGTCCACTGCCCGCAGCAGCCTGTCGACCTGATGCCTTGTCGTTTCCATCCATCCCATCCTGCCGCGTCAGCGACGATAAGCGAGAACGATGGCAACGGCGATCGCGGCCACCACCGCGGACGCGCTGCCGCTGCTCTGCACAGCACCAAGCAGGTCCTTGTGCCGTGCGTACTCAAGGATGCCAGCCACCAACGCCACGTTCATCGTCATCGACGCGGCGAGAAGCCACGCCCACGAGGTGCTCACTCCGGCCAACCCTCCTGCAGGTCTACACCAGCAGGACCACTCTAGCAAGACAGCAGACGTTTTGGGGGGTCGCAGCAGACGTTTTGGGGATCTCGTCTTCATTTCAGCAGGTGAACAACCAGAAAATGAGTTATTCATGAGCTCGCGAGATCCGCCGACAGCGGCCGTGAGAACACCTGGGCCCCTCGAACCCCAGGACGTCGCGGGCTACAACTGGCCCGCTGGGAGGCGCCCCCGGACGCCGGAGAGGGACATGCACTTGCCGTGAGCCGCGGAACCTCCAGACCAAGCGGTCGTCCGCGATCTGTCTTGGGACGTGGTTGCCGGCGAGTCCCGACCTAGCGTGCCGCACCGGCGGGAGATCAGGTCCGGACCAGTCGCCGACAGCGCACGAGCGTCCCAACGACACGACACACACGGCTAGGAGACCGGGAAGCGGGACGGAACGGTTAGGCGGGTGCCGGGGATGGGGCGAGCCGGTTGGCGGGCCTCCCCGTAGGGGGTACCGAAGCGCCGGTCGGCCGGGCTTTCAGGGGAGCTGGGCGTCGAGCGTCGGCGGCAGGGCCGTGGTGGCCAGGAGCAGCGCGACGATGTAGTCGATGAGATGCTCGCGGCTCGTGACGATGTCCCCCCGCAGCCACAGCGTGATGGTCTCCCAGATCCCGGCGGTGATGGTGAGCGCCGTGAGCTGGAGGTCCTGGGGCGACAGGGCGACGTCGTCCAGGATCTCGTGGACCTCCGCGATGAAGTTCCCGGCGACCCCGTGGATGATCGTGTACTTCCGGTCCTGGAGCGACGGCGAGGCGGCGAACTCGCGGGCCATGACGTGCGCGCGGCGCGGGTCCTCGGCGAAGAAGTCGAAGACGGCCGTCACCGCCGCGCGGGTGCGAACCCCGAGGTGGCGCGGAGCGCCGCGGACCGCCGCCAGGATCGCCGCCATGCCGCGGGCGGCCTGGTCGTCGACGGCCGCCAGGAGCAGGCCGTCCAGGTCGGGGAAGCTCTCGTAGAAGTACCGGTCGTTGAGGCCGGCGCGGGCCGAGACACCGCGGACGGTCACGGTCTGCCAGCCCTCGGTGCCCAGGATGTCCCACGCCGCCGCCAGCAGGGCGGCGCGCCGCTGAGCCTTCCGCTCGGCCGCCGGCACTCCCCTGTAAGGCCGCGTGGCCGGTCGCTGCTGGCTCATGGTCCCGATTGTGCCCCACCCCTTGACATGCCCGGCGAAAGTTGGTGATGGTTGACACCATAAATTCTGGTGTGCGTCATCACCAGAAGACGGGAGGGGCACCATGGGCACTGCGGCGGCCGACACGGCCACGACGGACCTGAGCGACCTGCGGTTCTGGGCGCGTCCGCTGGACGAGCGGGCCGCGGTGTTCGCGGATCTGCGCACGCGCGGCCCGCGGTTCTTCGAGCTGCCCAAGATGCCGTTCCTGCCGCAGAGCCCCGGCTACTGGGCGATCGTCCGGCACTCCGACGTCGCGGAGATCAGCCGGCTGCCCGAGGTGTTCTCCAGCGAGCCGAGCGCGACCGCCCCGGCGGACATGCCGAACTGGATGAACAAGTACTTCAACTCGATGATCGACATGGACGATCCGCGGCACGCCAAGATCCGCCGGATCGTCTCCCGCGCGTTCACCCCGAAGATGCTGGCCAAGGCCGAGGACGACATCGCCGCGCGGGCCACGCGGATCGTGGACGAACTCATCCGGACCGGGCCGTGCGACTTCGTGGACCAGGTGGCGTCCCGGCTGCCGACCGAGGTCATCTGCGACATGCTCGGCATCCCCGCCCGCCACCACCGGCGGGTCATCGAGCTGACCAACATCATCGTGGGCTACTCCGACCCCGAGTACGTCGGCGCCGGCCTCGAGTACGTCGACGGCCGGGCGAAGATGGGGCGGCTGGCCACCGTCCGGCTGCTGGGCACGGTGTCGCGGGCGGGCTGGGAACTGCACCGCCTCGCCGCGCGGATCGGCCGCCAGCGGCGTGCGAACCCCACCGGCGACCTGACGTCCCTGCTGGTCAACGCCAACCTCGACGGCGAACGGCTGAGCCCCCGCGAGTTCGGCGCGTTCTTCCTCCTGCTGGTGGTCGCCGGCAACGAGACGACCCGCAACGCGCTCGCGCACGGCCTGAAACTGCTCACCGACCACCCCGACCAGCGCGAGCTGCTGCTGGCCGACTTCGACGCGCGGATCGGCGGCGCGGTCGAGGAGATCGTCCGCTACAGCAGCCCGGTCATCTTCATGCGCCGCAACGTCACCCGCGACCACGAGCTCGCCGGTCACCGCTTCCGCAAGGGCGACAAGGTCCAGCTGTTCTACTGGGCGGCGAACCGGGACGAGACCGTCTTCTCCGACCCCGAGACCTTCGACATCACCCGCTCCCCCAACCCGCACATCGGGTTCGGCGGCCCCGGGCCGCACTTCTGCCTCGGCGCCAACCTCGCCCGCAGAGAGATCACGGTGATGTTCCGCGAGCTGCTGACCCGCCTCCCCGACATCACCGCAGGCGAACCCGACCGCCTGCTCTCGGGCTTCATCAACGGCTACAAACGCCTCCCGTGCACCTTCACCGTCCCCGCGGACGCCCGCTCACGCACCTCAACGGGCACTGGGCCTGGCTCGGACGCCTGACCAGCCCGACGGCAGTCGCTTCGGCCACCCGCCTCCTCCCCACAGCGGAGGCCCTTGTCACCGTTCACCCGTGGCCGCTCTACGAAGCCGCACCCAGAGCCGGAGCAGGAGGCGTTTCCATTCAGGCTGGAGCAGCCATACATCGACGTCTTCCTTGACGCGCCGCCGTTCGGAATCCTGCCCCGACCACCTCTGGACGATCTCCATCACCAGCCGCCTACGTGCGGGATCATGGTCGGCTGCCTGGACGAACAGGGAAACGATGCCCTGCCGCAGGCCGGGCCTTCTGCAGGCCGCGTCCAGCCAGAGCCGCGTGATGTCCTCGAAGTTCCGGAAGGCGGCGTCCCGCGCGTATCCCGCTTCCGCCGCCGCTTCAGCGGACAACGCCACGCTCCAGGGCGCCAGGCAGTCCGTCGGGGTGACCGAGGCCGTTCCCGTGAGGATCACCGGCAAGCCCTCCACGTCCCGCTCGGCGGCCAGCGCCAAGAACAGCTCCGTCGCCGTGGTCGCGAGCGCAACGGCCTGGTCGGGCCGGTACGCCTCGGAGTTGCCCGCCCAGGCCAGCGACGCTTCGAGGACGACCATGGGGTGCGCGGCGGCCAGCCCCCGCGCCGCCGCGAGCAGTTCGGCGCGGACCTGCGCGTCGTCGCGCGTCGCCAGACGCCCGATCAGCGCGACGACCCGGTGGACGGCCGGTTCGGCCGCCGGGCGCGCCGAGGACTCGCCGATGCCCAGGAGGAACAGCAGAACGCGAAGCCCGACCCGTATCCGGCGGGCCGCATCCCCGCCGGACAGCGTGGTGGCGCTGTGGCACCACGCGATGACCGCCTCGAAGACGACCCTGGAGCGAGTCTCCGACAGCGCGCGGACCACCTCGAACACCTCGTCCTGGACCTGTTCGTCCCCGTGGGTGGCCAGGTGCTTGAGGCGGGTGAGCGCGATCGACATGTGCGTCTCGCCCAGGACCTGGCACACACGGACGACCGTGAGCTTCAGCGTCTGCGGTGCACGCCGTTCCTTCGACCACTCGTAGAGCCTGCGGCGGATCCGGCCTCCGATGAGAGGATGAAGGCACGTCCGGGCCAGCGCCACGTAGGCCAGATCCGCACGCTGTGCACCACCCGCCCACCGCCCCGCCGTCTGCACGACCTTTTCGACCGCTCCGTGCTCTGCGGCCAGGTCGGCGAAGACGCTCGCGATCCTGATCCGGAGCGGGGCCTCAAGGGCGATCGCATCGTCCGCAGGCAGGGACGACAGCCAGGCCAGCAGGTCCAGCCGTGCCAGCGGGTAGTCGTTCCACACGTGCCGCAGCACCGCTTGCGCGAAGCCCGGCCGGCGGAAGACGATCCGGCCGTCCTCGCGTTCGGCGTCCAGTAGTTCGCTCAGTCCGGTGGACGGGCACCAGGCGAGCCCGCCCCCCGCCACCTCCACCTTCAGTTGGCGGGCAAGCGACAGCGCAGCCCCATAGACACTCGTCTCGTCGGCCGGTGTGATCGTCGCGGCGGCCACCATCAGGGTCTGGTCCCGGTGCGCGGAGTGCACGCCGAACCAGCCTCGCAATTGCTCGGCCCATCCTCGGTAGGCGCGCGACACATCGCGCTCGTCGCCGCCCTCCAAATGTAGGTCGGCGACCAGGTCGGCGAGCCTGCGGGCATCCCCGGGCAGCGCGTCTTTCAGCAGCTCCCGGGCCTGCGGCCAGTCGGGCCAGCAGGTTTCACCGAGCCCGCGCCGGAGCAGCCGGCGCCGGTAGACCTCATCCGCTGGAGGAGGCTGCACCGGGACGGGCCGGAGAAAATCCGCGAAGCGTCGCAATTCGGCCGCAGTACCGACGGTCAGGAGGAAGCCGCCGGACGCGCGTACTGCTTCCAGGCAGGACCGCAACCGCGACTCCTCCTCATCGCCCGCACGGACCAGGTAGCCGCGCGGCTCCGTGGCGCCGATCTCCTCTACGTCGTCTTCTCCGGTCGAGAACAGGCGGATGGGCAGCCCCGGCCGCAGCTGCCGCAGCGCCGCGATGGCCGCCGTCGCCGCCCCCGCACCAGCGGGACCGGCCAGCGCGACCACGTGGGAGCGCCTCAGCGTCTCGACGATCTCGTCGTGGTTGAGGACCGGTACGTACGCAGCGACGCGCTCGACGACCTCGGCTTCGGACAGCACCATCGACGGACGCCCGCGCACGAACGTGAGCTGCGTGAGGATCAGGTCGCGGGAGACGGTGTTGCCGAACGCGCTCTGCGCGCCATCCCCGGTGATCGTGACGTCCTCGATCGTCGTCACGAGCGCTCCTGGTGGAAGTCACCGCCGACGGTGTTGCCGAACGCGCTCTGCGCGCCATCCCCGCTGATGGTGACGCCGCTGATCGACGGTATCGGGGGCGCGGGCGGCGCTCCTCCGGCGGGATCGCTTTCGGACGGCGCCGCTGTGCCGGTGGCCGTCGACGGCACCGGCACGTAGAGGTAGGCCGGTCGCTCGTACTGCTTGACTTTGACCGTGACGGGGGTGACCTGGCTCTCCCGGAGCCCGGTGCGGCCCCCCGCGACATACGTCGTGAACAGTTCCGCCGAGAGGAGGAACGCCACGAAGGTGACCTCTGGGTCGCTGGTGCCGAGCGCGTCGCGCAGCGGCGCGGCGTCCAGGAGCCGGTTGACGTCGATGGTCGCGGTGGAGATGCCGGGCGCGTCCGGACGCTCGTCGTCCACCAGGCCGAAATGCAACGCGACGCGGAGCCGCAGCCGCAGGCCACGCGCCCGCCGCTCCGCCGCGGACGAGGCCAGGGTCTCCTGGAGACGGCGCGGGAACGGATCGATCAGCGCGGGGATGTACTCGTGCGGCAGCGTGGCCAGGATGCCGTCTCCGGTGCTCTCCATGAACCGGACGGCCCTCCACGTCTCACCGAGCCCGCTGGCGGTGCACGCCGCCTCCAGGGCATGCCGGATCCGCATATGGAGTTCGGGCAGCTGCGCATCGCGGTGCGCGCTGAACTTCTCGGCGTCGACGACGAGCAGTGCGCGGAACTCTTCCATGGTCCTGTCTCCAAGTGGCCGCTGGTGTCCGCACCACTGTGGCGACAGTGCGTCAGGAGCGCTGTTCGAAATCAGACACTGCCGTGGCCCGATTCGGCCAGCGCGCGCAACCGGGCCGGATCGGTGATGACGACCCGGCGGCGGGCCGTGGTGACGAGTCCGCGGTCGCGGAGGCGTGCAAGCTCGGCGGCGACCATGCCTCGGGACAGCCCGACCGCCTGGCCGATCTCCGCCTGTCCGAGTCCCACGTCCAACGGTCCCGACGCCTTCGGCGCCGCCAGCCGGAGGAGCGCCCGGACCACGCGCGGCCCGGCGGGAAGTGTGGCGATCTCGGCGCGCCATGCCTCGCCTTCGCGGAGGCGGCGCATGGCCAGGCGCAGCAGTTCCACCTCGAGCCCCGCCGTCCGGATCAAAGCACGGAACCGGTCGGCGGTCAGGACGCGCGTGAGGCAGGGTTCGAGGGCCACGACGGTCGAGGAACGGTGATCGTCCTCGCCGCCGAGCACGGCGATCTCACCGAGCAGCTCGCCCGGCCACCGTACGGCCAGCAGCATGTCCTGTTCCGGAAGCCCGAGCACGATCTTCACTCGCCCGGTCACCAGCAAGAGCACGTGTGTGGGCGGATCACCCTGCCGGAGCAGGACTTCACCTGCTGCGAATGGCCGCTCGGTGCCCGCCGCGAGAAGGCTGTGCCAAACCTTCGGAGAGACGTCCATGACTTCTGTCTCTCACATGGGCCGCCGATGCATCTCGCGATCGTGGACGGTTACTCAGTCAGCTCGGTGGCCAGTTTGGCGAGTTGGGCTTCGTAGATGGCCCGGAGGCCCTTGGGGGCGAAGGTCCGCTCGAAGAAGCCGCCCACGCCGCCGGCTCCGTCCCAGGTCGTCTTGACCTGGACGCGCGCGCCCTCGTCGGCGGGCGAGACCGTCCAGGTGGTCACCATGGACGAGTTCGCGTCGCGCTCGACGAGGGTGCCGGGGGCGGGCGCGCTCACCGTGAACAGGCAGTCGCGGACGCGCTTGCTGGTGGCGGCCAGCTTCCAGTGCACCACCGTGCCCTCGCCCTGGCCGCCCTCGCGCACCTCGTACTCGCTGAAGTGCTCGGTCAGCGTCCTGGACCGCACGCCCGTGTAGTCGCCCAGGGCCTCGAGCACCCGCTCCGGGGTCGCCTTCAGCGTTCTCTCCGCAGTCGCCACGACTTGTCCCATGCGCTCATCTTGGCGCACGGGGGAGCGTCCGGCTCACATGGGGCGGTGGGCCAGGGTACGCTCCAGGCGCGCCTGGGCGCGGGCGGCCTGGCGGGCCCGGTAGGCGATCGGCATGTAGCGGACGCGTTCCGGCAGGTGGGGGGTACCGCGGCCGATCGCCTGGGCCACCAGGCGCAGCCGGCGCTCGTCGGACGCGGTCCAGGAGACGCCCAGCTTCTCGCGCGCGGCCTCCGGGAGGGTGCCGACCGTGATGAGGCGGCCCAGGCGCCCGCCGGCCTTGCTCAGCGGCGCGATGGCGGGGCGCAGCGCCTTCGGGACGTTCGGCGGCACCTCGCCCATCTGCGCGAGGACCTCGTGCGCCACCTTGTGCGGGACGAGGGTGTCGTTGACCATCGCGTCGAAGTACGTCCAGTAGTCGTCGATGGTCGCGGGGAGCATCCGCTCCGGCACCTGGAGGATCCGGCCGAGCCGCATGAACTCGTCGAAGATCTGCTGCTCCTCGGCGGGCGTCATCGGGGCGGGCGCGAAGTAGCGCGAAGCGGTCACGGCGGCGTAGAAACCGGTCAGGTGCACCCATGCCCACGGCTCGGCGGAGAGCGCGTGGTGGCGGTTGCCGTCCTCGTCCACCGCGCTGAGGGGTTTGTGCATCTCGCGCAGGCGCCTTCCCTCCTCGATCGCTGTCTTCCCGCCGTAGACCCAGGTCTGGACGGACGCGAAGCTGCGCGCGGCCCGTCCGACCGGGTCGGTGCGAAAGCTCGACAGCTTGTCGACGACGGTGCCGATCGCGGGGTGCATCACCTGGAGGATGAACACGCTGTTGCCCGCGATGGCGGACGTGTAGAGGCCCATCGTGTCCCACATGAGCGAACCCGGGCCGAAGGGGACGGGCTCAGCGCGCCTGGACGTCTCGGCCGGGGTCTCATGGATCAAAGTCATGTGCGCCACCTCCTGACAGCGGGGTTCTCTCCCTATAAGTTGAACGTGAATAATTGGTCGCTTACAAGTCGCGTTTCGGGAGGCGATGGCCGATGACCCGTTCGCCAGGGGTTTCACCGCGCAGAATCCCCCGTCAGGAGCGTTCCCGGCAGACGGTCGAGCGGATCCTGGACGCCGCCACTCGTGTTCTGGGCGAGCGCGGCTACGACGGCGCGTCCACCAACCGGATCGCGAGCGCGGCGGGGATCAGCAACGGGTCGCTGTACCAGTACTTCCCGAACAAGGACGCGATCGTCGTCGCGGTCCTGGACCGGTTCGCGGACCATCTGGCCGAGCGGCTCGGCGCGCAGATCGAGACGACGATGGCCGGGTCGTGGGAGGTGGCGGGCCGCGCGCTGCTCGACGTCCAGCTGCGGCTGTTCGAGGAGCACGCGGACCTGCTGCGCGTCATCGTCGAGCAGATCCCGCGGCTGGGCCCGTTCGACAAGCTCGCGGCGCTCCAGCGGCGCCTCACCGACCTCGTCCGGGTCTACCTGCTGCTCAACCGGCAGGAGTTCCGGGAGGACCTCGACATCGACGCGACGCTGTGGATCATCACGGAGACCGTCGGCCTGCTGTCCATCAAGTACGTCCTTGACCGCCCGCCCATCCCGCGCGAGCGCATGGTGGACGAGCTCGCCGAACTGGTCATCGGCTACATCCGCGGCTGAACGCGCCGCAAGGCCCGGTACCGCCACCCGGCGGCGCGATGGCCGCATCTAGTCGCCATGGCGACTATTCATCTTGTTGATTAGCATCGTCCGGTATGGGCTATCTCAGGTACGTGGCGGTCGGGGACAGTCAGACCGAGGGCTTGAACGACGGGGACGAGGTCACCGGGTACCGCGGGTGGGCCGACCGGCTCGCCGAGGGGCTCGCCGCGCTGGAACCCGACTTCCGGTTCGCGAACCTCGCCGTGCGGGGACGGGTGGCGGCGCAGGTCCGGGCCGAGCAACTGGCTCCCGCACTGGCGCTGCGGCCCGATCTGGTGACGGTGATGGCGGGGATGAACGACATGGTCCGTCCCGGATTCTCCGCCGATGCGGTGACCGCGGAACTCGAGGCCATGTACGCGGCGTTCACCGGGGCCGGAGCGCAGGTCGTCACGTTCACGTTCCCGGACGTGGCGCGCATCGCGCCGCTGGTCCGGCACCTGCGCCCCCGGGTGATCGACTTCAACGCCCGGATCGTGGACGCGGCGGAGCGGCACGGCGTCCTGGTCGTGGACACGTTCCACCATCCGGTGACCGTCGACCCCCGGTTGTGGAGCACCGACCGCATCCACGCCACCCCGCTCGGGCACGCCCGCATCGCCGCCGCCGTGGCGCACACGCTCGGCCTGCCGGGCAGCGACGCGTCCTGGGCCGACCCCTTGCCCGCCCTGCCGCCACCCCGGGTGTGGGCGAAGGTCGGAAGGGAGGCGGCGTGGGTCGGCGCGTTCCTGGGGCCGTGGATGCTGCGGCGCATCCGCGGCCGCTCCTCGGGGGACGGGCGGACGGCGAAGCGGCCGTCGCTGTCGAAGGTGTCCTGAGCCGCGTCCCGCCTCGCTCAGCCGACGCGGGTGGAGCGTTGTTCGAGGACGGCGAGTGCGCGGTCGGCCCAGCGGGTGTTCTCCTCCTCGAATGACATGCCGCGCATCAGCGTCAGGTAGGGGCCGACGCGTTCGGCCGTTGCGAGGAATTCCGCTTCGGAACGGCCGTCCAGAAGGCGCGCCCTCAGGCGCTCGTAGCGGGCGGTCTTGGCCTGCGCCCATGCCTTCCGTTCGGCGATCGCGGCGCGCACCGCGTCGACGTCGCCCTCGTCCACGGCCTGGACCTTCACCATCAGCTCCTCCCGGATCGCCCCTGCCCTGGTCGGGGCGGCGGTGAAGTCGCGCAACGCGCGGCGGCCGGCGTCCGTCAGCGAGAACACGCGCTTGTCGGGGCGGCGCTCCTGCCGGACGATCCGCGCCTCGATGAGCCCGTCCACCGCCATCTTCTCCAGCTCCCGGTAGAGCTGCTGGGGCGTCGCCATCCAGAAGTTCGCGACCGAGGCGTCGAACCCTTTCGCCAGGTCGTAGCCGGACGCCTCGCCTTCGAGGAGCGCGGCCATGATCGCGTTGCGCAGTGCCATGGCGACACCTTACTCACCTGGTTGATTAACCAACTAATTTACCAACCAATGCTGGACGGACGGTGCCGAGCCGCCTTATCGTCGGATATCACCTCACCTCGGGGCTCTGGAGGCGTGATGCACCCCTTCCGTCAGGCGGTCGAGGCTCGGGACATCGACGCGATCGGGGCGCTGCTCGCCGACGACGTCGCGTTCTTCAGCCCGGTCATGTACCGGCCTTACCGGGGCAAGTCCAACACCCTCCCGATCCTGTACGGCGTCCTGCGGGTGTTCCAGGACTTCCGCTACCACCGCGAGATCGCCGCCCGCGACGGCCGGGACCACGCCTTCCTCTTCAGGGCCACCGTGAACGGCCTGGAGGTCCAGGGTGTCGATGTCCTCCGCTTCGACGAGCACGGCAAGATCACCGAGTTCACGGTGATGGTCCGTCCCATGTCGGGCATCCGCGCCGTGGCCGAAGCGATGGCGGTCCAGTTCGAACGGGTCCAACTGGAAGCCGCCTTGGCCGGCACCCTCTGACCCCTCCCGGGATCGAAGATCGCCAGAAGGCCGGCGACCGCTAGGATGCCCGAGCCCTGACGGGAGCCGGACGCGGACCGGCCGCACGCCCCCGGCCGGTCCACGTCCGCGCGGCACGCGAGCCCCCCTCGGACCTCGGCCGATCCCGGATCGGGACGGTGGCCAGGGCGGGCGCGCTCCGTGCATCATGGTCACATGGGCGAGAACCTGAAGAACGAGGACGAGGCGGGCCGGTGGCGCACGCTGCCGCCCCGCACACCGCTGGAGGACCTCACGACCGGCCAGGAGGTGCCGCCCAAGTCGCAGGCCGTCTGCGAGCCGGGAGTCTCCAAGCTGGACGAAGCCACCCGGTACCCGGCCTGACCACGCGGAATCGTCCGGTCGGCCCGTCCGGGCGTTCGCGCTGCTCCGCGCACCGCGTGGAGGTCAGCGGTTGAGGGTGGCGGTGTAGTCGGCGAAGCGGTCGTCGACTTCGGCGGCGGTGAGGCCGAAGTCCTCGAGGGTGTAGCGGTGGGCCGGGCGGGCGGCGCCCGTGGTGCTCTCGGAGTGCAGGGACGTCATGGACGTCCGCGCCTCGTCGGTGAGCGGCAGGCCGAAGTGTGTGTAGATGGCCTCGACCGTCCCGATCGGGTCGGTCACGAAGTCCTCGTAGTGGACGTCGAAGAACTGGCGCTGGTCGTGCCGGGCGCGTTCCGCCCGGAAGGTCTCCAGGCCCCGTGACCACAGGTCGAGCTGGTCGCGTCCGATCGTGGCGCCGGTGAAGACGTCCGACCAGCCGGCGGTGGCGTGCGCGGCGAGGCTGCACATGGACGCCATCGCGGTGCGCGGGGCGCGGTGCGTCTGGACGATCAGCGCGTCCGGGTAGACCTTCAGCAGCGCGTCCAGCGCGAACAGGTGGCTGGGGTTCTTCAGGACCCAGCGGCGGCCGGGGTCGTTCAGCCCGATGAGCCGCAGGTTGCGGCGGTGGCGGCGGTAGGCGTCCGTCCAGTCCCGGCCGGCGAGCCAGGACGAGTACGTCGGCAGGTGCGCGAGGCACTCGAAGGAGATCGAGCGGAAGTCCTGGCGGAGGAGCTGCCAGCACTCCTCGACCGCGTCGGCGGAGATGTAGTGGACGCCCATGAACTCGGGGTTCTCCACATGGTGCCGCCGGTAGCCCGCGTCGATCGCCTGGAAGATCGGGTTGTCGGGCCAGGTGTCGCGCGGCGGGCGCGGCTGCGGCACCTCCGCCAGCCACACCTCGAGCCCCTGATGCGCGGGGTCGGCGGTGAGCAGCCGGTGCAGCGCGGTCGTCCCGGTGCGGGGCAGGCCCGTGACGAAGATGGGCCGCTGGACGGGCACGTCCGCGTACTCGGGGTGCTTCCGCCACGCCGACTCCGACCAGAGCCGGGCGGCGAGGGCGCCGCGCAGCATCGACCTCTGCGCACGGTTGCCGAACGGGGTGAGCGCCGCGTCCCGCGCGAACGACTCCAGGAGCACCTCCAGCCCTTCGACATAACCGTCGTCGCCGAACTCGGACATACCGGTGATCTTGCTGGCGGAGGCGTGCAGGTCCTCGACCGTGCCCACGCTGTCGCGGCCCGGGGTCATCGGGTTCCTTCCGTTCGGAGGCTCAGTGGTGCCATTCGCCGGAGTTGACGTCCAGGCACTGCCCGGTGACCGCGCGGGCCAGCGGGGACAGCATGAACACCACGGCGTCCGCGATCTCGTCGGGCTCGGGGAGTCTGCGCAGGTCGGTGGTCTCGGCCATCTCGTCGTAGATCTGCTGCGCCGGGACGCCGCGTTCCTTCGCCAGCTGCTCGAAGTACCACTTGAGGTTGGGGGCCCAGATGTAGCCGGGCGCGATCGTGTTGACCCGGACGCCGGACGGCCCGAGCTCGGTGGCGAGGCTCTGCGCCATCGCGAGCAGCGCGGCCTTCGCCATCTTGTAGGCGCCGAACGTCCGGCGGGAGTGCCGCAGCACCGCCGAGTTGATCATCACGACGGAGCCGTGGTGGGCCGCGAGCGCGGGCGCGAACAGGCGGGTGAGGCGCAGCGCGGACAGGACGTTCGTCTCGAACCCGGCCCGGACGCCGTCCAGGTCGACCTCGGCGAGGTCGATCAGCGGCGGGACCGCGAACGCGTTGTTCACGAGCCCGTCGACGCGCCCGAACGCCTCGTGGGCCTTCTCGAGGAGCCGCACGGAGGCCGCCTCGTCCGTGATGTCGGTCGGGACGGCGAGCGCGCGGCGCCCGGCCTCCTCGACCTCCGCGGCGACCTTCGCGAGCCGGCGTTCGTTGCGCGCGGCGAGCACGATGTCCGCACCGGCCTCGGCGCACCGGACGGCCAGGCTCCGGCCGAGCCCCGGCCCGACCCCCGAGACGACGATGACGCGGTCGGCCAGCAGCCCGCCGGACGTCGTTTCGGCGGCCATCAGCCGAGCATCCTGCGCGCCACGGCGACCTGGCGGCCCGCGATCCTGGCTGCCCATTCCTCTGGGCCGACCTTTTGCCGGTCGTGGAACGGGAGCCGCTTCGGCAACTCGCCGAACGGCATGACCTCGACCTCCGGGCCGTCCTCGGCGGTGAGGTCGCGGGTGATGCGCTGCCAGCGGAACTGCAGGTAGCCGCGCCGGTGGCCGGTCCGTTCGATCCAGTTGGCGAGGCCGGGGTCGCGCTCGGCGACCACGTACCGGATCTTGCCGTCGGGATCGACGCGGGCCTGGTCGGCGGTGAGGCTCGTCTGGTGGTTGATGTAGTCGAGCGACACGTACCACATGCTGCCGAGCTGGAACCCCTGGTAGGGCGCGACGTCCTTGCCGGCCGCCGGCACGGTGATCACCATGACCTCGTCGTCGTCCAGGTCGTAATGCCCGACGGAAGAGAACTGCGTGGCGAGGCCGCCCGGAGTGGGGCGCGGCTCCGTCATGGTGTTCACCGGCAGCTGCAGGTAGTGCCATTCCGGGAAGGCCAGGAAGGTGCGGATCCGCGACACCAGCATCTTCCCCGCGATGTCGAACCGCCGCGCCATCCGCGCCGCCGACACCGGCTGCGGCGACGCCCCGAGCGTGTCGGCGCGGTGGATGCGGATCTCGCCCGGACGCTCGTTCTCCCAGTCGCTGAACACCTCCCGGACGATCAGCATCGCGGACCCGGGGGCGAGCGCGACGTAGCCGGGTCCCGCGTCCGGCTTCGGCGGGCCGAACGTGAGGCGGAACGAGCCGTCCTCGGCGATGTCCAGCTCGCGGTCGTCGAACGCGGTGAGGCTGTCGGGCGACCGGGACGGCGAGTAGTCGCCGTTCATGACCTGGAAGCTGAGGTCGGCGGTGGTCCCCCGCCGTCCGGTGACGACGTACTCGGCGTCGTCGCGGATGTAGGCGTGGAAGTAGAGCGTGTCCGGATTGTCGAGGCCGAGCTTGGTGTAGGGGCCGGTCGAGGACGCGAAGAACGGATGATCGTGCTGGTAGGCGGCCACCATGTGCAGGGACGCCTTGATGCTGCCGGCGAGGTAGTCGAGGCCCTCGGCCAGGTCCTGCTCGGTCTTGACGTGCGGCGCCGAACGGATGATCTGCTCCGCCTCCGCGACCGCCTCGGTGAACGCGCGCGTGGATGGCGTGGGGGTCGAGTCGGTGGCCACCGGGCTCCCTGCTCCCTGGGAATCACCGGCGCGGCCCGCGCCGGTGAACGGCTGGATCTCGGAGACTAGAACGCGTTCTAGCCACCGTCAATGGTCATGTCCCGGCGGTGAACCTCAGGCTGGGCATGTCGTCCAGGGAGACCATGTACTCGTAGGTGCGCGTGTGCCCGGTCTTCTCCACGCGCCAGGCGCCGTCATCGCCCCGCCGGTAGACGTCGTGGTAGAAGGCCGCGCCGCGGATGAGCAGCCGCGACTCCGGAATGATGATCGAGTCGTCCAGGGCCCAGATGCCCGTGGCGCGGTCGCCGTCGATGTCGATCTCGGGGCTGCTCGCGGTGTGCGTGCTGATCTTCCCGGGGCCGAGGTTCTTGCGCATGTAGCCGACGATCGCGTCGCGTCCCCCCAGCCTGAGCGTCTTGCCGAGGACGGGCGTGTCGTACTCGGCGACGGCGTCCTCGGTGAAGACCTCGGCGAACTCGTCCCACAGCTTGAGGTCGACGCAGCGCAGGTAGCGGGCCTTGAGGCGGCGGATCTCTTCCAGCGTGATCAGGTCCATGGGACACAGGGTGCTCGCCGCAGGCCGGATTCGGCAAGAACAAGTTCTACTTCCGCGTCCGGAGAAATCTCCTGGACGTGTCGTGCCGGTGCCTCCGCCGTTCGTCTGGGGGGTGAAGGACAGCACGTTCGACCAAGGAGCAGACCATGAACCTGTCGATGGACATCGTCGGCCTCATCGTCACCGACATCGAAAAGGCGACCGCCTTCTACCGGCTGCTCGGCCTGGAATTCGAGGTCGACCCGAAGTACCCGGACCACGCGGGCTGCGACCTGCCCAACGGCCTCCACCTGATGCTCGACACCGAGGAGTCCCATGCCTCGACCGCCCCCGGTTGGAGCCCGACGTCCGGCGGCCCCCGCAGTTACCTGTCCTTCCAGACGCCCGCCCCAGCGGACGTGGACGCGAAGTACGCCGAACTGACCGCGGCCGGATACGAGAGCTCCATCGAGCCGTGGGACGCCTACTGGGGCATGCGCCTCGCCGCCGTCCTGGACCCGGGAGGAAACGGCGTCTACCTGTACGCCCCGCTGCCCGCCTGACGGATACCGTTCACCAGGGAGGAACCCGTGAAGTACGTGCTGATGTTCGTCGAGACCGAGCAGTACGCCAAAGAACTCGCGGAGATGTCCGGCGACGACCGGCAGGCGGCGTACGAGCGCGTGTCCCAATGGTTCGCCGAGCACGCCCCGAAGATCGTCCACCACGGCCACCTGGCTCCCCCGCACACCGCCACCACCATGCGGCTCTCGGGAGGCGACCCGGTCATCACGGACGGCCCGTTCGTCGAGGGCAAGGAGGTCGTGAGCGGCTACGCCGAACTGGAGGTCGCCGACCTCGACGAGGCTCTCGCCATGGCGAAGTCGTGGCCCGCATGCCCGGTCATCGAGATCCGTCCGCTCACCTGACCATGGACGAGGTGCACGTCGAGCTGGCTCGCGTTGTTCGGGAACACGCGGGCCGGCTGACGGCGTGCCTCATTCGCGTCCTGGGTGACTTCGCAGCCGCGGAGGACGTGGTTCAGGACGCGATCGAGATCGCTCTCCGGCGCTGGCCGGAGGAGGGAATCCCCGATCACCCGGATGCGTGGCTTCTCACGGTGGCCCGCCGTCGAGGGCTGGACGTTCTGCGGCGCCAGGCGAACTATCGGGACAAGCTCGCCCGCCTGCAATGGCCGGTACCGGAAGAGCCGGACGACCGCCTGAAGCTGATCTTCACGTGCTGCCACCCGGCGCTCCCCGAAACCGCCCAGGTGGCCCTCACGCTTCGCACCGTTTGCGGTTTGACGACCGCGCAGATCGCCGCCGCGTTCCTCGTCCCGGAAACGACGGTCGCGCAGCGCATCACCAGGGCGAAGCGCAAGATCACGGACGCGGGGATTCCCTACCGCGTGCCGCCGGACGCCGAGTTGCCGGGACGGCTGGGGCAGGTCCTGTCCGTCGTGTACCTGCTGTTCAACGAGGGGTACCTGACCAGCAGCGGCGTCCGTCCGCACGCGCCCGACCTGACCGCGGACGCCGAATTCCTTGCGTCCACCCTGGCTTGGTCGATGCCGAAGCAGCCCGAGGTGCTGGGACTATTGGCATTGGTCCGCCTACATCAAGCCCGCATCGCGGCGCGCTTCGATGGTGCTGGACGTCTCGTCCTGCTGAAAGACCAGGACAGAACCCGCTGGGACCACGATGCCATCGCGGACGCGATTCACCTGCTGGAACGGGCTGCAGCACACCATCGGCCGGGGCCGTACCAAGTCGAGGCCGCGATCGTCGCGTGCCATGCCGAGTCGCCGTCATGGGACGACACGGACTGGGCGCAGATCCTCGTCCTGTACGACATGCTGCTGGCGATGGCGCCGACACCGGTCGTCCGGCTGCATCGGGCGATCGCGCTGCGGTACGTCCAAGGCCCGACCGCGGCCCTGGCGGAGCTCGATTCCCTGGTGTTGGACGGCTATCACCTGTACCACGCCACTCGCGCCGATCTGCTACGTGACCTGGGACGACACGAGGAAGCGGACGCGGCAGACCGCCGAGCACTCACCCTGACCGCCAACCCCGCCCAGCAGGCGCTCATCGCCGACCGTCTCCGCCCCTGAATCGGGGAAGGCTCTGCGACATGATCCAGGTTTCCGTCTGCGGACCGCGTGACGCGACGCCACAGGAACTCTCCCAGGCCCGCGAGGTCGGCCGACTCGTCGCGGAGCGCGGCGCCGCGCTGATCTGCGGCGGCTACGGCGGCGTGATGGAGGCGGCCGCCGAAGGAGCCGCGTCCGCGAGCGGCCTGGTCATCGGCATCCTGTCGCAGCCCACCCGCGATGGCGCCAACCCGTACCTGACTCTCGCGATCCCCACCGGCATAGGCGAAGCCCGCAACGCGATCATCGCCCTGGCCGGGGACGCGGTGATCGTGATCGGCGGCTCCTGGGCCACCCTGTCCGAGCTGGCCTTGGCCCGCCGGCGCGGCAAGACGGTCGTCCAGCTCGGCGGCTGGCGCATCACCGACGCCGACGGCAACCCCGTCGAAGGCGTGGCCTACGCCGAAACCCCGGAGGAGGCCATCGCGAAGGCGGCCCTCTTCTGACGCGTCCGCGCCACAACCTCCGCTCGACCGTGCACGCGATTGCAGCCGGAAACCCGGGGATACACGAAGCATGCGCAGGTATGGGCTGCCGGCCTTGGCCATGGTGCTCATCACCCTGGACGTGGCCCTCAACGGCCCGCTCAGGCGACTCGACCACATCGTCCACCGCTTCTGCGACGCCCACACGCAGTCACCCGTCGCCGACGCGGTCATCATCGGTCAGCGAGCCGACCTCCTGGCCGTCATGGTCCCGCTGGCGGTCATCGCGGCGCTGCGGACCCGCTCATGGCGGCCACTCGTAGCCGCCACCCTGATCGTCGTAGCCCTATCGGTGCTCCAGCTCGAGCTGAAGGCGGTGATCCCGCGGACGTCACCTTTCAGCGGCAGGGACGTGATCTTCACGTACGGGGACGCCTATCCGTCCGGCCACACGCTGAACGGGTTCCTGCTCATCTGGGTCATCCTCGAACTCGCCGTAGTGGCCTTCCCCAGGGCGGCGCGAGCCATCCCAACCCGGCGCCGCCACATCATCGCGCTGACGACCGGTGCCATAACCGCAGCGGCCGTCACGCTGGACGACCAGCACTGGCTAACCGACGCCCTCTTCAGCGTCGCCTTGGGCCCCGTCCTCCTGAACCTGCTGATCGCCGCAGACCCGTTCCAGACACGCCCGGCCCCCAGCCACCGAGCAGATGCACCCGACACCAGCCCGGACGGCTCGCTTCATATCCGTCACCCACATAGGGACCCCCGCCGCGACGGGTTCCTTCGAGCACGCTGAGCGTCTTGCACTACTGCGTTGGGTAGGCGGGACAGATGGCGACGATGAGGGACCCGCCGATGAAGGCGATCACGGTTGTGCCAGGAAAGCCCGATGAGACGAGCGTCCGGGACGTCCCGACCCGACCCCGGGCCCGGACGACCTTCTTGTGGAGGGCCGCCTCCTGGGCGTCATCCGAGCCCGCAAAGGCAGCGGTTTCCACGAAGGCGATCTGGTGGCGGGCATAGTCCGCCGCCCAGACCCCGTCCCCTGCACTTCATGCGCAAGCTGGACGCGTCGCTAGCCCGGCCGCGACTACCTGGTGATCGGCCACGGGTCCTTGGGAACCGACCCCTTGCGGCAGACGCTGACTATCCTGCCCTGGGGTCCAGCCTGTTAGCGGCAGGCTGGACCCTCCTCACGAAGCCAGCGAAACCTGCCGGTCGGTGCACCGCAGGTCCATGTCGGCCCACACGGTGAATCCCATGCGGGGGCTGCCGTGGATTCCGGTGGCGAGAGCCAGCTGCGACACCATGAGCAACCCGCGACCGCTTTCCGCCAGCTCGTCCGCAGCGCACTCGGTGCGGACGAGCGGTACCGAGCCGCCGCCCTGGTCGGTCACCGCGATGTAGGCGACCCGCGCCAGGGTGATCTCCAACCCGAACCAGCCGTGCTGCAACCCCGATCGCGAATGCCGGACAGCGTTGGCCGCCAGCTCAGCCACGACGGTGGCGACGTCGTCCTCGCGGCCGGTGCCGGAGAACAGCAGCGTCGCGAAGTCGCGCGCCGACCTCACCTGGTCGGCTCGGCCCGAGAAGACGCGCCGCCAGCGCATCGCCTCCGGCCCCCAGAGCCACTCTCCCGGAGAGCCCGATCTCATTTCTCGCTTCTCCAATGTCCACTTCCTTCCATTTGATGGCCTTTGCACGGCAATCACGGATCACGCAACCCAGATGCCGTGGACGACCTGCAGTACTTCGCCTGATGACCGACCACCGATGCAACTAGAGTTCAATGCGGAACCACATGACGCTCCACACCCTCCACCCGCCAAGTCATGATCGCAATAACTTCCAGGTGGAAAGTGTGAGCCCTTTCCCTGTCACCACCGCTGGCATTGGCGACAAAGCGCGACAAGAAAGGACAATCCCATGGGAGCGGCAACCCCCACCACCGTGCGGCACCGGCTGCTGATCCAGAAGCTCCGTCGCCTACGCGAGGAGGCCGGCCTCACCCAGCTCGAGGTCGCGAACGAGATGGACTGGTCCGAGTCCAAGCAGATCAAGATCGAACGCGGCAACATCCCGATCCGTGTTCCCGACGTCCGGGCACTCCTCGTTCACTACGGTCTCGTCGGCCCGGAACGCCAGGAGGAGACGGACGCGATCATCCAGTTGGCCCGCGACGCCCGCCGCAAGGGCTGGTGGCACAGCTACGGCGACGCCGTCCCCGCATGGTTCGAGCCGTTCCTCGGCCTGGAGACCGAGGCCACCGCCATCCGCACATATCAGTCGGAGCTGATCCATGGCCTGCTCCAGACTCCCGCCTACTATCGGTCCTTCATGGCCAGGTCCATATCCGTCAGCACACCGGATGACGTGGAACGAAAGCTGGCTGTGCGCGCCGAGCGCCAGGCCCGTCTCGAGAAGCCCGACGCCCCTTCGTACTGGACGATCATCAACGAGGCCGCCCTCCTCCGCTCGCCCGGCGACGGACGACTCCACAGGGAGCAACTCGAGTACATCGTCGAGCGAGCGAAACTCCCCTGCGTCACGATCCAGGTGCTGTCGTTCAGAGCCGGCATGCACCCTGCGATGGACGGGCCCTTCGAGATCCTCGGCTTCCCCGAGTCCCTCGATCTCGATGTGGTGTACATGGAATCGCAGACCGGGGCTCTGTACCTGGAGGAAAGCCTCCAAGTCGCTCGATACAATGCGATTTTCGACCAGTTGCGAGCGAAGGCCATGGGTCCGGACGAGTCCCTCGCTTTCGTCGAGCGACTGATTCGGGAGGTCACATGATCGCTTCATCCGACACACACTCCCCGGCCGCCGCGCACTCCGGGCTTGCCTGGCGCAAGAGCAGACGCAGCAACAACGGAGGAAGTTGCGTCGAGGTCGCCGTCCTGGACGGCACACACCTCGCACGCGATTCCAAGGCTTCCAACGGCCCGGCCCTCGCCTTCGATAGACCGGCGTGGACGCAATTCATCAAGCGAGCGAAGGCCGGTTTCTTCGACCTACCCGAATGAACACTCACGGGTCCAGTCAGGTATTGCCTCGGAGGTCGTGGACCGTGTGGGTGATCCGCTCGGCGGCCTCGGCGATGTCCTCGTGTTCCCAGATCCGGATGACCGTCCAGCCGGCCTCGTGAAGGAGGCGATCCGTTTCGGCGTCGCGGCGGCGGTTGGTCTTCACCTTGTCCGCCCAATAAGCGGCGTTGGTGGCGGACTTCGTGTGGTGCTCCGGGCAGCCGTGCCAGAAGCAGCCGTCCATGAAGACCGCCACCTTGATCTTGGTGAACACCAGGTCTGCGGTGCGGCGGATCTTCGGCAGGGGACGGACGGACACCCGGTAGCGCAGCCCTTGCGCATGGACGGCACGACGGAGCGCCAACTCTGGCTTGGTGTCGCGCCCCTTGTTGCTCTGCATGCTCTTGCGCACGCCCTCACTGGACGCACCCACCGGCCTCGCCACACTCACGACATCACTGTATTGCGGAAACAAGACGTTCGCGGCTGGGGTGAAGCACCGTCCGAAGCCTTCGGTAAGGATGTTGCGAGAACGGATGCCGGCCGAGTCGTTGGGTCGACCCGATCACGGCGAGGCCAGCGAGATCATTTTGGTTGCCGACACCGGTCCAGCGTTCAAGGGCGTCGTGTTCGCCGCGTCATCGCCGGTCGGGCCGAGAACCGGTCCACTCCGCGCTCGCCAAAGCCGCGCCGGCCAACGGTCGATTGAGATCGACACCACCCGGGCCTGCACCCCAGAGGAGCGATGACCCTTAGCGCTGCAGCCGGACTCAGGGAGCGGGGTTCGGCTTGTTGAGACCGCAGATGCTAGACCAGTCGCAGGTACCGCAGCGGCGTTCGCCGTTCTTGTCGGTCTTGCTGGGGCCGAGGCGGAATCGGCGACGTTGGATGCCGCCGGCCAAAGACTTCACCGTCTCCAGGCTGTCGTTGATGACCGACTCTGCCAGCGGAACCTCGAGCTCCTTGCGGGACGGGTCTCGCTCGCCGAGGTAGCGGACGAGGCCGCGTTCCGGCTCGTACTCGAGCTCCTGCCGTGCGGCGACGGCGTAGAGCGAGACTTGGAGTTTCATCTCGTCCTCGTCCAGGGCGTCGTGCTTGTCGGTCTCACGTTCGCCGGACTTGAAATCGATGATCGTCACGCGGGGTGGCGAGTCGAGGCGGACCACGTCGATGGCGCCGGACACGAGCACGTTCTCACCGGGGACGAGGACCTCGAACTCACGTTCCGGCTCGAAGGTGAGCCGGCGGAGTTCCTCCACGTAGGTACGAACGTAGTCGCTGACAATCTCAATGCCGCGACGGTGCATGTTCTCCGCCGGTTCGCCGGTGGTGTGGCGCAGATAGAACAGGCCGCGGTCGATGAGGCCTTGGATCTCCTGACGCAGGGCCGCCGGATCTGCTGCCAGCGCGGCCCAGTGGGCTGGGTCCGCGTGGACGGCCCGCATCAGGTTATGGACACCTCGGCCGTAACCGAAGGCCTGATCGATGGTCGGGGTGAACCCCAAGACCTTGCGGAGGTAGAAATCGTGCGGGCACTCCAGGTAATAGCGCAGGTCCGAGAATGAGGTGATCAGCCGGTCCTCTCGGCTGCGCTCACTGGGCAGCGGTCGGAAACCTGGCAGCGGCTGAGGGACGTCGTCGGGTGAGGCCCAGTCACTCCCGCCGACATCATCAATGATCTCCCGGAGCTCCTTGAAGAACTTGGACGGCTTGCTGGCCGTGATGTAGAGGAAGCGTTCCGCACGGGTCACGGCGACGTACATCAACCGACGCTCGTCGTCGTTGTCGTCGTTGTCCGCGAGTTTGGCCGGATCGATGATCTGGGTGAGCGGTCCTGAGAAGGGGAGGGCCGGCTTTTTCTTGGCGTTACTGCTCGGGAAGCGGTGGCTGCAGACGTCGGCGACGAAGACGGCCGCGTACTGGAGGCCCTTCACGCTGTGCACGGTGGTGACGGCGACCGCCTCCGGGGTCGCCAGGAGAGGCGCCTCCTGCGGGCGTGCCGACTCGGTACCCCAGAGCAGCAGACTGGTGATCTGATGCGCGTAGGACTTCGCCCTCGTCCAGCCCGGCGTCTCGATGCCGGTGAGGAGCGAGCTGAGCTGTCCGAGGTGGTACATCGCGACGACAGCCCGGCTATCCGGGACGTCCCACTCCGCGACCCCGCTTTCGGCCATGAGCCACTGGAGCATCGTCTGTGGGAAGACCCGGCGCACAGGTCCTGCGCCTGCCAACCACTTCCGCAGCTCGGGTGTCTTCAGCCCGATGATCTGAGCTCTGCTCAAGGGCTTGGCGGACAGCCGGGTCGCCATGGCCTCCGCGGCCGCGATGAGCCGGTCCGGTGCGTCTGAGACTACGTGAAGTCCCTCCGCCGCCAGTGTGGCGAAGGCCGCTCTGATGGCGCGTTGTGCTGCGCCGGGCAGATCCGGGTCGGCGACTCCCAGAACGTTCCTGAGCCTGTTGGGGAGGGACCTTTGATTCCAAGCGGCTCCGAAGAAGACGTCCCGCCCACCGGAAAGAGAGAGGGCGGCAGCGAACAGCAGAACTTCCGGCTGCGCGAAGAGGTCTGGTCCCGCTTTGACGACCGCCGGGATGCCGGCGTCGCGGAGGGCCTGCATGTAGGTCCGCGCGTCGGTGGTCGTACGGACGAGCACTGCGACGTCCGAGTAGGTGATCCCGCGCTCGCCGTCCGGGGTGTCATGAGCCGCGCCCTGTTCCGCGGAGGGAACGAGATCTCGGACGGCTTCGGCGATCCATGCGGCTTCGTCCGAGCGCTCACCGTCGAAATCGACGATCCCGACGTGTTGGGGGGCGCGGTCGACGCGGCCCGCGCGGCCGTGGGTCATGTCCGGGCTCGACATGCTTCCCGGTACGTTGATCGTCGTGTTCCATCGATTCGAGATGTCGATGATCCGTGGTGTCGAACGGTAGTTGGCCGTCAGGTCCAGGACATCACCCTCGGGGTCGTCGGTGAGTTCCGCCGCGAGGTCGGCCATGATGTCGATACGGCCTCCCCGCCATCCGTAGATCGCCTGTCGGTGATCACCGACGGCGGTCAGCCAACCATCCAGGTCGTCCACCAGCATCTGCCGGATCTCCTCCTGGACCGGGTTGATGTCCTGCACCTCGTCCACGACAAGGTGGGTCACGGATCCGCGAAGGGTTTGGAGGGCGGCGGCGTCGGCACGCAGCCGCCGGGTCAGCTCCGACTGCGCCGTGCTGAAGTCGAGGAAGTGCCTGCACCGCAGGTAGGCGTAGTACCGGGCCGCAGCCACGGCGAAGGCCTCAGCGACCGGTCCGCCACCGACCTCGGTACGCAGGACCGCCTGCTTGCACCAGTCCTGCTCGGCTCCGATCTCCGGTCGCGGCCCGGGCGCCAACTCGACATCGAGCTGGTCGTATTCATTCAGCAGGTCATAGGCGTTGAAGAAGTAATCGATCGTGCGGCCACGCGACGAGTACGGCTTACCCGCCTCAGCCTGGAGAGCCTTCTCCAGGCTGGAAAGCCCCAGAAGAAAATTGTACCCCTCCTGTACGAGGGAGTAGCGTGCAATGTCGTCCACCACGTCGTCATTGTGGTATTCGTCTGGCCAGAGTCGGCGCAACGTCTCCAGGCAGTAGCCGTGGATGGTTCCGACATACATCCCGCCTAGGCTCGGGTCGACGCCGGGTTCTTCCACCACTTCGATGTACTTGCGGATCCGGAACTTCATCTCCTCCGCGGCCTGCTCGGTGAAGGTGAAGGCCACGATCTGATCTTTGGGGATGCCGTCGTGCGCGTGCCACCAAGCGATCCGTCGGGCCATGGCCTCGGTCTTCCCTGCACCGGCGCCCGCGATGACCAGCAGTCGTCGAGCGTCAGAGGTGACGATCGCCTGGGCCTCGGCGCTGAGGCCGCCCAACAACTCCGCGCGCACACCACCGTCCATGGCCATGCTTGGTCGCTCTCTCTTCTTGGAGGATCAGATCGTGACATCTGTCGGTCGGACGCCAGAGTAGTTGTGGCCACCGACACTCTCGATTCTCGGAGGAACTCCACGTTCAAATCTACCGATCCGGAAGATCTACATACACGACCTCGAACTAACATTCGGATATTCCTTCTACCTGGCGTGCATCTCAAGCGCTTCGATCAGAGCCTCCTTAAAGTTGCTCGAAATCTTGTCGTACCCGAACAGTTGGGACGTTTTCTTCGCCAGGACGTCGAAGTCCATCGTCGGTTCGGACGCCTGTACGAGCTCTGCCGCCGCGACGATCTCACGGTCCGGAATCTCCTCACTCGTCCGCGGTCCCTTCTGCCGCAGAATTCGGTCCGGCTGGTCGGACGTTCGAAGCGTGAGCCCGGGATAGCCGCCTCGCCCACGTCGCCCCTCGACCTGGAGCATTCCCTTCCGCACCGCATACCTGGTGGCCTGCACCAACATTGACAGGGCGGGATCGTGCGATCCGATCCCGGCGAGTTGGGTGATGATCCGATACGCACGCACGGCCTTCACCGGTCCTTCGACGGTGACCACGGCCACCAGCGCCTCCGCACACGCCTGCAGGCCGATCTCGCAGGGATCACCGAAGCCCGGTCCGTCGTAGAGCGTGTATGGCTGGGGCATCATGACGTATCGACGATCGCCTGCCGCCGGAACGGGCGAGCCGTCCGGTGCGGCCCTCTCGGGATCAGGCGTCTGGGTCAAGGGATCTCCGACCGTGGATTTCGGCGTCCCCGCCGGGGTGGTCCGTCGTTGGTCGGCGGTGAAAGTCTCCGTCCCGGAGAAGATCTCCTTGAGCTTCTGCTCGCGCTCGTCGTCCGTGATCCCGTCCGCGCTCAGTAGAGCTTCCACGGTCTCTCGGGCCGCAACGAGTAGTTCGGCGTCGAGCGACGGCTCACCAAGCGCTTCGAACAGCACGAAAGGTCCGAGGCGCAGCAGACGCATCAGGAGGTGCCGCAAGACCTGTCGTTCCTCGAGACCATGTAGGTGCAGGTCGTTCCAGACACGCAGGATGCCCTTTACCAGGTGAGGGCTCCCACCGAGCGCCTTGCGGCGAGCGTAGATCTGGTCGAAGGCGGCCTCGCCCAGAACACTGAGGGCCGCATAAGGATCGGGGTCGTCCGCGGCATGAACAAGCTGAGCTCGCCACCACATGCGTCCGAATACGTGTCGTGTGAGGTCGGTGCCGAGGACGCGGTCTCCGGGTGGACGCGGGTATCTCCAGTACGCCACGTCCGGCAGCAGCACGAGTGCCAGGAACGCCCACACGTCACCGGAGGCGGCTTCGGCGGGGACGATCCCCATCCCCGAATGGAGGACCGTCGCAAGACGGAGGTCGAAGCCGGCCCGGAGCTTTTGGGTGGACTCACCGGGAAATCCGGCCTGTTCTGCCAGGTCGACGACCTGCTCGCGCAGTTCACGCAGCATCTGTTCTGAGATCCGGTCGCCCCCTGTGGCGACGTAGACCGCCGAGTCGTGGCTCGTCTCGGCAAGCTCCGTCAGCGTCTGAATCGTCAGGTCGCGGTAACGCTCGTGCAGAGGTCGTGCCTGTCCTGCCAGGAGCCGAGGGTAGAGGAAGCTCATCACGCCACCTCGAAGATCTTCACGGCGGCCTGGAGGTCCGAGGTGAAGAGGCCGGGCGACTGGTCCCTGCGCAGCCGAAGGTCGCTGATGGACGAACCTGGGAACAGCGTGTTGAACAACGTCATGAGCGTGGCCCCGAGAGTGTCCTCCTCGAAGGAGGCACCGTCTCTGAAGTCATCGTGGCGTAGCGCGTGCTCGATCATCACGCGCGCCGCGTCCGCGTGGACGGCGCTAAGGACGACCTTGTCCACCGGCCGCGGCTTGGCCGCGTTCTTGAAGGCGGCGGCCGCGACCTCGTTCCGCTCGTTGATCAGAAGGAGTATCGAGCCCATGGTGGCCGCGTCCAGCCTCTCGCCGATCTGCAGATGCCATGCCGCGTGGTCGGGGAACGAGGTCTTCGTGAAATCGATCACCGCCATGGGGAACTGTGTCGCGTCCCCTTGCAGTCGAAGTGATCGTCGATCACTCCAGAGAACCGAACCGGCACGGCGCGGCGCGGCGAACGACCCGCCGCTCTGTCCCTCGGCGAGGACCAGAGCGGTGTCCAGCATGAGAATGCCGCCCAGTTCAGTCCCATGCAGGAGAACATCGAGTTCGACCGGAACCGTGCCGGTCCCTGCGATGGGCACCCGTTGAGCAGGACCGCGCAGGTTGGACCCGGTGGCGGTCCAAACGGCCGCAAGGGTGAGCGGGGCGTCCGAGGCGAGCGCGGAGCCGGCGTAGGCCCGGTCGAGATCGACGCGGACGGAGCGACGAAGCCGAAGGTTCATCTGATAGTCCCAGTCGGGCAACGCCTCCGGTAGCTCCAGCTCACCGTCCTCGGTAACGAGTCTCCATGCCTCGGCCTGCACCACGTCTTCGGCTGGAATCCGATACGGGAGAGCGAGACGTTTCATCGGCCAACCGCCTCAACCAGCACCTCGATCTCGGTCATGGTGTCGGGAGCGGGTCGCACGATCGCACGCCATATCGCCCCGTCCCCGCCTTCGATGACGTACGTGGGGGCGCCGAAAAGTCTCCCGCTCACGTCCTCCCAGCCGACGAGCTCAGGCCTATCGGCACCCAGCGGCGGCTCGGTCTCACGGCCGGCGCCGGTGATCGCGACCGCGAGGTCGATCCTCACCCGCTGGGCACCTGCGACGGGCAACCGGAACTCCTGGACCAGCACCGGAGTGTCCGAACGTTCAGCGAAGTAAGGTTCGCTCACGTACTCCACCCGCGGCCGCCGGGTCGGACCATGGCCGTTACCCGAGTTGGAACCGCCCGCACCCTTGAAGTCACCTCCACCGGCTCCGCGGGCCCCGGCAACACTTCCATCGCCGCCCTGATCGATGGTGCCGCCCTCTGTGCCCTGTCCACCCTCAGGTGGAGACGTATCAGGATCCGTGCCGCCTTGCGGATCGCCACCCGAGGATGATCCTGTCGATCCGGTGTCGTCCGGACCCGAGCCGAAATCAGTCGGTGGTGTCCTTGTGTCGCCGGGCTTGCCGTAGTCCGTCGCGCCACCGGTCCCCCAAGCGCCTCCAAGCAGGGAGGCGAACCTCGTGCTGGCCGCTCCGAGCGCGATCCTCGCCGAGCCCGGACGGACGTTCCCGCCCAGTTCCAGCAGGCCGTTGAGCTCTTCACCGATCCGACGGAACGTGCTGTTCACGTAGGTGCTCTCGGGATACTCCAGGGACTGCGGGTTCCATGCGTCGTGAGTCGGCGGTTCGGCCGCGGCGTAGACCTTGTCCATCTCCTCCACGCCACGGAAGACCCCGACGTACGACTGGTATTCAGTCGGCGGCTTCGGGCCCGGCCGGTAGGTGACCACGAGCTCGGCAGGTCGCATAAGGCAGACGTGATGCACCAGATTTTCGATGCCCACCATGCGCGAGGCACCGGTGGCCTCGAAGGGCGGAGCGACTCGCTTCACCAAACCGAGGTCACCGAGCTCCCGCTTCGGGTTGAAGCACTTGAGCCGCTTGCCTTGCGCCCCTTTCATCATCTCGTACGCGGCGACGAACAGATTGAGCGGACGGGTGCGTCGAGGATCGGGAACTGCATATTCGTTCCCATCACAGTTCACCGAGAAGCGCATGGGAGGCACGCCGTCAACGGTCTCCAGCATCTTCGGCCACAGGTGCCAGGCGATCGTCTCGGCCAGGTACTCGGCAGCCACCGGGGGTTCCCGCTCCTCCAATGACGGATCGAGCACGATGACTGTGGTACCCGTCTCGTCCGGTGCGAACGCCTCGAGCCCGAGCCGCTTCGCCATCGCGTCCGCCGCTTCACCGATCAACGGCTCCACGACATCACCCGAGACATCGCCCCACCAGTGGCGGCCTGTGTACGGCCGCTCCCCGTCCGCGGTCTGAGCAATGTAGTTCTTCCAGAGTGCGCAGCCCATGAGTCGCGTCTCAAGGCGGCCGTCCACACGGCAGCGGGTGTGGAGCAGGATCGTCCCCGGCTCTGAGATCAGGTAGAAGATGCCCTTGCCGAACCCGTAAGTGCCGCCGCCGAGTGCCCTGTCACGCGGTGCGCCGATGTTGCGGACGAAGGAGACGAAGTCCAAGTCCTTGGTGACGGCCTTGTCTGCCCGCGTCGGTCCGCCCAGTCCGCCGGTTCCGCGGTCGGAGATCGCCATGAGACGGATGGTGGGACGCTTCAAGGTCTCCCGAAGCGGAAGATGGGCAGGGAGGGGCGCGCCTTTCGATAGCAGTTCCGCCCAGGCGGCTCGGTGGGCCGGGCCTACCGTTCGAAGGTCGATCCGGTAGTCGACGGGGCCATCATGATCCGAGAGTCGGGCGTCCCAGCTGTTCTGGGCCGACTCCCTCACAAGGATCGTCAGCAGGTCGAGATTCGGACGACCGAGTTGGTTGCGAATGCCTTCGGCCATGCTTCCACCCTCAGGGCGAAACGGCTCGGAGAACCATGAGACCTCGGTCATGAGGCGTCTCGGATCATGGCGCGCAGATGCCTGTTCACGTGTTCGCTGTCCAGTGGGTTCGGTGGCTCCATTGAAAGATCGATCGTGTAGGTGACGTCCGTGACGTTGATCGGGATGTCAGCCTTCACGAGATCGTTCTCTCGGAGAGCGGGAAAGGTGGCGCCCACCATGTACCAACGCTCTTCCGTGATCACGAATCGGACGTCGCGGTAATGATCACGATTGCCGCTCCGATATCCGGCTTTGGCGAGCAGGCCCAGCAGCGCGCTCTCGTCATCGCAGAGCCGCAGGACGCGATCGACCACATCGAGGAACCTCTCGGTCTGCCAGGAGCCCCGTGTCAGGCGATACCAGGCCAGGTGAAGCGTCCCGTCCAACGGGGGGTCCAGCTGATCAAGCCCATGGATGCGAGCACGTCGAGCGCCCTCGGACAGGGATGCCTTGACCTCGACGGCCAACGCACTCGAAGTGAAATCGTGCCGGTGACCCGTTGGCCCCCTCCAAAGGCGATGTGCACTGGGATCGGCCTGAAGCAGCACCTCGAGCACCTTCAGCTCGGCAAAGAGACCGGCGAGTTGCTCAATGCCAAGGGGCGCTTCTTGAGCATGGAAGAGAGCCTTCCAGCGGTCCAGTACTCGATAGAGGGCCTTGAGCGGGGCATCGGGAAGAGCCTCGGCCGTTTCCAGCACATCGGCGCATAGCGCGCTGAACAGATCGTTCAGATCTGGGCGGAGGCAACCGAGATCCGCGTAGGACTGATAGCTCTCCTTGTCTTCGAGGTCACGCTTGCGCAGTCGAAGCACCGGACCGTTGAGCCCTGCGCGAACCTTCTGATGACTCCCGATCGGCACGAGTACGTGTCGATGGCCCTCGTGGTCAATGCCTACGGCCAATGGCGTGTCGCCGGGAAGCTCCGCCACACGCAGCTTCCGCTCTCCGGACACCTGCTCGGCTTCGAGTTCTGCCCAGTGGCGGTCGATGAGCTTCCTACGAGCATCGTTCATGCGGAGTCCTCCGCCTCGAGGGCGCTGAAGTCCTCCTCTTCGATGTCGATGCCGGACAGGTCTGCGGAGAGGTAGTCTTCCACTTCGCTGTCATGGCCCTGCGGGAACGGGAAGACCAGACCCACACCGATGACGTGCTCGTCGGCATCGAGCGCCGTCCGCTTTTCCTTGGCGGGACTGGGCTGCGAGATTCTGTCAATCGGGTAGAGCACGAGAAGACCGGTATCGGGCAGTTGTCGGCGTCGCTCGTCCATGATCTTCTCCTCCTCCAACGTGGAGGTCTCCCCGGCCAGGTCGATGGCTGCATCCCTGCGGCTCATCAGAGTCTTGATGTCGGCGTAGTCCGACTGCGAGGTGATGAGGCGCGCACGAGTGATCCGGCCGACCGCAATCCCTGGGGCGAATTGGAAGTTCTCCTCATCTGGGCCGACCGCGTTACCGATGATAGCGACGTTCCATCTACGCAACGAACCTGCATTGCGTACGCGTTTCTCGATGTAACCGATGAGCAGACGAGAGTTGCACTCCTGAGACGCCGGGTGAAACTGGTAGCTTTCGAGAAAGTCGATGACGTCGCTGTGCGGGACGTCACGGAACACATGGCGGCCGGCCTCCGAGCGATTCTCCCACCTGAGCGAGGTCCGGCTGGTTTTTTCGACGAACATTTTCGCCGCCTCCTGGTTCTCCAGCAGCCAGTTCTTGTCCGTTCGGAAGTAGCGCGTTTGTACGCGCTGGCCGCCGTACGACGAGGCTGCTGTCACGGCGTCCTTCATTTTGGCCGCCGCGGTGACCCGAAGAGCAGGATGGGTACGGAGCCGGACAGCGAAGGTGAGCGGATCCTTGTCCTCGGTCATGTACACATCGATGTCGCGGCGCATCTCCGTCTCGACCGTGGCGAGATGCCTGAACCACTCCTTGAGTTCGGCCGTCATCCAGATCCGGGGGAGGTCCGCGTAACCGTTGCGGTACCCGAACCAGCGGCCCATTTGCAGCAGAGTGTCGTAGGCGGACACGGCACGCACGAAGTAGCTGACCGAGAGGCCTTCGAGGGTAAGACCGCGGGAGAGGGTGTTCCCGCCGACCGCGATCGCCACGATCGGCCCGTTCTCATAGTCCAGCCGGTCGTCGCTACTGGAGTTGTCCATGATGATGCGGCAAGCGTCAAGCACGCCGGGCAACTCCTCTACCAGGTCGTCGAAGTCGACCTTCGTCTCCCCGAAGTCCTCGGCCGGCACCCTCGCCGTCTCCTTGTCCCAAAGGACACGGAGTCTCTCGAGGATGGACGACTCGTTCAGCGATGTCCTCAGTTGGGCGCGGCAGTGCTCCAGGGGGGCCTTGAAGCTGTCGTGCACGGACGTGTTCACGCTGGTGTGGATCAACATCGTGGCGTGGGAGTTGCCGGTGCCACGAACACGTCGAGCGGCCGTGGTCAACCAGAAGTAATCGATCGCGTCGTGCAGCGTCTCGGTGATCTCGGGCACAAATCCCTCTACGTCGGCACGCTTGATCGGCCGCAGGTATTCGACATCCTCTTCGGGAACCTCGCGGATCATGTCGTAGCCGTCATCGACGTCCTCGGGGTCCTCACCGTCGAGAGCGTATCGACCGAACAGGATCTCGGTGCCGAAGTGGCCATGCGGCTTCGGCAGATTTACGATGAAGTGTTCGGGGTAGAGGTCCTTGGCCGCGGGGTCGATGAGGAGGTTGGCGAAGGGAGAGGCCGTGTACCCCACATAGGCCGACTTGGGGAGGCTGGCCAAAAGACTGCGGATCAGCGGGTTGATCGACTTGGTGGCGACGGTGGCCTGATCCGCCTCGTCGTCAATGATCAACGCTGGACAATCTTGAAGGTAGGCCGAGGCGCTGTCGAGCCACTTGGCGAGTTTCCGGAGCACGGTGGCGTTCTTCTTCACCACGCAGAGGACGTGGGTCTTGTTGGCCTTGCCGAAGAACGCGGCGGCATTGGCCGTCGGGGTGAAGTCCTTGTCCAGGTCGGTTAGCTGGGACCAACGCGACGGGTTCGGCTTTACGAGCTGCTGCACGAGCCTCGCCTGTGTCTGTCGCCGCAGTCCGTTGTGGACCCCCGCCAGGACGATGAACAGTTTGTAGCCACGATCCGCCGCCTTGGCCATCACGGCGGTGAAGTTGGTCGTCTTGCCTGACTGGACGTATCCAACGACCAGGCCGCGCGTTGAGAAGCTCTTCTCCCGGGGATGGTTCAGCAGGGACATGATGCGAGTCGAGGAGGTATCGAGACTGTCGATGGCAGGGTCCTTCGGCCAGCCATCCCTGCGGAGCAGGTCGACCACTGCAGGCCAGCACCTGTCGTCGGGCCGCGGGCCGGTGTACCACGTGTCCCGATTGCCTAGGACGACCGTCTGAGGCTCTTCCAGCTCCTTGATCTTGATTGTCTGCGCTTCGTGTCTTTCTCGGATGCGCTGGATGACGTCGGCCGGGATCTTAAGTCGCTCCAACCTCTTGACAGCCTCGGCAGGCGGGTAGGAATCAAGGAGAGCTTGGAACGTGTCGTAGTTGTCCTCGAATTCGTCGTCCATGGATCTTCTGTCCCCCAACTGAGCCGACTGTCGCATACGTGACGCCGAACGAAGCTCGACCGATCGACGCACTCCAGAGCAGGGTTCCCCAGATCACGGCGGGAGACGCCCTGGCAGTTGTCAAGTCCGGGCGAGATGCATACTCCCCCCGAAGGCGTGAAGTCCTTGAACATTACGCCTCACTACGGACATTCTGCTGGCGCACAGTGATACTGGGCACCGCCGCAGCTCGTCCTCGCGAACCCGTCGCACGTATGCGCCAGGCAGTGCCCGTCATTGGCCGCGCGGATGGAACGACCCGACGCCACCTCGGGTGCCGCGCAGACCGTCAGACGGGCCGACCTCGTCGAGACGCGCAGCCCCAGAGCACCCACCCCAGATCCGTGCGCCACATGAGACAGGGAAGCGGTTTCGGAAGGGAACCACCCCAAACGAGGGTTGAACCCGAGCCTCAGGAGCGATCACGGGTAACATCTCGGAGCGTGTTCGGGCTAGCCCCTCGATCTTCTCCTCTACCCATGGGTAAGATCCGAACGCAAGTTCGACGTGACACAAAGCGATCACTCACGGTTCCTGTCGCTCACGGAGGGTGGTACCAAAGCACAATGGCCGCTTCTCGCGAGTCGGGCAGCGGACCCGATCCGCTCCGGGTGATCGATCTCTTCGCTGGCTGCGGGGGACTGTCTCAGGGTTTCCGAGAAACAGGATTGTTCAGTCCCGTCGCAGCGGTCGAGCAAGACCTCTTCGCAGCCGCGACGTACGCAGCGAACTTTGGCGAGGATCACGTTTATTGGGGCGACATCGCAAAGTGGCTCGAGAACGAGTTGCCGACCGCCGACGTCGTAGTCGGCGGTCCTCCCTGTCAGGGGTTCTCAAACCTCGGAGCGAAGCGTGAGGACGATGAGCGCAACGAACTCTGGGATCGTTATGTGGAAACCTTGACAAGAGTTCAACCCAAAGTTTTCGTTCTAGAGAACGTTGACCGTTTCCTCAAAACACGCCAGTTCGACGCCCTGAAAGCCGAACTTCACGGCGGTAGGCTCAAGGATTACGAGATCTATCCCGGCATCTTGCGAGCCACCGACTTCGGTGCCCCTCAATTGCGACGCCGAGCCATCGTCATCGGGACACGCAGAGATTTGGTCCCCATCCCTCTCCCGAGCCCAGAGGTTCCAGAGATGAACTGGTCGACAGTCAAGTCTGCCTTTGATGGCCTCGCGGAAGAGATTCCTCGGCACCACACGGAGCTCCCCGTGGGACGGACCTTCCACGTATTCGGGAGAGAGGTCGCCGGAAAGTATATGGCGCATGACCTCCACATAACCAGGAAGTACAGCGATCTTTCCCGTAAGCGATTCCGACGAATCCCTTACGGCGGCAACCGTTTCAATCTTCCGGATGACCTCAAGGCGCCCTGCTGGATCAAGCACACCACCGGCTCCGGAGACGTGATGGGACGCCTCGTGTGGGACCGTCCTTCAGTGACGATCCGCACGGAGTTCTTCAAGCCGGAGAAGGGGCGCTACCTGCACCCTGACCAGAATCGCGCCCTGAGCCACTTGGAAGCCGCTCGCCTGCAAGGTTTCCCGGACACGTTCGAGTGGTGCGGTCCGAAGTTGGAGATCGCCCGTCAGATCGGCAATGCCGTCCCCATCCCATTGGCCCAGGCACTGGCCCATCACGTCGCCCGAGGCTTGGGAGTCGCCTGACCCACTGCCAGGCGAGAGTGCACGATGAGGGTTCGTTCCGGCGGTCCAAGACGAGCGCATCCGAGTAGGGTGGCTCTGCTCTGAACTCGGCGACTTTTCGCCAGCCCCAGCGCTCGTATCTGCGGTAGGCGTCGGCGTCTAGGACAGCGGCGAGCGTCGCGTACGGCTCAGGTCGATCTCGGATTAGAGCGTCTAGCAGACGTCGGCCGAGACCGCGGCCCCGCTCGGCCTTTGCCACCACCAGTTCGATCACGGCGTACTTGGCTGCCGCGAGTACCTCGCGAGGCGGCTGGGTTGCCCGCGCCCACCAGGCGCCCGGCATCATGGCGAAGCCGAACGCGAATCCGGCCAGTTCACCATCCCGGCGCGCAACGATCATTTTGAAACCGGACGAGAGCGTCTGCTGACGGGTCCGTTCAAGGAAACGGGCTCGGGAGTACTTCGGCGCAGAGCAATAGGGCGGTTCGGCGTAGACGTCCTCATACAGGTCCGCGACTTCCTCCATGACGTGCAACACCACGCCCTCTTCGTAGACCTGCAGGACGACGTCCTCAGCCATCGTCATTCCCCTGGCCGAAGCACCAGCGCGTCTCGGTACTCCAGCACTGCCGGTTGCGTTATTCCCTCGTCCGGGACGGCGTCCAGCACCATGCGCGCTCCTCGCTGGATCGTGGTCGTCCGCTGCGCCGGTGCCAGCGCCTGGACCGTCTGGGCCGCGTGTGCCACCCCCGCCGCGATTTCACCGTTCTGGACGAGCCCCACCGCCGTCAACAGTTCGATCTGTGCACGCTGCCGCCGCATCGCCGGCGGATACAGAGACAGTGCGGCGGTCCGTGCCCGGTCGGCCAGGTCGGCGTCTCCGGTGTGCGTGTAGGTGAACGCAGCGGTGTGCTGTAGTGCGGTCTCCGGCCACGCTCCGATCGCGAGCCGGTCGTCCGGGGCGACTGCGGGCAGACGATCCCAGCGCTGTTCCAAGAGACGCATCGTCGCGACAGCCTCTGCGGTTCTGCCTGGCATCAGCGACAGCGTCTGGGCGCGCGCCGGCCATCGCTTCCAGCACGGCGGCTCCTGCGTCGTCTCCGGCGATGCCGATCGCCTCATCCGCCAGGCGCAGCACCACCGTCATGGGCCGACCCGCGTACAGGCTGCTCATCGCCTCGTAGCCGCGCACCCACGTCCGCAGGTCACGATCCCGGGACGCGTCCGCGGTGTGCCGCGCGGTCCGCCACCAGTCGCGTGCATGCCGCCGATGCCCGAGCGTCGCGACCGTCATGGCCATGATCGTGGCCATCCTCCCCGCCGGAGCGCACAGGTTCTGCCGGACGGTCTCGCGCCCCGCGGTTCGGATGGCGTCCATGAGCGCGACCAGATCGGCCGCCAGATCCGGCAGCAGGACGTCCGGTGCGGTTGTCAGGAAGGCATGTCCGTGCTCGAACGCGACCTCCTCCCAATCACGGACGAGATGTCCCTGCATCCTTCCCGGCAGAGCGGTTGTGAGTGCCTGCCGGATCGATTCGAGGTGTTCCGTCTGTGCGGCGGTGTCCGCTCCGAGGAGAGCAAGGCAAGCCAGGAGCCGCCGGCGGACTTCGTTGTGATCCGGCCTGGCGAGTTCACCGAACAGGTCGTCTTCGGCAAGGCCGAATGCCGTGGCGTAGGCCTCTCTCCAGTCGCGTGGACGCGTCCCGCTCTCATAACCGCGGATCTGCCGGGCGAGACTCGCGAGCTGCTGCGGGGTCGGGTCCACACCGATCGCCGAGAAGAGTTCCCGCGCCATGGCCCGCTGGGACCACCCGCGGGCTCTTCGCTCCACCTGGAGACGTATCGCCCACTCCGGGACGGGTTTGTCGGTCATGCAGCACCATCCGCCTGAACCGGACCGGCGGATCCTCAACAGTCCGCCTTCAGACCGCAAGTATCCGCCTACCCACGGCGCAGAGGGCGATATCCCGGCCCAAGACACAGTGCCGGACGACGCAGCGGCTCCGCCCTCTGGAGAAGGCGGAGCCTTGCGGAGGCGTGCGGAGGCGTCACTACCGGTCAGGCGGTGAAGCCGCCGTCCACGTTGATCACTGCTCCGGTGATGTAGTGGGCTTCGTCGCCGGCCAGGTGCGCGACGGTGGCGGCGATGTCGTCCGGTGTCGCGTAGCTGTTCAGGGCGGTGAAGCTGCGGATGGTGTCGGCGTTGGGGCCGTCGGCCGGGTTGGTGTCGGTGTCGGTCGGGCCCGGGTTGACCACGTTGACCGTGATGCCGCGGGGGCCGAGGTCGCGGGCCAGGCCCTTCGTCATGCCGGTGAGCGCCGTCTTGCTCAGCGCGTAGAGCGCGAAGCCGGGGAACACCGCGCGTTCGGCGACGTTGCTGCCGATGCTGATGATCCGGCCGCCGTCCGCCATGTGGCGGGCGGCCGCCTGCGCGGCGACCAAGGGGGCGCGGACGTTCACGGCCAGCGTGCGGTCGATGTCCGTCACCTCCAGTTCTTCCACAGGGGCGACGTGGAAGATGGCCGCGTTGTTGACCAGGATGTCGAGCCTGCCGAAGGCCGAAGCCGTCTGCTCCACCGCTTCGGCCATCGCTGCGGCGTCCGCGCTGTCGGCGCGCATCGCCAGCGCTCGGCGTCCGGCGTCTTTGATCTGCTCGACGACCGCATCGGCGCGCTCGGTGTTGTTCTCGTAGGTGAAGGCCACGTCCGCGCCGTCCCGGGCGAGGCGCAGCGCCACCGCCGCGCCGATCCCGCGGCTGCCGCCGGTCACCAGGGCCACTTTTCCATCGATCTTGTTCATGACGACAAGGCTGGTCGGCTCAGGGAGAGAACGCTGGCGGAAATCGGACGCCGCATTCGGGCGTGCTCGCCGCCCCCCCCGGATGCCCATCTCGCGTGGCGTGGCTGCGCCGTCCACGAGAGTCGGGTATCAGGCTGGGGAAGCCGACCGGGTAATGGACTCGGACGGCTCCCCCCGAAAGCAGGTGATGGGTGTGTCGGAATCCGTCGGTGACGGCGGCGTCCAGGTGGTCGCGGCCGAGGCGGTGCCGCAGAGTGAAGGGTCGTGGATCGGACGCGGGGTCGCGCTGTTCACGCCGGTCTTCGCGGTCGCGTCCGGATGGCTGGCCGGGCTGGTGGCGCAGGTCGTGCCGGGCGCTCACCTGGACGAGTCGCAGGTGACGGCGTTCATGGTCGCGGCCATGACGGCGGCGCTCGGGTCGGGCTGGAAATGGCTGCAGGGCTGGCAGCAGCATGAGCGGCTCGTCGCCGAAGGGAAAGCGCAGCCGGTGAAGGCCGTGCCGGTCCTGCGGACCGCGACCACATCGCCGGAAGCGGGCAGCGAGTCCCTTCCGTAGATCCCGGACGGGCATCCCCAGCAATTATCCACACCCTGTGGATAATTGCTGGGGATTTCAGGCGCTCCCGTGCTGTACCTGCGGCGCTCGCCCCACGTTCATCTCGCGGTCGCGCTCGGGCGGTAGCACTGGAGCGTGAATACCGCGATCGTCCGCGTCGCCGCGGGCGTAATGGCGCTGGCGCTGACCGGATGCACGGCGGAGGCCACCACGGGATCGGTGGCCGGGGCCGGCGAACTGGTCATCGGCGTCAAGGCCGACCAGCCCGGACTGGGATTGCGCGAGGGCGGCGAGTTCCGCGGTTTCGAGGTCGATGTCGGCACGTACATCGCGCGGCACATCGGCGCCTCCCGCGTCACTTTCAAGGCCGTCACCTCAGCGGACCGGGACCGGCGCCTGAATCGGCACGAGGTCGACCTCGTCCTGGCGTCCTATTCGATCACGCCGGCGCGGACGAGGCAGGTCACTTTCGCCGGGCCCTACTACCTCGCGCATCAGGACCTCATGGTCCGGCGGACGGAGAGCCGCATTCGCGGCGCGCGGGACATGGCCGGGCGGAGGATGTGCCAGGCGAGCGGGTCGGTCTCCACCGAGCGCGTGACCGTCGGGCTGGGCGTCCAGGCCAGGCTGGTGCCGGCCGCGTCGTACGGCGAGTGCGTGGAGAAGCTGCGGCGAGGTGAGATCGACGTCGTTTCCACCGGTGATCTCGTCCTGGCGGGGTTCGCGGCGCGGCATTCCGAACTGAAGATCGTCAATGCGCCGTTCACGGACGAGCCGTACGGCGTGGCGTTACGGAAAGGCGACATCGAAGGGTGCGAGGCGGTCAATCGCGCCCTCACCCTCATGTACCAGGACGGGACGGCCGGGCGGTTGCTGCGGAAGTGGTTCGGCCGGAGCGGTTTGCGCCCGGTCGAATCCGTGCCGGAGTTCCAGGGCTGTTCATAATGTCGGTGGCCCTGTTTACCGTGGGGGCGTGGACCACCAAAGCGCTGTTTGGGACGAGTTGCTCGGCGCGGGGTTCCTGCACGGGCTGCGGGACGCGCACCGGGAGGCGACGCTCGCGGTCTTCGGATCGCTGACCAGGGCGGCCGGGTTCAAGGAGCGCACGTTCGGGATCGCCGCGTTCGACAACCTCGAGTCCCAGATCGACCGTGTCTTCGAGGACGACGAGCGCGTCTTCCGGGATGACCTGAACCAGTCCCCCGGCTGGCGGTTCGGCCCCTACCGGGTGCTGCTCAAGCGGCACCCGTTCGGGAACGTGCGCGGGATCCGGTGGGACCGCGACAGCCCGACCAAGCAGGCCGTGGCGCGGCAGGGGTACGCCGACGGCCGGCAGCTGGCGCTCGACCTCGGGCTGACGCCGCGCGACACGCCCGACGTGGTCACGCTCGTCCTGGCGCACAGCGCGAGCGACGAGCCGCTGGAGATGGAGCTCTTCCTGGGGCAGCCCAGGATGAACGACGACGGCGGGCCCGCGTGGCGCTGGCTCCGTCCCCTGGACGACACGCTGGGGGGTGATCCACGCCGTAAGCTCGTCGCACGCCCCCTGCCGCTGTGGGGCGACGACGAAGCGGACGTCCCGATGCGGCTCCGCGACGAGACGAGCACTGAAACGGCCTAGTGAACGAGGTTGACGACCGGACGCCCCGGAGGGTCGCCGAGGCGCGGCTGCTGTTCGACTGCGAACGGCTGACGCTGGCCCGGCGGCTGCGCGGGCTGCGCAAGAACCAGCTCGCGCAGGCGGTGGGGACGACCCCGAAGGCCATCGGGCAGTTCGAGGCGGGCGTGCAGCGTCCGGCGGAGGGCACGCTGTCGCGGCTGGCGATCGCGCTCGGTGTGCCGGTCGAGTTCTTCCAGGCGGGGCGGAGCCCCGTGTCGATGGACGGTGCCCATTTCCGGTCACTTCGCTCGACGACGCAGATCGAGCGCGACCAGGCGCTCGCGTACGGGCGGATCGCCACCGACATCGTGGCCGCGCTCGAGGACCTCGTCGACTTCCCCGCCGTCGACCTGCCCGAATACTCCGTGGCCCCGGACGAGATCGCCGGAAGCGGGCCCGTCGAGGCGGCGAGGCTCGCGCGGAAGGCGCTCCTCGACGCGTCCGGGCCGGTGCCGCACATGGTGCGGCTGCTGGAGGGGCGCGGGGTGCTCGTCCTGGTGCTGCCGGAGGCGACCGAGCGGGTCGACGCGTTCAGCGTGGGCGTCCACCCTCGTCCGATGGTGCTGTTCAACCCCGCCAAGGGCGACTACTGGCGCAACAGGTTCGACGCCGCGCACGAGCTCGGCCACCTCGTCATGCACGCGGACGCGGAGCCCGGCGAGAAGATCGTGGAGGATCAGGCGCACCGGTTCGCGGCGGAGTTCCTCATGCCGGAGCAGGACATCGCCGGAGAACTGCCCGCGACCGCCGACTGGGACCGGCTCGCGGCGCTCAAGGACGCGTGGGGCGTCAGCATGGCGGCCCTGCTGTTCCGCGCCCGCACCCTGAAGATCATGAGCGAGGGGACGTACCGGAGCGCGATGAGCACCCTCGGCGCGCGCGGCTGGCGGCGGCAGGAGCCGGGGCCGGCGCGGGGCCTGGAGCAGCCGTCCATGCTCGTGCACGCCGTGGAACTGGTCGGCGGGGCGGGCCTCGACCGGGACGCGCTCGCCGAGCGCGCCCATGTCACCCGTGCCGACCTCGACCTTCTGGTTCCACACCGGCACTGACAGGACGCTCCGTCACCAGTCGGTCGCATACCTATAACCGGTGGTTCCCTGCGGCGCCGCCGGTGCGTGTGAGAAGCTCCGAAGGTTGTCGCAGAGCCAAGGGTGCACGGGGTGATCTTGTGCTGGACCATCGGCAGGCCGGACCGACCGCGCTGCGCATGCAGATCGGGGCGCGCTTGCGCCGGCTCAGGGAACGGAACGGCATCTCGCGCGCGACGGCCGGCGCGGCGATCCGCGGATCGGCGTCGAAGATGAGCCGGCTGGAGAACGGCCGGCACGGCTTCAAGCTCCGCGACGTCACCGACCTCCTCGACCTGTACGGGGTGCGCGACCGCGGCGAGCGCGACTCGCTGCTGGAGCTGGTCGATCAGGCGAAGGAGCCGGGCTGGTGGCACGCGTACGGGGACGTGGTGCCGACCTGGTTCGAGCAGTACCTCGGGCTCGAGCAGTCCGCGGCGGCCGTCCGGAGCTACGAGGCGCAGTACGTCCCCGGCCTGCTGCAGACGCGGGAGTACGCGCGGGCCGTCATCGCCCTGGAGCACGACAAGGCGCTGCACGAGGTCCTCGACCGGCGCCTCACCGTCCGGATGATGCGGCAGAAGATCCTTTACCGGCCGACGAACCCGGTGTCGCTGTGGGCGATCATCGACGAGGCGGCGCTGCGGCGGCCGTTCGGCGGGCCCGCGACGATGCGCGGCCAGATCGAGCACCTCATCGAGGTGGCGCGGCACATGCCCCACGTGAACGTCCAGGTCCTGCCGTTCGCGGCCAGCGGCGACCTCCCGCTCGGCGGTCCGGTCACCGTGCTGCGGTTCGCGGAGAACGACCTGGACGACATCGTCTACCTGGAGCAGCTCACCGGCGCGCGGTACCCGGAGGTCCAGGAGGTGGCGCGCTGCAAGGAGGTCATGGATCTGCTGGCGATCCGCGCCGCCCGCCCCGACCGCACGATCACCATCCTGGAAGAGCTCCTGAAGGACTACTGAGCCGTCAGACCGGGGTGCCCTCCCCTCCGGATGCGGGCGCCCCGCCCCGGCGCCGCGATGGCCTGACCGGTTCCGGCCATGGGACGGCGAACTATTCACCGGTTCGCGTACCGGACGCGATCGGGCGGACGTAGGGTCGGCGACCGTGAGGTATCGCCAGGCAATCGGCATGGTCGCGCTGGGCGCGCTGCTCGCGGTGACGGGATGCACCGGTGGCGGCTCCCAGGACGGCGGCGACACGGAGGCGAAGCCGCCGCCCGGCGGGTGGCCGCAGCCCGAGAACGGGAAGCTGACGCCCGAGATGTGCGGGCTGCTCACCGACGCCGACTACCGCAAATACGGCCACAACCGCCTCTCCTCGGAACCGGGCAGGCGGTCGACGAACTCGGCCAACGGCATCGAGTGCACCTGGACGGGCGGCGACTACCTGACGCTCGACCTGCAGGCCACCGCCGAGGACGCCAAGCTCTTCTTCCGCCGCTACCTGGACGAGCACCGGGAGCGGCTTCGGTCGGACGGGCGGCCGACCATCATCGCGCAGAACGTGGTGCCCGGCGCGGACGAGAGCTGGTTCGACTACTGGACGATCGGCTCCGACCCCGGAGAGAGGTTCGTCGAGCACGAGCTGGCCGCGCGGCGCGGGGCGCTGACCGTGAGGCTCGTGCTCAGCGGCATCAAGGGCGACAAGGAGAAGGACCCCCGCACGGTCCTGTCCGGGCTGGCGGCGCTCGTCCTGCAGCGCCTCCCGGACGTGGGGACGAAGGACACCGGCACCCGGCACCAGGTCCGCTACGAGATCACGGGACGGCCCGGCACCGCCAAGATGATCACCTATCTGGACCCGGTCGACACCAAGTCGGTGACGCTGCGCAACGTGAAGCTGCCGTGGAAGAAGGAGTTCCCGGTGCCGGCGCCGCAGGGCGGGGCGCCCACCCCGCTCAGCCTCACCGCGACGGGCGACACCTCCACGATCACGACCGTGCTCTCGTGCCGGATCGTGGTCGACGGCCAGGAGAGCGCGAGCAACACCTCACCCTTCAGCGCGCTCTGCCAGGCGAACTACGGCGGCTGATCGAACACATGTTTGACCCGCCGGGTACATTGGGGGCATGACCGGCGCTTTCCAAGGCTCGCTCCTGGACCTCGCGGACGAGACCGGCCCGCGCCCGCTGGCCGCCCTCCGGCGCACCCGGCTCGCCCACGGCGCCTGGGTCGACGCCCTTCCCGGCTGGCTTCCGGGCGCGGACGCCCTGTTCGAGCGGCTGCTGGCGTCCGTCCCCTGGCGGGCCGAGCGGCGGCTCATGTACGAGCGGGTCGTGGACGTGCCGCGCCTCCTCGCGTTCTACGGCGAGGGCGAGACGCTGCCCGATCCACTTCTGGACGAGGTCAAGGCCGCTTTGGACGAGCACTACGAGGAGGAGCTCGGGGAGCCGTTCCGCACCGCCGGGCTCTGCCTCTACAGGGATGGGCGCGACAGCGTCGCCTGGCACGGCGACCGCATCGGGCGCGGTTCGACGGAGGACACGATGGTCGCGATCTTGTCCGTCGGTTCCCCGCGGTCCCTTTTGCTGCGCCCTCGCGGCGGCGGGCGGACGGTCCGGTACGAGGTGGGGCACGGCGATCTCGTCGTGATGGGCGGTTCCTGCCAGCGGACGTGGGAGCACGCCATCCCGAAGAGCGCCCGCGCGACGGGTCCCCGTATCAGTATCCAGTTCCGCCCGCACAACGTCCGCTGACTCCTATGCCCCTCCCGGGGATGGCACCATAATTGGTGATTTTCCAGGGGAGGCCCGTTGCAACGTCTTGTCGTGTCCCAGACAGCACCTCGGGCATTCCGGACGGTATTGGACGCGCTGCAGGTGCCGACGCCGCCCTACGGGCCGTCCGGGACGCACATCCTGATCGAACCGGGCCAGTACCCGAACACCGGGTTCCGCAGCAGCGGGAATTTCACACTGACGGCCGTCGGAGGGCCCGGCACGGTCACGCTGGACGGCGACACCGACGCGACGATCGAGCTCACCGGGCACGTCACGCTGCAGGGCCTGATCATCCGGAACTGGAGCGGCGAGGGAAGCGCGCTGGAGGTCGCCGAGGGCAGCGTGCTGGCGGAGCGGTGCGAGTTCGTCAGCCGACCCGGTTCCGTGGCCGTCCGCGTGTGGAACGGCGGCCGGCTGGCCATGCACGGCTGCCGCGTCCAGGACGGCGCGGTGCTGTACTCGGCCGCGTCCGGGGTCATGGACGGCACGGACGTCTCCGGGACGCCGGGGAACGCGATCGCGCTCCGCTCGGGCAGCTCGGTGACCGTCCGGTCATGCCGGGTGGAGGACGCGGGCGGTCACGGGATCTGGGTGACCGAGGGCGCGAAACCGCTGATCGAGCAGTGCACGATCAGCCGTCCGGCGGGCGCCGCCGTCCTGGTCGACCAGCGCGGGGACGCGGCGGTCCGCAACACGGCGATGCACGACACGGGAGGCTGCGCGCTGGTCGTCCGCGACCGGGGCCGGGCCCGCACCGATGACTGCCTGGTCGCCGACGCGGAGGTCGACGCGGTGTGGGTCGCCGAGGAGGGCGCGCTCACCGCGCGGCGCCTCCGGGTGGAGCGGCCGAAACGGATCGGCGTCGTCGTCGAGCAGGGCTCCGGCCGGTTCGAGGACTGCGAGGTCGTCGCCGCGGCCAAGTTCGGCGCGTTCATCGGAGCCGGCGGCCGCGCCGAGTTCGTCCGCGGGCGGATCGAGGAGGCGGCCGCGGACGGCGTGACCGTCCTGGCGGGCGGTAGCGGGACGTTCGAGGCGGTGACCGTGACGGGCAGCGCCGAGTTCGGGGTGAGCGCCGATCCCGGCGCGGAGCTGACCATGCTCGGCTGCACGATCGTGGAGAGCGGGCACCAGGGCATCGCCGCCGCGGCCGAGGCGCGGGTCCGGCTGGAGGACGTCACGAGCGAGCGCAACGGCGCGCCGGACGTCCTCGCCTTCGAGGCGCCCGGGAAGGCGACGGCGACGGTCGCGGACGGCGCGGCGGAGGCGCCGGCGCCGCGCGTCACGGCCCCGGCGACCGGCGCGTCGGCGGACGACCTGCTCGCCGACCTGGACGCGATGATCGGCCTCGCCCCCGTGAAGGGCGAGATCAGGAAGCTGACGAACCTGCAGAAGGTGGCGGCGCAGCGGCGCCGCGCCGGCCTGCCGCCCGGCCCGTCGATCGGCCGGCACATGGTGTTCGCCGGGCCGCCCGGCACGGGCAAGACGACCGTGGCGCGCCTCTACGGGCGGATCCTCGCGGCGCTCGGCGTCGTCGAGAAGGGCCAGGTGGTGGAGGTCGGGCGCGCCGACCTGGTCTCGGAGAACGTCGGCGGGACGGCCCTGAAGACGACGGAGGCGTTCGACCGGGCGCGCGGCGGCGTCCTCTTCATCGATGAGGCCTACGCGCTGTCGCGGGCGACGACCGGAACCGATTTCGGGCGGGAGGCCATCGATACCCTGGTGAAGCTCATGGAGGACCACAGCAGCGAGGTCGTCGTCATCGCGGCCGGGTATTCGGCGGAGATGCGGGAGTTCCTGACGGCGAACACCGGGCTGGCATCCCGTTTCTCCCGGACGGTCCACTTCGAGAACTACGGTCCGGCCGAGCTGGTCGAGATCGTCGAGCATCAGGCCCGCACGGACGGCTACCGCCTGTCGGCCGACGCGCGCGCCGCCGTCCTCGCCTACTTCACGCAGGTCAAGCGGGACGCGAGCTTCGGCAACGGCCGCGCCGCCCGCCGCGTCTTCGAGGCCGCGGTGGAGCGGCAGGCGCAGCGCCTCGCCGAACTGCCGGACCTTCCGTCCGGGGACGAGCTCACCCTCCTGCTCCCCGAGGACCTGGACGTCGAGACGGGTCTCGCGGCGCGCTTCGGGGAGGCCCGCGACCCGGGCCAGGTCCAGGTCATCCTGGACAGGCTTCAGGCCATGGCCGGGCTCGCGGACGTGAAGCGCGAGATCGGCGACCTCCTCGACCTGCTCGCGTCCGCGCGGCGGCGCCGGGACGCCGGGCTGGACACCGAGCCGTTCACCGGCCATCTCGTCTTCGCCGGGCCGCCCGGGACGGGCAAGACGACCGTCGCCCGCATCTACGGCGAACTCCTCGCCGCCCTCGGCGTCCTCGCCCAGGGGCAACTCGTCGAGGCCGCCCGCGTCGACCTCGTCGGCCGGTACGTCGGGGAGACCGCGCAGAAGACGGCGGCCGTCTTCGAACGCGCCCGCGGCGGCGTCCTGTTCGTGGACGAGGCGTACAGCCTGGCCCGTCCGGGCGGGACCGGCCACGATTTCGGGCGGGAGGCCATCGACACGCTGGTGAAGCTCATGGAGGACCACCGCGACGAGGTCATCGTCATCGTGGCGGGCTACACGGCGGAGATGGACGGCTTCCTCTCCGCCAACCCCGGCCTGGCCTCCCGGTTCGCACGCACGCTCGCGTTCGAGCCCTACGACGCGGACGCCCTCCTCTCCATCTTCCTGGGCAAGGCGGAAGGCGCGGACTACCTCGTCCCGGCGGAGACCCGCCACAGCCTGCTGGCCCACTTCCGCACGCACGGCGACCGCTACCGCCAGGGCAACGGACGCGAGGCCGACAAGCTGTTCCGCGCCGCCGTCACCGCCCATGCCCGCCGCACCGAGCAGCGCGCGAACGCGGGCGAGACCCTGACGAAGGACGATCTGATCACCTTGCTCCCCGAGGACGTCGCCTCCTGACAGGCGTCCGAGGGCGCCGGTGTGTGCCAGGTCACGTGTCGAGCGGCCCGTGACGGTTGGGCGTTATCAGTCCGGTGATAAAGAAGTGACCTTCCTTACACCGTGAGGCACATTGGAGTCAGTGTCCAATTACTTTAGGGTCAGGTGATCGCCACCGTGAGAGGTGGCATGTCGAAGGGTCACGGGCCATGTTCGTTCGCCGGTCTGCTCGCCGGTTCCTGCGCACCGCGCTGGTCTCCTGCATCGGGGTCGCCATGACGGCGACCGCCCTCCAGGGAACCGCCGGGGCGGCTCCGCAGGGCACCACCCCTCCCGCCAAGGATCCGTTCTACCGGCCCCCGTCGCCGCTGCCCGCCGGAAAGCCGGGCGACATCATCCGCTCCCGCAGGTCGACCTTCACCGTCGACCCGTTCAGCCGGGCACCGTTCGGGGGCGTCAAGTCCTGGCAGGTGCTGTACCGGTCGGAGTCGGCGCAGGGCACTCCGATCGCGGTGTCCGGGACGGTCCTCGTCCCCACCAAGGCGTGGAACGGTCCTGGCAAGCGGCCGCTGCTCTCCTACGCGGTCGGGACGCGCGGCCTCGGCGACGCCTGCGCCCCCTCCTACACCCTCTCGCAGGGCTACGACTACGAGGCCCTCGCCATCATCGACGCCCTCAACCGCGGCTGGGCCGTCACCGTCAGCGACATGGAGGGCCTCGGCACCCCAGGCCAGCACACCTACGAGGTCGGACGCTCGCAGGGCAAGGCCGTGCTGAACATGGCGCGCGCCGCGCAGCGGCTCTCCGCCGCGCGCATCGGCAGCGGCCCCGTCGCGCTGATGGGGTACTCGCAGGGCGGGACGTCCGCCGGGTGGGGCGCCGAACTCGCCCCGGCGTACGCGCCGGAACTCCAGCTCAAGGGCGTCGCCGCCGGCGGGGTCCCGGCCGACCTGCGCGCCGTCGCCGACGGCCTCGACGGCAACCCGTTCGCCGCGTTCATGTTCATGGCCGCCGCCGGATACGACGCCGCCTACCCCGAGCTGCAGCTGTCGAAGTTCCTCAACGCCCAGGGCAAGGAGCTGTTCAAGAAGGCGAACGACATGTGCCTCGTGAGCCTGGACGGCATCGGCACGATGTTCGGCACCGCGTTCAAGAAGGTCGGCGACTACACCACGTCCAACCCGCTCACCACGAAGGCATGGGTGGCGAGGCTGGACGGGAACAGGCTCGGCGGCACGGCCCCGACCGTCCCGGTGTTCCAGTCGCACGCCCTGTACGACGAGATCATCCCGCTCAAGCAGGCCCAGACCCTGCGCGCGGCCTGGTGCGCCAAGGGCGCGAACGTGACCTGGAAGACCTACCAGTTCGCCGAGCACGCCGTCGGCATCGTGATGAGCCACCCCGACGCGATCGGCTTCGTCGGCGACCGCTTCGCCGGGAAGCCGGTCAGGGGGAACTGCGGCTCGTAGTCCTTGACGGCTGAGCGGTGAAGGGCGGGGCCACGGGGGCCCCGCCCTTCACGGCTTCAATGCCCGCTCGAGGATCTGCGCCAGGTGGAGCGCGCTACGGCCGGTTCCCTGCTCCACCTGCGTCCGGCAGGAGAAGCCGTCGGCGAGGACGAACCCGCCCTCCGCGGCGCGCACCTTGGGGAAGAGCTCCCGCTCCGCGCACGCCCGCGAGACGTCCCAGTGCCCGGGTTCGAAACCGAAGTTGCCGGCGAGGCCGCAGCAGCCCGCGGTGATGACGTCCGTCCGCACACCCAGCCTCTCCAGGACGGCGAGATCGGCCGTGTACGAGCCCTTCGCCACCTGATGGCAGTGCGGCTGCGCGACCGCCGACGTGTCGAGCGTGCCGAACGGCCACTCACCGCCGTGGCGCGCGACCAGCTCGGCGAGCGTGACGGTGAGCGCGGCGAGGCGGTGGGCGCGCGGATCGTCCGGGAGCAGTTCGGGCGCCTCGTCCCGCAGCATCACGGTGCAGGACGGTTCGAGGCCGACGATGGGGAGGCCGGCGTCCAGGGCGGGCGCGAGGACGTCCAGGGTATGGCGCAGGACGCGGCGCGTCATGCCGAGCTGCCCGGTGGAATGCCAGGTCAGGCCGCAGCAGACCCGGCCCGGCGGGATCAGAACCCGATGGCCGAGCGCTTCCAGGACCGCGACTGCCGCCCGCCCGACGTCGGGCGTGTGGTACTCGGTGAAGGTGTCCGGCCAGAGGACGACCGTGCCCGGTTTCTCCGTGCTCGGGCTCTTTGCTGCCCGCCGGTTCCCGAACCGGGCGCGCAGCGTCCGCTCCGCGAAGCGGATCATGTCGCGGCGGGGCTCGATGCCGCCGGCCCGCTTCACCACCCGCGCGACGCCGTCGCGCGCCAGCGCCGCGTTCGCCAGCCGGGCCGTCCAGGGAGACGCCGTGACCAGCCGCGACCACACCGGCAGCCAGCCCAGCGTGTAGTGCGCCATCGGACGGCGCCGCCCCGAATAGTGCCGGTACAGGAACTCCGCCTTGTAGGTCGCCATATCGACGTTCACCGGGCAGTCGCTCGCGCACGCCTTGCAGGACAGGCACAGATCCAGCGCGTCCCGGACCTCCCGCGACCGCCACCCGTCCGGCAGCGACTCGCCGCGCAGCATCTCCGCCAGCACCCGCGCGCGCCCCCGCGTCGAATGCACCTCGTCCCTCGTCGCCTTGAACGACGGGCACATCGCGCCGCTGTCGAGGTTCCGGCAGGCACCGACCCCGACGCAACGGTGCACGGCCGCCGCGAACGACCCGTGATCCCTGGTCAGCGCATGGACCGGAGTGATCTTCAGGGCGTCCCGGCCGGGGCCCGGACGGAGATCGGCGTCCAGCGGGGCCGGGTCGACGAGGACGCCCGGATTGAGACGTCCGCCCGGATCGAAGGCGTGCTTGAACGCGGCGAACGCCCCCAGCAGCTCCGGCGAGTACATGCGCCCCAGCAGCTCGGAGCGGGCGCGGCCGTCGCCGTGCTCCCCCGACACCGACCCGCCATGGGACACGACGAGCCGCGCCGCGTCCTCGACGAACGCGCGGTAGCCGGCGACGCCCTGCGGCTCGGCCAGCGCGAAGTCGAGGCGCAGGTGCAGGCAGCCCTCACCGAAATGCCCGTACGGGACGCCCCGGAGCCCGCGCTCCTCCATCAGCCCGTACAGGTCGCGCAGGTAGCCGGCGAGCCGGGTGGGCGGTACGGCGGAGTCCTCCCAGCCCGGCCAGGCTTCGCCGCCGTCCGGGAGGCGGGTCACGATCCCGGCGCCCGCTTCGCGGATCCACCACAGCGCCCGCATGCGCGCCGGGTCGTCGACGATGACCCGGGTCATGCCGGGCACCCCGGCGGCGATTGCGTCGGCCAGCGCGTGCGCCGCGTCCCGGGCCTCGGCCCGGCTTCCCCCTCCGACCTCGCAGAACAGCCAGCCGCCGCCGGGCGGGAGGTCGGCGCCCGCCTCCTGCCGTCCGGGCTGGGCGCGCAGCGCGCTGAGGAGGTCGGACGCCATGCCCTCGACGGTCAGCGCCCCCGATTCCGCAACGAACGGGGCGATCTCGGCCGCGGCGAACACGTCCGCGAAACCGAGGACCGCCAGCGCGCGCGCCTTCGGCACCGGGACGAGGTTCACCGTCGCCTCCGTGACGACCCCGCACGTCCCTTCCGCGCCGACCAGCGCCTTCCCGACATCGAAGCCGTTCTCGGGCAGCAGATGGTGCAGGCCGTAACCGGACCCCTGGCGGGTGAATCGCCCGAGTTCCGTCCGAGCTTGAGCGAGGTGGGCGTCCCTGAGCCGGGTCAGGACGGAATCGGTCCCCGCATCACCGGACGAACCACGCGTCGCGGCCAGCTCGCGTCCACCCGGCAGGACGAGCCGCAGCGCCTCCACGTTCGCGGCCGTCGTGCCCCACGCCACGCTGTGCGGCCCGCACGCGTTGTTGCCGATCATCCCGCCCAGCGTGCACCGCGAATGGGTGGACGGATCGGGACCGAAGGTGAGCCCGTGCTCCGCCACCGCCGCGCGCAGCCGGTCCAGGACCACACCTGGCTCCACGACCGCCGTCCGCGCATCGGGGTCGATCTCACGGATCCGGTGCAGATGGCGGGACGTGTCGACGACGATCCCGGCACCGACCGCGTTGCCCGCGATCGACGTCCCGCCGCCGCGCATCGTGACGGGCAGCCCCTCGTCCTCGGCCAGCGCCAGGATGCGCGGCAGATCATCGACGGAACGGGGCTCCGCCACGGCGGCCGGAACGCACCGGTAGAGGGACGCATCGGACGAGTAGGCGGTCCGGGCGGTCAGATCGGTGCGAAAGACGCCGGGCAGCGCGGCGTCCAGCCTCCGAGCAAGATCGAACACTCTCCCAGCGTAGGCGCGGCCGCGCGGCGGGGTGTCCGGAGGTATCCCCTCCCGCCGCGCGGGGCGACCGCCTCCCCCGGCGGGACGGTGTTGACAACCGCATTGTCAAAATTCGCCGGAAAGCGCTTCACATCATTGTGGTAGTCGATATTTCCGAGTCATTTGAGGGAAGTGGGCCAGGAGACTCAGCGGCCGTCCAGGTCCCCGTTCCGGATCGCTCCCAACATCAAACGCCACTGGGCCGAGCTGAGAGCGAGCAAACCCCCGTCAGGGTCACGCGAGTCGCGGACCAGCACCGACCGGCCATCACCCGCGACCTCGACGCAGTCGCCGTCGACATCGCTGGCGCTGCTCTTGCGCCACCTCGGTGCCACCCTTAGATTCGACCGTTCGACCATCCAGCAACCCTCCATCCGAAGCCGGCGGGGGGAGTCCTGCCCGTGGATCGGGCAAGAAGGGCCGCCGGACGAGAGCCAAGCAGGGCACGGCAAACCACGACCTTGTGGAAAATTTCCCGATCACGAGTGTAAACGGTCTGAGTTATCCCGCCTACAAGGGAACACAAGATCACGTAGCGTGCTATGTCGGCTACTCGCCTATGGACGTCGGGTAAAGGCGGTCACCTCCGGCCGGACACGATGGGGCTGATTCAGGCCATCAGATCCTCGGCGGCCTGCCGGATGAGCGCGACCGACTCCTCCGGAGGCAGCGCGTCATCGAGCAGCGTCTCGAAGTTGTCCCGGTATTCGGCGATCCTCTCGTCGTCCCCGGTGATCAGCGCGCTGTTCCCTCGGCGGCCCTCCAGATAGAGCACGTCGTTGAGGTCGCCGTCGAACTCCAGGACGGTGAAGGGGCCGTGAATACCGAGGTGCGCGCCCGCACTGAACGGCACGACGCGGACGGTCAGCATTTCGTCCTGCTCGGCGGAGTCGGCCACATGCCGCAGCTGCTCCGGCATGATCGCCGGGTCGGCCTTGATGCCCACATGCCGGCGGATCACCGCCTCGTCGAGAATGTAGTTCTGCCGGGGCGCATGCGTCCGCTTGGCCAGTTCGCGCTGGCGCTGCATGCGCAGCTTCACGCCCATGGCCTGCTTCTGCGAGGACACCACTCCGGTCGAGAGGACCTCGGCGTACCGCTCCGTCTGGAGCAGGCCGGGGATGACCGTGCCGTGGAAGTGCCGGATGAAGGCGGCACCGGCCGAGTAGCCGACGAAGGTCAGGAAGGCGTCGTCGAACTCGCCCCGGTAGGCGTTCCACCAGGCCGGCTCGCGCGCTCCGCGGGCCAGCGCCTGCATGCGCTCGTGGCGGCTCTCCGACGTCACGTCATACAGGCGCAGCAGTGCCTGCAAATCGGTCCGCGTGATGGAGTTCTTGCCGCCCTCCACCCGGATGAGCTTGGACGGCGACCACTCCAGGGTCCTCGCCACCTGCTCCTGCGTCATCCCTTTCTCTTTGCGGAGACGGAGGAGCTCGGATCGCAGGAGCGCGCTCTGGACGATGGGTCCCTGATCACTGGTGGTCATATGGATCGCTCACTCTGAGTAGGCGTGCTAGCTGCTCGGGTGCAATATGGCATACGGCGACCTGTCGGGATACATGACCGCACACTGTCATGCGTCCTCCGCTCCCTGCCGCCGACGAAGAGGGTGAGAATCTCTCCACCTGCGCGAAACTTACACCGCGAAGGTTGCGGCATGCTGCGTGTCGCGAAACTTTGTTGTAATGTGCAAGGTAGCACATCGACAGAGCGCGCCACGCCACACCACGCGATGCGAGCTTCGACCGAGCGGAGGGTAGTGAGAATGGGAGCGCAGCCGCACCTGTCCCGCCCTCCGTCCGCCGCCCCCACCGCGGCGGCCGACCGGGAGGTCACCACTCAAAACGACAATTCGGACAGACTGCGCAACGAAAAGAGCCGCTCCCACCTCCCGCCGATCAACGGTTGCGAGCCAAGAGGATCGACGGCAAGTGGGGAGCGACTCTTCGGGACCGCGGGAGGCGCCGCTCCGGCCATTCGGCCATACTGCGCAGAGCGCAGAGAAAGCCGCATTGACCTGGAAAAACGCTTCCTGCGGGCTCACCAAGTCTAACCGCGATCACGCGGAACGGGCTATAGGTGATGTGACTTCGGCCACCGAGAATCGTGTTCTGGCCGATTTTCGGGCAGACCGCTCGGGATCCGGGGTCGCGCTTCAAGGCATGGGGTTCGACATGTCCCGACCGTTCACGCTTCCCCCGACCTTCGACCGCCCCTACCCCACCCTTTCCGGCCGCGCCTCCGGCGCTCCCCCTCCCCTTCACCCGATCCGGCAAGGGGAGGTGGTGTGATGGCCCATCGGCACGACCCCGACCTCATCGGCCCGGCGGCGGCGCCCCCGCCGCGTCCGGCGCCGGACACGGCCGACCGGCACGAGTTCGCCGCGGCCCGGCCGGCCGCGCACAGCCCCGCCGGGCGCCCCTCGTCCGGCCACCCCCACCCCGAGGCCCCCGCCGGCGGGCCCCCGCCCGGCGGCGGCCACGCCGCGAAGACGCGGCACGGATTCCTCGGTTCCCTCACCCCCATCGAGCGGGCGGCCCTCGAGCACGCCGCGCACGAGTCCGTGTACCCGCTGGGCACCGTCTTGTGGCGCGAAGGTGAGACCGCCGACCACGTCCTGATCCTCCGCTCCGGCTGGGTGACGGTCTGCGTGGAGCGGGAGGGGCACGAGCGGATCCTCGCGACCCGCGGTCCCGGCGACATCATCGGCGAGCGCGCCGCGCTGATGCTGCGCCAGCGGTCGGCGAGCATCGTCGCGCTCGACACCGTCCGGGCCCTGCGCCTGACCACGCAGGAGTTCGCGGCCTACCTGTCGGACCACCCGCGCGTGCTCGCCGTCATCGAGCGGGAGGTGTACCTCCGGATGACGGAGAACGGCGCCGCCACCGCGCCTCCGCCCGCGGCGGGCATGACGCAGCCCCCGGCCGCGTTCCCGCAGCACTACGCGTACCCGCAGCCGTACGCGTTTCCGCAGCACTACGCGGGCGGATCACCGCCGTGGACGAACCCGTACGCCGCCCTCCAGCACCACATCCCCGTGATGGACGCGTCCTGGCCTTACGGAGCTCCGCTCCACCGACCCGTCGCGACGCATCCGGTGCAGTGGGCGTCGCACGCTCTCGAGACCCAGACCATGGCCGCGCAAGCGAACCTCCACCCGGCGCCGTCCTGGTCCGGCCAGAACTGCACGATCGTGTTCGCCGACATCGCGGGCTACAACGGGCGGCACCGCGACGACGACGACCGCCGCATGGTGAAGCACGCCATGTACGACCTCCTGCGGGCGGCGTTCGAGGAGTCGAAGGTGCCCTGGGACGCCACTCACCACGAAGACCGCGGTGACGGCGTGATGCTCATCGTTCCGCCCGAGATGCCGACCATGTCCGTCGTCGATCCGATGCTCGCCTGGCTGGCGGCCCGGCTGCGCCGCTACAACCACCAGGCCGGCCCGGCCGTCCGGCTCCAGCTGCGGCTCGCCGTCCACGTCGGGCCCGTGACGCCCGACGCCGAAGGCGTGTCGGGCTCGGCCGTCAACCACACGGCGCGGCTGGTGGAGGCGCCCGTCCTCAAGCGGCGGCTCACCGACACCGGCGCCGACCTCGGCTTCATCGCCTCGCCGTTCGTCTACGACTCCGTCATCGCCCACAGCCCCGGATACGTGAACGCGGCCGACTACGAGCACGTGACCTGCACCGTCAAGGAGTCGGAGTTCACCGGCTGGATGTTCCTGCCGACCGGCCCCGGCCACCACCGCGCCGCCTGACCCGGCCGCGCCCGACGCCCGCGCACGACCCGCCCCCGCACGGGTCCGTGCGGCGGCGCCACCCCGCTCCGGCGGGGTCTTCCTGTTTCCGGCCCTATGTCCGTGCCCGGACGGCCTTCGCGGTGCGGCCGGGCGTGCGTTCGGACCGCTCCAACGGAAGCCGAAGGACGAACCGGGCACCATGATCGCTGTCCTCGATGGTCAAGGTGCCGCCGTGCGAGGTGGCGATCTCGCGGGCGATCGGCAGCCCGAGGCCGGTGCCGCCCGCGTCCTTGTCCTCGGCCTCCTTCAACCGGGCGAACCGCTGGAAGACCAGGTCGCGCTGGCGTTCCGGGATGCCGGCCCCGTCGTCCAGCACCTCCAGGACCGCGTATCCGTCCTCGGCCCGGACGCTCACGTCGATCCGGGAGTCGGCGTGCCGCTCGGCGTTGTCGAGGAGGTTCGTCAGGAGCCGGACGAGCCGGAGCCGGTCCCCGCGCACCGTCACGCCCTCCGCGAGCGTCGTGACGATCCGTTTGGTGCGTTCCGAACGCCGGATCTCGATCGTCACCAGGGCGGACAGATCGATGGTCTCGTCACCGTGGTACCGGCCCGCGTCGAGCCGGGCGAGCTCGAGCAGATCCGTGACGATGGCCTGGAGCCGGTCGAGGCTCTGCAGGACGCCGCGTCCCGTCCGGGGCCAGTCGGCCTCGAGCGGGTACATCAGCGCCTCCTCCAGTTGCGCCCGCGCCGCCGCGATGGGGCTGCGCAGATCATGGGACGCGTCGGAGGTGAAGCGCCGCTGCCGCTCGAGTTCGGCGTCGAGGCGGTCCAGGGTGGCGTTCGCGGCCTCGGCCAGCGCGCGGATCTCGTCCCTGGTCTCCGGCACCGGGACCCGGCGGCCGGACCGGCTCGCGGTGATCTCGGCGAGTTCGGCGCGGATGGCGTCGACCGGCGCGAGGGTGCGGTCCACGGTCCGCCAGGTGCGCAGCGCCGCGAGCAGCACGATCAGCAGGGACGCGCCGAGCAGGAACAGGCAGAGCGCGCCGCTGACGTACCAGGGGATGCGCTCGGCGGCCGCGTAGACCGTCCAGTCGCCGTCCGGCTCGAAGACGCGGAACGCGATCACCCACATGCAGTCCGAGAGCCCCTTCGGTGGGCACAGCGTCCGCATCTCATAGACGCTGCCCTCTTCGGGCAGGAAGGTGGCGATCGGCGTGTCCGGGGCGTTCCGCGATCCCGCCACGACGTGCCCGCGCGCGTTCAGTACCTGGAGGACGGTTGCCTCCGGCCCCGACAGCACCGCCGGCACCCGGCTCCGCTTCACCTCGTAGACGAGCCGGAGCGCCGCCGCGGTCGCCTGATCGCGCCGGTGGTCGGCCACCTGCCCGCGCGCGCCGACGATGATCAACACGGACAGGACGGCACAGATCACCGCGGTGACCGCCCCGGCCAGGACGGTCATCCGCACGCGTATGGACCATGTGCCCCGTCCGTTCACCTGACCTCCTGCACGTGAGGTAATCACCCGCGGGGGCGAGATCAGTCCCCCGGACGGGAGCACGGCGACCAAGAGACGTCAAAGAAATGGTTCACGAGGCCGCATTCGCGTCCACGCGAGGACATGGACCACCGGGAGAAGCACGCCGTCTACGTCCAGGGTTGTCTAGCATCTGAGGTTATGGAACTGCGCCAGCTCGAGTACTTCGTGGCCGTGACGGAGGAGGCCGGTTTCACCCGCGCCGCCGAACGGCTGCACGTCGCCCAGCCCGGCGTCAGCGCCCAGATCCGCCGGCTCGAACACGAACTCGGCCAGCCGCTGTTCGACCGCTCCGGCCGGACCGTCACCCTCACCGAGGCCGGCGCGACCGTCCTGCCCTACGCCCGCGCCGCGCTCGCCGCGGTCGCCGCCGCACGGCAGTCGGTGGACGAGCTGACCGGCCTCCTGCGCGGCCGCGTCACCCTCGGCGTGATCGAGTGGATCCAGGCCCTCGGCCTCCCCGACCTCCTCGCCGCCTTCCACCGCGACCACCCCCTCGTGGAGATCACCGTCACGCAGGACGACACCGCCTCCCTGGCCGACGCCCTCCGCGCCGGACGCCTCGACCTCGCCTACCTCAGCCTCGGCGCCGACGACCCCACCGGCCTGCGCACGCAGGTCGTCCTCGAACAGGACCTCGTCGCGGCCGTCCCGCCCGGCCACCCCCTCGCCGGCGGCACCGAGATCAAGCTCGCCGAACTCGCCGGCCTGGAACTGCTGTGCCTGCCCACCGGCACCGGCCTGCGCGCCCTCCTCGACGACGCCTGCACCACCGCGGGCCTGCGTCCCCGCATCGCGTTCGAGGCGGGCCACCCGCCCGTCCTCGCGCAGCTGGCCGCCTACGGGCTCGGCGTCGCCGTCCTCCCCGAGAGCGCCGCCCGCGCCACCGACCTGCACGCGCTCCCGATCGTCCAGCCCCGCCTCCACGGCCGCGTCGCCCTCGCCTGGCGCGCCGAAGGCCCGAGCGGCCCCGCCGCCCGCGCCCTCCTGACCCGCGCGCGAGCCGCCGGCTAGTCCCGCCGCGCGAGCAGCCGCAGCCGCTCCTCCACCAGCGCCAGCGCCGTCGCCGGCCGCAGCAGCCGCTCCGACAACAGGTACACGATCGTGTACTCGTCGCCGTCTTCACCGCCAGCCACCCCGTGAACATCACCAGATCGAGAACGGCCCACCCCACCGCCCCGACGACCCACAGCACCCCCACCAACAGCGTCAATCGCAACGGCCCCCATGCAGAACGGCCCGCGCCTGCCGCCGATCGGCGACCTCCCCGTCCCGCACCAACCGGACCACAGGCCGCCATAACCACAGCCCGGACACCAGAGCCACCGGCCCCGCGAACACCGGATACCCGGCGAACACGACCGTGTTCACGAACCGCACCCGCGCCACGTCCTCCAGCGGCGGATCCGGCACCACGAACGTCGCGAACAGCATCACCACCACGGACCCTATGGCGTTCGCGACGACGACCATGTGCGCCAGCACCCACCGCACCCCGGATCTCGAGCCTGCTCCTGCCGCTCACCCGCGCCTCCCCATGGCCGCCTCACGATAGATCGCGACCCCCTCCCCGGGCCACGAACCGAGTTGGCGCCACCCACGGCCATCGCGTATGCTCTCGGACGTCGCCAAGAACGGGGCAGCCCGGTCAAGACACACTCCAGAGCCACTAAGCTCAGGAGCAGCAAGGTCCTGTGGAGCAGTTAGGAGTGCTCGCCACCCTGTCAAGGTGGAGGCCGCGGGTTCAAATCCCGTCAGGACCGCCAGACGCGCCGACTGCGCGTCCTGGGCAGGTAGCTCAGTCGGTACGAGCGTCCGCCTGAAAAGCGGAAGGTCGGCGGTTCGACCCCGCCCCTGCCCACTCCATAGACCAGCCAAAGGGCCCGGAAGCTGATCAGGTTCCGGGCCTTTTGACAGCAACGGCCTCGGCCGAGCGCATCCCTTGGCTTCCCAAGCGCCCGCCGCTTCTCTTTCAGTGCCGCGTGAGCGTAGGCGGTGTCCGGGACATGATCCTGAACGCTGGGGCCTCATCGTTCACGAGCCGTTCTCCTGCGGCCGTGGCCGTTGCGTGCCTGATCCGTCAACGGGCTTCTTAGGTCGGCGTTCTGGGGCGAGCAGCGAATAGTCGACGACGAGTACGAGCTTTCGATGTCCCCTCGAACGGTCTTCAGCGCCCCACGTCGGTCGTCTCTGCGAGGAGTTCGGTGACGCGGATGAAGCCGTCCGTGCCGTTGCCCATTCCAATGACGCGGCGGGCCAGGCCCTCGGCGGCTCGCATGACACCGGCGTCGATCCCGTGGGCTTCGGAGGTGTGGATGATGTGGGCCATGGACGACGCCGCCGAGGTGATCGGGTTGCCCTCGCCGGAGAAGTTGCCGTTGTCCACCCCTTCCGCGAGTTCCTCGAAGATCGGTGGCAGGATCGCGCCGATGCCCGTGGCGAACGGGGCCAGTTCGCGCGCGGTGATCCCCTCCGCCTTCGCCACCGCCAAGGCGTGCGCGTAGCCGGCCATCGCGGTCCAGAAGATGTCCAGCAGCGCGATGTCATACGCGGCGGCCCTGCCGATGTCCTCGCCCAGATGAGTGTGGGCGCCGCCCAGCGCCTCCAGCACTGGAAGGTGCTTTCGGTAGAGATCCTTCGGGCCGCTGTGGATGAACACCGCGTCCGGCGTTCCGATGGTGACGGCCGGCGTCATGATCACGCCGTCCAGGTACCGGATGCCGTGGTCGGCCGCCCAGGCGGCGGTGCCGCGGGCACGTCCAGGTGTGTCGGCGGTCAGGTTCACCACGGTGCGCCCCTTGAGCGCGTCGGTGACCGCGTCACGCCGCAGAACCGAGTCCGCCGCGTCGTAGTCCACCACGCAGACCACGGTCAGGTCGCTCGCGGCGACCGCCTCCTCGGCCGATCGGGCGCGGATCGCGCCTTGTTCGACCAGTTCGTGATCCCGGCCCGGAGTTCGGTTCCAGACGGTGCTCCGCAGATCGGCGCCTGCGAACGTGCTCGCCAAGGCACGCCCCATCGGTCCCAGACCGATCACGGTGACGGCAGACTGTTCGGACATGACTTAACCTCCACAATAGAATCGACAAACAGCAGTAAAAGGACATCGATGACGCGCAAGCTTGCTCAGAACACCAACGTCTGCGGAGTGACAGCCGCGATCGCCGTGATCGACGGCAAGTGGAAGACCGCCCTGCTCTGGCTGCTGGAAGGCCGCCCGCACCGCCCTGGCGAGCTGCGTCGACGGCTGCCGGACCTCAGCGAGAAAGTGTTGACTCAGGCGCTCCGCGAAATGGAGGAAGACGGCCTGGTGCACCGCGAGGTGCACGATGGGCTACCGCTGAAGACGGTGTACTTCCTGACCGAGTTCGGCCGCGACCTCTCCGAGGCGCTGGCTCCCCTCTCCGATTGGGGTCACCGCCGCTTGGAGAAACTCGCCGAGGGCCAGTCGGCTTCCTGAACGCACGCCACCTCCGTTCCACCTTGATCGAACGGTCCGTTGACCGCCGACCACTAGCCTCGTCCCACCACCGCGCCCAGCCAAGTACCCACAAAAAGTGGGTACCGTCCGCGCCCATACTTCGAGCCGGGCGGTTCGGCGGCTGCTCGCGGTTTCGGGGGCGGGGTGGCCTTGCGCGGTGACCGCGTGCTTTCGGACGGTCCGGAGGGGCGGGTCGAGGCTGAAGACCTGTGGAAACCGGTTTGCTCCGGATGGCCGCAGGGCCTTAGTGTCGTGGCACCTGATCACTACGGACGAGGAGCTTGATGAATATGGCTGCCGACGGCCGTCTTCAGCATGCCCTTCTCCGGTCCGCGCGCGCCTAGAGCGCCGGCCGGGTCGTTTCCACGATCAGGAGTTCCACCTTGTCTTCTTTCTTCTCGGCGACCGATGCCGACCTGACCACTGACCGCCTCGTCCTGCGGTCGTGGGTCCCTGCCGAGGTCACCGCCGTCCTGGACGGCGCTCGGCCGGCGCACTGGGCGGAGGACTTCCCCGCCGAGGGCGACCACGTCATCGCCGGTCTGTTCACCGAGCACCCCGCATGGCTGGGCGAGTACGGCCACCGTCAGATCATCGAAAGCGACAGCGGTCTGGTGGTCGGGTCGATCGGGCTGTTCTGGCCGCCCAGCGACGGCACGGTGGAAATCGGCTACGGCATCGTGCCGTCCCGCCGAGGACTCGGCTACGCCCCCGAGGCCACGCGAGCCCTGACCGCGTACGCCTTCAGGGCACCCGGCGTCCATGCCGTCCACGCCAACGTGGAGCTGTCCAACCCGCCCTCCATCCGGGTCTTGGAAAAGGCCGGGTTCGAGCGGACGCACACCGATCCCGAGCAGAACACCGCTCGTTACCGCGCCACTCGCCCGGCGCAGCGGTAACCCACGGGATCGGCAGCGGGTTCTCCGCTGCCGATCCCCCGGCGGATGGCACAGGCTTATCGGGCGCGCCCTCGCCGGTCCTGATAGCGCTGAGACGAATCCGGCGGAGCGGGCCGTCCACAGTCTGTGGATCGTCGCGGACAACACTTGTGATGAGCCGCTCATTGGTGCGCCTGGTGGTTCGCCGAGTGGAGGTCTGGGTTGCGGTCTTCAGGCGAAGATGTCCTGGTGGTAGCGGCCTTCGACCTCCAGGAGGCTGAGGCCCTTGTCGTTGCCGGTGCGGTCCTTGTAGAGCCGGGCGAGGGTCTGGCGGACGGCCGGCGCCATGTTCAGGCCGTCGCCGCAGATGTAGATGTGCGCCCCCTGGTTCAGCAATTCCCAGAGGCGGTCGGCTCCCTCGGCCAGGGCCTGCTGGACATAGCGGACCGGGTGGTCGGGCACTGCGGAGAACGCGGTGTGGACGCGGACCAGCCCGTCCTTCTGCCAGGTGTCGAGTTCGGCGCCGTAAAGGCGGTCGTGGCCGGGGTGGCGGCAGCCGGTGAACAGTTCGGCCGGTCCGGTCGCGCCAGAGTGGGCGCGTTCTTCTAGAAAGCCGCGCAGGGGCGCTATTCCGGTGCCGGGGCCTATGAGGATCAGCGGGGTGGCCGGGTCGGCGGGGAGCCGGAACGGGGGTGCGGGCGTGCGGACGTGGCCGTAGAAGACGTCGCCGGGGCCCAGGGTCGCCAGGTAGGCCGAGCATGTTCCTCGGTAGTGGCCCGTTCCGGACCAGGCGCGGCCTTCCACCAGGCCGACCGTAAGCCGGACGCGGTGGGGGTCGGCCAACGGTGACGAGGAGATCGAGTAGTAGCGCGGACGGATCGGGCCGACCGTTTCCAGGAAGACCGGGAGGGGCAGCGTGACGGCGGGAAAACGTTCCAGGAGGTCGAGCACGGAGACGTGTTTCGCCAGGATCTCGTCCGCGTAGGTGTCGGCGAGTGCGGCGAGCCGGCCGCGGGTGTGCGGGCACTCGGTGTGGGCGGTGAGCGTTTCCAGGTCGGATCGGGTGGCGGGCTCCTGGAGTTCGGTGAACTCGGTCAGCAGGAGACCGGCCGTGATCGGGGTGTCCACCGGCAGGTGGGTCGTCCCACGGGCGCGGAGCCGGACGACCTGGTCGCGGGGGACGCTCAGGAGGTGCAGTGCCCGCTGCACCTGTTCGGGGTCGTTCTTGGCGAAGACGGCCAAATGGTCGCCGGCCGTATAGGTCACTCCGTCGGGGAGGGCGGCGACGATCGAGCGGACGCCGGGACGGGGCGCTTCCAGGGAGAAGTCCCACAGTCCCGTGGGATCACCGGTCAGCTCCTGGACCTCGACCACGGTCAGCGGGACGGCCGCGGCCGAGATCACGGCGGGGCGGACGTCGGCCTCGGTGAGCACGTCCATGGTGTAGCGGGGCTCGGCCGACGCGGTGGACGTCCCGTACTCGGTCGTGAGGGCCGCCCAGAGGGTGGCGGTCCAGGTGGTGACACCGCTGTCGAGGTCGCCTGCCGCGTCGGCTTCGCCGCGTTCCACCAGCGGGACGGCCCCCGCGTCGGTGAACTTGGTGAAGGCGCGCCGGGGGAATGCCTGGTATGTGGGCCACTGGGTGTCGCCGCAGCCGAGCAGGGCCAGTCGGACGCCGTCCAGGGGCGGTAGTTCGTCGAGGGCGTCGAAGGCACGGGCGTTGTCGGGGGCCTTGCCGTTGTAGCTGGCGGCGACCACGACGAGCATCCCCTGCCGGGGCGGGTCGGTCGCCAGCTCGTCCAGCGTGGTGAGGGTGACGGCGAAGCCGGACCGGTCGGCGCGCTCGGCCAGGCGCTCGGCGATGGCGGCGCAGGTGCCGAGGTTGGAGCCGTAGGCGACGGTGAATGGCGTGCCGTAGGCGACGGTGAGAGGCGTGCCGGCGGCGACCCGTTCCTCCGCCACCGGTTCCGCGATGGCGGTGCCGCGCTCGTGGGCGCGGCGTTCGCGGACCTGGATCGTGAAGCCCTCGGGCTTGAGGGTGAGGGTCTGCTTGACCCGCATCCGGTAGGCGTGGGGGTCGCTGATCGCGAACCGCTGCAGGACGAGGGCGAGGGCGAGCCGCGCCTCGGTGAGGGCGAACTGGCGTCCGATGCAGGCCCGTTCGCCGTTGCCGAACGGCTTGTAGCCGGCGGGGTGGTGCTCGGCGCGGCGTTCGGGGAGCCAGCGGTCGATGTCGAACTCGTCCGGACGGTCCCATGCCTTCGGATGCCGGTGCAGGGCGGGCAGCAGCATGAAGATCTGCCGGCCCTTGCCCACCGGGTGGCCGCCGATCTCGGTGTCGGCGAACGGCTTGAGGATGGTGCCGGGGATGGGCGACCAGAGCCGCAGCGTCTCCTCCAGGACGCGGGGGATCACGTCCAGTTTCATGATCGTCTCGTAGGTGGGCGGGGTGGTGTCCGGGAGCAGGCGGTCGACCTCGGCGTAGGCGCGGGCCAGGACGTGGGGGTTGCGCAGCAGGTTGTAGAGGGCGAACGACAGCAGCCCGCTGGTCGTCTCGTGCCCGGCGATCAGGAAGGTCAGCACCTGGTTGCGGATGTTGTCATCGGGCAGCCGCTCCCCGGTGCCGGGGTCGGAGGCGTCCAGCATCAGGCCGAGCAGGTCCGTGCCTCCGGCGCGGTCTCCGGCGCGGCGCTGCCGGATGACGTCGTCCACGAGGTCTTGCATGGCGCGGATGTCGGCGCGGTAGGCGTCCTCGCGCCTGGTGCGCATCCGGGTGACCAGCGGCGGCTGCCGGGCGCGGACCATGGCCTCGGTCAGGGCGTTGCCCATCGCCTGCAGGAACGGGTGCAGCCGGGGGGACGAGAAGGAGTCGAACCGGTAGCCGAAGCCGGTGAGCGCGATCGTGTCCAGGGTGAGGCGCGTCATGTCGTCGGCGACGGGGAGGTCCTCGCCCTGACGGCGCGTCCAGGACGCCACCAGTTCCTGCGCGATGTCGAGCATCTGCGGGAAGTACGCCTTCATGGACCGCTGGCCGAACGCCGGCATCAGGATGCGGTGCGCCCGGCCCCAGACCGGCTCGTCCCCGCGGGCGGTGAAGAGCCCGTCGCCGGCGAAGTCGCGGACGATCGCCAGCGGCGGCGCGACGCTCTTGTAGAACCGCTTCTCGTCGCAGATCTCGGCGACGAGGTCGGGGTCGTAGACGAACAGCGGACGACGTCCCAGGACGTCCAGCTGGTAGATCCCCCCGGGGTGCCGCTCGGCGGTCTCCACGAGGAAGTCGGTGGGCACGTCGCCCGACAGTTGCAGGGCGTTGCCGAGGACGGGCAGCCCTCGCAGGACGGGGATGGTCCGGTTCGCGGGCATGGGGCTCCTTGGCGGCGGGCCGGTGCAAGCCATACACCGTATGGCGGACGTTACCATACAGCGTATGGCTGTAAGTGCGCACCGGGGTGCCCCCCTGAGCCCCGAAGAGATCTACGCCACGGCCCTGCGCCTCATCGACGCGGGCGGCGTCGAGGGGTTGTCCATGCGCAAGCTTGCGGTGGAACTCGACGTCAACCCGATGTCGCTGTACCACCACATCGACAGCAAGACGACGCTGCTCCAGCGGGTCTGCGCCCTGGTCGGCGCCCAGCTGAGCCTGCCGCCCGACGACGGCGCGCCGTGGCCGCAGCAGCTCCGGGCCCTCGGCCACGCCTGCCGCGCCAGCGCCCGCCGCCATCCGTCCCTGTGGCTGTACGCCCAGTCGCATCCGGAGGTCACCGGCAGCGACCACCGGCTCTGGCGGGCGCTCGACCGCATCCTCACCGCCGCCGGCATCGGCCCGGACGATCTCGCGCACGCCCGCAAGGCGCTGTTCGCGCTGCTGTCGGGGTTCATCCTCGGCGAGACGACCGGAGCGCTGGACGAGCAGGGCGGGGCCGCCGACCTCGACGAGACCTTCGAGTCCAGCCTCGACTTCGCCATCGCGGGACTGGCGGCATTCCACCGCTGAACACCGCCGATCGCGCGAAGTACGCTTACCTCGTGTTCTCGCCTCAAGGTCCGTCGCTGCGCGAGCTGGCGGTGCAGGCACTGTCCTCGGTCGAGCGCGGCTACGACCTGCTCGCCCCGAAGTTCGACCACACGCCTTTCCGCACTCCCGACGGCGTTCTCGACGCGACCGCCATCGCACTGCGCCCGCTCGGGCCGTTCGGGCGGGGACTGGACGTGTGCTGCGGCACCGGCGCCGGAATGCGAACCCTCGAGCCCCTGTGCCGCGAACGGATCACGGGCGTCGACTTCAGCGCGGGAATGCTCGCGCGGGCGCGCGACTCGCATCCGAACGCCGGATGGGTGCAGGCCGACGTCAGGGCGCTGCCCTTCGCCGGGGCCTTCGATCTCGCGGTCACCTTCGGGGCACTCGGGCATCTGCTGCCCGCCGAACGGCCGGCGGTCTTCGCCGGGGTGCACCGCGCGCTCCGATCCGGTGGGCTTTTCGCCTTTCCCGTCGGCGGGCCGCAACCGATCGCCTCGATCGGATACTGGACGGCGCTCGGATTCGACGCGGCCATGCGCGTGCGAAACGCCGTGTGGCGGCCACCGTTCGTCATGTATTACCGCACATGCCCGCTGAGCGCCCTCCAGGACGATTTGAAAGCGGTGGGGTTCACCGTGACGACCCTCCCATTGGCCTGTCTGGGCCGACGCTCGGACGGAAGCCCTCGTCACCGTCTCGTGCTCGCACGCAAGGGCTGACGGACGCGGCGATTCACGCTGACGGAGCGCGTCGGCCACGGAGCAGGCGGCGATCGCCATTCGGTTCGGCGATCTGAGATCGTCCGACGCTCTGAGTACCGTTTCCCGGCGCAGCCACCGGACACATTCTCGGCGAGCCGGTGGGGAGAACGGAGGAAGCATCGTGACCATCGTCGTCACCACCCCTACCGGCCATGTGGGATCGCGCGTGGTCCGGTTGCTGCTCCAGGCCGGTGTTCGGCCGCGCGTGCTCGTCCGGGATCCGCAACGCCTGGACGACGGCATTCGCGAACGTGTCGACGTGCGCCAAGGTGATCTCACCGACGCCGCATATGTCCGGGACGCGGTGCGGGGGGCACGTACCGTCTTCTGGGTCGATCCGACTCCGCACGTGGTCGAGGACCCGGTGGAGACCTCGCTGCGCACCGCGGCGCCCTGCGCGGAGCGGGCCTGCCGCCCTCGGCGGTGGAGGGCATCGCCGGCATGACGGCAGGCACCCGTGACCTGGTTCCCGAGCAGCCCCGGGACCTGATCACCACCACGCCCACCACCCTCGCCGGCTGGGCTTACACGACGCTTCGTCCTCTGCTGCGCTCCGGTGACGGGGTGCCGCGGTCGTAGCGCGCATCGAACCGCTGAGCGACCACTCGCGATTCGTCGCGCGGTTGGCCGCCACAGATGGGCGTTCCGGGGCGGCGCCGTCCGGCAATCGGGTCGCGGACGTCATTTTGGCCCTTCGATGAACGAGCGCGACCGGCGGCTTGAGAAAATTCAGATCGCTCACGAAGGTGTCTAGCTGCGAATTCGCGGTCTCCGGCGCGACTTCGGCCGGCCGGCCGGGTGCGCATTCGGCGCGGGATCGGCACAATGATCGGGTTCCCGCCCAGGATGGAGTGGATCGTGTCGAGCGGCAGGCCCAAGTTCTTCGATTCCTCGATGTTCGCCCCCGCGATGAAGGCGCTCACCCGCAGCCATGTGACGCTCTTCCGCGCCACCGGCGGACGCGTCGGGCGCAAGTTCCGGTTCGGCAGCGCATTCCCGTCCGGGGTGCCGGTCTGCCTGCTCACCACGACGGGCCGCAAGTCCGGCAAGGACCGCACCATGGCGCTGCTCTACCTGCCGGACGGGGAGCGCGTCATCATCGTCGCCTCCCGTGGCGGAACCGGCAAGCACCCCCAGTGGTACCTGAACGCCGGCGCGAATCCGCAGGTCAAGGTGCAGACGGGGCGGCGTCCGCAGCCGATGACGGCGCGCACCGCCGAAGGCGAGGAGCGCGCCGACCTCTGGCGGCGCCTGGTCGAGTTCTATCCCGAATACGGCAACTACCAGGAATGGACGGACCGCGAGATCCCCGTCGTCATCTGTGAGCCGGTCAAGGCCGCCTCATAACCCTTTCGGATTATCGGCCGCGCGTGGTCAGGGCAGGCGGAAGCGCGAGACGAAATCCCAGATGACCGCGTTCGCGTCGATGTCCTGCGTCGTCGCGCCGAGGAACGGGAGCGGGAACGGCGTGCCGCCGGGCCACTGGTGGCCGCCGTTCTTGATCTCGTACAGGACGACGGGCGCGTCCGCCCGGCAATTCCGGTACGTGTGCCGGGTGACGGTGGTGCGGTCGCCTGGGTCGATGTCCGGCAGGTCGGTGACATCCGTGGCCGCGCCGCAGCCGTTGTTGGACGCGAAGAACCCAGCCGCCTCCGGGGCCGTCTCGTACTCAACCAGGGGGTCGGTCGTCCCGTGGATCAGGACGATCGGGACGTGCCGCCCAGGCCGGCAGGACGCCTCGTCCTGGAGCTGCCCGGCCACCGGGGCGTACGCGGCGAACCGGCGGTTCTCGCAGGCCAGCCGGCTGGTGAAGAACCCGCCGTTGCTCAGGCCGGACGCGTACAGCCGTTTCGGGTCGGCGTTGAAACGGGAGATCAGGATGTCCTGAAGGCGGTTGATGAAGCCCGGGTCGTCCACATCCGGGTCTCGGGGGACATCCGCGCCCACCTGCCAGCCCAGCCCGTAATGCTCGGCCGTCACCATGATGAAGCCGCGCGTCCTTGAGTACTGCGACATGCGGCCGAAGAGCTCCGCCATCCACGGGGTCTCGATCAGGCCGGGAAGGTGGAACAGCACCGGTAGCGGTGAACCGTCGTACCCGTCTGGCAGGGTGACGAGGGCGCGGCGGTCCTGCCCGGCGTGCTCGATACGTATCGCGTGGTCGCCCGGGTCGAGCGTCCTGTCCTGGATGGTGATCCGCACGGTTCGCCTGGCGGACTCGGAACCGCGCCGGACGTCGGCGGCGCCGCGCCATACGACCGTGCCGTCGACCGGAGCGGTCACGTCGCCGTGCACCAGAGCCCAGATCCTCACGTCGGCGGACGGGTCCCGCAGGACGAACGTGCCCGCCATCCCGACCAACGCCTTGCCGACCTTGATGTTCACCGTGGCGGTACCGCCGTCCGCACCCCGCAGCGAGCCCTGGCCCTCGATCCGCTTTGTGGCGAAATCGACGATGTCATCAGCGATGACGATCCCGCCGGACGTCAGGTCGCCGTCCAGGCGATAGGCGGGTTCTCCCTCGACCGACACGGTGATGCGGTCCGGCGGGGGACCGTCCGCGTGCGCCGCCGACGGCACCTGCGCGAAGCCGATCGCGAGCGAGATCGCGACGAATGCCCGACACCGGCGCCACGAGAGGATGTGCACGGGAGCCCTCCGTTCCACGGATCACCCCCGACCACCACCAGGCTAGGCACCGGACGCACCGCAGTCACCCCCGACGATCACGGACGACGCGGCAGGATCCGGCCAAATCGGCTCCGCATCCGTCCGGCGGATGCGGAGCCGATCCCTTCCGCCGTCACGCGGCGGCGGTCTTCCACGGCCAAACGGCGTCGTGGCCGGCCTCCATCAGCGGAATGAGCCGGAACGTCGCGTCGGTCATCCCGCCGAGCTCGTGCCGCGTCCCGATCCCGGCCGGCATCGCCGCGTGCTTGTAGCCGGCCAGGTTGAACCCGTACATCGGCACATGCTGCGGCACCGCCTGCCCGACCTCGCCGCGCCCGTCGACGAACGTCTGCATGTCCGACAGGATGATCACCCGGTCGTGCCCGCGGTAGGTCGCGCGGACGGCCGCGGCGATGCGGGTGCCGTGCCCGACCTCGCCGATCCGGCCGACGAACCGCCCCACCTCGCGCAGCACGGACGCGCCACGCCCCACCTTGTGGCGGAACGTGCCGTCCGCGAACCCGTGCAGATCGACATCGTTCCCGCGCGTCGCGAGGACGACGCCGAACAGCGCGGCCATCTGCGCGTACGACATGGTCGACCGGGCCGAAACCCCCCTGCCCAGCATCGACCCCGAGGTGTCCGCGAGGACGAGCGTCCGGCCGGGCAGCGCGGGCACGTTCGCGGTCGACGCCGCCAGCGCCTTCTCGAGCGCGTCGCCCCAGCGCAGCGACGGTGCCGCCTGGTACGCCGAGAAGAACCGGAACGGGAACTGCCGTGACCGCGCCACCTGCTCCGGGTCGGACAGGCTCGCCGCGACCCGCGCGGCGACCTCGTCCGAAACCCCGGCCTGGTCGAAGTTCCGCAGGTTGCGGAGCCGCGCCATGTACCCCATGGACGGAATGACCGCCTCCCAGGCGGCCGCGTCCATCGGCCCCTGCAGCCAGCCGGCCAGCGCCTCCCAGGTGATGCCCGCGTCCCGGAGCCGGTCCGGGGCCGCGAGAACCGCGCGCCGCTCGCCGACGGGCAGCGACATCAGCTCCGCACGCGCCCGCAGCACTCGCAGGCTCGACGGGATCTCCTCGCCCCGACCGTGACGCCGGTCCAGCGCATGCCGGAACAGGTCGCCCTGCCACGGCGCACCCGGTACCGGGTGGACCAGATCGATGACGTCCCCGAACCGGAAACCCCGGGAATCGCCGTCGTACTTCAGCAGCGCCCGCTCGCCGTAGAGCCGCTGGACGGCATCGCCGACGCCCCGCTTCACCGGCTTCGGAATGGCGCGCCCGTACGTGGACGTCCAGTAGGCCAGCGCTTCACCCGGCTCGTCCGGCCGCTGCAGCACACTCGCCACGAGCTGCCGGTTGCCGCCGCTCAGCCCGGCGTCCAGCCGCGCGCGCACCGCCTCGAGCGCCGCGACCACGGGCGCCGAACGCATGTTGGCCTCGCCGCGCAGCCACGGCAGGAACTCCGCGAGCCACTCCGGATCGTCGACGGCGACCTCGTGGACGAGCTCACGGAACCGCGCGTCACGCGCACCGGCGGACTCGTAGAAGGTGTCCTCGCCGACCATGTTCGCGACCGCCAGAAGGAAGAGCTCACTCTTGGCGTCCCGCGCATATGCGGGCGCCCCCTCGTGGGTACGGCCGGACGGCACCGTCTCGGTCTTGATCAGACCGGCGACCGCCGCGCGCACGGCGGCGCGATTGAACTTGGCCATGAAAAAGGCTCCTTCCGAGATGGAGGGAGCCTTTCCGCGGTGGTGCCCGAGATCAGAATCGGCAACGGCCGTTTCCCATTGCTCTGCCCGACTGAGCTACACCACCTCGCGGTGGCGGTGGGACTCGAACCCACGACCCATGGATTGAGAAGTATCCGTTGCCTTCGCACCGGGCACCCGCGGAACACATGCCCCCTCCCGAGATCAGGTCGGCGCACGGACCGCCCCGCCGTGTTGGGGCAACGGGCCTGACCAGGCCTGCAAGGGGTCGAACCTCGAAGTATCCGTTCACCTGCGCACCGGGAGGTGCGTATTCGGTTGTCTCCAGAGAGTTCCCGAGAACAAGGTCGGCGAAGGTCACCGTAAGCGCTCTACCGATTGAGCTACGCCGGCCCGAAGGCCGGCGACGGGACTCGAACCCGCAACCTCTCCATCTCAATTGGAAGTATCCCTCACCTGCGCACCGGGAACACTCTGAAGTCGTACACCGCCCGAGAACGGAAGCAACCGCAGGATCGTTTCCTTTAACAGAAGAAGTAACCCGCGGCCTTCGCACCGGGAGGCAATGAAGACGATAACCAGCGCCCCCGAGAACCCGCACCTGATTTTCCGGCCCCCTGGAGCCCGTATACGGCAGAATCCTGTCCATGGCCGTCATCCACCAGACCGTCCTCAAGCCGACCAAGCTGGAGCTGCTCACCGCCTGGCTCCCCTCCCGGCCGTGGTACCGCGGGAGCGCCGGACCGGTCCTGACCAAGGCCGGCGGCTTCCGCCTGGACGACCCCCAGGGCGAGGTCGGGATCGAGTTCATGATCGTCAACGACGCCTCGGCCGCCTACCTCGTACCGCTCACCTACCGCGGCGCCCCGCTCGACGGAGCGGAGCACGCCCTCGTCGGCACCATGGAACACGGCGTCCTGGGCAGGCGCTGGGCCTACGACGGCTGCCACGACCCGGTGATGGTCGCCCAGCTCCTGGCCCTCATCGAGGGCCGGACAGAAGCCCAGGACCAGAACACCAGCGACACCCCCGACCACGAGGTCACCCGCGCCTACGCAGGCGACGCGCCCATCCCCCTCCCCACCACCGTGACCGACGCCCAAGAAGGCACCGAGCTGACGGCACCGGACGGCACGACCCTCCGCCTGCACCGCGTCCTGCGCTCGACCGCCGCACCTCATCTCCGACCGAGGCAAGGCCATGTCGCGGGCACCTGGCAGATGCCGGACGGCACCCGAGTCCAGGGCCTCTTCGCCGTCCTGCTGACCGGCTAGCCCCGGCTATTCGCCGGTCGCGCCGTCAATACGCTCACGGAGCAGGTCGGCGTGCCCGTTGTGCCGGGCGTACTCCTCGATCATGTGGACGAGAATCCACCGCAACGAGTGGTCGCTGCCGTGCCGGGGATGGTGTCCGGTGACATCGAGCGATTCGGCGGCGTCCACGATCTCCCGCGACTCAGCGCAGGCCTCGTGCCACAACCGGAACGCCTCATCGGGATCGGCGTCCTCGACCACGAAATCGTCGAACCGGCTGCGATCCGCAGCCCAGTAGATCGGCAAGATGTCCTCGCCGTTCAACACGTTGCGGAACCAGCTCCGCTCGACATCGGTCATGTGCCGCACCAGCCCGATCAGCGAAAGCGCCGAAGGCGACACCGCCCGACTCCGCAACTGGTCACCGGTCAGCCCGGAGCACTTCCACGCCAGGGTGTCACGCTGGTACTGCAGAAACCCGGTCAGCGTCGCACGCTCATCCCCCTCAAGGGGCGGATCGGTCCGCTCGTTCGCATCCATCCCCACATCTTGCCCGCGCAACGAACGAAGCAGCCACCCACTCCCCTGCAAACCGGCCACGCCCCAATCGTCAGGCAGTCAGTCGAGCACTCAACACAAAACCCCCTTACGGTGATCGCAAGGGGGCTTTGAGCTGGAGCCGCCTATCGGAATCGAACCGATGACCTATTCATTACGAGTGAATCGCTCTGCCGACTGAGCTAAGGCGGCGGGCCTCGGGCAGCAGTCTACCGGGTTGGGAGGGGTGGGTGCGCACGGGTTTGTTCAGCGGCAGGTGGTCCTCGGTCGGGGCGGGGTCGCGCTGATCAGGTAGCGGTCGGTGGCCCGGGTGATGCAGGGGTCGCCTTGGAGGTAGGCGGTGTGGCCGTCGCCGTCCAGGGTGAGGAGGACGCCGCTGGAGAGCTGGGTGGCGAGGTTCTCCGCCCATTTGTAGGGGGTCGCGGGGTCACGGGTCGTGCCTATGACCAGGATTGGGGCCGCGCCCTTGGCGGTGAGGGCTGTGGGACGGCGGTCCGTTCGGGGCTTCCAGTAGACGCACGGCAGGCCGCTCCAGACGACGAAGGGGCCGAAACGGGGGGATTCCCTCGTGGCCTGGTCGGCCGCCTTGGCGTACGTCTTCAGGTCGGGTGGGTTGGGCTTGTCCACGCAGTTGACGGCCATGTTGGCGTCCATCTGGTTGCTGTACGAGCCGTCCTTGCGTTCCACCATCTCGTCGGCCAGGGACAGGAGCATGGTGCCGTCGGACCTCTGGACGGCGGCGGTCAGGGCCTGGCGGAGGACGGGCCAGTACTCCTTCGCGTAGAGGGCCCTGGCGATGCCCATCGTGACCAGGGATTCGGTGACCTTGCGCTGGTCGCGACTGCTTGTAAGGGGGGTTCTGTCGGTCTTCGCTTGGAGTTCGTCGACCGTGGAGAGGACCGCCGCGGGCGTCGTGCCCAGGGGGCAGTTCTTCTGGACGCAGTCCTCCGCGAAGGCGCGCAGGGCGGTCTCGAAGCCCTTCGCCTGTTCGGCCAGGAGGCCGGTGGAGGTCGTTGTGGGGTCTACCGCGCCGTCCAGGACGAGGGCGCGGACGTTGCGCGGGAACAGCTCCGCGTACGTCGCCCCCAGGTAGGTGCCGTAGGACGCGCCGAAGTAGGTGAGCTTGGGGTCGCCCAGGGACGAGCGGAGGATGTCCATGTCGCGGGCTGCGTTGAGCGTTCCGACGTGGGGGAGGTCTCTGGCTTCCTTGGTCGCGCAGTTCTGCGCGAAGGCTCTGCTGGCGGACGCGTAGGTCTGCTTCTCTCGCTCGTCGTCGGGGGAGGCGTCCGCGGCGAAGAAGGCGTCGAGGTCCTGGGTGGTGTTGCAGCGGATGGGGGCGCTGGTGGCGACGCCGCGGGGGTCGAAGCCGACGATGTCGAAGCGTTTCCGCAGGTCGGTGCTGAACGCGCCGACCGCCTGCCGGACGAAGGCGACGCCCGAGCCGCCGGGGCCGCCCGGGTTGGTGAGCAGGGAGCCGATGCGGTCGCCGTCGGCGGGGAGCCTGATCACGGCGAGCTCGATCGTGCCGGCGGCGGGCGCGGCGTAGTCGAGGGGGACGTCGATGGTCGCGCATTCGAAGCCGCCGTCGCAGTCCTTCCAGGACGGTTTCTGGCCGTAGAACGACGACAGGCCGGCGGGGGCGGGGGGCCGCGGCGGTTCGCTGTTGCAGGCCGTCAGGGCCAGCGCCGTCACGGCCGCGCCGATGAGCTTCGCTCGCACCTGCGTCCCCGTTCGTCGTCGATGTGCCGCGGCTTACGGTACCGGCGGGGCGGCGGCCGGTGTGGTGGGGTCCGGCCGCCGCCCGGTCTGAGCCGCCGCCCTGCCCCGGTGGACGTGTCGCCCTCCGCGGCGACGGCGAGGTTGGCCCTGGCGGCAGTGACGCCCTCGGCCATATGAGGTTGCTGAGAAATAGGCACCGGACGGGAGCTGTTGCCCTGACATGGGCACATCACAAGACGGCATCCGGGTCGAGGAGTGCGGGAAGCGCGTCCGGGCGTACATCGGCGGGCATCTGGTGGCGGACACCACGAGGCCGTCGCTGGTGTGGGAGATCCCCTACTACCCCATGTACTACATCCCGGAGGAGGACGTCCGGGCAGAGCTGAAGGCGGAGGGACCTGCGGAAGGCCCGCCAGAGCTCGGGGAAGGGACGTCCTACACGGTGATGGCGGGCGGCCGGGAGGTCCACGGCGCCGCGCGTTCCCGCGACGCCCTACCCGGTCTGATCCGGCTCGACTGGAAGGCGATGGACGGCTGGTTCGAGGAGGACGAGGAGGTCTTCATCCACCCGCGTGACCCGCACCATCGCCTCGACATCCTGGCCAGTTCCCGGCATGTGCGCGTCGAGGTGGACGGCGTGACGGTCGCGGAGTCGTCCAGCCCGCGGATGCTGTTCGAGACGAGCCTGCCGGTGCGGTACTACCTGCCGAAGGCGCATGTCCGGATGGATCTACTGGAACCGACCGCCACCGTGACGGGCTGCCCGTACAAGGGGACCGCCGAGTACTGGTCGGTGCGGGTGAACGGGACCGTCCACCAGGACCTCGCGTGGGGCTACCGCGCCCCGGTGGCGGAGAGCCAGAAGATCGCCGGGCTGGTCTGCTTCTACGACGAGAAGGTGGACGTGTTCGTGGACGGAGTGCGGCAGGAGCGTCCGATCACCCCGTTCTGACGCATGCGGGGGGTCGTCTGAGGGATTCCCACAAATGTCGGAGCCCCCTTTATCAACGGGCTTTACACCATGACACAGATATGTCATGCCATCGTGTGATACCCGTCGCTTTGGCGTGGAGGGGGTTGAACCCTCCCCGAACCTACGCGACCGTAGGTTACGCACTCGTAAGTTAGAGCGCCTTCGGGGAGGCTCACGCAATGACCACCACGCCCGTCCCAGCGCGCCGCGCGCGCCGGCTCGCGGCCGCCGCCCGGATGCTGACGACGCCCCTGCTGCCCGACGACTACCTCGGTCTCATCAACCCGCTGTGGTCCGCCGTGCCGGCCGGCCGCGTCGAGGCCGTCCGGCACGAGGCGCCCGGCGCCGCCACCCTGGTGATCAAGCCGGGGCACGGCTGGCGCGGGCACCGGCCCGGCCAGTGGGTGCGGGTCGGTGTCGACATCGGCGGGGTCCGGCACGCCCGGACGTTCTCGCTGTCGTCCCCGCCGCGCCGCGACGGCCGCATCACGATCACCGTCAAGGCGACGGCGGACGGCATCGTCTCGCCGCACCTGGTCAACGAGATCCGCCCGGGTGCGATCCTGCGGCTGGACGCGGCGGACGGAGACTTCACGCTGCCGTCGCCCGTCCCGTCCCGGCTGCTCTTCCTCACGGCGGGCAGCGGCATCACGCCCGTGATGGCGATGCTCCGCCACCTCGCCGAGACCGGCTGCGCGTCCGACATCGCGCTCGTCCACTCGGCCCGTACGCCCGGGGACGTCATCTTCGGCGCCGAACTCCGCGACCTGCACCACCGCCTGCCGGGGCTCACCCTGCACGAGCGGCACACGTCCGCCGCGGGACGGCTGGAGCCGTCCGATATCGGCGATCTCTGCCCCGACTGGGCGGAACGCGACACGTGGGCATGCGGTCCCGCCGGGCTGCTCGACGCGATCAGCGACCACTGGGAGGCCGCCGGCGCCGCCGAGCGGCTGCGCATCGAACGGTTCCGGCTCGCGCCCGTCGCGGGCTCCGGCGAGGGCGGCCTCGTCCGGTTCACCACGAGCGATGTCGAGGTCGAGGCGCCCGGCGACACACCGCTCCTCGTCGCCGGGGAGGACGCGGGCGCGCTGCTGCCGAGCGGCTGCCGGATGGGCATCTGCTACAGCTGCGTCGGCACCCTGCGCTCCGGCAAGGTCCGCGACCTGCGCACCGGCGAGGTGCACGGGGAGGAGGGCTGCACCGTCCAGACCTGTATATCGGCCGCCGCCGGCCCGGTCGAGATCGAACTGTGAGGGGAGTACCGATGACCACCACCACCGACCATCTGACCGAAGCCGACTACGAGACCATCGCCGCCGAGCTCGACGCGCTCCGCGACGAGCTCACCGCCGACCTCGGCGAGCGCGACGCCGCCTACATCCGCAAGGTCATCCGCTGGCAGCGGGGCCTGGAGATCGGCGGACGCGCGATGCTGATGGCGTCCTCGCTGCCGCCCGCCTGGATCGCCGGGACCACGACGCTCGCCGTCGCGAAGATCCTGGAGAACATGGAGATCGGGCACAACGTCATGCACGGCCAGTGGGACTGGATGCGCGACCCCAAGATCCACTCCACGACCTGGGAGTGGGACAACGTCTCCCCCGCCGAGCAGTGGAAGCACTCCCACAACTTCGTCCACCACACGTTCACGAACATCCTGGGCAAGGACAACGACGTGGGCTACGGCGTCCTGCGGATCACGCCGGAGCAGAGGTGGCACTGGTCGGCGATCCCGCAGCCGATCTACAACGCCCTCCTCGCCCTCTTCTTCGAGTACGGGGTCGCCCTGCACGACCTCGACATCGCGAACGTGCGCAAGGGGAAGGTGGACCCCGAGGTCACCAAGGAGAAGCTCAGCCAGATCGGACGCAAGATCCGCCGCCAGTGGGGCAAGGACTACCTCGCGTTCCCGCTGCTCAGCGGGCCCCAGTTCCTGTCGACGCTGGCCGCCAACTTCACCGCCAACGCCGCCCGCAACGTCTGGGCCCACATGATCATCTTCTGTGGGCACTTTCCCGGGGACGTCGAGGTCTTCGAGGAGGAGCGCCTCGAGGGCGAGACGAAGGGCCAGTGGTACGTCCGGCAGCTGCTGGGCTCCGCCAACATCAAGGGCAGCGCGTTCCTCCACCTGATGAGCGGCAACCTCAGCCACCAGATCGAGCACCACCTCTTCCCGGACCTGCCCAGCAACCGCTACGCGGAGATCGCGCCCCGCATCCGCGCCCTCTGCGAGAAGTACGACCTCCCGTACCACACGGGCACCCTCTCCCAGCAGGTCGGCAGCACCTGGAAGAAGATCTTCCGCTACGCCCTGCCTACCAAGGAGGACCTCGCCTACCAGCGCGAACGGCGCAACCGCCGCCGCGCCCGCACCAGCGCGGTCTGACCTGCCGGGCGCCGGCCGTCCCGTGCCGGCCGGCGCCCGGTCAGCCCGTCCCGTCCGCGTCGTACATCTCGTCGTGCTGCTTGCGGGGGGAGCAGACGGAGGCGGACGGGCAGGAGCAGCGGCGTGAGCCCACCTTCACCGTCACGCGGTCGCCGGGGACGTTGTAGCCGATCACCTGGCCGTCGCCCTCCGGGGTGGAGACGCGCGCCCCGAGGCGCGGGGCGTTCTCCTTGAACTCCATGTACAGCGGATGCTCGTACTTGAGGCAGCACATGAGGCGGCCGCAGGCGCCCGCTATGCGCAGGGGGTTGACGGGGAGGTCCTGGTCCTTCGCCATGCGGACGGAGACGGGTTCGAAGTCCTTCAGGAACGTCGCGCAGCACAGGTCGCGGCCGCAGGGTCCGATGCCGCCCTGGAGTCGCGCCTCGTCGCGGGGCCCGACCTGGCGGAGCTCGACGCGGGCCTTGATGCTGCGGGCCAGGTCGCGGACCAGGGCCCGGAAGTCGACGCGGCGCGGGGCCGTGAAGTAGATCTTGAAGATGCCCTCGGCGTCGAGGTAGTCGACGCCGATCACCTTCATCGGGAGCCCGTGCTTGCGGATCAGCCGCTTGGCGATGCCGCGGCCCTCCGCCCGGCGGCGGCGGTTCGCCTCGTCGCGCTCCAGGTGCTCGTCCGTGGCGGGGCCCTCGCAGACGGGGAGGCCGCCGATGTCGTCCGAGACCCACTGGGGCGCCCAGACGCACTCGGCGACCTCGGCGCCGGAATCGGTCGGGACGAGGACCTTGTCGCCGACCGCCGGGGAGTGCGCGCCCGGATCGAGGTAGTAAAGGCGGCCGTACCGGGTGAAGCTGACAGCCATCACCATTCCCACGGTCTCGCTCCGTTCGCCCGGTTCTGTCCCCTCACTCTAAGCGGAAGTCACCAGGCGGCGTCTGCGAGATCCACTCCGGTCACCGGCGGGACGTCCTGCGCGTGCAGGCGGCCGTCGGACGCGGTGGCCAGGAAGTGCCTGCCCGTCCTGTCGGTGCCGAGGCGCGTGACGGATCCGGACACCTTCTGCTTCCACAGGGCGTTCGCGGGCCTGCCCGTGGCGACCGTGAAAGCCTGCAGCGACAGCTGCCCGTTCTGGACGATTCCGGCGACGAGCGTCCGGCCGTCGCGGGCCAGGACGGCGGTGGTACCGCCCTTCGGCAGGGTCAGGACGGCCTTGCTCATCTTCAGGTCGCCGCCCTGGCCCTTCGTGTCGAGGGTGCGGACCTGGTGGCGGACCTCGGTCACCTTCCCGGCGACCATGCGGAGCGGATGCCAGACGAACGCCAGAGTGTCACCGGCCCATGACAGGCTGTTGATGTGAGCGGGAGACGCCGCCGTCCACACCTTGCGGGTTCCCGTGGACGTCGAGACCACGTCGATGCGGCCCGCGTTGCCCCGGTAGGTGACGTAGGCGATGCGGTCGCCGTCCGGGCTCACGGCGAGGTCGGAGAAGGAGGTGGAGATGCCGGGAACGGTGGCCTTCGGGAGGTTCTCCAGGGCCTTCGGGCGCCCGCTCTTCTCCAGCCGGAGCCGCTGGAACTCGACCGTCCGGGAGGCGTACGACGCGACGACGTACGAACCGCCCTTGGCGGGGGCCACCTGGTGGAAGCGGCGGCCGGCGGGCGCGGCGACCGCGAGCCCCACGTCCTCGCCCTCGCGGACGTCCCGGACGACCAGGCCGTCACCGGCCTTGCGGACACCGACCACGAACCGCGGCGGGGTGCTCTCGCTCTTCGCCGCCGGCTTGGCCGCGGCGTACTTCTCGTCGCTCGCGCTCTGGTGGCGGTGCACCACGTCCAGCCCGGCGGCGACGAACAGGGCCGCCCCCGCCGCCATGCTCAGCGGGACGGCGCGCTTGCGCACCTCCACCACCCACGAACCTGGAGCCGGGTCCTTCTGCCTTCTGCCCATGGGCCTCGCCCCGCACCCGCCTCTCCGCTGCTCGTACGCGTTCGCCGACCCGTAGTTTCTATCAAAATTGCGGAGTAACCACCGCGTATCCCGGCGAAGGACCCCCGCCGGGCGGTCAGGCGCCCTTGAGGTCCTTGCGGATCTCGTCCAGGAGGCCGGGCATCGTGGCCTCCACCATCTCCAGGACGGTGTCGAAGTCGGCGCGGCCCCCGTAGTAGGGGTCCGGGACGTCGAGGTCGCCGGCGGCGGACGGGTCGAACTCGCGCAGCAGGCGCACCTTGTCGCGCGACGCCTCGTCCGGCGCCATCGACCGGAGGGCGCGCAGGTGGCCCGTGTCCAGCGCGATGATCAGGTCGTAGCGGGCGAACCACGACGCCTCGAACTGGCGGGCGGTGTGCGCCGACCGGTAGCCCGCCCGGTCGAGGGCCGCGACGGTCCGCTCGTCGGCACCGTCCCCGACATGCCAGCCGCCCGTACCGGAGCTGTCGACCTCGACGTCCAGGCCCTCTTCCGCGACGTGGTGGCGCAGGATCCACTCCGCCATCGGGGAGCGGCAGATGTTGCCCGTGCAGACGAACGTGACTCGGTACGGCATGCCTCCATGATGCCCGAGAAGCCGGAAACGGCCCCCGGCCGGTGCCGGGGGCCGCTCCAGACGCGGTTCTAGCGGCGGACGGCGTTCAGCGCGTCCACGATGCCGCTGCCGAAGAAGCCGTTGCGGCCCTTCGACCCCTCGCACGTCTGCGTCGACGTGCGCTTCTGCCACTCGCCGTCGACCAGGGCGTACCAGACGTACTCGTACGCGGCGGGGCTCGGGCACGGCTTCGCCGTGGCGGTGCCGCGCAGCATCGCCTCGACGAAGCGCGGGTCGGCGGTCAGCCCGCCGGACCGGTCCTCGCGCCCGTACTTGCTGACGATCAGTGCCGCGACGCCGACCGCGTGCGGGGCCGCCATCGACGTGCCCTGGATCGACTGGTAGTAGCCGCACTTGCCGTTGGCGCAGCTGCGGATGATGTTCGACGTCTTCGGGGTGCCGTCGTCGTTCAGCTCACCGCGCTCCTTGGCGAGCCGCTCGGGGTAGGCGGCCCAGATGCCGCGCCGGTCGTCCGGCTTGCCGTCGGGACCGTCGACCTTGTCGCCGCCGGGCGCCGCGACCGCGACGTACCCGTTGCCGTAGCTGCTGAAGTACGACTTGCGCCCGGACGGTCCGGTCGACGAGACCGGGATGACGTGGTTGCCCTCGGACGGCATCGACACGCACTCGGCGGGGACGGTCCGCTCGCGCGGCTTCTCCCCCGGCACGGACGGGAAGTCCGGGCTGGAGCCGTCGGTGTTCGTCTTGGTGTAGTCGATGCGCTCGTTGCCGGCCGCCGCGACCAGCGTGACGCCCCGCTTCTGCGCGAAGTCGAGCGCCCGCTGCGTCGCCTTGACGATGGTGCGCTGCTCGAGCTGGTCCTCGGGCCCGTCGGCCGGGTTGGACGCGCAGTTGAACAGCCACGGGTCGATGTAGTACGACATGTTGACGACGTCGATGCCGGTCCGCGCGGCGTAGGTGAGGCCGTCCACGGTCGGCTGCAGGAAGAAGTAGCCGGAGTCCTGCCCGACGCGCAGGTTCACGATCGACACGTTGGGCGCGACGCCCGCCATGCCGAGCCCGTTGCGGGGCGACGCGATCGTGGACGCGACGTGCGTGCCGTGGTCGTTGTCGTCCCAGTCGTTGGGGTCGACGCAGGACGTGAACTCGCAGGGGCCGTCGACCTCGTTGCCGTCGGCGTCGGTCGGGATGTCGGTGGTGAAGTTCCGGCTGAGCTTCCGGTTGAAGTTCGGCTTGATGTCGGGGTGGTCGCCGTCCACGCCCGTGTCGAGGACGCCGACGAGGACCCGCCGGTCGCCGGGCTCCTTCTTGTAGGAGCCGCTGTTCGTGGCGTGGATCTGCTTCATGTCCCACTGGAGCTCGGCGAGGGGTTCCTCGCCCTTCGTGGGCTTGCCGAGCGCGCGGACCTTGCCCTGCGCTCCGACCGTCCGCTCCACGGAGGCCGCGGCGCGCTTGGAGGTCTTCGGGGCCTGCCCGATGATCCTGTTGTGCGCGACGCCCTCGAGCGCGCGGTGCGTCATCGCCGCCTGCGTGAACTGCGGGTTCCCGGACCGGACGGTCGCGACGCCCACGTCACGGTTCTCGCGGACGACCGTCCCTCCCGCGGCCTTCACCGCGGCTCGGGCCTTGTCTGATGAGACGCCCTCCTTGTAGAGGACGACGTATTCGGAGACGTCTCCCTTCTCCTGTGTTCTGGTCGGAGCCGCTGCCGCTGGGGACACGAGTGCCGTCGTGGTGACGACGGCACACGCGACCGAGATCAAGGCGCGCCGCATGCAGACCTCCTGGTCTGTCGTGGGGGAGCCGGCCCGGTGTACGGACCTGGTGGGGGAGACGGTACGGGTGTCGTTATTGAGAGAGGTGTACGGCTATGTAACGAATGAGTCCAGCTCTTGTAAGGGTGCCCGACTTCGCCGAGTTCATCCCGTTCTCAGGGCAAGGTTGAGTTCCTCGAACGCCAGCTGCGGGTGAACGTTCGCCGCGATCCGCTCCCGGCACTTCATGATCGCGTCCAGGCGCCGGAGCGTTTCCTCCGGACGGCCCGCCCCCGCCGCCGTCCGCAGCTCCGGCGCGAGATCGACGTTGACCAGTTCGCCGCCCGCCCCGAGCTGCAGCGCCAGCACGTCCCGGTAGTAGGAAGCGAGGTCGAGCAGCGTCCGGTCCAGGGAGTCGCGCATGATCCGCTTCGCGCGCGACTTCTGCCGCTCCTCCAGCTCCTTGAGGGCCCCCGCCGTCCCCCGCGGCATCCGGCCCTTCTCGCTCTCCCCCAGCGCCTTGCGCAGCGCGGAAGTCTCCGCCTCGTCCAGCTCGGACGTCCGCGCCTTCTGCTCCGCCTCGGCCGCCTTCACCAGCGTCTCCGCCGCCATGACCGCCGGGCTCACCCCCGTCAGCCGGCGCGGCAGCCCCATGACCTCGTCCCGCGTCCGGCGCACCTGCGGATCCGTCGCGAGCCGGCGCGCCCGGTCGATGTGCCCCTGCGCCGCCCGCGCGGCCACCGCGGCGGTCTCCGGATCGACGCCCTCCCGCAGGACGAGCATGTCCGCGATGGCGTCGGCGGGCGGCGTCTGCAGCATCGCGGGACGGCAGCGCGACCGGATCGTCACGAGGAGGTCCTCCGGCGACGGCGTGCACAGCAGCCAGATCGTCCGCGCGGGGGGCTCCTCGATCGACTTCAGCAGCGCGTTCGCGGCGCCCTCCGTGGCCCGGTCGGCCTCCTCGAACAGCACGATGTGCCAGCGGCTCCCGGTCGGCGCGGACGAGGCCCGCAGCACCAGCCCGCGCGCCTCCTTGACCCCGTACGACAGCCCCTGCGGACGGACGACCTCCACGTCCGCGTGCGTCCCCTGGAGGACCTGGTGGCAGGACGCGCAATGCCCGCAGCCGCGCGGCGTCTCGAGGCACTGCAGCGCCGCCGCGAACGCGCGCGCCGCCGTGACGCGACCCGCGCCCGGCGGACCGGTGAACAGCCACGCGTGCGCCGGCCGGCCGCCCGCACCGGACATCTGGGCGGCGGCCGACAGCTGCGCGACAACCGGCCCCTGCCCCACCAGGTCATCCCACACGCTCATGCCGACCAGGCTATTGCCTGCGCGGAACCGGCCCGCTCAGAAATCCTTGATCGCGGGGAACGTGCTGGTGGCGTCCTCCGTGCCCACCGGAACGGGGTCGGGCAGGATCTCCCGGATCCGGTACTGGATCTCGCGGCTGAGCTCGCCCTGCGGACGGCTCGCGTCCAGGATCAGGTAGCGGCCGGGGTCGGCCTCGGCGAGCGCCCGGAACCCGGCGCGGACGCGCTCGTGGAACTCCGCCGGTTCGGACTCGATGCGGTCGGCCGGCGCGGACAGGCGGCGCAGCCCCGTCTCCGGCGGCACCTCCAGCAGCACGGTCAGGTCGGGGACCAGCCCGCCGGTCGCCCAGGCGTTCAGGCGGGCGATGTCGCCGACCCGCTGGCCCCGCCCGTACCCCTGGTAGGCGAGGGAGGAGTCGACATAGCGGTCGCTGACGACGATCGCGCCGCGCTCCATCGCGGGACCGACCACGTTGGCGACGTGATCGGCCCGGTCGGCGGCGTACAGCAGGGTCTCGGCGCGGTCGGACAGGCCGGTGGTGTCGCGGTCCAGCAGCATCGCGCGCAGCCGCATGCCGATCTTGGTGGCGCCGGGCTCGTGCGTCGTGACGACGTCGTAGCCGTGGTCGCGGAGCCAGATCGCGGCCAGCCGCGCCTGGGTCGTCTTGCCCGCGCCCTCGCCGCCCTCGAACGCGATGAACACGCCCCGGTTCCGCCGGACGGGCTGCTCCGGCACGGCGGCGGGCCGCGGCGGCGTGTACACCTCGCCGCGCAGCGCGGCGGCGAGATCGAGGCCGAGCGGGATGCCGCGCCGGTCGTCCAGGCGCCGGAACGCCACGAGCCCCGCGAGCAGCGCGAGCAGGCCCGCGATCAGCAGTGCGGCGCCCGTCCCGGCGAAGTGGTACGAACCCGCCAGCCGGCGGGTGCCGAGGAGCGCCGCGAACGGCGGCGCCGCGGCGACGGCGGCCAACGCGATGATCAGCGCGACGGACCGCAGGTAGGCGAGCGGGCGCCCGCTCCCGGCGGCCTCTCCCCCGCCCCGGACGGACGCGGAGGCCGCCGACCACGCGGCGCCGGCGGCCAGGCCGACGAACGCCGTGGTGAACGCGGCGACGGGAAGGTTCTGGACGAGCGACGCAACGATCAGCGCGAGGCCCGCCGCGATCACCGCGAGGCCGAGGAGGCGGCGGCGGCTGAACGGGCCGAGGACGCGGGGGCCGAGGAACAGGCCGAACCCCAGACCGACCGCGAGGCAGGCGAGGACCGCCCCATATCCGGCGTTACCCCCGCCGAGAGTGCCGGTGTGGACCCGGGCGACCGCGACGACCGCGGCGACGGTGAGGGCCGCGCCGCCCGCCGCGAGGCCGAGCCCGCGGCCCGCGCCCGTCCCGGGCCCGCGGAAGAACAGCGTCAGCGGCGCCGGGACCGCGGCGACCTCGGACCCGCGAAGCTCACCCTGCGCGGCCGTCGCGGCGGCCGACAGCAGGAACACGACCGCGGTCACGTAGAGCGCGGCGTCGACCTGGTCGTCCGCGCCGAACCCAGCCCCCGCGATCACGGCGATCAGCGCGAACAGCACCGCGGCGAACGCCGCCGGGACGAACAGGACGCGCCCCACGGCCTTCGGTCCGTCCACGACGGGGACGGCGGCGCCGTTCCCCCGCGCGGCGTTCGGCTGCGTGGGCGCACCACTCCCGTCCGGCCCGTCGGGGCCGCCGGGGAGGGCCGCCAGGAGGGCGGAACGGGCGGCCGGAGTCCACAGCAGGGGCAGGCAGCCGACGAGGAACGCGACGGCGACCGTCCACACCGTCATGCTCACCAGCGGGACGCTCACCACCAGCGCGGCCCGGAGCGCGTCGGCGGCGAGCAGCACCGCCCGCCGGTCCAGCCGGGCGGCGAGCGCGGCGCCCACCGGCGCCAGCAGGACCGGCGGCAGCAGCAGCGCCACCAGCACCAGCCCGGCCGCCTGCACGCCCGGCTCGTCCAGCACCACCCCGGACAGCTCCGGTGTCACGTCCTCGTCCCGGGCCAGGACGGCGGCCATGGCGGTCAGCGCGGGGACGCACAGCCACTGCCCGAGACTCGACAGCGACAGGGCCAGGCGAAGCCGCCGGAACGGCCTCGGCATCGAACTCGACGAAACGCCCGGCGGGACCGCTGCGGGGTGCGGCCGGGTGGCGTCCGGTCTGGTCATGTCGGTCAGGGTATCGGCGTGGATGTCCTTAGGAGCCCGACTTGGCGGAGGTTCGACGGCGGGTCGTCGTCTTCTTCTTCCCGCCCCCCGCGGCGACCTTCTCCCGCCGCTCCGCGAGCAGCTCCGCCGCGCGCTGAATGGTGATCGACTCGACCTCGTCGCCCTTGCGCAGGCTCGCGTTCGTCTCGCCGTCCGTCACGTACGGGCCGAACCGCCCCTCCTTCACCACCACGGGCTTCTTGCTCGCCGGATCGTCGCCCAGCTCCCGCAGCGGCGGCGCCGCCGCGGCCCGGCCGCGGCCCCGCTGCTTCGGCTGCGCGAACAGCTCCTTCGCCTGCTCCAGCGTCACCGTGAAGAGATCGTCCTCGGACGCCAGCGACCGGCTGTCGGTGCCCCGCTTGATGTACGGGCCGAACCGCCCGTTCTGCGCCGTCACCGGCTCGCCGTCCAGCTCGCCGAGCGTGCGCGGCAGCGACAGCAGCTTCAGCGCGTCGTCCAGCGTGATCGTGTCCAGCGACATCGTCTTGAACAGCGACCCGGTGCGGGGCTTCACCGCGTCGGCCTTCTTCGTCCGCTTCTTCTTCTCGCCCTCGGCCGGAGCCGGGGACTCGGGGAGGATCTCCGTGACGTACGGGCCGAACCGCCCCGACTTGGCCACGATCGTGTGGCCCGTCACCGGGTCGGTCCCCAGTTCCCTGTCACCGGACGGCTGCGCGAACAGCTCCTCCGCCTTCTCGGCGGTCAGCTCGTCCGGCGCGATGTCCTCGGGGATGTTGACCCGCTCGCCGTCACGATCGAGGTACGGCCCGTACTTGCCGACCCGCACCATGATGTCGGTGCCCCGCACCGGGAACGAGCTGATCCCCTTGGCGTCGATGTCGCCGATGTCCTGGGTGAGTTCCTTCAGCCCCTCTTCGCCGTTGTCGCCGAAGTAGAACCGGGACAGCCACTGGATGCGCTCGGCCTCGCCCCGCGCGATCTCGTCCAGCCCGTCTTCCATGTGGGCCGTGAAGTCGTAGTCGACGAGGTTCCCGAAGTGCTGCTCCATGAGGTTCACCACGGCGAACGCCAGGAACGACGGGACCAGCGCCGTGCCCTTCTTGAACACGTACCCGCGGTCGAGGATCGTCCCGATGATCGACGCGTACGTCGACGGCCGTCCGATCTCGCGCTCTTCGAGCTCCTTGACCAGGCTCGCCTCGGTGTAGCGGGCCGGCGGGCGGGTCGAATGGCCCTCCGCCTCCACGCCGCTCGCGGTCAGCGCGTCGTTCTCGCCCAGGTTCGGCAGGCGCCGCTCCTGGTCGTCCCGGTCGGTGGCCGGGTCGTCCGCGCTCTCGACGTACGCCTTCAGGAACCCGTGGAACGTGATCGTCTTGCCGGTCGCGCCGAACTCGGCCGTCTCGTCCTGCGTCGAGACGCCCGTCACCCGGATGGAGACCGACTGCCCCACGGCGTTCTTCATCTGCGACGCGATCGTCCGCTTCCAGATCAGCTCGTAGAGCCGGAACTGGTCGCCGGACAGGCCCGTCTCGCCCGGGGTCCGGAAGCTCTCCCCCGCCGGGCGGATCGCCTCGTGGGCCTCCTGCGCGTTCTTCACCTTCGACTGGTAGACGCGCGGCTTGTCCGGGACGTACTCCGCGCCGAACAGCGACGCCGCCTGCCGCCGCGCCGCCGTGATCGCCGTCTCCGACAGCGTGATCGAGTCGGTCCGCATGTAGGTGATGAAGCCGTTCTCGTACAGCTTCTGCGCCACCGACATCGTGTACTTCGCGGAGAAGCCCAGCTTGCGGCTGGCCTCCTGCTGAAGCGTGGTCGTCCGGAACGGGGGGTACGGCTTGCGCTCGTACGGCTTCCGCTCGACCGACTTGACCGAGTACGGCCGGTCCCGCAGGCGCCCGGCCAGGGCGCGCGCCGCCTCCTCGTCCAGGTGCAGGGCGTCCTTCGTCTTCAACCGGCCGTCGGACGCGAAGTCGCGGCCCTGCGCGACGCGCCTGCCGTCCACGGACACCAGCCCGGCCTTGAACACCGTCGGGCCCGCGTCGGGCCGCCCCGTGTCGAATTCGGCGGCGATGTCCCAGTAATGGGCCGGGACGAACGCGATCCGCTCCCGCTCCCGCTCCACCACCAGCCGCGTCGCGACCGACTGGACCCGGCCCGCCGACAGCCGCGGCATGACCTTCTTCCACAGGACGGGACTGACCTCGTACCCGTAGAGGCGGTCCAGGATCCGGCGCGTCTCCTGCGCGTCCACGAGCCGCATGTTCAGCTCCCGCGGATTCGCGGCGGCGCGCTGGATCGCGTCCTTCGTGATCTCGTTGAAGACCATCCGGTGCACCGGCACCGTCGGCTTCAGGACGTCCTGGAGGTGCCAGGCGATCGCCTCGCCCTCCCGGTCCTCGTCCGTCGCGAGGAAGAGCTCGTCGGCCTCGGCGAGGAGCTTCTTCAGCTTGGCGACCTGCTGCTTCTTGTCCGTGTTGACCACGTACAGCGGCTCGAAGTCATGCTCGACGTTCACGCCGAGCTTCGCCCACGACTCGCCCTTGTACTTGGCCGGCACCTCGGAGGCACTCCCGGGAAGATCCCGGATATGGCCGATACTGGACTCCACGATGTAGCCACGGCCGAGGTAACCCGCGATCGTCTTCGCCTTCGCAGGCGACTCCACGATCACCAGGCGGGTACCGGCGCCCCCGCCCTGGGCACCCTTCGCGGTGCCGTTCTTGGCTGGCACAGTCGCTCCAACCTCGCTGTCTTGGTCTTCCTGCACAGGCTTTCTTCTTACACAGAATCCGTACAACGCCGCATCGCGACGCGTTCATGCCCGAGGATCCCCGCCACCATGATCCTCACCCCGCCCCGAAAGACGTGCGCAACTCTCACCGCCGCGCGCCTCCGACAGGATGACATGCCGCCGGGGGCCGTGCGGAACGGGTCGCCTCCGTAGGCTGCCCAACCCCGCGCCCACCACGCCATAATGGTCGGCGATGGTGGAGTACACCTACCTCATACTCTCCCTGCCGCGCGGCACCACGCGTGACACCGCCCGGCAGATCCTCACCGAGCACGCGGAACGCGGCGGCTGGGAGATCGACCGCCTGCGGCTTTACCCGGACGGGCGCCGCCACGTCCAGCTCCGCCGCAAGGTCATCCGCCAGGTCCGCACGTTCTGACGCACCGGCTCACGTTCCGCCCGGATGGTAGCACTATGTACCGCGTGCGCGACGTCCCGTAATCATATTCCCCGAACATGGGCTTTGCCCGCCCCGGACCGCGCCTCCGGGACGGGCAAAGCGTCTCGTCCGGCCCGCCTCCACGCGGGCCGTGGTCTCTGTCAGCGGCGGCCGAGCACCATCCGCCGGGTCAGCGCCAGAGCACCGGTGACGCAGGCCAGCACGCCCGCCAGCCCCACGGCCCAGACCGTCCCCGTCCGGGTCGCGGACGCGAGCGACTGCGGCGCCGAGACCGGCCGCAGGTCCCCTGCCCCGGGCGCCACGGCCACCGGCACGCCGACGTCCGTGCGCGGGGCCTCGGCCTTTCCGCCGACGAGCGGCAGCTCCGCCCCCGCCCCGCCGACGGCCGGCGCGCCCGGCTCGGCGGGCAGCGGCCCGGCCGGGAGCTCCTGCCCGGGGACCTTGGGCGTCCGCCCGCCGCGAGCCACGGGCGCGTCCGTCCCGTGGCGCCCGCCGTCGGCCACGGGCGACAGCACCACGCCCGGCACGCGAGCGGCCGGCGTGACGGTGCGCGAGACCGTCCCCGTGCGCGGCAGCCCCGTGGCCGACGGCAGGCCGCCCGCCTGCGGCAGCCCCGACGTCCCGCGAACGGGCAGCGACAGCGGCACCACCATCTCGCCCACTCCGTCGACGCGCGGCAGCCCGCCCACGGCGGGCAGCCCACCGATCGCCGGCCTCCCGGCGTCGTCCCCGAGCCGCGTGAACGAGCCCGTCATCACGCGCGGCGCCGACCCGCTCCGCGACACCGCACCCGTACGCGGCAGACCCCTCACCGCAGGCACATCACCCACGTGCGGCAGGCCCGCACCCGACTCACGGGCACCCGCCTGCGGCTCCACCGGCAGAGACAGCGGCACCACCACCGCCTCCGCACCACCCGTCCGCGACACCGCACCCGTGCGCGGCAGACCCCTCACCGCCGGAACGTCACCCACCTGCGGGAGCTCCGCACCAGCCTTGTGCGGGGCCTCGGCGGCCGGCTCGGGGAGGGACTGCGCCATCGGAGCCTCGCCCACGTTCCGCAGGGCCGCGTCCGCCGCGTCGAAGTGCCGCGGGTGCAGCGACAGCGGGGCCTCAGGGGCGGCCGGGTACGCCGTGACGGGCTGGCCCAGGGCGTTGAGGGTGTTGTGCAGGTGGGACGGGGCCTCACCGGGGGTGGGGCCGTTCGCCTGGTTCCCGGCGCCCACACCGGCGGCGCCGGACGCCTGCCCGGCGCCGGAGCCGCTGCGCACGTCCGCGCCGCCCTCGCAGAGGCCGGTCGCCGCGCCCAGGACGGCCGCCGCGTTCCCGCAGGCGGTGATCGGGATGCTGATCGGCGCGTTCGCCTGGTTGCCGGCGAGGACACCGGCGGTGCCGTCCGTGACCTGCTTCCCGCTGCGGTGACCTCCGTTGCGGACGGACGCGCCGCCCTCGCAGCCCGCGGCGGCGTTGCCGACCGCGTTGCCGCAGAGGTCGATGGGGGCGCTGACGGGCGCGTTGACCTGGTTGCCGGCGCCGATGCCGGCGACCCCGGAGGTGCGCTGGCCGGTGCCGGTGGGGCCGCCGTTCTTGACCTTTCCGCCGCCCTCGCAGCCGGCGGCGGCCGTGCCGATGACGCCCACGGCGTTCCCGCAGATGTTCATGGGCAGGGAGATGGGCGCGTTGATCTGGTTGCCGGACGCGACGCCCCCGGACCCGTCCGTCCGCTGCCCGCCGCGGGCGCCGCTGAAACCGCCGCCCTCGACCTTTCCGCCGCCCTCGCAGCCGGCGGCGGCCGTGCCGACGGCGCCCACGGCGTTCCCACAGATGTTCACGGGGACGGAGGCGGGGGCGTCCACCTGGTTGCCGGACGCGACGCCGCGCTTTCCGGACGTGCTCTGGCCGGTACCGCCGCTGCCGCCCTTGACCTTCGCGCCGCCCTCGCAGCCCGCGACGGCGGTCCCGGCGACGCCGACCGCGTTCCCGCAGACGTTCACGGGCAGGGAGATGGGGGCGCTGATCTGGTTGCCGGACGCGACGCCGCGCTCACCGAAGGTGTTCTGGCCGCTGAGGATGCCGGGGCCGTCGCCGGTGATCCCGGCGAAGGCGTTGGCGGGGACCGCGGAGACGCCGAGAGCGACAAAGCTCGCGGCGAGCACCGCGGCACGTGACGTGCTGCGCATGATGCTCCATTCGGGGAGATGTGGTGATCAGGCAGGACGAGACGCGCGCACGGCGGCGCGTCGATCTCGTGGGGGACGCTCCGCGCCCGGCCCGAGCCGCTCGGGCGGGGCCACGGAGCTCGCGATCTAGTCGGGCGCGAAGGAGGGCTCGTCCGCTGCCGTGCGGACGGCGGGGGCCTGGACCCCGACAAGGCGCACAGACGATGCCCGTGGCCGTCGCAAGGCCCAGGGCTGGTCATCGGGCAACCCGATGGGCCCGCCGAAGGGGGCGAGGGTCACCGCCGACGAAGAGCCGTCCGAGGCGGGCGCCGGAAGGGGCGCGGGCGTGTCATGCCCGTGGTGCCGGACGGGTTCCGGAACCTGCGCCGTGGCCGGCCGTTGCCGCCCCGCCTCGGTCCGGTTCTCGATCTCGATGTGCCGGTCACGCGCCCGGACGGGCCGCTGCGCCGCTTTCCGCCGGACGGCCGGGGCATCGGCCGTGACCGTGCGGACGGTCTCCGGCGCCTGGGCGCGAGGCGGGTGCGGAACGACGCGGAGCGGTGCCCGCACGGCCTCGGGCTCCGGCCTGGGCGCGATGGCCGGAACCGGCGCGTCCCGTGTGATCTGGTCGAGCCGCGTGACGAGCCCGGAATCGGGAACGGAAGGCAGTTCGTCGGCGTGCGCCGACTGGGTCAGGCACCCGATCAGCCAGCCCGCGACCACCAGGCCGGCCAGCACGAGCAGGCGACGGACGGACCGTCCGGCCACGACGTGACGCAGCCGGACGGAGACCGCCCGCATCCGCGCCTCGTCGTGTGCCATCGAACCGACCCTCCGTTACCCAGGAACGGCCCAAGCCGTCCCTACCTACGGTGACGATAGCACCACGGATCGCTCTTGTGATGGTAATGCCGGTGAAAATCAAGACCGATCGAGGAAATGGTCCAGAACCCGCACCCCGAAGCGCAGTCCGTCGACCGGGACGCGCTCGTCGATACCATGGAACATTCCGGAAAAGTCCAATTCTGGAGGCAATCTCAGGGGTGCGAATCCGAAGCACCGCATCCCGAGCCGCGCGAACGCCTTGGCGTCCGTCCCGCCGCTCAGGCAGTACGGAACCGGAAGCGCGCCCGCGTCCTCCGCCAGCAGCGCCGCCTCCATCGCGGCCACCAGCGCGCCCTCGTACTCCGTCTCGACCGCGTGGTCGTGATGCACGAATGAACGCTGTACGTCCGGACCGAGCAATTCGTCCACGGTAGCGAAGAAATCAGTCTCATACCCGGGCAAAAAGCGCCCATCGACCTGAGCCTTGGCCGTCTGCGGAATGACGTTCACCTTGTAGCCCGCGTCCAGCCGCGTCGGGTTCAGCGTGTGCCGCAGCGTCGCGCCGATCATCCGTGCCAGCGGCCCGATCTCGTCCAGGCACCTCTCCAGATGCTCCGGGTCGAACTCCACCCCGTACGCGAGGCACGCACGCTCCAGGAACGCCCGCACGGTCTTCGTCAGCCTGATCGGGAACTCGTGCGCTCCCAGCCGCGCCACCGCCGCCGCCAGCGCCGTGACGGCATTGTCCGGATGCACCATGGAGCCGTGCCCCGCCGTCCCCGCGGCGGTCAGCTCCATCCACGCGATGCCCTTCTCCGCCGTCTCGATCAGGTACATCCGCCGGTCGCCGGGCACGGTCAGGCTGAACCCGCCGACCTCCCCGACCGCCTCCGTGCACCCCTCGAACAACTCCGGATGCTCGCGCACGAGCCACTGCGCGCCCCACTGGCCGCCGGCCTCCTCATCGGCCAGGAACGCCAGCACCACGTCGCGCGGCGGCCTGCGTCCCTCCCGGAGCCGCTGCCGGGCGACCGCGAGGATCATCGCGTCCATGTCCTTCATGTCGACGGCCCCGCGCCCCCAGACGCACCCGTCCGCGATCTCGCCGCCGAACGGATCGCGCGTCCAGTCCTCCTTGCGGGCGGGCACGACGTCGAGGTGCCCGTGCAGGAGCAGGGCGTCCCGCCCCGGGTCCTCGCCCTCGATCCGGGCGACGACACTGGCCCGCCCCGGACGGGACTCGAAGATCTGCGCCTCCAACCCCACCTCGCCGAGCCGCTCGGCGACGTACTCCGCCGCCGCCCGCTCACCCGGCCCCGAGTGGTCCCCGGGGTTGCTCGTGTCGATCCGGATCAGCTCCTGGCAGAGCCGGACGACCTCGTCCTCAGCGGTCGGCTGCAGAACCACCATCATCACCTTCGCGCCTGGCGTCCACGGGTACCCGTCCATGGTGCCCGTCGATCGACTTCGCCGCGACTCCGGACCTTTGGTATGGTTGACCCCGCCGCCGCTCCTGCAGCGGCCTGCAACCGGTCCGGGTGGCGGAATAGGCAGACGCGCTAGCTTGAGGTGCTAGTGCCCTTTACGGGGCATGGGGGTTCAAGTCCCCCCTCGGACACATACAGACCGTACAGGTGGAGGCTCCGGAATGATCCGGGCCTCCACTTCGCGTTTCCGGGGACAGATGGCTTGGTGTCCGGTCATCCGCGGGCCATCGCGCGTTGCGGCGGCGCGTCGTCGATGATGTCGCCGTGGTGGGTGGTCAGGCGGTCGGCCGGTCGGCTACGGCCAGCCAGCCGAGGCGTTCGGACATGCTCCGGGCGCAGGTGACGACGGCGCGGACGTGCCGGGAGTCGTCGGCTGCCCGCCAGAGGATGGACCAGGGGTAGAACGAGGCCGGTCCGGTGAGCGGTCGCCAGATGGTCCCCGGGAGTGCCGAGATGCAGGAGGACGGCACGCAGTACAGGCAGCGGCCCTGGGCGACGAGGGCGGACGCGGCGCGGATGCTGTCGACGGTGCCCTCGTACACCGTCGGCGTGAACCCGGCGTCCCGGCACATCTCGACGGTGAACTGGTTGAACTCCGGGGCCTTCATCTCCTCGGCGAGCAGCAGCGGCGCGCGCGAGAGGGCCTCGACCGGCACCGCGTCCAGGTCGGCGAACCGGTGCCCGCGCGGGACCAGGACGCCGAGACGGTCCCGGCGGAACAGATGTGAGGCGACCCCGCTCGGCGCCAGTGCGGCGCGGCCGATGCCCACGTCGAGCCGGCCGTCCACGAGTTGCTGGTACTGCTCGGGGACGCCGACCTCGACCTGGTGGATCACCAGATCCGGATAGAGCGCCTGGGCCTCGTGCAGGATCTGCGGCATGGAGTCGTAGCTGGCGTCGATGATTCCCACCCGCATCGCCGGCGAGGTGCCCTTGGCGGTCCGGGCGACCTGGACGGCGCGCTCGACGCGGGCGAGTATCTGCCGCGCCTCGACCAGGAAGGCCGCCCCCGCCGCCGTCAGCGCGACATGGTGCGTGGTGCGGTCGAGCAGGCGCACGCCCAGCTCCCGCTCCAGGCGCTGCACCTGCTGGCTCAGCGCCGACTGCACGATGTGCTCGCGGGCAGCCGCGCGGCCGAAATTGAGCTCCTCCGAAACCGCGACGAAATAGCGGAGCTGGCGCAGTTCCACATCTCCCACCTCATGAGCTGGAACAGCGAGACCTGCCTCGCCGAGGCTACCGTGCGGCGTTCGCCTACAGCGGTTCGGTGACCCAGCGCCAGGCGCCTCCCTCGTGCCGGGCGCGGACGAGTTGCGCGCCGCTGGCGTCGGCGAGTTCGGCGACCGCCCTGACCATCCGGCGGTGGAAGTCGGCGGGCGGCCCGGAGCCGGGCGAGCCCTCCAGGAGGGTCACACTGACCTTCGCGTCGTCGCGGAGCTGTGCGGTCAGCCGTCCGGTCTCGTCCAGGCGGAGCATCACGATCGCGTCGGCGCGCACCATGTCATGGCCGCCGCCGGCCTCGATCCAGACCTCGGGAGTCGTCGCACTCATACGCCTGCATCTCCTCGGTTTCGGCAGTTCACGGGGCCCCACCACACAACATAGGCGCTCGGCACCGCGTCCAGCGGAGCCGCGCGCCGATGACGACCGCGGACGGTTATCGCTCCCACCGATGGCCTTTGCCCGAATTGGACGGTTCGACCCGGTTGTAATGCGAGTTCAACTGGCAGATGGACGCCATTGCACCCTGACCTGAAGCGACGCACTGAAGGAGACGTCTTCGATGAATCACGCGACGAGGGCCCACACCATGACCTACAGCCCGAACGGAACGGCACCGCGCTGCGAGCACGGGGACGGCCTGGCGCCCGTCACACCGAGATCGCTCGGCTGCATGGCGTGTGAGAGACGAGGTGACAAGTGGAAGAGGCTTCGGATCTGTTTGACGTGCGGATGCGTGGCCTGTTCCGACGATTCACCCCACCGGCACGCCCGAGCGCATTACCAGGAGACCGACCATCCCCTCATCGGCGCCATGGAACCGGGATCGACGTGGAGATGGTGCTACGTCCACGAACGTCTCGTCTGACGGATTCCGCGGCGCAGTGCCGACGATTTCGGCGGGTCGCGGTGACCTTCGTCGTCCGGCCGGAGCCCCGGTCATCTGCGCGAGTGATGGCGTGTGAACGGATCGGTTGTGGCCGTATCCGGTGCGCTGGGCTTGAGTGAGAACCGGTCGGCCGCTGCTGGGGGCGGCGTCCGGCCGGTCCAGGGCCGCCGCTCCTCCCCGAGCCGGTGGCCCTGGACCTTCGACGGGCGGCTCAGAAGCGAGATCCGATGACCAGCACGAACCCTGTTTCCGCGATCCGCACCGCTATGGCCGCCTCGACCCGGGCCGAGCACGAGGACGGCGTTCCGGTCGCGGGCGCCGCCGACCGTTCGGACACGGCCGGGCCCTTCGGACTTCCCGCTCCGGATCCCCGGATGGTCCAGCAGGCGCGCGACCATCTGACTCCTCGCCACGCGACCGGTGTGGACCTGTTCCTCTGGGAGGCCATGGGACGGCCGATGCCCGACCGTGATGCGATCGCGGCGGTCATCAGCGCAGGGGACCGGGCCCAGCGGGGAACGGGTGACAGTCCCGAGCCGGTCGAGGTCGCCGCGGCGCTCCTGGTGCTGAGCGCGGTCCGCCTGACCCTGGACCAGACCGAGGCCCATTTGCTCAACACCGCGCACGCCTCGGGCATGGGCTCCGAGCAGATCGCCGCCATCCTCGACGTCAGCGTCGAGGACGCCGAGGAGCGCTACCGGCTGCTCAAGCCCCGCTTGGACGAACCCGCCGCTCCGCCATGCCCACCGCCGGCCGCCCGCCCCTCCGCGCGGAAGACCGCCACCCGCCCGGCGTCGCGCGGCCGGCCGACCTGGGACGAACTGGACGACGGGGACTGGGAGTTTTGAACCGGCCGGGCCCGGCGGACGAGCCATGGGCGGGGCGGGCCGCTCTCCGTCAGTCCGCGGGGTCGTCGTCCGGAGGCGGGTCGAAGTCGACGTCGACGTTCTCAAAGCCCTTGTGGCGTTCGGTCTCGGCGTAGGAGGTGTAGGCGCGCCGGTCTCCCGTGGTCAGCTCGACGCGGTCGGTGAAGGGCGTGAGGAGGCTGCGGGGCCACAGCCGGTGCTCGCGGACGACGTTGATCTCGGCGCCGGCCACGAAGGTGATCGCGCCCAGATAGATCCACGCCAGCAGGCCGAGCACTATGCCGAACATGCCGTAGGTGGCCGTCGCGCCCTTGAGCATGTGACCGAGCAGGAACGCGCCGCCCCCCTGCAAGCCCTGCCAGACCAGCGCCGCGGCGATCGCGCCCGTCCGGACCTGCGCGACGGTGAGGGGCCGGGCGGTCAGCAGCCGGAACGCCACCGTGAACAGCACGACGTTGATGGCCACGGCCACCACGACGGCAGCCGCCCGCACACCACCGCCGAAGACGTCGGCGGACGCGGTCACCACCGACAGCGCGGTGGTCGCCAGGATCGCTCCGCCGCCGACCGCCAGCAGCGCCAGGCTGCGCAACCGGGCGGCGATCGGGTTCGGCCGGGAGTTGCGCGGCACTCCCCAGATCTTGTTCAGGGCGTTCTGGACGGCCTGCACGACGCCCAGGCCGCCGTAGAGACCGCCGGCGACACCCGTCACCAGAGCCAGGGAATTGCCTTGGAAGGAGTGGATGTTCGCGGCGATCTGGTCCCCGATGACCGGGAACTGCGCGAGCGCCGAATCCAGGACGCGTTCCTGCAGCCCCGGGTTGTCCTGCAACGCGAACCCCAGAGCGGTGACCAGCAGCAGAAGTAGCGGAAACAGCGATACGAAGCCGTAATAGGTGATCAACGCCGTGAGGTACGCGCCCTGGTCGTCCACGAACTTGTACACCACGGCCAGTGGCAGGCCCGCCCAACGGTGCCGCCTCTGGTAGGCGTCCACGCGGTCGACCAGTCCCACACGGTCCTTCTTCCCCGCTTCATCCCGATCGACGCCCTTGACGCACCGTGAGGTCGATCATACATTCACTCATTGAATGTATGAATGGAGGCCCGTGTGGTGGGACGAGAGACGGCCGTGGTGCTCGGCGGGAGCGTGGCGGGACTGTGCGCGGCGGGGGTGCTCGCCCGGCACTTCGACACGGTCATCGTCCTGGAGCGGGACGAGCTGCCGCCGGACGCGCGGCATCGGCGGGGGGTGCCGCAGAGCAAGCACCCGCACTTCCTGCTGAACTCCGGAAGGCGCGCGATCGGCGAGATCTTCCCCGGGTTCGAGGAGGCGCTGATCGGTGCGGGCGGGATGCATCTGATGCCGTCCATGGACGCGGCGTACTGCGAGAACGACGGCTGGGCGCCGCGCAAGTCCGGGTCGATGACGATGGTCTACAGCTCCCGGGTGCTGATCGAGCGGGTCCTGCGCGACAAGGTCCGCGAGGTACCGGCGATCGAGATCCGCGAGGGCGCGACCGTGACCGGGCTGCGGTCCCACGGGGGCGGCACCGCGCGCGGACGCGTGGAGGGCGTCGAGTTCCGCACCGCCGACGGCGACGGATACCTGGCCGCCGACCTGGTCGTCGACGCGCTGGGGCGGGGGTCCTCGGTCGTCGACTGGCTGAGTGCGGCGGGATGGGCCGCGCCGCCGGAGAAGACCCTCGACGCCAAGGTCACCTATACCTCGCGCTGGTACGACCTGCCGCCGACCGGGGAGCGTCCTGCGTCGTGGTGGTGGAGGCACCTGGTCGTCACCCCGACGCAGGACACCGGCGACCACCCCGCCGAGCACGAGTTCCTCAGCAACTTCTTCCCGATCGAGGGCGACCGCGCCATCGTGTGCATGGGGTCGTGGGGCATCGAGATGCCGCGCAAGGTGGACGCGTTCGAGGCCGCGGTGGACCGCGTCCGGGCCACGACGTTCGGGCGGGCGACGCGTGCGTGCACGCCGACGTCCGAGGTGCATCTGACGCGGTCGACCGGGAACAAGTGGCGGCGTTTCGACCTGCTCGACGTACCGCCGATCGGGCTGGTCTGCGTCGGTGACTCGATCTGCGCGTTCAACCCGTTCTACGCGCAGGGGATGAGCTCGGCGGCCCGGTCCGCGCTCATCCTCGGGGAGATGCTGCGCGGCCGGGACGCCCTCGACGCGGCGTTCTTCCGCGAGTTCCTGGGGCGGCAGAAGAAGGCCCTGGACGTGCCGTGGATGCTCGCCATGGCCCGCGACCAGGCGTACGACTTCGCGACCGGCACCGAGGTGGTGGCGGCCTGGCGACGCCGGCTCGCCGGCCGCCTCAGCTGGCCGATCTTCAACGCCATCAACGCCGCGAGCCGCGAGGACGCCTACGTCGAGCGGACGTTCGCCGAGGTGTTCAACCTCGACAGGTCGCTCAGGGAGATGGCCGCCGATCCGCGGTTCTGGTTCGGCATCGCGCGCTACAAGCTGCGCCGGCGGCTCGGCCGCACGGTCGTCCCGGGCGGGTTCGACGACCGGGAGGACCCGCCCGGTACCGACTACACCCAACTGGCGGGCGGGACGTCCGGTGACCGCGGCGGCGACCTCGTCGGAGCCTGACCTGAGGAGCGAGAATGGGCAACACCTGTGACCCGGCGGCCGAGCGCGTCGCCGAGCAACTCGGTTTCTCCTGCCACGGCGCCGAACCGGTCGTGGACTTCCGCGACCCGTTCGGCCTCGAGAACGGCACCATGCCCGTCCTGGAGCTGCTCATCGTGGGCGGCGCGGTGTTCGCCCTCGTCCACGCGTGGCGGCGGTGGCGGCGCGACGGCGACCCCGTCAACATCTCGCTGTGGTCCGCCTCGGTCGTCTACCTGGCGGTGATCGAGCCGCCGCTGTACTTCCCCGGCTGGTTCGGCCTGGAGGAGCACGTCGGGTTCATCTTCTCCCACAACGTGTTCACCGTGCAGTTCATGTACGACCGGCTGCCGCTCTACATCGTGGCCTTCTATCCCGCGCTGTCGCAGCTCGCCTACGAGCTGGTGCGGGCCCTCGGCGTCTTCGACCGGCGCGGCCCGCTGGCCGGATCGGTGGCGGTCGCGTTCGCCTGCCAGGTGTTCTACGAGGTCTTCGACCACCTCGGCCCCCAGCTGAAGTGGTGGGCGTGGAACACCGGCAACCAGGCGATCAACGAGCCGGCGCTCGCCTCCGTGCCGATGAACAGCATGCTGCTGTTCGCCTCGGTCTCCTTCGGCGCGATGACCTACCTCGTGGTCCGCCTGGTCGGGAACGGGCCCGGACGCGGCCCGAGCATCGCCTGGCGCACCATCGTGGCGGGCGCCGCGACACCGCTGGCGATGATCATCGCGAGCGCGCCCAGCGGCGCCTTCCGCGGTGAGGGCCAGGTCGGGATCCAGCGGGCCATCCTCTCGGTGGAGCTCGCCGCCGTCTGGATCGCCGGCCTCTACCTGCTCGTGGACGCCTGCCGCGCGGCTCGCGCGGGGAAGGTGCCGCCCGCGGCGCCGCCGCTGTTCACGCGGGTCTACCCGGCGGTCTATCTCGGGGTCCACGTCGTCCTGTGGCTGATCGCCCTGCCCGCGTACTTCGCCTCGACGAACGGCGCCACCGAGGAGGGCGCGCCGATCGGCAGCCTCTGGTACGCCGCGCTGTGCACCGTCGCCGCGGCGGGCCTCATCGCGGCCGTGCAGCGCGTGAGCGCCGCCCGGACGGCCGGGGAGCCTGTGGGATCCTGAGGCCATGGCGCACCACGGCTGGGGAGGACGGCCCCCCGCATCCGATGCCGAGGCCCGGCAGCGCATCGTCGACGCGACGGCCCGCTGCATCGACCGGCACGGAGCCGCGAAGACGACCCTCTCCGACGTCGCGAGCGAGCTCGGCGTCACCCGCCAGACCGTCTACCGCCATTTCGACCGGATCTCCGACATCGTCGGGGAGGTGGCCGCCCAGGGGGCGGAGTCGTTCGTCGATCGGCTGGTCGCCCACCTCCAGGGGATCGGCGACCCGGCCGCGGCCGTGGTGGAAGGCATGATCTTCTGCGTCCGGACGATCCCGACCGAGCCGCGCCTGAGCCTGCTGCTGCAGCTCAAGGACTCGGCCGCCTTCGGCCGCGGGGCCACCACCGCGGACGCGATCGCCTACGGCGCCCGGATGCTGCGCCGCTTCCCCGTCGACTGGGAGGCCGCCGGCATCGGCGAGGACGACCTCCCCGGCCTCGCCGAGATCATCATGCGGCTCCTGACGTCGCTGCTGGAGCATCCCAGCGAGCCGCCGCTCGAAGGGGAGCGGCTCCGCGCCTTCCTCACCCGCTGGCTGGCCCCCTCCTTGCGACGACCGGCGCCGTCCCTGCACGGTCGTCCCTGAAACACGGACGGCCCCCGGCTCGGTGCCGGGGGCCGTCCGCATTCGGGTCAGCTCGTCTGGCCGCGCCTGCCGAAGAGGGCCGAGACGGCCTTGAAGACCGCGAAGACCGGCACCAGGAAGACGTAGAAGAACATCTGGTAGGTCCCGCCGGTGAAGATGAAGCCCAGGTAGATGCCGTAGCCGAGGAAGGCGAGGCCGAACGCGACGTACAGGAGGCGGTCGAGCAGCCGGTCGGCGGGCAGGAGGGCGCCGGCGACCATCAGCACGCCGGAGACGATCAGCAGGACCACGTACCACGAGAAGGTGGGGTCCGCGTTGAAGTCGATGTTCATGGGGGTTCCTGACGCGAGATCAACGAAAGCAGGGGAACTCTAGCGATCTCGTGCGACAGCTCACAAAGCAGATTCCGTTCCGCTGGTATCAGCGGCTCACGACTTCGGTTTCAGCGGCAGCCCGCCCGCTCTTCGAGGCATCCGGGAACACGACGACGCCCCGGGCCGGAGGGCCTCGGAGCGTCGTGCGGATGGTCTCAGATCACTGGCCGTAGGCGGGGTGACCGAAACCGACGATCGTGCTCATGTAGCGGGTGCGGGTCTGCACCTTGTCGCTGACGTTGCCCTCGACGGTGTCGACGGTGCCGTTCTTGTTCACCTTGGTGACCAGGCCGACGTGGTCGATGCCGGCGATCTTCTTGCCGCCGTTCCAGTCGAAGAAGACCAGGTCGCCGACGCGCGGCGTCCGGTCGAACCGGCCCTTGCCGTCGAACCACTGCGCGTGGGACACGGTGTAGGAGAACATGCCGACCTTCTTCGTGACGCCCGCCTGGTCACCGACCCAGCTGACGAACATGTCGCACCAGGCGGCCTTCCCGAGGGAACGGGCGTTCACCTTCTCGCCGTACCACTTGCCGAACTTGCTGTAGCCGTTGGTCTCGCCCTGGCCGACCTGCGAGAGGGCGATGGAGACCATGCGCTGGGCGGCGGCGGGGGTCGTCGTCGCCTCGGCGGCGGGGGCGGCGAAGAGGGTGCCGGCGGCGGCACCGGCGGCCAGGCCCGCGAAGACGCTGCGGCGGACGCGGGGGGTGACGGTGTTCAGGACGGACATGACGGTTTTCCCTTCTGCGGCACGCCGGGCGGGCACGCGCGGCGGACCGGGGGTCCGTTCAGCGGGTGTCCGCCATACCCCTGCCGCCAGGTCCGGGGGACCTCGCCGCAGGTGGCGGCTTCGACGTGGAGCCCTGGCCGGGGGGCCGTGGCCGGCGCGATTCGGATCGCGCTCTTTCGTCGTTGTCACAAGACCCATCGGCGGTCGGCCGGAGGGCCTGAGGAAAAGTCACAGTCCGTCACCACGCTTGCGGAAGAGCCCGCTCAGGCAGGCGATCCAGGCGGTGGGGTCCTGACCGGTCGGCTCTACGCCGAGGACGCGGCCGGGGTCAGGAGGCGCTGTGGGAGCGAGCTCGCGTCCTTCGGCTGTGGCTCGCCGGGGCGGTCGTCCGGGGTGCGGCGGGTGATGAACTCATCGATCCGGTGGCGGGCGCGCTCGGCCTCGCTGCGGGCCGCGTCCCGTTCGGCGATCAGGACGCCGATCTGCACCCGCATCTCCTCGATGCGCTGGGCGTGCCCTTCCAGCGCCGCCTGCCGCTCGGCCAGCAGAGCGCGGGTCCGGTCGAGGCGCCCGTGCGCGGACCGCGCGGTCTCCACGGCCTGGTCGCGCTGGAGAAGGGCGTCCCGGATCCGGCCGAGGACCTCCTCCGCCGCCTGCTCGGCCTTGACGCGCGCGGCGTGCTCGGCCTCCGCGTCGGCGCTGGCCCGCCGGGCGTCCCGCAGGACGCGGTCGCGCTCGGACGTGACCTCCCGGATGAGCCGGCGCCGCTGCTCCAGTTCGGCGGTCACCGTCGCGATCCGGCCGCGGGCGGCCCCCTCCCCGGCCCGCGCGGCGGCCAGCCCGGCGCGCAGGCGTTCGACCTCCCCGGTCGCCGCCCGGAGCGACTGCGTCAGCGCGGTGATCTCCTTCGCCTGCCGGGCACGGTCGCCCTCGGCCGCGGCCAGCGCCGCGGCCGCGGCACCGGCATCCCGGACGAGCCGCTCGCAGCGCCGGTGGGCCTCGTCCCGCTCGGCCACCGCCGTGGTGTACCGGTCGCCCAGTTCCGCCCAGCGCGCCTCGGCCTCGTCCGCGCGCCGACGCTGGGCGTCGGCCTCCGCACGGGCCTCCCCGGCCTGGACGCGCACGGCCTCGGTCTCCCGGTACGCCGCCGCCTCCACCTCCGCGGCGTCCGCGCGGACTCGGGCGATCCGCGCCTCCACGCCCGCCACGCTGAGCTCGCCGCTCAGCGCGCCCGCGAGCAGCCCCGCGGCGCTCTCCAGCCGCTCCACCAGCTCCCGGGTCACCGACACCTGCCCCGTCAGGCCGTGCACGTCCCCTCCGCCCGGACGCCCCGATCCGCTTTCGATGACGACCTCCACGGGTGCGGTCTCCTGCATGGCCGCCGACGCTACGCAGGGCGCCCTTAGGACCGCGTCAGCGTCCGATTAACGTCTGCTTAAGGCCGTTCGCCTGCGGAAAGGCGCGGACCGCGGCATCGCCGACCACGACCTGTACCGGAACCTGAAGGACGAATTTCCCGGCCGGCCGGCCGCCGTGCGCGGCGCGGGCATCCTCCGCTGACCAGCGAAGCCGGCCGGGAGGCGAGGTTTGGGGTGGTTCATGCAGGTTGCTGGTGCAAGGTCTTAGGCTGTCCCGCGTGACGGGTGGGCATACGGTGATCGACGGACGCTTCGAGCTGCGCGGACGGCTCGGCAGCGGCGGCATGGGGACGGTCTGGCGCGCGTTCGACCTCGCCCTCCAGCGCGAGGTCGCGCTGAAGGAGGTGCGGCTCGCCGAGGTCGAGATGTCGGAACTCGACACGGACGTCGCCGAGATGATGCGCGAGCGGGTGATGCGGGAGGCGCGGGCCCTGGCCAGGCTCGATCACCCCAATGTGGTGACCATCCATCACATCGTGGACTCGCCCGACATGCCGCACCCCTGGCTGGTGATGGAGCTCGTCCGGGGCCGGTCCCTGCAGGACCGGCTGGCGGACGGGCCGATGACGCCCGCCGAGGCGGCCGCCCTCGGACGCGGCGTCCTGGCGGCGCTGCGGGCGGCGCACGAGGCCGGGATCTGCCACCGGGACGTCAAGCCCGCCAACGTCCTCCTGCGGACGGACGGCACGCCCGTCCTGACCGACTTCGGCATCGCCGTGCTGGAGGAGGCGTCCCGCGTCACGGCGACCGGGGGGCTCGTCGGGTCGCCGGAGTACATCGCCCCCGAGCGGCTGCACGGCGAGGAGGGCAATCCCGCGTCGGACCTGTGGTCGCTGGGCGTCCTGCTCTATGTCGCGGTGGAGGGGCAGACGCCGTTCCGCCGCCCCACGGCCGCGTCGACGCTGGCGGCGGTCATGACGGCGCCGATCCCGCCGTCGCAGCGGGCGGGGGCCCTGTCGCCCGTGCTCCAGGCCCTGCTCATCCGCGAGCCCGGGGCGCGGCCTTCGCCGGCTCAGCTGGACGCCATGCTCGCGCAGGCGTCCGGGGACACCCCCACCTCCATGCCGACCCCTCCGCCGTTTCCGACGCCGGGGCCGAAGACGGACCCGGGGTTCTCGACGTCTCCGCCCTTCGCGCCGCCGGGTCCGCGGACGGACCCCGGCCGTCCTCCGGCCTTCACCCACCCGGGCGGCGTGCGGCCGCGCGGGTCGAAGGTGCCCGCCGCGGTGATCATGATCTTCGCGCTGGGCGTGGTCGCGACGCTGATCACGACGGTCCTCATCGTCGTCCCGCGCGTCATCGACGCGGCCGCCCGGCGGACGCCGGACCTCCCCGGCGCGCGGGAGACCTCCGGCGGGCCGGTGGACGCCGGGAACGGCGGCGACGGCAAGAAGGAACCCGAGGTCAAGACGCTGCTGACACCGGCCACGATCCGGAGCGTCATCAAGAGGTTCCAGGCGGCGTCCGGGAGCACGCGGTTCGCCCAGATGACGGTGCACCAGACGCACGCGTCCGCCGACGCGCCCGCGAAGGGGCGGCCCGGCAAGTTCGACAACTACACGTACCAGAAGGGCGCGGACGCGGCCGTCCGCGGCCGTCCCAGCATCGCCATCACCGAAGACGCCGTGGTCAACTTCTCCTCGTTCAACTGGGAGGCGCTGCCGAAGCTGATGGCGAAGGCCGAGAGAACGCTGAACGTGAAGAACCCGACCTCGCGGTACATCATCGCCGACGCGGCCTGGACCTTCAACGGCGACCGACCGACCTGGCGCATCTACCTCAGCGACGACTACGGCAGCGGCTATATGGCGATGAACGCCAAGGGCGACGTCATCACCTCCTACCCGGCCGACTAGCGGGGCGGTGCCACCCAGTGGGACGGACCCGGCCATCGAAATGGAACAGGTTCTAGTATCTGGCGACCCGTCGCCGCGTCCCGGAGTGGTTCCATGAGGTTCACCTACGCAGAGGCCATGACCGACCCCTCCTACTACCTGCCGCTGGCCAGGGCCGCCGAGGCGGCGGGGTACACCAGCGTCTCGGTCGCCGACTCGCTGGTCTACCCGAAGGAGTCCGACTCCACCTACCCCTACACCGCGGACGGCGACCGGGGATTCCTGGAGGACAAGCCGTTCATCGAGACGTTCACCCTGATCGCGGCGATGGGGGCGGTGACCAGCACGCTGCGGTTCACGCCGTTCGTCCTGAAGCTGCCCGTCCGGCCGCCGGTCCTCGTCGCCAAGCAGGCCACCTCGATCGCCGCGCTGACCGGCGACCGGCTCGGCCTCGGCGTCGGCATCAGCCCCTGGCGCGAGGACTTCGAGGTCATGGGCGTGCCGTGGGAGGGGCGCGGAAGGCGGATGGACGAGGCGATCGACATCGTCCGGGGGCTGGCCTCCGGCGGGTACTTCGAGTACCACGGCGAGTTCTTCGACGTGCCCGCGATCAAGATGACGCCGGCGCCGTCCCGTCCGATCCCGATCCTGGTCGGCGGGCACAGCGAGCCCGCGCTGCGGCGCGCGGTGGTGCGCGGCGACGGCTGGATGCACGCGGGCGGCGGCGACCTCGACGCGCTGCTGGCGCGGCTGCGGGAGATCCGCCGGGAGGAGGGCAGGGAGGACGAGCCCTTCGAGATCCACGTCATCTCCATGGACGCCTACACGCCCGACGGGGTCAAGCGCCTGGAGGACAAGGGCGTCACCGATGTGATCGTCGGGTTCCGCGTCCCCTACGCGAAGGGCCCGGACACCGAGCCGCTCGCGAAGAAGATCGAGAACCTGGAGCGGTTCGCCGAGTCGGTCATCGCGAAAACGGGTTCGTGACCACCCGCACGGGGGAGGCGCTCGGTTCTCGCGGGTGAGGCCCCGCGGCCCTCCGCAGCGGGATCGTTGAGGCATGATCCCGACGCGGAAGGACCCCCGTGAGCACCAAGATGAAGATCAAGCTGGCCGTGGTGGCCGCCATGACCGTCGCGATCGCGGTGGCGATGCTGGCGACCGGCGGTACGTGACCGGGACCCGGGGGCCGGTCCCGCTCTGGGCGGACCGGGCCGCGCAGGCGACGCTGTGGTGCGTGCTGCCGTCCGGCATCTGGCGGATCCTGTTCGGCTTGGGGTTCCCCGTCTCCGGGCTGGACGGGATGCGCGAGCCGTGGCTGCTGCCCTACGTGATCCTGCTGAGCGTGCTGGCGGAGGGCGCGGCGTTCCTCGGCATGGGGCTGGTCCGCGGCTGGGGCGAGGTGTGGCCGCGCTGGATCCCGGTACTGCGCGGCCGGACGATCCACCCGCTCGCCGCGATCATCCCGGCATCACTCGGCGCTGCCGCGCTGGTGTGGCTGTGGACGCCGCTGATTCACGGATTCCCCTCGGACCCGGACAACCCGGCGGTGATCGACGACGGCGCCCTCACGGTCATCACCGTCTGCTACCTGCCGCTCCTCGCCTGGGGGCCGCTGCTGGCCGCCGTGACGGTCGCCTACGCCGTCCGCCGCCGCCGCTACGGCTGATCACCCCAGCGGAGGCCGCCGCGGACACGGCGGCCTCCACCCTGGATTCAGCGGTTGGTGACGACGATCGGGACGTCCTTGGTCTTGCCCACGACCCACAGGGCGGAGGTGCCGGGGACGGCGGTCCCGCCGGAGATGAAGGACTGGGCCGGGACGGGCAGCCGCACCCGCGTCCAGGTGTCGCCGGTGAGCCGGTGGAGGCCGCCCCAGTTGAACTCGTCCAGCGCCCACAGGGTCCCGTCACCGGTCTTGATCAGCCGCTCGCCGGACGGCGGGACGGGAAGGTCGTGCCACGCCCGGCCGTCCCAGCGGACGGCGACGGGCGTGCTCACGGTCGAGTCGGGGGGCCTGTTCCAGCCCGTCGCGTAGACCTCGGTGGCGGAGACGGCGAGGACGCGGTACCAGTCCACGTCGGCGAACCCGGGGACCCTGGTCCACGTCCCCCCGTCGCCCCGGATGAGCCCGGAGGCGGTCGCGGCCCAGACGGTGCCGTCCGGGGACAGGGAGATCTCCTGGACGAACCTGCCGAGGCCCCCGGTCTCCGGCTCGGTCCACGTGCCGTTCTGCCAGCGCCACACGTCGCCGCCGCAGGAGAACCACGCGCCGGTGGCGTCGGCGGCGGGGTCCGAGAGGTGGCAGCCGCCGGGCGGCCGCTGGACCTCCTGCCACCGCGTCCCGTCCCAGCGGGCGAGGTAGGGCGCCCTGTCGCCGCCGCTGGACTGCGGACGGATCCGTCCGATCACCCAGACGTTGGCCGGCGAACCGGCGCTGATCTCGTCGATGACGCCGTCGCCGCCGGCGCCCGGCAGGTCGTAGGTCCTCCAGGACGATCCGTTCCAGCGGACGACCGCGGGCTTCGGCGGCAGGACGCGGATCGTCCCGGCGCCGAACATCGGGATCGACCAGTCGATGCCCTGGTAGCCCTGGTAGGCGGCGGCCCACACGTCGTTCGGGCCGGTGGCGGAGACGGCCTCGATTCCGCTGCGCGGCCACAGCAGCGGAGCGGGGGACGGGGCGAACGCCTTCGGTTCGTCGGCGGCGGCGGGGACGGCGGTCAGGGCGGGTGCGGTGAGCAGCCCGGCGGCCGCCGCGAGGGCGGCGATCCGGGTGCGGAGGGCAGGTCGCATGGGGACTCCCGGGACGAGGACGCTGCCCGGTATTCAATCAAGCCAGTATTCACTGGCACAATAGCGGCGACCATTCCCCCGGCCGTCTCCCGCCGCCCGCCGCGCTACACCAGTCCCTGGGCGATCATCGCGTCGGCGACCCGCTCGAAGCCCGCGATGTTCGCGCCGACGACGTAGTCGCCCGGGGCGCCGTAGCGCTCGGCGGTCGCGTAGCAGGTGTCGTGGATGTCCTTCATGATCGCGGCCAGTTCCGTCTCGGCCCTCGCGAACGTCCAGGACTCCCGGCCCGCGTTCTGCCGCATCTCCAGCGCGCTGACCGCGACGCCGCCCGCGTTGGCGGCCTTGCCCGGCCCGAACGCGACGCCCGCGTCCCGGAAGACCTTCACCGCGTCGGGCGTGCACGGCATGTTCGCGCCCTCGGAGACCGCCCTGACGCCGTTGCGGACGAGGGCCAGCGCGGCGGCGCCGTCCAGCTCGTTCTGGGTCGCGGACGGCAGGGCGATGTCGGCCGGGACGTCCCAGACGCTGCCGCCGGCCACGAACCGGGCGGACGCGCCGCGCCGCTCGGCGTAGTCGGCGACGCGGCCGCGCTCGACCTCCTTGGTGTGCTTGAGCAGCTCGAGGTCGATGCCCTTCTCGTCCACCACGTAGCCGTGCGAGTCGGACACGGTGACGACGTTGGCCCCCAGCGCCTGCGCCTTCTCCACCGAGTAGATCGCGACGTTCCCGGAGCCGGAGACGACGACCTGCCGCCCGTCGAGGTCCTCGCCGCGCCGGCGCAGCATCTCGGCGGTGAACATGACGTTGCCGTAGCCGGTGGCCTCCGTCCGGCAGGCGGAACCGCCCCAGCCCCTGCCCTTGCCGGTGAGGACGCCCGCCTCCCAGCGGTTCGTGATGCGGCGGTACTGTCCGAACAGGTAGCCGATCTCGCGGCCGCCGACGCCGATGTCGCCCGCCGGGACGTCGGTGCTCTCGCCCACGTGCCGGTACAGCTCCGTCATGAACGACTGGCAGAACCGCATGATCTCGTCGTCCGAGCGGCCCTGCGGGTCGAAGTCGCTGCCGCCCTTGCCGCCGCCGATGCCGAGGCCGGTGAGCGCGTTCTTGAAGATCTGCTCGAAGCCGAGGAACTTGACGATGCCGAGGTTCACCGAGGGGTGGAACCGCAGGCCGCCCTTGTACGGGCCGAGCGCGCTGTTGAACTCGACGCGAAAGCCCCGGTTGACGTGGACGCGCCCCTCGTCGTCCTGCCACGGGACGCGGAAGAGGATCTGCCGCTCCGGCTCGACGATCCGCTCCAGGAGCCGGGCGGCGGCGAGCCGGGGACGGGCGTCCAGCACCGGCGGGAGGGACGCCAGCACCTCGCGGACGGCCTGGTGGAACTCGGGCTCGCCCGGGTCGCGGCGCAGCATCCGGTCATGGCAGTCCACCAGGTCGGAGATGGTCTCGGGGGTCGCCGTCGGGTGGTCGGAGAACGCCATGCGGGAGGTGCTCCTTTCAGCGAAGGTCCACCCACTGTAGGAGGCGGCTTCCACTGCCATCGCCGCAGGATCCTCTCCGGATCAGGTGAGGCGCAGCCGCGGCCAGGGGCGCCGGGACTGCCGGTTGTCCGGACGGGCGTCGCCGGCGGTGCGGCGGGCGAGTTCGGCGGCGAGGGCCCGGCCGAGGACGTCGTCCTCCGGACGGTTCCGCTCCAGATAGCCGAGCGCGTCCGCCAGCTCACCCAAGGTGAGATACCGCAGCGGCTTCATCGCCCAGCGCGGCAGCTTCGGATTCGACGGGACATCGACCGCAGGACCCGGAACCGAGTTCATCGAATTTCCTCCTCTTTGTCATGGGAATCCGCGCGGCGGTCGGGGTGGATTCGCTTTCTTCGAATAGCATCGGGCCGTGCATTGGTGGAGCCAGCAGGCATGCGACGCGGCCGCGGAGGCGCAGGCGGCGGATCCGTCCCCGGCGACCCTGATGGCCGCCGCCCAGGTGCAGGCGCTCGTCTCGATAGCCGAGGGGCTGCACCGCATCGCGGCGCAACTCGAGACAAGGGACGGTTCCGCCCCGCCGCTGGTCTCCCGATCCGCATCCTGAGCCGCCGCGAATCATTCGCGTCCGCTCTCCCCTTTCCGGCAGGACCGTTCTTCGAGTGGGAATACCGGTGTGCCCGTCCTCGGGCACACCGGTATCCGGGGCATGCTCAGAGGTCGCTGAACGACTTGCGCTCGGACCGGCCGTTCGCGCCGGAAGCGAGGCGGGAGGTGGTCTTCGAGAGCGGCGCCCGAGCGGGCGGCACGGACGCGGGCACCGGGTCGGGGTAGTCGTACTGCGGGGCGACGGGCGCGAGCCGGTCGTCCTCCTCCAGGAGCGTCCGGTGGGTCTCCTCCTGCGGGCGCTCCCGCAGCCGGCGCGCCGCCTGCCGGAGGGCGCGCTCGCCGACGAGGCGGGTGAGCTCCAGGCCCCAGCAGTCGAGCTTGTCGGCGTCGGTGAGGTCGCCGCGGTTGCTCAGGTCGGCGGCGAGCCCGCCGAGCCGCTGCGCCTCCGCGAGGTCGAACTCGCGCATCAGGTGGCAGCACAGTTCGGCGAGGGCGGCGTGATCACGCTCGAACGACAGGCCCTCGAGGTCGTTGTGCGACAGCCGGCTGAGCGCCCGCTTGCGCTCCAGCTCGGTGTCGGCGATCCGGATGATGCCGTTGAGGAGGGCGATGGGGCCCGCGCCGGACGTCCGGCCGCGGGCGGGGGCGAACGACATGCGCAGCATGGCCGCGGAGCCGACCCCGGCGGCCATCACCTGCGTGACGACCAGGGTGGTCGGCGGCATCGTCTCGGGCAGCCCGAACGTCCAGCCCGCCGCGGTGACCACGATGAGGGCCACGACGGACGCGCCGGTGTTGACGAACAGGAACAGCAGGCCGCCCGGCGACAGGACCGCGGCGAGCGGCTTGTCCCGGTAGTGCCCGACGAGTTCCGCGACTCCGATCGCGCCGCCGATGAGGGCGGCCAGGAGCATTTCGGTGATCATCACTTTCCTCTATGCGCTTCGGACGTTGAGGCGGCCGAACGGGCTCTCCTCGGGGGCGCCGCGCTGCGCCGGCACCGCCGGGCGGCGCCGGTTGTCGAGGCCGGTGCGCTCGAGGCCGGTGCGCTCGACCTCCATGAAGACCAGCAGCCATTCGGCCGGCCCGCCGGCCCGGCCGGCGTGCGTGCGCAGCGCCCGCTCGCGCGCACCGAGAAAGGTGAGCAGCCAGCCGGTGGGGCCCGCCGCCCGGCGGTTGCGAATTCGTGAATCCATGGGGAAAACCATTCCGCATCGCGGCGCACAAGTCGACGTTCGCCGCGCTGAACTTCAAAAGGATCTCGACCGGCTCAACCGTCCACCGGGAAGCGGTCCGCGGCAAGCCATTTGGCCTGGACCGGAACTGTTCTTTACCTACCATTCTGTTACACCACGAAAAGGAAGATCTCTATTTCTTCGGCAGGGTGCGCGCAAGTCCACTGAAAAGCGCTTCGCAGAATGGTCGTGGCGGACCGCCGCGCGGTCCGCGGGAAAGCCTTTTCGGCCTAGAAACGGGACGGAGGGGTCACTTCCCCCCGAAGTGACCCCTCTCCCCCCGTACCGCCGCTCCGGCCCGATGCGGGCGCCGGTTGGGCCACTCCCCCCGAAGCGGCCCGCTCCCCCCGGTTCGCACCGGCCGGTGGTTCGTGCGGCGGACATGAGAAAACGTAGCGGGAAGCTCACGCTCGGATGACGCTCTAAGCATCCCCATCGGCGAACGGCCGCCCGTGTGCGACGAACGGCGCGCCATCGGCGTTCAGCGGTTCCCGATGGACCGCTCGTAGCGATCAAGAGCGCGGGCGAACTCCCCGGTCGGAAGCTCGCAGGCGTGCCCGGTCAGCCAGAGGTGGTCGAGGCGGGCCGTCCGGACGTCGAGCCGCAGATGGGAGGCGTTGCCGCTGTGCTCCCATCCCGGCCGGGCGCCCCGCACGACCTCCAGATGGTGGTGGTGGCTCTGCACGTCGTGCAGCAGGAAGGCGGTCAGGACGTGCCGCGAGCCGGTCAGGCCCCGCACCGCCCCGGTCGCCTCGTCGGCCGCCGCCTCCAGTTCGGCGCCAGGCTCGGTGAGCTGGGGAAAGAGCACCCGCACGTGCTGCATCACCCCGGCGGCCTCGACCGGCGCGCACGGCAGGCGCCGCACCGCGTCCGGGTCCACGTAGCCGTGGACGGGCACGCCCGCGACCGTCGCCGCCCACGCGCCCGGCACCGCGCCGACGAACCGGGCGCGGGTCAGCGCGTCCTCCAGCTCCTTCGCGATCCGGGTGGCGTCGAGGCCGCGCGGCAGGAACGTCTTGGTGCCGCTGCGGAGGCGCCGGTCCGTCCCGTCCAGGACGGCGAGGTCCGCCCAGCAGGCGCCGGAGCCGAGGACGCCGTGCGGGAGGCACTCGTCGGGGTGCGGGGTGAGGCCCGCCATGTCCTCCAGGGTGGCGCGGGGCGTCTGGACGAGGCCCCAGCCCTGCCCGCGCCGGGACGTCCCGCCGAGCGCGAGCGCGGCGGCGACCTCGTCGCCCGGCGGCGGGCCGGTGCGCTCCAGCGTCCGGCGGTACCGGACGGCCGCGACCTGGCGCAGGTACTCGTCCAGGCAGGCCCGGAAGATCGCCGGGAACAGGTCGCAGAACGACCGGCCGCCGAGGTCGGCGACGCGCACGACCGTCCCGTCGAAGTCGAGCCGGTGGTGGCGGTACTGCTGCCGCCAGGGGGTGCCGCCCTGCACCCGGGCCTTGGCCCGGACGATCGCGGCGACGTTCTCACCGAGGTCGTCGAGGAGGAAGTCACGCAGGGGCGCGTGGGCGGCATCGGTCTCCACGACCACCTGCCCACCGTCGCCGCGGAATCCCAGCGGAAGCGACATCGCCATTCGGGTGATTATGCCGATAAGTGAAGATCATCACCTCTGTAGCGGCCTGGTCATTTCCCGACCCGCTCGCAGACCGCCCCGCCGGCGCGGCTCTCGCCCCGCTGGACGGGGATCCCGCCGGCCGGCCGGAGCCCCGGGAACCGCGTCCCGATCACGAGATCGACCACGCCCGGCTCCTCCTGCGCGCGCGGCGCCGTCCGGATGCCGGGCAGCAGCCCGGCGAGCGCCGCCGCCTGGGCGCCCGCGCCCGCCCCGTACCGGACGGACGTGACCGGCGTGATCCGGCCGAGGTTCCCGACGCCCGCGACCCGCCAGCCGCGGTCCCTGAGGTCGGCGGCGACCTGCGCGGCACGCCCGTCCACGCCGGAGCCGTTGAACACCTTGACCCGCCCCGCCGCCGTCCTCGCCGGGGCCATCGGCGGCGTCACGTCGCCCCGGACCGCCGCGAAGAACCGGTCGGCCGCCGGACGGACGAGCGCCACCCGGTTCCGGTCCGGCGCGTACGGGCCGGTCGGGACCGTGACGAACCGGATCCTCCCGGCGTCCAGCCCCCGCATGCCCTGGGCGATCCGCGCCATCCGCGCCACCGACAGGCGCCTGTCCGTCGTCAGCGACTTCGCCGTCGCGCCGAGCAGCGCGTTCAGCCGCTTCGGATCGGTCAGCACGCCCCGGCTCAGCGCCTCGTTCGCCATCGCGCCGAAGAAGCGCTGCTGCCGCTTGATGCGCGCCGTGTCGGAACCGTCCCCGAACCCCTTCCGGCTCCGCACGTAGGCGAGGGCCTGCTCGCCCTTCAGGCGGTGCCGCCCCGCGGGCAGGGAGAGCCCGGAGTCCTTGTCGTAGACGTCACCGGTCACGCACACGGGGACCCCGCCGACCGCGGTCGCGATGTCCTTGAACCCGGTGAAGTCCACCTGCACGAAATGGTCGATCTTGATCCGGGACGCGCGCTCGATCGTGTTGACCGTGCACGCCGGGCCGGCCCGCCCGATCGCGCTGTTCAGCATCGCGACCGCGCTGCCGGGCACCGTCGTCCCGTCCTTGCGGCGGCACGCCGGGATCGGCAGCATCAGGTCGCGCGGCCAGCTGATCGCCATCGCCTGACGGCCGCCCGGCGACAGGTGCAGCAGCACCATCGTGTCCGAGGCGGGCGCCTTGTTCCGCAGGCCCCGCCCGTAGCGGGCGTTCGCGCCCGACCGCTCGTCCGAGCCGATCACCAGGATGTTCAGCGCGTCGTTCAGCTTCTTCGGCCGGTTCCCGCCGATCAGCCCGTCCACGTCCTCCCGCTCGACGGCGCTCTGCAGCCGCCAGTAGTACCCGTACGCCGACAGGCCGCTCACGACCAGCACCGCGGCCAGGACCGCCGCCGTCCACGACGCCGCCCTCACCGCCGCGCCGCCCCGGCGCGCGCGGCGGTACCCGTCCCGGACGGCCGCGGTCTCCACCGGGTGAACGCGATCGACGACGGTGAAACGCTCATCCGGCCCTCCTCGGTCATGCGTCGGGAACATCTCTCCACTCGCCTTCATCCGAGTTCACGGATCCGTCTCGGGCGCCGCCCGCTCACCGGGTTCCCGGCCCCGCCCCGCGTGGGGCCGGGAACTCCGCCCACACGACCGTCCGCGTCCCCTCCGTCCGGAAACCCCAGCGGTCCGCGACGGCCTCGACGATCCGGATCCCCCGCCCGGTCTCGCCGCCCGACTCGTCCCGGACGCGGGGCCGACCGGGCGCCGCGCCGTCGTCGACGACCTCCAGGCGCACGATCCCCGGCTCCGCCGCGAGGACGACGGTCACCCGCCCGCCCTCGCGGCCCGACGCCGTGTGCGTGATGGCGTTCGCGACGGTCTCGCTCGCCACCATCACGAGGTCGTCCAGGGCGGGGAGGTCGGGCACCGTCTCCCGGACGAAGCTGCGCGCGTACCCGACGGACCTGCGCGTCCCGGGCAGAGTGAGCCTGCCGACGATGACCGTCCCGTCCACCCGCGCGCCTCCCCGACCACGCTCGACGGCGACCCTCCGCCGGCCGGCGGTGAGACCCGCGCCCTCTGCGCCCATCGCGACGGCTCCCTTCGCGCTCCGGAAAGTCGACCGTCACCCAGGCTGTACGGTTCATCACGGTCCATCCGTTCAGTCGGAAAGTGACCGTTTCCGCAGATCGCACCAGGTGCCCCACAAGCCACGGGAATGGACGCCGACTCCGGGATGATCTTTCGGGCCGTCCGGTGTTGTCGTCATGTGAGGAGGTTCTGATGAGTGAGGAAGACCGCGGCTACGGGTGGGAGGGCCACCTGCTCGACCTGCCCGCCTACCTGGAGCGCGTCGGATACGACGGCGATCTCGCCCCCACGGTCGCGACGCTGCGGGCACTGCACCGCGCGCATGTGACGTCGATCCCTTTCGAGAATCTGGAGATCATGCTCGGGCGGCCGGTCGAACTGCGGCTGGACGCCGTCCAGGACAAGCTCGTCCGGCGGGCGCGCGGCGGCTACTGCTTCGAGCACAACCGGCTGTTCGCGGCCGTCCTGGAGCGGCTCGGATACGACGTGACCGCGCTGGTCGGACGGGTGATGATGGGCGCCGAACGGCTCCGGCCGGGCACGCACGCGCTGCTCCACGTCCGGGCGTCCGACCAGGCGCCGGACGCGCCCGCGCTGCTCTGCGACGTCGGTTTCGGCTTCGGCCCGCTGGAACCCCTGGAGCTCACCGAGCGCGGCGTGGTCGAGCAGGACGGCTGGGCGTACCGGCTGCGGCGCGGCCGGACGACCGGCACCGGCTTCCAGGGCTGGGAACTGCACCAGCGCGACCCCGGCGGGTGGGTGCTGCGCCACATGTTCACACTGAACGAGGCGTTCCGCATCGACTACGACGTGGCCAACTACTACGTCTCGACGAACGCCCGCTCGCCGTTCACGGCGCGCCCGTTCGCGCAGAAGTTCCGGGTCGGCTCCTTCCACGTCCTGGACGGGACGGACCTCACACTCACGCTCCCCAGCGGCGAGGTGGAGAAGCGCTCACTCGCCCCCGAAGAGGTGCCGGAACGTCTCGCGGAGGATTTCGGGATCGTCCTGGAGGACGACGACGTCCGCCGCCTGATCGAGGTCCTGCACAAGGGATAGATGGTTGAAGTCCTCTCCATGGGTACCGCCCCGAGTCGGTGCAACAGCGACCCAGAGAGAGGAAGCGATGACCCACAAGACCGAGGATGTCGTCGACCTTCTGCTCGCTCAGCACGACGAGATCCGCCGGCTGGCCGCGCAGGTCGAGAACAACCACGGCGTCGTCCGCCGGGATGCGTTCGACCGGCTCCGGCGCCTGCTCGCCGTCCACGAGACGGCCGAGGAGGAGGTCGTCCATCCGTACGCCCGGCGCTCCATCGACCACGGCGAGCAGGTGATCGAGAAGCGGCTCCGGGAGGAGAACGCGGCGAAGGGCGTCCTCGCGCGGCTGGAGAAGCTCGACTGCGACTCCCCGGAGTTCGAGGAGATGTTCGCCGGGTTCCACAAGGACATCGAGGCGCACGCCAGGCACGAGGAGCGGGAGGAGTTCCCGAAGATCCGCCGCGAGGCGTCCGCGGAGCAGCTGCGCGGGATGGCGACCATGGTCAAGGTGGCCGAGGCCGTCGCGCCGACGCATCCGCACCAGGGCGTGGAGTCGCCCACGAAGAACATGGCGCTCGGCCCCTTCGCCGCCGTCATGGACCGCGCGAAGGACGCCATCGCCAAGGCACGGCACTGAGAGCGGGGGAATCATGCCCGATCGCAGGAACGACACCGACGCACCGCTCGCCGACCGCCGCGCCGACCCCGGCGCGGCGCCGGACGAGGCACCGGACGACTACGCCGACTTCGCCGGGGAGCACGCGCCCGGCCCGACCGACCCGCCGAACGCGGAGGCGGCCACGCCGGGCGGCGAGGACGACGGCTACAGTCCGCAGACCCGCGTCCCCTGACGGCACACGGCGGGCGTCAGGACGGGTGCGGGGGCCGCTGGCCCGGTGGGACGCCGCCGCCCTTGCCGCCTCCCTTGCCTCCCTTGTCGGTGCCGTGCGCGTGGCCCTTGCCCTGCGTCGATTTCATGTCCTTCTCCGGCGCGTCCTCCGTGACCGCGGTCCGTCCGGACCGCCGCATCTCCGGCTGCTGCGGGTTCGGCATGATCAGCTCCCTCGGATGTCAGGCACCGGACGGCTCGGTGCGCAGCGGATCGCGCCCGGCCGTCATGCGCTGCGCCGTGGGCGGTCGCTCGCCGCGCCGTCCGGCGGTGTACGGCGCCCTACCCGGTGACCGGCGCCCCATTCGTCCCACCCGCCCCTGACGTGCTGTTATGCGGTGCGCCGCCCCGGGAAGCCGGGCATTTCATCGGGGGGTGAGCGCGGCGACGACCTCGGCGGCCGGGGCGTCCGTCGCATGGCGGAAGCCCTCCCCGGCCCACAGGCTGACGGTGTCCGGGTCGTTCCGGGCGGCCGCGGCCCTGCGGAGCGGCGAGGTGACGAAATGGACGTCCGGGTAGGCGGCGGGCGCGTGCGCGTCGTGCTCGGCGAGGAAGCGGTTGACCAGTCCGCGCGCGGGCCGTCCGCTGAAGGCCCTGGTCATCGCCGTGGTGGTGAACCGCGGGTCGGCGAGGGCGGCCTTGTGCACGGAACTCGCCCCACTCTCGGGGCAGCGCAGGAACGCCGTCCCGAGCTGGGCCGCCGCCGCGCCCCGCGCCAGGACGTCCGCGACGTCCTCGCGCGTGCCGAGCCCTCCGGCGGCGATCAGCGGACGTCCGGTGACGCCGCGAACCCGGGCGAGCAGCTCGCGCAGCGCGAGCGGCTCCTCCGCCGTATCGGCGAACGATCCCCGATGGCCGCCCGCCTCGGCGCCCTGCACGCACAGCGCGTCGGCCGCGGACGCCGAGCGGGCCTCGGCATCCGTGGTCACGGTGACGATCACCTTGGCGCCCCGGCTCTGCAGAGCCCGGATGACCTCGGCGTCCGGGCAGCCGAACGTGAAGCCGACGAAGGCCGGCGGGTCGTCCAGCAGAGCCTTGATCTTGGCGTCGTAGTCGTCGTCGCGGGCCCCCGGCACGCCGGCCTCCACGCCCAGCCGCGCGGCCTCCGGACGGAGCCGCTCGCGGTAGGCGGCGACCGCGGCGTGGTCGACCTCCCCGGCGGCGGGCATGAAGACGTTCACCCCGAACGGACGCGAGGTCAGCGCCCGCGTCCGGTCGATCTCGTCTCGCATGGCCGAGGCCGTCCTGTACCCGGCCGCGAGGAACCCGAGCCCGCCCGCGCCCGCGACGGCGGCCACGAGCTCCGGCGTCGATCCCCCACCCGCCATCGGCGCCTGAACAATGAGAAACTCCGCCCACGTCACCCTTGGCAAGATAGCGCCGACGCTGAAGGAGCCCCTGCATGCGGGGCATGCTGGAGGCGATCGGCGCGCGGGTCGTGCTCACCTCGCGGCGGAGAACCGCCGGCGGCTGAAACGCGGCGAGGAACTCCTCCACCGCGTCCGCTAACCGGGGATGAGCACCGGCTTGACCGCCCGGCCCGCGTTGGTGTCCTGCTCGGCCTGGTTGATCTCGGCGAGCGGGTACTTCGTGATGAGCCGGTCGAACGGGAAGCGGTCCTGCCGCCACAGCTCGATCATCCGGGGGATGAACGTCTGCGGGACGGCGTCGCCCTCGATGATGCCCTTGACCGTCCGGCCCATCAGCATGAGGTTCGGGTCGAGGCGGTAGTCCGCCGACCCGACGCCGACCAGGCCGCAGACGCCGCGCGTGTGCAGCGACGCGACGGCCGCCGCCACCACGTCCGGGACGGCCGTCGTGTCGAGCGCGTACCGGACGCCCTCGCCGGTGGTGCCGTGGATCTGCATCGCGATGTCGTCGTCGGCGCCGTTCACCGTGTGCGTGGCGCCGAGCTCGCGGGCCAGCTCGAGCCGGGATTCGTGCAGGTCGACGGCGATGATCGTGGTGGCTCCGGCGACGCGCGCGGCCATCACCGCGGAGAGGCCGACGGCGCCCGCGCCGAACACGGCGAAGCTGTCGCCGGCGCGGACGCCGAGGGAGATCAGCGCCGATCCGGCGCCGGTCTGGATGCCGCAGCCGAGCGGGCCGAGGAGGTCGAGCGGGACGTCGCGGGTCACGGGGACGACGTTCTGGGCGGTGCCGAGCGCGTACGTCCCGAACGACGACTGGCCGAACCATCGGTTGTTGACGGCCTCGCCGTCCGGCGCGCTCGCGCGGGTCCGGCCGTCCAGCGGGATGCCGAGCATGTTGAGCGCCGCCATCTGGGAGCAGCCGCCGGGGATCCCCTCCCGGCAGGTGCCGCAGACGCCGCAGGAGTCGAACGACATGACCACGTGGTCGCCGACCTCGAGGCCCGCGACGCCGGCGCCGACCGCCTCGACGACGCCCGACCCCTCATGTCCGAGAACGACGGGCTTCGCAATGAGATCGCCCGGTATCCGGCCGAGCATGTCGGTGTGGCACATCCCGACGCCCGCGATCTTGACGAGCACCTCTCCGGGACCCGGGTCGGCCAGCTCCACGGGCTCGATCGTGTACGGCGCGTCGGCGGCACGCAACACCGCGGCTTCGATCTTCAAATGGTCACCCCAGCGAGTAGCGGACGGGCAGCCGTTTGAGGCCCCCGACGAACGTGGTCGCGATGCCCTCCGGCGTCCCGGCGAGCTCGATCGAGCGCAGGCGCGGCAGCAGCTCCTCGAAGAACGCCCGGACCTCGATCCGGGCCAGAGCCGCGCCCAGGCAGTAGTGGACGCCGAACCCGAACGCGAGATGCCTGTTGGGGTCGCGCCCGACGTCGAAGGTGAACGGGTCGTCGAACACGTCCTCGTCGCGGTTCGCGGACGGGTACGACAGCAGCACCGACTCCCCCTTGCGGATCGTCACGCCGCCGATGTCGTAGTCCCGGACGGCCGTGCGCATGAACTCCTTGACCGGCGTGACCCAGCGGATCATCTCGTCCACGGCGAAGGGCATCAGGCCGGGGTCCTGCTTCAGCCGGTCGAGCTGGCCCGGGTTCTCGATGAGCGCCCGCAGCCCGCCCGCGATCGTCGCGCTGGTCGTGTCGTGCCCGGCCGTCGCGACGATCACGTAGTACGACGCGGTGTCGAAGTCGTTGAGCGGCTCGCCGTCGACGCGCGCGTTCGCGATGGCGGACGCGAGGTCGTCGGTCGGGTCCTTGCGGCGCGCCTCGGTGAGCTCCTGGAAGTAGGCGAAGAAGTCCAGCAGGACCTGGATCTTCTCCTCGTTGCTCGTCCCGCGCTGGAATTCGTCGTCGTCGCCGCCGAACAGCTCCTGAGTGAGCTTCAGCATGCGGTCGAAGTCGCTTTCGGGCAGGCCGAGCAGCGACAGGATCACCTGCAGCGGGAAGTGCACGGAGACCTGCTGCGCGAAATCGCATTCACCGCCGAACCCGGCCATCCGGTCGACGTACCGCTTGGCGAGCTCCTTGACCCGCGGTTCCAGGGCCCGCATCGCGCGGGGGCGGAACCAGTCGGCGCCGATCGCCCGGACGACCCGGTGGTCGGGGTCGTCCATGTGGATGAGGGTGCGCAGCGCGATGCCCTGCTCCGCGCGCTCCCGGTTCACCTGGTCGAGCTCGGCCGTCGCGAGAAGCGGGCGCGGCGCGTTCAGGAAGATCTCGTGGTTGCGCTCGATCTCCAAGACGTGCTCGTGCTTGGTGATCGCCCAGAACGGGTTGTAGCCGGGCGCCTCCACCCAGTGCACCGGGGAGCGCTCGCGCAGCAGCGCGAGCGCCTCGTGCAGCCGCCGCTCGTCGGCGTAGGCCTTCGGATCGGCGAGGGCGAGGCCCGCCTCGTGCACGGTCAGGGTCACGGTGACGGCTCCCTCGGCTCGGGTACGGCGTCGGCCACCCGCATCGGAACCTAGGACCCGAACGCGATTCGGTCAACCATCTCGCCGGGGAAGATCGCTAAATGTCCGAGAAGTCGCCGTGCCGTCCGTGTCCGTCCGCGAACCTGGCCGCTCCCCTCAGCGCGTCGTCCAGCGAACCGAGGCCGTGCCGGTACTCGACGGCGATCGCGTCCGCCTCGTCCAGGCCCTCCGCGTCCAGCATCGACGCCCGGTCGTTGCGCAGGCACGCCCGCGGGAACCGGGCGATCTCCGCGGCCAGCGCCTCGGCGGCCTCGCGGGACGTGCCGTCCGGGACGACCCGGTTCGCGAGGCCGATCTCGAACGCCTCCCTCGCCGGGACCGGACGTCCGGTCAGGACGAGGTCCATGGCGCGGCTCATGCCGATGAGGCGCGGCAGCCGGAGCGTCCCGCCGTCGATCAGCGGGACGCCCCAGCGCCGGCAGAAGATCCCGAACGTGGCGCTCTCCTCCACGACCCGGAGGTCGCACCACAGCGCCAGCTCCGTGCCGCCCGCCACCGCGTGCCCCGCGACCGCCGCGATCACCGGCTTCGACAGCCGCATCCGCGTCGGCCCCATCGGCCCGTCGGCGGGCGGGGCGTCGACGCGCGGGCTCCGTTCCGTGCCGATGGAGGTGAGGTCGGCGCCCGCGCAGAACGTTCCACCTTCACCCCACAGCACCGCGACGCCGGCCGTGTCGTCCGCGTCGAACTCCCGGAACGCGGACGCGAGTTCGGCCGCCGTGGCTCCGTCCACGGCGTTCCTCACCTCGGACCTGGACAGGACGACCGTCGTCACGGCTCCGCTGCGTTCCACACGAACCGGCATCTCACTCCTCCGCGAAGGCCCCGGCGGCGAGGACATCGAACCGCTCCAGATCCTCCGCCGGTGCGTCGATGCCGCGCAAGGGACCGTGATCAGCAAGATGGGCTCGCGCGTAGAGCCGCGCCACGAGCGCCTTGCGGTCGCCGTCCTCCCGTCCCGCCTGCTCCAGCAGAAGGGCGGCCGCGTACACGTCCGCCATGAACTGTGCCAGGGGGAACAGCCTGGCCTCACCCGTGACGCGGTCGAGCTTGCCCCAGCGTCCGATGGCCTCCCGCAGGTCGCCGACGCGGCGGCTCACCAGCTCGGTCGTCGCGTCGTCCGGGGCGTCGCGGAGGGCCGTTTCCAGCCGCTCCAGGAACGGCTCGTGCGCGCCCTGCCGCTCGATCGAGCGCCGGACGTCCAGGCACAGGATGTTGTCGCCGCCCTCCCAGATGGGGTTGACCTGCGCGTCCCGCAGGATCCGCGCCACCGGCCACTGCTCGATGTACCCGTTCCCGCCGTGGATCTCGATCGCGTCGCTGGCCGCCGTGACGCCCAGCCGCGCCGCCCGCAGCTTGATCAGCGCGGGGCCGAGCCGCAGCCGGGGCCGCCCGAGATACCCGTCGAACACCAGCGCCTGGACGGCCTCCGTCTCGACGATCAGCTCCGCCAGCTTCCGCCGCATCAGCGGCTGCTCGTACAGCGGCGCCCCGAACGCCTCGCGCGCCCGCGTGTAGAGCAGCGACTCGACCAGCGACCTCCTGGCGCATCCGAGCCCCATCATCGCGATGCCGAGCCGCGCGCCGTTGGTGAGCTGCATCATGCGGCCGAGGCCCTTGCCGTCCCCGCCGCTGCCCGCGCTCTCCGCCGGGGCCAGCAGGAACGCCTCCGCGTCGGTGAACTCGATCTCCGCCGACGCGACGGACCGCGTGCCGAGCTTGTCCTTGAGCCGCCTGATCCGGACGCCGTTGCGCGTCCCGTCCCGCCGCTCGGTCAGGACGAGGAACGGCGCGATGCCCTTCACTCCGTCCGCGGCGCCCTCCGACTTGGCCAGCACCACGAACGCCGACCCGTTCGCGTTGGACGCGAACCACTTGAGCCCGTTGAGCCGCCAGGCGTCCCCGTCCCGCGAGGCCGTGCTCTCCAGGGCGCCGAGATCCGAGCCGCCCGCCCGTTCCGTCAGCATCTGGGCGGCCTCGCCGGAGAACTCCCCGGCGGCGAACAGCTCCCGCACCCGCGCCTTCACATCGTCCGGCGCGAACATCTCGGTCAGCGCGACGACCATGTCGCCACCGGTGCCGAGCGCGCACGCCATGCCGATGTCGGCCTGGTCGAGCAGGTAGCTCCAGGCCACGCCCATCGCCACCGGATCGGCGCCCGCCGCCCGCGCCTCCGCGATCGCCTCGGGCCGCGTGAAGGACGCCGCCACGACCGCGTCCCGCGCGGCCTCGAACGACGGCGGCATGACGACCCGCGAGATGTCGCGTCCCCACCGGTCGTACTTCTCCAGCCGCGGCGGGTTCCGGTCGGTCTCCTCGGCCCAGGCCGCGACCGGTCCGCCCATGAGCGCGCCCAGCTCCCGCAGCCTCGGCTCGGCCCAGGCGTAGCCGTCCCCGAGGTGGTGGCGCATGAGCTGCTGGAGCGTCGGGTCGCAGTCGTACCAGTTGAGCCCGGCGGCCCCCTGGTAGCGCTCGGTCGCGTACCGGCGGGCCTTGTCCGTTCCGCCGTAGGGGAGCCGGTCGAACGGCTCGATGAGGTAAGAGGCCATACTAGGACATTACATAACCAAGTCACATGATGGAAGGCTGTAATATCCGATAGGGTCGCAGGCAGTCATGACGCCCGACATCCGCCCCCTCACCGCGCGCTCCGTCGTGCTGAGCACGCTGCTGGGCGTCCACCCGCCCGAACTCCCGGCGCGGTACCTGGTCCGCGTGGGCGACCTGTTCGGCATAGCCGAGGGCACGATCCGCGTCGCCCTGTCGCGCATGGTGGCGGCCGGCGACCTCGTGCAGACGAACGGCGCGTACGGCCTCTCCACCCGCCTCCTGGCACGCCAGGCCCGCCAGGACGAAAGCCGCTTCCCGCCCACACGCCCGTGGGACGGCGCCTGGGAGATGGCCGTCATCACCACCGACCGCCGCCCCGCCGCCGAACGCACCGCCCTCCGCCAGGCCATGTCGGAACTGCGCCTGGCCGAACTCCGCGAAGGCACCTGGCTTCGCCCCGCCAACCTGTCCCACCCGCGCCCGGATACGGTCGTCCGCCAATGCGCCTTCTTCACCGCCCACCCCGAAGAAGACCCCGCCGCACTGGCCGCCGCCCTCTGGGACCTGGACTCCTGGACGACCCGCGCCGCCACTCTGCGAACGGCGATCGAGGCCGCCACCACGATCGCCGACCGCTTCACCCTGGCCGCCGCACTACTGCGGCACCTGCTGAACGACCCGCTGCTCCCGCCCGAGCTGCTCCCCCCGGACTGGCCGGGCCCGGCCCTTCGCGCCGCCTACCAGCGGTTCGAGTCGGATTTCGCGGAACTGCTGACGAACACCGTCCGCACGGGTCCGGGCGTGATCACCTGAAGGCGGCGACGTTGGCGCGAGCCCAGTCGGCGTACGCGCGGGGCGCCCGGCCCAGCACCTTCTCCACGTCGGGACCGACCCGCCGCTCGGCCGGGGTCGGCGACCCCAGGATCGCCAGGGTCGTCTCCACCACGTCCGCCGGCATGAAGGCCGACATCCGCTCCCGCGCCTGGTCCGGCGACTGTTCCACGAACCGGATCGGCTCGCCCAGCGCGGCGCCGATCGCCTCGGCCTGCTCTCGCGGCGTCACCGGGGCCGGCCCGGTCAGCTCGTAGAACCGCCCGTCGTGGCCGTCCTCCAGCAGTGCCGCCGCCGCGACCTCGGCGATGTCGCCCGGGTCGACGGCGGGCAGCCCCACGTCCGCGAACGGCGCGGCCACGGTCCGCTCGGCACGGACCGACGCGGCCCAGGCGTAGGTGTTGGAGTCGAAGTTGCCGGGCCGCAGGATCGTCCAGGCCAGGCCCGAGTCTCGTACGGCCTCCTCGAAGGACAGCCCCAGCACTCCATGTGAGGCCGACTCGGGCCGGGTCACCACCCCCAGCGAGGACAGCAGCACCACCCGCCCGACGCCCCCGGCCTTCGCCGCATCGAGGATGGCGCCCACGTCCAGCGTGTGGGCACTGGCACCGCCGTTCTGCAGGAAGAGCGCGTCGGCACCGTCGAGCACCGGCCGCAGACTCGCGCTGTCGGCCAGGTCGGCTTGCCGATGGCGGACGCCCTCGGGCACGTCCGCCGCCGTGATGTTCCGGGACGTGGCGGTCACCTTCGCCCCCGCCGACATGAGCGCCCGCACGAGCGGACGCCCGGTGTTCCCGGTGGCACCGGTCACAACGATCATGGTCATCTCCTGCCGTTCAGCCGCTCCGAAGAGCGGTCTCTCTGGAACGCAGGTGACGCTAACATCGTGAAGATAGTAGGTACCTAGAGGAAAGTGACTACCTTTGAGGAACGCGCCCGCCCCCACGGATCCCGAACTCGCCTGCCCGATCGCCCCGGTCGTCGACATCGTGTTCAGCCGGTGGACCACCCCGATCCTGTGGACCCTGAACCACCACGGCCGGCAGCGCTTCGTGGAGTTGCAACGCCGCATCACCTCGATCACCCCCAAGGTGCTGACCCAGCGCCTTCGCCAACTCGAACGCGACGGCCTGGTCGTGCGCACGTACCACCCCGAGGTCCCGCCCCGCGTCGAGTACGAGATCAGCGACCTCGGCCGCAGCCTCGCACCACTGTTCGCCCACCTCGCCGAATGGGCCGCGGCCAACCTCGACACCGTCGAGCGGGCCCGGCACGACTACGACAGCGCCTCGGCCGGCTAGCTCGGGGTGTCAGCGGAACCTGGTGAGGGGAAGCCCGTTGGCGACGCGTTCGCGAAGGGCGCCACCGCGTACGCCGATCTCGGCGTGGTCACCGTCGCCGGGCGCGCCGGTGAACAGGAGCGCCTTCGCCGCAATGCTCCGTCGCCGTCCGTTGCTACGGAACGTGTGGAGGGGCCGGGTGGCCGCCGCTGAACGCCTCACGAAGATCGGCCGCAAAGCGCTCCCAGCCGACACCCGCGAGGGGTTCGTGCCATTTGAGCGGGTCCTCCTTGACCCCGATGGCCCAGGTCATATGGAACAGACCGGAGTCGCGCATCCGCTGACACATGATCGCGGCACGCTCGAAGTAGGAACGCCCCGCGAACAGCGGGTCCGCCCCACCGAAGGCCGTCGGACTCTTGCGGGGTGAAAGACTCTCCGGGGTCAACCCCATCACGAACACATACGCGCGGCGCAGATTTTTGGGGAGCAGCCCGTTGAGTTCGGCCTGTCGCAGATCCTCGGCCATCCCGAAGATCTCGTCGGCACGATTGTTGAGATTTCGTCCCTCGCTTCCATTCATCGACTTGTACTCCACCACGAGCACGGGTGACCCCTGCTGCAGAACGAGCAGGTCCCACGCCTTGGTCGGACGATAGAAGCCGGGCAATGTCGCCTTGCGATGGGTACGGATCTCCAGGCCGGCTGCGCCGGTCGCCTCGATTTCGTCCAGGACCAGCCTGTTGAGGCCGTCCAAATGAGCCCCGCCCGTGACCGCCGAACGGCTGCCCTCCTGTGCGTTTCCACCGGCCTGCGACTTCACCATCTGCTCGTGGCGAACACTCACCCACTGCTGCAACGCGGCTTTCAGCCGCTCTTCGGTCCTCGGATCCAAAGCACTGTTCCTCGGGGGGGGGGAAGGGATCAGGGCAGCGCATCCATCCCATATGCACGCAGCGCGGCAGCCGTCGCCGCGTCCCGGTCACGTTCCCTGAAGGCGGTGACCAGTTCGTCCAGCACGCCCTCCTCGATGTTCTCGGGGCGAGGGACATGCACTCTACGGAGGTATTGCGCCTGGAAGCGCAACGTCCTGCCGCGCATCTTCACGCAGTATGCCGCAATCTGACGCTCGATGACGTCCGAAAGAAGAAGGCCGCCCAGGGCCTCCAGGTCCCACTCCTCGGACGTGAGGTAGTACAGATTGTGGTGGGGATAGCGCCCCCCCGGCTCCAGAACCGGGTTCGGCCGCTTCTTCATGTCCTCGAGCAGGAGCTTCGGCTTGTCCGTGAGCGAAGCAGTGACCTTATCGATGGTTCGGTACCAACTGTGAGGTGACCTTCGAGAAATCGAGCGACGCAGAACCGCCGTCGCGTTCTGCCCGAAGTAGGCCGATAGCTTCGGCCATTCTTCAAGGTCGACGAGACCGTCCTCGTCCCACGGGTTCACCAGGTAGTGACCGGTCCATCGGTAGGTGCCGCTCTTCACGTCGGCGGACATGGCGAGCGGCAGCATGCGTTCCGGCTCCGCCGCGTAGGCGTCCTGCGTGACGTAGACGGCATCCGCACCCGTCGCCACACCGATCCCCACTCTCGTACCGGCGGCACGGTCCTCAAGCGGGGGAAACCGATCCTGGATCTCCTCCAGCCAGGCCAGGGTCTCAGGGCTGCCCTCGGGCCAGGAGTCACCGGTGCGATGCCAGTGCGGCAGACGTGATCCACTGACATTCGCCCTGTGCAGCGGCCGGTCTTGCCGGTCCAGGCTCCATGCCGTGAACTCGGCGGCGGCTACGTCATCGAACGCCTCGGTGGCCTCTGCCACGATGACGTCCGCCTGCGGGCGGCGGGACAGAACAGTGATCGCCGGGTACGCCGCCACCTCGTTCTCGAACGCGGCGACATCGTGCATCACCAGGCAGGTGTCCACGGCGAAGCCGCCCTTGACGATCTTCTCGCGGAGCCGGCGTCCGTACTGGTTGCGCATCCATCGATCCGCGCATATGAACGCCAGCGAACCACCCTCGCGCAGCAGATCGAGACCGCGCTCGTAGAAGCCGATGTAGATATCGGCCCTGCCGCCCATCGTCGTGCAGGACCGGCGGTACGCCGCGAGAAGGTCGGAAGCCAGATCCTCGATCCGGATGTAGGGCGGGTTGCCGACCACGAAGTCGGCGCCCCGGTCGATCCCATCGAGCAGGAAGTCACCCGTCCGGACCCAGGCGGCGGCCAGCCGTTCCGCGGCTTCTTCAGGGCAAGCGGCCTCGATCAGGCGTTCCACTAGGAGCTTGCGGCAGGTGCGCACGTGGCCGGGCTGGAGGTCCATGGCGTGGACGGCATCGGCGAGCGCGTCCCAGGGTTCGTCCGGGCCGTGCTTCTCCCGTGCCTCGAGCAGCCGGTCGAGGACGGGAAGGAGGAACGCACCCGACCCGGCGGCGGGCTCGATCAGCCGCTTCGTGGTCAGGTCGGTGTCCGGGACGTAGCCGCAGAGATCGAGGATCAACTCGACGATCCACCGCCGGGTGAAGACCTCGCCGTACTCGACGAGCCCCACTCCGCTGCCGTGCGCCGTGTCGGCGACGTCCTCACCCGGCTCAATCAGCATGGGTCTCATCGTAGGCACCTCCTGTGACCTCAACGCGATGCCGTGGAGGAGCGGTCAGGCACCTCCGATCTTCACGTGGGGTTGAGGATCGCGAAGACGACCTTGCCGCCGTTGCCGGCCAGCGGACGGACGCCCCACGTGCGCGCGAACTGGTCGACGAGGAACAGGCCGCGTCCGGACTCGCTGGCCGTGTCGGCGGCGCGCATGTGCGGTGGGTCAGGGGTCGCGTCC
>NZ_JOFJ01000011.1 GCF_000718255.1 Spirillospora albida
GTCAGAAGGGCGTCCAGGTTTGTCTTCACACACTGATCATGGGCGCCCTTCGCCATGCCCGCGGCCGGTTCAGCAAACCCCCATCAACGATCTAGGCCGAGATCGTGCGGGTCGCCGGATCAGGCGGGCTGCTCCCGGAGGAACTTGCCGAAGTGGGGGACGGTGAACGCGACCAGGCCGCGTTCGGCGCTGTAGATGAGGCCCTTCTTGATCAGGCCGTCGCGGGCGGGGGACAGGCTGGACGGCTTGCGGCCGAGCTGGTCGGCCACGGCGGAGGTGGGGACGGGGCCGTCGCCCAGGACCGCCATCGCGCGCATGTAGTCGCGCTCGGCGGGCGTGGCGCGCTCGTAGCGGCTGCCGAAGAAGCCGACCGCGAGCTCGCTCTCGGCCTCGGGGGCGGCGACCCTGATGTCGTCGGCGGTGATCGGGGTGTCCGGTGCGACGTCCCAGACGACCTTCGCGTACGCCTGGACGAAGTAGGGATAGCCGTCGGCGGCGCCGTACAGGGCGTCGAGGGCGTCCTCGGTGAAGGTGACGTCCTCGCGCTCGGCGGGGGCGAGGAGCGCGATGTCGGCGGACTCCCGGTCGAGGCGGTCGATGCGGGCGTAGCGGAACAGGCGCTCGGAGTACGACTTGCTCGCCGACAGGACGGCGGGCAGGTGCGGCAGCCCGGCGCCGACCACGATCAGCGGGCCGCCGCTCTGCGACAGCTCGTGGCAGGCGGCGCACAGCGCGGAGACGTCGTCGGCGGGGATGTCCTGCATCTCGTCCACGAACAGGGAGATGCCGGCGCCGACGTCGGTGGCGACGGACGCGGCGTCCACGAACAGTTCGGTGAGGTCGATCTCCAGGTCGCCGGAGTCGGCGCGGCCCCGGCCGGCGGGGACGTCGATGCCCGGCTGCCAGCGGTGCGCCCGCGCCCTGCCCTTGCCGGCCGCGCCCTTGCCCGCGGGTTCCTCGCCGGCCTGGGCGAACGCCTTGAGCACGCCGAGGAACGTCTCGATGCGGTCGGGCGCCCGGTGCCGGGGGGCGAGTTCCCGGACGGCCATGTGCAGCGCGGACGCCACCGGCCGGCGGATCGACTGGTCGGGACGGGCCTCGATCTTGCCCGTCCCCCACAGCCGCTGGATTGCCATCGACCGGAACGCGTTGAGCAGGACGGTCTTGCCGACCCCGCGCAGCCCGGTGATGATCATGCTGCGCTCGGGGCGGCCGCGGGCGACGCGCTCGAGGACGACCTCGAACTGGCGCAGTTCGCGGTCGCGGCCGGCCAGCTCCGGAGGGCGCTGCCCGGCGCCGGGGGCATAGGGATTGCGCACGGGGTCCACGCTGTCGGACTCTATGAGCCGGTATAGCTGCGGCCGTAGATTTGCGTAGAAACTCGTACGGCGTGTCGCCCTGCGGTCCCGGCAGCGGGCCGCGCCGTCGATGGCCGTCGCCGCCATGCCGCCTCCCGGGCGTGCGCTTCAGGTCTGTCGAACCTCTGTTCGACTCGCTCGAACACAGTAGCGCACGCCGCGGCTCGCGTCATCCGACTCCGAGGTTCTCGTCGGCGCTCGACAGATGCGGCACCGGCTCCGCCGGGATCGTCCCCATCCGTCCTGCCTGGAAGTCCTCGAAGGCCTGCACGATCTCCTCGCGGGTGTTCATCACGAAGGGGCCGTAGCGGGCGATCGGCTCGCGGATCGGCAGCCCGCCGAGGACGAGCACCTCCCATCCGTTCGTACCGGCCTGCGGCTGCGCGTCGGCGGCGCGCAGGACGAGGCCGTCCTGCGAACCCCTGTGGTGCGAGCCCGCGAACACCGCGAGCCGCCCCTCGTCCAGCCCGACCTCCTCCACCCCCACCGTGCCGCGCCCGGACAGGACATAGACCATCGCGTTGAAGTCGCGCGGCCACGGCAGGGCCAGGCGGGCGCCGGGCGCGACGGTCGCGTGCAGGTAGTTGATCGGCGTGTAGGTGACGCCGGGGCCGTCGTGTCCGGCGAGCGAGCCCGCGATCACCCGGACCAGGGACGAGCCGTCGTCCGCGGCGAGGAGCGTGACGTCCCTGGCGCCGATGTCCTGGTAGCGGGGCGCGACCCACTTCTGGGCGCGCGGCAGGTTCACCCACAGCTGCACGCCGTGGAAGAGACCGCCCTTGGCCACCAGTTCGGGCGGCGGCTGCTCGATGTGCTGGATGCCGGACGCGGCCGTCATCCACTGGGTGCCGCCGTCGGCGATCAGGCCGCCGCCGCCGGTCGTGTCCCGGTGCTGGAACGCGCCGTCGATGATGTAGGTGACCGTCTCGAACCCGCGGTGCGGATGCCAGGGCGTGCCCTTGGCCTCGCCGGGCGCGTACTCGACGGCGCCCATGTGGTCGAGCAGCAGGAACGGGTCGGCCAGGGAGAGGTCCATGCCCGGGAACGGGCGGCGGACCTGGAAGCCCTCGCCCTCCACGTGGCGCTGGGCGGTGACGACCTTGGCGACGCGGCGCCAGTCGGTGGAGTCCTGGGGCAGGACGGGGAGTCGGGGAAGGGTCAGCGGGTCGGCCATCACGGCGGGCATCGGATGCTCCCATCTACGTCGGTCGCCCCGTACAACCTAGTTGATACTTCAACTATTTCCCGAATGGGCCGCTCAGGTAGCCTGTAGATCGTTGTTACCCGCAAGCTAGTTGAATCTTCAATGAATCTGGGTAGACTCGCGGCATGACCGAACCGCGCTGGCTCGACGCCGTGCAGCAGCGGTCCTGGCGCGCCTACGTCGACGGCAGCCTGCGGCTCACCGAGCTCATGGACCGCGATCTCAAGAGCAAGCACGGGCTCTCGATCTCCGAGTACGAGATCCTCGTCCGGCTGTCCGAGGCGCCCGAGCGCCGGCTGCGGATGGCGGAGCTCGCCGCCAACGCCAGCCAGTCGCGCAGCCGGCTCTCGCACACCTGCTCCCGCCTCGAGTCGAAGGCCCTGGTCGAGCGGGGCAGCTGCCCGAACGACAAGCGCGGCGTCTACGCCCACCTCACCGACGAGGGCTTCGCCGTCCTGGAACGTGCGGCCCGCGACCACGTCGAGACCGTCCGCAGCTATTTCGTCGACGTCATCGACCCGCAGGACCTCGACGCGATCGGACGCGCGTTCAGCGCCGTCATCAAAAGCCTCGACTCGGCCTGAACCAGGGGCCTGCTAGAGCGGGGCGGTCAGACCGGTCAGGAAACCGACCGACATCAGGGTGAGCAGGAGCCAGCCGAGCATCATCCCGACGCCGAACGACCGCCAGCGGCCGCCGACGCGCCACACCAGCAGCCCGCCCAGCCCGAACGCCAGGACCAGCAGCGTGATGAACTGCGGCAGCAGGCTCGGCCGGCGGCTCATCATCAGCGGTCCGTACATCATGACGGCGTCGACGAGGACGAAGACGGCGAGTCCCGCGAGGACGGCGCCGCGATCGCGTCCGGCGAACGTCCAGAGGCGGTCGGCGAGCGCCTGCGCGCGCTCGGGCCCCAACCGGATGCGGGGGGCGGCCCGTGCCGCCGGCTCGACCTCGACGTTGTGCGCCACCGCGAAGATGTCGTCTTCGAGGCTGGCGACGTCCCTGTCCTGAGAATCCGCCATGCCCGCTCCCTGGGCCGGATGGGCGCCGGGTGGCCTGCCCGGCGCGTAGCCGAAGTACGCGGCCCGTCAGCCCCGGCACGTTTCCGGCGGGCGCATCTTCAAACGCACCGTAGCGAAATCCCCATGGTCCGCGCAGGGGCCCGTGCATGCCATCCTGCAGGGATGCCAGGAAAGCCGGGGAAACGGTCCGCGCGCCGCGCGCTCGTCGCGGCGGCGCTCATCACGACGGCGCTCGTTACGGCGGCAGGCTGCGGCGGATCGGACGGCTCGGGCCCGCCGGGCACGGCGTCCCCGCCCACCGCGTCCGCGCCGGCGCCGACACCTTCGCAGTCCCCGACCCCCACCGCGACGCCGTCGCGGAAGAGCGGCTTCTCCGCCACCGTTGAGAAGGTCACCGCGAAGGACCTGCCGCACTCGTGGCGGAAGGGCTGCCCGGTCCCCCCGTCCGGGCTGCGGATGATCCGGATGTCCTACTGGGGAATGGACGACAGGCACCACGAGAACGGGCGTCTCGTCGTCAATGCCAAAGCGGCGGACGACCTCGTCAAGGTGTTCCGGAAACTGTACGGAATGCGCTACCCCATCAAGCGGATGGAGCCCGTCGACAAGTACGAGGGCAGCGACTTCGACTCGATCGAGGCGAACAACACGTCCGCGTTCAACTGCCGGAACGCGACCGGCGGGAGCCACTGGTCACAGCACGCCTATGGGCTCGCGATCGACATCAACCCCTGCGAGAACCCCTATGTGACCGCGTCCGGGCACGTCGCCCACAAGGACTGCGTGAAGTACCGCAAGAGGACCGGGCGCACCCCGGGCCTCATCCACGCGGGCGACCGGGTCGTGAAGGCGTTCGCGTCGATCGGATGGGGCTGGGGCGGCTCGTGGACCGGGACGAAGGACTACCAGCACTTCTCGTCGACCGGCCGCTGAACTGCGAGAACGTCAGCCCATCACCATGATGAGGCCGACGATGACGACAGCGGCGACGGCCGCCACGGCGGCGATGCCGACGATCAGCCCGATGTTCGCTCCCCCGGACTTCTCCGGCTGCCCCTGGCGCACGAAGTTCTCGAACTGGTGGGTGGTGCCGGCCGGATCATTCGGTGTCTGCGACATGCCGAAGAGGGTAACGGATACATTCGCGGCGAATCACTCCGATTCGTCCGATTAGGCGGAGAGTGTGGGATTCGAACCCACGAGGACTGTCCCCAGCCCTGGGCGCTTTCAAGGCGCCTGCACTAGTCCACTATGCGAACTCTCCCCGGTCACCGCGACGGATGACCACGTCAACGATAGCGGCCCGGCACCGCTCCCCACGACCGGTTACCCCCACGGGCCGGCGGCCCGCGCTCCTACTCGGCGTCGGGGCGCGGGAAGGCGAAACCGTCGCCCACCACCGCGGCGAGGGCGAGGTACGCCTCGCGCGTCGCGGGGGCGAGCTGCTCCAGCTCCACCTCGGCCCCCTCCTCCAGATGGTCGTCGTACGGGACGCGGACGACCGCCCGGCAGCGGCTCTCGAAATGGGCCTGCAGCTTGTCCAGGTCGACCTGGCTGCGGGTGCGGTTGCGGACCATGGACAGCACCACCACCCCGTTCCGGACGAGATGGCCGTGATCGTGGGCCTCCAGCCAGTCGAGGGTGGCGCTCGCGGACCGGGCGCCGTCCACGGACGGGGAGCTCACCAGGACGAGCTGGTCGGCGAGGCTCAGCACGCCCGCCATCGCCGAGTGCAGCAGGCCCGTCCCGCAGTCGGTGATGCAGATGGAGTAGTACTGCTCCAGCACCACGGCGACGGCGGCGTAGTCCTCCGCGCTGAACGCCTCGCTGACCGCCGGGTCGCGGTCGGACGCGAGGACCTCCAGCCGCGCGGGGTTCTGCGAGGTGAAGGCCCGCACGTCCGCGTACCGGTGGATCTTGTCGCGGTTGTTCAGCAGGTCGCGGACCGTCGCGGCCGTCTCCAGCTTCACCTTGTCCGACAGCGTGCCGCGGTCGGGGTTCGCGTCCACCGCGATCACCCGGTCGCCGCGCAGCGACCCGAGCATCGAGCCGAGCCCCGTCGTCGTCGTGGTCTTTCCGACGCCGCCCTTGAGGGACATGACCGCCACCCGGTGGTGGCCGCCCACCACGGCCGTGCGGGCGCGGGCGATGAGGTCCTTGCGGCGCAACTCCGTCTGGGACTCGCCCGGATGGATGCTGCCCGCGGTCGCCTTGTAGACGGCACGCCGCCATCCGGACGACGGCGCGATGCGCCGCTCCCCCAGCAGGTTCTCGGAGCTGAGGCTCTCGGAACTCTGCGGGTCGGGCTCCTGCGGCTGCGGGGGCGGACCGGGCTGCCCCGGACCGGGCTGCCCCGGGTAGGGGCCCTGCGGCTGCACGCCCGGCCGCATCGGCGGGTAGGCGTACCCCTGCGGCGGCGGACCGGCCTCGCCGCCCGGCGTCCCGGGCATCGGGAACGGGTTCGGGACGGGCTGCCCGTCCGCGCCGATCGCGTACGGGGACGGCTGCCCGTAGGCGCCCGGACCCGGCTGGGGGACGGGCCGGCCGTCGGGCCCCGCGCCCGGCGGAAACTGCCCGCCCTCGGGGCCTGGGAACGGCCCGCCCTCGGGGCCGGGGAGCGGCGCGCCGGACGGGCCGGGGTTCTGCGGAGCCTGCCGCCCGTCGGTGTTCGGGTCGGGCTGCTGCCCTTCCGGAGGCGGGAACGGCTGCCCGAAGGCGCCGGCGTCCGGAGGGTAGGGCAGGCCCCCGGCGTTCGGCGCGAAGGAACCGGGCTGCGCCTCGGCGCCCGGATACGGCCGGCCCTCGGCGGGCGGCGCCGGGGGGCCGAACGCGCCCGGGTCGTGCGGGAAGGGCGGGCCGTCGTGGCCGGGGGCCGGAGGGAACTGGGGACCGGGCGGGAACGGGCCGCCCGCGTTCGGGTCCGGCGGGAAGGGCTGACCCGGCATGTTCGGGTCGTAGGCGTACGGCTGCGCCGGCTGGACGCCCGCGTTCGGGTCGTGCGGCGGCACATAGGGCGGGAGCTGGTCGAGCGGCGGCGGGCCCTGCCCGTCCGGAGAGGCGTCGGCCGGCGGGGCGGGCGCGATCTCCCACGGCTGCTGCGGCTGGAACGAGGGCTGCGGCGGGACGCCGCCCATCGCCGCGTAGGGCGGGGGCAGCATGCCGCCCTCGAACGGCTGCGGCATCGGGCCGCCCTCGTAGGGCGGTACGCCGGGGAAGCCGGGCGGCGGGGGGACGGACCCTTCGGGGCCCGCGGGGGCGCCGAACCCCTCGGGGGCGGCGTTCTCCGGAGGTCCCTGGGCGGGCGGCGGCTGCAGCCACGGGTTGGCGTCCTGCGCCGGATCCCGTGCGGGAGCGGGCTCGCCGGCGGGCGGCTCGGACGCGGCGGCCGGTTCCCCGGGGGCGGCGGCGGACGGCCCGGCGGCGTCGCCGCTCATCGCGTCCAGTGAGGCCAGCCGTTCCTCCAGGGAGCGCCCGTCGTGCTCGTTCTTCGCCACCGCGTCTCCCCCTAGTGCGCACTCGGATGATCGTTTGCGGAGCAGGTCGGCATGAGGCCACAACGCAGAATACCCGTGCGTCAATGACGCGCATCACCCCGGAAGATCGTCCTTGACCCAGGGCGTCCGGGAGTGGGCTGCGGGTAGAGCCGGGTAGCGTTCTCGGTATGCGTGCGATCGTGATCCGTCAGCCGGGGGACGCCGACGTCCTCACGTGGACGGAGGTCCCGGAGCCGGAGGTCGGGCCCGGCGAGGTGCTGATCGAGGTGGCGGCGAGCGCGGTGAACCGCGCGGACGTCATGCAGCGGATGGGCTTCTATCCGCCGCCGCCCGGCGCGTCCCCCTATCCGGGGCTCGAGGTGTCCGGACGCGTCGTCGAACTCGGTGAGGGCGTCACCGGCCTGGAGGCCGGGGCCGAGGTGTGCGCGCTCCTGGCGGGCGGCGGTTACGCGGAGCGGGTCGCGGTGCCCGCCGGACAGGTCCTCCCCGTCCCGAAAGGCGTGGACATCGTGGACGCGGCGGGCCTGCCCGAGGTCGCGTGCACGGTGTACTCCAACGTGTTCATGCTCGCGGGCCTGGAGCCGGGCGAGACGATCCTCGTCCACGGCGGCGGCAGCGGCATCGGAACCATGGCGATCCAGCTCGCGAAGGCGTGGGGCGCCCGGGTGGTGTGCACGGTCGGCAGTGCGGAGAAGGCGGCCCGCTGCCGCGAGCTCGGCGCCGACGTCGCGATCAACTACCGCGAGGAGGACTTCGTCGCGTCCGGCCCCTACGACGTGATCCTGGACGTCATCGGCGCGAAGTACCTGACCCGCAACGTGGACGCGCTCGCCACCGGCGGCCGGCTGATGGTGATCGGCCTCCAGGGCGGAACGAAGGCGGAGCTCGACATCGGGACGCTGCTGCGCAAGCGGGCGCTCGTGCACCCGACGAGCCTCCGGTCGCGTCCGCTGGAGGAGAAGGCCCGGATCGTCGCGGACGTGCGCCGGCACGTGTGGCCGCTGCTGGAGTCGGGCCAGGTCCGCCCCGTGATCGACCAGAGGGTGCCGATGGCGGACGCGGCGCGCGCGCACAGGCTGCTGGAGGCGAGCGGACATGTCGGCAAAATCCTGCTGACCGTGTGAGATGCGAAATCAGCGTGTGAGGATGAGGGGACTATGAGCGAGAACGAGGCAGAGCAGGAACCACAGGTTCTCGTCGTCGGCCCGAACGGCATCGCGATCGAGGGCGGCGATTCCGACAGCGAGAACAAGCCCATCACGGAGATGGTGGAGCAGCCCGCCAAGGTGATGCGGATCGGCGGGATGATCCGCCAGCTCCTGGAGGAGGTCAAGGCCGCCCCCCTGGACGAGGCCAGCCGCGCCCGGCTCCGCGAGATACACAAGTCGTCGGTGAAGGAGCTCGAGGACGGTCTCGCCCCCGAGCTCGTCGAGGAGCTGGAGCGGCTCTCCCTCCCGTTCGCGGAGGGCGAGGTGCCGAGCGAGGCCGAGCTGCGGATCGCCCAGGCGCAGCTCGTCGGCTGGCTGGAGGGCCTCTTCCACGGCATCCAGACGACCCTGTTCGCGCAGCAGATGGCGGCGCGGGCGCAGCTTGAGCAGATGCGCCGCGCCCTGCCCGCCGGCATGGTCCCGCCGGGGATGGAGGAGGAGCAGCCCCAGCAGGGACGGCGCCACTCGTCCGGCCCGTACCTGTAGCACGGCAGCACGCGAACGGCCGCGCCCCGGCGAAGGGGGGCGCGGCCGTTCGGTTCGCTCAGGGGAAGAGGCGTTCGAGCACCTGGGCGACGCCGTCGTCGTCGTTGCTGCCGGTGGTGTGCGTGGCCGCGGCGCGGACGAGCGGGTGCGCGTTCGCGACGCCGTAGGACGTGCCGGCCCATGTCAGCATCGGCAGGTCGTTCGGCATGTCGCCGAACGAGACGACGTCGGCGGCGCCGATCCCGCGCTCGGTGCAGAACGCGGCGAGTGCGCTGGCCTTGGTGACGCCCGGCGCGCTCATCTCCAGCAGCCCGCGCCCGGACGAGTGCGTCACGGTCACGATCCCCTCGAGAACCTGCTCCGCCTTCTCGGCGAGGACGTCGGGGTCGGCGTCCGGGTGGAAAGCGAGCAGCTTCACCCCGCCGCGGCTCACGAGGGTCGCGTCGTCGACGGCGCGTCCGCCGAGGACCTTGGCGTTCCACCGGTGCAGGATGTGGCTGTCCTCGTAGACGAACGACCCCGGGTACTCGACGGCGAACCGCAGATCCGGGTCGATCGCACGCAGCCGCCCGACCGCCTCCGCGAGCACCTCCGGCTCGATCAGGTCGGCGGACAGCACCGTCTCGGTGTGCAGGTCGTACCGGACGGCGCCGTTCGCGCAGATCGCGACGCCGTGGTGGGCGACGGCGGCGGCGATGTCCCGCATCCAGCGCGGCGGGCGCCCGGTGACCATGACCAGCGTCGAGCCCGCGGCCTCCACCCGGGCGAGGGCGTCGACCGTGCGGGCGGAGACCGTCCCGTCCGAGCGCACGATGGTGCCGTCGAGGTCGGTGGCGATCAGACGGGGCGGCTCGGGCATGGCACCTTCCGGTTTCGCGCGTCCCCGGCAGAGCGGGTCAGGACGGGACGCGCACGCTGGAATCCACCATAGGCGACCGGACCGACGGAACTCAGCGCTTGACCGGCTCCAGCACCTCGAGCCCGATGAACTTCCGCAGCGCCTCCGGGACGCGGACCGAACCGTCCTCCTGCTGGTGGTTCTCCAGGATCGACACCATCCAGCGGGTCGTGGCGAGGGTCCCGTTCAGCGTCGCGACCGGCCGGCTCTTGCCGTCGGCGTCCTTGAACCGGACCGCGAGGCGCCGCGCCTGGAACTCGGTGCAGTTCGACGTGGACGTCACCTCCCGGTAGGTGTTCTGCGTCGGCACCCACGCCTCGCAGTCGTACTTGCGCGCCGCGCTCGACCCGAGGTCGCCCGCCGCCACGTCGATGACGCGGTAGGGGATCTCGACCTTCGCCAGCATCTCCTTCTCCCACTCCAGGAGGCGCAGGTGCTCGGCGTGGGCGTCGGCGGGGTCGCAGTAGGAGAACATCTCGACCTTGTCGAACTGGTGGACCCGGATGATGCCGCGGGTGTCCTTGCCGTACGACCCGGCCTCGCGGCGGAAGCACGACGACCAGGCCGCGTACCGTCGCGGCAGCGCGTCGATGATCTCGTTCATGTGGTACGCGGCGAGCGGCACCTCCGACGTGCCGACGAGGTACATCTCGTCGGACGGCAGGTGGTACACCTCGGCGGCGTGCGCGCCGAGGAACCCGGTGCCCTCCATCGCCTCCGGCTTCACCAGCACCGGCGGATACATCGGGACGAACCCGGCCTCGACGGCCTGCTCCATCGCGAGGTTCAGCAGCGCGTACTGCAGCCGCGCCCCGACACCCGTCAGGTAGTAGAACCGCGCGCCGGACACCTTCGCGCCGCGCTCCATGTCGATCGCGCCGAGGCTCTCGCCGAGCTCCAGGTGGTCCTTGGGCTCGAAGTCGAACGCCGTCGGCTCGCCCACGTGCTCCAGGACGACGAAGTCCTGCTCGCCTCCGGGCGGGGCGCCGTCCTCGATGATGTTGGGCACGGTCTTCAGCACCGCGTCGAGTTCGTCGCCGAGCCGCCCGGCCTCGGCCTCGGCGTCCTTGACCTGCTGCGCGAGGTCCTTCGCGCGGGCCAGCAGCGCCTGCCGCTCGTCGCCCTGCGCCCGCGACACGGACTTGCCGAAGCCCTTCTGCTCGGCCCGCAGCCGCTCGAACGAGGTCTGCGCCGCGCGGCGCCTCTCGTCCAGGTCCAGCAGCCGGTCGGCGACGCCGTCATCCTCACCGCGGGCGCGCTGCGAGGCGCGCAGCCGCTCGGGATCCTCTCGAAGAGCTCGCAGGTCGATCACGGAACCGAGGCTACCGGCCCGCGCCCCCGCCGCGCGCGCGAGTATGCGGGTTCCCCGGTCAGCGCGCCGCGCTCGCCAGCAGCGCGTGCGCGGGGAGCGCGACCCCGCCGTCCGGCGTGGCGTAGCCGGCGACGATCCGGTCGTACTCCGCCTTGATGCGCCGGACGGTCTCCGCGTCCTGGCGTCCGACGATGACGCCGCTGGTGCCGACCCGGGAGAGCCCGGCCGTCTCCCACCAGTCCTCCGGGTCGGTGGTGTGCTCCCACGTGACCTCCTCCACCGCGACGTCGGTGAACCCGGCGTCCGCCACGAGCCGGTGGAACGCGTCCATCTGCCCGTACCGCAGGAACGGCGGCTCCGGGATGTCGTCCGGGACCGGCACCCCGGCGGCCTCGATCGCCTCCCGCACGATCGCGTGAGCGCCGCTCCCGGGCATGACCCAGCAGGTCAGCGCGATCCGTCCGGCCGGCTTGAGGACGCGCCGCAACCCGGCGAGCGCGGCGCCCGGCGACCCCACGTGGTTGATGACGAAGTTGCCCGCGACGGCGTCGAAGGCCGCGTCCGGAAAGGGGATCTCGGGCAGGACGGCGACCCGCACATCGGCCCCGGGCACGTTCCGCTTCGCGATCTCGGTCATGCCCTCGTCGGCGTCGATGGCGGACACCTCCGCGCCCCGCAGGTCGGCCTCGGCCGAGACGATCCCCGGCCCGGTCCCCACATCGAGGAACCGCGTCCCCTTCGCGACCCCGGCCGCGTCGAGCAGCGGACCGACCATGTAGCGCGTCACCCGGGCGAACCCCCGCTCGTACGCGGACCCCCGACCGGCCCACAGTTCCCGCTCGTACAGATCGAAATCTTTCGCCATGCCCGCAGCCTAACCAGCGGTCGCGTTACCATCCGTCGGCATGGCGGACATCTATGACTTCTTTCTCGCCTTCGACCTGCGGGAACTCTCCGAGCACGAGCTCGCCGAACTCCGCTGGCACCTCGGCCTCGGCCCGAGACCTGAAGAACTGACGATCATCACCGACTTCGACACCTTCGAGCCGGACGAGGACGACTCGCCCTTTCCCGTCCTGGCCCGGCGGGGCGCCGCCCGGAGGATCAGCGGCGCGGTGTTCTCCCTGCTGGAAGCCCGTGAGAACGGCTGGGCCCTCACCACCCGGCAGGAACTCCACCCTGACGAATTCGACGAGGTGGAGAAATTCCTCGCCTGGCTGGGCACCAAGGGCGACTACGACTACCGGGCCGCGGACGGCAGCACGAAGGGCGGCGGCTTCGGGCAGTTCGTCGGCTACATCCGATGGTATGAGGACGCCGCGATCGAGAAACTGCTCGCGATCGACGACTTCCAGATCGTCCGAAGGGACCCCTGAGCCGATACCGGCGGATCAACATTGCCCGCCGCAGGCGATCGGAGTTCCCGAGATCGCGGCGGAGGACCGGGTCTGCCGCCTCCAACCTTGCCATATGCCAATATGGGTATATGATGATGCTCATGGCACGAGCAGCGACGACGTCGGACGTCTTCAACGCGATCGCCGAACCACAGCGCCGGGAGATCCTGGCGCTGCTGCGGACGGGTGAGCGGCCGGTGACCGAGCTGGCCCGGGAGCTGGGGATGACCCAGCCGGGGGCGTCCAAGCACCTGCGTGTGCTGCGGGAGGTCGGGCTGGTGCGGGACCGCAGGGTGGGCAAGCAGCGCCTGTACGGCCTCGACGCCCGCGGCCTGCGCTCCGTCCACGAGTGGACCGGCGGATTCGAGCGGTTCTGGAACGAGAGCTTCGACCGGCTGGACGCGTACGTGCGGGAACTGAAGCAGGAAGGGCAGGAGGAATAGGCCATGAGCGCAATGGGATCGGGAGCACCGGTGACGGCCGACCGAGAGATCGTCGTCTCCCGGGTCATCGACGCCCCACGGGAGCTGGTGTTCGAGGCGTTCACCGAGGTCAGACACCTGTCGCGATGGTGGGGACCGGACGGGTTCACCACCACCACGCGGTCGTTCGAGTTCCGCATCGGCGGCGAGTGGGAATTCGTGATGCACGGACCGGACGGGACGGACTACTCCGAGTGGATCTCCTGGACGGAGATCGCCCCGCCGGAGCGGATCGCGCTGCTGCACGGCGAGTCCCGCGACGACCCGAACGCCTTCGAGTCGGTCCTCACGTTCGAGGCGGACGGCGCGGCGACCCGGATCGAGATGCGCACGGTGTTCCCCACCAGGGAGCTGCGCGACGAGTCCGTCGAGAAATACCACGCGGTCGAGGGCGGCCGGCAGACCCTGGGCAACCTGGCCGCCTACGTCAGCGGGATCCTCCAGAAGGGAGCGGAGGGCTGATGGCCGGGAAGGTGTTCTTCAGCGTGTCGATGTCGCTGGACGGGTTCATCGCACCCGAATCCACCGACGAGCTGATGGGGCGGCAGTGGATGGAACTGCAGCGGTGGGTCTTCCCGCAGCGGTTCTTCCGGGAGAATTTGAAGCTCGGCGAGGGCGGTGAGGAAGGGCGCGACAACGACATCCTGCGGGAGACGTTCGAGCGCACCGGCGCGAGCGTGATGGGCAAGCGCATGTTCGACGCCGGTGAGCGGGCGTGGCCGGAGGAGGCGCCGTTCCACACGCCCGTCTTCGTCGTGACGCACGAGAAGCGCGACCCCTGGGAGCGGCCGGGCGGCACCACGTTCCACTTCGTCGACGACGGCATCGAGACCGCGCTCGAGCGGGCCCGCGATTCTGCCGGCGACCGCGACGTCCGCATCGCGGGCGGCGGCGCGACCATCCTTCAGTACCTGAACGCCGGCCTGATCGACGAGTTCACGATCGCGCTGTCACCCGTGCTGTTCGGCTCCGGAATCCGCCTGTTCGAGGGCGTGGACGCGAGCCGCGTGGCCCTGGAACCCGTCCGCACGGAGCACTCCCCCCGAGTGACGCACCTGACCTACGCCGTCCGTGAACGGTAGCCGCACGGCACAGGTCAGAGGTCGTATGACCCAGTGGGCCATCAGGTTCGGTCACCCCGAGCCGCCGGTTCGGACGGCTCGGGGTGCCGGGAGGCGTCAGCGGACGTCGACGTCGTCGTCCCGGGTGCTCGACTTGATGTAGGTGGCGCTGCCCTTGTAGGCGGCCGTCCACGTGCCGTCCTTGGACGCGGTGAAGCCCTTCTTGAAGTAGCCGTTGCCGTTCGTCTTGGTGACGGCCATCTGGGTCCACTTCGTGGAGCCCTTGGCCTTGAAGTAGATGTAGACGGTCGCGCCCGGGCCGGGCAGGTCCGCGTCCATGACGCGCCTGAGGGTGCCGCTGACCGTGATGGTCCGGCCCTTCTTCACGGGCTCGGGGGCGGCGTTGAAACCGACGAAGTACGTCCGGTACTTGACGTCGACGAAGTCGGCCCAACTGGTGGCCGGCAGGTGGGTCGGCGAACCGGCGTACCGGGCCCGCCAGTACCCGTCGCGGGTGATGGAGGGGACGGTCACCGTGAAGGCGCCCCACTCGGTCGTCGTGGCGGACCCCACCTTCCGCCAGCCGGTCTTGCCGTCGGCGGAGTACTCCGCCGTCACGGGCACGTTCACGACGTTGGCGCCGCCCGGGTCGGTGAGCCGGCCGGTGAGGTAGATCGGGCTCTTGTAGTCGAGCGGCTCCGGGTCGGCGCTGAAGGTGACGATCTTGGTGGCCTTCGGGGCGTCCAGCTCCGCGTGCGCCGTGGCGGGGACCAGGAGCACCGGCGCCGCGAGCGCCGCGAGGAAGGTGGTTGAGCGTCGTGCCATGAGAACCTCCGGGGGAACAGAGTCAGCGGACGTCGACGTAGTCGGTGGGGGCGTTCGACTTGATGTAGGTGGCGCCGCCCTTGTAGATGGCCATCCAGGTGCCGTCCTTGGACGCGGTGAACGTCTTCTTGAAGTAGCCGTCCGAAGCCGTCTTCGTCACCGCCATCTGCTTCCACGTCGTGGAACCGCTCGGCTTGAAGTAGATGTGGACGGCTGCGCCCGGCGCCCACGACTCCTTCGGGATGAAGCGGTGCAGCAAGCCTCGGACCGTGATGGTCTTGCCCTTCTTCGCCGGCTCGGGCGAGGCGTTGAAGGCGAAGATCTCCGTCCGATACCGGACGTCGACGTAGTCGGACCAGCTGATGGCCGGGAAGTGGGTCGCGTTGCCCGCGAAACGGGTCCGCCAGTAGCCGTCGCGGGTAATGCCCCTGGGTGACATGGAGAACTGGCCCGTGCCGGACGTGGTGGCGGTGAACATCGTCCGCCAGCCGGTCTTGCCGTCCGCGCTGTACTCGAGGACGACCGGCACGCCGGCGATCGGTTCGTCGTCGCCATCCTTGAGGGTGCCGCTGGCCAGGACCGGGTCACCGTAGGGCAGAGGCTCGGGACCCGCCTGGAATCCGGTGATCTTGGCGGTGTGCCGGACCTCGAGGGAACCGGCGGCGGCCGTCGTTCCCTGGAGCCACTCGGTGTCGGCCACTACGACGGTCAGGGGCCCCGACGCGTCGGCGGCGAATGCGATGTCGATCGCGCCGTCCGCGGTGGTCCGGTCTGCGGCGACCTGGTGCGCGGTCGCGGTTCCGTGGTTGCGGACGACCTGGAAGTAGACGTCCCCGACGCGGACGGGGCCGGCGAGGCCCTGCCTGCTGACGTGGCCCTTGATCCGCACCTGCGTTCCGGTCACCACGGGTTTCGGTGCGACGAGCTCGGCGGTGGCGGTCATCGGCTTCTTGATGACGGTCGGTGCGGGCGCCCACCGGCTCGTGGGGCACAAGGGCTCCTGCATCGGCACGTATGCCTGGGCGGAGGTGAAGCCACTCGATGTGAGCCTGAACGAGCCGTCCGTGCCGGTCTGCGTCCGGACACCCCCCGATCCGTTGACCGTGACGCCGGACAACGGTTCCAGTGGGGCGTCGCGGTGTTTCTGCCGCAACACGCGCCCCCCGAGGGTCATCGCCGAATTATCGATGTCGATGACCGAGGGGCTGCTCTCGAAGTCGGCGATGGACGTCACGTAGCAGTTGGTGAGGCCGGTCGCGCGCGTGATGGTCGCGCCGTCCGCCGTGGTGATCTGTACGCCGATCCTGTTGTACCCGGCGTGGTTCTCGATGTCGGAGCGGAACTCGGCCTGCCAGGTGCCGTCGTTGTCGGTGCCGTCGACGCGAGTGAACCGGAGCGTCGTGAAGGGCACCCAGCCGCCTGGGTTGGCGATGTCGGAGACGTCCGCCGCGATGTTCGTGATACCGCTGGGCGACTTCGCCTTCAAGGTCACCGTCGCGACGCGATCGGCCGAGAGGCTGTCGAACTGGGTCGTCAGCGAGACGACCGTGGCGTCCGCGTGGGCGGTCGCGGGCATCGCCGCGGTGGTCGCGGCGAGGGCGAGGGTGGCGAGGAAGGACGTCTTGCGGCGCAAAGGGGGGCCTCCACGGAACGGTTCAGGTGTGGAGGAGACGCCCAAGATCGGTCAGTGGTTGACCGAAGCGGTGATCACGTTTCGGTCACTTGGGGGCGCCGTTTCGGACGGCGTGCAGCCAGGCGGCGGCTTCGGTGAAGTCGTCGTCGTGGGTGCCCCGGCGGATCTCGGGGCGGACCTGGTCGGCGCGGGGGTAGGAGCCGACGAAGCGGACGTCGGCGCAGACGCGGCGGAGGCCCATCAGGGCCTCTCCCACGCGGGCGTCGGTGACGTGGCCCTCGAAATCCATCCAGAAGAGGTACGAGCCCAGGCCGGTGCCGGTGGGGCGGGACTGGATCAGCGTCAGGTTGATGCCGCGGACGGAGAACTCGGTGAGGATCTCCAGGAGGGCGCCGGGGTGGTCCTCGCCGATGAACGCGACGACGGTCGTCCGGTCCATGCCGGTGGGGGCGGGCGGGGTCTCGGGGCGGCGCAGGACGATGAAGCGGGTGACGGCGTCGGCGACGTCGTGGATGTCCTCGGCGAGGACGGACAGGCCGTAGCGGGCGGCGGCGAACGCGCCGGCGAGGGCGGCGTCGTAGTGGCCGTCGGCGACGTGCTGGGCGGCCTCGGCGTTGGACGTGGCGGCGCGCCATTCGGCGTGCGGGACGTGGTCGGCGAGCCAGCGCCGGCACTGCGGCTGCGCGATCGGGTGGGACGCGACCGTCTTGATGTCGTGGAGCGTGGTGCCGGGGCGGACGAGCAGCGCGAACGAGACGGGCAGGTGGATCTCGCCGACGATGTGGAGGGGTTCACCGGTGGCGAGCTCGTCGAGCGTGGTGGGGACGGAGCCCTCGACGGAGTTCTCCAGGGCGACGACGGCGGAGTCGGCGTCGCCGCGGCGCAGGGCGTCCAGGACGGACGGGACGGTCGCGTACGGGATGTGCTCGGCGCCGGCGGCGCCGGGGATCGTGAGGAGCGCCGCCTCGGTGAACGTGCCCCGCGGACCCAGATAGGCGTATCGGTCGTGTGCGGTCACGCGGTCCCCCGGGCTCGTCCTGCGGTGAGACCGACGAGTCTACTGATCGTGGGGTGCGGCGCCGTCACTTCCGGGTGGCGCCGCCGAAGTCGGCGAGGGGGTCGGCCATGCTGACGGCGGGGCCCTTGCCGAGGCGGGCGGCGCGCAGAGCCTGGTTCTCCTCGGGGGACAGGCCGTCGACGGGATGGCCGTCGACGATGACCTTCGCGTAGGTGCGGGTCTCGGTGCGCCCGTTGATGGAGCTGATGACGACGCCGTCGCCGACCGAGTTGAGGAGGGCGAGGGAGAAGGACCGGTGCCCGGACATCTCCTTGAGGGCGTCGTAGTGGACGATCGCGACGTCGCGCATGGCGCGCTCGTCCACCGAGCCGTCGGTGACCTTCGGCTGGCGCCTCAGCATTTCGGCGCACTGCTCGAGGACCTGGTTCGCCCGGTTGTGGGCCACGACCGCGATCGACAGCCCCGCCACCCCGGCGACCAGGCCGGCAACGGCCACCGCGACGAGAATCACGGGGCGAGCGTACCCACCTCGGCGTCCGGTTGCGAAGGAACCCCCGTCCGAGATGTCCGGTCGACGAGCCAGGTGCCGAGCAGGACGATCATCGCGATGGCGGCGAAGCCGAACAGATCCTGGACGATCCGGCCGAAGAAAGCCGAGATCAGGGGGTCGTCGGGACCGATCAGTTTGGTGCCCCACCAGGGGAGGGGGAAGAGGAAGTAGAACCAGGCGCCGGCGGCCAGCAGACATCTTCGGGTGTCCCGGCCGTCTCCGGCCAGAGCGCCGATGACCGGGATCATCCAGACGAGATGGTGGATCCAGCCCACCGGTGACAGCAGGACGGACAGCAGCCCGGTGATCGCGACCCCCGCGAGCAGCAGGGCGTTGGAGTCGGGGCCTCGCAGGTCGTCGGCGGCGAGCGTGGCGCGGCGGGCCAGTTTGAATCCGTAGTAGGCCATGGCCAGGACGAGGACGAGCCACACCAGCGACCGCACCGGGCCCTCGGGCAGGATCCGCGCGACGATCCCGTTGACGGCCTGGTTGGTGGTGCCGTTGACGGCGCCCGTGCGGTCGCCGCCCTCCAGCAGCGCGCCGAACCAGAAGTCGGCGGAGTCGGACGGCAGCAGCGCGAACGCGCCGAGGGTCGCGGCGGCGGCGGTGAGCACCGCGTTGCGCAGCGCCTCCCACCGCCCGGTGACGAGGAAGTAGATGAGGAAGACGCCCGGCACCAGCTTGATCGCGACAGCGAGGCCGACGAGGGCGCCGCGCGGCCAGCGGGGGGTTCGGGCGCAGCAGTCGGCGAGGCACAGCGCGAGCAGGAACAGGCCGACCTGCCCGAAGCGGACCTGGTCGCGGACGGGCACCATCCACGCGCACGCGGCGACGAGGGCGCCGGTGGTGAGGGGCGCCCAGCGTCCGGTGCGGCGGATCAGGTCGCGGAACGCGTACCGGACGCAGATGAGCAGCGCCGCGTAGATGAGCCCGGTCCAGATCCACTGGGCGGCGCGCCACGGCAGCAGCGTGAACGGGACGGCGAGGGCGGCCGCGAACGGGGGATAGGTGAACGGCAGGAACTGGGGCGGCTGCGTGAGCACCTCGTAGAGCGGGGCGCCGCGCAGGATGGCGGCGCCGCCGTCGCGGTACACCTCGAGGTCGACGAGCCGCTGGTCGGGCGGGTTGCCGAGCCAGCGGGCGACGATCGGGCTCGCCGCCGCGACCGCGATCGCGATCCCGGCGGCGAGGATCAGCAGATCCACCGGCGACCGCCGGCGTCCGGGCCGGGGCGCCGGAGCGGCCGGTGCCGTGTCGACGTCGGGCCCACGAACTCCACGCATGACCTCATCTTGGCCTAACCGGATCACCGGCCGTCCCGTCCGTATCCCGCCGGGTGGGTCGGCCCGCTCTTGTAGCCTGAACGCCATGACGCTCCGGGGGACGAAGATCGCCATGTTCCTCGCCGCCGTCGCCGCCCTCCTGACCGCGGTCGTCGCCGCGCCCGCCGCGGCGGAGCCGAAGGGCCGGGTCGTCGTCATCGGCGTCCCGGGCCTGACGTGGAGCGATGTCGATCAGGCCGCCACTCCCGCGCTGTGGGCGCTGACGGCGAAGGGCGCGGGCGCGAACCTCAGCGTCCGGACGACCCGCGCCGGCACGTGCCCCACGGACGGCTGGCTGACGCTGTCGGCGGGGCAGCGGGCCCGGCTCGCGCACGGCGAGTGCGCGCTGCCGTCCGCGCCGGTCCTGCCCGGCGGGCCCTCCCCCGCGGGTGCCGTCCCGGCCGGTGGGGCGGCCGCCGCGGGCTGGCCCGCGATCAAGACCGACAACGCGGCGACGTCGTACCACGCCCGGGTCGGGCTGCTCGGCGACGCGGTGCGCGCGGCGGGCGGCTGCACGACGGCGGTCGGGCCGGGCGCGGTGTTCGGCGCCGCCGACGGCTCCGGACGGGTCGACCGCTACATCGCCTCCCCCGACAAGGCGTCCGCGGACGACTGGAGGCGGTGCGCGCTCACCGCCGTCGACGTCGACGACGTGTTCCGCGCCTACATGACCGCCGGCGTCGACGCGCGCGGTGACCAGGTCCCGGTCGGCGCGAGGGAGCGCGCCGCGGCGGTCGCGGCGGCCGACCGCCGGATCGCGCAGGTCGTCGCGGGTGTCCCGGCCGGGACGACGGTCCTCGTCGCGGGGCTGTCCGACACGGGCGTCAACCCGCATCTGCGGCTCGCCGTCGCGCTGGGCGGCGGCTACGGGACGGGCCTGCTGCGGTCGAGCGCGACCCGCCACGACGGCCTGGTCACGCTGACCGACGCGACGGCGACGGTGCTGGAGGTCCTCGGCCTGCCGCAGCCGAAGGAGGCGGTCGGGTCGGCGTGGACGCGGGTTCCGTCGGACGCGGGCGCCGCCGACCGCGTCGAGCGGCTCGCCGACGGCGACGTCGCCGCGCAGGCGATGCGGCGGGTGCAGACGTCGTTCTACTGGGTGCTGTTCGCGACGCAGCTCGTCCTGTACGGGGTCGCGATGCTCGCGCTGCGGCGCCTCGGCCGCGACCCGGGGGCGCGCGCTCGGATCCTCGGCGGCACGCGGGTGATCGCGCTGATCGGCGGGGCGGTGCCGTGCGGTTCGTTCCTCGCGGGGCTGGTGCCGTGGTGGCGGGCGCCCACCCCGACGATCATGCTGGTCTGTCTGGTGCTCGGCTGGGCGGGGCTGCTGACGGGGGTGGCGCTGTCGGGGCCGTGGCGCCGGTCGGCGTTCGCTCCCGGCCTCGTGATCACCGGTGCGACGGCGCTCGTCCTCGCCGTGGACGTGATGACGGGCTCGACGCTCCAGCTGAACTCGCTGATGGGCTACACGGCGCTCGTCGCGGGCCGGTTCTACGGGTTCGGCAACCAGGCGTTCGCGCTGTTCGCGGTCGCGGCGGTGCTGACGGCGGCGTGGCTGGCGGAGTTCCCGCTGCGGGCGGACGGCCCGCGCGGCGCCCCGTCCCGGCGGGCGGCCCTCACGGCGGTGGGGATCGTCGCGGTGATCGGCGTGGCCGCCGTCGCGGTGGACGGCCTGCCCGCGTGGGGCAGCGACTTCGGCGGCGTCCTCGCGATGGTGCCGGCGTTCGCGGTCCTCGGCCTGCTGCTCACCGGACGCCGCGTCTCGCCGCTCAAGCTGGGCCTGTTCTGCCTGGCCGGAGCGGCGATCGTGCTGCTGATCTCGTATCTGAACGCGCGGTCGGCGAACCCGACGCACCTCGGCCGCTTCTGGCAGGACCTCGTCGCCGGGGACGCCTGGGACGTCGTCGCCCGCAAGTTCGACGCGATGCTGAACAGCCTCGGCTACTGGCCGTTCACGCTGCCGCTCGCCGCCGCGATCGGGTTCCTGTTCTTCATGCTGGCGCGCCCGACGCGGTACCGGGCGTCGCTGCTGGACCGCGCCTACGCGCACAGCCGGACGATGCGTCCGGCGCTCATCGGGGCGCTGGCCGTGGGCGTCATCGGCACGCTGGTGAACGACTCCGGGCTCGTCATCATGTCGGTGGCGTTCAGCCTCGCGATCCCGCTGATGCTCGCGGCCGGGGTGCGGTCGCTGGAGCTCGACCTGGCCGCAGGCACTGAACCGTCAGCGCCGCCAGCAGCGCGGTCAGCGTCCACGGGATCACCGTCGGCCTGACGACCGTGAACAGCCAGGACAGCTCGTCCGGCATGCCGATGCGGCGGGGCGCGCGGGCCGGCAGGTAGGCGAGGCTGAGCGCGGTCGTGTGGACGAGCAGCACCCAGTCGACGCGGGTCGCGGCGAGGAGCGCGAGCAGCGCCCAGCCGAACGCGTCGTACCAGGGCAGTTCGTAGGGCGCGGCGAGCAGCCAGGCGAGGACGAGCGCGGCGGCCGTCCGCCGGTCGCCGTCCTCGTCCGCCGGCAGGACGCGGACCAGCAGCACGACCAGCCCGAGCATCAGCAGCAGGGAGCCCGCCTTGATGGCGTCGCGGTGGTCGCCGCGGCCGAGGGCGATGTCGACCAGGTGCCAGGGGGTGGCGAGCGACACCATGCTGCTGGCCTGCCCGACCTGGTCGAGGACGTGCGGGCCGGCGAGCAGGTGCGCCACCGCGGCGACGATCCCCGCACCGCCGGTCAGCGCGACCAGCCGCCGCCATCGCCGTTCGCGCAGCAGGGACCAGGCGGGTCCGCCGCCCGCGAGCGCCGCCGGCATCTTGATCGCCGCCGCGGCCCCGATCAGCACTCCCGCGAGGAGCACGCCCGAGGATCGGAATGCCCCGCGCCACCGGGACGCGCCGCGCCATCGGAACACCGTCAGGGCCGCGACCATCGGTGCGATCGCGAGGACGTCGTTGTGCCCACCGGACATCAGGTGGAACAGCATCAGCGGGTTGCACGTCCACAGCAGCGCGGCACGCAGCCGCCGCTCCGCGGAGGGCGCCGCCCGGTGCAGCAGCAGCGCGGTCGCCGCGAACGCCAGCGCGTTGACGGCCGACAGGGCGAACACCGTCAGCCGGACGGACCCGCCGCCGATCCACGCGGCGAACGCCTGCTGCGCCGTGGTGATCGGCCCGTACACCGACGGGGTCGTCCGCCACTCCTCCGGCGCGCCGGCCACCGGGTCGCCGGGCAGGTCGTCGGCCCGTGTCGCGTACGGGTCGTGGCCCGTCGCGGCCATCCGCCCGTACGAGGCGTAGTTCAGATGGTCGCTCGACCCGACCGGCGGCATGAACATGAACGCGGCGGCGGCCAGCAGCCCCGCCGCGACCAGCGGAAACGCCCGGACGCGCCAGCCCCGCCGGAGCGCGTGCAGGCAGGCCCCGAGCCCGGCCGCGCCGGTCGCGACGCCGGCCGCGACGAGCCCGACGACCAGGAACGGGGACGGGTCGGCCGCCAGCGCGTACGGGGGCTCGCCCGGCGACCCCGCGAGGACCGGCTGGAACACGGACGGGCCGAGCAGCGCCGTGCCGAGGAAGCACGCGAGGCCGGTCCCGATGCCGCAGAGCCCGGCCGTCCCCCACCGGCGCGCCGCGCGCGCGCCTTCCGCTCCGGGGGGAGGTTCGTGGCCCTGACCGGGGGAGCCGGGGCCGGGACGGCTCATGCGCGGCGGCCGCGCAGCCGGTCGGCGATGACGGGCTCGCGGGCGGCGAGCGCGCGCGCCACGTCCCGGAACTGCCGGGCGCGGTGGACCTGCGCGTGCCAGTCGGTGCCGGTGGCGCGGTGCGCGAGCGGCACCTCGACCTCCCGGACCCGGAACCCCTGCCGCAGCAGGTCGATGGTCAGCGCGGTCTCGACCCCGAACCCGGGGGCGAGGGGGAGCGCCGCGTCGAACGCGGCGCGCGTGAGGCAGCGCTGCCCGTTGAGGGGCTGCGTCGCGTCCCAGCCGGTCGCGCGGCGGATGCCCTCCCTGGACAGCCGGACGACGAATCCGTGCCCGCCGAGCTTCACCGTCGCCGAGAACACCGCGATGGTCATGTCGGCCTCGCCGGCCCGCACCGGCTCGACCAGCGGGGCCGCGGCGGCGGCGGTGTCGGCGAGGTCGGCGTCGAGGAACAGCAGGTGGCGGCCGGGGTCCAGCAGCCGGACGGCCTCCGCGCCGGTCTCCATGGCGGCGCCCTTGCCGCGGTTGCGGCTGTGCCGCACGACGCGCGCGCCCGCCTCCCGCGCGACCTGCCCGGTGCGGTCGGACGACCCGTCGTCGACGACCACGACAAGGTCGGCGCCCGGCAGCTTCCGCGCGGCCGTGACGGTCGCCGCGATGCGGTCGGCCTCGTCCTTGGCCGGGATGATCACCGCTACATCCTGCATAGCCGTGATCGTAGTGGGGCGCGGTCCGCGCGGGGGCGAACATGAGCGCGGGCCCGCGGGATGTCCCGCGGGCCCGCCTGTCGACTGTTCGGACTAGATGGCGTCCAGGGCGGGCGCGGCCTCGCACACGGTGAACACGGTGTCGAGCCCGGTGACCTGCAGGATCCGCTTCACGGCCGGCCGCGGCGCGGCGAGTTCGAGCGATCCGCCCCGCTCCTTGAGCCGCTTGAGGGCGGCCAGCAGGACGTTCATGCCGGTCGAGTCGCAGAACTCGACGCCGCTGAGGTCGACCACGATGCGGTCGATCTGCTCGCGCAGCAGGCCGGCGAGGGCCGCCTGCAGCCGCGGCGCGGTGTACAGGTCGAGCTCGCCCGTCGCCGTGACGACGGCGTTACCATCTTGAGACGCGGTCGAGACGTTTAGCTCCACGACGGAACACTATCCCGGGAACGGCCGATGGGCCAGAAGTTCACCGAGACCCGTGTGGCGCGATCGTGCGACACATGTACGTGTCGGGAACGCCACACGCCGTGAGCACCCCATGGGGGCGTCCATTCCCCTCGTTCCCCCGCGCGCGGGGGCGAAGTGCGGAAAGCTGGGCGGGTGCGACGGGCGGACGCACGGCCGCCGGTCGAACGTCTGTGCATGGGGGTGCGCAAGAGGTGAACGACCGAACGCCCGACCCGAGGGAGGCGCGGCTGCGCGAGCGCCTGGAGAGCATCCGCTCGCGCTCCGCGAAGTCCACGTCCTGGGGGTCGTCCACGCGCTACCTGTCCCGTCTCGTGAACCGCGACGGGCTCGTCCCGGTCAAGGCGAACCTCACCCGGGAGGACCTCGCGTTCCTGTCGGAGGCGCGCGACGAGGTCATCGTGTTCGCCGAGCTCGGCGTCCGGCTGGTCGATCTGCACCGGCCGCAGGAGGCGGGCGGCATCACGAGCGATCCAGGCAGCCCGATCCTCCGCTGCCGCGCCTGCATGTCCCGCTGGCCGTGCCCGACGTTCCGTCTCGTCTTCGAGGCCCTGGAAGCCTGAACGCTTCCGAAGACGCCGGGAGCCGGAGACGCCGCGAACGCCGACGGGCGCGGCATCCCCCGATCGAGGTGCCGCGCCCGCCGAAGCAGATCGCCCTGGCCGGTCGTGGAGCGGGTCAGTCGCCCACGACGAGGCCGAGGGTCGCGCCGATCCCGTACACCTTCCAGGTGCCGGGGCCGTACGTGACGGCGCCGGTCACCGGCCGGACGCCCGTCGAGCGGCCGCGCAGGACGGTCAGCGAGCCCTCGTCCGCGTTCTCGCCGGGGCCGCCGACGACCAGGTCGCTGTAGCCGTCCCGGGTCAGGTCGAGCAGCGCCACCTGGTAGCCGAACTTGTCGTTCTTCTCGGCGCCGCCGGGGACGCCCTCGGTGTCCTGCGACAGCCACTGCGCGCCGCTGCCTGTGATGCCGGACGCGGAGCCGAGCAGCAGGAACAGGCCGCCCGCGGTGGTGGCGGAGCCGACCTTGGTGCCGGGCGCGCCGATCGCGAGGTCGGCACGGCCGTCCTTGTCGACGTCCGCGGCGGACAGGTCGGCGCCGAACCGGTCGCCGGTCGCCGGGGTGCCCGGCACGCCGGCCGTCGCGGTGTTCAGGACGGTGCCGGTCGTCTCGAAGCCTTCGGCGGTGCCCTTGTAGAGGCCGATCTCGCCGCCGGTGTGCCCGGCGTCGCCCGGACGGCCGACCGCGAGGTCGCCGTAGCCGTCGCCGTTGAAGTCGCCGACGGCGGCGCCGCCCACGGCCGGCGTCTTGATGGAGGTACGCGAGTTGAGCGACCGGCCCTCGTTGGTCGGCTGGGTCAGCACGACCCAGTTCTGCTCACCGGCGGCTGCTTCCGGGTCGTACCAGGTGAGGACCAGGTCGGGGTGCGCCTTGGTGACCGAGTACCCCGGGCGGACCTTGGCCTGCACGGAGGGGGCCGCGGCGGCGCGCACGTCCGCGCGCCCGCCCGGCAGGGGCAGCCGCTGGTGGACGAAGGCGCGCGTGCCGCCGATCCGGGCGGCCTTGGCGGACTGCGAGGAGATGCTGGGGTCGAACGCGAACCAGCCCCAGCCGGCGGCGCCGGTGTAGGCGAGGTCGGCGTTCTCCAGGCCGTTGAAGTTACCGGCGGCGAGGCTCGTCCCGGCGCGGGCGCCGTTCGGCAGGCCGCTCTCGAACGCGTCGGTGGTCGCGTAGGTGGACAGGCCCGAGGACATGCCCCAGAAGATGGTCAGCGCGCCGACGTTGGTGGCGGAGCCGGAATCCTCGTCGGGGGCGCTGACGGCGAGGTCGGCGAAGCCGTCGGAGTCGAAGTCGGCGGACGCGACGGCGTAGCCGAAGTGGTCGCCGGACTCGGCGGTGCCGCCGACGCCCGTGGTGTTCTGGTGGATGACCTGCCGCTTGGCGGTGTTGAGCCCGGCCGAGCGGCCGTAGGTGACGGTGACGAAACCGGCGCCGCCCCGGCCGCCGACCTTGCCGTGCGGGCTGCCGACGGCGAGGTCGACGTAGCCGTCGCCGTTGAAGTCGTAGGGCTTGGCCGGGGTGGCGGCGGACGCGGGGGCGGCGGTGACGGCCGCGAGGCCGAGTCCGCCGAGTGCGGCGGCCGTGGCGGTGGCCACGGCGCGCGCGAGAAGACGAGTGCGCAAGGGGTGAGACCTCCGGGAAGCGCGCGCTTGGACTGGCGCGCGTTACAGAGGTGACTCCCGTGCCCCGCTTCCGGTTTACCCCGATTTGATCTCGTTTTCGGTTGTCTCGTCAGCCGCCGATGACCGCACCGAGACGGGCGCCGCCCGTCCTGGCCCCGAACGAGCCGGGCGTGTATCCGGACGCCTGCGACGACAGCCCCGCCGAGGAGCCCCGCACGACGGTCACGGACCCGCTGTCGCCGTTCTCTCCCGGCGCGCCGATGCCGAGGTCGGCGCGTCCGTCGCCGTTGTGGTCGAGGAGGGACACGGCGTGGCCGAACAGGTCGTAGTCCTCCGCCCCGCCGGGGACGCCCCCGGAGTTCTGCGACACGGCGCGGGCGCCGCGTCCGGTCAGCCCGGACGCCGAGCCGAACAGCACGTAGGCGCGGCCCGCGTCGGGCGCCGAGCCGACGTCGGCCTTCGGGGCGCCCACGGCGAGGTCGGCGCGTCCGTCGCCGTTGGCGTCGCCGACCGCGAGCGAGGCGCCGAAGTCGTCCTCGTTGACACCGAGGCCGGGGACGCCGGACGTCCGCTGGTCGATGGCGTACGGGCTGCCGACGCCGAGCCAGGAGCCGCGGTGGACGGTGACCCGGCCCCCGGTCGACGGCCGGTCGAACGTGTCGCCGACCGCGACGTCCGCCCTGCGGTCGCCGTCGTAGTCGGCGACGGCGAGCGCGTGCACGGGCGCGTACACGGTCGTCGACTTCGTGAGGCGGCCGTCCGCGCCGCCGAGGAAGACCGTGAACCCGCGGCGGCGGTTCACCTCGGGCCCGTTCGTGTCGTACCAGGCCGAGACGACGTCGCCGCGCCCGTCGCCGTTCACGTCGCCGGTCGCCAGCCACGTGCCGTCGACGTACCGTCCGGTGACCTTCTGGGAGCCGCCCTTCCCGGTGAAGGAGATCCAGGTGAAGCGGTCGGTGCCGGGCACGGACACGAACAGCTCGGGCGCGCCGTCGCCCTGGACGTCGCCCGCCGCGAGCGACTGGCCGAACCGGTGCCGGACGCCCGCCGCGGAGCCCTCGCCGCGCGTGCTCGCCCTGCCGAGCCCCGACGGGGAGCCCCACAGGATCGTGACGATGCCCGCACCCTGGTTCTCGCCGGGCGCGCCGACGGCCAGGTCGGCGTACCCGTCGCGGTTGAAGTCGGCGGACGCCAGCGCGGCGCCGAACCGGTCCCCGGTCTCGGCGGAGCCGGGCACGGCCGATCCGGCCTGACCGATCACCTTCGGGCGGGCGAAGCCTTTCGCCGTGCCGAGCGCGACGCTGACGAAGCCGGCGGCGCGCCTGCCGCCGGCCGTGCCGTCCGGGCTGCCGATCGCGATGTCGCGCCGGCCGTCCCCGTTGAAGTCGTAGGGCCGGGCGGGGGCCTTCGCGGCGGCGGGGGCCGCCGTCATGAGGGTGAGGCCGCAGATCATCGCCGTGCTCAGCGCCGTCGCGCCGGCGATCCTGGAACGCACCGTCCACCATCCTGTTCACATGGCGTCCAATAGATGTCGGCACGCTACGCCGCGTAAGTATTCGCTTATGGGGCGTGACGCGTCCCACATCAGGGCCGGTGCGCGGCCATCGTTCCTGATCAGCGCGGTGAGACCGGCCCGGACGTGACGGCGGCCACCGCCGCGGTGATGATCCAGATCACCGATGAGTCCCTGATCACAGCGCGAATCCGCAGGTCAGTGTGCTAGACGCCGGTGAGCGGCAGGCGCACCTCGAAGCGGCAGCCCGGCCCCTCGTTCGCGACGCTGATGCGCCCGGCGTGGGCCTCCACGATGCCGCGCGCGATCGCGAGCCCCAGCCCCGCGCCGCCGCCCGGCGTCCGGGCCGCCTCCCCCCGGAACGCGACCTCGAACACGCGCGGCAGATCGTCCGCCGGGATGCCGCCGCACGCGTCGGAGACCGTCACCCGCGCCTCGTCCGGCCCCACCTCGCCGACGATCTGGACCGTGCCGTCACCCGGCGTGTGCCGGATCGCGTTCACCACCAGGTTGCGGAGCGCCCGCCCCAGCTCCCCCGTGTCGACCCGGACGGGCGGCCCCTCCGCCACGTCCCCGCGCAGCCGGACGCCCTTCGCGCGGGCCAGCGCCTCCGTCCCCGCCACGGCCTCCTCGACGAGCTCCGCCAGCGCGACCCGGCGCCGCGACAGCCGAAGCGCGCCCGCGTGGATCCGCGACAGCTCGAACAGGTCGTCCACCATCTCGGTCAGCCGCTCCGTCTCGACGCGGATCCGCGCGTGGTAGCGGTGGACGGTCCCCGCGTCCGCGACCACCTCGTCCTCCAGGGCCTCCGCCATCGCGCGGAGCCCGGCGAGCGGCGTGCGCAGATCGTGGCTGACCCACGCGACGAGCTCCCGGCGGCTCGCCTCCAGCGCCTGCTCGCGCTCGTGGGCCGCGGCGAGCCGCCCGTACGCGGCGTCCAGCTCCCGGGACAGCTCCGCCAGCTCGGCGGGCAGCCGCACCGCGGGCGGCCGGAACCGGTCCGCCCGCACGGCCTCCACCAGCACCCGGTTCGCGGCGACGAGCCGGCGCCCGAGCAGCACCGACACCGCCATCGCGACCAGCCCGGCGGCCGTCACGACCGCGAGCACGACCGTCCGGTCATGGTCGTTGAGGATCATCATCAGGGAGATCACCACGATGCCGGAGATCGTCGCGAGGACCGTCGCCGCGCCCACCACGACCAGCTGCGTCGCCACCGACCGCCCCCGCAGGACGTGCAGGACGCCGAGCCCGAGGCCCGCCACGACCAGCGCAGCCAGCGCCGCGTAGTACCCGACCCACAGCAGGTCCTCGAACGGGATCATGCGCCGTCCCGGGGCTCGTAGCGGTATCCGACCCCCCACACCGTCACCAGGCGGCGCGGCGCGGCCGGGTCGTCCTCGATCTTCTCCCGCAGCCGGCGCACGTGCACCGTGACGGTGGACGAGTCGCCGAACGTCCAGTCCCAGACCTGTGCGAGCAGTTCGTCCCGGGTGAAGGCGCGGCGCGGATGGCGCAGCAGGAACGCCAGCAGGTCGAACTCCCGGACGGTCAGCGAGAGCAGTTCCCCCCGCAGGGACGCCTCGTGCGCCGCGACGTCCACGACCAGGTCGCCGTCGCGGAGCGGCGCCGCCGCGACCACCGGGACGAGCGCGCCGCGCGACCGCCGCAGCACCGACCGGACGCGCAGTGCCAGCTCGCGCGGGCTGAACGGCTTGGTCACGTAGTCGTCGGCGCCGGTCTCCAGCCCGGCGAGCCGGTCGGTCTCCGCGCCGAGCGCGGTCAGCATGACGATCGGGACGGGCGACGTCGCGCGCAGCCGCCGGCACACCTCCAGCCCGTCGACGCCGGGCAGCATGAGGTCGAGGACGACGAGGTCGGGCGGCCGTTCGGCGGCGCTGCGCAGTGCCGCCGGGCCGTCCGCGACGCATTCGACCTCGTGGCCGTCACGGGCCAGGTACCGGGCGACGACCTCCGCGACCGTCGGATCGTCGTCCACCACGAGGACCCGCCCCGCCTGTTCAGGGATCACCCCTCCACGCTACGGCGGTGCCAGGCGGATCGCGCCCCGCGTCACCGCACCGTAAGAAGTCCGGGGGGCCTCAGGGTCGGGTCCCCCTGGAGTTCAGGGTCGGGGTCGTCCCGGAGGGTGATGACGTGCTCCGGGGCGCCGCATACGGTTGGGGCATGAGCAGAACGATCCTCACCATCGTCGGCGTCGTCCTCGCCGTGTGGCTGGCCATGACCGTCGTCGGCGCGATCCTGTCGATGATGAAGACCTTCCTCTTCATCGGGTTCGTCGCCGTCGTCGTCGTCCTCGCCGTGACCGCGGTCTCCAAGATGACCAAATCTCGATAGGAACCTCTTGCCGCAAGCCGTGCGGGGCCCGCATTATGCCTGGACCAGGTGCTCAATGGCGAAAGGACCTGATGTGCCGGGCTTGACCGAAGTACTGCGCGAACGCGCCGAGCTGCACCCCGACCGCCTCGCGTTCATCGCGGGCGACACTCGCACCACGTACGCGGACTTCGACCGGCGAGTCGACCGGGCCGCCGCGGCCCTGGCGGCCGCGGGCATCGGCCAGGGCGACCGGGTCGCGATCCTCGACAAGAACTCCCTCGAATACGCCGAGCAGCTGTTCGGCGCCGCCCGCATCGGCGCCGTCCAGGTCCCGGTGAACTACCGCCTCGCCCCCGACGAGGTCGCCTACATCGTCAACAACGCGCGCGCGAAGGTCTTCATCGTCGGCCCCGACTTCGTGCCCGTGCTGGACGCGATCGCCGACCGGCTGGAGCACACCACCCACCCGATCGTCATCGGCGGCTCCGGCCACTCCTACCGCGACTACACCGCGTGGATGGACGAGGCCGACCCCACGCCCCCGGCCGTCAAGACCGAGACGTCGGACGTGTTCGTCCAGCTGTACTCGTCCGGCACCACGGGCCTGCCCAAGGGCGTGATGCTGACCCACGACAACTTCAACGCGGTCCTCCCGCTCACGAACGACCTGTGGGGCATCGACGACTCGACCGTGCTGATGGTCGCGATGCCGATGTACCACGTCGCGGGCAACGCCCTCACCGTCTGCACGATCTTCGACGGCATCACGGGCGTCATCAGCCGCGAGCCCGACCCCACCCTGATCGCGAAGGCGATCGAGGAGCACAAGGTCACGCACATCTTCCTCGTCCCGGTGCTGCTGCAGTTCATGCAGCTCATCCCGGAGGTCGCCGAGTGCGACCTGTCGAGCCTGAAGGTGCTGCTGTACGGCGCGTCCCCGATCAGCGAGGACGTCCTGCGCGGCGCGATGCGGATGCTGCCGAACACCGGGTTCATGCAGGTCTACGGCCTGACCGAGACGACCGGCGCGATCACGATGCTGCCGGTCGAGGACCACGACCCGGACGGCCCCAACGCGCACCGGCTGCGCAGCGCGGGCATCCCCAACCCGGCCACCACCCTCAAGATCGTCGACCCGGGGACCGGCGAGGAGCAGCCGCCGGGGAAGGTCGGCGAGATCCTGTGCCGCACCCCGCAGAACATGAAGGGCTACTGGGAGATGCCGGACGCCACCGCGTCCGCGCTCCTCGACGGCGGCTGGTTCCGGACGGGCGACGCCGGCTACCTCGACGAGGACGGCTACCTCTTCATCCACGACCGCGTCAAGGACATGATCATCTCCGGCGGGGAGAACATCTACCCGGCGGAGGTCGAGAACGTCGTCATGGCGCACCCGGCCGTGACGGACTGCGCGGTCATCGGCGTCCCCCACGAGAAGTGGGGCGAGACCCCGAAGGCCGTCGTCGTCCTCTCCGAGGAGGCGTCGGAGGCGGACATCATCGCCTACTGCCGCGACCACCTCGCGCACTTCAAGTGCCCGACGTCGGTCGACATCGTCGACGCGATCCCCCGCAACCCCACCGGCAAGATCCTCAAGCGCGAACTCCGCGCCCCCTACTGGGAGGGCCAGGACCGAGCCGTTCACTAGGCGCCACGCATGGAAAGCCCGTGGTGATCCGGCATCCGTCGATCCCGTCGACGGTGCCGGATCACCGTGAGCCGGGGCTCGATCGTGCCGGAGAGCCGAGCACCGCGCAGATCGCAGGGGCGGAAGGCGTGTCAGTTCCCCTTCTTTCGGGCGATCGCCGTCAATGCCACGCTAGGCAGCCTGTGCATCACCGGTATGAGTTTCTCGTACGAATCCCCAAGACTGTCCGTGTACCTCAGCCGGACGTCGAAGGTCTTGATCTGCAGCAGCGCGTCCACGGTGAACCAGGCCGCCTTGATGCCTTCGGCCGGCGATTTCACCACCGGAAACGGGGCTCCCTTGCTGTACCACCGAATGAAGTAGTCCACGCCGTCCCTGAGGCCGCGAGATCCAAATTGATCGTTCACCACCGGTAGGGGGACCCAGTGCTGGACGTTCTCGCCAATGGGCTGATCGGCGAACCGCACATAAAAGCTGAGGTCATCGATGACGGCGATCCCCGGTCCGGCGTTGTACAGCCAGAAGCGCCAGATTTCGCTCCGCGGGTCGAAAGAGGATCCTTCGTCGTCAACGGCGCTGCCCGTGACGGGCCGTAAGGACCGCGCCCACTGCAGGCGCCCCATGAAGAGGCCGACGAAGATCGTCAGTATCGTGGCGGTCGTTGACGCATTGAGGATGCTGAAGCGGTACGGCCAGTCGCTGGGGCTCGGGGAGTCGGTATTAGCGCGGATCACCTCCCACAGCAGGTTGATCGAGATCATTACGATCACAACGATCGGCGCGCCGAAAAAAAGCCTTGATCTGCGTATGACTCTGGTGGTTCCGAAATCAGGGTCCTCTTTAGGGATCGAGGGCATGTAACCACCCATGCTGCGCTCACTCGACGGTCCGTGCGCTTCACTGCAGGAACTTGTCCGCCATCTCGCTCGTGATGGCAAGGCGTACGTGATCCCGCCAGTCTCCGCCAATTTTGATGAAGTTCGGCGAGTAACCTTCCCTCCGGAACCCGACCCGCTTCGCCAGTCGTAGTGACCTCGTGTTCCCGGGCTGGATGTCTGCTTCCAGCCGATGCAGGCCCAGGTCCTGAAAAGCGAACTTATAGACCAAGGGGAAGGCTCGGGTCATGTATCCCATCCGGGAGAACTTGGAAAAAACCCAATAACCTACGACGGCTCGCTGGTAGGGACCGCGGACGACCGCTGTCAAATTGATGAACCCGACGATGGGGTCGCCGTCTCCCGCGCACACCGCTATGGCCTCATCGTCCGAGTTCTTAAATCTGTCCATATAGCGGTAGAAGCTGTCTGATGAACGTGGAACCACCACCCATGGACGATGGAATGCAATGCTCTCGACGGCCGACTTGATGAACTCTTCCTCGTCATCCGCTGTCAGCCTGCGGATCATCACTTGGCCCGTTGAGTAAAGGAAGTCCTGATGCCGAGGAATCATCTTGCGAATGGTACAGTGCAGCGCTACCGCCCGCCTAGGTTCAGCAAGAAAGGATCAAGAATGACGCCCTGGCCGAAATCGGTCATGGCGAGATATGTCAGACCAGTGAATCCGTAGTGATCGCCCGACATGGTCGATGACCATTGTCGGCCGCCGACTGCGCGAGGGATTCATGGAAGCTCGACCGGGCGTCGCTCCGCGATCGCGACGGGCGGCGTCAGTGGAAACGGATGACGGCTGAGAGCGGGCGGTGGTCGGACGCGCGGACGGGCGCGTCCGGCACCGCGCACGACACGCCGGCCGACTTCGAGATGAACAGGTAGTCGTTCTTCTCGACGTCCTGGCCGCGCCAGTCCTGCCGGGTCTTCTCGCCGGTGCGGGCGCCGCCGGGCCCCTGGTCGCACTCGTCATAGGCGGCGTAGAGCGGGTCGAGGACCGGGCTCTCCGGGCGTTCGGCGAGGTCTCCGCCCACGACGACGCGGACCGCGGACCCGGCGAGATTCGCGAGCGCGCGCGCCTGCCTGCCGCGCCACTCGCCGTCCTCGGCGCTGAACTGCGTCGCGCACACCCGGGCGCTCCAGGACGCGACCTCACCGCACACCGCGACGCGTCCGGCGCCGGCGGGTGAGGGGAGCGCGACCTGCCGGACGTCCGTGAGCGCCGCCCTGGTGCCGACCGCGACGCCCAGCCTGCCCTGCCCGTTCGCACAGGCGCGGCCCTTCGGCGCGGGCGCGAAGGCCCAGCTCCAGGTGCCGAACGGGTCGATCTTCTTGAGGCCGTCCACGTGACCGGAGCACACCCGCTGGAGGAACACGGCGTCCGTCCGGACCCTGCGGCCGCCGACCTCGGTGGCCCGCATCTGCTGCGCGATCTGCCGGGTGAGCTCGGCGGGCCGCGCGCCGAGAGGGCAGCCCGGCTCGGCGTCACCGCAGACGTTCCAGGTCATCGCGTTGACCGTGACGGTGGACGCCTCGCTCGCGGAGTCGGCGAGGGCGGGTCCGCCACCGGACAGGCCCTCGATGGCGGCGCCGGCGCCGGCGGCGGTGACCACGGCGGCGGCGGCGCAGACGGAGAGCAGGGGGATCAGGGCGCGGGGGGCTCGCACACGGACTCCAGGAAAGGGGGTGGATCAGCGGGGTTACGTGGAATCCCACCACATCAAGATCGCGTTCGCCACCGGTTCGCGACCACGCGGTCATCCACGTTACGCGAATTTCGGCCCCGCACCGCCTCCAGATCAGCCCATCACCAAACCACACCGGCCTAAGTCGTCGTCCGCGACGGCAGGCTGAGCGCAGCCGACTCCTGCGGGGCGCTCATGGAGCCGAACGTGACCGTGGCCGGACGCCACCCAGTGATCTGATCACGCGTCGGCGGCGTCCGGCTCCCGCAGCGCGTACACCCACGCGAAGGGCTCGGTCAGAAGTGTGCGGCGCCGCTTCCGCCGTCAGGCTCGCCCATGGTCGTCCGTGTCGGCGTTCGGGGGTGTGACCACGAACGTCCCTCGCCCCTGAGTGGTGACGACAAGTCCACGTTGGGAAAGCTCGCGGAGCGCGTCGGCCAGGACGACCGCTGTCCGGGCGGCCCCGCGTGTTCAGGCGGGGAGGACGAACACGCCGCGGCCGGGGACACCGCGGACCAGTCCGCGCTCCTTGAGGATGCGGACCGCTTCGGCCGCCGTCCGCTGGCTGACGCCGTAAATGTCGGCGAGCTGTGAGGCGGACGGGATGCGACGCCCGGGTGGGATTTCGCCGGACGCGATCTGCGCGGCGACCGCGTCGGCCACCTGAACCTTGAGCGGGTCGGCCCCTTCAAGATCGATGCTCACGGAACGACGGTACCCATGGCAACCTAGTCGTTCAGATGCACACCTGTGCACGCATATGCAAGACTTGGCCCATGTGGTCCGCCCGGCGGTGCAACGCCGGACGGACCTGAGCCGAACGCCGTAGGAGGGCGAACGACCCATGCTTCCTGACTCTAAGGCGCGCTTGGACGCGCTGGGGACCGTTCTGCGTGCGCACGGGATGCGGGCCTGGATGACGCCGGACGGGCTGCACGTCGAGAACCCGCGGGCGGCCGGGTGCTGCTCGCTGCACCCGGGCGTCGTCCTGACGGCGGAGCCGCGCCAGGATGACGCGGGGCGGACGTGGTTCTGGGTCGGGCAGCGGCGCCCCCTCGCCGAGGCCGATCACATCCCGGACGCCGTGACCACCGTGAAGGCGCTGCTGAGCGCCGGGCCGGAGGTGGCGCCGTGATCGCGCTCGTCACGACGTCGATCGGCGCGGTCGCGCTGCTGACCGCGGCGTCCGCGGCGTCCGCGGCGGCGTTCACGGTGGGACGCCGACCCCGGTACGTCGGGCGGCACCGCACCCGGTTCTGAGCGTTCCCGCCGCGGCTGTACGTCCGGCTCGATCCGGGGTGGTGCACAATCGTCCGGAGTGTCGAGGAGGCGCCGGGGGAACGGAGGGGCGTCTTGCCGGAGGCGGTCGAGGAGGCCACCGCCCCGTCGCGGGCGCGGCTGATCGTCGGCCTGGTGATGGGAGCGTTCGCGGGCGTGTACGCGCTGGCCGCGCCTTCACGCGCCCATGGCCTGGCCGGCGTCGCATTGTCGGTCGCGCTGGTGACCGGTGTCCTCGTGCTGCAGCTCGCATGGTTGGCGCCCGGAGTGGCCGGTCGGCAGCGCGTGCTCGGGACGGTCCTCCAGGCGGCCTGCGCGTACACGGGCGTCCTCGCTTTCGGGACGTCGGTGGCGATGCTCGGCTTCGTCGGCGCGTCGCTGCTGCTGGCGGGCGCGTGGCCCCTCACGGTCGCCGTGGTCGCGAGCGCCGCCGTCATCGAGGCGTGGCGGGACGGCGCGGCCGCGGACGCGACGATCACGACGGTCCTGCTCGTCCTGATGCTTTACGGGCTGGTGAAGCTCACCGCCCGGGTGGACGACGCGGCGGCGGCGCGGCTTCCGCTCACGATGGCGGCGGTCGCCCGGGAGCGGCTGCGGATCACCGCCGAGCTGAACGAGGGCCTCGGGCACGGACTGACCACGATCTCGGAGGGCAGCCGCCGGGCACTGGACCGTCCGGAGGACATCGGCGAGGTCCTGGACGCGGCGCGGCGGTCCCTGAACGACGCGCGGGCCGCGGCGGCGGACTTCCGGAGCATGTCGCTGGCCCCGGAGATGTCGGCGGCGCGGGCCATGCTCGGCGCGGCGGGCGTCGACGCGGACGTTCGCACCGGTCACCTCGAGCCCCTGGGACCGGCGGGGGCACTGCTGGCGACCGTCCTGCGCGAAGCGGTCACCGGCGTCGTGCGGGAGGGCACGGCGCGGCACTGCGTCATCGAGACGTCGGAGAGCAAGGGCGCGGTACGGCTGCGCGTCGTCAACGACGGTGTCCGGACGGCGGCGCGCGGAGAGGAGGGGATGCTCGACGCGGCCGAACGGCTCCGCGCGGCCGGCGGCACGCTCACCACGGAACTCCGCGACGACGGGCGCTTCACGGTCGACGCGACCCTGCGGGCAGGGGACCGTCGCGTCCCCGTGCCGGATCCGGGTGCCTACCGTATGACGGTCGCGCTGCTGGCGGCGGTCTTGGCGGGCTTCATGGTGAAGGCGCTGCTCAGCGTCCCCTGGGGCTGGCAAGGGCCCGCGATCACGGCCGCCCTGCTCGCGACGGGCGCTCTGCGCCTCCGCTGGCCGGGCCGGGCCGGTGACGAGGTGACCGGTGTGCGGCCGGGCGGTGGCCGGTGGGCGGGGCGGCTCGGGATGAGGATGCGGGGTGGGCGTGTCCGGGCATGGGTGCCGGTGGCTCAGGTCGGGCTGAGCTTCGCCCCCGCCATCGTGTTCGGGACGTCCTGGCTCGGGGTGCCCGGGTTCCTGGTGGGGTCGTTCCTCGCGGGCATGCCGCAGCGGGTCGCGGTTCCGCTGGTGCTGGGGACGATGGCGGGGGTGGGGGTGTGCGCCGGGCTGCTCCGGCAGGGGGCGGCGGTCACCGTCAACCTCGTGTTCGGGACGCTGGTCTCCGCCCTGGTGGTGTACGGGCTGGTTCGGCTGGCGCGGCTCGTCCGGGACCTGCGGGAGGCGGGGGAGGAACTCGCCCGCGCGGCGACCGTCCAGGAGAGGCTGCGGGCCGCGCGTGACCTGCACGACCTGCTGGGGCACAGCCTCGCCGCGATCCTGCTCAAGTGCGAGCTGGCGCGGAGGCTGGCCGCCGTCGATCGGGACCGGGCGAGGGCGGAGCTCGCGGAGGTCGTCGGCATGGCGGAGCGCGCCCGGCAGGACCTGCGGACCGCCACCGGCGGCGGCGCCGAGCTGTCGCTGGACGCGGAGATCGGCTCGGCGTGTTCGGTGTTCACGGCGGCGGGGGTGAGCGTCGAGGCGGACGCCGGGCACGGCGCCGTCGAACCGCGGGTCTCGGCGTTGCTGAGCACGGTGCTGCGGGAGGCGGTCACCAACGTCCTCCGCCACAGTGCGGCCCGGCACTGCACCATCGTCACGGAACGGGACGGCGGGGTCGTCCGGCTCACCGTCGAGAACGACGGGCTCGATCCGGGTGCGCCGCCCACGCCCCCCGGCTCCGGCATCGGCAACCTGGCCACCCGGCTCGCCGCGGTCGACGGAACGCTCAGCGCGCGGGCCGACGGTCACGGCGGGTTCCGTCTGATCGCGGCCGTACCGGTCGAGGCGGACGCGGCCCGCTGACAGTGCTCTCGCAGGCGGTCAGAGCCAGCCGGCCTTCTCGGCTATCCGGGCGGCGTCGGTCCGGTTGCGGGCGTGGAGCTTGGTGACGACGGCCGTCAGGTAGTTGCGGACCGTGCCCGCGGACAGGTGCAGGCGTGCGGCGATCTCCTGCGCCTCGGCCCCTTCGGCGGCGAGGCGTAGGACGTCCGTCTCGCGCGGGGTGAGGGGGTTGTCGGCGAGGTCCCAGGCGGTGAGGGCGAGTTGCGGGTCGAGGACGCGTTCGCCCGCCGCGACCCTGCGGATGCCGGCGGCGAGCTCGTCCGGCGGGACGGTCTTCAGCAGGAACCCGCGGACGTGCGCCGTCAGGGCGCGGCGCAGGTGGCCTGGCTTGCCGTGGCCGGTGAGGATCAGCGTCGCGATGCCGGGGAGGGCCTCGTGCAGGGCGGAGGCGGCGGTGAGGCCGTCGGCGCCGGGCATGTCGACGTCGAGGACGGCGACATCGGGACGGGCGGCGCGCGCGGCCGGCAGCACCTCGTCGCCGCGGTCCACCTCGGCGACGACGGTGAGATCGGGCTCCAGCGACAGCAGGGCCGCGAGGGCGCCGCGGACGACATGGTGGTCGTCCGCGAGAAGCACCTTGATCACCTCATATGTCTATCTCATGGGTGCGCCCATGACCAGATCACGGGTGCTCGGTGATCCCGTCTCTGGTCCGTGAACACGCAGGTCAGAACACTTGAGACATGGACGAAGCGGTGCGCTTGGACGCGGTCAGCAAGGTCTACGGCAAGGGGAGCGGCGCCGTGGCGGCGCTGCGGGAGGTGACGATCGGGCTCCCGCGTGGACGGTTCACGGCCGTGATGGGCCCGTCCGGATCGGGGAAGAGCACGTTCCTGCACTGCGCGGCGGGGCTGGACGCTCCCACGTCCGGCACGGTGCGGCTGGGCGGGACGAGGCTCGACGGCATGAACGAGACCCGGCTCACGGAGCTGCGAAGGGAGCGGGTCGGTTTCGTCTTCCAGGCGTTCAACCTGGTGCCGTCCCTGACGGTCGAGCAGAACATCACCCTGCCGATGAGGCTGTCCCGGACGAGGGTCGACAAGAAGTGGCTGAACGGTGTCATCGACCGGGTCGGCCTGAGGGAGCGGACACGGCATCGCCCGGCCGAGCTCTCCGGCGGGCAGCAGCAGAGGGTCGCGATAGCCCGCGCCCTGGTGACCCGGCCCGATGTCGTGTTCGGCGACGAGCCGACAGGCGCGCTCGACACGATGACGGCCCGCGACGTGCTCACCCTTCTGCGCGAGACCGTGGACGGCCTGGGCCAGACCGTCGTGATGGTCACGCACGATCCGGTCGCCGCCTCCTACGCCGACACGGTGCTGTTCCTCGCGGACGGACGGATCGTGGATTCGCTGGACGCCCCGTCCAGCGACAGGGTCGCCGCCCGCATGACCCGTCTGGGGGCGTGGACGTGATGATCCTCGCCACTCTCCGGCACCGGAAGGCGGGCTTCGCGGGGGCGTTCGTCGCGCTGCTGTGCGCGGCGGCCCTCGTGTGCGCGTGCGGCGTGCTGCTCGACACCGGCCTTCGCGGCTCCGTCGAGCCCGAACGGTTCGCGGGGGCGCCCGTCGTGGTGACCGGCGACCAGTCCGTCCACCAGACGAAGGTGAAGAAGAAGGGCAAGGTGAAGCACAAGGCGAAGCCGATCGCCGAGCGTGCCTGGCTGCCCGCGTCGGTGGCCGACCAGGTCCGCGCCGCGCGGGGGGCGCACCGCGTGGTCACCGACGTGGTCTTCCCGGCCGAGGTCCCCGGCGGGCCGGACGCGTCGTGGGGGCACGGGTGGGAGTCCGCCGCGCTGACCCCGTTCACCCTGCGGGAGGGGCGCGCGCCCGCTGCCGACGACGAGATCGTGATCGACGCCGCCACGGCTCGGGACGCGGGTCTCCGGGTCGGCTCGCGGGTGAACGTCGCGTCCGCCCTGCCGGGCGTGTACCGGGTCGTCGGGGTGACGGCGCAGTCGCTCCCGTCGCAGGCGGCGATCTTCTTCTCCACCGCGCGGGCGGCGCGCCTGGCCGGGCGTCCCGGCATGGTCGCCGCCATCGGCGCGTCCGGCGACCCGGAGGCGATCGCGGACGCGGTGCGCGGCACCGGCGCCACCGTCCACACCGGGAAGGACCGGGGCAGGGCGGAGTTCCCCGGCGCCGAACGGTCCCGCATCAAGCTGATCAGCATGGGCGGCGCGCTCGGCGGGACGGCGCTGCTCGTCGCGGTCCTCGTCGTCGCCGGGACGTTCGCGCTCTCCGTCCAGCAGCGGGAACGGGAGATCGCGCTGCTGCGCGCCGTCGCGGCCACGCCGCGCCAGGTCCGGCGGATGATCGGACGCGAGGCGCTGCTCATCGGCCTCGTCGCCGGTCCGCTCGGCGCCGCCGCCGGGCTCCCGCTCGCCTTCCGGCTCCGCGACGAGTTCCGCGGACTGGGCGCGCTGCCGCCCAACCTCGACCTCGTCGTCAGCCCGTTTCCCTTGGCCGCCGCGATCGCCGCGACCCTCGCCGCCGCGTTCGCCGCCGCCCGGATCTCGGCGCGCCGCACATCCCGCGTCCGCCCCGTCGAGGCCCTCGGCGACGCGGCGCTGCGCCCGGCCCGGCTCGGCGTCGCCCGGACGTTCGCGGGGGGCGCGGCGCTCGCGGTCGGCGCCGTCCTGACGATCGTGCTGTCCGCGCTGAACACCGAGGCCGCGTCCAGCCCCGTGACGATGCTGACCGCCCTCGCCTGGACGATCGCCATCGCGCTCCTCGGCCCCGCCATCGCCCGCGCCGCGATCGCCGTCCTCGCCCGGCCGCTGCGGCTCCTGCCGGTGGCCGGGCACCTCGCCGCCGCGAATCTCACCACCGGCGCACGCCGCATCGCGTCCGTGATCACGCCGCTGACGCTGATGATGGGCCTGACCGCCACGATCCTGTTCGTCCAGACCACGATGGGCCACGCCGCGACGCGCGAGGCCGCCGACGGCACGCTCGCCGCACGCGTCCTCGGCCCGAAGGTCCCGCACGGCGTCGCGGACGGGCTGCGCCGCACGCCGGGCATCACGGCCGTGACCGAGGTGGTGCGGAGCACCGTCCGCGTCGGCCTGGCGAACCACAGCGTTCAGGGGGTCACGCCCGCCGGCCTGCACCGCACCATGGACCTGGACGTCCGCACCGGCTCACTGAAGGATCTCGGCCCGTCCACCATCGCGGTCAGCGCGAACGCCGCCGCCCGTCTGGGCGTCCGTCCCGGTGACCGGCTCGCCCTCACCCTCGGTGACGGCACCCCCGCCGACCTGGAGGTCATCGCCGTCTACGGCCGGGGTCTCGGCTTCGGCGACCTCACCGTCGCCCGCGACCTGCTGGCCGCCCACGTCGACGACCCGCGTGGCACCGTCCTGGTCTCCGGCACGGCGGCCGCGCTACGCGAGATGGAGAGGGCCACCGGGCCGCGCGCGACGGACGCGGGCACCGCCGCGCGGCAGCAGGCGGCCCCGAACGCCGAGGTCAACTACGTGGCCATGGGGCTGATCATCGCGTTCACGGCGATCGCCGTGGTGAACACCCTGGCGATGGCGACGTCCGACCGCGCCCGGGAACTCGCCCTGCTCCGCCTGGTCGGCACCACCCGCCGCCAGATCATGCGGATGCTCGGCCTGGAGACCCTGGCGATCGTCCTCATCGCCGCCGTCCTCGGCACCGCGATCGCGTTCGTCACCCTCACGGCGTTCGGCAAGGGCATGACGGACGGAGCGCCCCACATCCCGCCGCTGACCCATCTGGCCGTCCTCGGGGGCGCCGCCGCGCTCGCCCTCCTGGCCACGGCCCTTCCCGCCCGCCTGGCCATGGCCCCCCGCCCCGCCGACACCCTCACCACCGGGGAATGACCGCACACCGCGGACGGCCACCGCCGGTCGTGGCGGTGGCCGTCCTCGGTGCTAGGCGAGCAGGTCGGTGACCGTGCCGGCGCCGATGGTGCGGCCGCCCTCGCGGATCGCGAAGCCGAGCCCCTCGGTCATGGCGACCGGCTTGCCCAGCTCGACGGTCATGTCGACCGTGTCGCCCGGCATCGCCATGTCGCCCTCGCCGGCGAGGGCGATGTCGCCGACCACGTCCGTGGTGCGGAAGTGGAACTGCGGCCGGTAGCCGTGGTGGAACGGCCTGCTCCGGCCGCCCTCCTCCGCCGTCAGGACGCGGACTCGGGCACGGAACCGGGTGTGCGGCCGGACCGCGCCCGGCGCGCTGACCACCTGGCCGCGCCGGATCTGGTCACGGCGGACGCCGCGCAGCAGCATCGCCGTGTTGTCGCCCGCCTCGGCGTGCTCCATCGTCTGCCCGAACGTCTCCAGCCCGGTCGCGACGGACCCGAAGGTCTCGCCGAGCCCGACGACCTCGACGGCGTCGCCGACGCGGATCGCGCCCTGCGCGACGACGCCCGTCACGACCGTCCCGCGGCCGGTGATGGTGAGGACGTTCTCCACCGGCATGAGGAACGGCCGGTCGAGGAACCGGTCCGGGACGGGCACGTACGCGTCGATCGCGTCGAGCAGCTCGCCGATCCGGGCCGTCCAGTACGGGTCGCCCTCGAGCGCCCGGAGGCCGGACACCCGCACGACAGGGATCTCGTCGCCCGGGAACCCGTACTCCGACAGCAGGTCCCGCACCTCGAGCTCGACGAGGTCGAGCAGCTCGGGGTCGTCGACCGCGTCCGCCTTGTTCAGCGCCACCACCAGGTGGCGGACGCCGACCTGACGGGCGAGGACGACGTGCTCCCGCGTCTGCGGCATCGCGCCGTCCACCGCCGACACGACCAGCACGGCCCCGTCGACCTGCGCCGCGCCGGTGATCATGTTCTTGATGAAGTCGGCGTGGCCCGGCATGTCGATGTGGGCGTAGTGGCGGGTCTCGGTGGCGTACTCGACGTGCGCGATGTTGATGGTGATGCCGCGGTCGCGCTCCTCGGGGGCGCGGTCGATGCCCTCGAACGGCACGGCGGACGCGAGGCCCCGGTCGGCGAGCACCTTGGTGATCGCGGCGGTCAGGGTCGTCTTGCCGTGGTCGACGTGCCCCATCGTCCCGATGTTGAGGTGGGGCTTGTCGCGCGTGTACAGCTGCTTCGTCATTTCCGGTGGCCTCTCCGCTGGATGCGTAGAGAACCCGCGCGGGCGTGCTCGCCCGGACCACCCCCCTCCGCTGGTTCTCCGAAGGGTGGGACGGAGAGGGGTCAGCGTCGCGCGCCGTCGGCGGCGGCTGCCGAGAAGGCAGCCGGCACCGCGCTCAGCGGACCGAGGTCCGCGAGCGTCAGGGTGCCGGCTGCGAAGAACATGGGGGGAGGTTACGTCGCGGGGCCGTCCCGAGTCGATCGGTTTTCCGGGACGCGCAGGAGCGCCCAGCCCAGTGCGGCTCCGGTGAGCTGGAACCCCGCGATGGCCAGGATCAGGCCGACCGGCCCGATCGATCCCGCGAACGCGGCGGTCAGCGCCGCGCCCACCGCGGAGGCGCCGATCTTGAGGCTGCCGCCGGTGGTGTTGACCTGGCCGAGCCGGTCCGGTGGCGACTCGCGCTGCCGCAGCATCAGGGTCGCCGCGAACACGGGGCCCTCGCAGGCCCCGGCGAGCGCGCACACCGCCATCGCCCACGGCACCGACGGCGTCAGGGCGAGTGCGGCGAGGGACGTCCCGAACGCGACGAGTCCGGCGACGAGCACCCGCTCGGCGTGCCGGGGTTTCAGCCACCGGCCGGCGGCCAGCGACCCCGCCAGGGACCCGGCCGCGAGCGCCGCGATCAGCCGCCCGCCCGCGCTCGGCGGAGCGCCGATGTGCTCGGCGAACAGCACGGTGGTGACCGCGACCCCGCCGTACCCGAGCCACGCGAACGTCGTCGAGACGGTCAGCGCGCGCAGGACCCGCCCGTGCGCGAGCACGACCAGCCCGCCCCCGAGGACCGAGCCGACCCCCGCCTTCGCGGCGGGCTCGGTCCCCGGCCCCGGGAAGGGGAGGAGCGGCAGGGCGGCCAGGCCCAGGGCGGCGCTGGCCACGATCACGGCGCCGGCGTACTGGCCGCCCGCCGCGCCGGCCAGGGCGGCGGCGAGGCCGGGGCCGGCGATGGCGGCGAGGTTGTAGCTGGACGCCTCGAGCCCGTAGGCGCGGGACAGCCGGTCGGGCGGGACGAACCGGGGCAGCAGGCTCGTCAGGGCGACCACGACCGGTTCGGTGCAGCCGATCACGGCGGCGACCAGCAGGGCGAGGACCAGCGGCGCGGTGCCCGCCAGCCCGAGCAGGACGGCCGTCGCGGCGGCGTAGCCGACGGCCAGCGCCAGCGTCATGCGGCGGGGGTGGCGGGAGCGGTCCAGGGCGTGGCCGATCACCGGGCCGCTCACCACATAGGGCAGCAGCATGGCGGTCTGCAGGAACCCCGCGGCCGCGGCGTCGCCCGTCCGGGCCTGGACGGTCAGGACCAGCGCGGTCGCGACGCCCTCTGCCGACACCCGCAGCAGCGTGGCGGCCGTGAGATGGAGCGGGAGGGCGGGCGTCCTGCTGATCACTTTCGCATCGTGGCACAGGAGTGTCGGGCCGGTTCACTCGGAAATCGGACGCTTAGACTCGGGAGGGTGGCTGAGACGAGCGCAACACACGAGCACGCCGTCACCAGCGAGGTCGGCCGGCTGCGGACCGTCCTGCTGCATCGGCCGGCGGCGGAGCTGAAGCGGCTCACCCCGCGCAACAGCGACAAGCTGCTGTTCGACGCGATCCCGTGGGTGGGCCGGGCGCAGGAGGAGCACGACGCGTTCGCGGAGGCCCTGCGGTCGCGGGGCGTCGAGGTCCTGTACGTGACGGAGCTGCTGCAGGACGCGCTGGAGTACGAGGCGGCGCGCGAGCGGGCGATCGCCGACGCCGTCGCCGACCTGCGGTTCGGCGACCAGCTCCGGCGGATCGTCGCGGGGTACCTGCACGACCTCGACTCGGAGGACCTCGCGCACACGCTGATCGCGGGCCTGGCGCACGAGGAGCTGAAGGCGGGGCACGGCCTGGTCTACCGGCTGATGGACCGGCACGACTTCATCGTCGACCCGCTGCCCGGCCTGCTGTTCACCCGCGACAACAGCACATGGATCAAGGACCGGGTGGCGGTGACGAGCCTGGCGATGCCGGCGCGGCGCCGCGAGTCCGCGCTGACCGGCCTCATCTACGCGTTCCATCCCCGATTCGCGGGGGTGGAACCGGTGTACTCGCCGGAGTTGGAGCACGTGGAGGGCGGCGACGTCCTGCTGCTGTGCCCCGGGGTGATCGCCGTCGGCACGGGCGAGCGGACGACCCCGGCCGGGGTGGAGCGGCTCGCGCGGAAGGTGTTCGCGGCGGGGCTCGCGCACACGGTCCTCGCCGTCCCGATCGAGCAGCGGCGGGCGACCATGCACCTCGACACGGTGTGCACGATGGTCGATGTCGACACGGTCGTGATGTACCCGCCGGTCGCGCACTCGCTGACGGCGTTCACGGTGACGGCCGACAGCGGCGACCTGCGGGTGGCGGAGCCGCGCCCGTTCCTGGAGGCGGCCGCCGCGGCGATGGGCCTGGACCGGCTGAAGGTCATCGACACCGGTCTCGACCCCGTCACCGCGGAGCGCGAGCAGTGGGACGACGGCAACAACACCCTCGCGGTGGCCCCGCGCCTCGCCGTCGCGTACGAGCGGAACATCGAGACGAACGCGCAGCTGGAGGCGGCGGGCATCGAGGTGATCCGGATCAGCGGCAGCGAGCTGGGGTCCGGCCGGGGCGGGCCGCGCTGCATGTCGTGCCCGATCCTGCGGGACGACCCGTCCGCGGAGGCGCGGCCGGCCTGAAAAACGAGAATCCCCGGGAGCGGGCTCCCGGGGATTCTCGGACGTTGGAGGCTCGGGCGGTGTCGACGGGGGCACGACAGCGCCCGAGCGTTGGAAGGGACCCTACAAGGCGGTCCTTCCGGGATGTCACGCGGGGTGTGCTCTGGTGCGAGACGTCGTGGGGAGGGGGCATTCTCCGAGGTCGACGGGTTCGTCCGGAAAGCCGCTGAGGTCGGGGGCGACGGCGTGCAGCCCCACCGGACCGGCGGTCTCGGCGCGCTCGCGGGTGCCGTGCGCCCGCAGGATCGCCCAGACGGTGGTGGCGCCGTCCTCGTGCCGGACGCCCCAGCCCTCGGCGAGCGCCTCGACGATGCCGAGCCCGCGGCCGCCGAGCGAGGAGAGCGTGCTGGGGCCGCGGCGGGGTTCGGTGCTGGCGCCGCCATCGCTGACCTCGAGTTCGAGCAGGTCGCCGCGGCGGGCCCAGCAGACCCGGACCTGGCCGGACGGCAGCGGGCGGGCGTGCCGGAGGGCGTTGCTGATGAGTTCGCTGACGATGACGGTCGCGTCGTCGACGACCGAGTCGTAGACGCCGGAGGCGACCAGTTCGGAGCTGAGGCGCTTGCGCGCGACAGAGACGCTGGACGGTGCGTGTGGCAGCAGGACGACGCTCGACGCCCTCACCTCCCCGTGGACCCTGGGACGAGCCCCGTCGCTCTTCCGGTATGACCGAAATGCCCTGTTGACCTCGACCGGAAACCACCCCCCGGTTGGCGCCGGGACCGATGTCCTCGCCGACACCGTCCACCACCAACAAAGGATCTATCCAGCCAACGGCGGATTACTCCTCAGGCGCGCGTTTCGTCCGTCACACCCTAGCGACACCGTCTTTCCCACTGGTAGCAGGGATTCCACCTGTCGGCACGGACTCTGTCGTCACGGTAAGTGACTGAATACTCGTCAAACGGCACGCCGCAGGACGAGTCGCATGCACGTTCCGTGTCCGGCGCCGCCCGGGAGCGGATTCGGATGGGCCGACACCGACCCGCCCTGCGCCTCCGTCAGCCGCTTCACGATGTAGAGGCCGAGCCCGATCCCGCCGAACCGGCGCCGGTCGCCCGCCTCGCCCTGCACGAACCGCTCGAAGATCCGCTCATGGTCGCCCTCGGCGATGCCGATCCCCTCGTCGGCGACGGTCACGACCAGCCGGGACGCCTCCGCCCACGCCCTGACCCGCACCGTGCCGCCGTCCGGCGAGTACTTGAACGCGTTCTCCAGCAGCTGCCCGAGGACGATGTCGGTCGCCATCGCGTCGCCGCGCGCCCTGGGCAGGCCGGGCTCGATGTCCAGCTCGACCCGGTGCACGTCCGACAGGGACCGGAACCCCGCGACGACACCGTCCAGAACCCGGCACAGATCGAACGGCTCGACCGTCACCGCCAGCTCGTCCGCGCCCATCCGCGCGCCGAGCAGCAGGTGCTCCACCAGCCGCCCGAGCGACTGGGCGCGCTCGGCGATCGTCGCGACGGCCGACCTGCGGTCGTCGTCGGCGAGCGCGTCCCACCGGTTGACCAGCGTGGACGCGAAGCCCTGCACGACCGTGATCGGGGTGCGCAGCTCGTGGCTCGTCGTGGCGAGGAAGAGGTCCTTGGCCTCCTCCAGGGCCTTCGCCTCCGACACGTCGCGGAAGTCGACGACGAGCTCGCCGGTCTCCTCGATCTCGGCGGCCAGCACGTTCAGCCAGGTGCCCGACTCCAGCGGGAACGTCAGCATCTCGCCGAGCGCCGGCATGGCGAACGGGAGGGGCCGGCCCAGCGCGTCCTCCGGCGGGATGCCGGTGAGGGCGTGCGCGGCGGGGTTCCACTGCCGGACGACGAGGTCGTGGTCGAGGACGGCGATCCCGTCCGCGCTGGAGTCGATCACCGCGCGCTCGTGCGCCCGCTGCCGGACGACCTCCATGTACGCGACGGCGTTGCCGACGGCGACGCCCGCGTGCCCGGCGAGCAGCTCCAGCAGCTCCAGCTCGGTGTGCCCGACTTTCTGGCCGGAGAACAGCGCGTACAGCGCGCCGTACGGGCGGCTCTGCAGGAACGACAGCCCGAGCGCGATCGTGTGCAGCCCGGGAAGCTCCGACCAGATCAGGTCGCCGAGCCGCCGCTCGCCCGTCGCCAGCATGACCGTCTTGCCGGTGCGCAGCAGCTCGCCGACGAGGCTCGGGCGCAGCTCGGCGGTCCGGCCCCGCATCCGCTCCGGCAGCCCCGACATGCTGACCAGCTGCAGGTGGTCGCCCTGGATCCGGACGAAGCCGCCCGCGTCCGCGCCGGTCAGCTCGATCAGCGCGGCGGTGATCCGGTCGAGGACCACGGCGAGGTCGAGCTCGGCGTTCAGGTCGGCGACGATGTCGTTCAGCCGCCGCACCAGGCGGGCCCGCTCCGTCATGTGGTGCTGGACGATCTCGTCGTCCTCGACCGGCCGGTACACCCCGACCCAGCCGATCCGCTCGCCGCCGGGGTCGGTCAGGACGCTGGTGTCGATCCGCACGTCGATGAGCCGGCCGTCGCGGTGGAAGCGGCGGGTCGCGATCGTGATCCGGCCGGTGTCCCCGCCGCCGTCGGAGCCCGCGTCCTCGGTGCCGGTCTCCCCGCCGCCGCCGACGCGGCGGGTGAGCAGGCGCTCCTGGACGGCGTTGTGCTCGGCCTTCAGCTCGTCCGGGACGATCGGCGGGACCCGGCCGACCATCTCCTCCGCCGTCCAGCCGAACATGCGCTCGGCCGCCGGGTTCCACACGGTGACCCGGTGCTTCTGGTCGACGGCCACGATCGCGTCGGCCGCGCTCTGCAGCACGGCGCGCGCGATGGGATCGTGGACGTGGTGACGCACGCCTGTCATCGTGCCACCGCTCCCGGGCGCGGCGCCGGAGATCTCACGCGGAAAAGTTCCGACGACCGGCGTCCGGTAACCGGAAGATCACCACTTTCGGGGCCTATCGGCGGGACAGACGGCCGATGGCGAGGGCCGCCGCGCCCGCCACGAGGAACGACAGCAGTGACGCGCTCATCCAGCTCTGCGGGGTGAGGTGCACCAGTTCCTGGACGTCCTTCCAGAAGCCGGCCCACCGGCTCACGGTGCCGGGGTTGATCAGCTGGTAGGTCGTGAACCCGGCCAGCCAGGCGCCGATCATGCTCCACCGGGACGGCGCGGTCCGCTCGGTGTTCCAGCCGGAGCGGCCCCGGCCGAGGAAGAAGTCCGCCGCGAGGACGCCCAGCATCGGCACGAACACCGAGCCGATCAGCGCGAGGAAGCCCGCGTAGTCGCCGATGTCGAGGAGCAGCGCGAGGACGGTGATCAGCGCGCCGAGCGCGACCGTGAGGACGCGCCGGTCGGCGCGCGGCACGAGGTTCTGGATCGAGACGGCCGTCGAGTACACGTTCGCGAACGACTGGTCGGCCTCCCGCAGCACGAACACGGCGAAGAACGCGACGCCCAGCGTGACGCCGAGGAAGGGGTCGAAGACCTTGGCGGAGTCGCCCGCGACGAGCGCCAGGGCCAGCAGGCCGAGGATGTACGCGATGATCTGCGTGACGGAGTAGCCGACGGCGGCGGCGCCGAACGCGCCCCGCGCGCTGCGGGCGTGCCGCGTGTAGTCGGCCGCGACCGGCACCCAGGAGATCGAGACGGCCAGCGCGGCGTCCGCGCCGAGGAGGAACCCGTCCCAGGAGCCCTCGGTGAGGTCGGGCAGCGGCTCGCGCAGGAGCTGGACGTAGAAGTAGGCGAGCGCGATCAGCACGGCGGCCGTGACGTAGCGGCGGAGCATCCGCACCGAGCCGAGCGGCCAGATCGTCAGGACGGTCGTGAGGACGCCCGCCGCGACCACGTACGTCCAGCGCGGCACGCCGTCCCACAGGGCGCGCGCGGCGTCCGCGATGACGATCAGCTCGAACGTGCCCCAGCCGATGAGCTGCGCGACGTTCAGCACGGTCGGGACGTACGAGAGCCGCGCCCCGAACAGCCCCCTGAGCAGTACCATCGCGGGTTGGCCGGTCTTCGCGCCGGGCACCGCGGACAGGCCCAGCATCAGCCCGCCGAGGACCGTTCCAACGATCATCGCGGTGATGCCCGCGACGATCGACAGCGTCGGCGCGCCGGAGGCGTCCGGCGCGAGGACGGTGTACGCGCCGGAGAACGCGAACAGGCTGACCCCGAGGTTGGCCCAGAAGGCGCTCTGGTCCCAGAACCCGAGGACCTTGGGCGCGGGCTCGTCCAGCGTGTACGGGGCCTCGTCGCGCGGGCGGTCCTGAGGGCGCTCGTCGATGGCGGACGTCATGGGGCACGCTCCCTACGCCGGCATTACCCGGACAGGTTCATGCGGTCGGCGGCGCCTGCAGCCGCCCTCTCAGCCCGGTGACTCCGAGCTCCCGCGGATCGGATTTCGGACCCGATGCTACAGGCCGGACTTACGCGACGTACGGCTCGGTATCGCCCAGGCCCTCCATCGGGCGGCCCGCCGCCGACCACGCCCGCATCCCGCCGTCCACGTTCTTCGCCACCCAGCCCGCCTGGTTCAGCGCCACCGTCACCCGCGCCGACCGGGCCCCCGACCGGCAGATCACGTAGACCTCCCGGTCGCGCGGGATCTCGCCCGCCCGGTCGTTCAGCCGCCCCATCGGTATGTGCACGGCCTCCGGCGCGTGGCCCGCGTCCCACTCGTCCTGCTCCCGCACGTCCAGCAGGTAACCGTCCTGCGGGACGTCGGCGGCGATCACCGCCGGAACGTCCTCTCCGAAAAACATCACGCCTCCTGGGAACCGGCAGGGAACCCGCCGCGTCGAATACGCATGCGGTATCGGACGCTCTTGATCACGACGCCCGCGCTCGCCACGATCTTCTCACTGGCGGCCTGCGGCGACGAACCCGCCAACGACGACCCGGCGGCCGGGCCCTCCGGCACGACGTCGGTTAGTCCGTCCGGCACCCAGGCCGCGGAGACCTCACTGACCGTCGAGGTGAAGGCATCCGCGCAGGCTCCCGCCAAGACCTGGACGCTGACCTGCTCCCCGCCGGGCGGAACCCATCCGAAGGCCGCCGAGTCCTGCGCGGCCCTCGGCAAGGCCAAGGACCCCTTCGCGCCGGTCCCCAAGGACAGGATGTGCACCCAGATCTACGGCGGCCCCGAGGTCGCCACGATCAAGGGCACCCACAAGGGCGCCCCGGTCGACGCGAAGTTCGCCCGCGACAACGGCTGCGAACTGGCCCGCTGGACGGCGGTCGCCCCGATGTTCGGCGACGTCCCCAAGGTCCGCTGACCCGGCCGCGCGCACCCGAAGACCCCCGCGCCGCGGGGGCCTTCCGGTGCGCGGTGGATCAGGCCGCCCTCTCGCCCCCGAGGGGCTGGAAGCGGCGGAGGCGGAGGCTGTTGCTGACGACGAAGACCGACGAGAAGGCCATCGCGGCACCCGCGATCATCGGGGTGAGCAGGCCGGTCGCCGCGAGCGGCAGGGCCGCCACGTTGTAGGCGAACGCCCAGAACAGGTTCCCCTTGATCGTGCCGAGCGTCCGGCGGGACAGCCGGATCGCGTCGGCCGCCGCCCGCAGGTCGCCGCGCACGAGCGTCAGATCGGACGCCTCGATCGCCACGTCCGTCCCCGTGCCCATGGCGAGGCCGAGGTCGGCCTGCGCGAGCGCGGCGGCGTCGTTGACGCCGTCCCCGACCATCGCGACCGTCCGGCCCTCCGCCTGGAGGCGCTTGACGACGTCCACCTTGTCCTGCGGGAGGACCTCGGCGATGACCTCGTCGATCCCGACCGCCTCCGCCACGGCCTCGGCGACGGCCGTGTTGTCGCCGGTCAGCAGCACCGGACGCAGCCCGAGCGCGCGCAGCCGCTCGATCGCCTCGGCCGAGGTCGGCTTGATCCGGTCCGCGACGGTGAGGACCGCGCGGGCCTCGCCGTCCCAGCCGACCGCGACCGCGGTGCGGCCGCGCTCCTGCGCCTCCCGCATGGCCTTCTCCAGGTCCGGCGTGAGCCGCTGCGACCACTCGGCGAGCAGCTGCGGCCGGCCGACCAGCACGCCGTGCCCGTCGACCATCCCCTGGACGCCGAGGCCCTCGACGTTCGCGAAGTCCTCGACCGCGCCGAGTTCGCCCCGCGCCGCCGCGCCGCGCGCGATCGCCCGCGCGATCGGGTGCTCGGACGCGTTCTCCAGCGCCCCGGCGAGGCGCAGCACCTCGTCCGCGGTCACGCCCTCGGCGGTGATCACGTCGGCCAGCTCCATCGAGCCGGTGGTGACGGTGCCGGTCTTGTCCAGGACGACCGTGTCGATCGCGCGGGTCGACTCCAGCACCTCCGGGCCCTTGATCAGGATGCCGAGCTGCGCGCCGCGTCCCGTCCCGACCATCAGCGCGGTCGGCGTCGCCAGGCCCAGCGCGCACGGGCAGGCGATGATCAGCACGGCGACCGCGGCGGTGAACGCGCCGGCCACGCCGTTGCCGGTGCCGAGCCAGAACCCGAGCGTGGCCACCGCGAGCGCGATCACGACCGGGACGAAGATCCCCGAGATGCGGTCGGCGAGCCGCTGCACCTCCGCCTTCCCGTTCTGCGCCTCCTCCACGAGCCGCGCCATCTGCGCGAGCTGCGTGTCGGACCCGACCCGGGTAGCGCGGACGAGCAGCCGCCCGCCCGCGTTCACCGTCGCGCCCGCGACCGTGCCGCCCGGACCGACCTCGACCGGCACCGACTCGCCGGTGAGCAGCGACGCGTCGACCGCCGACGACCCCTCCTCGACGACCCCGTCCGTGGCGATCTTCTCGCCTGGGCGGACGACGAACACGTCCCCGGCGGCCAGCCGCTCGACCGGGACGCGCTCCTCGCGCCCGTCCCGGACGACCGAGACCTCCTTCGCGCCGAGCTCCATCAGCGCCCTCAGCGCGGCGCCCGCGCGGCGCTTGGACCGGGCCTCGAAGTACCGGCCGGCCAAGATGAACGCGATGACGCCCGCCGCCGCCTCGAAGTAGATGTTCATCGATCCGTCGGACCGCGTCATCGAGAACTCGAAGCCGTGCTTCATGCCCGGCATGCCCGCGTCCCCGAAGAACAGCGCCCACAGCGACCAGCCGTACGCGGCGAGCGTCCCGACCGACACGAGCGTGTCCATCGTGGCGGCGCCGTGCCGCAGGTTCGTCCAGGCCGCCTTGTGGAACGGCCAGCCCGCGTACACGACGACGGGCGAAGCGAGCGTCAGCGACAGCCACTGCCAGTACTCGAACTGGAGGGCCGGGATCATCGCCATCGCGATGACCGGCACCGACAGCACGATCGAGGTGATGAGCCGCTGCCGCAGCGGCGTGAGGCCGTCGTCCCGCGCGACGTCCTCCTCCTGCCGGACGGGCGGGGCGGGCAGCTCGGCGGTGTAGCCGGCCTTCTCGACCGAGGCGATCAGCTCCTCCGGGGTGACCCCCTCGGGGTATTCGACCCTGGCCTTCTCGGTGGCGTAGTTGACGGTGGCGGTCACGCCCTCGATCCTGTTGAGCCGCTTCTCGATGCGGGCGGCGCACGAGGCGCAGGTCATCCCGCCGATCGCCAGCTCGATCCGCCCGGGTTCCGCGTCGGGCACTGCGCCGGTCGTCATCGCTCCTCCTCCTTCTGTGGCTCGAACGGGATGTCAGTGGGTGTGGCCGTGGCCGTCGGTCCGCGGCGCGCCCGCGGGGACCTTCCCGTGGCCCGCGGTCGCGGTGAACTCGGCGGTGCGGACCTTCCCCTCGTGCTGGAAGTCCAGGTAGAGACGGTACGCGCCCGCGCTGGGCACCTCGGCGAAGAACGTGATGTCGGGCCCCGGACGGGTCTTCCCGTCGCCCGGCTCCCCGTCCGGATGCACGTGCAGGTACGCCAGGTCGCCGTTGCGGAGCGCGACCAGGTGCCCGAACGCCTCCAGGTAGGGCTCCAGGTCCGTGACGGGGGCGCCGTTCCTGCTCACCGACAGGACCAGCCTGCTCGTCCGGCCCGGGACCAGGTCGCCCTTCAGCCTGACCTCATAACCATCGACCTTCGCGACCTGTTCCACCTTGGGCAGCGGGGCCGGCTCGTAGTCGCCGGTGGCCGTGACGTCCGCCCCCAGCGTCAGCTGCTCCTTCACGCCCTCCGGCTGGACATCGGTGAAGAACCGGTACGCACCCGCCTTCGGCAGCGTCACCTGGACGGACCAGACGCCGCCGCCGACCTCCTCCGGGTGCACGTGCTGGAACCCCGACAGGTCGCGGCGAGCGATGATCAGGTGCAGCCGCTTGCCGTGCAGGGTCTGGAACCCGGTGACCGGCCTGCCGTCCGGGCCGTCCACGCTGAACCGGAAATCGGTCTTCTCGCCCGGCTTCAGGACCGTGCTGCGCGGGTTGAGGGTGAAGCCGTCCTGGCTGATCTGGAGGCCGCCGGGAACCGCGTCCTCGCCGCCCTTCGCGGGCTCGGCCGTCGCGCCGCTGTGGCCGTGGTCGCCCGCCGCGGGCTCCGGCTTCGCGCCGATGGGGCCGGCCGCGTTCCCGATGCCGATGGCGCCGCCGAAGACGACGGCCAGTCCGAGTGCGTAGACGCCCAGCTTGCCGGGGGTGTTCATCGCTGTTCGCTCCCTGTCGAGGGGCCCGGTCTCCCGGGCCCCGGTCTCGCGTTACGCCTTGACTTCGTATCCGGCTTCCTCGACCGCGGCCTTGACGGCGGCGTCGTCGAGGGGGCCCTCGCTGGTGATGGTGACCGCCCCGGTCTTGAGGTCCACGTCCACGCCGGTCACCCCGGCGACCTGGCCGACCTCCTCGGAGACGGAGTTGACGCAGTGCCCGCAGGTCATCCCCGCGACGGTGTAGGTGGTGGTGGCCATGCTCGTCCTCCCTGAATGTACCCCTGGGGGGTATCTCGTGGTCTCGATACTGCCACAAGGCCGATATGAGCTGCAACCCCTACCCCCTAGGGGTTATTTCCCGTCTGCCCGCGCGATGACCGAAGGCCGTTCGTGAAGCGGAACCCACGGGTTGTTACGGCGAAGTTATCCACACCCTGTGTGACGGTGTGGACCGCGCGGACTCCGTCCGAATGTCGGCGTTTGTCGAGGTATTGGGGGTAAGAGCCCCTGGCCTGTAGGCGATCCCGGAGTTATGCACAGGGTTTTCCACAGGCTTCCACAGCCCTGTGGAGGAACACGTCGCGGATACTGGGACCATGCCTGAGCTACCCGAGGTCGAGGCGCTCGCCGACTTCCTGCGCGACCGCGCGGTCGGCCACGCCATCGCCCGGATCGATGTTCTCGCCATCTCGGCGCTGAAGACCTACGACCCGCCGATCACGGCCCTCGCCGGCCTCACCGTCACCGGCGTCGCCCGCCACGGCAAGTTCCTCGACCTCGACGTGGACGGCCTCCACCTCGTCGTCCACCTGGCCCGCGCCGGCTGGCTGCGCCGTCGCGACGAGATCCCGGCGAAGCCCGTCCGTCCGGGCGGGAAGAACCCCCTGGCGGTACGCGTCCACCTGGACGACGGCTCCGGATTCGACCTCACCGAGGCCGGCACGAAGAAGGGCCTCGCCGTCTATGTCGTCCGCGACCCCGCCGAGGTCCCGGGCGTCGCGTCCCTGGGCCCCGACCCGCTGGACGAGGCGTTCACCGCCGACGCCCTCCGGGCGATCGTCACGGCCAAGCGCACCCAGATCAAGGGCCTGCTCCGCGACCAGAAGAACATCGCGGGCATCGGCAACGCCTACTCCGACGAGGTCCTGCACGTCGCGAAGATGTCGCCCTTCAAGATCGCCTCGTCCCTGACCGATGACGAGGTCACGGCCCTGCACACGGCGATCGTCGAGACCCTCCGCGACGCCGTCGCGCGCTCCCGCGGCCTGGAGGCCCAGGACCTGAAGGGCGAGAAGAAGACCGGCCTCCGCGTCCACGGCCGTACCGGCCAGAAGTGCCCCGCCTGCGGCGACACCGTCCGCGAGGTGTCCTTCGCCGACTCGTCCCTCCAGTACTGCGCGACCTGCCAGACCGGCGGCAAGCCGCTGGCCGACCGCCGACTCTCCCGCCTTCTCAAGTAGCCGCTACGGGACGTCCCAGAAGGCCAGCTCGTGGCGCATGGCCGCCATGAAGAGGCGTTCGGCGCGGGCCGGGTCGGCGCCCGACTCGTCCAGCATCTCGGCGCAGCGGGCGGACAGGGCGGCGAAGCCCGGGTCGGCGTAGGTGTCCACCCAGCGGCGGTACCGGGGTTCGGCGGGCGGGTCCTCCGCCAGGCGGGCGCCGAGCGTCGAGTAGCCCCACATGCAGGGGTAGAGCGCGGCGAGGCCGTCGGCGTAGGACGCGGCGGCGTCCAGGAGGAACTCGGTGTAGGCGGCGCAGGCCGGGCCCTTCCGCGCGTTGTCGAGGTCGGCGCCGAACTCCGACGAGAGGGAGCGGTGCAGCTCCAGCTCCTCGTGGAACGTCGAGTGGGCGAGGTCGACGAGATCGCCGACGTGCCCGTCGGGGGCCTGCCAGGCGAGGCGGGCGAAGACGCGGACGTAGTCGAGGAGGTAGAGGTAGTCCTGCTCCAGCCACGAGCGGAACACGCCCTCGTCCAGGTCGCCGCGGGCGATGCCGACCACGGTCGGATGCTTCAGCTGCTCCTCGACGAGAGGGAGCCCGAGGTGTTCCAGACGCGCGGCGAGACCCATGCGCGCAAGTCTGGCAGCCCCCGAGGTTTCACGGGAAACCAAACGGGACCCCGCCCGAGGGCGGGGTCCCGAAGAGTCCACCGGTGCGCGGGGTCGCCTCTCGGCGAAAGGCTCAACACGGCTCCAGCCGGACGGTATTCCGTGAAGGCGGTAGATGAGGCCCGGGGACACCGAGCACACCGGCTTCCCCCTCTCCAACCGGCTCCGCCGCCGTATTGTTCCCGGCCCCTCAGCGGGAGGCGGGCTGGAGGTCCGGGACGTCCGAGAACGTGCCCGTCCGGCGGATCGTGTGCCAGCGCAGGCCCGCGCCCAGCAGCGCCGTCACGACCGACTGGACGACCACCAAATACATGAGCTGCCGGTACACGACCTGCTGCAGCGGCAGCACCCACAGCGGACGGACGGTCTCGCCGTCCAGCCACAGCGCGTACGCCCCGGCGGCGGCCTGCGCGGCGACGAACACCGACCACATGAGGACGGGCCCCGCGGGGTCCAGGAAGAGGACGCCGAACAGGGCGAACAGGTCCACGGCGGGCGCGAACAGCGGCATGACCACCTGGAACACCGTCAGATAGCCGAGGGCCCGGCGGCCGAAGCGTCCCGAGCCGCCGCGCTCGACGACCGAGCGGCGGTGCTTCCACATCGCCTGCATCGTCCCGTAGCACCAGCGGTACCGCTGCCGCCACAGCTGCCGCAGCGACGAGGGCGCCTCCGTCCAGGCGATGGCCTTCTCCTCGTACACGACCCGCAGGCCGGTGCGGCAGATGGCCATCGTGAGGTCGGTGTCCTCCGCGAGGGTGTCGCCGGGGACGCCCCCGACCCGCGCGAGCACCGACCGGCGGAACGCGCCGATCGCGCCGGGGACGGTCGGCATGCAGCGCAGCACGTCGAACATCCGCCGGTCGAGATTGAAGCCGATCACGTACTCGATGTGCTGCCAGCGGCCGAGGATCCCGCCCCGGTTCGCGACCTTCGTGTTGCCGCTGACCGCGCCGACCTCCGGATCGGCCAGCGGCACGACCAGGTGGCGGAGCGTGTCGCGCTGGAAGACGGTGTCGCCGTCGACGAGCACGAGGACCTCGGTCCGGGCCGCGGCGATGCCGGCGTTCAGCGCGCTCGGCTTGCCGCCGTTCGGCTTGCGGATCAGCCGGACGCCCGGCTCCCCGAGCGCCGCCACGATCTCGGCGGTCCGGTCGCCGGACCCGTCGTCCACGACGATGACCTCGACGAACCCGGGGTGGTCGGTGTCGACCAGCGACCGGACGGTCGCCGCGATCCCCGCCTCCTCGTTGTACGCCGGGACGATCACCGTGACCGGCGGGAGCGGCCCCGGCGGCGGTGCCGGCCTCCGCACCCGGCGCATGTGGACGTGCGCGAACAGCAGCAGCGCGATGAGACGCACGGCGTACAGGGCGCCCGCCACGCCGAACAGCACGCCGAGCGTCCCGGTGAGGGCGGCGGCGGCGCGCTGCGCGGTGACGAGCGTCCAGCCGACGGCCCTGTCGCGGGTGGGGGCCGCGACCTCGGCGGCGGGCAGGCGCAGCGCGTCGGTCAGCGTCGTGAAGCGGTAGCCCTGCGGCCGCAGCCGGTCGGCGACCTCCGCGACGGCGGCGAGGGTCTGCGTCCGGTCGCCGCCGGAGTCGTGCAGCATGACGATGGCGCCCTCGCCGTGCCGGTCCGCCGCGAGCGCGCGCCGGACGATCGCGTCGGTGCCGGGCCGCGCCCAGTCCTCGGTGTCGCGGTCGGTGAGCACGACGACGTAGCCGTCCTCGCTCGCCTCGCGCGCGGCGCGCCACTCCGGCGCGGTCAGCCCGTCCGGACGGGACGAGTACGGCATCCGCATCAGGCGCGTGTGGACGCCCGCGGCGCCCGCCAGCGCGCGCTGGGTCAGGTCCAGCTCCAGGCGGTTGCGCCAGGACGGTGCGGACGCCATGTCCACGTGCGTGTAGGTGTGCGACCCGATCTCGTGGCCTTCCCCCAGGAGGCGTTCGGTCAGCCCCGGGTTCTCGGCGACGCGCGCGCCGACCGTGAAGAACGTGGCCTTGGCGCCCCGGGCGCGCAGCACGTCGAGGAGCTTCGGGGTCCACTCCGGGTCGGGACCGTCATCGAAGGTCAGCGCGATCGTCTTGGACGGCATGCGGAGGCTGCGGGGCTTGCCGTCCACCATGTTGATGACGGGACCACCGGAGGTGACCGCAGATGGAGCCGGCGCCGGATTCCCCGTCACCTCGCGTGGGGATTCGCCCAGGGTGCCGTGGGCGAACCCGTCCAGAAGGAGCAGGACGCCCAGCGCCAGGCCGCCGAGCAGGAGCAGCACCCAGTGTCCCCGCGGTTCCTTCGGACGCACGGGTGCTCTGCGACGCGCCGTCACGCGGGCTTCTTCTTCTTGCCCCACGCGGGCGGCGTGGCGTCCGACCGTCCCGGACGGGTCGTCGTGGGCACCGGTGACGGCACGGCCGTCACGGTGGGCGCCGCGCCCGGCGGTGTGCGCGCGGGCGGCGTCGCGCCCGTCTCCCCGCCGGTCGGCCGCCCGGCCGCCGGTGCGGGCGTGCCCGGTCCGGCCTCGCCGGGGCCCCCGCCGGCCGTCCGGTGGGGGCGCCGCACGCCGTCCGCGCCGGGGATCCGCGCCTTCCCGCCGTCCACGCGCTTCCCGCCGGACGGCTCGTCCCACCGGGTCAGCGGCACGTCCGCGCCCGTCGCGGCGCCGATGCCGAGGGCGCCGAGGAACAGGACGAGCGATGTGCCGATCGCCAGCCCGAGCCGGCTCCCGAACCGGCGCCGCCGGCCGCTGGGGTCGACGAAGACGGGCGCCGGGTCGTCGGCCGGATCCGGCCGTTCGGCGTCGGGTGCGATCCGGACACCGGCGGCGGGCCGCACATCCGAGATGAGTAGTTCATCCCGGAAAGGCGCGGATCCATCGTGGGGGGATTTGCCCGGTAGCGAGCGATGTTCGGGGGGAGTGCTGATCATCGTGTTCCAGGATTCGCGCGGGTGCGGCGGGGGGACGGCGCCGCGGAGGTTCATCCTGTCCAGCGCCGGGCTCGCCGTACGTGTCACACCGGAACGGGATTCCCTGCACAATGGCGCGCGTGACGAGAGCGGAGCAGGCGGGCAAGGAGGACGATCTCAACCGTGCCCTCCGCGCCGCGCGGGACGGCGACGAGGCGTCCTTCCGCGTGCTCTACCGCGACGTCCAGCCCCGGCTGATCCGCTTCGCGGCCGCGATCGCGGGCCCGGACGCCGAGGACGTCACGTCCGAGGCGTGGCTGCAGATCGCCCGTGACCTGCCCACCTTCCGCGGCGACATCGACGGGTTCCGCGGCTGGACCGCGACGATCACCCGCCACCGGGCGCTCGACCACGTCCGCCGCCGGGCGCGCCGCCCCACCGCCGACCTGCCCGTCGAGGAACTCGCCGGGGTGGCCGCCCTGGACGACACCGCGGCGCTGGCGCTCGACGGCATCTCCACCGAGGCCGCGCTCCGCCTGATCGCCGAACTGCCCCGCGACCAGGCCGACGCCGTCCTGCTGCGGGTCGTCATGGGCCTGGACGCGAAGGCGGCGGGAAAGGTCCTCGGCAAGCGGGCCGGCGCCGTCCGCACCGCCGCCTACCGCGGCCTGCGGCGCCTCGCCGACCGGCTCGCGCCGTCCGGTGACACAACCGGGGAACCGGGCGCTGAAGAGGTGTTCCACCAGAAAGGGATGCGTGCATGAACGTCGCTGTCGATCGTCCGGACCTGTGAGCGTGCCGATGATGTCGGTGGCCCCCGGTGCGAACGCGCACGCGCGCCCTCCCCGGGCAGCGGTGAGATGAGCGACCGCACCGGGCTGGATCCGCGGACCGCCGAGCGCCTGCTCGCCGGCGGTCCCGCGCCCGACGCCCCGGAGGGGCTCGCGGCGCTGCTCGCGGCGGCGTCCGCTCCGGCGCGTCCCGAGGAGACGGCCGGGGAGGACGCGGCGGTCGCCGCCTTCCTCGCCGCCCGGCCGCCCGCACCCCGCCCGGCACGCAGGGTCCTGTCCCGCGTGACGACGATCAAGGCACTGATCATCGCCGCCGCCCTCACCGGGTCGGGCGGCGTGGCGATCGCCGCGGGCACCGGCAACCTGCCCGGCCAGAGCCCGGACCCGGCGCCGAGCACGTCCGTCCCCGAACCGGAGACCGAGCGGGACGGCGTCGTCCGGGCACCCGCCGTCCCGTCGCGCACCGCCCCGGCGGTCCCGTCGCCGTCCGCGAAGCCGACCGTGCAGCAGCCGCCGGGACGGCAGAAGCCGAAGAAGACGCCGACACCGCGGGGCAGGCCGACGACCAGGAAGCCGAACCCGGGCCAGGGCAACGGCGGCGACAACGGCAACGCGCCCACCGCCGTCCCGAGCGCGAAGCCCCGGGTGATCCCCAAGAACTCCCACGCGGCGAACCGCGACTGACCCGTCCGGAAAATCTTCGGCGCCCTGTCGATCGGTGATGTCCCCGTTCGACCCAGGGGTGAAAGGGGCCGAGAGGGATCCGGACGAGCCATGGAGACGGAACCATGTCCCCGGTGGTCGAGCTGTCGTGAACGCCACGCCTCAGCACGGGTCGGCGGCGCACACTTCCGTGGTCACGGGCCGTCGGGAAGCGAGGACCGGCCACTCGTCGCCGTCGTCAATGGACGACAGCACCGTCTCCAGCTCCGTTCCCTCTTCCTGCCACCACTCGACCAGGCCGGTGCCGAGGGCGGCCAGGTCCGGGGCGGCCTCGTAGGTCAGCTCGCAGCCCACTTGGAGGAGCGAGTCGCCATCACCCTGGAACTGGCGGCAGAACGACAGGACGAAGACGCGGCGTTCCGCGACCCGCGTCGTGAGGTACTCGTACATCAGCCCGTCCCGGGCGTCCGCCACCGGGCGGCGCATGAAGTCGCGGAAGACCTCCCAGGCCGGGCGGGCATCGAGGGCGTCGGGCTTCTGCCCGCGCTCGCTGAGAAGGCCGAGCAGGACGTTCTCCGCCTCGTCAGCCCGCAACGCCGTGCCCGTCCGCCTTGAGCCGGACGAGCAGCGCGTCCCACGCACCGGCACCCAAACGCAGCCACGGCCCGTCCGGATCTAGCGAGTCCCGCACCGCGACGACACCCGGTGAGTTACGTAGGGCAGTCAACTCCACGCACTGGCTTTCGTCCTGGGTGCCGCTGTGGCTGCTCTTACGCCACATGATCTCAGTGTTGAGATGGAGCCCATGGCTCGTCTGCGCCACGCAGGATGAGCTCCCTGGATTCGTCCGGCGAGTAGGCCATCCCTTGAAGATCTCGGAATACTCCTTCATAAGCCTGGACTTCCTCCTCATCCTCTATGCAGATACTACGCACGAGGCTATCGATCATGACCACGGTGAAATCGCCCAATTCGACGTCCAGCATGGTGAACGCACCGTCCACGCCCGGGTTCCTGAGAAGCCTGGACGGCAGCACTTGCACCTGGACGTTGGGCTGGGTCATCGCGTCCGCCACGTGCAGCAGTTGCCTGCGCATGACGTCTGGCCCGCCGAGCCCCTGCCGAAGCACGGCATCCCCGATGACGACCTGAAGGTGAGCCGGCTCCGGTCGCGTGAGGACATCCTTGCGGGCCTTGCGGAGGTTCAGGGCCCACTCGACATCGGTGCCGGGGAAGGGGGTGACCGACTCCATCACGGCGCGGCTGTAAGCGGGCTCTTGGAGGAGACCGGGGATGAGGAGCGGTTCGTATGCGCGGATGAGTCGGGAGTCCTGCTCCAACCGCAGGAAGTTTGTGACCTTCGACGCGGATCCGAGTAGGGCGTAGCGCTTCATCCAGTCGCGTGAGCGGCCGGCGGAGGCCAGTCCGAGCATGCTGATGGCCCGGTCATCGGTGTCTGCGATTCCGTACTTCATGAGGATGTAACTGACCTCATGCTCACGGGTGATGACCTGCGCGTTCTCCATTCGGTTGAGCGCGGATTTGGAGAGCCTGAGGAAACGGGCGGCCTCCTCGAGGGTCATGCCGTGATCCTCGCGGAGCTTCCGCAGCAGGACGCCAAGGCGTCGCATGCGCACAGTCGGGGGTCGTTTCGACATATCACCAGTGTTGGCACTCCACAAGCGGTTGTCATGGCCTTCTCGAAAAACGGGATATCCCATATTCCAAGATCCCGGTGTTGTCCGCTCCCTCCTTTAAGCGACCTGATTGTGCTGGTCAGCTCGGCGATTCATGCTGGCGGACGCAACCTCGCGGAAGGAGCAGAGGAACAATGCCGCACAATTGGCGAATCAGGAAACTTGCCGGTGTTTCGTGGGTTATCATCCGGATTGCCGAGGTCGGCCGGTGAACCTCCTCGGGACCCTCACGTTGCCTGGAGAGGCGAGGTCGGCGGGGCGGGCGCGCGCGTTCGTGCGGGACGTGGCGGCGCACGTCCACGAAGACACCATGGCCGATATCGCGCTCTGCGTGGACGAGCTGGTGGCCAACGCCTGCGAGCACACCGCGTCCGGCGTCGGCGGCCAGGTGGTCGTCATCGTCAGCGCGTCCCGTGACGTCCTGCGCGTCACCGTTCTGGACGAAGGCGGCACCGATGGCAAGCCGCGCGTCCGGACAGACCTTTCCGCGGAAGACGGTCGGGGCCTTCTCCTGGTCGACGCGCTGTCCACCACCTGGAATTCCCATGCGGCCCTCAAGGGCACCGCGGTCTGGGCCGAATTCGCGATTTGAAGCGCAGAAGCGACAATGCGCCATGCGCGCCTACCGGTACGCGGGTCCCGCCGACATATCGAGGACCGCGCGGGTCCAACCCGCCCATACCTGTCTTGATGGGACGCGCTACGGCAGGCGCTCGTCCCTCTGGGCGCCGAGCATCCCGACCACTTCGAGGCGTAGATGCGGGCCGGGGGCCGGAAGCGGGTCGCTTCCGGCCCCCGGGACTGTCACGAGCGGTCACTCATCCCGGTAGAGCGACAGGCACACCATGTCCGGCTCGAAGCCGAAGTCCTGCCAGAACCGGTGGTCGTCGCCGGCGTCGGCGCAGGACAGGTACCGGATCGTGTGCGCGCCGCGCTCCCGCAGCCACGTGATCGCGGCTTCGGCGAGTGCCCTGGAGACGCCCGTGCCGCGACTCTCCGGCAGGACGTACAGCGAGTCGATCTCGCCGTTCAGGCAGGGCAGGAGTCCGTCCTCGTTGTCGAGGCGGCCGTTGACGAAGCCCGTGATCCGGGCACCGTCCACGGCCACGAGGCAGAACGCGTCGCGGTGCCATGCGGACATGGCGAGCATGCGCGACAGGCTCCGGCGCCCCTGTTCGGTGAGCGGGCCGCCGTCCTCGATCTCGCGGCACATGCGGTCCCACAGGGCGCCGACCGCGTCGCCCTCGCTCTCGTGAATCCGTCTGATCTCCATCGTCTTCCTTCCGTTCAGCGGATGAGCCGTACTGGAACGGAAGGAAGGGCGGAGCTCTGGGCCAGCGAGCGTTGCGTGTCCTCTAGCGTCAACCGGGCATGGCCGCCACGATACTCCGCGGATCAGGCGTTGCGGATCTCCTGGCGGGCGGCCAGGGCGAGTGCCGCCGGGTCGATGCCCATGGCCCGCAGGGCTCGGGGTGCGGTTCCTTCCTTGAGACCGGCCACGGCGGCCACGATGTGCGCGCCCATGAGCGCCGACTTGTCGGCCTTGGCCTGCTTGGTCGCCGCCTGGAACGCCTCCTGGGCGGTGGCGGTCGTCTTCATGACCCCACGCGCCCGAGGAGGATTGGCGCGGATCGCCTCGTCCACCCGCTCCTCGTGGGCCGACCGGACGCCGATCATCGACAGCGCCTCGGCGTGGACCCGGTCGATCGCCGCGCGAAGCGCGTCCGGGGCGGCTCCCAGGCGCTCGAACGCGCGCCGCGCCGACCCGTCCGGCAGCGCCAGTGCCGACAGCAGCAGGTGCTCGGGACCGGGCACGGTCTCACCCGCCTCCAGCGCGTGCTTCTCCGCGCCGTTCAGCAGGGCGTTCATCGTCTTGACGTCTTGCATGGGGCGAGGGAGTCTCATCGGCCTTGCTCCTTCACTGGTCGCCGGCCCGCTTGGGGCCATGACGGTGGTGTGCGGCCTGACGGGTGATGCCGAGGGCCTGGGCGACCTGCGCCCAGGACCAGCCCTGCTCGATCGCCCGCGTCACGGCCGCGCGTTCCAGCCGGTCCGCGAGCCGCCGCAGGGCGACGACCGCGGCGAGTGCTTCCGCCGGATCGTCCGGCCCCGGAACATCGATTCGATCAGCCACATGTCAAACGTATTTGACATCCTGATGAGTGTCAAATCGGTTTGACGCGTTGAAGGGTCTCCTGGAACACGCAGGCCTGTCAGCCGTGAATCGGTGTCGTTGTCAAAGGAGTGAGACGATGGGAGAAGCGGCCTTCGCGGTGCGACTTGACCTCAAGTTTGGTTGAGGATCCACAGTGGTCCCCGGAACCGGCGAAGGGGAGACGGGCATGACACCGCTGCGCATCGCGATCATCAACGGCAGTACCCGGACGGGGCGGTTCGGCCCCATGATCGTCGACTGGGTCGCCGGGGCCGCCCGGCAGCGTGCCGACATGGTCGTGGACACGGTGGACGCCGCGTCCAGGAGCGGTGAGGTCCTGGCCGCGGCGGACGCGTTCGTCGTGGTCACGCCCGAGTACAACCACAGCTTTCCGGGTGACCTGAAGAAGCTCATCGACGCGCACTTCACCGAATGGCAGGCGAAGCCGGTCGCCTTCGTCTCGCACGGGGGCGTGTCCGGCGGCCTGCGGGCGGTCGAGCATCTGCGGGGCGTCTTCGCGGAGCTGCACGCGGTCGGCATACGGGACTCGGTGAGCTTCCACCGGCCGTGGAACTGGTTCGGATCGGACGGCCGGCCGGAGAGCGCCCAGGCCGAGATCGCGCTGAAGAAGATGTTCGACCAGCTCACATGGTGGGCCCTGGCGCTGCGGGACGCGCGGGCCGTCCGGCCTTTCGAGGCGTGACGGCCGAAAACCCCTGACCGGATCCGGCAAGGGGCTTCGGGCGTGGGTGCCCGGGGCGGCGGCGCCGCTGCGGGGGCCCGCGTCTAGGGAGCCGGCGGGATGTTGTGGTTCAGACGGAACAGGTTGGACGGGTCGTAGGCGGCCTTGAGCCGCGCCAGCCGCCGGTAGGTCGCGGGCTCGTAGGCGGCGCGCACCATGTCGGGGTTCGCGTTGGGGCCGAACAGGAAGTTCAGCAGTCGTCGCCCGCCCAGCATGCGGCGGAAGCGGTCGTGGAGCGCCCCGTGGTCGCCGGGCATGTCCAGCGGGGAGAGCACGCCGGCCAGGTACTTCGCGTCGCGGTTGCCGACGGCGTTCGGGACGGCCGGAGGCCGCGCGAGCGCCCCGTCCAGGTGCCGGAACTCGATGATGGCCGCGCCGGCCACGTCGACGACGGCCCGTGCGGTGTCGGCGGAGAGGCCGTCCAGAGCGACGCTCGTCGTCAGGGACGACAGCGGGCCGGGCGGCTCGCTGTAGATGCTCGCGCCGGATGTGTACGGCATGTCGGTCACGGTGTCGATCAGGCGGGGGCCGAGGGCGCGGAAGGGGGCGATGAGCCGCTCGCCCTCGGCGGGGTCGCCGGCGTGGGCGATGCGGACGTGCGCGACATGCCGCCCGCGCAGGGGTTCGGGGAACATCGGAGCGTTCGGGACGTGCTTGATGGCGATCGACGACGTCATCTCGTCCGGAACGGTCGGTGTCCAGGTCCGCCAGGTCTCCAGGACGTCCGGATCGGCGTCGAAGTACAGGCCGCCTCCGTACAGGCGCGTGACCGGGACGAGCCCGAACTCCATGCTCGTCACGACGCCGAAGTTCGCCCGCCCGCCCAGGAGCGCCCAGTAGAGGTCGGGGTCGGTGTCCGGTGTCACCCTGCGGAGCTCCGCATCCGCTGTCACGACCTCCATCGACCGGACGTGATCGGCTGCGTAGCCGTACTTGCGTGACAGCAGCCCTACGCCGCCTCCCAAGGTGAAGGAGACCGCCCCTACTCCGGGATGGGATCCGCTCAGCGGAGCGAGTCCATGGGACGCCGCCTCCTCGACGACCTGCCCCCAGCGCACCCCTGCCTCGACCCGGGCGGCACCGTCGGCGACCCGCGATCCCGTCATGCGGCGGGTGCTGATCAGCAGGCCCTCGTCGGAGCCGACCGGCAGCCCGTGCCCGGTGCTCTGCACGGCGACCGGGAGGTCGTGCGCCGCCGCGTACTCGAGGGCGGCGCGGACGTCCTCCGCGCAGGTCGCCCCGACGATGACGGCCGGACGATGGGGTGCGGCGAGCTGGAAGCCCGTCCGCTCGTCGTCGTAACCGTCCGCGCCGGGCACGAACACCGGCCCCTGCACCTTGCTCGCAAGCTCTTTCATCGCTCCCCCAGACGCTTCGTCGTTCACGAACCATGCTGGTGGGAGCGGATACAGAAGTCCAAGAGATGGTTCTTCTGTCTGCGAGAAGCATTCGTTATGGCGTTGGCCGCCTCCGCTATGTCACGCGCAATGAACCGATGAGGGTGTTGACGTCAGGCCAGAGATGCCGGTGCGTGTCCGGAAGGTCGATCCAGAGAAAGGAGGGGGCGGGAGCGCCGGTGTCCACCACGACGACCACGGAAAGGTCCATCGTCGCCAGCAGGCCCGGCTTGTGAACGTGCATTTCCCGTACCCTCACCCAGGCGGGCCGGCCGCTCACTTTGAAAGGCTGCGACGCGATGTCGCGTCCGCGCGTCGTGCTGGGAAAGGCGCCTTGCTGCCTTTCGTCCTGCAGCGCCGACGCGAGAGCCGGGAGCCGGGGCCGCCCCGTGGCCTCGTCGAGAACCTCGTCGGGCACGATTCCGGACGCGACGACCGCGCGCCAACGGGATTCGGTGGTGAGCTGCTGCGAACGTTCGAATGCGGAGTTCGTCATGTCGTCACGGACACTCGGTTCCCAGCCGCCGCCGAGTTCGGCGTAGGACAGCCGTGTGGCGCCTTTCGCGATCCTCGCCTTCACGGGTGATCCGGCGCCCGGGTAGCGCGGCACCGGGACGACTTTCGTCAGCCGCGTCGTGATGGGGAGCACCCTGCCGGCCGCCCGGCTCAACGACGGAAGCCGCGCGCCCGCGACCGGCTGCATCGCGCGGACCGGGCCGCCGCACGACGCCGTCCGGTATGCGCCGGACACCGTGGTCTGCCGCACGATCCGGCCGTCTACGACGACCGTGCACGTCACCTTTCCGGCGCGCTCGTACCCCGTCTTGACCGAGAATTCCGTGGAGTCGTCCTTCTCGAGGCGGAACGTCGTACGGAACGGCAGCGGCAGGCCGCCGGCGCTCTCCTTGCCGTCCGGTGTCCGGTGCCGGACCGCCGCGGTCGGCACATTTCCGGTAGCGATGTACGTGACCTCGACCCTGCCGTCGTCCGCGGAGTACGCCTCGCCGCCGGAGGAGCAGCCGGACACCGCCGGTACGAGCAGCACGGCACTGGCGAGAACAGCCCATCGCGGTGAGCGCGACCGCGAACTCTCTCCGTGAGCCGACCGCGTCACGTGGTGCCCTTCGTCCCACGCCGCAACGAGAACACCCGGATCGCCTACCGGCCGCAAAAGCGTTTCCCACTCAGCCACGTCGCCACCTCCGAATGGCGATTATGGAGGAGACGTCCGCAATAAGGATCACCGCCCCGCAATGAGGTGGGGCGGCTTCTGGGCGGAGGAGGTCGCGGAGTCGCACCGAGTGCTGACCGAGGCGGGCATCCAGGTGGACATCGCCACCCCCGGCGGCGTCCGCCCGCCCGCGGACCCGGTCAGCCTGGACGAGCGCGGCGGCGTCGAGGCGTCCGCGGCCGAGAGGTTCCGGGACCACCTCGACACCATCGCCGACCGCCTGGCGCGGCCCCTCGACCTCGCCGAGGTCGAGGGGGCCGACTACGACGCGATCTACCTCCCCGGTGGTCACGGCCCCATGGAGGACCTGGCCCGGGACGCCGACCTCGGCCGCCTGCTCGCCGGCGCCGTCCGGGACGGAAGGATCGTCGCCGCCCTGTGCCACGGCCCCGCCGCCCTGCTCAGCACGGCCGGCGGCGATGCCTTCCCCTTCGCCGGACGGCGCCTGACGGTCTTCACCGACGACGAGGAGCGGCAGGGAGGGCTCGCGGTCCCCTACTTCGTGGAGAGCAGGCTCCGCGACCTGGGCGCCATCGTCGAGCCGGGGCCCGCGTGGACGAGCAAGGTCGTCGTGGACGGCGCCCTCATCACCGGCCAGAACCCGCAGTCCACCGTCGAGACCGCCCGGCAGGTGGTCAAGGCCCTCACCCCCTGACCTCGAGGAGCCGAGCAGCCGCCCGATCGAGTCGGCGCAGCACGCCGCCCTCAGGCGGTGGGGGCCCACTCGACGAACTGGACGATCACGCCGTTGGGGTCGGTCACCTGGAAGAGGCTTAACGACGAGATCGCCGAAGCGGTGGCATCGGAGGCCGCCCGCGCCTTCGACCTGCTGGAACCGGCCCTGGCCGACTACGCACGGGCCTGACCGGCCGCCGCGGCGCCTTGATCGGATAGGAGCGGTCCGAGGCGGTGCCGCTTACCGGTGTCTTACGGGACGCCCTCAGCGGTTCCGCGCCGGTGGGAGGAAGGGTTGGCTGGGACGTGGCCGGGGGCGGCCGTCCGGGTCCGCCCCGCTCATCACCACTGGAGTTCCGATGCCTCGTCGTGCCGTCGTCGCCGCCCTGGCGGCCCTCATGGTCGCCGCCGGTGCGGGGCTCTATCTCTTCCAGCCGTGGAAGGCGTTCACCGACACCACGGTGAACGAGTCATTGCCGATCGCCTCCGAACCAGCACCCTCACCGAGCAAGGGCGCCGGGCCGGCGACCCTGGCGGAGGGCGCCTTCGTCAGCCACGACCACGACACCAGCGGAACGGCCCGCACGGTGCGGCTCGCGAGCGGCGGCCGGATACTGCGGCTGGAGGACCTGCGCACCTCAGAAGGCCCGGACGTGCGGGTCTACCTGTCCACGCGCTCCGCTCGGGAGGTCCGGAAGGGGCTGGGGGACGGAGCGGTCGAACTCGGCCGGCTCAAGGGCAACCTGGGCAACCAGAACTACGCCGTCCCGGCCGGTGCCGATGTCTCCAGGTTCCGGAGCGCCGTGATCTGGTGCAAGCGGTTCTCCGTCTCCTTCGGGGCCGCCGACCTCTCCCCGAAGGGCTGATCCATGGGCCTGCGTCAGCGCGGCGCGGGCCGGTAGCGTTCGCTGCGGGTCTTGGCGCCGATGAGGCGCAGCTGCGTGAGCAGGACGCGCCGGTCGAGGCGGCGCGGCACCAGCCGGGCCGAGACGCGGACCGTCCTGGCCATCCGGTTGAAGCGCCGCTGTTCGGAGGCGGTCCACTCGATGTCGAAGCGTTCCCGGACCGGTGCGGGCAGGCAGCCGATCGCGACCAGGGTGCCCAGCCGTCGCAGGAGCGGCCGGCCCGCCCGGATGGCGGAGGACGGCACGAAGGGGACCGCGCCGATGCCGTCGGTCCGGGCGATCTGGATCGACCGGGCCGCGGGGGCGGTCATCTCCAGGCGTTCGGCGCAGAAGGCGGCGAAGGCGTCCTGGAAGGCCGCGTAGTCGGACGGGACGGGGCGCATGCTCACGCCGTAGCGGGCGTACCAGGCGACCGTCTCGGCGTAGAGGCGGTCACGGTCGGCCGCGGTGAGCGCGTTCGCGGGGAAGAACAGCTCGGCGGTGCGGAACATGTGCCAGGTGAACGTGGCGTGGGCCCACCAGAACGTCTCGGGGTCCAGGGCATGGAATCTCCGGCCCGCGGAGTCCACCCCCCTGATGTCGAGGTGCAGGTCACGGATGTGGCGGGCGCGCTCAGCACCGTCGGGTTCGAAGATCGTGGCCCAGATCTGCGGGACCGACCGCCAGATCCGCCCGAACGGGTCGTCGAAGAACCCGGACTGCTCGGCCACGGCCGTTCCCAGCGGTGGATACATCAGCTGCAGCAGCCCCGTGGAGCCGCCCGGCAGCGCGGCGCGCGTGTCTCCGGCGATCCGCCACAGCAGCGAGTCCGGCCCGATGAGGTCGCCCCCGGTCTGCGGGCCGTCGCCCACCCAGCCGTCCGGTTCCCTTTCGAGGTGTTCCGGCACCATCATCACGACTCCCTTCGTCCGCGATGCGACCCGCCGCGCGACGACCGGCCGCTCCTTGACCGTCCGGTCGCCGCCGGCCGATAACCGACATCGCTGTCGGTAGCGTGGGCCCATCGATGGAGCGGAGTCAAGACGTCGGCCAGGCGGCCACCGCCGTCCGCGTTGACCCGTCGCCTCGGTCGCCCTGGCCCAATCGGGGCGATCAGCGATGACCTTGCAGGACGGCGTGGTGGTCGCTGCCGTCGGTGGTGTCGGGGTCGGTGTGGACGGTGGCGGCGGCGAGCCGGGGCAGTTCATGGATGAGCCGGTGTTCGGCTTCCACGGCCACGGCGTGCGCCTGGATCAGGGTCAGGTCGGGCGAGAGGACGATGTCGGTCTCGGCGCGCAGGCGGTGCCCGATCCAGCGCATCCGGACGTTACCGACGCCTCTGACGCCGTCCACGCCTGCGAGGATCCGTTCGGCCTCGCTCACGAGGGCGGGGTCGACCGCGTCCATCAGCCGGTGGTAGATCTCCCGGAGCGCGTCGCGCAGCACGAAGCAGATCGCGATGGTGATCAGCAGGCCGACGACCGGGTCCGCGATGGGGTGGCCGAGGGCCGAACCGGCGGCGCCGCCGAGGACGGCCAGTGAGGTGTAGCCGTCGGTCCGGGCGTGCAGCCCGTCGGCGACCAGTGCCGCCGAGCCGATCTCCCGCCCGGCTCTGATCCGGTAGCGGGCCACCCATTCGTTGCCCAGGAAGCCGATGACGGCCGCCGCCGCGACCCACCAGAGGGCCCGGACGTCCTGCGGGTCCATGAGCCGGCGGGACGCCTCGTACCCGGCCAGCGCCGCCGACGCGGCGATGATCGTCACGATCACCAGGCCGGCCAGGTCCTCGGCCCGGCCGAAGCCGTAGGTGAAGCGGCGGGTGGCGGCGCGGCGGCCGATCAGGAAGGCGATGGCGAGCGGTACCGCGGTGAGCGCGTCCGCGACGTTGTGCAGTGTGTCGCCGAGCAGGGCCACCGATCCCGACCGGATCACGATCACCGCCTGGAGGGCGGCGGTGAGCATGAGCACGCCGAAGGACATCCCGATCACGCGCAATCCGCGGCCGCTGAACTCCAGCGCCTCATCGGTCTTGTCCGCGCTGTCGTGGCCGTGCGGCGTGAGGAGGTGCCGGATCCGGCTCGTGAGCGGCCGGAGGCGGCCGGAGCGCCGGTGATGTCCGTGCCCATGTCCGTGGCCGGTCGTGTGCTGGTGTTCGGGCCCTGCGTGCCGGTGCTCTGACATGGCTCTCCTCGCTTGCGGGAGGCGGACGCGCCCAGTATATGTAGTCATGTACGCACGCGACTACAAAGCAGGTGCGATCTCGTTGCAGGAGCATCCTTCGAGCGCTCAGATCGAGGCCGCGACCGCGGCGTTCCGCATGCTGTCCGACGCCACGCGGTTGCGCCTGATGTGGTTGCTGACCTCAGAGGAGTACGACGTCACCACCCTGGCCGAGCGTCTGGACGTGGCGCGTCCGCTGGTCTCCCAGCATCTGGCCAAGCTCCGGATGACCGGCTTGGTGCACACCCGGAGAGAGGGACGCCGCGTGCTGTACCGGGCCAGGGACACCCACGTGCGCGCCCTGATCACCGAGGCGCTCTTCCACGCGGGCCACGAGGTCACCGGCAAGCCCCGCCACCAGGACTGAGCGCGGTTCCGCGCCGCCGTCGGCCGGACGTCCGAGGCCAGAGGGAAGATCTCGACCAGGGCGCAGGGTGGGCTGATGTTGGGGTGCCGCGATCGGCGCTCCCCGGTGACCGGGTGACGTCCTGTCCGCCCTCGCCGAGGGAGGGATCACCGGGAAGCGCCGTGCCGGCTGGTGTCAGGTCACGACCACCGTTGCGCGTGGGGATGCGCCGGCCTGCTCGGGAGCGAGCCGGCCCCGCCGGTCGAGGCGGTGAAGCGCCGCTGCCGACAGCAGTCCCGCGGCCAGCAGGAGCAGCCAGGGCAGGTAGGGCATCTGCAGACGGCGTGCCGCGTCCAGCGCGGTGCCGGTGAGCAGGTTGCCCGCGAGGATCCCGACGCCGGCCAGCAGGTTGTGGACGCCGTAGTAGGTGCCGATGAGGCGGCCTCGGGCAAGTGCGGCGATGGTGGCCATCTCGAACGGGAAGACCATCGTCGTCCCGGTGCCCAGCAGCAGCGCGCATGCCAGCAGCGCGCTGACGTGGCCGGCGACGCCGGCGCTCAGCACGTCGGCCAGGCACAGCGGGACGAAGGCCACGCCCATGAGGGCCACGCCGTTGGCCATGGCCTGGCCGTCGCTGAACCGCCGCCTGCACCAGGCGGTCATCTTGACCTGGCCGGCGACGCCGGCCAGGGCGGTGACGGCGAACAGGGCGACCGTCCAGGACTGGCTCCCCGTGACGCGGCGAACCTCCAGCGGCAGTCCCAGGTACACCTGGAACGACAGCGCGTAGGAGGCGACCATCACGGCCGCGAACCCGAGGAAGGGCCGGTTGGTGAACGCCTCCCGCCAGTCGGTCAGCACCGGCCGGTCGGGTGCCCTCTCCGGGCCGGCGCACGTCGGGAGGCAGCGCCACTGGAGCAGGGTCAGCACCGCGAAGACCGCCGCCGCGACCAGGCACACGGCGCGGAAGTCGGCGCGCAGCAGCACCAGTCCGATCAGGGGACCGATCAGGATGCCCGCCTGGTAGAAGACGTTGAACGCCGCGAACGCCTCGACCCGGCGGCCGGCTTCGGCGTGGGCGAGGTAGGCGCGGGCGGCCGGATTGAACAGGGCTCCGGCGAACCCGGTCAGGGCGGACGCGGCGATCAGCGCCGGTACCGCGGTGGAGACCGCGAACACGCCGAAGCCGACCACGCGCAGCGCGCACCCGAGCATGATCATGGGCTTGTAGCCGATCCGGTCGGCGAGCGTCCCGCCGATGAGGAACAGGCCCTGCTGGGCGAAGTTGCGCACACCCAGGACCAGCCCGACGAGCCAGACGGCGAGCCCGACCCCGTTCGCCAGGTGGTCGGCCAGGTACGGCATGAGCATGTAGAAGCCGAGATTGATCCCGGCCTGGTTGACGAACAGGACCTGGGCCGGGCGGCCGAACGACGAGAGCCCGGCGACGGTTGTCCTCCTCACCGGTGGCCTCCGGCGGGGCGGGCGGCCACATCGCCGGCCAGGCGGGCGTCCAGGCCGGTGACCCGGCTCAGCGGGTCGGCCACGGTGCGGCACCGGGTCCAGGACGTCACCTCCCGCTCGGTCGGGTGGCCGATCTGTGCGGGACGGGCGGGCGGAGCGGCCTCCAGCAGGCGGTGGGCGCGGCAGTAATCGTCGTCGTAGACGGTGTCCCAGTACCGCCACGGCCCGTCGGGGAAGATCGCGACCACGCGCGCCTCCGGTGGCAGGACCGCGGCGGTCCAGGAGGCCACGAGCGCGACGGCGCCCACACTCCACCCGCCGCTCATCAGATGCCGGGACGCCAGCCGCCGGCAGGCCCACACCGCTTCGGCGGGGGCGACCCAGTGCACCTCGCTGAACAGGTCGTAGGCGACGTTGCGGGGATGGATGCTGGAGCCCAGCCCGCGCATCAGGCGCGGGCGGGCGGGCTGGCCGAACACCGTGGAGCCGACCGAGTCCACGCCCACGATCCGGACACCGGGAAACCGGCCGCGGATCACGCGGCCGACCCCGGCGCTGTGGCCGCCGGTGCCCACGGCGCACACCAGCGCGTCGATCCTGGGGAAGTCCTCCAGCAGTTCCGCGGCCAGCGCGGCGTAGGCCCCGGCGTTGTCGGGATTGTTGTACTGGTCGGGGCAGTAGGCGCCGGGCAGCTCGTCCATCAGCTCGGCGACGCGGACCCGCCGCGCCTCCTGCCAGCCGCCGGTCGGGTGCGGCTCGGTCACCAGCTCCAGCCGGGCCCCGTAGGCGCGCAGCAGCCGGCGCAGCAGCGGCTCCAGCCCCGGGTCGCCGACGAGCACGACCGGGTGCCCGTAGACCTGGCCCGCCAGGGCCAGGCCGAGGCCGAGGGTTCCGCTGGTCGACTCGACGATGGGCGCGCCGGGCCGCAGGTCCCCGCGGTCACGCGCGCGGGCGATCATGTGCAGCGCGGGCCGGTCCTTGATCCCGCCGGGGTTGGTGCCTTCGAGCTTGGCCCAGAAACCCCGGCCGCGGGCGGCGCCGGTTCCGGTGTCGGGCTCGGGGCCGGCGCCCGGACGCAGGTCCGGAATGCGCAGCACCGGCGTGCGGCCGACGAGGCCGGACAATTCCGGATGCCGGTGAGACGGTGAGCAGGTGAGCCGGCCGACCGATGTGATGTCGGACGGCGATGGGTCGATCATGCGCAGAGCGCCGGCGTGCGTGTTCGTCATGGAAATCCCCCGAGATGCGGGCGCGGCCGAGGACCGGCGCACGGTGATGCGCCGGCTCAGTGGCCCACGTGCGGAACAGAACGGTCGGTGCGGGTACGCGGGCATGCACCACCGGGCGGTGACGAGCCACCGCGCGGTCAGACGCGTTCCAGGAGCAGGCCGCCGGAACGGGCGCGTGCCCGCCGACCGATCACGTTCGGGAGATGCCCCATGCGCCGGCGAGCAGTGCGCCGCCCAGGGAGCGACGCAGCCACCAGCAAGAGGGAAGGGGCTCCGTCTCAGGAGAACCCCTGGCGGAGCCGGCCGCTCCGTCCGCCGACGACATCGACGAAGCGATATCCGGGGCCAGGAGTGCGCCGCAAACCGTCTTGGTGTCGTCCGACGCGGCGGACCAGTCCAGGGCCGCCGCGTCGGCGCAGCCGGCGTGGTGGTCGTGGTCGTGGTCGACGGGGACCCCGGGCGCCGCCCTCTCGTGTCCGAGGTCGCACATGTGGAGCCGCGGCTGAGCCGGCTCGTGCAGATTGTGCTCGGCGTTATCGCCGGCGCTGTGCCCGACGGTGGGTTCGTGCAACCCGGGCAGGCAGAGGATCACGTGCACGACGATGGTGACCGCCAGCAGGAGAAGACCGGGCGGCCGAACCAGCCGCACGCTCTTCGCAATCAAATGACTACTGACAGTCACATCGCGACACTAGCAGGCCGCCTCTCCGCGCCCATCGCGACTCGGCGGACGGTCCGGAAGTCCGGGCCGCGCCGCGACCGAGGCCGGGATCGTGCCGGTAGGTGGGTTCAGGGGGTGGCCGGTTTGCGGGCGGTGAGCAGGCGGGTCGGGACCCACGGGCTGCCCCACCACGCGCGCCAGCCCAGGCCGCGCACCTGGATGTCCTGGGCGTTCAGCCGGGCCAGGACCGCGGCGTACTGGCGGGGGGTCCGGGCCAGGTCGGCGATCAGGAGGCGGCCGCCCGGCCGCAGTACCCGGTACGCCTCGGTGATCGCTTGGGCGCGGGCGTCCGCGCCGAAGATGGTGTGCACCGTCAGGCTGGAGACGACCAGGTCGAAGCTCGCCTCCGCGTACGGCAGTCGGCGCAGGTCACCCCCGTGCACGTGGACGCGGTCGGCGACGCCTTCGGCGCGGGCGTTGCGCAGGGTCGCCGCCGGGGTGTTGCCGGACTGGTCCCGTCCGCGCCACAGGTCCACACCGACCGCCCGGCCCCGCGGGAGGCGCCGGGCGGCGGCCAGCAGGACCGCGCCGCGTCCGCAGCCGAGGTCGAGCAGCCGTTCGTCGCCCCGCAGGTCCAGCTCGTCCAGCACGTCCCGCCAGACCAGGAACTTGCCGCGCAGCGTGGCGTGCAGGCTCAGGGCCAGACACCCCGCCAGCAGGGTGCCGGAGACCACGGCGGGAAGCGCGGCGGCCGGATCGGCGGTGACCGCCATCACGAGCCCCGTCACCCAGAACCCCAGCACCACCAAGCCCACGAAGCCGAACCCGTAGGGCGCATCCATCCCGTACCGCGCGCCAGGCATCCCGCCACTCTGCCACGAACCGGCCGCCCGAGGGGAAGCAGAAGAGCCCCCCAGCTTGTCGCTGGAGGGCTCATTCCGTCAGTCTGTGGGGGAGGACCTGCGCCAATACCCCGAGTGGGCGAGGAGGGATTTGAACCCTCACATCCTTTCGGACACACGGACCTGAACCGTGCGCGTCTGCCGTTCCGCCACCCGCCCTTGGGTGCCGTCCCGTTTCCGGGCGCTCGAAAAGGCTAGCACGGGTGCTGGAGTGGTTAGGTATCCAGATACGTCGCGCGAACCTTCGCACCGATACGATCGTCTACCAGTGGGGAAGGGAGGTGCCCGTGGGCGTCATTCAGCGCTTCGAGCGACGGCTCGAGGGCATGGTCGAAGGTGCCTTCGCCAGGGCCTTCAAGTCCGAGCTGCAGCCGGTCGAGGTGGCCAGCGCCGTTCAGCGCGAGATGGACGACCGGGCGGCGATCGTCGCGCAGGGCCGGACGCTCGTTCCGAACGACTTCGTCGTGGAGATCTCGCAGCAGGACGGCCAGCGGCTGCAGGTGTACGCCGACAGCCTGAGCCAGGAGCTCGCCAACCTCGCGCGGGAGTACGCGAAGGAGCAGGGGTATTCGTTCGTGGGCCCGGTGCGGGTCAGGTTCGAGAACGCCGGCGACCTCGCCACGGGCATGTTCCGCATCCGGTCGGGTGTGATCAGGGGGTCCACCGTCGAGGGCGGGGAGATCCGCCAGCCGGTGAGCGATGTGCCGCAGCGGGGACGGGGCGGCGCGTTCGGAGGGCAGCCGCGGCTGCTGGTCACGACGGCGGTCGAGGGGGCTGACGCCACCCAGCGCACGTACGAGATCACGACGCCGGTCACGCTGCTGGGCCGCGGCACCGACTGCGATCTGCGCCTTGTCGACCCGGGGGTATCCCGGCATCATGCCGAGATCCGTGTAGAAGGTCCCGAAATCGTTCTCGTGGATCTAGGGTCGACCAACGGCTCCTTCGTGAACGGGCAGCCCATCCGGCGGGTCACGCTGGTGGACGGGTCGCGCGTCACGATGGGCCGGACAACACTCGTGTTCCGCCGCGACAGGGAGTAGCCCCCACTCCGATGACCGATTTGATGCTCACCGTGATCAAGCTGGCGTTCCTGCTGGTGCTCTGGCTTTTCGTCATCGCGGCCGTCGGCGTGATCCGGGCCGACCTGTTCGGATCCTCGAAGGCGGCCGCGCGGGCGGCCGCGCCGCGCGCCGCCAAACCCCCGAAGCCGGCCAAGGCGTCCCGGACGCCGCAGCGCAGCGCGCAGGGCGGCCAGCCGACAAAACTCGTCGTCGTTCAGGGCGAACGGGCCGGAACCGTCATCGACCTCTCAGGGGTGCCGATCACCATCGGTCGGGCGAATGACGCGACACTGGTCGTGACCGACGACTACGCTTCGAGCCGGCATGCCCGCATTTACGCGCAGGACGGTCAGTGGATCGTGGAAGATCTCGGCTCGACCAATGGGACCTATCTCGGACGGACGAAGGTGAGCCGGCCGATGCCGATCCCGCCGGGCGTCCCGGTCCGTATCGGCAAGACCGTGATCGAGCTCCGCAAATGACTCTGGGAATCCGCTACGCGGCGCGCTCCGACGTCGGGATGCTGCGCGAGGGCAACGAGGACTCGGCGTACGCGGGCGCGCACCTGCTCGCGGTCGCGGACGGCATGGGCGGCCATGTCGGCGGCGAGATCGCGAGCGCGGCGGCGATCGAGGCGCTGCGCGGGCTCGACAAGGACCTGCCCGCGTCGGAGCTGCTGGCGGCGCTGGAGCACACGGTCAAGACGGCGAACGACAACCTGCACCGCATCGTGGAGTCCGACCCGGCCCTCCAGGGCATGGGCACGACGCTGACCGCGATGCTGTGGGCGGGGAACCAGATCGCGCTGGTCCACATCGGCGACTCCCGCGCGTACCTGCTGCGGGACGGCAGCCTGTTCCAGATCACGCACGACCACACGCTGGTGCAGTCGCTGGTCGACGAGGGCCGGATCAGCCCGGACGAGGCGGCGTCGCATCCGCAGCGGTCGCTGCTGCTGCGCGCGCTCGACGGCCGCGGCGAGGTCGACCCGGATCTGTCGCTGCGCGAGGCGCAGGTCGGCGACCGGTACCTGCTGTGCTCGGACGGGCTGTCCGGCGTCGTCACCGCGGAGACGATCTTCCAGGTGCTGACGGACGTCCCGGACCCGGAGCAGGCCGTCCGGCAGCTCATCGATCTGGCGAATCGCGGCGGCGGCCCCGACAACATCACGTGCGTCGTCGCGGACGTCGTGGAGCTCGGCCGGCAGGCGCCGACCGGCGGGCCGGGGACGGCGGTGGGGGCGGCGGCGAACGCGTCGGTGCCGGAGCCGCCGGGCGGCGGGCCGGGCGCGCAGACGACGGCGGTCGACACCCCGGCGAGCCGGGCGGCGCAGCTGCGGGACACGCGGCCGCAGCCGCCGGTCGCGGTGGACGAGATGCCGCCGCCGGCGCCGATGCCGATGGCGGGCCCGCCCGGGGCGCCGCCGCCGGCCGCGCCGGGGGGCGGCGGGATGCGCCGGTGGACGTGGCTGGTCGTGGTGGCCGGGGTCGTCGTGGTCACGGTCGCGGCGGGCGCGTTCCTGGTGCTCCAGGACGTCCGGAACGGCTACTACATCGGCGAGGAGAAGGGCCACGTCGTCCTGTACCGGGGGACGAACGAGGACGTTCCGCTGCTCAGCCTGTCCCGCAGGGCCGACGCGAAGGACCAGCCGAACCCGCCGATCCCGGTCGCGGACCTCCCGCAGGACCTCCAGGCCCAGGTGAAGAAGAGCTACACGGTGCAGGGCAAGGCGGCCGTCGCCGAACTGGTGAGCCGCGTGTGCAAGTACGTCCTCGCGGACGAGGGCGGCAAGGTCGTCGTCGTCAAGGGCAAGGGCCGGCAGGACTGCCAGCAGACGAAGCAGGTCACCGACATCCAGGTGAACCAGCTTCCGACGGAGGACGTCCAGGCGCTGTCGGAGGGAACGCTCGCGTTCGTCGGGCGTCCGGCGGCCGACGCGGAGCTGGTGAAGCTGCGCGAGCGGCGGGACGCGTGCGCCAAGGCGGGCGACGCGACGCCGCAGGGCTGCCCCACGGGCGGGGGGAAGCCGTAGATGCCTTCACTCGGGGAGCAGATCAGGGCGCATCTGCCGTACCAGCGCCGCAACGCCGCCTCACTGGCGCTGCTGGTCTTCGCGATGGTGCTGACGCTGTCGGCGTTCGCGGAGGTCGGCCTCGCGCGTGACGGCAAGATCCCGACAGCGCTGTTCGGGTACGGCGGCGCCCTGGTGGTGCTGGCGATGGCGGCGTACTTCGTCCAGGCGAAGTTCACGCCGTACGCCGATCCGCTGCTGCTGCCGCTGGCGGTGGCGCTGAACGGCCTCGGCCTCGCGATGATCTACCGGCTGGACCTCGACACCAGCCATGACCGCAGGGTCGCGGCGGCGGCGGGCAAGAAGCTCCTGCCGGACGCGGCGGACGCGCCGAGCCAGCTGATGTGGACGTTCGTCGGCATCGTGCTCTTCGTCGCGGCGGTCGCCATCATGCGCGACACCGACAAGACGGACGCGCCGCTGTCGTTCACCCCGAAGACGGCGCAGCGCTACACGTACCTGATCGGCCTCACCGCGATCATCCTGCTGATGCTGCCGATCGTTCCCGGCATCGGACGCGAGGTGAACGGCGCCCGGGTCTGGATCTTCATCGGCCCGTTCTCGGTGCAGCCGGGCGAGTTCGCGAAGCTGCTGCTGGTCGTGTTCTTCGCCGGATACCTGGTGAACAAGCGGCAGGCGATGTCGCTGATCGGCAAGAAGATCGGCCCGGTCAGCCTGCCGCGCGGCCGCGATCTCGGCCCGATCCTGGTGATCTGGTTCTTCTGCCTGGGCGTGCTGTTCATGCAGAAGGACCTCGGGACGGCGCTGCTGTACTTCGGGCTGTTCATCTCGATGCTCTACATCGCGACGCAGCGGGTGTCGTGGGTGATGATCGGCGTCGGGCTGCTGGCGGCGGGCGTGTTCATCGCGACGCTGCTGCCGTTCATGGGCCATGTGAACCAGCGCATCGACATCTGGCAGAACCCGAAGCCGTACTTCGACGGCGGCTGCCTGATGGAGAGCGGGAAGGTCGTCCCGGTCAACCCGGACACCGAGATCTACAAGAAGTGGGACGCGAAGGGCGACCCGTCGCCGGGGTTCTCCGCGTGCGTGAGCGAGCTGGGCGGTGAGTACTCCGACAGCGCGCAGCTGATGAAGGGCCTGTTCTCGCTCGGCCAGGGCGGGGTGCTCGGCACCGGCCTCGGCCAGGGGGAGCCGTGGCGGACGCCGCTGTCGTTCAGCGACTTCATCTTCGACTCGATGGGCGAGGAACTCGGCCTGACGGGGCTGATGGCGCTGCTGCTGATGTACGCGCTGATCGTGCAGCGCGGCATGAAGACGGCGGTGGCGGCGCGGGACCCGTTCCTGAAACTGTTCGCGGGCGGTGTCTCGTTCGTCCTGGCGCTGCAGGTGTTCGTCATCGTCGGCGGGGTGACGAAGCTCATCCCGCTGACGGGTCTGACGACGCCGTTCCTGTCGCAGGGCGGTTCGTCGCTGATGGCGAACTGGATCCTGATCGCGATCCTGGTCCGGATGAGCCACGACGCCCGCAAGCCGGCGCCGCAGGCGATCCAGGACGAGGGAATGACCCAGATCGTGAGCACGAGGTGACCGTCGTGTCCGATCGCGGCCGTCGTATCCGGGGGGACCGGGGCCCAATGAACATGGACGTGATCCGATGAACATGGACAAGCCGATCCGGCGGGTGGCGATCTTCGCGTTGCTGCTGTTCTTCGGGCTGATGGCGCAGGTCAACTACGTCCAGGGCAGCCAGGCGGAGGATTTGCGGACCGACGCCCGCAACAGCCGGCAGTACTCGGACGTGTTCAACAACCCGCGCGGCCAGATCTCCACGGGCGGCGTGGTGCTGGTGTCGTCGACCCCGACGAACAAGGACAACCCGAAGTACGGCCGCACCTACAAGGAGGGGCCGGTGTTCGCGCCGGTCACGGGCTACTTCAACGGGAACGCCTCGCAGCTGGAGCGGGCCTACAACTCGCTGCTCAGCGGCAAGGACAAGCGGGTCACGCGGCAGCACTGGTTCGACGCGTTCATCGGCAAGAAGCCGGACGGGGCGAACCTGGAGCTGACGATCGACCCGCGGGCGCAGCGGACGGCGTACGAGGCGCTGAAGAACCAGACGTCGGCGGGGCGGCGCGGCGGAGCCGTGGTGCTGGACGCCAAGACCGGCGCGCTGAAGGTGGCGGCGTCGTGGCCGTCGTTCGACCCGAACGAGGTGGCGCCGCAGACGGGCACGAAGGGCGTGAAGCGCCTGGAGGAGCTCGACCAGGGCAAGGGCGTCATCAAGCCGCTCATCGACAACGCGCTCAGCCAGACGTTCCCGCCGGGTTCGTCGTTCAAGGCGCTCGTCGCGGCGCTCGGCATGGAGAAGCTCGGGCTGGACGAGTCGAGCAGCGTGAACACGGGCCCGCTGCTGCTGCCGGAGTCGAACCGGCCGCTGCCGAACTCGCACGACAGCGGGCAGTGCGCGGGCACGGCGCCGCTGAAGGGCGCGTTCGCGGAGTCCTGCAACACCTCGTTCGGGCGGCTCGCGCTCGATCTCGGGATCCAGCAGCTCAGCGAGGGTTCGGAGCCGTACGGGTTCGGCAAGCGGGTGTTCGTCGAGCCGGACTTCCCGGCCGCGGTGAGCGATATCCCGGTGTCGTTCACGGGCGCGGACGGCAAGACCGTCCAGACCGGGCGGGACGGCACGGCCAGGTCCGGCATCGGCCAGGAGAACGTGCGGTCCACGCCGCTGCAGATGGCGATGGTCGCGGCGGCGATCGTCAACGACGGCAAGATCATGAACCCGTATCTGGTGCAGCGGGCGCGCGCGAAGGACCAGAGCGTCCTCTACAACGCGGACCCGAAGGAGTACGGCCAGGCGATGAAGGCCGACACCGCCGAGCAGCTGCGCGGGATGATGCGCGCGGTCATCGAGGTGGGCACGGCGAAGAACCTGCAGGGCCGCAACATCGCCGGTAAGACGGGCACGGCGGAGCAGGGCGGCGGCAACCCGAACGCGCGGTGGTTCGTCGGGTTCGCCCCGGTCGAGAACCCGCGCTACGCCTTCGCCGTGATGACCGAGGGCCCGAACGACGGCGCCACCAACGCCGGTCCGGTGGCCGCGGCGATCATGGCCCAGGTGTTGAAGAAGTGAGCGCGGACCTCGTCCTGTCCGGCCGGTACCGGCTGCTCGAGCGGCTGGCGACCGGCGGGATGGGCGAGGTCTGGCGGGCCGTCGACGAGTCGCTGGGCCGGGACGTGGCGGTGAAGCTGCTGCGGCTGGAGTTCGACGACGACGCGTCGGCGCAGGCCCGGTTCGAGTCGGAGGCGCGGCTCGCGGCGGGGCTGCACCACGGCGGGATCGCGCAGGTCTACGACTTCGGCGCGCAGGACGGCCGGACGTTCCTGGTCATGGAGCTGGTGCCGGGCGAGCCCCTCGACGAGATCATCGGGCGGGACGGCGGGCTGCCGGTGGAGGCCGTCCTCGACCTGCTGGTGCAGGCGGCGCGGGCGCTCGCGGTGCCGCACGCGGCGGGGATCGTCCACCGGGACGTGAAGCCCGCGAACCTGATGGTCTCCCCGGACGGCGCCGTGAAGATCACGGATTTCGGGATCGCGCGGCGGCTGGCGGCGGCGGCGCAGACCCAGACCGGCATGGTCATGGGGACGGCGCACTACATCTCGCCGGAGCAGGCGTCCGGCAAGGAGGTGTCGCCCTCGGCCGACCTGTACTCGCTGGGCGTGGTGGCGTACGAGTGCCTGACGGGGCGGCCGCCGTTCGAGGGCCGGGGCCCGGTGCAGATCGCGATGAAGCACGTCCGGGACGCGGCGCCGGAGCTGCCCGCGCACGTGCCGGCGGCGGTGCGGGAGCTGGTCGCGGCGCTGCTGGCGAAGAGTCCGGCGGACCGTCCGCAGGACGCGTCGGAGGTCGCGGACCTCGCCCTGCGGATCCGCGCCGACCTGGCGGCGCGGCCCGTCCCGGAGCCGGCCGCACCGGATGTGGGGACGACCGTGGTCTCCCCGCGATTTGACGGGGACGAATCGCCCGATAGCCTCACGAACAAGACAGTGACCGGGCAACGGCGCGCGGCACTGGTGTCCGCTTCAGCGGCCGTCGGGGTACTGGCGGCGGTGCTCGCGGGAGCCCTGCTGGCGGGTTCGGCGCCGGCCGAGTCCGGCCCGGTCCGGCCGGATCCGTCCGGGGCCCCGGCCACGAGCCCGGTCGGCGACGGCGCCGACGATCCACCGGCCGAGACGTCCGGCACACCCATCGCACCGGTGACCGGACGCTCCGGGCCGGCGGCCGTACCGCGCCGGCGGCCGACGGACACGCCCGCTCCGGCGGCGTCCAGTCCGTCGACGCCGGCGAGTCCTGGCGTGTCCCCTTCGCGGAAACCGACCGGCAAACCGACCCGGGTGACGCCCAGCGCCCCCCAACCGACCCCCACACCGGTGGAGACCACAACGACTCCGTCAACTCCGAGCCCGGATCCATCCCCCGATCAGAACGGGGAGATAGGTTCGGAGGACATGGGTGGAGACGTGCGAGGGAAAGTGCACATATGAGTCAACCTCGGCTGCTCGGCGGCCGCTACGAGCTCGACACGGTGATCGGGCGCGGCGGCATGGCCGAGGTCTACCGCGCCCGGGACCTGCGGCTGGACCGTGTGGTCGCGGTCAAGACGCTGCGCTCCGACCTGGCCCGCGACCCCACGTTCCAGGCCCGTTTCCGCCGTGAGGCGCAGTCCGCCGCGTCGCTGAACCACCCGTCCGTCATCGCGGTGTACGACACCGGCGAGGACATGATCGGCGACACTTCCATCCCGTACATCGTGATGGAGTACGTGGACGGCAGCACGCTGCGCGACCTGCTGCGGGAGAACCGGGCGCTGCTCCCCGAGAAGGCCCTGGAGATCACCGACGGGATCCTGCTGGCCCTCGACTACAGCCACCGCGGCGGCATCGTGCACCGCGACATCAAGCCGGCCAACGTGATGCTCACCCGCAATCACGAGGTCAAGGTCATGGACTTCGGCATCGCCCGCGCCATGGCCGACTCCGCCGCGACGATGACGCAGACCGCCCAGGTGATCGGCACCGCCCAGTACCTGTCGCCGGAGCAGGCGCGCGGCGAGCGGGTCGACGCCCGCAGCGACATCTACTCGACCGGCTGCGTCCTGTACGAGCTGCTGACGGGGCGACCGCCGTTCACCGGAGACTCCCCGGTCGCGATCGCCTACCAGCACGTCCGGGAGGAGCCGGTCCCGCCGTCCCACGTCGACCCGGAGATCCCGCAGTGGGCGGACGCGATCGTCCTGAAGGCGATGGCGAAGGACGCGAACCACCGGTACCAGAACGCGAACGAGTTCCGGCAGGAGATCCAGCGGGTCCTGCACGGGCAGCCGGTCGCGTCGACGGCCGCGTCCACGATGCTGATGGGCGGGCAGCCGCAGGGAACCCAGATGATGGGCGCCTACCCGGCGGGCGGCCCCCCGCACACGCAGATGCAGCGTCCGGTGGGCAACGGCTACGACCTCCCGCCGGTGCGGTACGACGACGAGCCGCGCGGCGGCAACGGCAAGAAGATCGCGCTGTGGGTCGCGCTGGCCGCGGTGTTCATCGGCGGTGCCGCCGTCATCGGGCTGCTGATGAGCAACGGCAAGGATCCGGACGCGGCCAAGGTCGCGGTCCCGTCGACGCTCCTCGACACGTCGCAGAGCGAGGCGACGGCGGAGCTGACCAAGATCGGTCTGAAGGTCGGCGAGATCACGCAGGAGTACAGCGACGACATCGACAAGGGCAAGGTCATGGCGACCGACCCCAAGCCCGGCACGAGCGTGGCCAAGGGCACGGCGGTGGCGCTGACGATCTCCAAGGGCAAGAAGCCGCCGACGGTGTACGAGATCCCGGACGTGGTGGGGAAGCCGTACACCGACGCGAAGAACCTCCTGGAGGACCGCGGGTTCAAGGTCGAGAAGCGGGTCGAGAGCAGCGACGAGGTCCCGCGCTTCAACGTGATCCGCAGTGACCCGCCCGCCGGGGAGAAGCGGCAGAAGGGCGAGACCGTCACGCTGACGGTCTCCAACGGCCCGTCCAGCCTGAAGGTGCCGACGCTGTTCAACAACAGCCAGCGGGCCGCGTGCGCGCAGCTGAAGTCGGTCGGGCTGCGCTGCAACGTGCAGCTGGGCACGCCGCCGCCGGACAAGCAGGTCGCGCCGGGCTTCGTCTACGACCAGTCCCCGGGGCCGGACGCGACGGTCGCGCCGGGCGACACCGTGACGATCTTCGTGGCGGCGAAGCCGTCGCCGACGCCGTCGACGCCGACCGTCCCCACGTCGCCGACCATTCCGGGCCTGCCCGGCTGATCCGGAGCTCGACACGAAGGACCCCGGTCTCGCGGAGACCGGGGTCCTTCGCTGTGCACACCGTGGCCAATGGCCCGGAAGGGGGAGCGGGCATGTGAGAGGGCTTCCGCCACTCGGGGGCAATGGCGGAAGCCCTCACAGGGACTTCGTATGGGGACGAGTCGCCGTTACGGATCCAACCGGAAAAATATGAGCAAATCTCTGAACGGGTCAGCCGCGCGTGGCCTGGCCGGACGGGGTGCTCCGCACGACGCCTTGATCGAACTGGAACTTCGGCTCCAGCCAGGGGAACACGACATACCAGAGGACGAGTGCCGCGATGAGCGCGAGCGAGGCCGCGAGCGCCGCCTTCGCCGGCCACGCGCCGGGCAGGTTCCGCCAGATCCAGGCGTACATCCGTTCTCCTACGTTCCCGTCCGCACGGCCCGGGGCCGCGCCTCCGCCAGCTCACCGAAGACGATCATGCGCTGGGCGGCGGAGTACTTCGGATGGCAGGTGGTGAGCGTGATCAGCCGCTCGGTGGGCTTCCTTCCCGCGCGGAACGGCACCGGCGCGGTCACCTCCACCGCCGACGGCTTCACGATCCGGCGGTCGGTGACCTTGTAGACGTACTGCTCGGTGCTGGTGTCGATGAGGATCCGGTCGCCCCTGCGGAGCTCGCCGAGCCGGTTGAACGGCGCGGAGTAGGTCGTCCGGTGCCCGGAGACGACGAAGTTGCCGACCTCGCCCGGCAGCGCGCTGCCCGGGTAGTGGCCGGGGCCCTTGCGCAGATCGGCGCGCTCGACGCCCTCGACGATCACGAACCGGTAGTCCTCGCCGAAGCGGGGGATGCGGATGAGCGCGAGCCCCTTTCCGAGCCGGACCCGTTCCGTGGTGACCGTGCCGCTGCGCCAGCCGTCCAGCATCTCGTCGCCGAGGCGGTCCTGCTGGTCGCGGGTGTACTGGCCGGTTCCCCACAGTTCGTAGGTCAGGAACAGCATGGTGACGAGACCGGCGGTGACGCACAGCTCGCCCAGTCCACGGATCAGCGTCCGCACCCGCGCGCCCTCCTCCTCGCCGCCGTGACTGTCGCGTGCGGCGGGGAACCTGGGATGATGCTTCCCTGAGCCCGACGCCGTACGCTGCTCACCAGCGACTACGCTAACCGACAAAACACCCATGCGCGGACCGGCGCTCCGGCCGCCGGACGCCCGAGGAGATCGATCCACCGTGGCCAAGTCCAAAGTGCGCAAGAAGGCCGTTTACACGCCCCCGCAGAAGTCGAAGGCGCCCGAGGTCAGCCCGCGCTGGCTGGTGCCGACGATGGTCACGCTGTGGCTGATCGGCCTGATCTGGATCGCGGTCTTCTACGTGACGGCGAGCACCGGCACCGAGGTGCCGTACATGACGGACCTGCACAACTGGAACCTCGGGATCGGCTTCACCGCCATCATCCTGGGCGTGGTGCTCTCGACCCGCTGGCGCTGACCGCGCCGTCCGGACGGGTCGTCCACAGGCGGAGGAGCCGGAGGCGCGGGAGCCCGCACGCTCGGCGGCTCCCGCGCGTCCGGCTAGGCCACGCCCGAGTTCAGCTCGGCGGTCTTCAGCGCGACCAGTGCCAGGAGCAGCACCAGCGTCGCCACCGGCGCCCCGACATGGACGAGCGTCCTGCGCGCCGCCGGAGCGTAGGCGAACGCGAGCCCGAGCAGCCCCCCGACGACCAGGCCCCCGATGTGGGCCTGCCACGAGATGGCCGCCATCGTGAACGTCAGCACGAGGTTGATGCCCAGCACCATCACGATCGGCCCGAGCTGCCCGCCCATCCTCCGCACGACCATGAAGTACGCGCCGAAAAGGCCGAACACAGCGCCTGACGCGCCCAGTCCGCCGACTCCCGGATCGACCAGGTAGAGCAGCACCCAGCCGCCGAGCCCTGACAGCACGAACAGCGTGAGGAACCGCCACCGGCCGAGGACCTGTTCCAGCGCCGGGCCGAGCATCCACAGCACCAGCATGTTCAGCAGGATGTGGAGGAAGCCGTAGTTCCCCCCGCGCTCGTGCAGGAACATCGCGGTGAACAGGCGGTACCACTCGCCCTCCGCGACGCCGATGGACCCCCACCGGCCGATCATCTGGAGTTCCGCGATGACCCGCCAGGACGCCAGTTCGGCGACGTACACCAGCACGCACGCCGCGATGAGCGAGTACGTGACGACCGGCGTCGCCGACGCCGCGGCGCGCGCGCCGAACGCCGTCCGGGGCTGCCGCACCCCGCGGTTGCCCTCCGCGACGCACTCCGGGCACTGGTGGCCGACCGCCGCGTCCCGCATGCAGTCGGGGCAGATGTAGCGGTCGCACCGCGTGCAGCGGACATAGGTCTCCCGGCCCGGATGCCGGTAGCAGGACGGCACCGAGGTCTCGGGCGGTGACTGCGGGTCTGTGCTCATGTGCGGGCTCCGTCGCGGCCGGTGCGGGCTCTCACCCTGTCAGACGACTAACGGCGCTCGATCGTCACCGACTCGATGACGATGTCGTCCTTCGGCCGGTCCATGCGGCCCGTCGGGGCCTGCACGATGCGGTCGACGACGTCGGTGCCCTCGATGACCTTGCCGAAGATGGTGTGCCGGCCGGTCAGGTGCTGGGTCGCGGCGACGTTCGTCGTGATGAAGAACTGCGAGCCGTTCGTGCCGGGCCCGGCGTTCGCCATCGCCAGCAGGTACGGCGCGTTGAACTTCAGGTCGGGGTGGAACTCGTCCTTGAACTGGTAGCCGGGGCCGCCGGTGCCGGTGCCGAGCGGGTCCCCGCCCTGGATCATGAACCCCTCGATGACCCGGTGGAAGATCGTCCCGTTGTAGAGGGGGGCGTCGGTCTTCTGCCCGGTGCGCGGGTCGTGCCACGTCCGGTTGCCCTCCGCCAGGTCGACGAAGTTCGCGACGGTCTCCGGCGCCTGCTCCGGGTAGAGCTGGATGACGATCTTGCCGAGCGTCGTGTTCATGGTCGCGAAGATCTGGTTGGCCATCCTGGCCGCCTCTCCTGTGTGGATCGTTTGTCCCCGGTCCGGACGCGCCCGCACACCTCACCCTGTGTGATGTTGCCCTCGCATTTCCAGGATTCGGCGTCCCGACTATGGGAAGGGTGCTTGTCAGGACCTCGCAAACAGGGAGGTTAGCGTGTCCCTAACGATGAGTATCCGCCGGAAGCCGCAGGAGGTGGCACTCGGCCGGCTGGACCAGGTCCAGCAGGTCGCGCGCACCGGTGCCGACCGTGCCCGGCAGGGCGCGTCCGTCGCGGCCGACCGGCTCGCGCCGGCGGCGCAGCAGTCCCGCGAGATGGCCGCCGAGCGCGTCCTGGTCCTGCGGGAGTGGAGCGCGCCCAGGCTCATGCAGGCGGCCCGGTATGTGGAGACCGAGCTGTCCCCGCGGGTGAGCCTGTTCCTGACGGACATGGCGCACCGGGTGGAACCGCCGCAGCCGCAACGGCGTCGGCGCAACACCCTGATGGCGATGACGGGCGCGATCGCCGCGCTCGGCGCCGCAGGCGTCGTCATGACGCGGCAGCGCGTCATGAACGAGAACGACGGTGACGGGACGGACGACGCGATGACCGTCTCCGGTACCGACGAGGTGCGCTCGCCGCACTGATCGTCCGGCGTGAAGGGCCCGGCGCGAACACGCCGGGCCCTTCGCGCGGGCCGCATGGCGTCGCGCGGTTCCCCATGGCTTAGCGCGGTTCCTCATGTCGTGGCGTTCCTACCACCCGGTACGGTGAACGCCATGTCGCCGAAATCCCACCCGATCAGGCGGTTGCTCGCCGGCCGGGTCCGCCGGGGCGCGCACACCGCCCTGCACCGGGCCTGGGCCGCCGTGCAGCGGCACGGTGAGATCACCCCCCACACCCACGGCCGCCGCCGCTTCGCCTACCTGGGCGAAGGCGCGTGCATCGGCTTCCCGACCGGTTCCCTCTACGGCGAGCCGTGGATCTCCATCGGCGACCACACGCTCGTCGGAACGCACGTCACGATCTCGGCGGGCTTCGTCCCCGGCCTCGACCTCGGCCCGGACGTCATCGTGAAGATCGGCGGGAGCTGCTCCATCGGACGCGGCACCCATATCGTCGGGCACCAGTCCATCGAGATCGGCAACGACGTCTTCACCGGCCCGAACGTCTACATCACCGACCAGAACCACACCTACGCCGACCTCGACACGCCGATCGGCCGGCAGTGGCCGGAGAACAACCCGGTCGTCATCGGCGACGGCTGCTGGATCGGCACCGGCGCGATCATCCTGCCCGGCACGCGGCTCGGCCGGAACGTGGCCGTCGCGGGGGGCGCCGTCGTCCGCGGCGAGTTCCCCGACCACTCGGTGATCGGCGGCGTCCCCGCCAAGGTCCTGCGCCACCACGACAAGGACACCGGCTGGCAGCCGCCCCTGCGCGGCAACCCCCTCGTCTCCCTGGACGAGCTGGCCGCCCTCTCGGTGGACGGGCTGGCGGGCCTCCAGATCCTCCAGGACAGGCTCCGCGAGCAGCGCGAGCTGCGGGAAGAGGCCGGCTGATCGTCACCCCGCCGGGGACGGCTCCCGCAGCATCGCGGTGTGCGCGCCGAGGAGCATCCCGGCGGCGCGGGGATAGTCGGTGAGGCGGTCGGCGAGCAGTTCCAGCGCCGGCGGCAGGCTCCGCGCCGGAACCCCGCGCGCGCTGAGGATCTCTCCGGTCCAGGTGAGGAAGTCGGTGAGCAGCGCGGGGTCGTCGACGTACAGGGCGGCGGCGAGGAAGTCCACGATGTGGGCGATGTCCTCGGCGGTGTGCCGAAGCTGCCGGTCGGTGTAGTCCGCCATCGCGGGGAACCGGTCCCGCAGCCGCTCCATCACGTGCCGGACGAGCCGGGGCGCCTCGCGGCGCACGTGGGCGTACTCCTGATCCGCCAGATGCGGCAGATCGTCGAGGGCCTGGTACGGAGGCGGGGGCGCCGGCAGCGGTCCGGCCGCCAGGCGGTCCGCCGCGCTGCGGGCGTCGGGGGCCCAGGCATCGGCCCCGAGCAGCGCCGCGTAGCGGCCGTCCGTCCCGTAGGCCGCGCCGCCGACCAGCACCGGTGTACCGGTGGCCCGGCACGCGGTGATCGCGGCGTGCGCGTCCGGCAGCCGGGTGGGAATCGAGGAGGACAGCGCCACCACCGCGGGACCCGTCCGGTGCACATGCGCGATCAGATGCGGGGTCGGCACCTGGGCGCCGAGGTAGTCGACCTGCCAGCCGCGCAGCCGGAGCACCTCCGCGACGATCCGGGCGGGCAGCGCGTGCCATTCCCCGTCGATGCAGGCCGCGGTGACGCGCCCGGCGGGCCGCGCCGTGCGCCGCCGGGCGGCGGGATGGTGCGCCAGGGCGGCGATCAGCCGCTCGCTGACGGCGGTGGCGGTGTGCTCCTGCGCGACGGTCATCCGGTCGGCCGCCCACTCGAGCCCGACCCGCGCCTGCAACGGCGCGATGACGTCCAGAAGGAGCTCCTCGATGCCCGTGCCGCCGTCGACCGCGGCCAGCACGGTGTCGACCGCGACGAACTCGTCGCCGGCGATCACCGCCTCCCACAGCCGTTCCGGCAGGTCATGCCCCGCCGACTCGGCGGGCGGGGGCTGCTGCGCCGCCCGCGCGGGGTCGCGCGCGGTGCCGGTCATGCGGGGTCTCCTTCGGAGCCGGTCATGCGGGGCGCGGTCCCGCCGGAGCCGAGCCGGCGCGGCGCGGTGATCGCGACCAGGGCGATGTCGTCGTGCGGGCCCGCGCCCGCCCACTGCGCGGCGAGCATGTGCACCCGCTCGACCAGCGCCTCGGGCGGCATCCCGCCGCACCGGCCGAGTTCGGCGCGCAGCCGCAGGTCCCCGAACATCTCGTCCCCCAGCGGCCCGCCGTGCGCCTCGGTGATCCCGTCGGTGTAGAGCAGGCACGTGTCCCCGGGGTCCAGCACGACGGTCGCCGAGGTGGAGGTGATGTCCTCCAGCACCCCGATCAGGGAGCCCCCGGTGGCGGCCTCCTCCACCGTGCCGTCCGATCGGACGATCAGCGGGGGCGCGTGCCCGGCACTGGTCAACCGGAGCACGACCCGGGAACCCTCCCGGCGGATCGAGGCCAGGACGAGCGTGACGAACCGGGCGGTCGCGACGTTCAGCAGCGTCGCGTTCAGCAGGCGCAGCACGCGGCCGTGGTCACCGGCCATCGGCAGCAGCGCCCGCAGCGCGGTGCGGATCTTGCCGGTCAGCACCGCCGCCTCCAGGCCCTTGCCGCACACGTCGCCCAGCACCACCAGGGACTCGCCGTCCGGGTCGGTCCCGTCCGCCGGATGCACGTCGTAGAAGTCGCCGCCCACGCGTTCACCGTCGCCCGCGGGACGGTAGCGGGCGGCCAGTTCCACGCCGTCCAGCTCCCGGGTGCGCGGCGGCAGCAGGTCCCGCATGAGGGTCTCGGTGATGGAGGTCTGCTCCGCGTACAGGCGGGCGGCCGACATCGCGGCGCCCGCCCTGGCCGCGAACAGGCGGGCGAACGCCTCTTCACGCTCGGTGAAGGCCGCCCTGCCGGAACGGCGCAGCAGGACCAGCGCCCCGGCCGGGAAGCCGTGCCCGGGAAGCGCGGTCACGACCATCGCCGCGGGATCGCGCAGCCCGTCCCGGCGGACCCAGTCCGGGGCGGACGCCGGGTCGATCCACCGCGACGGGACGGGCGGGAAGCCCTGCATCGCCTCGGTCAGCCCCGGGACGTCGGCGGGGTCGATCACCAGGTCCTGATGGTCGACGATGCCGTCCGGGCCGCAGTAGGCGACGGGGTGGGAGCGCCCGAGCGGCGGGACGATCACCACCGCCGCGTCGGCGAGGTAGCGGGTGGCGAGCCGCGCGGTGACCTCCATGCAGCGTTCGAGGTTCAGCGACGCGGACAGCAGGCCGGACGCCTCGGAGAGGAGGGCGGTGCGTTCCCGCTCGGCCGCCAGCTCCCGGACGAGCATGTCCCGTTCGGTGACGTCGAGCAGCCAGCACAGCGTGACGTCCGGTGCGGCGGAGTCGCCCGTGCCCGCTCCGGCCGCGAGGTGCGCCTCGTAGGCGCGCTCACCGATCAGGCCGTGCGCGGCCGGCGCGCCGTCGATGGGCGCGGTGCCGGTGGGCGGGGTGCGTTCGGGGGTGCGGATCGCCGCGGCCAGCCACGGGGGTACCGCGTCGCGCGGCGGGTCACCGGTGATCTCGCCGAGGATCGCGCGGGCCGCCTCGTTCAGCTCGGCGACCACGCCGTCCGGGCGAACCGCCAGCACCGGATACGGCGCCGGGGGGACGCCATGGCTCAGGTCCCGCCGGGAGGAGCCGGTCTCCTGGGTAAGGTCCATCGCTGTGAAGTCTGCGGCGGGACTGCGCCCCTTCCTTCAGCGGACCGCGCCGACACGTCGGCCACACTACCCAGCGCTTCACGAAACGGAAGCCCGACGGCGGCCGTGAGCCGTCCCGGCCCCGAACGGGGACCGGGACGACCCGTATCGCGCTAGTTGGAGCGGGCCGGGCGGGGGCCGCCCTCGCGGCGCTTGCCCCCGTACGGGGCGCCCCGCCGGCCGGCGTGCGACGCGGCGCCGGTGCGGGGGCCGCCACCGCGGCGCTCGCCCGAGTAGGGGGCGCGGTGCTCGCCCGAGCCGCCCTCCCGCCGCTCACGTCCGCCCTCGCGGCTCTCGAAGGAGCCCTCGCGGCGCGGACGGCCGCCGCCGAAGCCGCGTCCGCCACCGCCGCCGCGGCGGCCGCCGCCGCCGGGACGGCCCTCGCGGCGCGCACGCTCCGGGATCACCGGCTCGGGGATCGGGATGCCGGACGGCTGACGGGCGCCGGTCAGCTTCTCGAGCTCCGTGTCACCGGACACCACCTTCACGCGCGGCGCGTTGATGCCGGCGCGGCGCGTCATCGCCTGCGTCGCGCGGACCTGGTGCGGCAGGACGAGGGTCACGACGGTGCCGCGCTCGCCCGCGCGCGCCGTGCGGCCCGCCCGGTGCATGTAGTCCTTGTGGTCGGCCGGCGGGTCGACGTGCATGACCAGGCTCACATCGTCGACGTGGATGCCGCGCGCGGCGACGTCCGTCGCGACGAGGACGCTGATGCCGCCCTCGCGGAACTCGGCGAGGGTGCGGGTGCGCAGGCCCTGGCTCTTGCCGCCGTGCAGGCCCGCCGCGCGGACACCCGCCTGGGTGAGCTGCTTCGCGAGCCGGTCGACGCCGTGCTTGGTGCGGGCGAACAGGATCGTCCGGCCCTCGCGGTTGGCGATCTCCGCGGTGATGGCCGCCTTCTCCTTCGGCGCGACCAGGAGCAGGTGGTGCTCCATCGTCGACACGGACTCGTCGACCGGGCCGATCGCGTGCGTCACCGGGTCGTTCAGGTACCGCTTCACGAGGACGTCGACGTCGTTGTCCAGGGTCGCGGAGAACAGGAGCCGCTGCCCGTCCGGGCGGGCCTGGTCGAGGATGTCGGTGACGTCGGGCAGGAAGCCCATGTCGGCCATGTGGTCGGCCTCGTCCAGCACGGCGATCTCGATGTCGGACAGGTCGCAGGCGCCCTGCCGCATCAGGTCCTTGAGCCGGCCGGGCGTGGCGACGAGCACCTCGACGCCGCGGCGCAGCGCGTCGATCTGCTTGAACATCGACGTCTGGCCGATGACGGTCTTGAAGTGCAGGCCGAGCCCGCGGCCGAGCGGCTCCAGGTTCGTCTGGACCTGCTGGGCCAGCTCGCGGGTCGGGACGAGGATCAGCGCCAGCGGGCGCTTGGGCGCGGCCTTGCGGCCGGCGAGGCGGGCGAGCAGCGGCAGACCGAAGGCGAGGGTCTTGCCGGATCCGGTCTTGCCGCGGCCGAGGACGTCCCGTCCGGCCATGATGTCGGGAATCGCGGCGGCCTGGATCGGGAACGGCGCCTCGATGCCCTGGCGGGCGAGGGCCGACACCAGCGCGGCCGGGAGGCCGAGCTCGGCGAAGGTGGGAACCCGCTCCTCGTTCGAGGTGAACGGGTCTTGAGCAGCAGCAGCTGTTGTCACGCAGTACCTTCCGAGAGGGGGGCACGTCTCGGGAGGCACCACGATGAGAGAATCGGTGGGCTGCAAGGACGAGCCTGGCGCATTGCACGCCGAAGAGTGATTCGTCCAGTCTAACGTTGTCCGAGCACCGCCTTATGCCCCCGGGGTCCCCAACAGGCCCGGACGGCACCCGAAAAGCGTGCCGCGAGGGGCTCGGGTGAGCGCCGCGTCACATCGTCACCGACGTGCGCCCCCCACGCTCACCCGCCGTTTCCAGCGGCCGGACTAGCGCTTTCTCGGGGTGCGGACGAACGTCGCGGTGCGGGTGTCGCCGGAGCGGTCGCCGAAAACGGTGATCTCCGTTCCGGTCTTCAGGGACGCGGCATCGCTCTTGGCGCCGTCGGCGCGGACGCGCGTGTCCTTCGTGGTCGTCCACGTCCAGGTGGTGCCGTCGTCGCTGCGGACGGTGAGGGTCGTCCCGGTGCGGGCGGTCAGCTCGCCGCGCTGCCAGGTGACGACGCGGAAGCCGTCGTCGCGCTTGACGGTCGCCTCGCCGTGGACGCCCCGGGTGCCGCGGAGCGCGTGCGCGCGGGGACGCCACTTGTGCGGGTGCGCCCTGTTCGGGTGGTCCTTGTGCGGGTGGGCGCTGCTGGACGGTGACGGTGACGGGGACGGGTTCGCGGCGGCCGGAACGGCGATGCCGAGGCCGAGGCCGAGCAGTCCCGCGGCGCCGGCGCCGGCGGCGAAGGTCTTCCGGTTGAGTCGCATGCCGCCCATGAAAGCACCGGCGGGCTGGGGGCCGCCTCAGAGGAACCTGTGAGAAAGCTGAGAGTCCGCGCCTCAGCCGTCCGCGAGCGTCTCCAGGACCTGATCGCCGTACTTGGCGAGCTTGTTCTCGCCGACGCCGCCGACCTTCGCCAGCTCCGCGAGGGACGAGGGGAGCGCGGTCGCGATCTCGCGGAGGGTCGCGTCGTGGAAGATCACGTAGGCGGGAACGCCCTGCGCCTTCGCGGTGGCGCCGCGCCAGGCGCGCAGGCGCTCGAAGACGGGCTCGGCCTCGGCGGGCAGGTCGACGGGGGCCTTGCGGTCCTTCGCGGTCTTCGCGGCGACCCGCTCCGGCTCGCGGCGCATCAGGACCTCGCGCTCGCCGCGCAGGACGTCCGTGCTGGTCTCGGTCAGCACGAGCGCGCCGTAGTTCGGCTCGACGGTGAGGAGGCCCTGCGCGAGGAGCTGCCGGACGACCGCGCGCCATTCGGTGTCGCGGAGCTCGGTGCCGATGCCGAAGACCTTCAGCTCGTCGTGGTCGAACTGGATGACCTTGGCGTTCTTCTTGCCGAGCAGGATGTCGATGATGTGGCCCGCGCCGAACTTCTGGCGGCGCTCCCGGTCGAGCCGGACCACGGTGGACAGCACCTTCTGCGCGGGGACCGTCCCGTCCCAGGTTTCCGGCGGCGTCAGGCAGGTGTCGCAGTTGCCGCAGGGCTCGCCCGCCTGGCCGAAGTAGTCGAGGAGCCGGACGCGGCGGCAGTCGACCGTCTCGCAGAGCGCCAGCATGGCGTCGAGGTGCAGGGACTGGCGGCGGCGGTGCGCGGCGTCGCCCTCGCCCGCGTCGATCATCTTGCGGAGGTTGACGACGTCCTGGAGGCCGTAGGCGAGCCAGGCGGTGGACGGGAGGCCGTCGCGTCCGGCGCGTCCCGTCTCCTGGTAGTAGCCCTCGACGGACTTGGGCAGGTCGAGGTGCGCGACGAACCGGACGTCGGGCTTGTCGATGCCCATGCCGAACGCGATGGTGGCGACGATGACCAGGCCGTCCTCGCGGAGGAAGCGGGACTGGTTGGCGGCGCGGGTCCGCGCGTCCAGGCCCGCGTGGTACGGCAGCGCCTCGATGCCGTTCTCGGTGAGGAACGCGGCGTGCTTCTCGACCGAGTTGCGGGACAGGCAGTAGACGATGCCCGCGTCGCCCAGGTGCTCGTTCTGCAGGAGCCGCAGGAGCTGGCGCTTGGCGTCGGTCTTCGGCTCGATCCGGTACTGGATGTTGGGCCGGTCGAAGCTCGCGACGAAGTGCCGCGCCCCGTCGAGGTTCAGCCGGGACGCGATCTCGGCGCGGGTCTCCTCGGTGGCCGTCGCGGTGAGGGCGATGCGGGGGACGTCGGGCCAGCGCTCGTGCAGGCCGGACAGCATCAGGTAGTCGGGGCGGAAGTCGTGCCCCCACTGCGAGACGCAGTGCGCCTCGTCGATGGCGAAGAGGGAGACGGCGCCGCGGTCCAGCAGGTCGATCGTGGCGGGGACGCGCAGGCGCTCCGGCGCCAGGTAGAGCAGGTCGAGCTCGCCCGCCAGGAACTGCGCCTCGACGACGCGGCGCTCGTCGAGGTCCTGCGTGGAGTTGAGGAACCCGGCCTGGACGCCGAGGGCGCGCAGCGCGTCCACCTGGTCCTGCATGAGGGCGATGAGCGGCGAGATGACGACGCCCGTGCCCTTCCGGACGAGCGCCGGGATCTGGTAGCACAGCGACTTCCCGCCGCCGGTCGGCATCAGGACGAGCGCGTCCCCGCCGCCGGCCACATGCTCGATGATCTCTGCCTGGCCCGGACGGAACGCGTCGTAGCCGAAGACGCGGCGCAGCGTCTCCAGCGCCTCGGGGGAAGCCATCGGCCCATACTACGAGCGGGCGGCGACACTCCAGACGCGCTCGACGAGCTCCGCGGTGAGCTCGTCCAGGTTGTCCGCCATGTGGTCGGCCAGGGCGAGGGCGTCCTCCGCCGGCGGATGCGCCGGGCGCGGGACGGCGATCACCGCCATCCCGGCCGCGTGCGCCGACCGGAGCCCGTTGGCGGAGTCCTCGATCGCGAGGCACTGCTCCGGCGCGACCTCCATCTGGGCGGCCACGGCCAGGTAGCCGTCCGGGGCCGGTTTCCCGCTCTCGACCTCTTCGGTGGAGACGGTGACGCGGAACAGGGCATCCAGGCCCAGCCGCGCCAGGACGAGGTCGATGAGCGCGCGCGGCGACGAGCTCGACAACCCCAGCGGACGGTGGTCGGCCATCCGCCGGACCGCCTCCCGCGCGCCCGGCAGCAGCGGCAGGTCGCGGGCGTACCGCTGCGACATGCGGTCGATCACCTCGTAGGCGACCTCCTCCGCGGTGACCCCGCCGATCAGGTCGGACGCGAGGTGGCCGGCCCACTCGGCGGTGCTCATCCCCATGAGCCGCTCCTGGGTGTCGGGCAGCCAGCGCCCGCCGCGCTCGTCGACGTAGGCGCGCCGGACCTCCTCCCAGACGGGCTCGGAGTCGATCAGCACGCCGTCCAGATCGAACACGATGGCCTGCAAGGGCATGATCCGTCCTCCGGATGTGGTCGCCGCCTCCGGCCATGATCCTTTCCCGTCGCGGCCTTCCGGAACCCCCGTCCGGCGAGCACGTGTACGTGGGACGAATCCACCGCGATTCTGGCAAGGTGGGTGATCTCCGTACCCCCTCCGGAGTTCTCGCAGAGGAGATCTGCTCATGGTGTTCCTCGGATTCCTGCTGGTGGCGGCCGCCATCGGCGTCGGCGCCGGTGTCGTCCTCGGCAATACCGGCGCCGCCCGGCTCGACGTCTTCGGCCAGGCCGTGCCCGGCATCGGCGACCAGTGGCAGGTGTTCCTGGCCGGTGCCGCCGTCGCCGTCGTCTTCGTCGTCGGGATGATGCTCACCTTCACCGGGACCGCCCGGATGCTGCGCGCCCGCCGTGACCTCCGCTACCTGCGCGAGGAGCACGAGGAGTCGCTCACCACCCTGGAGATGGAGAAGCGGCGCCTGCAGCGCGAGCTCGACCGCGTCCGGCAGGGCGGCGGGTCGCGGCCCGCTCCGGCCCCCGCCCCCGACCCGGCCCCCGCCGGGCTCGGCCGGCGTGTCGCGGGCCGCTACCAGAACCCCGCGGCCTCGCCGTTCTTCGACCGGCGGGACTGAGCCCCGGACGCCGCGCGCCGCGCCCGACCGCCCGGCGCGCGGCACCGGGACCGCGGCCGCGCACGGGTGACCGCAACGATCAGGAATCGAGAAGCGCCGCTTACCGAGCCCCGCCTAGCCTGACCGCAACGGACATCACCAGGGAGACATGATGAGCACGCCCACGGGGACGGCCCCGCAGCACGTCGCCGACAGCCACGACCTCATCCGCGTGCACGGGGCGCGCGTGAACAACCTCAAGGACGTCAGCGTCGAGATCCCGAAGCGGCGGCTGACGGTCTTCACCGGCGTGTCCGGCTCGGGCAAGAGCTCGCTGGTCTTCGCGACGATCGCGGCCGAGTCGCAGCGGCTGATCAACGAGACGTACAGCGCGTTCCTGCAGGGCTTCATGCCGTCGCTCGCGCGGCCCGAGGTCGACTTCCTCGACGGGCTGACCACCGCGATCATCGTCGACCAGGAGCGGATGGGCGCCAACCCCCGCTCCACCGTCGGCACCGTCACCGACGCGAACGCGATGCTGCGCATTCTGTTCAGCCGGCTCGGCGAGCCGCACATCGGCCCGCCCAACGCGTTCTCGTTCAACGTCCCGTCGGTCAAGGCCAGCGGCGCGATCACCGTCGAGCGCGGCGGCAAGACGAAGGCCGAGAAGGCGACGTTCAACCGCCTCGGCGGCATGTGCCCGCGCTGCGAGGGCATGGGCTCGGTCAACGACTTCGACCTGACCGCCCTGTACGACGACACCAAGTCGCTCAGCGAGGGGGCGCTCACGGTCCCCGGCTACAGCATGGACGGCTGGTACGGCCGCATCTACGCCGGCAGCGGCTTCTTCGACATGGACAAGCCGATCGGCAAGTACAGCAAGAAGGAGCTGCACGACCTGCTCTACAAGGAGCCGACCAAGATCAAGGCCGAGGGCATCAACGTCACCTTCGAGGGCCTGATCCCGAAGATCCAGAAGTCGATCCTGTCCAAGGACGTCGACGCGATGCAGCCGCACATCCGCGCGTTCGTGGAACGGGCCATCACGTTCACGACCTGCCCGGACTGCGAGGGCACCCGGCTCGCCCCGGAGGCCCGGTCGTCGAAGATCGCGGGCAGGAGCATCGCGGACGTCTGCTCGATGCAGATCAGCGACCTGGCCGACTGGGTCCGGGCACTGGACGAGCCGTCCGTGGCCCCGCTGCTCACCGGCCTCCAGCACCTCCTGGACTCGTTCGCGGAGATCGGGCTGGGCTACCTCTCGCTCGACCGCCCGTCCGGCACCCTGTCGGGCGGCGAGGCGCAGCGCACCAAGATGATCCGCCACCTCGGCTCGTCCCTCACCGACGTCACCTACGTCTTCGACGAGCCCACGATCGGCCTGCACCCGCACGACATCCAGCGGATGAACGCCCTGCTGCTGCGGCTGCGCGACAAGGGCAACACCGTCCTCGTCGTGGAACACAAGCCCGAGGCGATCGCGATCGCCGACCACGTCGTCGACCTCGGCCCCCGCGCCGGCACGGCGGGCGGCACCGTCTGCTTCGAGGGCACCGTGGAGGGGCTGCGGGGGAGCGACACCGTCACCGGCCGCCACCTCGACGACCGCGCCGCCCTCAAGGACGCGGTCCGCGAGCGCACCGGAACGCTGGAGGTGCGCGGCGCGTCCACGCACAACCTCCAGGACGTGGACGTCGACATCCCGCTCGGGGTGCTCTGCGTGGTCACGGGCGTCGCCGGATCCGGAAAGAGCTCCCTGATCCACGGATCGGTCGCCGGCCGCGACGGCGTCGTGGTGATCGACCAGGGCGCCATCCGCGGCTCGCGGCGCAGCAACCCCGCGACCTACACCGGCCTGCTCGACCCGATCCGCAAGGCGTTCGCCAAGGCCAACGGCGTGAAGCCGGCGCTGTTCAGCTCCAACTCCGAGGGCGCCTGCCCCACCTGCAACGGCGCCGGAGTCATCTACACCGAACTCGGCGTGATGGCCACCGTCGAGTCCACCTGCGAGGACTGCGAGGGCAAGCGGTTCCAGCAGGCCGTCCTGGAGTACACGCTCGGCGGCCGGAACATCGCCGAGGTCCTCGCGATGCCGGTCACCGAGGCCGAGGCGTTCTTCGGCGCCGGCGACGCCCGCACCCCCGCCGCGCACAAGATCCTCGACCGGCTCGCCGACGTCGGGCTCGGCTACCTCACCCTCGGCCAGCCGCTCACCACGCTGTCCGGCGGCGAGCGGCAGCGGCTCAAGCTGGCCGTCAACATGGCGGAGAAGGGCGGCGTCTACGTCCTGGACGAGCCCACCACCGGCCTCCACCTCGCCGACGTCCAGCAGCTGCTCGGCCTGCTCGACCGGCTCGTCGCGGCCGGCAAGTCGGTGATCGTCATCGAGCATCACCAGGCGGTCATGGCGCACGCCGACTGGATCATCGACATCGGTCCGGGCGCCGGCCACGACGGCGGACGGATCGTCTTCGAGGGCACCCCCGCCGACCTCGTCGCCGCCCGCTCCACCCTCACCGGCGAGCACCTCGCGGACTACGTCGGCGCCTGACCGCTCACACCGACCGGCCGGGCGGATCCGCCGCATCGCCCTCCAGCAGGTGCGGTGCGGCGGCCCCGGCTCGGGTGAACGGGCCGGGATCCGCCGCTCCCGGCGCGCCGCCGACCAGGATCCAGCGGCGGGCCCGGACCGCGCCGATGAGGAACGCGGCGTCCGGGACGGCTTCGGCGTCCGCCACGATCAGGGCGTCGAACTCCTCGTCCGGCACCGTCACCCCCGCGCCCAGCGGCGTCGCCGCGACCACGTCGGCCGCGCGGAGCAGGACGTCGGTCTCCGTCGCCGCGCCGCCCTCCAGATAGCCGGTGAGCTGCTCGATCCGGGCCATCGCCCGCCGCTCGTGGGTGGCGATCAGCGCCGGGTCCACGGACGGGTCGCCGCCGCAGATCTCCCGCACGTTCTCCCGCGACCGCTCCTCCGCCTCGACCGCCGTCCGCAGCTCGGCCTCCCGCGCCGCCAGCTCGGCCGCCGCGTCCGCCTTCCGCCGCCCGGCCGCCGCCTCGAGCTCCGCACCCCGCGCCGTCGCGGCCTCCGCCTCGGCGCGGGCCCGCCCCGCCGCCGCGAGCGCCTCGTCCCGGGCGGTGCGCGCCGCGTCCACGCGCGCCTGGATCTCGGTCGCGGCCTGCTGCGCGGCCCGCGCCGCCATGCCCGCCTGCGTGGCCCGGTCGACGGACTCCGCCGCGAGCCGCGCCTGCTCCTGATGCGCCGCCTTCGCCTTCTCCAGCTCCGCCGCCAGCCAGACGAGCTCCGTCCCGAGCCGCGCCTGCGCCTCCCGCGCCTGCTCCAGCCGGGCACCGCCCTCCGACACGAACGCCGCGATGCCCTGATGCCGCGCCGCCGCCTGCTCCGCCGCGTCCTTGGCCGCCTGCGCGCGCTTGGCCGCCTCGTCCGCCTCCCGCGTTCGGGTGCGGACCTCCTCCCGCAGCGCCTTGAACTCCGACGGCGCCGCCGCCACGTGCAGCCGCTGGCCCAGCGTCATCGTCCGCTTCCGCGCGGCGAGCGCCGACTCCGCCGACACCAGCCGGTAGTAGCTCGTGTGCCCCTCGGCCGCCGCGTCCGCGTCCGCCTGGCGCAGCCGCTCCGTCTCCGCCGCCGCGGCGGGCAGCGCCTCCCGGGCCCGCGTCAGCTCCCCGGTCAGCGACTCCTCCAGCCGGCGCGCCGCCTGCACCTCCGCCTGCGCCTGCCGTCCCCGCTGGTCGAGCTCGGCGCACCGCGCGAAGGCCGCGTCCGCCACGCGGGTCAGCTCCCCGGCCTCGGCCGCCGCCGCGTCCGCGAGGCCCTGCAGCCGATCCGCCTCCGCGCGCGGCCCCGCCAGCTCGGCCTCCGCCTCAGCCAGGACGCCTTCGAGCCGCTCGGCCTCCGCCTCGCCGTCCCCGGCCGCCGCCTCGGCCGCCTCCGCCGCGCGCCGCGCCTCCTCGATGCCCGCGTCCAGCTCGGCGAGCGCACGCTCCAGCTCGTCGCGCCGCCGCGCGCACTCGGCGCGCGCGCCCTCCAGCGCCGCCGCGTCCCGGGGCCACTGCTCCAGCCACATCAGCCCGCGCCGCAGCAGCCGCACCTCGGTCTGCCACGCCTGCCGCCACGCGTCCCCGACCGGCCGGACGACCGCGTCCCGCACCCACGTCTCGGCCGCCGCCGGTTCCGCCACCGGCGCAGGGTCGCCGCCGACCGGTTTGAACTCGATCGTCCCGTTGGACCCCATCTCCTGCATCGGCGCGGGGCGCCCCGGCTCGCCTTCCGGCCGCGTCTCGACGAGCACCCCGAACACCTCGGGATCGTCCTCGAACCCCCGCAGCAGCTCGGCGGCCCTCTCCTGGGCCGGCGCGAGCAGCAGCGCCCGCTCACCCGCCGCGAGCAGCTCCTTGACGACCCGCCGCACGGCCTTCGCGTTCCGGACGAGCCGGACCCCGTCGTCCGCGCCGAGCGACCCCGGCGACACGAGCAGCCGCGCGAGCACGTCCCAGTCGCCCGCGACGCGCCCCTCCCGGAACGCGCGCAGGGCGGCGAGCTGCGGCGCCCACCCCACCGGAGCCCCGCCCTCGGGACTCTCCCGCAACCGCTCCTCAAGCGCCTCGTACTGCTCGGTCAGCGCCCCGACGACGCTCTCGACCAGCCCGGCGATGCCCGGATCCGCCCCCGGGGAGTCGGCCAGGGGAGTCAGATCAAGCCGGGTGACCTCCGACGCCCCCTCACCGTCCGCGTCCTCTCCCGCAGGAGCGGCGTCACCGTCGACCTGACCGGCATCGGGCGCCGCAGAAGGACCAGGGCCGCCGGCCGCCCCCTCCAACATGAAGGCGCCGTCGCCCTCCCCCCGGGCGTCCGCGCTCTTCGAGGCGTTCTCCGATGTGAGGGCGAGGTTGTCCTCGCCTGCTTGCGGGTCCGGGGGTGGGGAGGCGGTGCTTTCGTCCGTCGCCTCGGCGTCCGCGTTCTCCGGGGTGAAGGGGACGCTGTGGTCCTCCTCCTCGGAGTTCGCTTCGCGGGCGGGGATGGTGCTCGGCTCGCCTGTGGCGGCAGGGGCGGGCGCGAGCGTCGCGGGCGGCTCCGGGGTGGGGGCTGCGCTGCCCGCGGGCGGGAGCGGGACGGTCACCGTGGGGATGTCGGACTCGGGGATGTAGGGGGTGGGGGACGGGCGTTCCTCATCCGGTCCGCTGGTCCCTGCTGAGTGCTGCACCGACGCCTTCCCTGTCCCGAAAACGACCCCGAGGTCGTACTTCTCCCCTTTTGTGGAGGACTAACGCCTTACACGGTATCTACCGCTGGATCAGTGCGGGTTGGTCGCGAGCAGCTCCGCCAGGAGGTCGTCGAGCGTGACGATGCCCGCGAAGCCGCCCTCGGCGTCATGGACGACGGCGAGCGGGGCGCGGGCGCGGCGGAGTCGGCTCACGGCGTCCAGGACGGTCGTCTCCGCGGTCAGTGACGGCGCCGGGTGGGCCAGGTCGCCGGCGCGGCGCTCGCCGTCCGGTTCCGTGATGGCCGCGCGGACGTGGACGATGCCGGGCATCGTGCCGTCGTCCGCGCGGACCAGGAGGCGGCTGTGGCCGCTGGCGTTCGCGGTCCGGCGGATCCGCGCGGGCGTCGCGTCCGCGTCGATGGTCGTGACGGACGTGGCGGGGACGACCAGGCGGGCGACCGTCGCCTCGCGGGCGTTGATGGCGCGCCGCAGCAGTTCGTGGTCGTGCCTGCCGATGAGGCCGACGCGGCGGGACTCGCCGACCAGGTGGCTGAGCCGCGCCGGGTCGGTGTGGCTGTCCAGCTCGTCCTTGGGCGTGACGCGGATGAGGCGCAGCAGTCCGTTCGTCGTGGCGTTCAGCGCCGACAGGACGGGGCGCGACACCTTCGCGAACGCCCGGAACGGCAGCGCGAGCAGCAGCGCCGAGCGCTCCGGGTGCGTGATCGCCCACGACTTGGGGGCCATCTCGCCGACGACCATGTGCAGGAACGTGATGACGGCGAGGGCGCAGATCAGGGCGATGGCCTTCGCGCCGGCCTCCGGGACGCCGAGGGCGTGCAGGGGCGGTTCGAGGAGGTGCTCGAAGGCGGGCTCGGTGACGATGGCGAGGCCGAGCGAGCACATCGTGATGCCGAACTGGGCGCCGGCGAGCATCAGCGACAGTTCGCGGACGCCCGCGACGGCGGCCGCGGCGCGGCGGCTGCCCTGCGCGGCGGCGCGTTCCAGGTGGGAGCGGTTGGCCGCGACCAGGGCGAACTCGGCCGCGACGAAGAAGCCGTTGCCGACGAGGAGCAGGACGGTGATGAGCAGCGTCGTCATCGGGCCGCCTCCACGCGCGCGTCCCGGATGACGATCTTCTCGGCGACGCGGCGGGCGAGGCTGACGACCTCGAGCTCGGCGCGGCCGTCCGGTTCGAGGCCGACGGTGAGGCGGTCGCCGACGACGGGCAGGCGGCGCAGTTCCGCCATGACGAGACCGCCGAGGGTGTCGTAGGCGTCGCCCTCGGGGAGGGCGAGGCCGGTGAGGCGGCCCACCTCGTCGATGCGCATGTGGGCGTCGACGAGCCAGGAGCCGTCCGGCGCGGACGTGGGCGCGTCGGGGCGGGCGTCGGTCTCGTCCGCGATCTCGCCGACGAGTTCCTCCGCGACGTCCTCGAAGGTGAGGATGCCGGCGAGCCCGCCGTACTCGTCGACGACGCAGGCGAACTCCTCGCCGGAGTCGCGCATCCGCTCGATGACGCCGTACAGCGGCTGGCTGCCGGGGACGAGCAGGGCGGGCCGGGCGATGTCCCCGAGCGGGACGTCCGGGGCGAGGGAGTCGTCGGCGACCTCGCGGACGCCGGCGACGCCGACCACGTCGTCGACCTCCTGGCCGTAGACCGGGTAGGCGCTGTGGCCGGTGTCGCGGATCAGCTCGCAGAGTTCGGCGACGGTCGCGGTGGCGGGCAGGGTCCGCACCTGGGGGCGCGGCACCATGACCTCGTCCGCGGTCCGGTCGCCGAAGGACAGCGCGCGGTCGAGCAGGCGGGACAGATCGGCGGGCAGGTGCCCGGCGCTGTGCGACTTGCCGATGATGTCGCCGAGCTCCTCGAGGGTGGCGCCGCTGTGCAGCTCCTCGACGGGGTCGACGCCGACGGCGCGCAGCAGCCGTTCGGCGGCGCGGTCGAACAGGCGGATCAGCGGACCGGCGATCGCCATGTAGAGGAGCGTGGACGTGGCGAGCGCGCGGGCGAGGGACTCGGCGCGGGCGAGGGCGAGGTTCTTGGGGAACAGCTCGCCGAGCAGCATCTGGATGAGCGTCGCGAGGACGAACCCGGTGCCGAGGGCGATCGCGCCGGTCGCCCCGGCCGGGACGCCCGCGACGTCCAGCAGCGGACGGATCAGTTCGGCGAGGGCGGGCTTGGCGATGAAGCCGACGACGAGGGTGGTCATCGTGATGCCGAGCTGGGCGCCCGACAGCATGAACGAGACCCGGCCGATGACCTTGACGGCGCGGCGGGCGGAGGCGTCGCCGCGGGCGGCGGCCTGCTCCAGGGCCGCGCGGTCGGCGGCGACGTAGGCGAATTCCTGGGCGACGAAGTAGCCGGTGGCCGCTGTGAGCACGAACACGGCGAGCACGCCCAGCAGGGCGGTCACCATCGGGCACCGGGTCTATGACTGGGGTCCGACACCGCGGACTCACCACTCCTCTCGTGTCGTGAGCACCTCGTGCTCATCCTGCGCAACGTCACCTCCGTCGCGGAGGTTCCCGAAAAGACCAGGGTAAGGCTCCGTGGACGAGGTGAATATCCGATGTTGCGCGTGATGTCCAACATGTCGTCCGGGCCGGGGGGACAGACCTTGTCTCGCCGAGTGCCACGGATCACACTTGGCGGTGAGCATGCGGCCGGCCCCCGGTGGCCGGGACGGAAGCGCACGGGGCCGAGCGAACCGAACGCGGGACTGACGTGGAACACAGCGGGGCAGGGGCCGCCGCGCCCATGAGCAGGGAGGGCGTCGACCACGCCCTGCGCGCGCTGCGCGCCGAACGCGACCGCATCTCCGAGTCCCTGCTCGAACTGGAGGACCATCACGGGAGCCGGCTGCTGCGCGGCGCGCGGCTCACCGGCGAGACGTGGCGGCGCTGGGACGAGGCGCAGGCCCGGCTGACCCTCCTGTGGCGGGTGTTCGACGCGTACCAGCGGGTTCTGGACGAGGCGACGGAGCTGCGCGAGCGGTCGGCGCGTCCGGGCCCGGCCGATCTCGCGGAGCTGACCGGCCTGCTGGCGGGCCTGTCGGTGGAACTGCCGGACGGCGGCGTCCCGCTGGAGGCGCGGACGCTGCTCGGCCCGCGGGAGCGGCGCATCAGGCCGGACGAGGCGGCCGGCATGATGTCCGACGCCTACGCGTTCGTCGCGGCCGAGATCGCGGCGGCCGACGCGGCCTGGACCGCGCTTCTCGTCCCCCTGGAGGAGGCCGAGCGGAACTGGCGCGAGGTGGCACGGCTCGCCCATGAGCTGGACGGCGCCCGCCATCCCGAGCTGGACCGGCTGGGCCGGGAGCTGACCGCGCTCGGCCGGGTCGTCCGCACCGACCCGCTGTCGCTCGTCCGGGACGGGAGGCCGGGCACGCCCCGGCTCGACCGGGTCCGGGCGGCGCTGGCGGCGCGCCGGGACGAGCTGGCCGGGGTCGCCCGCGTCCGGGACGGCTACCCGGAGCTGGTCGAGCGGCTCGCGGCGGTCGCGGCCGAGGTCCGGGACACCGAGCGGCGCGCGCACGCCGCGTACACCGACGCCCTCCAGAAGATCGACTCCCCCCGGCTGCCGGAGCCCGCGTCCGGGCTCGCCGCCGGGCTGCACGACCGGCTCGCCGCACTGGAGCGGCTCCGCGAGGCGGGCCGCTGGGTCGAACTGGCGGGCCGCGCCGCCGAACTCGAACGCGCCGCGGACGACGCGCTGGAACGCGCGCGCGGCGACCTGCGCCTGAGCCGCGGGCTGCTCGACCGGCGCGGCGAGCTGCGCGGCCGCCTCGAGGCCTACCGCGCCAAGGCGGCGCGGCTCGGCCTCGCCGAGGACGACGGACTCACCGCCCGGTACCGCGAGGCCCGCGAGCTGCTGTGGACGGCCCCGTGCGAGCTGCGCGCGGCGACCGCGGCGGTGGCGGAGTACCAGCGCGCGATCCGGATGTCCGAGAGCGAGGCGGGGAGCCGGCCATGATCCGATGCGTCCAGCCCGGCTGCAACGGCACCCTGGAGGACGACGGGTTCTGCGACACCTGCGGCCTCGCCCCGCCCGCCGCCCCGCCCCCCGCCGACCCGACGAGGGCGTGGCGGCCGGAACCGCCCGAGGCGTCCGTGGAGACCGGCCCCCCGACCTCCGGGGACGTCACCGTCTCGGGCTCCACGGGGACGGCGTCCGGCGGGACGTCGCCCGTGAGCGGGTACAGCGGGTCCGCGGGGACGTCGTCCAGCGGGTCGGCGCGGCGCGGGATGCTCGGCGCGGGGCTGGTGGAGGTGCCGCCCGTCCCGGCCCGCGACCCCGCCACGGCGATCATGGCGGACGCGCGGGTGCCGGAGAACCGGCGGTTCTGCAGCCGGTGCGACGCGGAGGTCGGCCGCAGCCGCGACGGGCGGCCCGGACGCACCGAGGGGTTCTGCAAGAACTGCGGGCATCCGTTCTCGTTCACGCCGAAGCTCCGCGAGGGCGAGCTGATCGGCGGGCAGTACGAGGTGCTCGGCTGCCTCGCGCACGGCGGGCTCGGCTGGGTGTACCTGGCGCGCGACCACAACGTCAGCGAGCGCTGGGTCGTCCTGAAGGGCCTTCTCGACACCGGCGACAGCGACTCGCTGGCCGCCGCGGCGGCCGAGCGGGCGTTCCTCGCCGAGGTCGAGCACCCCAACATCGTCAAGATCTACAACTTCGTCCGGCACGGCGGTGACGGCTACATCGTCATGGAGTACGTCGGCGGCCGGTCGCTCAAGGACATCCTGCTCAGCCGCCGCCGGGAGGCCGGCGAGGACGCCGCGCTCCCCCTCGGCCAGGTGATCGCGTACGGGCTGGAGGTGCTCAGCGCGCTCGGCTACCTGCACGGCGTCGGGCTGCTGTACTGCGACTTCAAGCCCGACAACGCGATCCAGTCCGAGGAGCAGCTGAAGCTGATCGACCTCGGCGGGGTGCGGCGGGCGTTCGACGTCCACTCCCCCATCTTCGGGACGCCCGGCTACCAGGCCCCGGAGATCGGCTCGAAGGGCCCGTCGGTCACGTCCGACCTCTACACGGTGGGCCGGACGCTCGCCGTGCTCAGCTTCCCGTTCCGCGGCTACACGCGCCGCCACCTGCGGAGCCTGCCGCCCGCCGAGGAGGTGCCGCTGTTCCAGCGGCACGAGTCGTACCACCGGCTGCTGCGCCGGGCGACGCACCCCGACCCGGCCTGCCGGTTCCAGTCCGCCGCCGAGATGGCGGAGCAGCTCACCGGGGTGCTGCGCGAGGTCCTGTCCGCGGAGGACGGCCGGCCGCGCCCGGCGCCGTCGCCGCTGTTCGGGCCGGAGCGGTCCGCCGCCGGCACGGAGATCGAGTGCGGCGTCCGGCCCGTCCTGGCCCCGCTGGACGCTCAGGCGGCCGCGGCGGCGCTGCCGGTCCCGCTGGTGCGGGGCTCCGACCCGGCCGCCGCGTTCCTCACCGGGCTGCGCGTCCAGGATCCGGGCGACCACGCGTCCGCGCTGGAGGCGGCGCCGCTGAAGTCGCGCGAGGTGCGGCTCGCGCTCGTCCGCGTGCGGATCGAGCTGGGGGAGTACGGCGAGGCCGCCCGCCTGCTGGACGGGCTCGCCGCCGCCGACCCGGGCGACTGGCGCGTCGACTGGTACCGGGGCGTCCGCGCCCTCGCGGAGGGGCGGGCCGGTGACGCGTCCGCCGTCTTCGACGACCTGTACGACCTCATGCCGGGGGAGCTCGCGCCGAAACTCGCGCTCGCCTTCGCGCACGAGCTGCGCGGCGACCCGGGCGCCGCCGACCGCTTCCACGAGGTGGTGTGGCGCACCGACCACACGTACGTGAACGCGGCGTTCGGCCTGGCCCGCGCCCGGATCGCCGCCGCCGACCGGCCGGCCGCCGAGCGCGTCCTCGACTCCGTCCCGCGCATCTCGAGCCACTACGTCGCCGCGCAGCTCGCGGCGCTGGCCGCGTCCGTCCGCGGCCGGAGCCCCCGCGACCTCGACGCCGGGACGCTCGTCGCCGCGGCCGTCCGGCTGGAGTCGCTGCGCATCGACACGCAGCGGCGGGCGGCGTTCACCGCCGAGGTCCTGGAGGCGGCGCTCGCCCACGGCGGCCCCGGGACGGACGCGCGGCTGTTCGGCGTCCCGATGCGCGAACCGGCGCTGCGCGCGCGGCTGGAGGAGACCTACCGGGTCCTCGCGAAGCTGGCGGACGATCCCGCGCAGCGCCACGCGATGGTCAGGCGGGCCAACGAGATCCGGCCAAGGACCCTGTTCTGACGACGCAGACCCTGTCCCGACGAGGAGGAGTCCCCGATGAGCGGCCTGCCCGAGTTCTCGCTCCGGGTCGACCAGAACCCGTTCCTTCCGGCGGGCGGGCGGGAGATGCACGCGATCGTGACGGTCCGGGCGTCCGGTTCGGCCGCCCCGGAGCGGCCGGACCGCACGCCGGCCGCCGAGGTGATCGTCATCGACACGTCCGGGTCGATGTCGTACGGCGGCAAGCTCGCCGCGGCGAAGCGCGCGGCCCGCGCGGCGGTCGCGCAGCTGCGCGACGGGGTCCATTTCGCGATCATCGCGGGCGCGAACCGTCCGGCGCCGGTGTACCCGCGGTCCGGCCTGGCGGTGGCGGACGATCGAACGCGGCGGGCCGCCGCGCGCGCCATCGGCCACCTCGAGGCGGCGGGCGGCACCGCGATCGGGTCATGGCTGATGCTGGCGGACCAGCTGCTCAGCGCGCGGACTGACGCCGTCCGGCACGTCATCCTGCTGACCGACGGCAAGAACCAGCACGAGACCCCGGCGGAGCTGGACCGCGCGCTCCGCCGCTGCGCCGGACACTTCGTCTGTGACGCGCGCGGCGTCGGCACCGACTGGGAGGTCGCCGAACTCCGCACGATCACCGAGGCGCTGCTCGGCGGGTTCCTCGACATCCCCGACCCGGCCGACCTGAAGGACGACTTCGTCGCGATGGCCCGCGCCTCGATGGGCAAGGAGGTCGCGGACGTCGCGCTCCGGCTCTGGACGCCGCAGCGGTCGAGCGTCCGCTTCCTCAAGCAGATGACGCCGCACCTCACCGACCTGACCGGCAGGCGCGTCGACTCCGGCCGCCAGACGGCCGACTACCCGCTCGGCGCGTGGGGTGCCGAGGAGCGCGAGTACCACCTGTGCGTCGAGGTCGAGTACAGCGGCATCGGGCGGCGGATGCGCGCCGCCGGGGTGAAGCTCGTCGAGCGGGGCGAGCGGGGCGAGCGGGGCGAGCGGGTCCTCGCGTCCGGCAACGTCGTCGCCGAATGGACGGACGACGAGGGGAGGTCGACCCGCATCGACCGCCGTGTCGCCCACCACACCGGGCAGTCGGAGCTCGCCGACGCCATCCGGGAGGGGCTGGAGGCGCGCCGCGCGGGTGACGAGGACACCGCGACGGCTCGCCTGGGACGCGCCGTGGTTCTCGCCGACCGGGTCGGGAACGCCCAGATCAAGGACCTCCTCGGCAACGTCGTGGAGGTCATCGACGCGGAGCACGGCACGGTGCGCCTGAAGCACACGGTGTCGAAGGCCGATGAGATGGCCCTCGACACCCGCTCCCAGCGGACGGTGCGGATCCGTTCCCGCGACGACCTCGAACCGGGCCGGACCCAGGACGGTGCGCGATGACCCCACACCCACCCGCCGCACCACGCCCACCCGCCGTACCGGCGCGGGAGGGGGCGGCATGACGCCGACGCGTTCGCCCGACGCGGCCGTGGCCGCGTCGTCCGCGGTTCCGGATTCCGGAGGGGACGCCGCCCCAGTCCGGAAGGCCGGGCGGTTCTCGGTGTTCGTCCGGGGGCGGTGGCTCCTGACCATTCCCGGGCGAATCCGGACGCATGTCGCGCTGACGCTGGCCGCGCTGCTCGCCCTGCTGGCCGTGCTGACCGTGGCGATCGGGAACGCGCGCGATTCCGTCCAGACGATCGGGCACGACGCGGGGCCGCAGGTGGTCGCGACGGGCGCGTTGTACTTCGCGCTCAGCGACATGGACGCGCAGGTCGCGTCCATCCTGCTGATCGGCCGCGACCACGGGCTCGGGATCGGCCGCGACCGGTCGCTCGAGCGGTACGAGCGGCGCCGCACCGAGGCGGGCCGGGCGGCGGTGCAGGCCGCGCAGCTCGCGACGCACGACCCCGACCTGCGGCGCACCGTCGAGGAGGTGCTGGACGGCCTCGGCCGGTACGAGCGGCTCGCGGGCGAGGCGATGCTGCTGGACCGGCAGGCGGGGCATCCGCCGGGCGAGCCCCCGGCGGAGGTCGTCGACGCCTACCGGCAGGCGACCGACCTCATGAAGGTGGAGCTGCTGCCGAAGGCGTACAACATCACGCTCGACACGGGCGAGAAGGTGCGGCGGACGCACGAGACGGAGCGGTCGGCGATCCTGACCGGCCGCGCGTGGGTGGTCGTGACGGGCGCGCTGCTCCTGGCGCTGCTGGTCGCGACGCAGATGTACCTGGCGCGGACCTTCCGGCGCGTCCTGAACCCGGCGCTCGTGCTGGCGACGGCGGGCACGCTCGTGCTCGTCGCGGTGGCGACGGCCCTGCTGTCGGCGCAGGCGGGGCACATCGCGCGGGCGAAGCGGGACGGCTTCGACCCGATCCTGTCGCTGTCGCGCGCCCGCGCGATCGGCCACAGCGCGTTCGCGGACGAGAGCCGCTACCTGCTCGACCCGGGCCGCGCGGACACCTATGAACAGACCTATCTCGACAAGTCCCTCTCCGTCCTCTACCTCGACATGGGGACGAAGCCGTTGAACCTCGCGAACTACCACCCGGCGGTGGACGGCACCCTCGCCCGGTACCGGCCGGGGCCGGGCGCGCCGCCGTTCCTCGGCCTGTTCGGCGACGAGGCGCGGGTCAGCCGCGACGGGCGGGAGGCCGCGGCGTTCGGCCGCACGCTCCAGGCGTACCGGACGGTCCTCGCCAACGACCGGCGGATGCGGGAGCTCGCCGCGCGCGGCGACCGCGCCGCCGCCCTCGACCTGCGGATGGGCCGCACGTCCGGCGCGATCCGCGACTTCGACGCCTACGACGCGGCGCTCGTCGCGCTGGCCGGCGTCCACCGGGAGGCGTTCGACGAGGCCATCGCGGCGGCGAACGGCGGCCTGCGCGGCTGGGCGGCGGTGCCGGGCGCCGCGGCCGCGGCCATCGCCCTGCTGATCGCCGTGGGGGTCCGCCCGCGACTGGCGGAGTTCCGTTGAATCCGGGAGGGGACACGATGCGGATCGTCGCGGCCGCGATCGCGGTGCTCTCGGCGCTCTGCGCCTGCGGGCTGGAGGGCGCCGAGCGGCGCGGCGTCGCGGGCGAGCGCTCCCTGGTCATCGGGGTGAAGGCCGACCAGCCGGGCCTCGGGTTGAAGGGCCGGAACGGGTACGAGGGCTTCGACGTGGACGTCGCGACCTACATCGCGGGGCGGCTCGGCGTGCCGAGGAGCCGGATCAGGTTCACGACGACGAACTCGTCGGTGCGGGAGAAGGCCCTCGCGTCCGGGGAGGTCGACATGGTCGTCGCGACGTACTCGATCACCCCGAAGCGCAAGACGCAGGTGACGTTCGCGGGCCCGTACTACATCGCCCACCAGGACACCCTCGTCCGCGGCGACGACCTCGGGGTGCGGAACGTCCGCGACCTCAGGGGCCGGCGGATCTGCGAGGTGACCGGGTCGAACTCGTGGCGGCGCGTCATCGAGGAGCGGAACGTCGCGGCGCGGCGGGTCGCCGCGCCGACCTACGCGGCCTGCATGGGTGACCTGGCGGGCGGACGCCTGGACGCGGTGTCGACCGACGACCTGATCCTCGCCGGGTTCGCCGCCGGACGCGACGTCCGGATCGTGAACGCCCCGTTCACGGACGAGAAGTACGGCGTCGGCCTGCGGAAGGGCGATCTGGAGGGCTGCGCGGAGGTCAACCGGGCCATCACGCGGATGTACCAGGACGGGACGGCCGAGCGGCTGCTGAACAAGTGGTTCGGCCGGTCGGGGCTGAAGCTGACGACGAGCGTCCCGCAGTTCGAGGGCTGCTCCTAACCGGTTGGGAGCGTTCCAAGAGAGTCCGGCCGGGCGTGCCGGTCAGAGCGCGGTCGGGAGCGCGCCGAGCGCGTCGCGGAGCGTGTCATGAATCGGGACGAACCTGTCGATGCCGGTGATGCGGAACACCCGCTGGACGCGCGGCGGCAGCGCGATGAGGGAGACGTGCGTGCCCCGCTCGAGCGCCCGCCGGTGCGCGGCGACGACGGCGTTGAGGCCCGCCGAGTCGCAGAACGTCACCCCGCGCATGTCGACGACCACGGGGTCGCCGGTCTCGACGGCGTGGAACAGAGCCCTCTCGAAGCCCGCGCGGGAGACCAGGTCGATGTCGCCCTGGGCGCGGACGAGCGCGCAGCGTCCGTCGTGCAGCAGGCTGATGTCGAAGTCCATGAGGTCACCTCACGTGTCGGGGTGACTCCTCAGGATTGCTCACCCGTGCCCGTATTCCAAGTGGTTCCGGAGGAATCGGACCGGGCGCCCCGGCGGCGCCATCGGTCCGCAACGGCTCGGAGGGCGCCGCGCCGGGCCGCCCCGGTGCGCCGGAATCCCCGTGCGGGCAGGGGATTTCGAAGATCCGCCGGACGTACCGGAGGAATCGTCCGGCGGAATCGTTCCGGTGACCTGCCGGAGAGAAACTTACTAAACGGTAAGAATGGTGGCGCCGCAGGATTGTTGGGAAAAGGGGGGAAAGTTACGAGTAGCTCGATACAAGTGGTATGTCGGGACGCGCCATCGCCGTGACCTGCGCATGGACCATCGGCCGAACGTTCGGCCGAAAGCGCACGCCGACCGGGAGGACGCGGCCGCCCGGACAGTACAGTGACGTTGGTGAATTCGGGAGGCCGGGTGTTCTACACGTTCCTGACGTACGTGGTGCGTCCGATCCTGTGGCTGGTTTTCCGGCCGCGCGTGGTCGGCGGGGAGAATGTGCCCGCGGACGGGCCGCTCATCGTCGCGAGCAACCACCTGTCCTTCATCGACAGTTTCATCATTCCCCTCGCCGTTCCCCGGCCCGTCACCTACATCGCCAAGGCCGAGTACTTCGCGGGCGGCGGGCCGCGCAGGAACCTCGTCCGCTGGTTCCTCGGCAACCTCGGCCACGTGCCCGTGCAGCGCGGCGCCCAGCGCGCCGCGATGGGCGCGCTGGAGCAGGCCGTCGAGATCCTCGCCGCCGGCGGCGCGTTCGCGATCTACCCGGAGGGCACCCGCTCCCCGGACGGGCGGCTCTACCGCGGCCGGACGGGCGTCGGCTGGCTCGTCCTCGAGTCCGGCGCCCGCGTCCTGCCGGTCGCGCTGGAGGGCACCGAGCGGATCCAGCCGATCGGCGCGTCCCGGCCCCGCGTCTTCGGCCCGCGCCCCACCGTCCGCATCGGCGCCCCGATGGACTTCTCCCAGTACCGCGACCTGCCGCCCGCGAAGGCGCGGCGCGCCGTCACCGACGAGATCGTCGACACGATCCAGAAGATGTCGGGCCAGGAGTACGCCGCCGTCTACAACGGACGCGCCGACACACCGTCCTGAGTGTCCCGTACGCATGCCGTTCGCCCGTAAGGTCGCGGACATGGCGTACCGGCGGCTCTCCCTCCTCGCGGTGCCTCCGAGGCGTGCCGTGCTGGGCGCCGTGCTGGGCACGGCGCTGGCGGCCGCGGGCTGCGGCGGCGGCGCGTCCGGCTCCGGCGGCGCGAACGGCCCGGCGACCACCGGCCGCGCCGCGCTCGCCGGCTCCCCCTACACCGCCGCCCAGCTGGAGCAGGCGCTGCTCACCGAGGCGCCCGGCCACCGGCGGGCGGGCGAGCCCGACGCCGGCGAGTACCGCGCGCTGAAGTCCGTCCAGAACGCCGACCTCCTCCGCCGCCAGACCCGCCTCGACAAGCCCCGCTGCGCCGGGGCGGCCACCCCCGCCACCGAGGTCGGCGGCGACGTCCCCACCGCCCTCGCCACCTTCACCGGGGAGGGAGGGACGATCGCCACCGAGACGCTCATGGGCCTCGCCGGCGCCGCCGCGGAGCGCCAGCTGAGCGTCCGCGTCCCCGCGTCCTGCCGGACGTTCCGCACCCGCATCGGCGGCACCTGGTCCGCGCACCGCGTCGTCGAGTCGCCGCGCGGCGACCTCGGGGAGGGCTCCCGGACGGTCGGCGTCACGACCGTGACCGGCGGCGCCCGCACCCACACCTGGTACGTCGTCGTGAAGGGCGGCCGGTACCTGGTCACCCTCAGCCTGTACGGCCCGAAGGCGACGAAGGCGGAGGCCGAGCGCCTCGCCGCCCAGGCGCTCGCCCAGGCCGCCCGGATCCTCCCGTAAGCCGGGAAAGGCCCAACCGGTACCCCAACCACTAGTCTTGGCCGTCAAGGCGCCGACCGTCGCGATCGCGAGGGAGCACAGCTTGATCGGTAAGGAAGGGCGGGTCACGGGACGGATCGGGCCCGGACTGGTCGGGGAGGTCATGATCCCGATCCGGGGCGGGGTGGAGGCGTTCTACGCGCATCCCGCCGACCCCCGCGACGAGATCGGCGTCGGGACCATCGTCGTCGTGGTCGAGTACCACCCGCCGCGCACGGTGTACGTGGCGTCCGCTTTCGGCCCCTGAGCGACGCAACCGTTCGCGTCCGGCCTGCGTCTACTGGGAAACGCGTACGGAACCCCCCGGGGGATCTGGCGCCCGAACGGAAAGGAGGGGCCGGATGCCCATGGCCGTCATGGTGGCCGTAGCCGCCGTCGCCGCCGTCATCCTGTTGATCGTGCTGTTCAAGATGGTGTGGCGGGTCGCCGAGCCGAACGAAGCACTGATCATCTCCGGTCTGGGTGCCAGGTCCAAGCCGATCGACGGGGTGGACAGCCTCGGCTTCAAGATCGTGACCGGCAAGGGCACGTCCGTCCTGCCGGGGTTCCAGGTCGCCCGCCGCCTGCGGCTCGACAGCCGCGCCGCCAACCTCGAGGTCAGCTGCGTCACCCAGCAGGGGATCCCGGTCAAGGTGCGCGGCGTCGTCATCTACAAGGTCGGGGACGACTTCGTCTCCATCGCCAACGCCGCCCGCCGCTTCCTCGAGCAGCAGGGCTCCATGGACGGCGCGATCCACGAGCTGTTCACCGGCCACCTGCGCTCCATCATCGGCAACCTCACCGTCGAGGACCTCATCCTCAACCGCGAGCGCCTCACCGGTGAGACCCGCAGCTCCGCCGCCGAGGAGATGAACAAGCTCGGCCTGGTCGTCGACTCCCTCCAGATCCAGGAGATCGACGACGAGACCGGCTACATCACCAACCTCGGCCGCCCGCACGCCGCGAAGGTCGCCGCCGCCGCCCGCATCGCGGAGGCCGAGCGGAACCAGGAGGCCACCGAGCGCGAGCAGGAGACCGAGCGGCAGAACGCGGCCGTCATCCGGGACACGGAGATGAAGAAGGCCGAATACGAGGGCCAGGTCCAGCAGGCGGCGCAGCAGGCCCGCCAGGAGGTCATCCTCAAGGAGACCCGCAACGCCGAGCTGGAGGCCGAGCGCACCGAGAAGCGCCTGGAGAGCGAGATCCGCAAGCCCGCCGACGCCCGCGCGTACGAGCGGGTGAAGCTGGCCGAGGCGCAGCGGGACGAGCAGATCGCGCAGGCGCAGGCCGCGGCGACCGAGATCCAGTTGCGGGCCGAGCGCCAAGCCGAGGCCACCCGGCTGCTCGGTCAGGCGGACGCCGACGCGATCCGGCAGAAGGGCCTCGCCGAGGCCGAGGCGATCAAGGCCCGCGCCGTCGCCCTCGCGGAGAACACCGACGCGGTCATCGCGCAGCAGCTCGCCGAGCAGTGGCCGCAGATCGTCGAGGCCGGCGCGAAGGTGTTCGGCAACGTCGACAACATGGTCGTCCTCAACGGCGCCGAGGGCGTCGAGGACATGCTCGCCAAGGCCCTCACGCTGGGCGGTACCGGCCTGGGCGTCGCACGCCAGCTGCTCGCCGGGATGACCAACGGCAACGGATCGGCTCCCGCGCCCCTCCCGACCGCCCCCGTGGAGAGCGCGAAGGACAGCTGACCCGCGGACGCGCGGGCACCGGACGGCCCGGCCGGGCACCCCGGCCGGGCCGTCGGCGTTCCGCCGGGTATTCGGGCCCTAACAGTCACCGGGGGCCGATAAGTTCGGGACCATGTCCGTCCCGCGGCTCGCCGTCACCGTCGACCTCGTCGTCCTCACCGTGCGGGCGCAGCGGCTCTGCGCGCTGATGTGGCGGCGCGACCGCGCCCCCTACGACGGGGCCTGGTCGCTGCCCGGCGGGTTCATCCAGCTCGACGAGGACCTCGACGACGCCGCGTCCCGGCTGATGGCCGAGCGCGCCGGGCTCGCGGACGTCCGGATCCATCTGGAGCAGCTCGCCACCTACGGCTATCCCGACCGCGACCCCCGCCAGCGCGTCGTCAGCGTCACCTACCTCGGCCTCGCGCCGGACCTGCCCGCCTCCAGCCGGGCCCAGGTCCTGTGGACGGCCGTCGACGACCTCATCGGGCGCGACCGCGCCGCGTTCGACCACCGCCGGATCCTCTGCGACGGCGTCGAGCGGGCGCGCGCCAAGCTGGAGTACACCTCGCTCGCCGCCGCGTTCTGCCCGCCCGAGTTCACCGTCGCCGAACTCCGCCGCGTCTACGAGATCGTGTGGGGGACGCCCCTCGACCCGCGCAACTTCCACCGCAAGGTCACCGGCGCCGACCGCTTCCTCATCCCGACGGACCGCACCACCACCCGCGACGGCGGCCGTCCCGCCCGGCTCTACACGCGCGGCGACGCCGAGCAGCTCCGCCCGCCGATGCTTCGCCCCGCGGCCGCCCGCGGCTGACCGGCGGTCCCCGCCCGCGCCCTACCGGCGGCCCCGCGCCCCTTAGGCTGGGCGCATGCCCAGAGAAGCCACACCCCGCTTCCGCTCCGTCCTCGACCGGTTCGCGGCCTACAAGCCCGGCAAGGTCGTGGTGTCGCCCGAGGGCCGCAGCTACAAGCTGTCGTCGAACGAGTCGCCGCACGGCCCCCTCCCGTCCGTGCTGGACGCCATCGGCGAGGCCGCCCGGACCATCAACCGCTACCCCGACAACACGGCCGCCGCGGTGACCGACGCCATCGCCGCGCACCACGGTGTGCCCGCCGACCACATCGCGCTCGGCTGCGGCTCGGTCGGCGTCTCCCAGATGCTCCTGGAGGCCGTCGCCGAGCCCGGCGCCGAGGTGATCTACGCCTGGCGCTCGTTCGAGGCCTACCCCGTCCTGGTGGCCCTCTCCGGCGCCACCGCCGTGCAGGTCCCGCTCCGCGACGAGACCCACGACCTCGACGCCATCGCGGGCGCCATCACCGACCGGACGCGCCTCATCTTCGTCTGCAACCCGAACAATCCGACCGGCACGGTCGTCCGCCGCGCGGAGCTGGAGGCGTTCCTCGACCGCGTCCCCGCCGACTGCCTGGTGGTGCTGGACGAGGCGTACCGCGAGTACGTCCGCGACGACGAGGTGCCGGACGGCCTGGAGCTCTACGGCGACCGCCCGAACCTGGCGATCCTGCGCACCTTCTCCAAGGCGTACGGCCTGGCGGGCCTCCGACTGGGCTTCCTGGTGGCGCACCCGGTCATCGCGGCGGCGCTCCGCAAGGTCTTCCTGCCGTTCAGCGTGAACTCCGTCGCCCAGGCCGCCGGCATCGCGTCGCTGGCCGCCGCCGACGAACTCCTCGCCCGCGTGGAGGGCACGGTCAAGGAGCGCGACCGCGTCGCGGGCACCCTCCGCGCCGCCGGCTGGACGATCCCTCACACCGAGGCCAACTTCGTCTGGCTCCGCCTCGGTGAGCACACCCTGGACTTCTCCGCCGCCTGCGACGCCCAGGGCGTGAGCGTCCGCCCCTTCCCGGGCGAAGGCGCCCGCGTCTCGATCGGCGGCCCGGAGGAGAACGACGCCTTCCTGGCAGTGGCGACGACCTACCCCCACCGCACCTGACGCTTCGCGGCCCCGGTGTGCCGCCCGGCGGCACACCGGGGCCGGGATCGAGCACGGCCACCCGGGACGGGTGCCCCGCCGGCGACGCTCAGGCTCCTGGGCGGTGCGCCGTCCCCCGGCGTCCGGTCAGGCGGTGCCCGCCTTAGGGCCCAGCTTCTCGACGATGAGGCGGTAGAGCTGGCGGGGGCGGCCCGGCTGCGGGGTGCGGTTCGGCGGGAGGGGCCAGGCCAGGCCCTCCTCCACGAGGGTGCGGAGCAGGCGGCGGGCGGTGCGGGGGGTGACGCCCAGCATCTTGCCGGCGTTCTCCGCGTCCACGATGAGGGGCTGGTCCTGGTCGCCGAGCTTGTCGGCGAGGCGGGCGAGGATCTCCAGGCCCTTCGGCTTCGCCTGCGGCTGGGTGCGCGGCGGTGTGCGCGGCGCGGGGACGAGGGCGCGGCCGTCGCGGTCCAGGGCGAACCCCTGGGCGCGCTGGGAGCTCTGGGAGCGCGCGAGGGCGGCGCGTGCGTGGTTCTCCGCCTCGTGGGCCGTGCGACCCATGCCGATGCCGACCTCGATGGCGAGGCCGAGTTCCTCGCGGACGCGTTCGACGAACGGGGGCGTCCGGAAACCCTCGGTGGAGGCGGTGACGGAACCACGGGTCGCGATGACGAGATAGCTGTGGTCGTCCAGCGGCCACACGGACGCGTTCATGCGGTGCGCCTCCTGGAGGAGGACGCGGTGCAGCGCCAGCTTCAGCTCGTCGCGCCAGTAGCGGGGGGTGACGCGGCGCGGCGTCTCGCGGAGCGTCGGGACGTCCACGAGGACGACCACGAGCTGCGACTCCTCCAGCCGGTGGTGCGCGCCGAGCAGCGCGGCGGTCTGGAGGGAGCTGCGGATCGCGGCGCCCGTTGGCCGGACCCGGATCGTCGGGACGCCCGCCATCTCCATGCGCTCGGCGGTAGCGTGCACGCACGTCATCGCGACCGTGGTCGCGCCGCGGCGCCAGAGGCGCTCGTGGAACGCGGCGAGCGTGCCGGGACCGGCGGCCTCCTCGCGCAGGTGGACCTGCTCGGTGCCGAGGCTGATCTCGGCGTAGGCCTCCTCGACCTCGGCGCGGCCCAGCACGTCGATGCTGACCCGTGACGGGTCGAAGCGCTCGTCGAGGGACGCCCGCAGGAGGGCGCCCTGGAGGGCGGCGCCGTTCAGCGGGACGTACGTCGCCGGCATGGTGAGCACTCCCGCCTTGCGGGCGAAGTCGTACGGGACGGGGCTGGCGAACAGGCACACGTCCACCCCGGAGCCGAGGCGCACGACCTTGTCGGCCGCCTCCTGTTCGTCCCTGTACGCGGCGGCCACCAGCCGGCTCGGTACCGGGGTGGGGCCGTGGCCCATCAGCATGACCCGTTCGACGAGGTCATGGGGGCCCACGACGCCGATCGTGAGGTCGGGTGCCACCGACCCCGTTCGTGCCGCCGTCATCGATGATCGCTCGCTTCCGGTCCAGCCTCTCGGGGGCGCGGCCCCGGCCGCGCTTGCGCGCGGGCCCCGCCCAACGGTTGATTCATGGCGTGTCGCCCCTGCCTTCTGACCCAGCACCGCAGTTTCCCCGGCGATTCGTTCCTCAGTGGGCAGATCGGTCCAGGACGGCGATGTGTGACGCCCGGACGCGAAATCGAATCAAGGGTGCGGCGAAAAACTAACCTACGCGACCCCCCGGTCAGTCATTTGTCACCATTCGGCCAGTCATGATCCTGCATCTTGGGTCGTCCGAAGTGGAAACACAAGACCCGAAAACACCCGAGCGGCCGGGCCGTGGCGCTGATGCTCGCCTCGGGGACGGTCTCCGCCGGTTTGGGTCGCGGACCCGAGGGACGATGTCGTTCCGACGGCACGACAGTGCTAAGACACGTGATTCGGCGGTCGCTCGCGGCGTGTCGCGTACCGTTGAGACTTCCGCGCTATGGGAACGTTCCCGTCAGCTCCAGAGCCACCCTGTTTGTGCAGTTGAGACGCACTTTATGTGACTTTGCTCGGGCGCAAGCGGGGGTCGATGTGTAGCCGTTCGACCGCATATGGTTACCCGTCCAGAGCGGCGTGTTACAGCATTCGTCAGGGGCCTCGTCGAAGTTGGTCAGGATCGGCCACTTGCGGCCGATCCCCGCGAATCCGGTGGACGATGCGGGCGCGAACGCGAAACGCCCGGCCCTTCGGTGAACCGAGGGAACCGGGCGCCGAGAAATGACCGCCGGGTCAGCCGACCTCGCGGGTGATGTCCGCACCGAGCTGCGACAGCCGCTCCGCCGTGTGGGCGTGCCCCCGGTCCAGGTAGTACGCCGAGGTGATCGTCGTCTCGCCCTCGGCGGCCAGCCCGGCGAGGACGAGCGCGCTGCCGCACCGCAGGTCGTGCGCCTCGACCTCGGCACCGCGCAGCGCGCGCGGCCCGTTCACCTTCGCCCGGTTGCCGTCCACCTCGATGTCGGCGCCCATCTTGCGGAGCTCGTCGGCCAGCTTGAACCGGCCGTCGAAGATGCGCTCGTAGATGTAGGACGGCCCCTCGGCCAGGCACGACAGCGCCATGATCGGCGACTGCAGGTCGGTGGCGAAACCCGGGTACTCGTCGGTGATCACGTTGATCGGGCGGAGCGTCCGCTCCCGGCGGACCTGCAGGACCGCGCCCTGCTGGTGGAACTCCACGCCCATCTGCTCCAGCTTGTCGCCCGCGACGCCGAGGTGCTCCAGGCTCGCGCCGACCAGGCTCAGCTCGCCACCGGTGATCGCGGTGGCCATCACGAACACGCCGGCGTCGATCCGGTCGGGCATCACGGTGTGCTCGACGGCGGCCAGCCGGTCCACTCCCTCGACCGTGATGAAGCCGGTGCCGCCACCGCTGATCTTCGCGCCCATGGCGCGCAGGATCGCGATGTTGTCCAGCACCTCCGGCTCCAGCGCCGCGTTCTTGATGAGCGTGGTGCCGTGCGCCAGCGCCGCCGCCATGATGAGGTTCTCGGTGCCGGTGTGCGAGGGGGTGTCGCAGTACAGCGTGCCGCCGCGCAGGTCGCCCGCCTTGATGTGGATGATGCCGTCGCCGTTGTCGGCGACGTGCTCCGTCACCGTGGCGCCCATCCGCTTGAACCCGTTGTAGTGGAAGTCCAGGTTGCGGCTGCCCAGGTTGCAGCCGCCGACGCCCTCGATCACGGCCTCGCCGAGCCGGTGCAGCAACGCCGGGACGAACAGGAACGAACCACGGAACCGGGACGCGATGTCGGCGGGCAGGACCGGGCTGGACAGCGTCCGCGCGTCGATGACGAGGGTGCGCTCGGCCTCGTGCAGCTCGGCCTTCGCGCCGATGGCCCGGGCGAGCTCCACCGCGCGCCGCACGTCCTCGATGATGGGGACGTTCCGCAGCACCGTGCGGCCCTCGGCCGCCATGAGCGAGGCGCCGATCATCGGAAGCACCGCGTTCTTCGCACCCTGGATGAACACGGTTCCGTGCAGCCGCCGACCGCCGCGCACGCGGTACCGGACATCGTGGCCCAAGCTCATGCCGCCAACTCCTTCTGGGATAAGTGCCTACCGGATCAAGTGGCGGGGCCACGAGGACGAACGGTGTGCCGTCACGCCGACGCGACCCCAGTAAACCACCGAGCCGGGGTGAGGTGTCCGGCCCGCGCCTCCGTGGCGTCGTCTGATCGTTTTGATCCCCCGTGACCCGCAAAAGTTCGCCTTCACCACGGAAAATCGAAGGTCGGCCATCCTTCGGGCGAACCGCCACTAGGGTGACCATCATGGCTGATTCTCCCGGCTGGGACGCGATCGACGACGCGTTGCGTCCGCTCTACGGCGACACCGAGCCCCACCACCTCGCCACACTCCTGAAGTGGGCGCTGGGCGGGCCCGACCCCCTCGACGGGATCAGCGTCTACGCGCGGACGGAGCCCGTCCCGCACTGGCACTACATCTCGTACGGCATGACGGAGCTGTACGAGAAGGGCGAGGAGAGCGACCCGGCGGAGTCGGGCTGGGGGTTCGAGTTCACGTTCCGGCTCGTCCGGGACGAGGCCGACGCGGAACCGCCCGTCTGGGCCGCGAACCTGCTGCAGAACCTCGCCCGGTACGTCTTCACGTCCGGCAACTGGTTCGAACCGGGCCACCACATGAACGTGAACGGCCCGATCGAGGCGGAGCGGGAGGACTCCGACGTCCGCGCGCTCGCGTTCGTCGAGGACCCGGAGCTCGGCACGATCGCGACGCCGCACGGCCGCGTCCAGTTCCTGCAGGTGGTCGGGCTCACGACGGACGAGTACGCCGCCGGCGGCCGGTGGAGCACCACGGCGCTGCTGGACACCCTGGCCCCGCACCTCCCGCTCTTCGTCACCGACCCGGGCCGCCGGTCCCTGCTCGACGACCCGGAGATCGCCCGGACGGTCCGGGAGGGCACCGAGCGGGACGGATCGAGCAGCGGCGCCCTCTACGTCTCGACGGTGGGCTGGGACCGTTCCGGCGACGCCACCACCCTCCGGCTCGGCGCGCTCCAGGCCACGGCGCTCGCGGAGGCCCTCGGCGGCCGCCTGCCCCACGGCCGCCCGCTGATGCTCCAGGCCGAGGACGCCATGCTCGTCTTCGCCCCCGGAGACGCCTACGCGGTCGAGGAACCGGACGAGGGGCAGCTCGTCGTCCACGTCCCGGAGAGCGCCGTCGGCGACCTCACGGCCGCCATCCGCCCCACCGCGGGCAGCACGCCGGTCGCGTCCCTCCCGGGCCTCACGATCGAGATCGTCCCCACGGAGATGCGCGACCAGTACGGCGAGAAGACCGGCGAGGTGGTCGGGTGACGGCCGCGCCGGACGGGCCGTCGGGCGTCAGAACCTCTCGCCGGTGAGGCGCTCGTAGGCCTCGACGTACTTCGCCCGGGTCCGCTCGATGATGTCGGGCGGGAGGGGCGGCGGGGCCGCGCCGGACGCGCGGTCCCAGCCCGACTCCGGCGACAGCAGCCAGTCCCGGACGAACTGCTTGTCGAACGACGGCTGCGGATGTCCGGGCTTCCACGCGTCCAGCGGCCAGAATCGGGACGAGTCGGGCGTCAACACCTCGTCGGCCAGGACGAGCTCGCCGTCGGGGGCCCAGCCCAGCTCGATCTTGGTATCGGCGACGATGATGCCGCGCTCGCGGGCGATCTCGGCGCCGCGCCCGTAGACGGCGAGGGTGGTGTCGCGCAGCCGGGCCGCGACGTCCGCGCCGACGGCCGCCTCGACCTCGGCGAACGTCATCGGCTCGTCGTGGTCGCCGACGTCGGCCTTGGTGGTCGGCGTGAAGATCGGCTCGGGCAGGCGGGAGCCGTCCATGAGGCCGGGCGGCAGCGCGACGCCGCAGACCGCACCGGTCGCCCGGTAGTCCTTGAGGCCCGAGCCCGTGAGGTAGCCGCGGGCGACGCACTCGACCTTCACCATGTCGAGGCGGCGGGCCACGATCGTCCGGCCCGCCCATTCCGCCGGTGCGCCCGGCGGGGGCTCGGTGCTGAGGACGTGGTGGGGCAGCAGGTCGGCGAGCCGCTCGAACCACCACAGCGACAACCGGGTCAGGATCCGGCCCTTGTCCGGGATGGGGGTGTCCAGGACGAAGTCGAACGCCGAGATCGTGTCCCGGGCGACCATGACGAGCTCGCCGCCGGGCAGCTCGTAGAGGTCCCGGACCTTCCCGCTGTGCAGGTGCTTCAAAGGGTCTCCAGAATCTCCACCGGATCGCCGACGGCGATGGTCCCGGTGGTGCGGGGCACGCAGTTCATGCCGAACTGGATGCCCCTGTCGCGGGTGCGGTAGGACGCCAGCGTCCGCAGCGGCTCTCGGCCGCGCTCGCCGGTGTCCTGGTCGGTGGTGGTGACGAGGCAGCGGGCGCACGGCTTCACCGCCTCGATGACGGTTTCGCCGATGCGGAGGGTGCGCACGGCGTCCTCGCCGTAGGGGCCGAGGCCCTCGACGACGACGCTCGGCCGGAACCGGTTCATCGGCAGCGGGGCGTCCAGCCGCCCGTTCAGGTCGGCGAGCGACTCGGCGGAGAGCAGCAGCAGCGGGTAGGCGTCGGCGAACATGATCTCGCCGTCGCCCCGCGACGTGGCCCGGTGCCCGGTGAACCGGACGAGCCGGCAGTCGACGCCGAGGAACGCCCCGAACCAGGCGGCCGCCTCGTCCCCCTGATCGACGCCCTGGCATTCGGTGCGGTGGACCATGACGTCGAGCACCTCGCCGTCGTCCACCGGCTTGTGGACGAACGGCTCCGCGCCGAGCGCGCCGACGGCGAGGACGTCGCCGTCGTAGGACGGCCGGAGCAGCGCCATCGCGGCGAGCTCGCGCTGCGACAGGAACCGGCCATCCGGCGTCACGAGCATGAACTCGCGGTCGTGCCGGAGCCCGCGCGGGGTCAGCTCGGCCGTGCGCAGCGCGGTGCCGCGGCCGCCCTTGAGCGGGTACACGTTCAGTTCCGTCAGGGTCGCCGTCACAGGCCCTCCATCGCTCGGCGGGTCTTCCGAGGCTACGCGAGCGCCCTGAGGCGGTTGAAGAGCGGATCGAGGCGCTGCACGAACCGCTCGGGACGGCAGACCTCGTCGAGGCGCGCCTCGTCCAGTGTCAGGCCGGCCTCGGCTGCGCGGACGCGGAGCGTCTCCCGGAACGGCACGCCCGTCTCCCATGTCTCCATCGCGGCCTTCTGGACGAGCGGGTACGCCTCGTCGTCCCGCGACATGCCCGCCTCGACGAGCTCGAGGAGCACGGTGGAGGTGTAGATGAGCCCGCCGGTCGACTCCAGGTTCTCCTTCATCCGCGCCTCGTCGACGACGAGCCCGGACATCAGGCGGTTCGTCAGGTTCAGCATGTAGTCGAGCGCGATGGACGCGTCCGGCAGCGCGATCCGCTCCGTCGAGGAGTGCGAGATGTCGCGCTCGTGCCAGAGCGGAATGCCCTCCAGCACCGGGACGATCTGCGCCCGGACGATCCGCGCCATCCCGGCCAGCCGCTCCGAGATGATCGGGTTCTTCTTGTGCGGCATCGCGGACGAGCCCTTCTGGCCCTTCCCGAACGGCTCCCACAGCTCCCGGACCTCGGTGCGCTGCCCGTGCCGGACCTCCAGCGCGATCGCCTCGCACACCGTCGCCATGATCGCGAGCGCGGACACCCACTCGCTGATGCCGTCCCGGATGACGACCTGCGTCGACACGTCCGCGGACTTCAGCCCGAGCCGGCGGGCGACGTGCTGCTCGATCGCCGGGTCGATGTTGGAGTACGTCCCGACCGCGCCGGAGATCGCCATCACGCCGACGGCCTCGCGGGCCCGGCGCAGCCGGTCGCGGGACCGGGCCGCGGCGAACGCGAAGTCGGCGACGCGGTGCCCCCACACGTCCGGCTCGCCGTGGATGCCGTGCGTGCGGCCGACCCGCAGGGTGCCCTGGTGGGCGAGCGCGTGGTCGCGCAGCGTCGCGACCAGCTTGTCGGACTTCTCCAGCAGGATGTCGGTGGCCTCGACGAGCTGCAGCGCGAGCGCCGTGTCCAGCAGGTCGGACGACGTCATGCCGAAGTGGACGTACCGGGCGGCCTCGCGGGGCTCGGTGTTGTCCGCCCACGCCGACAGGAACGCGATGACGTCGTGCTGGGTGACGGCCTCGATCGCGTGCACCGCCTCGGGCGTCGGCGGCGGCGCCTTGCGGACCGGCTCCACCACCTCCGGCGGGATCGTGCCCGCCTCGGCATGGGCCTCGACCACGAGGGTCTCCACCTGGCACCACAGCTCGTACTTGTGCGCGTCACTCCAGACGCGGCCCATCTCAGGCAGGGTGTAGCGCTCGATCACGGTGCTCATTGTTGCAGTTCGCCGCGCAGGGCCTTGACGGCCCTCCGCAGCGAACCGCAACGTGCGATCGCTGCATCGCTCCGACTCGCCCCGGGGGGCTCGCTGCGCGATCAGGGTCTCGCTTCGCTCGTCCCTGGCTTCGCTCGCGATCGCGACGGTTCAGGTCGTCGCGGGCTGGGGCCGGCGGCTTCGGTTTCCCGCGCGGTGCTCGACGGCCAGGGCCGTCGCCAGGACGGCGATCAGCGCGGCCAGCTCGACCGCGGCGATCCACAGGCCGAGGGGCGTCACGGCCAGGGCGGCCGCCGCCGCCGCGAGTCTGATGCGGGACGGGCCGATGCGGACGATGCGGCGGAACAGGACGTCGCCCGCCAGGTACACGGCCACGCCTCCCGAGAGGGCAAGGGCGGGGGCGGGGTCCAGGTGCTCCCATGCGTGACCGACGGCCTTCTTCATGCCGGCGGCGGCGACGATGACGCCGACGATGACGGGGATGTGGGCGTAGAAGTAGCCGAACATCGTCATCTGGGCGCGGTCGGCGTCGCCGGCCGCGGCGAGGGACTCCTCCGCGCGCGCGTCGTCCCGGCCGAAGTAGCTCCACCAGACGACGGCGGCGAGCGCGAGGCCGAGCAGGCAGGCGGTGACGAGACCCGCGTCCAGGTCGAGGCCCTCGACGCCGACGCCGATCGCGATGATGGACTCGCCCAGGGTGATCATCACGAGCAGGCCGTGCCGTTCCACGATGTGGACCGCCCTGATCACGAACCGGCCGCCCGGCGGCACGATGTACGGCTGGACGATCGGGACGACGAGCGCCAGCGTCCACAGGACGTACACGGCGGCGCCGTGGTCGAGGAGGCCCGCGGTGATGATCAGGGCGGCGGCCAGCAGGTTGGCGGGCACCACCCGCAGGATGTGCCGGTTGCCCTGCGCGTACAGGACGACGTGGGCCAGGACGAGGATGAGGTAGCCGAGCCCCCACACGACCCCGCCGCCCTTGAACGCGGTCGGGGTCGCGAGCGCGACCATGAAGAAGCCGCCCATGCCGACGAGGATCAGCAGCCGCCGGACCGGGGTCGTCGGCGCGGTCATGTTCGTCAGCCAGGCGTAGCCGCCGTACATCCACCACAGGACGCCGAACATGAGCACGACCTGGAGGAGGCCGAGGGGGTTCAGCTCCTTGACCAGGACCCCGGTCAGCTGCGTGACGGCGAAGACGAAGACGAGGTCGAAGAACAGCTCCAGGGTCGTGACGCGGTGGACCTCTTCGGGGGGCTCGGTCATGGGGGGACCGCCTTCGCGCTATGGGGTTGTCGTCGCCGTGATCAGCTGATCATCACATGGTCTCGAGGGCCGCCCGCGCGATGTCGGTGCGGTGGTGGGACCCGCGCAGGCCGATCTTGGACACGGCCTCGTAGGCGGCGGCGCGGGCCTCGGGCAGGGCGGCGCCGGTGCCCACCACGTTCAGGACGCGGCCGCCGTTGGCGACGAGGCGCCCCTCCTCGTCCGTGCTCGTGCCCGCGTGCAGGACGTAGGCGCCTTCGACGGCGTTCGCCTCGTCCAGGCCGGTGATCGGGTCGCCCTTGACCGGAGCGGCCGGGTAGCCCTCGGCGGCCACGACGACGGTGACGGCGGCGCCCGGATGCCAGTCGAGGCGGGTCTCGGGGTCGAGTCCGCCGATCGCGCACGCCTGCAGCAGCGTCGCCACGGGGGTCGCCAGGCGGTCCAGGACGACCTGCGTCTCCGGGTCGCCGAAGCGCGCGTTGAACTCCACCACCCGGACGCCCTGCGACGTCAGCGCGAGGCCCACGTACAGGACGCCCACGTACGGCGTCTCGCGGCGGCGCATCTCGTCCACGACCGGCTGCACGACCGTCGCCATGACCTCGTCGACCAGGCCCGGCGGCGCCCACGGCAGCGGCGTGTAGGCGCCCATCCCGCCGGTGTTGGGCCCCTCGTCGCCGTCGCGGGCGCGCTTGAAGTCCTGGGCGGGCATCAGCGGGACGGCGTTCTCCCCGTCGCACAGCGCGAACAGCGACACCTCGGGGCCGTCCAAATACTCCTCGATGACGACCCGCTCGCAGGCGGCGGCGTGCTCGGACGCCGCGTCGCGGTCCTCCGTCACGACGACGCCCTTGCCGGCCGCCAGCCCGTCGTCCTTCACGACGTAGGGCGGGCCGAACGCGTCCAGCGCCGCGTCGGCCTGCGATGACGTCTCGCAGACGTGCGCGGCGGCGGTCGGTACGCCCGCGGCCGCCATGACCTCCTTGGCGAACGCCTTGGAACCCTCGATGCGGGCCGCCGCCCGGTCGGGGCCGAAGCAGGGGATGCCCGCCTCGCGAAGCGCGTCCCCGACCCCGGCCATCAGCACCACCTCGGGACCGACCACCACGAGGGAGACGGACAGCCGCTGGGCCAGCTCCGTCACCGCCGCCGGATCGGTCGGGTCGAGCTGGTGGTTGGCCGCGATCTCCGCGGTGCCCGGGTTCCCCGGGGCGCAGTGGAGGGCGGTGACGGCAGGGTCGCGATGCAGGGCGCGGGCGAGCGCGTGCTCGCGGCCACCCGATCCAAGGACGAGTACTCGCACGTGACGCGACTCTAGCGGTCGGCGCTCCCGCACGGCGCTCCCGGCTTCCGCCGGTGAGAGCGGGCTTACGCGACTTCCGCGTTGTCCCCCGGAGTCGTAATGGTCGGCTGATAGGCTGCGACCGGCCTGGTGCCCAGCGCGGAAGGAGGTGGTCGGGATGAGTCCTGGTGATCCTTGCAGTTCGCCGGAGAACCCTCACAGTCCGAACGTGACCGCCCATCCGTCCGCCTCCATCTGGAGTCCGGCCGACGCCCGCGCGCGCTCCCCGCGCTGATCCGGCTTCCTCGCCGCTCAGCCCGGGTCGAGCGCGTCCCTGCGTGCGTGCGGCCGGCGGGTTAGGAGCACCTCATGGCCATGACACGAGTCCGTCCAGGCCGCGCGACGAAGGCACTGTTCAAGACGAGGAGCCGGCCGAGCGCCGGGACCGCCGCGCGCGGCCGCGACACCGCCGTCATCGACTGGGCCGCCTACATCGACGGCCACCGCGTCTCCACCGGGACCGTCGCCGACGCCGTCCGCCTCATCCGCGACGGCCGCCTCGTCCCCGACGGCGACAGCGCCGGGTTCGTCTGGGTCGGGCTGCACGAGCCGTCCGAGGCCGAGCTGACCGAGCTCGCCGAGGTGTTCGGCCTGCACCCGCTCGCCGTCGAGGACGCCATCAAGGCCCACCAGCGGCCCAAGCTCGAACGCTACGACGGCGTCAACTTCGTCGTGATGAAGACCGTCGGCTACGTCTCCTCCGGCGCGGACGGCACTGAGGTCGTCGAGACCGGCGAGATCATGATCTTCTGCGGGCCGGACTTCGTCGTCACCGTCCGGCACGGCGCGCACGGCTCCCTCGGCCCCGTCCGGTCCCGGCTGGAGAGCGATCCCGCGCGGCTCGCGCTCGGCCCCGCCGCCGTCGTGCACGCCGTCACCGACCGGGTCGTGGACGGCTACGTCTGCGTCGCCGACGCGGTCCAGGAGGACATCGACGAGGTCGAGGAGGCCGTCTTCTCGCCCGAGCGCACCGACGAGTCCCGCCGCATCTACCGGCTCAAGCGCGAGGTGATCCAGCTCAAGCGGGCGGTGGGGCCGCTCGCCGGGCCGCTGCGCGGCCTGTCCGGCCGCCGGTTCGTGCCCGCCGAGATCCGCGAGTACCTCCGCGACGTCGAGGACCACCTCACCCGCGTCCGCGAGCAGGTCGAGTCCTACGACGAGCTGCTCAACCCGATCCTGCAGGCCCACATGACGCAGGTGACCGTCGCCGACAACCAGGACATGCGCAAGATCTCCGCCTGGGGTGCGATCTTCATGGTGCCGACGGCGATCGCGGGCGTCTACGGCATGAACTTCGAGTTCATGCCGGAGACGAAGTGGGAGTACGGCTACCCGATGATCCTCGGTGTCATCGCGGTCGCCTGCCTCTCCCTCTACCGCGGGTTCCGCCGCAACGGCTGGCTGTAGCTACGCGCTCCGCTCGCGCAGGACGCGGCGCAGCCGGTCGGGGTGGTCGGTGACGATCCCGTTCACCCCGTACTTGATGAACCGGGTCATCTCGTCCGGGTCGTTGACCGTCCAGACGATCACCGGGAGGCCGCGCGCGTGCGCCGCCTCCACCAGGCCCGGCGTCGTCAGCGCGTCCTCCGGGGACAGGGCCGTCGCGCCGATCGACGCGGCCGCCGCGACCGGGTCGTCCGGCGGCAGGCCCGCCAGCCACCGGGTGCCGGGCCCGAGCGTCCTCCGCTCGATCAGCGCGACCCGGCCGAGGTCGGCGGGCGCCTCCAGCAGCACCCGCCAGTCGAACGCCAGCAGCCGCGACCGCTTCGTCAGGCCCGCCGCGCGCAGCACGCCCACGACCGCGGAGGTGAACCGGGCGATCTCGCCGTCGGGCCAGCCGGGGTCGGTCTTCAGCTCCACCGACAGGCCCACGCCGGACGGGCCGAGCAGCGCGCACGCCTCGTCCAGCGTCGGGATCCGGGTGCCCGGCAGCGGGTTCGGCCCGAGGCCCGCCTCGACCGTCCGGACCTGCTCGAACGTCAGCTCCCGCAGCGGCTTGCCGACGTAGGGGAACGCCGGGTCGCCGGGCCGGACGGGCGCGGTGTCCGCCAGGTTCGCCGGCGACAGCCGCTGGTCGTGGTTCAGGACGAGCACGCCGTCGGCCGTCCAGCCGACGTCCAGTTCGATCGTGTCGACGCCGAGCGTCAGCGCGTGCGCGAAACCGGGCAGGGTGTTCTCGGGGGAGAGACCGCGCGCTCCCCGGTGCCCGTGCACCTCGACCGTTCCAGGGGTTGGGGTCACGGCAGGCACGCTATCGCGCGGGAACGCTCGTGCGGGCGCGGGGACGGTCAGACGAGCGGACGCAGGGACAGCGTCTGGTCGCGGCCCGGACCCACACCGATCGCGGAGATCCGCGCACCCGACATCTCCTCCACCGCCCGGACGTACGCCTGCGCGTTCTTCGGCAGGTCGTCGAACGTCCGCGCGGCCGTGATGTCCTCCCGCCAGCCGTCCAGGTACTCCAGGATCGGCTTGGCGTGGTGGAACTCGGTCTGCGTCGTGGGCATCTCGTCGACCCGCTCGCCGTCGACCTCGTAGGCGACGCACACCGGGACGCGCTCCAGCCCGGACAGGACGTCCAGCTTCGTCAGGAAGTAGTCCGTGATGCCGTTCACCCGCGTCGCGTACCGGGCGATGACGGCGTCGAACCAGCCGCAGCGCCGGTCGCGCCCGGTCGTGACGCCGTACTCGCCGCCGGTCGTGCGGAGGAACTCGCCCTGCTCGTCCAGCAGCTCCGTCGGGAACGGCCCCGAGCCGACCCGCGTCGTGTACGCCTTCAGGATGCCGATCACCCGGGTGATCTTGGTGGGGCCGACGCCCGACCCCGCGCACGCGCCGCCCGCCGTCGGGCTGGACGACGTCACGAACGGGTACGTGCCGTGGTCGATGTCCAGGAGCGTGCCCTGGGCGCCCTCCAGCAGGACGACCTTGCCGTCGTCCAGGGCGCGGTTGAGCACCAGCTCGGTGTCCGCGATGAACGGCTTCAGCCGCTCCCCGTACGCCAGGTACTCCTGGACGATCGGACCGGTGTCGATCCGCCGCCGGTTGTAGACCTTCGTCAGGACCTGGTTCTTCTCGCGCAGCGACAGGTCGAGCTTCTGCGTCAGGATGTTCGGGTCGAACAGGTCCTGCACCCGGATGCCCATCCGGTTGATCTTGTCGGCGTAGGCCGGGCCGATGCCGCGTCCCGTCGTGCCGATCCGCGCCTTCCCGAGGTACCGCTCGGTCACCTTGTCGAGCGCCCGGTGGTGGGGCATGATCAGGTGCGCGTTGCCCGAGATCAGCAGCCGCTCGCAGGTGATGCCGCGGTCGCGCAGGCCGTCGATCTCCTGCAGCAGGACCGCGGGGTCGATCACGACGCCGTTGCCGATCACCGGCACCACGTCGGGCGACAGCACCCCCGAGGGCAGCAGGTGCAGCGCGTAGCTCTTGTCGCCGATGACCACGGTGTGCCCGGCGTTGTTGCCGCCCTGGTAACGGACGACGTAGTCGACGTCTCCGCCGAGCAGGTCCGTGGCCTTGCCCTTGCCCTCATCTCCCCATTGGGCCCCGACAAGAACGATGGCAGGCATGCCACTTTCCCTTCCCACGACGAAGGCCCCGGTCGCCGCAAGCACGCGCGCGAAGGGGCCTCTTGCGCAGTAATCCTAGCAGCGCCGTGCTTATTGCAGTGCCCTCGGCGTCAGGCGCTTGGGCGCCTTCCTTCTACGGGCACTGCGTGCGATCGCTGCATCGCTCCGGCTCGCCTGGGGGCTCGCTGCGCGATCAGGTTCTCGCAAGCTCGAACCCGGCTTCGCTCGCGATCGCGACGGTTCCGGCCGGTTGACGGTTGCGGCGATGGTGCGGTCGCTGATCGTGTGCCCTGCGCGTCCGATGCCTTCGGTCAGCCGCTGAGGACTTCGGCGGCGGTGGGGCTGCTGTCCTTCAGGAAGGCGCGGCAGCGCTCGGCCTCGGCGTCCTCGCCGATGGCGGCGGCGGCGCGGCCCAGGGCGTGCAGGGCGCGGAGGAAGCCGCGGTTCGGGCCGTGCTCCCAGGGGACCGGGCCCTGGCCCTTCCAGCCGGCGCGGCGCAGCTGGTCGAGGCCGCGGTGGTAGCCGGTGCGGGCGAACGCGTAGGAGTCGATGACGTCGCCCTTCGCGAAGGCGCGGTCGGCGAGCTCCGCCCAGGCGCCCGGGTGGTCGGGGTGGCGCGCGGCCACCTCGAACGGGTCGACGCCGCTCTCCAGGGCCTCGCGGGCGGGCACGTTGTCCGGCAGTTCGGTCGGAGGCGGCCCGCCGAGCAGGTTCTGGCTCATGCGGGTCATCGTAGGCAGCGGAGCCGCCGGGCACCACTCCGCCCCTCACCCGCAGGTCAGACCGGTATCGGAAGCGGCAGCCGGAATCGGGCCGCGCCGCCCGCGACGGCGGCGCGGGCGGCCGGCCAGCTCCGGCGGACCGCGTCGAGAGCGCCGCGGTTCTCCAGCACCACATCGGCGTCGAACTCGTGGATGCCGCGCCGCTCCGCGAGGCCCGCGAGATCGGCGATCAGGACGCTGCCGAGCCCGAGGCGCTGCCACAGGTCGGCGACCAGGACGGCGATCTCGGCGCGGCCGGGACGGCGCGCGTCCCGGATGTACTCGGCGATACCGATGATCTCACCGCCGAGTAAGGCGACCATGGCCTCGCGGTCCCAGTGGTCCAGGTGGTCCATGGACCGGACGAAGTGCTCGGGCAGGCAGGGCGTCCCGGAGAAGAACCGCGTGTAGAGGGACGCCTTGGAGAGCCGTCCGGACAGGCGGCGGAGCCGCTCCCGGTCTCCCGCGCCGTAGGGGCGGATCCGGACGTCCTCGAGGGTGGGCGTCCACGGGACGGATACGGGCGCGGGGATCGTCGCGGTCAGCGACTCGCCATTGAGTTGCTTCATGCAACTTATTGCAGCGCAAGGGATCCCGTCCCTGCAAGGGGTTTCTAGAACGGGATTCGAGAATGGCCGGATCAGGCCGTGCCGGGCCCCGGACGCGGGTCCACATCGGACGGGCCGAGGCTCGCTCCGCAGGCGTCGCACGTGAACGACGCGGTCAGCGCGCCGGAACAGCCGCGATGGCCGACGACCAGCGGCGGGCCGTCCGGCGCGTAGTGCCGGTCGCCCCACATCATGAGCGCCATCATCGCGGGCCACAGCTCCACGCCCTTGCGGGTCAGGCGGTACTCGTGCCGTTCCGGGCGCTCCTGGTACGGGACGCGGCGCATCAGGCCCTCGTCGCAGAGCCGGGCCAGCCGGTCGGTGAGGACGTTCCTGGCCACGCCCAGGACGTCCTGGAAGTCGTCGAAGCGGCGCACGCCCTCGAACGCGCTGCGGATCACCAGGATCGTCCAGCGGTCGCCCACGACCTCCAGCGCACGCGCGACCGAGCAGTTCTGCGATGCGTACGTGCGAGGGAGGGCCACAACGCCCACGGTATCCAGTCCCGCGAAAAGGCGGAGAGCCCGGACGAAACGTCCCGGGCTCTCCGCGGGAGTGCTACTTGATCTTCCTGCCGGCCGACTGGAGGGACTCGGCGGCCTCGACGATGCGGGCGGCCATCGAGGTCTCGGCGGCCTTGCCCCACGAGCGCGGGTCGTACTGCTTCTTGTTGCCGACCTCGCCGTCGACCTTCAGCACGCCGTCGTAGTTGCGGAACATGTGCTCGGCGACCGGGCGGGTGAACGCGTACTGGGTGTCGGTGTCGACGTTCATCTTGATGACGCCGTACGACACCGCCTCGCGGATCTCCTCCAGGGACGAGCCGGATCCGCCGTGGAACACCAGGTCGAACGGCTTTTCCTTGCCGTACTCGGCGCCCACCGCGTCCTGGATCTCCTTCAGGACCTCCGGGCGGAGCTTGACCGAGCCCGGCTTGTAGACGCCGTGCACGTTCCCGAAGGTGGCCGCGAGGATGTAGCGGCCCTTCTCGCCAACACCGACCGCGCGGGCGGTGGCCAGGGCGTCCTCGGCGGTCGTGTAGAGCTTCTCGTTGATCTCGTTGGCGACGCCGTCCTCCTCGCCGCCGACGACGCCGATCTCCATCTCCATGATGATCTTCGCCTTGGCGCACTGCTCCAGCAGCTCGGCGGCGATCTCCAGGTTCTCGCCCAGCTCGACGGCGGAGCCGTCCCACATGTGCGACTGGAACAGCGGCTCCTCGCCGCGCGCCACCCGCTCCTGGGAGATCTTGATCAGCGGACGCATGAAGCCGTCCAGCTTGTCCTTCGGGCAGTGGTCGGTGTGCAGGGCGATGTTCACCGGGTACTTCGCCGCGACCACGCGCGCGTACTCGGCGAGCGCGGTGGAGCCGACCACCATGTCCTTCACCGTGGAGCCGGACAGATACTCGGCGCCGCCCGTGGACACCTGGACGATCCCGTCGCTCTCGGCCTCCGCGAATCCGCGCAGCGCGGCGTTCAGCGTCTGGCTGGACGTCACGTTGATGGCGGGGTAGGCGAAGCCCTCCTGCTTGGCACGGTCGAGCATCTCCGCGTAGATCTCGGGCGTTGCGATGGGCATGTGTCAGCGTCCTTTCTCACGCAGCGGTGCCGCCGGGCATCGGCCGGGCGGCTGCACCCCCACGGCCGCGGCCGAGGTCAGGGCACCGGTCGCGCGGCTCCGGGTGAGGCATGCCGTCCACGATCAGTATGGCGTCGCGATGCCCGCCGAGCACGCCCGGGGGCAGCCACACCGTCAGTATCTCGAATTCTCCCCGCCCGGCCAGTACGGCGGGCTCCCGCTTATTCCCGAAACGCAGCGGGATGCCGGGTACGCTCGCGGTGTGGATCTCACGTTCATCTCCCTCAGCATCACCGAGTGGCTGCACCCGACCGCATGGCTGCAGCTCTTCGGCACGTTCGCGACGATCGGCGTCATCGCCATCATCTTCGCGGAGACCGGACTGCTGTTCGGCTGCATCCTGCCGGGCGACTCGCTGCTGTTCACGGCGGGGATCCTCACGGCGGTCTCCACCGTCAACGGGCAGGATTTCCAGCCGCTGTCGCTGCCGTGGCTGCTGTTCGGCGGCCCGATCGCGGCGATCGCCGGCGCCCAGCTCGGCCACTGGCTCGGCGCCCACTACGGGCGCCGGCTCTTCGACCGCCCCGACTCCCGCATCTTCAAGCAGGAGTGGGTGCACAAGGCCGAGCACTACTTCAACCGGTTCGGCCCCGCGAAGGCCGTCGTCCTGGCCCGCTTCATCCCGATCGTGCGGACGTTCCTCAACCCGCTCGCCGGGATGCTCGGGATGGACACGAAGAAGTTCTTCGTCTGGAACTGCGTCGGCGCCGTCCTGTGGACCGACTCGCTGTTCCTGCTGGGCCACTTCCTCGGCGCCAAGGTGCCCGACATCGAGCACTACATCCTGCCCGGCGTGGCCGTAATCCTTGTTCTGTCGGTCATCCCGATCATCCGCGAGGTCATGCGCGGACGGAGCCATGGGAAGCACGCTGCGCACAACGGTACGAACAAGAATGCCTCTGAAGAGTCACGTCCGTCGCTCAGCGGTGACAGTTATCGCTAACCTCCCCATGTGGGACGTCATCGGTCGGACCCTCGTGGTCTCGCGCGCATACTGATCGCGGCGCTAGCCGTGGTGCTCGCCTTGGCTCTGCTCGTGGTGGGCGGCATCGCTCTGGTCAACGCGATCTCAGGCGAACCCGACCCGAAGGGGCCGGTGACCGCCTCGCCGTCCGCTGAGCCGGGCAAGTCCAAAAAGGACTCCGGCACACCGGCGGCGCGGCTGCCACTGAAGATCACCGTGACGGGCGGGCCCACCACGGTGTTCGTGAAGGTGGCGGGGGGCGGCGGCGAGGTGCTCACCAACGAGACCCTCAAGACCGGCGACACCCGCCAGTACCAGAAGGCCCCCCTCAACGTGGTGGCCGCCAACGGCGGCTCCCTCGAAGTGGTGATCTACGGCGAGACACAGGCGCAAAAGCCCGACGGGCAGCGCGGCCAGTGGTTCGTCCGCGCCCGCGACTGACGGCCGTCAGCCGAGTGCGAGGTCGCCGACCTCGTAGGGGTGGCGGTACTCCAGGCCCTCCGCGGCGATCCGCTCCGCGGCGCCGCGCTCGAGGATGGTCGCGACCGCCACCACCTCGGCGCCCGCCTCGCGCAGCGCCTCCACGGCGGTCAGGACCGACCCGCCGGTCGTCGAGGTGTCCTCCACGGCGAGGACGCGGCGCCCCGCGACGTCCGGGCCCTCGATGCGGCGCTGCAGCCCGTGCGCCTTGCCGGCCTTGCGGACGACGAACGCGTCCAGCCTCCGGCCCCGCGCGGCCGCCGCGTGCAGCATCGCGGTCGCGACCGGGTCGGCGCCGAGCGTGAGGCCGCCCACCGCCTCGTAGTCGAGGTCGGCGGTCGCGTCCAGCATCACCCGCCCGACGAGGGGCGCCACCGCCCCGTCCAGCGTCACCCGCCGCAGATCCACGTACCAGGACGCGCGCTTCCCCGACGACAGCACGAAGTCGCCGTGCACCACGGCCTTATCCTTGATCTGCTTCAGCAGCTCATCACGATCGCTCACGGAAGAACCCTATTCACCCCCGGACACGGTTCAGCGGGGGCCACCGCCGGGAGGGCAGACATGACGCCGGGTTCGCTCGTCCTGCTGCACACCGCGGGCGCCGCCGCGTGGGGCGACCTCCCGGGCGAGCTGCGGGCCGCCGGCCTGACCGTGATCGTCCCGGACGCCGAGGGCTCCGGCCCCCGCTACGTCGCGCGGGCGTCCCTGCTGATCGCGGCGGCGGCGCCGCCGCAACCGCTGGTCCTCGTCGCGCGGGGCGCCGCCGGGCCGCTGGTGCCCGCCGTGGCGCTCGCCCAGCGTGCCGCGCACCGCGCCGTCGGCGCATACGTGTTCGTGGACGCGGACCTGCCCCGGCCCCGCCGCGCCCACGACCACGACCACGCGGAAGAACACTCAGAGGCCCCCACGGGCGCGCACGCCGGAACGCAGACCCCGATCCCTCCGGATTGGCCCGAGGCGCCCTGCGTCTACCTCCGGACCGCACAGGACCATATGACCGAGGCGGCGCTCAGAGAGGCCCGCCTGCGCGGCTGGACCACGGCCGAGGCGGCGCCGGCGTCCGGCGCCCCGCTCGCCGAGACCCTCGCTCGGCTGATCGCCGGCCTCTGACCCGCCGCCCGGCGGCCGGGCGGTCAGGCGTTCTTGAGCAGATCGTCCAAGAGGGCGTCGTAGTCGTCCTCCGGACGGCCCAGATCCAGGCGGGCGCGGTAGCGGAGACGGAGGAGGGCCTCGAGGCTGTCCTCCGCCAGCGCCACATCGTCGGGGCCCGGCGTCAGGGACTCGGGGGCGTCGTTCTCGCCCGGGGCGCCGCCGAGGCCGGTGCCGACCGCCTGGTCGCGCAGCGTCAGCACGACGTCGGCGCCCGCCGTCGCCCAGTCGTGCGCGCCGACCGGGTCCTCGTGGGCGTAGAGGACCTCCGCCACGGCCCGGTAGACCTCGGGGTCGCGGGGCGCGTCCTCGCGGATCTGGTCGAGGAGCTTGCGGGCCTCCCCGGCCTCGCCCAGTTCGAACAGGGCGTCGGCCAGGTAGGCGCGCGGGTCGCCGTAGGTCTCGCCGCCGTCGTCCAGCGCGCGGCGGTAGAACTCGGCGGCACGGCCGTGATCGCCCGCGTGCTGCCACTGCTCGCCCGCCCGCAGCAGCACGTTGGCACGCGACACCCCGCTCGACACCGTCTCGGCCAGCTCGGCCAGCCGGCGAGCCGCCGAGATGTGATCGCCGGTGCGAAGGGTGTCGAACTCCAGGTCGTCGAGATCGTCTTCCGTCACATGCGTCACGCCTCAACGCTACCCGCCGGTCGCCCAGCGAAGCGGGCGAATCGCTGATGATCGTGAACTATGGCGCTATGCGCGTACCGCTACCGGCGCGAACGCTCCAGCGCGTCCCAGAACCCGCGGCGCAGCGCGTGCCGCACCTCGTCGTGCAGCAGGAAGTCGATCGGCAGCGAGGACCCCTGCAGCAGCCGGGCCTCGAGGTCGGACGGCATCCGCGGCTTGCGGGCCAGGACGGCCTCCAGCCACAGGGCGGGCGCGTCGCGGGCGACGGACTCGCCGAAGTCCTGGCCCTCCTGGTGCGCGGCCTTCACCGCGTCCGCGAGCGTCGGCGCGTTCTGCGCGGACGGGACGGGCGACAGCTGCTGCGGGCCCGTGTAGGGACCGTGCGGCCGGCTCTCCGGCATCGACTGCGGCGGAGGCGGCGGGGACGGCGCCGGGACGGGGCCGCCGTACTGGCCCGGCGGCATCGGGTTCGACGGCAGCGGGTTCGAAGGGAGCGGGTTCTGCATCGGGTTCGGCACCGGGTTGTGCGCCGGGTTCTGCAGGGAGTTCGGCATCGAGGTCTGCATGGAGGCCGGGGCGGACGCCGGGGCCGCCTGGAGCGGCTGCCCGCCGGTACCGAGCGCGGAGCCGCCCGGCCCGCTGCCCGGCAGCGGGAGCGGGCCCGAGCCGAGGCCGCTCGTCCCGCCGGTCATCGCGGGGCCGAGATCGCGGATCGCGGCCGGCGGCCGGTCGCCGATCGGCGACGCGGGCGGCGGGCCGTTGTGCGAGGCGGGCTGGAGGGAGCCGAGGCCGGAGCCGTTGGCGGAGCCGTGGCCGTTCGACAGCGGGCTCGGGCCGGTGGACGAGGAGTCCATGCCGGCGAGGAGGCTGACATAGGGCCGCAGATGGCCGGCGCCGATCTCGATCAGGTCGTCGCACTCCTGGCGCAGCACCCGGGAGATGGTCCAGTTGCCGTCGGCGGCGACGTGCACGATCGTCACGCGGACCCCGAGGTCCTGCGCGTCGGCGACCACCTGGGCGAGGTCCTCGTCGCCGCTGACGACGACCGCGTCGGCGAGCGCGCGGTTGCGGGCGAGCGCCATCAGGTCGCGGTGGATCTCGGTGTCGACGCCCTCGCGGCGGCCGGGGCGGATGCGTCCGAGCCGGAGCTTCAGTCCGGGCAGGTCGGCGAGCGCGTCGTGCGCGGGCGACCGGCGGCCCTCGACCGTCGCCTCGTACCAGTAGCAGCGCAGGAGCGGCAGTCCGGTGCGTTCACGGGCGAGGTTGCCGAGGAGCTGCAGCAGGCCGCTGTAGTCCCACGAGACGGTCTCGCGATGGCGGGTGCCGTGCACCGCCATGGCGCCGTCGGCCAGCAGGTAGCCGGCGTCCACGAACAGCGCGCAGCGATCCATGCGACACACCGCCCTTCCTCAACATGGGGCCTGTTCAAGCGCCCACTCCACGGTCAGGCCGCCGAGGGTGACCACGTCGACGGCGTGTCCTCGCCGCCCCGGGACGCGGGCCGGCGTCATGACCCGGGCGCCTCCAGAGTAGTGAAGCTCACAAGGCCCTGGACCGATACGGCGATTCGCACTCTTTCATGCCGTCGCGCCGCTTCGCGACTCCCCGGTAACGACGAATGGGCAACCGCGGCGGACGCTACCAGCCGATTCGGCTCCGCCCCGAGGATCCGCCTGATCTTTACGAGCGGACGCGGGTCGCCGGTCCGGTCGCGGCGGCACGTGAACCCCGGTGCGGAGGGCCCCGTGATCCCGCTGGGACGGGATCACGGGACGCCGCCGCGCCTCGCGGCCGGGTAATCGACTTCTATCCCGAGGGTGAGCGGGTCACCGCTGCGCGGCCCATGGTGCCGAGCGTCCCCTTCCGCCCCGGTGTCTCCCAGATGACCCGGCAGTCCCGTCCCGAGAGGGTGACGGTGGCGATCGCGTTGTCGAACCAGGGGCCGTCGGTGAGGCGCCACCGCAGCGGCGGGGCGGGCACCTTCGCCAGCTTGGCGAGCATCCGGAACGGGCCCGCGGACGCGCGCGCGCACGCGATCCGGTTCGCCCACCGGAACACGCCGACGAGGGGGTTGCGCAGGGGGGAGCAGACGATCTGCGACACCTCCGACCGCAGGTTCTCGTCGATGACCCGGGCCAGGTACGAGTAGTGGATGTCGCCGGAGAGGAAGGAGACGCTCGCCGGTGCCGGGCCGCGCTCGCCGCGCCCCACCGCCGCGACCTCGTCCGCGAGTCTCCGGAACGACCGCTCGAACGCCGCCCAGTGCTCCAGGTCGGCGCCCTGCCGGATCTTCTCGCCGAGGCGCGCCCCGCGCCGGCCCCACGCTCCCGCGGCGACCGCCTCGTTCCACGCCTCCGCGTGGTGGATCGCCCCGGGCAGGAGGTACGGCAGGGAGCTCGCGATCAGGAGATGGTCCATGCCGCCCTGGACGCGCCCGTCGAGCCAGCGGAACTCCTCGTCGTCGAGCATGCCGCGCCGGTCGGCGGTCAGCAGCCGGGAGCAGCGGCTGTCCACGACGATGAGCCGCGTGCCGCCCCAGTCGTGCGCGTAGCTCCACCGCGCGGTCGCCGGCTCCCGGTCGGCGCGCTCGGCGAACTCGTCCAGGAAGCCGCCCGCGTCACCGGACGCCTTCAGCACCGCCCCGTAGACCGGGTCGGACGCGCGCTCCTCCGGTGACAGGTTCCCGATGTGCTGGTAGATCCAGTAGGACGAGATGCCGCCGGTGATGCGCGCCCGCCACCACGGCTGCGTCCACATCTCCTCCCGCCACGCGTGCGAGGTGTTCCAGTCGTCACGGATGTCGTGGTCGTCGAAGATCGTGAACGTGGGGACGGTGGACAGCAGCCACCGCACGGCCGGGTCGGCGCTCCACGCCAGTTCGTAGAGGTGCGTGTAGTCCTCGAAGTCGGCCGCCTCGTCGACGGGCGCCTCCTCCGGCGAGCGGCGGCCGCGGATGAACGCGCGCATCTCGTCGCTCAGCTCGTCCGCGTACACCTGGTCGCCCACCATGAGGAGGATGTCGGGCCATTCCCCGCCTTCCCGCAGCCGGTGCGCGAACGCGGTGAGCGCGTCGTGCCCGAACTGCTCGACCGTGCCGGGGGAGCGGCGGCAGGACCCGAACGAGATGCGGAGCCCGCCCTCCGGGTCGAGCGTCCTGATCTGGCTGGGGGGGAACGCCGAGCCGGGTTCCGGCCAGACGGTCTCGCCGTCGACGCGAACCTCGTACGGGATCCGGGCGCCCACGTCCAGCCCGTCCAGTTCGACGAGCGCGTAGTGGTGGCCGTGCACGGTGAAGGTGCGGGTCCCCGAGTCGACCCCGTGTTCGGCGGAGACGACGCGGACCTCGCAGGGACGATCGGTCTCCACCCAGATCGTCGCGGTGTGCGCGCTCACGTGCCGGAGGAGCGGCCCGATTACCAAAGCGGTCATATCACGTCTCTGTATCCGGTCCGGGGCGTCCGCGTCCACCGATCCGGGGTCACGGCTGAGCCGATCTCAGCAGCTTTTCCTCTGCTTCTCGGGAGAGTCCCACGTCAGGGCGGTCCGGACGCTGGGGAGCCCGTCCCCCGATCTCCTGGAGCCATGCCCATGTGTCGGCGACGGTCTCCTCCACGGGACGGCAGCGGAGCCCGGAGGCGATCGCCTTGCCGACGTCCGCCCCGTGCATGCTGTCGTGCGCCTCGCCGGGCGGCAGCCAGATGGGAAGGTCCGTCCAGGGCTCGACACCGGCGTCGAGTATCCGATCCGGGTCGAGCCACACGAACTCCGCGTCCGAGCCGGTCGTCTCGGCGCAGGCGGTGAGGAGCGCCTCCATCGTGGTGCGCCCGGCCGGGCCGACCAGGTCGTAGGGGCCGGCGAGACCCTTCTCCACGGCGTCCAGCGTCCAGGCCGCCAGGTCGCGGACGTCGATGTACTGGACGGCCAGGCCGCGCGGCCCGGGAGCCGCCACCCGGCCGCCCCGCGCGACGCGCCCCAGCCACCAGGGCAGACGCCCGATGTTCTCGTACGGGCCCAGGATCAGCCCGGCCCGGACGTGCAGCGTCCGGTCGCCGAACGCGGCCTCCGCCGCGAGCTCCCCGCCCCGCTTCGCCTTCGCGTACTCGACGTCGCCGTCGTCGGGGGACGCGTCGAACAGCGGCGCCCCCTCGTCGGAGCCGGCGGGGAGGGGGTACCGGTACACCGAGCGGCTGGAGATGTAGACGTACCGTCCGGCGCGGCCCGCCAGGAGCCGGGCCGCGTCCCGCACGACCGAGGGCGCCGCGGACCAGGTGTCGATCACGGCGTCCCATCCGTCCTCTCCGTCGCGCGCCGCGAGGAGGGCGAGCCCGCCGGGCTCGGTGCGGTCGCCGTGGAGGGACCGCGCGCCCGCCGGCGGTTCAAGCCGTCCCCGGTGGAAGACGGTCACCTCCCAGCCCCGCGCGAGCGCGTCCTCGGTGATGGCCCGGCCCACGAATTCCGTTCCGCCCAGCATCAGGATCCTCATGGTCGCGACTGTGCCCGGTCGGCGCCCGGTACGGAACGTGCGCACGCTCTGAGCGGAATCACCCAGAGTGACCATCCTGCCACGTAACGGATGACCGAAAATAGCGAAATGAGATGCAATTTAATGGTCGGAGGAAAAATACTGGTAGGTATTTCTCCTCCCCTTCAGGGAACTTATCGCGATTTAACGAAATCCGGTGGCCAACGTCAGGGAGGGAGGTATGGTCATGATTCCTGCAACTCTCATTAACTGTGGGGGGAATGGGCATTGTGGCCGGTATCGAGGACTGCCTCATGCGGATGATGACGATCCCCGGCGCCCAGCGCGTGACGCTGGTCGACTGCGCCAGCGGGCTCGCCGTCGCCGCGGCGGGCCGCGAGGACCTCATCGACCAGCACGAAGACGCCGCCGGCGTCACCGACGTCGTCCGCGCGATCCTCACGACGCCGGCGTTCAGCGCGACACCCGCCGGCGATGACGTCGAAGAGATCATCGTCTGCGGAACCGGTGGATACCACCTGCTCGCCCTCACCGGAGCCGATCTCGACGGCCATCTCCTCGTCCATTTGCTCATCGACAGGGAAAACGGCAACATCGCGCTCGCCCGGCTGCGGCTGCGCGAGGTCGTCCACGAAATGACGGGCGCCTGACATGACACTCGCGACCGAAAGACCGCACACCTCCGCCCCGATCCCGGCAGCCGCCGCGGGGGTCGTCGACGAACTGTGGACGCTCGAGAAGCGAAGGGCCCACGGGGTCCTCCGGCTCGCGGGCGAGGGCGTCCTGCACATCGCGGACGGCGCCGTCGTCGCGGCCGAGAGCCGGCACACCTCCGGGGCGGCGCCCGGCGACGCCCGCGACCTCGCCGCGCTGCTCGCCCTGTTCGACGCGGCCTACTTCCTGCTCGGATCGCCCGCCGAGCCGCTGTTCATCCCCGGCCCGGTGAGAGGGGGCGGGCCGGGGGTCAGCGCGTCGACGCTCGTCCACGAAGGGGAACGGCGGCGGGCCGCCCTCGACGCGGTATGGGCGTCGCCGTCGGCCGACACCCTGCCGGTGGTGCCGGTCCGGCGCGTCCGGCGGCAGCGGGTCATCCTCACCGGACCGCAGGCCGAACTGCTCCTCAACGCGGACGGGCTGCGCACCCCCGTGCGGCTCGCGCGGGACCTCGGCCGGGCGGCGTTCCCCTGCCTGCTCGCCGTCCGGGGGCTCGCGGCGGCCGGCCTCATCGAGACGGCAGCGCCCGCCGAACCCGCCGCGCCCCGCGCCGCGCCGCCCGTCCCCACCCTCTCGGACGGATGGGCGCCGCCCGACCTCGACCTGCTCACGCGACTCCGGACGGCACTCACGGAACTCGTCTGACGTGCTGAAACATTTGATCGAAAGGTTGGCCAAGGTGGCGGATCCGGCCGTGACCGCACAGGGGCTGGACCCCGACGTGATGACCGAGCTGCGGGCCCTGCGCACCCGCATCCCGCAGCTCACCGGCAGCCTGGTCGCCTCCGCGGACGGCCTGCTCGTCGCGCACGACCTCCCGCCGTCCGTCGAGCCGTCCGGGATGGCGGCCGTGACGGCGTCGGGACTCGCCCTGGCGCACCGCATCGCGCGGACCGCGCACGGCGGCGCCTTCTACGAAGTGGTGATCCGCGGCGTCGACGGCTACGTCGTCACCTACTCGGCGGGGCCCGAAGCCTCGCTCACCGTGCTGGCCGGCGCCGAGGTGAACGTGGGACGGCTCCACCTGGAATCCCGCCCCGTCGCCCGCGCCATCGCGGCACTCCTCATGCCGACGACGCGCCGCGCATGACGACCGATCACGCAAGGCAAGGAAATCCAACAGAGAGGGGCAAGACCATGTCGAACCTGGACCTCGCGCTCAAGGACATGATGACGGTCGACGGCGCGATCGGCGCCGCCGTCGTCGACTACAACAGCGGGATGGCGCTCGGCCATCTCGGCAGTTCGAAGGCCCTGGACCTCCAGGTCGCCGCCGCCGGGAACACCGAGGTCGTCCGGGCGAAGATCCGCACGATGGAGCAGCTCGCCCTCAAGGACGAGATCGAGGACATCCTCATCAGCCTCTCCGGCCAGTACCACATCATCAGGCCGGTGACCGGCCGGAAGGGCAAGGGGCTGTTCATGTACATGGCGCTCGACCGGAACCGCGCCAACCTGGCCCTCGCGCGGCACCGGTTGAAGGACATCGAGGAGAACCTCGAGGTCTGAGTCGCCCCGGGGGCCGGCGCCCTGAAACGCCCGGCGAGCCGTGCGGCCTCCGCGCGTTCAACGCGCGGAGGCCGCACGCCCGTGGGTACGGGCCGAGGTCAGGGCTGGGCGACCAGCCCGCGGACAGGGTGGACGGTCAGCTTGTCGGCCGCCTCGTCGCGGTCCACGACGACCTCGTCGCCTTCCAGGATGTCGCCCGCGAGCAGGCCGCGGGCCAGCTGGTCGCCGATCGCGGTCTGTACCAGGCGGCGCAGCGGCCGCGCCCCGTACAGCGGGTCGTAGCCGGTGAGGGCGAGCCATTCGCGGGCCGCGTCGGTGACCCGCAGGGTCAGCCGGCGGTCGGCGAGGCGGGCCGCGAGCCGGTCGACCTGCAGGTCGACGATGCTGGTCAGCTCGGCGGTCGACAGCGCGTCGAACAGGATCACATCGTCCAGGCGGTTCAGGAACTCCGGCTTGAACGAGCCGCGCACCGCGTTCCACACGGCCTCGCGCTTCGCCCCGTTCTCCAGCGTCGGGTCGACGAGGAACTGCGACCCGATGTTGGACGTGAGGATGAGGATCGTGTTCCGGAAGTCGACCGTGCGGCCCTGCCCGTCGGTGAGGCGGCCGTCGTCCAGGACCTGAAGGAGGATGTCGAACACCTCGGGGTGCGCCTTCTCCACCTCGTCCAGCAGGACGACGCCGTAGGGGCGCCGCCGGACGGCCTCGGTGAGCTGGCCGCCCTCCTCGTAGCCGACATAGCCGGGGGGCGCGCCGACGAGCCGCGCGACGCTGTGCTTCTCGGAGTACTCGCTCATGTCGATGCGGGTCATGGCCCGCTCGTCGTCGAACAGGAACTCCGCCAGCGCCTTCGCCAGCTCCGTCTTCCCGACGCCGGTCGGGCCGAGGAACAGGAACGAGCCGGTCGGGCGGTCCGGGTCGGAGATGCCGGCGCGAGCGCGCCGCACCGCGTCCGACACGGTCCTGACCGCGGACGTCTGGCCGATGAGGCGGCGGCCCAGCTCGTCCTCCATGCGCAGGAGCTTCGCTGTCTCGCCCTCCATCAGGCGGCCCGCGGGGATTCCCGTCCAGGACGCGACGACATCGGCGACGTCGTCCGGACCGACCTCCTCCTTCACCATCGCGTCGCGGTTCTCGGCCTCCTCCGACGCCTCCTCCAGCTGCTTCTCCAGCGCCGGGATCTCCCCGTAGGTGAGGCGCGCGGACGTCTCCAGGTCGCCGTCGCGCTGGGCCCGCTCGGCCTCGCCGCGCAGCTGGTCGATCCGCTCCTTGATCTCACCGACGCGGTTCAGCCCGGCCTTCTCCCGCTCCCAGCGGGCGTTGAGGCCGTTGAGCTGCTCCTGCTTGTCGGCGAGGTCGGCGCGGAGCCGCTCGAGGCGCTGCCGGGACGGCTCGTCGGTCTCCTTGGCGAGGTTCAGCTCCTCCATCTTGAGGCGGTCGACGGCGCGCTGCAGCTCGTCGATCTCCACCGGACGCGAGTCGATCTCCATGCGCAGCCGGGACGCGGCCTCGTCCACGAGGTCGATGGCCTTGTCCGGCAGGTACCGGGACGTGATGTACCGGTCGGACAGCTGCGCCGCCGCCACCAGGGCCGAGTCGTTGATCTGCACCTTGTGGTGCGCCTCGTAGCGGCCCTTGAGCCCGCGCAGGATCGCGATCGAGTCCTCCACGGACGGCTCGCCGACGTACACCTGCTGGAAGCGCCGCTCCAGCGCCGGGTCCTTCTCGATCCGCTCGCGGTACTCGTCCAGCGTCGTCGCGCCGATCATGCGGAGCTCGCCCCGCGCCAGCATCGGCTTCAGCATGTTGCCCGCGTCCATCGCGCCCTCGGCCGCGCCCGCCCCCACGACGGTGTGCAGCTCGTCGATGAACGTGACGATCCGCCCCTCGCTCTGCTTGATCTCGTTCAGGACGGCCTTCAGCCGCTCCTCGAACTCGCCCCGGTACTTCGCGCCCGCGACCATCGCGCCGAGGTCCAGCGAGATGAGCAGCTTGCCGCGCAGCGACTCGGGGACGTCTCCCGCCACGATCCGCTGCGCGAGGCCCTCGACGACGGCGGTCTTGCCGACGCCCGGCTCGCCGATCAGGACCGGGTTGTTCTTCGTGCGCCGCGACAGCACCTGGACGACCCGGCGGATCTCCGCGTCCCGTCCGATGACGGGGTCGAGCCGGCCGTCGCGGGCCGCGGCCGTCAGGTCGACGCCGTACTTCTCCAGCGACTGGTATGTGCCCTCAGGGTTCTCGCTCGTCACCCTGGCATGCCCCCTGACCTTCTCGAACGCGTCCAGGAGCGCGTCCGGCGCCGCCCCCGCCTCCTTCAGCAGGCCCGCCGCCGGCCCCCCGTCCGCCGCCAGGCCCACGAGGAGGTGCTCGGTCGAGACGTACTCGTCCTCCAGCTGCTGGGCCCGGTTCGCCGCCGTCGTGATCGTCCGGTTCAGCTGCCCGGAGATCCGCGGCGTCGCCACCGTCGAGCCCTGCGCCTTCGGCAGCGCCGCGAGCTGCTCCTCCGCGCGCCGCCGGACGGCCTGCCAGTCAGCGCCGACGGCCTCCAGCAGCGGCACCGCCGTGCCGTCCGGCAGTCCGATCAGCGCCACCAGCAGGTGCTGCGGCTCGACCTCCGGGTTCCCCTCGGACGCGGCCCGGCGGACCGCGATCGACAGAGCCTCCTGGCTCTTCTGCGTCAGTTTGTAATCCATGCCCGCTCCCCTGGTCCCCGGACTTCAGTGGTCGCGGCGATCCCGCCACACCACCACGCTGGTCTGCCTGATCGGCACCAGATCCGACCCCGGCGCGCCGGGGTCGCCGTGCCGCCGCTGCTGCGCCAGGCGCGCCGCGACGGAACGGGTCGACTCGAGTTCGTTGGCGAGCTCCTCCAGCGCCCGGTGCGCCTTCGCGAGCTCGTCCCGGAGCCGCGCGTTGTCGCGCTGCAGCTCCAGGATGTGCTTGATGCCGGAAAGGTTGATCCCCTCCTCCTGCGAGAGCCGCTGGATCTCGCGCAGGAGCACGATGTCGCGCATCGAGTAGCGGCGGCCCCGCCCGGCCGTCCGGCCGGGCGAGACGAGCCCCATCCGGTCGTACGTCCGCAGCGTCTGCGGATGGAGCCCGGACAGCTGCGCCGCCACCGAGATCACGTAGACGGGGGTGTCGTCACCGAACGCGTCCCCGTTCATGGCCTCGCCTCCGCTCGGCGGCGAGCGGCCGCTTCACGCGACGGCTTCCCTCGTCGCTCCGGTCGCAGGCTCCCTGCGCTCCTCAGTCCAGCCGCCGCGCGGCCGCTCGCACTGCCCACGGGTCACTCCTGCCTGGCCTGCTGGAGGAGGTCGGCGCGCAGGTCGTCCCCGGCGCCGGCGGCGCGGAGCTTCAGCAGGGCCTCGCGGGTCTGGTCGTCCAGCTTCTGCGGCACCTGGACCTCGACCGTGACCAGCAGGTCGCCCTTGGTCCCGTCCCGGCGGGGCGCGCCCCGGCCCTTGACGCGGAACGTGCGGCCGTTCGGGGTGCCCTCCGGGAGCCGCAGCGTCACGGGCTGGCCCCGGAACGTCGGGACGCGGATCTCCGCGCCGAGCGCCGCCTCCGGGAACGTCACCGGGACCGTCATCGTCAGGTTGTCGCCCGACCGGCCGAACAGCCTGTGCGGACGCACCTTGATGTTGACGTACAGGTCGCCGGCCGCGCCGCCGTTCTCACCCGGCGCGCCCCTGCCCTTAAGGCGGATCTTCTGGCCGTCCGCGACGCCCGCCGGCACGCGCGCCTGGATCGTCCGGTCCGACTGCTTGCGGCCGCTGCCGTGGCACACGGGGCACGGGTCGTCCACGACGAGACCCCGGCCCCGGCACTCCCGGCACGGCTCCTGGAACCCGAAGTTGCCGAGGTTGCGGGTCTCGTGGCCGGTGCCCTCGCAGCTCGGGCACACCCGGGGGACGGTGCCCGCCTTCGCGCCCGTTCCCCGGCAGCTCGGGCAGCCCGCCTCGCTGCTCAGCTTGATCGGGACGGTGACGCCCTCCATCGCGCGGCCGAAGCTCAGCGTCACGTCGGTCTCGACGTCGGCGCCGCGGCGGGGCCGACGGGTCCCGGTCCGGGTGCCGGCGCCCCGGTTGAACAGACCGCCGAACAGGTCGCCGATCCGCTCCCCGGTGCCGCTCGTCTGCGTGCCCTGCTGCCCGAAGATGTCGCCCAGGTCGAAGGGGAAGCCGCCGCCCTGCTGGCCGCGGAACCCGCCCGGCATCGACCGGACGCCGTCGTACTCCTTGCGGCGCTTCTCATCCGACAGGACGTCGTACGCCTCGGAGATCTCCTTGAAGCGCTCCTCGGCGTCCGTGTCGCCCTTGTTCGCGTCCGGGTGGTACTTGCGGGCCAGCTTCCGGTACGCCTTCTTGATCTCCTCCTGCGAGGACGTCTTCGCGACACCGAGAACCTTGTAGTAGTCCTTCTCCAGGTAGTCCTTGGTGCTCACGGCGCCCCGCTCTCTGCTCTCGCCACTTGCTACAGGTCGTTGCCGGACCCGGCGGCCCCGTCCCGGCCGCACCGGCCGGGACGGGACCGCGGATCACTCGCCGGCTCCGGCTCCGGTGCCGGTCTCGGGTTCGGCCACCGCCACGCGCGCGGGCCGCAGGACCCGCTCCCCGATGCGGTAGCCGGGCTGGAAGACGTCCGCGACGCTCGTCTCCGTCACGTCCGCCGAGTACGCGTGCATCATCGCCTCGTGGACGTTCGGGTCGAACGGCTCGCCCTTGCCCCCGAACCGCTCCAGCCCGAGCTTGCCCGTGACCGCCTCCAGGGCCTCCGCGACGGACTTGAAGCCGCCGGTCAGCTCGTCGTGGTCGCGGGCGCGGCCGATGTCGTCCAGCACCGGGAGCAGCTCGGACAGCACCTGCCCGAGCGCCTGCTCCCGGACCGCGACCCGGTCCCGCTCGACGCGCTTGCGGTAGTTGTCGTACTCGGCCTTCAGCCGCTGCAGGTCGGCGAGGCGCTCGGCCAGCTGCTCCTTGAGCCCGGCGACCTCGGACGCGTCCGCGGCGCCCTCCTGGGCCGGGGCCCCGGCGGCCGGCTGCTCACCGGCCGCGGCGTCCCGGACCTGACCCGTCTCCGGATCGATGCGCCGCCGGTCCCGGATCACCGGCCCCTCGCGCTCCTCGCCCTCGGTGGGTGAGGTCACGGTCAGGCACCGCCCTTCGGCTTGTCCTCGTCGACGATCTCGGCGTCGACGACCTCGTCGTCCTGCGGCTCCTGGGCGTCCGCGGTCGGGCCGTGGTCCTGCGCGTCGGCCTGGGCGCCCTCGGCGTTCTGCGCGTAGAGCGCGGCACCCATCTTCTGGCTCACCTGCGACAGCTTCTCGGTGCTGTTCTTGATGGCGTCGATGTCGGTGCCCTCGAGGGCCTTCTTCACCTCGGCGACCGCGTCGCTCACCTCGGTCTTCAGCTCCGCGGGGACCTTCTCGTCGTTCTCCCGCAGGAACTTCTCGGACGAGTACGCGAGGGTGTCGGCCTGGTTGCGGACCTCGGCCTCCTCCTTGCGCCGGCGGTCCTCCTCGGCGAACTGCTCGGCCTCGCGCATCATCTTCTCGATGTCATCCTTCGGCAGCGCGCTGCCGCCGGTGATGACCATCGACTGCTCGCGGCCGGTGCCCTGGTCCTTCGCGGACACGTTCACGATGCCGTTGGCGTCGATGTCGAAGGTGACCTCGATCTGCGGGACGCCGCGCGGCGCGGGCGGCAGGCCGGTCAGCTGGAAGGTGCCGAGCTTCTTGTTGTACGCGGCGATGTCGCGCTCGCCCTGGTAGACCTGGATCTCCACGGACGGCTGGTTGTCGTCGGCGGTGGTGAACGTCTCCGAGCGCTTGGTCGGGATCGTCGTGTTCCGCTCGATGATCTTGGTGAAGATGCCGCCCTTGGTCTCGATGCCGAGGCTCAGCGGGGTCACGTCCAGCAGCAGGACGTCCTTGACCTCGCCCTTCAGCACACCGGCCTGGAGGCTGGCGCCGATCGCGACGACCTCGTCGGGGTTGACGCCCTTGTTCGGCTCCTTGCCGCCGGTGAGCTCCTTCACGAGCTCGGTGACGGCCGGCATGCGGGTCGAGCCGCCGACCATGACGACCTGGTCGATCTGGCCGACGGTGATCCCGGCGTCCTTGAGGACCTGGTGGAACGGCGCCTTCGTCCGCTCCAGCAGGTCGCTGGTCAGGCGCTGGAACTCGGCGCGGCTGAGCTTCTCGTCCAGGTGCAGCGGGCCCTCGCTGGACGCGGTGATGTAGGGCAGGTTGATCTGCGTCTCGGACGAGCCGGACAGCTCGATCTTCGCCTTCTCCGCGGCCTCGCGCAGCCGCTGGAGCGCCATCTTGTCCTTGGACAGGTCGACGCCGTTGGCGTTCTTGAACTTCTCGACCAGCCACTCGACGACCTTCTGGTCCCAGTCGTCGCCGCCGAGGTGGTTGTCGCCGGAGGTGGCCTTGACCTCGACCACGCCGTCGCCGACCTCCAGGAGGGACACGTCGAACGTGCCGCCGCCGAGGTCGAACACCAGGATGGTGGCCTCGTTCTCCTTCTCCAGGTGGTACGCCAGCGCCGCCGAGGTCGGCTCGTTGATGATGCGCAGGACGTTGAGGCCCGCGATCTGGCCGGCCTCCTTGGTGGCCTGCCGCTGGTGGTCGGAGAAGTACGCCGGGACGGTGATGACCGCGTCGGTGACGGTCTCACCGAGGTAGGACTCGGCGTCCCGCTTCAGCTTCTGCAGCACGAACGCGCTGATCTGCTGCGGGGTGAAGTCCTTGCCGTCGAGGGTGGTCTTCCAGTCGGTGCCCATCTCGCGCTTGACCGACCGGATGGTCCGGTCGACGTTGGTCACCGCCTGCCGCTTGGCGACCTCGCCCACCAGGACCTCGCCGTTCTTGGCGAAGGCGACGACGGACGGCGTGGTCCGCGACCCCTCCGCGTTGGCGATGACGGTGGGCTCGCCGCCCTCCAGGATCGCGACGACCGAGTTGGTCGTCCCGAGGTCGATGCCGACCGCACGTGCCATGTCTCTCGTCCTCCGTCGTGTGCCGCTGTGTCACCCCGGCCGTCACCTGGACGGGGCGGCCGGCCGTTGCTCTCTGCTTCGCAAGAGTGCCGTCCGGGCCGCTCCCTGTCAAATCACTTGAGTCGGGGAGACTCAACTTTGCTGACGTCCTTACCAACAAGACGGTTGAGCCGGGTATTCCGGTTCCCGTACGGGGCCGTTCCATGTGAGAGATCGGCCGCGAGGAGGAGGCGGCGTCGTCCGGAGCTACGAGACGGACGCAGGACGGCCGGCCTCTCCTCGGTCCCGCGTGAAGGCGGATCGGGGGATCGGCTGAGAACAGGGTGACCACGCGTTTCCCGACGCGTCCCCCCGACAGCGAGGATCACCCCATGGCCCATCAGCACCCGCCGGATTCCGGCGGGGACGCCTCCGACGCGGACGCCTCCGACGCGGAGGCGATCATCCGCTCGCGGCACGAACCCGCCGCGTTCGCGGACATCTTCCACCGGCACTTCACCGCGATCCACGGCTACGCCGCCCGCCGCCTCGGCACGGACGCGGCGGACGACGTCGCCGCCGAGACGTTCCTCGCCGCGTTCCGCAAGCGCGGCCGCTTCGACCCGGCGCGCGGGACGGTGGCGACCGGGACGTCCTGCTGCTGGTCGCGCTCGCGGACCTGACCTAGGGCTGGACCGACGCCGAGCCGAAGCCCCCCGCGACGCTGCCCTTCTGACCGTCCGGCGCCGCCCTCCGCCCGAGGGCGCGGAGGGCGGCGTGCCGTCAGGCCAGGAGGTCGGCCGGGCCCGTGCCCGGCTCGGCCAGCGGGAGCGCGAGCGCGGCGCGCTCGGTCAGCCAGGTGCTCGGCCGGTAGCGGGGGTCGCCGGTGGCGCCGTGCAGACCGCGCAGGATGCGCAGGACACGGCCGGCGCCCTCGTGGTCGCCCCACTCCAGCGGGCCGCGCGGGTAGCCGAGGCCCAGCCGGACGGCGGTGTCGACGTCCCGCGGGCGCGCGAGGCGCTGCTCGGCGATGCCGCAGCCCACGTTCACGACCGAGGCGAGGAGCCGTTGCGCCACGGGCGCGGGGGCGTCGCGGACGACCGTCACGGCGCGTCCCGGGGCCGCCAGGGCGGCGATCCCGGCGCGGCCCGCGTCTCTGTCGACGCCCGGATGCGCCATCACCGTCAGGCGGGTGAAGAACCCGCCGAACGGGTCGACGCCCAGGGTGCGCTCCAGGGGGAGGCCCTTGGCCGCGTCCACCGTGCTCTGTCCGAACGGGGCGACGAGCACGACGGCGTCATCGGACGGCCTCTCGCCCGACTCGACCTCCACTCCGGCACTGGAGAGCAGCGCCCCCAGCTCCTCACGGACGTCCGGGTGCACCCAGACGGGCCGCGGCTCCACCACCGGGGGCGTGACCTCCGGAGGCTCCTGCTTGGCGCCGTCCACGTACGTGTAGAAACCCTCGCCCGTCTTGCGCCCGTACAGGCCGGCCTCGAGGCGCGCCCTCCCGATCCTGGACGGACGGAACCGCGGCTCCGTGTAGAACCCCGTCCAGATGGACTCCATGACGGGATGGGAGACGTCCATCCCCGTGAGGTCGAGCAACTCGCAAGGGCCCATCTTGAGGCCGAGGACGTCCCGCGCGATGCGGTCGATGTCGACGGGTTCGGCGATCCCCTCGGACAGGATCTGCAGGGCCTCCGTCACCAGACCGCGCCCGGCGTGGTTGACCAGGAACCCGGGTGCGTCCGGCGCGAGCACGGGCTCGTGGCCGAGACTCCTCACCAGCCTGCAGAGGGCGTCCGGGATCCACCCGGCCGTGCGCGCGCCCGGAATCACCTCCACGAGACGCATCAACGGCACCGGGTTGAAGAAGTGGAGCCCCACCACCCGGGACGGGTCCTCCAGCGCCGCCGCGATGGCCGTCACCGGCAGCGAACTGGTGTTGGTCGCCAGGATCGTGTGCTCCGGGCAGACCTTCTCCAGGGATCTGAACAGCTCCCGCTTGGTGTCCATGTCCTCGCGGACGGCCTCCACCACGAGATCGCAGTCCTGGAACGGGGTCAGCGGCTCACCGACCGGCACGAGCCGTCCCTTGGCGGCCTCCGCCTCCTCGGCGCTCATCCGGCCCTTGCGCACCAGCCGGTCGAACACGCCGCCGATGTGCTCCGTCGCGCCGACCACCGCCTCCATCCGGACGTCGGCCAGCTCCACGGTCAGCCCGCCCGCCGCGGCGAGCTGCGCGATCCCCCGCCCCATCACCCCGGCCCCGATCACCCGGACCGTCGTCGCCCGCCACTCCATGGCCGCCTCCTCGATCAACGTCGTGCCATGTTCCACCCCGGCCGGCATTCAATCCAGATGGTGCCGTGCGCGCGACCGCCGGCCGGAAAGGTGTGCACCGGACCAACGCGGCGACGCCGTCGCGGATCCGGCTCAGGGCGTCCAGGACGGGTCGCGTCCGGTGAGCCCGAGCAGCCGGTCGAGCGGCGCGGCATCGCCGGGGACGGGGACGGCCGGGCCGAACAGGCCGTCGACGCCCTTGCCGCCGGTCTCCTCCACGGCCGGACGGACGAACTCCAGGCACGCTTCGACCTCGTCCTCGCCGGCCGTGTAGGGCCGGCCGGTGGCGCGGGCGAGGTCCCAGCCGTGCACGATCAGCTCGTTCAGCGCGACGGATCCGGCGACATCGCCGGGCAGCTGAACGCCGCCCGCCTCGGTCATGCCGGTCCACGCGTCCGGGGCCTGCCAGGCCGCGACGAGGTCGTCCAGCAGTTCCGGGATCCGGGTGCGCCACTCCGGGTCGAGCGACGACGCGCCGAACTCCGGCGGCTGCGACGGGCCGTCCAGGTCCTTGGCGGCGGCCTGCCGGAACGCGATCGCCAGCCCGTGGACGTGGTCGAGCAGCGTGGCGACGTCCAGGTCGGCGCAGGGGGTCGGCCCGGTCAGCGCGCTGTCCGGGATCGCGGGCAGCAGCGCGGCGAGCCGCCTGGCGGCGGGGCCGTGATCGATCATGATGTCTCCTCCTCGGACGGGTCCCGTTCCTCAGGACGGGACTCCGGGGAGGCCCGGAATTCATCGATACTCGTGCCGCGCGTCGGCGCGTCGGCGCGGGGTAGTAGCGGTGGGTGGGCGCCCGGTACGCTCCGGTGCTGGTCCGCGACGGCGCCGACCCGTACATGTGACCCGTGAGCTACTCCCGAGTAGTATTCGGGCCCCGACTGAAGGGCAGTCTTTCGCGAGCCCTACGCTGACTGCCTACGCCCGTACCCCAGGAGGACGGAACAGTGTTCTGGATCACGTTGGTCATTGGGCTCGCCGGAGCGGCGGTCGCCTTGGCGCTCGCGGGACGGCGCGTGCTGTTCCTCGCCAGGATAGCCAAGAGCGGACAGCCCGACCCCGAGCGCGTCCTGCAGGTCAAGCGTGACCCGAAGGCCGACATCGAAGGCCAGGTGACCGAGGTCCTCGGCCAGCGCAAGCTGCTGAAGTGGACCGTCGCCGGCGCCGCGCACGCCGCCGTCATGTGGGCCTTCTTCCTGCTGGCCACGGTCTACGGCGAAGCGGCCGTCCAGCTGCTGTTCGGCCTCGAGGCCCACATCCCGTTCCTTCAGACGTGGGGCCCGATCGGCTTCGTCCAGGACACCATCGCCCTCGCCTGCGCCGCCGGCCTCGCCGTCTTCGTCGCGATCCGCGTGAAGAACTCGCCGAAGCGGATCGGCCGCAAGTCGCGGTTCAAGGGCTCGCACCTGTCCGGCGCCTGGATCACGCTGTTCATGATCTTCAACGTGATCTGGACGATGTTCTTCTTCCGGGGCGTCGAGGTCGCGCGCGGCAACTTCGGCTACAACAAGGCCGCCTACTTCTCGCACCTCACCGGCAACCTCTTCGAGGGCATCGAGAGCGACAAGACCCTGGAGATCCTCGAGTCGGTCGGCCTGCTGGCCCACATCGGCGTCGCGCTGATCTTCCTGGTCTTCGTCGTCAACTCCAAGCACCTCCACATCTTCCTCGCCCCGCTGAACGTCATGTTCAAGCGGCGCCCGGACGGCCTCGGCGCCGCCATGCCGATGATGTCCGGCGGCAAGCCCCTCGACTTCGAGGAGGCCGACCCGGACGAGGACACCTTCGGCCGCGGCAAGATCGAGGACTTCACCTGGAAGGGCTTCCTCGACATGGCGACCTGCACCGAGTGCGGTCGCTGCCAGTCGCAGTGCCCCGCCTGGAACACCGGCAAGCCGCTGTCCCCGAAGATGGTCATCCTGGAGCTGCGCGACCACGCGCTCGCCAAGGCCCCCTACTTCACCGCGTCCGAAGAGGAGCGCGAGAAGTTCACGGACGAGCAGAAGCTCGCCATGCAGGTCGACAAGGAGCTCGTCGCCGAGGACGGCGTCATCCACCCCGACGTCCTGTGGTCCTGCACCAACTGCGGCGCCTGCGTCGAGCAGTGCCCCGTCGACATCGAGCACATCGACCACATCCTGGACATGCGCCGCTTCCAGGTCATGATCGAGTCCTCGTTCCCGTCCGAGGCCGGCGTCATGCTGAAGAACCTCGAGAACAAGGGCAACCCGTGGGGCATGTCCGAGATGAAGCGCCTCGAGTGGATCGAGGAGCTCGACTTCGAGGTCGAGGTCGCGGACGAGAAGCTCCCCGAGGACACCGAGTACCTCTTCTGGGTCGGCTGCGCCGGCGCCCTCGAGGACCGCGCCAAGAAGACCACCAAGGCCGTCGCCGAACTGCTTCACATCGCGGGCGTCAAGTTCGCCGTCCTCGGCCCCATGGAGGCGTGCACCGGTGACCCGGCCCGCCGCCTCGGCATGGAGTTCGTCTTCCAGATGCTCGGCCAGCAGAACGTCGAGACGCTGAACGAGATGGGCGCGAAGAAGATCGTCGCGACCTGCCCGCACTGCTTCAACACCCTCGCCAACGAGTACCCCCAGATCGGCGGGAACTACGAGGTCGTCCACCACACGCAGCTGCTCGCGCACCTGGTCGAGGAGGGCAAGCTCACCCCGGTCGCGCCGATCGAGGAGAACATCACCTACCACGACCCCTGCTTCCTGGGCCGCCACAACAAGGTCTACAAGCAGCCGCGCGACATCATGGCGACCGTCCCCGGCGTCAAGACGCAGGAGATGCACCGCCACAAGGACCGCGGCTTCTGCTGCGGCGCCGGCGGCGCGCGGATGTGGATGGAAGAGCGCATCGGCAAGCGCATCAACACCGAGCGCGTGGACGAGGCCCTGGAGACCAACCCCGACACCGTCTCCACCGCCTGCCCGTTCTGCCTCGTCATGCTCGGTGACGCCATCAACGAGAAGAAGAACGAGGGCGCGGCCAAGGAGACGCTGGAGGTCGTCGACGTCTCCCAGCTCCTGATCCGCTCCATCAAGGGCGAGAAGGAGCCCGTCCCCGCCGAATAGGGCACCGACACGAAACGGCCCCGTTCCCAGTGGGAACGGGGCCGTTTTCCCATGCGCCGCCGCGATGGCGGCGGCCCTGGGATCGACGGCTACACCTTGGTCCTGTGGAAGTTCAGGTACGACCGCGACGGCGTCGGCCCCCGCTGGCCCTGGTAACGCGACCCGTACTTCTCCGACCCGTACGGGTACTCCGCCGGCGAACTCGTCCGGAACAGACACATCTGCCCGATCTTCATCCCCGGCCACAGCATGATCGGCAGCGTCGCCACGTTCGACAGCTCCAGCGTCACATGCCCCGTGAACCCGGGATCGATCCACCCGGCCGTCGAGTGCGTCAGCAGCCCGAGCCGCCCCAGCGAGCTCTTCCCCTCCAGCCGCGCCGCGAGATCGTCCGGCAGCGCGAACACCTCGTACGTCGAGGCGAGCACGAACTCCCCGGGATGCAGCACGAACGCCTCGTCCGCCTCCACCTCGACGGGCCGCGTCAGATCGCTCTGCTCGATCGCCGGGTCGATGTGCGGATACCGGTGGTTCTCGAAGACCCGGAAGTACCGGTCCAGCCTGACGTCCACACTGGACGGCTGGACCATGTCCGGCTCGAACGGGTCGATCCTCACCCGTCCGGCCTCGAGCTGGGACCTGATGTCACGATCGGAGAGCAGCACGCCCGAAACGCTACCGGCTGAAACCCCGCAACGCGCACACGGCGGATCCGGTACGATGTCCACGCGGCGGCAACCCACCGCCCACGCGGGTGTAGTTCAATGGTAGAACTTCAGCTTCCCAAGCTGACAGCGCGGGTTCGATTCCCGTCACCCGCTCCACCACGAAGGCCCAGGCCAGGGACA
>NZ_JOFJ01000012.1 GCF_000718255.1 Spirillospora albida
CCCGGCCCCAAAAGACCGGATCGATAAAGGCACTGGCTTTTAACACGCTGTTGAGTTCTCAAGAAACGGACACCCACCGCGCTCGACCCGCATCCGCGAATCTCGCCCCGGGGCAACCCTTCTACCTTACCAGGATCTTCGCCCCTGTCAACCCGCTCCGTGGAGTAGATCTTCAGAATCGTCGCCCGCCCTCCGCGCGCCGGTGCAGGCGACCAAAGACGCCTGTAGCGGATCTTGCGAAGGAGTCCCGAGGGCCGGCCGCCTGTCGGCGTCCTGCATCCCTGCTCCGGGCTCTCCACTCCAGGATACATCCGCTCGAAGCAAGCTTCGAACCGTTTTCCAGAGTGGGTGTCCCCAGGGCCGTCCGCCTGTCGGCGTCCCGCATCCCCTCGGGGCAGAAGGAACATTAAGCAGTCCCGGACGACCCGTCAAATCGGCATGGCTCGCTCTTGGAAGCCGCTGGTCACAGCATCGCCCGTCATCGGTTCGTCCGTGGCAGGCGATCAGGGCGCTCCCTCTGGGATCGTGGGCGTCATGGTGAACCCGTTGACCGTGTCAGGTGTAGAGATCATTCCCCTCCGCGACGCGGTGGGGCCCATGGGCGAATCGATCCGGCGACCTCTCTCCGAGCTGTTCCCGGGATCCAGTCCGGAGCAGTGGGCTCGGCTTCGCAACGAGGTGCCCGAGGTCTTCGCCGACGACGGATCCTGGCTGCTGCACTTCCACTGCTTCGTGCTCCGCGTCCCGTCCGGCCCCACCGTTCTCGTCGACACGGGGATCGGACCGGAGGGCTCCCCCGCGGCCTCATGGGCGCCGGTCCCCGGCGACCTGGTCGCGGCGCTCGACGCCGTGACTCTGGCGCCGGACGACATCGACACGGTCGTCCTCACGCACCTGCACAGCGACCACGCCGGCGGGGCGGTCGTCGGTGGTGAGCCGGTGTTCGGGAACGCGCGGCACCTCGTCCAGAGCACGGAACTGGACTGGCTCCAGGGCGCCCTGCTGGACGAGGTGGTCGAGCCCTTGCGGCGGAACGGCCTCCTGGACGCCATCGACGGACCGGCGCGGCTGGCCCCGGATGTCCTGATCATGCCCACCCCCGGGCATACACCGGGGCATCAATCGGTCGTCGTGGGGGATGACCGCGTGGTCGTGTCCGGTGACGTCGTCCTGCATCCGGTGCAGATGATCGACCCCGCCGTTCACTACGTCTACGACGAGGACCCTGAGACGGCGGCCGTCACCCGGGCCGAGCTGCTCGGTCGTCTTCGCCACGGCGGCGGCGTCCTTGCCGCGCCCCATCTGCCCGTGCCCTTCGTCACTCCCAAGGATGTGTGGACGACGCCCATCGGGTAGGGGTCCGTCATGCCCAGAGCACAGATCAAGGACGAGAAGACGTACCAGAAGCTCCGCGAGAAGGGTGAGAGCAAGGAGAAGTCGGCTCGGATCGCCAACGCGTCAGCGGCTCAGGGAAAGAAGACGGTCGGCCGCAAGGGCGGCGAGAGCCCGTCCTACGACGACTGGACCAAGGACGACCTCATGAAGCGCGCCCGCGAGATCGGCATCGGTGGACGGTCGTCCATGAGCAAGTCGGAACTCGTCGACGCGCTGAGGAACCACTGAGACCCGCAAGGAGCCCCTCATGAACTCGGTCGTCGACACCGCTCGCCGCGCGAAGGCGGAGTACACCGACGGCGCCGATCGGCCGCTCGGCGCCTATCTCGGAACCCTCGCCGTCTACGGAGTGACGACCGGGGCGGTGGCGCTGCTCGCGCGCAGGCTGCGCGACCGGCCTCCGGCGGTCGGGGCGGCCGATCTCGCCCTGATGACGGTGACGACGCACAAGCTGTCCCGCCTGATCGCCAAAGATCCGGTGACGAGTCCGCTGCGCGCCCCGTTCACCCGGTACTCGGGCACGGCCGGGCCCGCGGAGCTGTCGGAGGAGGTCCGCGGGCACGGCGTCCGGCACGCGGTCGGCGAGCTGCTCACGTGCCCGTTCTGCATCGGGCAGTGGGTCGCGACGGCGTACGCGGCGGGCCTGGTCTTCGCGCCCGAGGCGACGCGCCTGGCGGGGGCGACGATGACGGCCGTGGCGGGGTCGGACTGGCTGCAACTGCTGTACGCCCGGCTGCAGCAGGCCGCCGAGGACTGACGCCTCCCGCGTCACTTCCTTTAACGTTTGCCCCGGGTGGGGCGGGTACGGCCACCGCATGGATCTGTCATTCCTCAAGACGCTGTACGAACGTCCAGGTCCGTACACGTCCGTGTACGCGGACCTCACCCGGACGACGGAGGACGCGATCAAGGCGGCCGACCTGCGCTGGCGGGCGCTGCGGGAGGAACTGGTGGAGCAGGGGGCCCCGGCGGCCTCGCTGCGCGCGATCGATGACTTCATCACCGGGGAGCTGGCGGCACGCAACTCCACCGGCCTCGTGCTCTTCGCGGCCGGCGATGAGGTGGTGTACGCGGAGCGGCTCGCGTACGCCCCGCGGAATCCGCAGGCCCATGTGGGGCCGCTCCCCCACGTCCTGCCCTACCTGGCGGAGCGCGGTGAGCGGTTCGCGCACATGCTCGCCGTGGTGGACCGGTGCGGGGGGCAGATCGAGTGCGTGTCCGCCGATGGGGAGCACCTCCACATCGACGTTCCGGGGGACGAGGAATACCCGATCCGCAAGGTGAAGGCGGGCGACTGGAACCAGTCGCGCTTCCAGCGGTCGGCCGAGAACGTGTGGAAGTCGAACGCGAAGAAGGTCGCCCAGGAGATCGACCGGGCCGCCGAACGATGGCATCCGGAAGCCGTCGTGATCGCCGGCGACACCCACGCGAGGGTCGCCGTCCTGGAGGAGATCTCGGACACCGTCCTGGAGCACACGGTGGAGTCGGACCGGAACATCGACAAGAACGTCGGCGTCCGCGACCCCGATCTGGAGTCGGAGCTGGACCGCCTCCTCGAGCTCAAGGCGGTCGAGCGCGTGATGACGGTGGCGGAGCGCTTCGAGCGGGAGCTCGCGAACGGCCAGCGCGCCGTGTCCGGTCTGGCGGACACGGTGAAGGCGGCGCGCCACGGCCAGGTGGAGACGCTGCTTCTGGACGACGACCCGGACTTCCCCGCTCGCCTCTGGATCGGTCCGGAGCCCCGCCACGTCGCGGCGACGGCCGACGAGCTGAAGACCGAGTTCGGCGTAGAGGACCCCACCCAGGCCCGAGCGGACGCGGCGCTGGTGCGGGCGGTCGCCGCCACCGACGGCGATCTGATCGTCCTGCCGAGGGACAACGACCTCCATGTGGGCGCCGTCCTGCGCTACACGACCTGACGGCGCGCCAAAGAAAAAGGGATCGCGGTCGATGACCGCGATCCCTCTTTCGCACTTGCGCTGTGGAGCTATGGGGATTCGAACCCCAGACCTCCTCCATGCCATGGAGGCGCGCTACCAACTGCGCCATAGCCCCGTGCGAAGAAAAGCTTAGTGCACCCCACCCCCCACTTCGACCATCCCCCGCACAAACCGCGCTGCCCAACCGACAGGGGGCAAGGGGCGAAGCCCCACCACCCGGCACAAGACCACAACGCGCAACCGACAGGGGGCAAGGGGCGAAGCCCCAAAGGGGGTGTGGGGGCGGAGCCCCCGCCTCGGGGGTTCCAGGGGGTCGTCCCCCTGGGCGAAATGACGAAGGAGTGGCGGCCCGCGCTCTCCGCGGGCACACCACTCCCAACTCCGAGTGGAGCTATGGGGATTCGAACCCCAGACCTCCTCCATGCCATGGAGGCGCGCTACCAACTGCGCCATAGCCCCGTGCGTCTGCGTGGACGTTCATCCCGCAGCGCCTGCCCAGTGTATCGGACGCCGGGGTCGGGTCACGAATCGGTTTGCGGCGGTGGGGGTCAGGCGCCTGAGGCACCGGCTTCGGGCCGGTCGTCGCCGAGGACGGGTTCGGGGAGGGTGCCGGCGTTGTGCTCGATGAGGCGCCAGCCGCCGTCGCGCATCTCGGCGAGGACGGACCAGCAGCAGTTGGAGAGGCCGCCGAGGCGTTCCCAGGTCTCTTCGGGGAGGCCGAGGAGGTGGGACATGCCGAGCCTGAGGGCGGCGCCGTGGGACGCCACCACGAGCTGACCGGTGGGGGGCAGGTCGTCGAGGGCGCGTTCGAGGGCGGCGCCGACGCGCTTGGCGACCTGGGCGCTGGTCTCGCCGCCGGGGGGCTGCCAGTTGGCGTGCTCCTGGGGGTAGCGTTGGCGGATCTCGTGGGCGGTGAGGCCCTCCCAGCCGCCGCCGTCGCGTTCCATGAGGTCGCGGTCGTGGCGGACGGGGAGTCCGGTGATGTCGGCGAGGGCCTGGGCGGTGTCGGCGGCCCTTATGAGGGGGGACGCGAGGATCGCGGTGGGCCGGAGGCCGGCGAGGAGGCGGGCGGCGTGCCGGGCCTGCCGGAGGCCGGTCTCGTCCAGGGGGATGTCGGTCTTGCCCTGGAAGCGCCGTTCGACGTTCCAGGAGGTCTGCCCGTGCCGCCAGAGGACGAGCCGCCGCTTGCCGGGCTCGCGGGTGGGGGTGTCACTCACCGCCGCTCCTGACGGTGCGGGCACGCTGGGCCTGGTGGGCGGTGACGGCCTCGGGCAGGTCGATGAGGGGGCAGTCTTTCCAGAGCCGTTCGAGCGCGTAGAAGAGGCGGTCCTCTTCGTGCTGGACGTGCACGATGATGTCGGCGTAGTCGAGGAGGACCCAGCGGCCTTCGCGTTCGCCTTCGCGGCGGACGGGTTTGGCGTCGGCCTCTTCGCGGAGGCGCTTTTCGATCTCGTCGACGATCGCGCGGACCTGCCGGTCGTTGGGCGCGGAGCAGAGCACGAACGCGTCGGTGATGACGAGTTGCTCGCTCACGTCGTAGGCAAGGATGTCGTCGGCCAGCTTGTCCCCGGCCGCCTCGGCGGCGAGGCGGACCAGCTGCTCGGCCCTGTCGGATGCGGTCACGTGCGCTCGCGATCCTCCCTGTAGGGGTCGTCTGGGCTCCACCTTCTCACGGACGGCGCCCGACGATCCCGTTCGTCGTGGTTCGGCCGTATCGCGGACGGCCCCTTCTCCCATCAGGGTATGCCGCCGCGGGAGCGTCCCGCCCGGACGGAGGCGCCGGTTCAGGCGGTGTGCGCGCGGTACAGGTCGCGCTTGTTGATGTACTGCACGATCCCGTCCGGGACGAGGTACCAGATGGGTTCGCCGGCGGCGACGCGCTCGCGGCATTCGGTGGAGGAGATCGACAGGGCGGGCACCTCCATGAGGGAGACGCGGCCGTTGGGGATGCCGGGGTCGGCGAGCCGGTGGCCGGGCCGGGTGACGCCGATGAAGTGGGCCAGTTCGAACAGTTCCTCGGTGTCGTGCCAGCCGAGCATGGTCTCGAGGGCGTCGGCGCCGGTGATGAAGAACAGGTCGGCGTCGGGGCCGTGGACGGCGCGCATGTCGCGGAGGGTGTCGACGGTGTAGGTGGCGCCGGGCCGGTCGATGTCGGCGCGGCTGACGGAGAAGCGCGGGTTGGACGCGGTGGCGATCACGGCCATGAGGTAGCGGTCCTCGGCGGCGGCGACCTTGCGTCCGGACTTGTGGGCGGAGAGGCCGGTGGGGACGAACACGACCTCGTCGAGGGAGTAGAAGTGGGCGACCTCGCTGGCGGCGACGAGGTGGCCGTGGTGGATCGGGTCGAACGTGCCGCCCATGATCCCCAACCGCCGCTTTTGCGTCATGGCGACGAGAATAGCCAGCCGGCCCCAGCGGGAACCCGGGGGCACGGTGGTTCGTCGGAAGTATCGTGTCGAACATGACGGAGAACACACCGGATCGGGCACGGACGCGTTTCCCCGGGATCAGCTCCCGGGCCTATGAACACCCGGCGGACCGCTCGGCGCTGGTCGCGCTGCGCTCGCTCTCGGGGTTCGACGTCGTGCTGCGGAAGATGTCGGGGCTGATCAACGAGCGGGCGTTCAGGCTGATGTTCCTGGGCGGGACGGTGCGGGTCGGGGAGGACCAGTTCCGGCACGTCCACGACATGCTCCGCGACGCGGCCTACATCCTGGACCTCGCGGAGGTCCCCGAGCTGTACGTGAAGCAGGACCCGACGCCGAACGCGATGGCGATCGGCTCGGACCATCCGTTCATCGTCCTGAACACGGGGCTGCTCGATCTGCTGGACGACGAGGAGCTGCGGTTCGTCATCGGGCACGAGGTGGGGCACGTCCTGTCGGGGCACGCCGTGTACCGGACGATGATGCAGATCCTCATCAGCCTGGGGGCGCGGCTGGCGTGGCTGCCGCTCGGCAACGTCGGCATCGCGGCGATCATCATCGGGCTGCAGGAGTGGTTCCGGAAGGCCGAGCTGTCGTCGGACCGGGCGGGGCTGCTCGCGGGGCAGGACGTGGACGCGGCGAAGCGCACGATGATGAAGCTGGCCGGCGGCGTCCGGCTGCGGGAGATGAGCAGCGAGGCGTTCCTGGCCCAGGCCCGCGACTACGACGCGGCGGGGGACGTCCGGGACGGCCTGCTGAAGTTCCTGAACCTGCTGCCGCAGTCGCACCCGTTCGCGGTGATCCGGTTCGCGGAGCTCGACCGGTGGGCGCGCGGCGGCGAGTACGCGCGGATCATGGCGGGCGACTATCCGCGCCGCGCCGACGACGGGAGCGCGTCGGTGACGGACGAGATCCGCAACGCGGCCCGGTCGTACCGGGAGTCGTGGGAGCGGACGGCCGACCCGTTCGTCGGGAAGGTCCGCGACATGGCGGACGCGGCGGCGGGCGCGGCGGGCGGGCTCTTCGACCGGATCACCCGGCGGGACGCCGGCCCCACCGACGGCTCCAACTGAGAGAGCGCAGGCCGGGGGGCCGCCGTGCCACGGACACGGCGGCCCCCTTTCTCATGCCCGGCGTCAGAAGGGGGCGGGGAGGAGGAGTTCGACGTTGCGGTCGGCGGCGTCGCCACGGCGGTTCTCCTCGCGGTCCTGCCAGTCGTTGCCCGCCAGCTCGCGGGACAGGGACGCCAGGCGGACGGGGTCGCCGAGGCGGCCGCCGAAGGACGCGGGCGCGGCGGAGTCGAGCACGGTCGCGAAGATGGACAGGGTGCCGTCGCCGTTGTCGGCGAGTTCGACGATGCGGCTCTGCTGCGGGAAGTCGATGTGGGCGGCGGTGTTGACCTCCCAGAAGCCGCCGCCTCCGGTGCGGGCGTGCGGGATGACCTCGTTGCGGTGGGTGTGGCCGTTCACCCACAGGACGACGTTCGGGTAGCGCAGCAGCAGTGCCTTGATCTCGTCCCCGAGGACGCGGTCGCCGCCGAGGGGGTTCTCCAGCGACGCGATGGGGTGGTGGCTGAACAGGACGAACAGCCGGTCCTTCGCGTTGTGCCGCACGACCGTGCCGTCGGCCGCGAAGTAGCGGCTGCTGCCCGCCTTGAGCTGGGATTCGAGCCAGGCGAACTGCTGCTTGTCGAGGGAGCCCTCGGAGTACCCGTTCGGGTTGACGGTGTCGAGGGAGATGCCCCGGACGGGGCCGCGGTCGAACGTGTAGTAGGCCGTCCCGTCGCGGAGGTTCTTCGGGGTGAAGCCGTGGCCGCGCAGCGCGGCGCTCGTGGTGAAGTGCTCCCGGACGACCTCGGCGCGGGTCAGCAGGCGGCGGCGCAGGTCCGGGGTGACCGGCCGGAACAGGCCGCCGGAGCTTTGCTCGCGGCTGAGCCGGACGAGTTCGCGGCCGTCGCCGGTCGTGAGCATCCGGGCGAGGCGCTCGGCCTGGGCGTCGTCGGCCGGGGCGCCGATCTTGATGCCGCCGGTGGCGAGGCCGTTCACGAGGGGGTTGACCGGGAGGTTGCCCTGGATGAGTCCGTCATGGTTGCCGAACACGGCGAGCCACGGCGATTTCAGGCCGGTGGCCTGGAAGGGCCGCCTGGCCGCGTCGAGAAGGCCCTTGACCTGGGGAAAGCCGTACCTGGTGAGCGCCACATCGGCCTTGCCGCCGGGCGGCGGGCCGTCGGGGTGCCAGTACCGGCCGTCGTAGGCGGCCCAGTCCATGACGCCCTCGTACCTGCTCGGGTCGCCGGAGTCGGGGTGGACGCGGCCCCCGTCGAGCACGTCGATGATCCAGCGGACCTCGTTGTACTGGACGTTGTCGGCGGCGTCCCCGGTGTTGACGGTGAACGCGAGCGGCAGGCCGGTGGCGGGGCCTCGGCCGACCCTGTTCATCGCCTGCACCATCGCCTCGGCGACCTGAGTGGAGAGGATCTCCTGCGGACGGTACGCGCCCTCGACGGGCAGAAGGGCGATGCCGTCCTTGAACCGGTCGACGAACTCGACCCGGGCCGGGGACTGGGCGTCGATGACGTGGACGTCGGTGAGCTGCCCGAACGCGATGATGCCGCGGCGGCGGGCGGCGCGGGCCGCGGACGCCCTCCCGCCGAGGTCGCGGCGGAGCAGGTGCGGCTCCCCCGGCGCGGCGACGACCTTGCGGTAGCCGCCGGCGCCCGGCGCGCCGAGCACGTACGTCCGGTCGAGGGTGGTCCCGGCGAGGGGGCCGCGGAGGGCGGGCGCGGCGGCGGCACGCGCGGGGAAGGCGGTGAGCCCGCCCGTGGCGAGTCCGGTGGTGGCGATCCCGGCGCCGAGCGCGGCGCCCTTCAGTACACGGCGGCGGCTGAGGTCATGGGTCACAACAGTGAATCAGACCACAGCCATCACGTGACATCAATGGCAAAAGTGTCACAACCGAGTTCACGGACGAAATGCCCCGTACCGGTCATCCCGGCGCCACCGCGGGTTCAGCCGCGCGTATGGCCCTCGCCCGTCACGACGTACTTGGTGGACGTGAGCTCCGGCAGCCCCATCGGGCCGCGCGCGTGCAGCTTCTGCGTCGAGATCCCGATCTCGGCGCCGAAGCCGAACTCCTCGCCGTCGGTGAACCGCGTGGAGGCGTTCACCATGACGGCGGCGGAGTCGACGAGCGCGACGAACCGCTTCGCGGCGGGCTGCGACCGCGTCACGATGGCCTCGGTGTGGCCCGAGCCGTAGGCGCGGATGTGGGCGACCGCGTCCTCCAGGGTGTCGACGACCCGGGCGGCGATGTCGAGCGAGAGGTACTCGGCGTACCAGTCGTCGTCGGTGGCCTCCACCACGGCGTCGCTGTAGGACCGGACGCGCTCGTCCCCGTGGACGGTCACGCCCGCCTCCCGCAGGGCGTCGAGCGCGCGCGGGAGGAACTCGTCCGCGATGTCCGCGTGCACCAGGAAGGTCTCCGCCGCGTTGCAGACGGACGGACGCTGCGTCTTCGCGTTCATCAGGATGTCGACCGCCATGTCGACGTCGGCCTCCGCGTCCACGTAGACGGCGCAGTTCCCGACGCCCGTCTCGATGACGGGCACGGTCGCCCCCTCCACCACGGCGTTGATGAGGGACGCGCCGCCGCGCGGGATCAGCACGTCCACCAGGCCGCGCGCCCGCATCAGGTGCTTCACCGACTCGCGGGACGTGCCGGGGACGAGCTGCACCGCGCCGGCGGGCACCGCGGTGCCGCGCAGGGCGTCCTGCATGACCCGCACCAGCACCGTGTTCGAGTCGTGCGCCGACGAGGAGCCGCGCAGCATCGCCACGTTGCCGCTCTTCAGGCAGAGCGCGGCGGCGTCCACGGTGACGTTCGGGCGGCCCTCGTAGATGATCCCGACGACGCCGAGCGGCACCCGGATCTGCCGCAGGTCCAGCCCGTTCGGCAGGACGTTCCCCCGCACCGTCTCGCCCACCGGGTCGGGCAGCGCGGCGACCGCGCGGACGGCGTCGGCGATCGCGGCGATCCGCGCGTCGCTGAGGCTCAGCCGGTCGATCATGTACTCGGACGTGCCGTCCGCGCGGGCGCGCTCGACATCGCCGGCGTTCGCCTTGACGATCTCGGGGGCGGCGGCGACCAGCGCGTCCGCGATGGCGTGCAGCGCCGCGTCCTTGGCCGCGCGCGGGAGCGGGGCGAGGCCGGCGGCGGCGTCCCTGGCGCTTCGCGCCACGCGCAGGAACTCCTCGCGTTCCCGGTCCTGCTCACTCATCGGGGTTCCTCTCGGCTGTTCAGGACCACGAGGTGGTCGCGGTGGATGATCTCGCGCTCGTACTCGGGGCCGAGCTCGCGCGCCAGCCACCGGGTGGAGCGGCCCATCAGGTCGGGCAGCTCGGACGCGTCGTAGTTCACGAGCCCGCGCGCGACGACCCGGCCGTCGCCGTCGCAGAGATCGACCGGATCGCCGGCGGAAAAGTCGCCGGTGACGCCGGTGACCCCGGCGGGCAGCAGCGACTTGCGCCGCTCGACGATCGCGTCGACGGCGCCGGAGTCCAGGACGATCCGGCCCTGCCCGGTCGTGGCGTGCGCCAGCCACAGATGCCGGGTGGACAGCCGGCGGCCGTCGCCCGGGTGGAACAGCGTGCCGACGGCGTCGCCGGCGAGGGCGCGGGCGGCGGACGCCGCGTTGGTCAGCACGACCGGGATGCCCGCGATCCGCGCCGCCTCCACCTTCGTGACCATGCCGCCGGTGCCGACCCGCCCGGATCCGCCGAGCTCGACGTCCGCGAGGTCGGCGGGACCGCGCACCTCGTCGATGCGGCGGGCGCCCGGGACGCGGGGATCACCGGTGTAGAGGGCGTCCACGTCCGACAGCAGGACGAGCGCGTCGGCGCGGGTCAGGTGCGCGACGAGCGCGGCGAGCCGGTCGTTGTCGCCGAACCGGATCTCGTCGGTCGCGACGGTGTCGTTCTCGTTCACGATCGGCAGGACGCCGAGCGCGAGGAGCTGCGCGAGCGTCCGCTGCGCGTTGCGGTGGTGGGAGCGGCGCATCATGTCGTCCGCCGTCAGCAGCACCTGCCCGACGGTCACCCCGTACCGGGCGAACGAGGAGGTGTAGCGGGCGAGCAGCTGGCCCTGCCCGACGCTCGCCGCCGCCTGCTGCGTCGCGAGGTCGGCCGGCCTGCCGGTCAGCCGCAGCGGCCCGAGGCCCGCCGCGATCGCGCCGGACGACACGAACACGATCTCCACGCCGGCGGCGCGCCGGTCGGCGAGGACGTCCACGAGCGCGTCGATGCGGGCCTCGTCGATCCGGCCCTGCGAGGTGGTCAGCGACGACGACCCCGCCTTCACCACGATCCGGCGGGCCTTGACGACGGCCTCGCGCTCGCTCATGAACGGGTCACTCCTCAGGGGGACGCGAAGAGGGGTCAGTAGTGGCCGTCGAGGCGGCGGTCGGTGCCGCGGGGGCCGAGGCCCGCCTCGCCCGCCGGGATGTCGGGCTCCCAGTCGAACACGATCGACTCGTCCTGCGTGCCGATCAGGACGGTCGCGCCGCGCTCGGCGCCCGCCTCGGCGAGCGCCTCCTCGACGCCGAGCCGCGCGAGCCGGTCGGCGAGGTAGCCGACGGCCTCCTCGTTGGCGAAGTCGGTCTGCCGCAGCCACCGGACGGGCTTCGCACCGGTGATCAGGAAGGTGTCGTCGCCGACCGCCTTCACCTCGAAGTCGGCGGCGCCGCGCACGGGCGCCGGCCGGATGACGAGGCGGGTCGGCTCCGCCGGGGGCAGCGACGCCCGGTACTCGGCGACCATCGCCGCCATCGCGAACGACAGCTCCCGCAGGCCCTCGTGGCTCGCCGCGGACACCTCGAACACCTTCAGCCCGCGCGCCTCGAACTCCGGCCGCACCATGTCGGCGAGGTCGCGGCCGTCCGGCACGTCGACCTTGTTCAGGACGACGATGCGGGGCCGGTCCGACAGCGGGCGGTCGCCGAGGACCCGGTCGTACGCCTGCAGCTCCTTCTCGATGACCTCGAAGTCGCTGACCGGGTCGCGGCCCGGCTCCAGGGTCGCGCAGTCCAGGACGTGCGCGAGCGTCGACGACCGCTCGATGTGCCGCAGGAACTCCAGGCCGAGGCCGCGGCCCTCGCTGGCGCCCTCGATCAGGCCCGGGACGTCCGCGACCGTGAACGTCGTGTCGCCCGCGCTCACCACGCCGAGGTTCGGGATCAGCGTCGTGAACGGATAGGCGGCGATCTTCGGCTTGGCCGCCGACAGCGCCGCGATCAGCGACGACTTCCCGGCGCTGGGGAACCCGACGAGCGCCACGTCCGCGACGCTCTTCAGCTCCAGCACCACGTCGCGCGCCTCGCCCGGCTCGCCGAGCAGCGCGAACCCGGGCGCCTTCCGCTTCGCCGAGGCCAGCGCCGCGTTCCCGAGGCCGCCGTGGCCGCCGCGCGCGACGACGAAGCGGGTGCCCTCCCCCACCAGGTCGGCGAGGACGGTGTCGCCCTCCTTCACGACCGTGCCGTCGGGGACGGTCAGGACGACGTCCGCGCCGTCCGCGCCGGTGCGGAGGCTGCCCTGCCCCGGCTTGCCGTTCCCCGCCTTGCGGTGCGGGCGCCGATGGTAATCGAGAAGGCTCGCCGTGCCCGAGTCGACGACGAGGATCACGTCGCCGCCGCGCCCGCCGTTCGCGCCGTCCGGTCCCCCCAGCGGCTTGAACTTCTCCCGGTGGATCGACGCGCAGCCGTTGCCGCCGTTGCCGGCGGCGACGTGCAGCACCACCCGGTCGACGAACTGCGCGCCCGATCCCGCTCCAGCGGCCACGGTGTGTCTCCTCAGCTTGTCTTCACGCCCTTGGAAAGGGCGAAGGGGCGGACCTCGATCGGTCCGCCCCTCACTCACGTCTGTCGCAGGCGGACTACTCCGCCGGCGGGACGATGCTCACCGCGTTGCGCCCGCGGTAGCGGCGGAACTGCACCGCACCCGCGACGAGCGCGAACAGCGTGTCGTCGCCGCCGCGGCCGACGCCGGGGCCGGGGTGGAAGTGGGTGCCGCGCTGCCGGACGATGATCTCGCCCGCCTTGACGACCTGGCCGCCGAAGCGCTTCACTCCGAGCCGCTGGGCGTTGGAGTCGCGACCGTTCCGGCTGGACGATGCGCCCTTCTTGTGTGCCATGGGTCCGCTCCCTTACTTCCCGGCCTTGATACCGGTGATCTTGACCTCGGTGTACGGCTGGCGGTGGCCCATCCGCCGCTTGTAACCGGTCTTGTTCCGGTAGTGCATGATGTTGATCTTGGGGCCCTTGACCGCGCCGACGATCTCGGCGGTCACCTCGTAGCGGGCCAGGGCCTCGGCGGCGCTGACGACGTCGTCGCCGTCCACCACCAGAACGGCCGGGAACGTGACGGTCGAACCGACCTCACCGGCCAGCTTGTCGACGGTGAGCACGTCGTCGACGGCCACCTTCTCCTGCCTGCCGCCTGCGCGGACAATCGCGTACACCGCGGATACCCTTCGTCTGCGCGCGCTTCCGGGATGAGCCGGCCCCGCGCGTGGTTCACACCAGCCCTCGGTTGAGGGCCTACCCCCGGCACGAGGCCGGGAGCGGCACGCCCGGGGAGGACCCCGGCGCTCTGTGCATGTCCCCGCCGGTCCGGCGAGGAGTGCGCTGAACGGGCCCCCTCCCGGGGACCGGCAGCGCATCTTCGGACGGCGCGCAAAGCGCGCCGAAGAGCAAGTGTACTGGACGGCCCGGCCCCTTCGCGAACGCGCGGGGACGGGCCATCCGGGACCGTCTACTCCGGGTCGCCGGCCTCGCCGGCGCTCGCGACCTGGACGGCTCGCGTGCGGCGGCTGCGGCGGCGCCGGCCGTTGCCGGTCTCCTCCTCCGCGTCCGCCGCGGGCTCCCCGGCGGGCTTCCGCGCCGGCGCGGCGCCGTTGGCCTCGGCGGTCACGGGGACCGCCTCCGTCTCGTCGTCCAGGATGCCCGGCGACGTGCCGGCCACCTCGGCCGCCGCGTCCTCGGCCTCCACCGCCGCCTGAACCGGGGGCTCCTCGGCCTCGACGTCCGGCGGCGGGCCCGCCGGGCGCTTCGCCGGGCCGGAGCGGCGCGGCCGCGTCCGGACCGCCGGCGCGGGCTCGGGCTCGGGCGCCGGTTCCGGGGCGGCCTCGGCGGCGGGCTCCGGCTCGGGCGCCTCCCTGGTCTTCTCCTGGCGGGTGATCTTCTCCTCGACGGCCTTCTCGACCTCGCCCTTGCGCTTGCGGCGGCGGCCGCCGCCGGCCCCGCCCTCCTTCGCCGCGGCCTTGTCCGTCTTCATCTCGACCGGCGTCAGCTGGACGTGGATCCCGCGCCCGTTGCAGCTCTCGCAGACCTCCGAGAACGCCTCCACCAGGCCCTGCCCGACCCGCTTGCGGGTCATCTGCACCAGGCCCAGCGACGTGACCTCGGCGACCTGGTGCTTGGTGCGGTCCCGCGACAGGCACTCCACGAGCCGGCGGAGCACCAGGTCGCGATTGCTCTCCAGCACCATGTCGATGAAGTCGATCACGACGATGCCGCCGATGTCGCGGAGCCGGAGCTGCCGGACGATCTCCTCCGCCGCCTCCAGGTTGTTGCGGGTGACGGTCTCCTCGAGGTTGCCGCCCTGCCCGGTGAACTTCCCGGTGTTCACGTCCACGACGATCATCGCCTCGGTGCGGTCGATGACCAGCGAGCCGCCGGAGGGCAGCCAGACCTTCCGGTCCAGCGCCTTGGCGATCTGCTCGTCGATGCGGAACGCGGTCAGGACGTCCTGCTCGTCCGTCCACCGCTCGACCCGGTCGGCCAGGTGCGGAGCCACGTACTCGACGTACTCCGACACCGTGTCCCACGCCTCCGCGCCGGACACGACCAGCTTGCCGAAGTCCTCGTTGAAGATGTCGCGGACGACCCGGATCGTCATGTCGGGCTCGCCGTGCAGCAGGGCGGGCGCCGACGCCGTCTTGACCTTCTTCTGGATGCTCTCCCACTGGGCCGCGAGGCGCGACACGTCCCGCGACAGCTCCTCCTCGGTCGCGCCCTCCGCCGCGGTCCGGACGATCACACCGGCGTTGTCCGGCATGATCTTCTTCAGGATCGACTTGAGGCGGCTGCGCTCCTTGTCGGGGAGCTTGCGGCTGATACCGGTCATCGAGCCGTCCGGCACGTACACGAGGTAGCGGCCGGGCAGCGAGACCTGGCTGGTGAGGCGCGCGCCCTTGTGGCCCAGCGGGTCCTTCGTGACCTGCACGAGCACCGACTGGCCGGACTTCAGCGCCGACTCGATCCGGCGCGGCTGCCCCTCCAGGCCGGACGCGTCCCAGTTCACCTCGCCCGCGTACAGGACGGCGTTGCGGCCCTTGCCGATGTCGACGAACGCCGCCTCCATCGACGGCAGCACGTTCTGCACCTTGCCGAGGTACACGTTGCCCACGTACGACTGGTGCGTGGACCGGTTGATGTAGTGCTCGACGAGCACCCCGTCCTCCAGGACGGCGATCTGGGTGCGCTCGCCCTCCTGCCGGAGCACCATGACCCGGTCGACCGCCTCGCGGCGCGCCAGGAACTCCGCCTCGGTGATCACCGGCGGGCGGCGGCGGCCCTGCTCGCGGCCCTCGCGGCGGCGCTGCTTCTTGGCCTCCAGGCGGGTCGAGCCCCGGACGGACTGGACCTCGTCCTCGGCGGCGCGCGGCTCCGCGGCCCGCCCGGACCGGACGTGCACGACGGTGTTCGGCGGGTCGTCGGCGAACGTCCCCTGCTCGCCGTCGCCCCCGGAGCGCCGGCGACGGCGACGGCGGCGGCGGCTCGATCCGGCGCCGCCCTCCTCGTCGTCGTCCTCGTCCTCGTCGGACTCGGCCTCCTCCGCGGCCTTCGCGGCCTTGGCGGCTTTGGTGGCCTTGGCGGACTTCGCGGACTTCGCGCCCTTCGCGGGGCGGGCGGGCTCCTCCGGCTCCTCGGCCTCGGCGGGCTCCTCCTGCTCGTCGTCCGCGCCCTCGTCGGCGGCGTCCTTGCCGCGTCCCCGGCCGCGACCGCCGCGACGGCGGCGGCGGCGGGACGGGCGGTCCTCGTCCTCGTCCTCGTCGGACTCGTCCGCGACGGCCTCGGCCTCGCTCTCGGCGGGCTCGGCGGGCTCGGCGGGCTCGGCCTGCGGGCGGGCGGGCGGCTCGGCGCTGGGCGTCGGCGGCTGGAACACCACCATGGGCGGCTGGAACGTGACGCCCGGGATCCCGATCGACTCGATCTCCGGCGCCTCGCCGGCGACCGGCTCCGCCGCCGCGACGGGCACGGTCGGGACGACCGGCACCCGCGGCACGGACGGGACGGCGGTCTCGTCCGGCTCGGGCGGCGTGATCGGCCCGGCGGTGGCGGCCCGGCGGCGGGTGCGGGTGCGGGTCACGGGCGCCTGCTCGGCGGCGGGCGCGGCGGCGACCTCGGCGGCGGGCTCGCCGGGAGCCGTGGCCGCGGTCTCGGGGGCGGGCGCCGTGGCGGTCTCAGGGACGCTCTCGGCGGCCGCCTTCTCCGGGGACGTCTCGGCGCCGGTCATCGGCACCGGCTCGGCGGTCTCGGCCTTCTTGGCACGGGTGCGCGTCCGCGCGGCCCTCTTCGGCGGGGCCGCCTTCTCGGCGGCCGGCTCGGCCACGACCGGCTCAGCGGCCGCCTCGGGGGCGGCCTCTTCGGCCGCCTCGGGGGGCGCCGCGGTCGCCGGGGCCTCCTCCACGTCCGGCGGTGGCCCAGCCGGGCGGCTGGCGCGGCGGCGCGGACGCGATGTCACGCCGGTCACCCCGCTCGCCGTCTCCTCGCCCGTCGCATCGGCTCGCGCCGCCTCCGGGGCGGTGGTGTCGTCGGTCGTGTTACCGGTGCCTTCGGCGGTGGCCGGATCGGCTTCGTTCTCAAGCATTCGGGCAGTCTCCCGTCGGGCTCCCGGGCGCGACCGCCCCGCTCCGCCGGAGGGCGGGCCGGTGCGGTGCGCCGCGCGAGAGCGCTCCATCAGTCGTCGGCGTCGTCACCGCCGGACGGATGTCCGGTCGTGACGACGAAGTCGTCGGGGGTGCGCCGGCCGTACCCTGCGGAACCGGTTCCGTGTCGCCACGGCTTCGGTTCCCCGGTCAGGCGCTGACGGCATCCGCGCTCGTGGCGTCCCCGGGTAGCGCGGGCTCCCGGCCGACGCCGGTCGCGGCGTCTTCGCCGTGCGGCGGGCCGGTCTCCCGGTCCGGATCCAGGGGATCCGCGAGGCCACCGGTGGCCGCGTCAAGGGGCCCCTGCGCCAGCCTGGTCACCAAGGGCGGTGACGGCGGCGCGAGGTCGGCGACCTGGCGCAGTCCGGTGAGGATGTCGTCGGGTCGTACGGCGGGTGTGGAATGCCGAACAACCATTCGAAGTATCGCACAAGGGGCATCCGCCGCCTCCGCGGCGCGCCGGTCCGGCTCGATGGTGGACACGGCGGCGCGCACGTCGAACGTGCGGCGCCCCTTCTTGGTGAGGCGCTCGACCTCGATCTCCTCGGCGGCCATGAAGGCGGCCACGGCAGCGGCGGCGTCGCCGGGCGACACCCCGTCCAGCCGGATCCGCCATTCGGACGCCTCGAGCCGATCGGCGAACGCGCTCGGCCGGGCCGCGCGCGCCTCTCCGGGAGCCGTCGCGACGGGAACGACATCGAGGATGTCGAGCCCGGGCGGCAGCGCCGCGTCCAGATCGGCCCGCACCCGCGCAGGGTCGCGGGGCTCGGTGAGCCCGATCTCGAGGTACTCGGCCTCGCTGGCCACCCCTGTCGCCGCCGCACCCGAGTACGAGATCTTCGGGTGAGGGGTGAACCCGGCGCTGAACGCGACAGGAATCCCGGCGCGCCGGACGGCGCGTTCCACGGCCCGGGAAATGTCGCGGTGGCTCGTGAACCGCAACCTGCCCCGCTTGGCATAGCGGACGCGCAGTCGCTGGCTCACGGGTGCCGGCGCCGGACCCTCCGGCATGGGTGCCAGGGCTCTGTTCCTTCCTACTCGTGCCGAGTCGAAATATGAGGTCTCCCTATAGAGTACGGCCCCCCGGGCCGCCCCGCGCCGGGCACCTCGCCCCGAGCCGACGGAACCCCCTGTGGCCAGGGGGTTCCGGGTGTTTCACAATCACACGACGGACAGCGGCAGGAGCCTCTTGCCGGTCGGGCCGATCTGGATCTCGGTGCCCATGGTGGGGCAGACGCCGCAGTCGTAGCAGGGCGTCCAGCGGCAGTCCTCGACCTCCGTCCCGTCGACCGCTTCCTGCCAGTCCTGCCAGAGCCATTCGCGGTCGAGGCCGGCGTCGAGGTGGTCCCACGGGAGGACCTCGACCTCGTCGCGCTCGCGGACGGTGTACCAGCCGAGATCGACGGGCTCGCCGGCGAGCGCCTTGGCGGCGCAGTCCGTCCAGCGCTCGTAGGAGAAGTGCTCGCTCCAGCCGTCGAAGCGGCCGCCGTCCTCCCAGACCGCGCGGATGACCTTGCCGACGCGGCGGTCGCCGCGCGACAGCAGGCCCTCGATGATGGAGGGCCGGCCGTCGTGGTAGCGCAGGCCGATGGCCCGGCCGTACTCCTTGTCGCCGCGCAGGGCGTCCTTGAGGGCGCGGAGGCGGCGGTCGACGGTCTCGTGGTCGCACTGGGCGGCCCACTGGAACGGGGTGTGCGGCTTGGGCACGAACCCGCCGATGGACACGGTGCAGCGGATGTCCTTGCGGCCGGTCGCCTCGCGGCCCGCCCTGATGACGCGCCTGGCCATGTCGGCGATGGCGAGGACGTCGGCGTCCTCCTCGGTGGGGAGGCCGCACATGAAGTACAGCTTGACCTGCCGCCAGCCGTTCTCGTACGCGGTGGTGACCGTGCGGATCAGGTCGTCCTCGGTGACCATCTTGTTGATCACCTTGCGCATCCTCTCGGAGCCGCCCTCCGGCGCGAACGTGAGGCCGGAGCGGCGGCCGCCCCGGGAGAACTCGTTCGCGAGCGTGATGTTGAAGGCGTCGACGCGCGTGGACGGCAGGGAGAGGGACGTGTTGGTGCCCTCGTAGCGGTCGCCGAGGCCCTTCGCGACCTCGGCGATCTCGCTGTGGTCGGCGCTGGAGAGGCTGAGCAGGCCGACCTCCTGGAAGCCGGACTCCTTGAGGCCCTGGTCGACCATCGCGCCGATCGTGGTGATCGACCGCTCCCGGACCGGACGGGTGATCATGCCGGCCTGGCAGAACCGGCAGCCCCGGGTGCAGCCCCGGAAGATCTCGACGCTGAACCGCTCGTGCACGGTCTCCGCCAGCGGGACCAGGGGCTTCTTCGGGTAGGGCCACTGGTCGAGGTCCATGACGGTGTGCTTCTCCACCCGCCACGGGACGCCCGGCCGGTTCGGCGCGACCCGCTGAATGCGGCCGTCCGGCAGGTAGGAGACGTCGTAGAAGCGGGGAACGTACACGCCGCCGGACGCCGCGAGCCGCATCAGCAGCCCGTCCCGGCCGTCCGGGCGGCCCTCGGCCTTCCATTCGCGGATCACCTCGGTGATCGCGAGGGCGATCTCCTCGCCGTCGCCGAGGACGGCGGCGTCGATGAAGTCGGCGATGGGCTCGGGGTTGAACGCGGCGTGCCCGCCCGCGAGGACGATCGGGTGCTCGCCGGTGCGGTCGGCGGCCTCGAGCGGGATGCCCGCGAGGTCCAGCGCCGTCAGCAGGTTGGTGTACCCGAGTTCGGTGGAGAACGACACGCCGAACACGTCGAAGGCGCCGACGGGGCGGTGGGCGTCCACGGTGAACTGCGGGATGCCGTGCTCCCGCATGACCGCCTCCATGTCGGGCCACACCGAGTAGGTGCGCTCCGCGAGGACCCCGTCCCGCTCGTTGAGGATCTCGTAGAGGATCTGGACGCCCTGGTTCGGGAGCCCCACCTCGTAGGCGTCCGGATACATGAGCGCCCATCGGACGTCGGCCTCGTCCCAGTCCTTGATCTGGGAGTTCAGCTCACCGCCCACGTACTGAATCGGCTTCTGCACGCGCGGGAGCAGCGGCTCCAGGCGCGGGAAGATCGACTCCACCGGCATGACGATGTCCTCCGTGCTGCACGACGTGGGGGGAGTTGAACGTCCAGCCTACCGGTCAGTCGAAGGCGCGGCGCCGTACATGGACGGCCTGCAGCAGCCCGAAGGCGATCATGTTGGCGAACGTCGCCGAGCCTCCATAGGACACGAACGGCAGCGGCAGCCCCGTGATCGGCATGATGCCGAGGGTCATCCCGACGTTCTCGAACGTCTGGAACGCGAGCCAGCACACCACGCCGGTCGCGACGAGCGTGCCGAACAGGTCGGCCGCCTGCAGCGCGATCCGCAGGCCCCGCCACAGCACGATGCCGAGCAGGACGATGATCGCGGCGCCGCCGGCGAAGCCGAGCTCCTCTCCCGCGACCGTGAAGATGAAGTCGGTCTGCTGCTCGGGGACGAAATGCCCGCCGGTCTGCTCGCCCTCGAACAGGCCCTTGCCGAACGCGCCGCCGGACCCGATCGCGATGCGGGCCTGCTGCGCGTTGTACCCGGCGCCGCGCGGGTCGGCGGACGGGTCGAGGAAGGCGGTGAACCGGGCGATCTGGTACGGCTTGAGCACCCCGAACGCCCACGCGGCGGTCGCGGCCGCGCCCCCGCCCGCGACGAGCCCGGCGAGCCAGCGCTTCCGCGCGCCGGAGACGGCGAGCATGCCGAGGACGACGGCGCCGAACACGAGCGTGGTGCCGAGGTCGGGCTGCATGAGGATCAGGACGGCGGGCAGCCCGGCGAGGGCGAGCGCGAGCAGCACGTCCCGGCGGCCGGGCCCGATCTCGCCGTCCCGCGGCTCCCCGAGGATCATGGCGAGCAGGACGACCAGGCCGACCTTCGCGAACTCCGACGGCTGGACCTGGAACCCGCCGCCGAGCACGATCCACGAGTGCGAGCCGTTGATCGTGGATCCGAGCGGGGTGAGGACGGCGACGAGCCCCACGCAGGCCACCGCGTACAGGATCGGCACGTAGGCGCGCAGGAGCCGGTAGTCCAGAACCGTGACGAGACCGCCGAGCACGAACCCGATCAGCAGGTTCAGGATGTGCCGCTTGAGGTAGGACTCGGGGTCCTTGCCCTGCTCGATCATGAGCTGGAAGGTCGCGGACCGGACCAGCACCGCGCCGGCGACCGACAGCACCAGGACGATGAGGATCAGCGTCCAGTCGAGCCGCCGCAGCCCCGCGGCGCGGCCGCGCCACGGCCCCGGCCCGCGGTACCCCTTCAGCCGGTTCACTGCGAGGTCCTGCTCACGGGGGGACCGGGGAGCCCGGTGGGGAGGCGGCCGTTCTTGAGGATGGGCTTTCTGTCGTCCGTCCCGTACATCGCCTCCCAGATGCTCCGGACGGCCGGGGCGGCGGTGGACGCTCCCGTGCCGCCCTGGGAGACCATCGCGACGACGACGTACCGGGGCTTGCTCACCGGACCGAACGACGCGAACCAGGACGTGTCGTCCTTGCCGTACACCTCGGCGGTGCCGGTCTTGCCCGCCACGTCCACCCGCTTGAAGTCGAACCCCGAGAAGGCGCCCGCCGCCGTGCCGCGCTTGGTGACGTCGGCGAGGCCGCCCCGGATGTACTTCAGCACCTTCGGGTCGACCTTGAGCCTGGGGTCGGCGGGGTCGGGGAGCCGCCGGACGAGCGACCCGTCCGGCCGCGTGACGGCCATGCCGAGGCGCGGGGTGACGAGCCTCCCGCCGTTCGCGACGGCCGCGTACGCGCGGGCGAGCTGAAGGGGCGTGGCGAGCACGTCGCCCTGCCCGACGGAGAAGTTGGCCGTGTCACCGGCGCGCCACATGAACCCCTCGGTGCAGTTCTCCGTCGCGATCGCCTTCAGGTACGCGGCGCGGGACGGGTCGGTGCGGGCGACGTCCGGGTAGCCCTCCTTGGCGGCCTTGCAGTTCGACGCGCGGGTGGCCTGCCAGAACGCCTTCTTCCAGGCGCGGTCGGGGATCCGCCCGGCGGACTCGTTCGGCAGGTCGATCCCGGTCCTCGCACCGAACCCGAACTCGCGGGCCATGCCCACCATCGGGTCGGAGGGGTTCTTCTTCGGGTCGGTTCCGCCGTCGCGCAGCCACGCCTCGTACGCGAACCGGTAGAAGATGGTGTCGCAGGAGACGACGAGGGCCTCGTGCAGGTTCATGTTCCCGTGGCCCTGCGCCTCGTAGTTCGTGAACGCGCGGCTGCCGACGTTGTAGGAGCCGGGGCACGGGTAGGTGCCGTGCAGGTCGTAGCCGTCCCGGACGGCCGCCGCGATCGAGGAGATCTTGAAAGTGGACGCGGGGGCGAACTGACCCTGCGTGACCCGGGAGATGAGCGGCTCGCCGCGCTTCTTGCCGAGCAGCGCGTCGTAGTCGTCCTGGGAGATGCCGCCCGTCCAGATCGCCGGGTCGTACGTCGGATGGCTGGCCATGGCGATCATGCGGCCGTCGGTCGCGTCCATCACGACGACGGCGCCCGAGTCGGCCTTGTGGCCGGCCTTGCGGGCGTCCTCGATCGCCTTCTTCAGGGCGCTCTCGGCCGCGCCCTGCACCCCCGCGTCGATGCTGGTGACGAGGTTCCCGCCGGTCACCGGCCGCTTCTCCTCGGCCGTGCCGGTCACGCGGCCCTGGCTGTCGACGAGGACGCGCCGGAAGCCGGGCTCGCCGCGCAGGTCCGCGTCGTACTGCGCCTCCAGCCCGGCGCGGCCGATCAGGTCGACGCCGCTGTAGCCGGTGACCTTCAGGCCCTTGCGCTCGTCGAGCTCCTCCTGCGTGATCGGCTGCAGATAGCCCAGGGTCTGCGGAGCGCTCGCGCCCGACGGGTGGGGGTACTCCCGGACGGCCTGGACCTGCGCGGTCACCCCGGGGAAGTCCTCCTGCCGCTCCATGATCTGCAGGGCGCGCTTCGGGTCGACGTTGTCGGCGACGGGGATCGGCTGGTACGGCGACCCGGGCCAGCACGGCCGCTTCACCGTGGGCGAGCACAGCCGGATCCGCTGCAGGATCGAGGCGTGGGAGACGCCGAGGACCCCCGCGAGCCGCTTCAGGACGGCGTCGCCGCCGTCCCCCTGCCGCGACAGCGACGTCCGGTCGACCGACACGACCAGCGCCGACCTGTTCCGGACGAGCGCGACGCCCCGGTCGTCCAGGATCATGCCGCGGATCGCCGGGACGACGATGTCGCGGGTGCGGTTCTGCGCGGCGGTCTGCCGGTACCGCTCGCCGTCCAGCACCTGGAGCGTCCAGAGCCGCCCGATCAGGACGAGCAGCAGCGCACCGACCAGCACGTACAGGACGACGAGGCGGAAATGGGTCCGCGGGTTCACAGCCCCCCGCCCCGCCCCGACATCGCGCGGTAGCGGGCGACGGGCAACGACAGCCGATCGCCCCGGGCGCGCTCCCCGCGCTCGAAGCGGCGGGTCACGCGCAGCACCGCCCACACCACGAACGGGCTGGCGATCACGTCGTAGAGGAGCTGCAGCGGGACGATGCCGACCACGGTGTCCCAGCCGGCCCGCGGATCGCCGAGGATCATGCCGGTCCCCGCGTACAGCACGGTCCCGGCGAGGGCGCCCGCGGCGACGGCGAAGAACGGGACGAGGGACTGCCGGTCCATCTCCGCCGACGCGATCCCGCACACGAACCCGATCAGGCAGTACACCAGCGCGTACCGGCCGAGGGTGTGGTCGGCGGGCGGGATGATGTCGGCGCACAGCCCGGCCGCGAAACCGGTGACCATCCCGGTCATGGAGCCGCTGACCAGCGCGAGCGCGACGACGGCGAGCAGCACCAGGTCGGGCTGGACGCCGCCCGGCAGCGGGAGCCGGTTCGCCACCGACACCTGCAGGATCAGCGCGACGGCGATCACGGCGGCGGCGGTGACGTTGCGGCGGGTACCGGACACCTCTGGTGGGTTCAGCACGTCAGTTCCCCGAGGTCGGCTTGGTGGACGGGCGAGGCGCGCCGCTCGGCGTCGCCCGGGGGGTCGGCGCGGGCGACGGCTTCGGCGGGAGCACCGCGTCGCGCGGGTCGCTGCGCGGCGGCGCGACGACGACGGCCACGACGTCGAGGCTGGTGAACCGGACGAACGGGCGGACGTGCGCGGTGCGGGTCAGGCCGGCTCCGGCGTCCTCGATCCTCTCGACGACGCCGATCGGGACGCCCGGCACGTACGGGCGCTGGCCCTGCGAGCCGAGCGTGACGAGGCGCTGCCCGACCCGCATCGGCGCGTTCGCGTCGAGCAGCTGGAACCGCAGCGGCGACCCGTCGCCGCGCAGGCCCCGGCGGCCCCGGCCGCGCATGTAGCCGATCTCTTTGGAGCCCTCCAGCCGGGCGCCGACCGTGGACGCCTGGTCGGTGGCGAGCAGCACGGTCGCGGTGGCGGGGCCGACGCGGGTGACGCGGCCGACGAGCCCGTCGGCGGACAGCACCGTCATGTCGGCGCGGACGCCGCTGCGGCTGCCGACGTCGATGGTGACGGTGTCCTCGAAGCCCTGGCCGGCGGAGATGACGTGCGCGGCGCGGATCGTGTAGCCGCCCATCCCTGCGGTGCCGAGCAGCCGCCGCAGCTCGGCGGAGCGGTCCTCGTCGAGGCGGGCGGCGCGCAGCTGCTCGCGCAGCCGCTGGTTCTCGCGCTGCAGGCGGTCCGCGCGGCGCCGCTCGCCGGGCGCGTCGGTGATCGCGTCGAAGGTGTTGCCGACCGGCCGGACGACGGCCGCCGACGCCCGTTCCACGGGCCCGAACACCGCCGCGCCGACACCGCGGAGCCCGCGCAGCGGGGAGTCCTCGCCGCCGCGGTAGTCCACGGTGATCATCGTGAGCGCCGCGGCGAGCAGCACCCCGAGGACCATGCGGCTGCGCCGGGTGTCCTTCACGCGGCGGCCTCCCGTCTCGTGGTCATGACCGGGAGCTCAGTGCCGCGGCTCCGGGACGAGCACCTGCCGGAGGGACTCGAAGTCCTCCACGCACTTGCCCGTGCCGAGGACGACGGAGTCGAGCGGGGTGTCGACGAGGTGGATCGGCATGCCGGTCTCCTCGCGGAGCCGCTCGTCGAGGTTCTGCAGCAGCGCGCCGCCGCCGGTGAGGGCGATCCCGCGGTCCATGATGTCGCCGGACAGCTCCGGCGGGCACTTGTCGAGCGTCGTCTTCACCGCGTCCACGATGGAGTTGACCGGCTCCTCGATCGCGCGCCGCACCTCCTCGGCGGAGATGACGACGGTCTTCGGCAGGCCGCTGACGAGGTCGCGACCGCGGATCTCGGCGTGCGGCTCCTTCTCCCCGCCGGGATAGGCCGACCCGATCGCCATCTTGATCTCCTCGGAGGTGCGCTCCCCCAGCATCAGGGAGTACTCCTTCTTGGAGAACGCGATGATGGCCTGGTCGAGCTCGTCGCCGCCGACGCGGACGGACTGGCTGGTGACGATGCCGCCGAGCGAGATGATGGCGACCTCGGTCGTGCCGCCGCCGATGTCGACGACCATGTTGCCGGTCGGCTCGTACACGGGCAGCCCGGCGCCGATCGCGGCGGCCATCGGCTCCTCGATGATGTACACGCGCCGGGCCCCGGCCTGGTAGCCGGCCTCCTTCACCGCGCGCTGCTCCACGCCGGTGATGCCGCTCGGCACCGCCACCACGATGCGCGGCTTGGCGAAGTGCCGCCGCTTGTGCACCTTCTGGATGAAGTACCGCAGCATCCGCTCGGTGACGTCGAAGTCGGCGATGACGCCGTCCTTCAGCGGCCGGACCGCCACGATGTTCCCCGGCGTGCGGCCGATCATCCGCTTCGCCTCGATCCCCACCGCCACGATCTTGCCGGTGTTGGTGTTGATCGCGACGACGGACGGCTCGTTCAGGACGATCCCGCGGCCCCGGACGTACACCAGCGTGTTCGCGGTGCCGAGGTCGACCGCCATGTCACGGCCAAGGAACGACAGCTTGTTACCCATGGAGAAAGGGAGCCCTTCACGATTGACGGGCGTGTGCAGCGGCGCGTCCATCGTAACGTGCCGGGACGTCGGCGGGCAGTCGGTACGATGCCGGGATTCGCCCTGGGATCGGGCGCTGACCTGCCCTGTATCACGGAATGTGACGCGGGCCGGAAGCGTCCGGCCCGCGTGTGTCGGACGGGCGTCAGCCGAGCCCGGGGAAGAACAGCTTGATCTCGCGGTCGGCCGAGTAGGTGGAGTCCGACCCGTGCACGATGTTCTCGCCGATCTCCAGCGCGAAGTCGCCGCGGATCGTGCCGGGCGCCGCGCTCACCGGGTCGGTGGCGCCGGCCAGGGCGCGGAACGCCTCGATGGCGCGCGGGCCCTCGACCACCATGGCGACGAGCGGGCCGCCGGTGATGAAGTCGACCAGCTCGCCGAAGAACGGCTTGCTGGCGTGCTCCTCGTAGTGCGCCTCGGCGGTCTCGCGGGGCAGCGTCTTCAGCTCCAGCGCGACGAGCTTCAGGCCCTTGCGCTCGATCCGGGAGATGACCTCGCCGACGACGCCGCGGCGGACACCGTCGGGCTTGACAAGGACGAGAGTGCGCTCGGACACGGGTGATTCTCCTCAGGAAGTATCGGTACGGGTGGCGCACCCCGCCCCGCGGGGTTCCGGCCGGGCGTTCTGTCACGGCACGGCCTGCACACCACTGCGCCGCGAATCCTACCCGTCCCGGGCGTTCCTAGGCGCCCGGCCGGGCAGGAGGGACGCGGCGGCGAGCAGCAGCGCGGCCGCCCCGGCCGCGACGAGCCACTCGCGGTGGCCGGCGGTGAGCGCCGCGACCTGCCGCGCGTGCGTCAGCGGCCGTGCCCGCTGCAGCTGCGACGCCTGCAGCGACAGGACGAGGAGCTGCCCGGTCAGCACGGCGGGGAAGCACAGCGTGAGGCCGAACAGCGCCGCGCCGGGGGTCGCGTCGCGAAGGGACGCGGCGAGCGCGAGGCCGGTCCCGGCGCCGAGCGGGACGAGCAGCGCCCAGCGCCCGGCGTCCCCGCCGACCGCGAGCCCGGCCGGGAACGCGGCGACGATCAGCGCGTATCCGGCGAGGACGCCGGTGCGTGGGCGGGACGGCACGACCGCCGCCAGCGCGCCGGCGAGCGCGGCGCCGGCGGCCGCGGCGAACGGCGCGACGGGGACCGTCCCGCCGCCCGGAGGGCCGGCGGCGGCGAGACCGGCGAGCGGCCCGGCGACGGGATGGCACAGCAGTCCGGCGGCGACCATCGCGACCGCGCAGCCGGACGGGTCGCCCGCCGTCGCGTCCCGGCCCGCGGCGAGCGCCAGGCCGAGCAGGGCGGCGAGGCCCACCGCCGCGACGACGAGCCGCGCGCCCGGCGACCAGCCGTGCGCGGCGACGACGGCGAGCAGCGCGAGGCCCGCCGCGGGGACGAGCGGCAGCACGAGCCGCGCCCGCTCGGCACCGCGCGGCGGCGGCAGCGGGTCGGCCCGCCACCGCGGCACGGCGCAGGCCGCGGCGACGGCGAGCACGAGCGGCGCGGTCCACGGGAAGGGCGCGAGCGCGATCCGCCAGCCGTCGTTTCCGGGGGCGGGGACGGCGTTGAGCGCGAGCGGCGCCGCGAGCAGCAGCGCCCCGGCGAGGACGCCGGCCCACACGGCGGCGAGCGCCGGGCTGCGCCGCTCCCGGACCAGGACGAGCGCGGCGGGCAGAAGCAGCCCCGCCCCGGCGCCCAGCACCGTGCGGGCGGCCGCGACCTGCGGCACCGTGCCGGCGATCCGCGCCGCCGCGCAGCCGCCGAGCAGCAGCGCGCCGCCCGCCGCCAGCACGAGCGGCGGCGGCCACCGGCGAGCCGCGACGGACCCCACCGGGACCGCGAGGAGCAGGGCGGGCAGCGCCAGCCCGGTCGCGCGCAGCAGCGCCGCGACGTCCAGCGAGCCGAGGTCGCCCACGGCCGACGGGACGACCTCGGGGGTCGCGTCGGGAACGGTGAGGACGGCGGCGGGCACCGCGACGGCCGTGGCCGCCAGCGCGACGAGCGCCGCGCTCCATCTCCGCGCGCCGCGTTCGGACGGCGCGGCGGACGCGTCGGGCGAGGGGCTGGAGAGCACGCCCGTTCCTCCGGGGAGTCGGCGTAGCGGTTCACACGGGACGACTCCGCGAATCTAGCGCTCCTGCGCCCGCGCCGCCTTGCGTCCCAGCCAAATCGCCGTGCCCCAGAGCGCCCCGAAAACGACACCGAGGAAGAACATGGACGGCACCATGAACCCGACCGCGATGACGAGCACCTGGAGCACGGTCCCGGCGGGCACCGCCCACGAGAACCGCAGCAGGCCCGCCATGAGGAGGCACGCCACCGCGAGCCCCCCGCACACGCCGCCGGCGACGGCCGCGTCCACCTTCATGACGGTGATCGCCACCGGGATCGCCAGCGCGATCACGATCGCCTCGCACCCCAGCACGGCCGACAGCAGGCGCACGGCCGGATTCGCCGCCCGCTCGGCGGCGGCGCTCATCGCCGTCCCCCGTCCACTCTCAGCAGCGTTCGCGCGTCGCCCACGGTGACCACCGAACCGGTGATCAGGACTCCGGCGCCGCGGTACTCGCCGGTCTCCTCGGCGAGGCCGATGGCGCGGTCGATGGCGTCGTCCAGGCGCTCCGCGACATGGACGCGCTCCGCTCCGAAGACGCCCTCGGCCTCCTCCGCCAGCTCCTCGGGCGGCAGGGAGCGCGGGGACGAGTTGCGGGTCACGACGAGTTCGGCGAGAACGGGCTCCAGCTGGTCGAGGACGCCCGCGATGTCCTTGTCGGCGGCGATGGCGAGGACGCCGACCAGCCGGGTGAAGCCGAACGACTCGGTGATGGTGGCGACGGACGCCGCCATCCCGGACGGGTTGTGCGCCACGTCCAGCAGGACGGTCGGGCCGGTGCGGACGACCTCCAGCCGTCCGGGCGACGCCGAGCCGGCGAACCCGGCCCGCACGAGGGCGGGGTCCAGCTGCCCTTCGGCGCCGCCGATGTACGTCTCGCCCTTGGCGATGCGGGTCGCGGCCTCGAGGTCGACCTCGCCCCTGCTCGCCGTCCCGCTCGCGAACGCCTCCACGGCCGCCAGCGCGGTCGCGGCGTTGGACGCGTGGTGATCGCCGAACAGCGGCAGGAAGATCTCGTCGTAGGTCCCGTGCAGGCCGCGCAGCGCGAGCATCTGCCCGCCGACGGCGACGTCCCGGTTCAGCACGCCGAACTCCAGGCCCTCGCGGGCGGCCGCGGCGCCCGTCTCCGCGATGCGGCGCAGCAGCACCTCGGCGGCCTCGACCGGCTGCTGCGCGAGGACCGCCACCGCGCCCGGCTTGATGATGCCCGCCTTCTCGCCGGCGATCTCCTCGATGGTGTCGCCGAGGTAGCGGGTGTGGTCGAGGCCGATCGGGGTGACGACGGCGACGGTGCCGTCCGCGACGTTGGTGGCGTCCCAGGTGCCGCCCATGCCGACCTCGACGACGGCGACGTCGACCGGCGCGTCCGCGAACGCCGCGAACGCCATCGCGGTGAGGACCTCGAAGAACGACAGCCGGTTCTCGTGCTTGCCGTCGACGAGCTGGACGTACGGCAGGACGTCCCGGAAGGTCTCGGTGAACGCCTCCTCGCCGAGCGGCTCCCCGTCGATCGCGATGCGCTCGCGCAGGGTCGTCAGCTCGGGGCTGGTGTAGAGGCCGGTGCGGAGCCCGCGCTCGCGCAGCAGCGCCTCGATCAGCCGGGCGGTGCTGGTCTTGCCGTTCGTGCCCGCCACGTGGATGACCGGATACGCGCGCTGCGGCTCGCCGAGGACGTCCATGAGGTCGCGGACGCGGTCGAGCGTGGGATCGATCTCCCACTCGACGCCCCGGCCCATGATCGCCGCGACGGCGCCGCGGTAGTCGAGCGGTTCTGATGCCTCACTCACGGTCCGAGCCTACTGGGCGTGTCCGGGAGGTCGTGCCCGCGCACCGGCGTGGAAGCATGGGTCCGTGGGTGCCGACGAGGTGTTCTTCCGGGAGTGGCGGCGGCGCGCGCCGGGGGCGCGGCGGAGCCTCGCGCGGGCCCGCGCCCTGGCGGAGCTCCTCGGGGCGGCGGTTCCCGGCGTCCCGGTACTGACCGTCGTCGGGTCCAAGGGGAAGGGGACGGCGGCGACGTTCGCGTCGGCCGCGCTCGCGGCGGGCGGCCGGCGGGTGTGCACCGTCACGTCCCCCGGGCTCCGGACGAACCGGGACCGGATCCGGCTCGACGGGCATGCCGTCTCCGAGGCCGATCTGAAAGCGCTGGCCGACGCGCTGTCGCAGGCCGCCGGGATGCTGCCGCCGGATGAGGGCTACCTGTCGCCGTCCGGGGCCTTCACCGTCGCGGGGGTGCTGTTCGCCCGGTGGGCTTCGGCCGATGTCCTGGTGCTGGAGGCGGGGATGGGCGGGCGGTCGGACGAGGTGAGCCTCTTCCCGCCGGACGTCGCGGCCCTCACGCCGGTGTTCGCGGAGCATGTGGGAGTTCTCGGCGACACGGTCGCGGAGATCGCCGAGGAGAAGCTGGGCGTGGTGGGGGCGCGGACGCGCGCGGTCCTGTCCGCGCCGCAGTCCCCGGACGTGAGCGCGGCCCTGCGCGGGCGCGTCGAGTTCGTGGCGGACGGCGACGGCGGCGTGCCGTCCCGGCTGCTGCCTCCCGGGCTGGGGCGGGCCAGTGCCGAACTGGGGGTCGTCGCCGCCCGCCGCCTCACCGGGGACCCGCCGCCGGAAGCGCGGCTCCACGCGGTACTGGAGTCGCTCACCCTGCCGGGGCGGCTCTCGTGGCATCCGGTCCCCGGCACGGCCACGACCATCCTCGCCGACTGCGCCATCGACGGAACCGGCGTCGCCGCCGCCCGCGGCCGGTGGGGCGCCATCGACCACGCCGTCGTCTGCCTGCCCGACCACAAGGACCTCACCGGCGCGATCGCCGCCCTCGGCGACCTGCCCGTGACGTTCGTGCGGCTGCCGATTCCGCACCTGCGGTTCACCCGTCCGCTGCCGCCCGCCTGGGACGTCGTGGACGCCGGCGCCCTCACCCCCGAGTCGCTGGCCACCCTCGGTCACCGCGTCGCCGTCCTCGGGACCGTCTACTTCGTCGGGCGCGTCCTCGACCTGGTGGACGCCGACACGGAGCGTCTGTTCAGCGCCGAGGCTTCTCCACGTCCCGGCGGATCGCCCGCATGAGGTGCGCGAGTTCCGCCGCCCGCGCGTTCGCGGGGTCGGGCAGGGGGACGTCCGACGCCACGATCCCGAACGAGTCGCGGGTGGCCCACGCGCAGTAGGCGTGGACGTCGCCGAGGACGGCGAACGTGCCGCACATCGCCTTCCCGCCGCCCTGCCCGGGATCGTCCGCCGCCGACGTGATGACCGTCGTGGGGCGCATCCTGGCGAGGAACGCCCCCGGCTCGCCGACGCGGCCCGTCCCGCCCATGAACAGGATCTGCATCGGCCCCGCCGGAGGCTGCGCGTACACGGCGACGCCGTCCTTCGCGGCCGGGACACCGCCCGCCTGGACCGCTCCCTCGACGAACGGGTACGCGGCGGTCGCCGCCGGGGGCGTCTGGCCGCGGACCAGGCCGCCGGCCGTCGCCGCCGCGGCGATCCGCCGCGTGGACGCGGCGGGCCCGCCGGAGGCCCCGCTCTTCTCGCCGCCGCCCGTCCGGAGCACGACCACCCCCGCCACCAGGACGAGGAGCAGCACCGCGCCCGCCGCCGCCCCCAGAAGCAGGACGGGCGGCCTGCGGGACGCCGCCGGCGGAGCCTGCCCGTCCCAGCCCGCCGGGACGGGCGCGGCCGTGGGGTGCGGCCCGGTCCCCAGGGCGGGGTGCGGGCCCGTCCCCACGGCGGTGTGCGGGCCGGTCCCGACGGCCGGGTGGGCGCCGGAGCCCTCGCCGTCGGATGTCAGCCACCAGGGCCGCGACGAACCCCACGGCACGGGTGCCGTCGCGGCGCCGCCCTCGATCGCGCGGGACGCCTCCAGCTCGTCACCGGGCGCGGGGACCTGCGCGTCGGATCGCGGCGGTGACTCGGCCATTGCACTCCCCGAAGATTCCATTTGCCGCCAATGCCCCATTGGTCACAGGGATGGTAGCCCGGGGACGGGCGCGTCCGGCCGGTTCAGCCCGCCGGCAGCGCCGCGAGTTGCGCCTCCAGACGGGCCATGTCCGCCTCCGCCTGCGCGAGCCGGCCGCGGTTCTTCGCGACGACGGCCTCCGGCGCCTTCGCGAGGAACCCCTCGTTGCCGAGCTTGGCGCGCATCTGGCCCGCCTCCTTCCGGGCCGCGGCCAGGTCCTTCTCCAGCCGCCTCCGCTCGGCCGCGACGTCGATCGCCCCGGCGGTGTCGAGCCTGACCGTCACGCCCTCCACGGGCAGCGACGCCGTCGCCGCGAACCCGTCGCCCGGGACGGTCACCCGCAGCAGCGCCCGGACGCCCTCCTCGTGCGCGGCGAGCGGAGAGTCGCCCCACTCCAGCGCGGCGGCGACCTTCTGGCCCGGCTTCAGCCCCTGGTCGGCGCGGAACCGGCGGACCTCCGTGACGAGCCGCTGCAGCGACTCGACGATCTCCTCGGCGCCCCGGTCGGCGCGTCCGGCGTCCGCGGCCGGCCACGGCGCGGTGACGATCGTGTCGCCGCCCGTCAGCGACGTCCACAGCTCCTCGGTGACGAACGGGATCACCGGGTGCAGGAGCCGCAGCAGGTTGTCGAGCACCTCGCCCAGCACCCGCCGCGTGCTCTCGGCACGCTCGTCCGCGAGCTGGACCTTCGCCAGCTCCACGTACCAGTCGCACACCTCGTCCCACGCGAAGTGGTAGAGCGTCTCGCACGCCTTCGCGAAGTCGAACGCCTCCAGATGCGCGTCGACCTCCGCGATCACCGTCTGCAGCCGCGACAGGATCCACGCGTCGACGGTCGTGACCTCGGTGGGCAGGTCACCCCGCACATGCGCGCCGTTGATCATCGCGAAGCGGGTCGCGTTCCACAGCTTGTTGCAGAAGTTGCGGGAGCCCTGCGCCCAGTCCTCCGCCACCGGGACGTCCCCGCCGGGGTTCGCGCCGCGCAGCAGGGTGAAGCGGGTCGCGTCCGCGCCGTACTCGTCGATCCAGTCGAGCGGGTCGATGACGTTGCCGAACGACTTCGACATCTTCTTGCCGAACTGGTCGCGGACCATGCCGTGCAGCGCGATCGTCCGGAACGGGACCGCGCCGTCCATCGCGTACAGCCCGAACATCATCATGCGGGCGACCCAGAAGAACAGGATGTCGTACCCGGTGACCAGCACCGACGTCGGGTAGAAGCGCTCCAGGGACGGGGTCTTGTCCGGCCAGCCGAGCGTGGAGAACGGCCACAGCGCCGACGAGAACCACGTGTCGAGGACGTCGGAGTCCTGCGTGTACCCGGCGGGCGGCTCCTCGTCCGGACCCGGGCACACGACCTCGCCGTCCGGCCCGTACCAGACCGGGATGCGGTGCCCCCACCACAGCTGGCGGCTGATGCACCAGTCGTGCATGTCGTCGACCCACTCGAAGTAGCGGGCCGCCATCTCCGGCGGGTGGATCGCGACCCGGCCGTCCCGGACGGCGTCGCCCGCCGCCTTCGCCAGCGGCGCCACCTTGACGAACCACTGCAGCGACACCCGCGGCTCCACGACCGTCGCGCAGCGCTGGCAGTGCCCCACCGAGTGCTCGTACGGGCGGACCTCCTTGACGATCCGGCCCTCCTCCCGCAGCGCCGCCACGACCGCCGGGCGCGCCTCGAACCGGTCCAGGCCCTCGAACGGGCCGTGCGCGGTGACGACCCCCCGCTCGTCCATCACCGACAGGGACGGCAGGCCGTGCCGGCGGCCGATCTCGAAGTCGTTCGGGTCGTGCGCCGGGGTCACCTTGACCGCGCCGGTGCCGAACTCCGGGTCGACGTGCTCGTCCGCGACCACGGGGATGCGGCGGCCGGTCAGCGGCAGCTCGATCTCCCGCCCCACCAGGTGCCGGTACCGCTCGTCGTCGGGATGGACGGCCACGGCGGTGTCGCCGAGCATCGTCTCCGCCCGGGTCGTCGCGACGACGATCTCGTCCGCTCCGTTCCCGTACCGGATCGAGACGAGCTCGCCCTCCCGGTCCGCGTGCTCCACCTCGATGTCCGACAGCGCCGTCAGGCAGCGCGGGCACCAGTTGATGATCCGCTCGGCGCGGTGGATCAGGCCGTCGTCGAACAGCCGCTTGAAGATCGTCCGTACGGCGCGGGCGCGGTCGTCGTCCATCGTGAACGCCTCGCGCGACCAGTCGACGCTGTCGCCGAGCCGCCGCATCTGGCCGAGGATCCGTCCGCCGGACTCGCCCTTCCACTTCCAGACCCGCTCGACGAACCTCTCCCGCCCCAGGTCGTGCCGGGACAGGCCCTCCTTCGCCAGCTCCCGCTCCACGACGTTCTGCGTGGCGATGCCCGCGTGGTCCATGCCGGGCACCCACACCGTCTCGTGCCCCTGCATGCGGCGGCGCCGGATCAGCGTGTCCTGGATCGAGTGGTCGAGCGCGTGCCCCATGTGCAGGGACCCCGTCACGTTCGGCGGCGGGATCACGATCGAGTACGCGGGACGTCCCGGATCACGCCCGGGATCGGCGGTGAACAGCCCCGCCGATACCCAGCGCTCGTAGAGCCGGCCCTCGACCTCGGCCGGACGGTACTGGGTGGGCAGATCGACGTCGGCGGCACCGTGGCCGCGCTCGTTACCAGGCTGTGTCACGCCGGTAGATTCTACGGGCCCCCGACCCGGAACGCCCCGCCGCACCACCCGTCCCGCCGCGTACGTGCCGACGTGGAGGGCTGATCGGAGCGGGCTTTCCCGGTGGGGGCGGGACACCGGTCACCTGACATCGGGTCGCCCCACCCGCAAAGCTGTGGACGGCCGGACGCCGAGCGGAGAGGAAAACGGGATGCGAGCGCTAGTGGCACGCGTCGCCGTGCTGGCCGGCGCGTTCACCGCGGGCGCGGTGGCGGCGCACGTCGCGACCATCCCGCATCTCCTGCGCCTCACGTCCGACCTGCAGCGGTCCCGCGAGCGGATCCTCGCCAGCCACGAGGAGGAGCGGCGCCGGCTGCGCAACGACCTGCACGACGGCCTCGGCCCGACGCTCGCCAGCCTCGCGATGTCCCTGGACGCGGCGCGCCTCACCCTCGCGGGCGAGCCCGAGCGGATGGACCCCGTCCTGTCCGACGTCCGCGACCGGATCGCGACCGCCGTCGGCGAGATCCGCGACCTCGCGCACGGGCTGCGCCCGCCCGCGCTGGACGACCTCGGCCTCGTCGCCGCGATCGAGTCGTTCGCCGAGGGCTGCTGCGAGCGCGTCGACGTCCGGTTCGACGGCGACGCCGCCGACCTGCCCGCCGCCGTCGAGGTCGCCGCGTACCGGATCGTCCAGGAGGCCCTGACGAACATCCGGCTGCACGCCCCGAAGGGCACCGCGCTCGTCCACCTCGGCCGCGACGACGCCGACCTCCACGTGATGGTCGCCGACTCCGGACCGGGACCGCCGCTCAACGGCCACCCGAGGCCCCGGCGCGGCCTCGCGGCGATGAAGGAGTGGGCGGCCGAGCTCGGCGGCTCCTGCAGCATCACGCCCCGCGTCGGCGGCGGCACCGTCGTGACCGCCCGGCTGCCCCTCCCCGACCAGTACGATCGGGTTCCCCCCGCACACGCACGAGGCAGGCACAGGAAGTGACCGACACCATCAGGGTCCTGATCACCGACGACCACCCGGTGTTCCGGCAAGGGCTGAAGGGCCTGCTCCAGGCGCTCGGCGTCGAGGTCGTCGGTGAGGCCGAATGCGGCCCGGACGCCGTGCAGCTGTCCGCCGAGCTCCAGCCGGACGTCGTCGTCATGGACCTCCACATGCCCGGCGGCAACGGCATCGAGGCGACCCGCACCATCACCCGCACGTCGCCGCGCATCGGCGTCCTCGTGCTGACGATGTTCCGCGACGACGACTCCGTCTTCGCGGCCATGCGCGCGGGCGCCCGCGGCTACCTGCTGAAGGAGTCGGGCGCCGAGGAGATCGCCCGCGCGGTCCGGGCCGTCGCCGCCGGCGAGGCGATCTACGGGCCGGAGATCGCGCGCCGCGTCCTGACCTACTTCACCGACATGCCCGACCCGCGCCAGGCCGCGTTCCCGCAGCTCACGGAGCGGGAGCGGGAGGTCCTCGAACTGATCGCGCAGGGCCGCAGCAACGCGGAGATCGCCGCGACGCTCTTCCTGAGCCAGAAGACCGTCCGCAACCACGTGTCGAACATCTTCATGAAGCTGCACGTGGCCGACCGGGCGCAGGCGATCGTCCTGGCGCGCGAGGCGGGGCTGGGCGACTCCCGCACCTGACCGGAATGACAGACTTGCCGCACCTTGCGGAAGGAGATCCATGTCTGTCGCCCGTCGGATGTGGCACCAGCTCGAAGCCGTCCACGCCCTGTTCTGGTACGCCCCCGAGACGTCCGCCGCAGCCGCCGCGCTCGGTTACAAGACCGACACCATGTGGCCGCACTACTTCGCGTGGCGGGCCGCTCCCCTCGGAGCCGCCGGCGTGGAGCGCGTCGCGTCGGCGTTCTACGTCTTCAGCCCCCGGCTGGTGGCCGAGCACATCCCGGCCGCCTGGGCGATCGCCTCGCCCGACCACGTCCTGGACGCCCGGCTGCGCGCCGTGGACGACGTGTACCGCCCCCTCCTCGAAGGCGACCCGACCGAGGCGGCCGCCCTGGCGCGGGAGGCCGCCGGGGCGGCGGACCTCGCGGGCCGCGCCCTCTCCGCCGCGAACGCCGAACTGCCCTGGCCGGACGAGCCCCACCTCGCCCTCTGGCACGCCCTCGGCATCCTCCGGGAGCACCGCGGCGACGGCCACTTCGCGGCGCTCCTCGCGGCCGGCCTCGACCCGGTCGAGGCGCTCGTCTCCTTCACCGCCATCGACGCCGCCTCCCGCAAGACCCTCTCCACCCGCGGCTGGACGGACGAGGAATGGGACGCCGCGCGGGAACGCCTCGTCTCCCGCGGCCTGCTGAACCCCGACGGCACCGCCACCGACGCCTGCCGCGACCTCCGCGACTCCGTCGAGCGCGTCACGGACGACCTGGCCCGGCGCCCGTGGGAGGCCCTGGGCGAGGTGAAGGCCGAACGCCTGGCCGAGCTGATCCGCCCCCTCCTGGTGAGGGTGCTGAAGACGGGCCACCTGCCGACGGAGAACGCCCTCGGCATCGGAAAGGTGCAAGCGCCGCCCCGCTGATACCGGATACTCGACGGTATGGCGCTCATCGTCTTCGTGACCCTGCCGGGCCTCGTCCTGCTGCTGACCGCCGTCGCCTTCGTCGACCAGCTGATGCTGCGCGCCGGACGCACCGGCGTCCTCCCGTGGCGCTCCGGCGCGCGCCAAGGCCAGGTGTCGGCGACCGGTTTCGAGCACCTGCACGCGTCCTTCTCCCCGGGCAAGGCCCACGAGCTGAAGGAACGCCACTCCGCGCTCCTCCAGCGCGACGACGAGGAGGACGGCGCGCCCCGCACGACCGTCGACCTGGACGGCGGAAAGGCGACGATCAGGCCCCCGCGCTGAGCCCCCCGCCGCCGCGACGTGCCGCCACGAGGACGTCACCGGCCTCCGTCCGGTAGTACAGGACCGAACGGCCGGTACGGCGACGGTGGACCAGGCCCGCGTCGAACAGGACCCTGAGGTGGCGGCCCACCGAACCGAGGCCCTGACCGGTCACGGCGACCAGCTCCGTCGTGGTCATGGGACTGCCGAGAAGGACGAGAACACCCGCCCGCGCCGACCCGAGCAGCCGCCCAAGACCGTCCGGGAGCGGCGCCCTCCCCACCCCGGCGAGCGTCCCCGAGCAGGGATAGACAACGGCGTTCCGATCTGTGCTATCCCAGCAGAGCCAGCTCTGACACAGCGTCACGGGAACGAACATCAGCTGAGCCGCGGAGAGTTCGCGCGGGGGATGGTCGTGCGCGGTGATCTGCAGCCGCCCGTCCCCCAGCCACCGCATGCCAGGACGCATGCCGTCCAGCGCCGCCGCCCATCCCCCCTCGCTCAGCCTCGCGGTGCGAGCGACGATGTCGGCCTTGATGATCTCGCGGCGGCGCGGCCAGTCGGCGGCGACCGCCGTGTCCCAGATCCATTGCAGCAGGTCGGCGGTGCGGTCAGCGAGATCATCACGGTGCAGTGCGGCGGGGAGCGGGACACCGAGCGACACGGTGAGATCGGCACGGGCGGTGTCCGAAGGCGTCCTGCGTATGCGGGACAGTTCCCGCGCGAAATCGGGTTCGTCCTCGCCGGTGGGGGTGGGCGTGAGGAAGGTGGCGTTCCACGTGCTGCCCAACGCCGCCCGGATCAGCAGGCCGGTGACGGGGTCGCCCGCGATGCGCGCTCCGTAGGCGGGCAGGTGGGCGTCGAGCCAGGCGCGCTCGCCGGGGTGCGCCGCCGTGGCGCGCTCCAGCGTCTTGAGGACCGCGATCACCTCGGCCAGGGGTGAGACGACGAAGCGTACGCGCGCGAGCGTGTCCGCGTTGACCTGCCACCACCCCATCGTTTCGCCTCCCAGCGAAACAGTACCCGCCTGCCCGCGCCCTCTCCGAGACTCCGCGGATGCGCACATATCAGGGGCTCTTCCGGACGCCGGAGTTCACACCGCTTTTCCTCACGTCCGCCGGCCAGGTCGCGGCGCAGACGGTGAGCGGCCTGGCGCTGGCCGTGCTGGTCTACACGGCGACCGGCTCACCCCTGCTGTCGTCCCTGGCCATGTTCGGTCCCGCCCTTGCACACGTGCTCGGGGCGGCGACGCTGCTGTCGGCCGCCGACGGGCTGCCGCCGCGCACCGCCCTGACGGTCCTCTCACTGGCCTTCGGGCTCGGCACCGCCGCGCTGGCCGTCCCCGGGCTGCCGCTGTGGGTGCTCTTCGGGGTCACGCTCGCGCTAGGCGCGGCCGGCGCCCTGGGCGGGGGCGTACGGTACGGGCTGCTCAACGAGATCGTCGCGCGGGACGGATACCTGCTCGGACGCTCCGTGCTGAACATCGCGTCCGGGGTGGTGCAGGTCTGCGGGTTCGCGGGCGGCGGGGTGCTCGTCGCCGTCCTGTCGCCGCGCGGCGCGCTGCTCACCGCGGCCGCGGCGCATCTCGCGTGCGCAGCCGTCGCTCGGCTCGGCCTGCGCGCACGGCCACCGCGCGCGGCGGGACGCCCCTCCGCGGCGGCGACCTGGCGCGGCAACGCGCGGCTCTGGTCGTGCCCCGCACGGCGTCGCGTCTACATGGCACTCTGGGTGCCGAACGGGCTGATCGTGGGTTGCGAATCCCTCTACGTTCCGTATTCGCCCCGGCACGCGGGCCTGCTGTTCGCCTGCGGGGCGGCGGGCATGCTGGCCGGCGACATATGGGTCGGCCGTTTCGTCTCCCGGCGGTGGCGGGAGCGGCTCGCCCTCCCGCTGTGCCTGCTGCTGGCCCTGCCGTACCTGATCTTCGTTCTGAACCCCGCGCCCGCGGTGGCGATGGTGGCCGTCACGATCGCCACCGTCGGGTACGCGTCCGGGCTCGTTCTGCAGGAACGGCTGATGGAGGCTACGCCGGACGAGTTGAGCGGGCACGCGCTCGGGCTCCACTCGTCCGGCATGCTCGCGGCTCAGGGCGGCGGCGCGGCGCTGGCGGGCGGCCTCGCCGAGGTCACCGCACCCTCGGCGGCGATCGCCGCCCTGGCGGCGGCGTCCGCGCTGGTCGCCCTGTCCATCCTGCGCGGAACGGGGGTCAGGCCTTCGGCTGGGTGAAGCGGATGCTGTTGCCGAAGGGGTCGCGGAGGCCGGCGTCGATGCCGTACGGCTGCTCGGTCGGCTCCTGGGTGAACTCGACGCCCTTGGCGAGGAGCGTCTCGTACGTCTTGCGGCAGTCGTCCGTGGAGAAGAAGAGGTGGCCGCCGGTCGCGCCCTTGGTCAGCAGCTCGCGGACCTGCTGCGCGGTCTCCTCCGACATCATCGGGCCGCCCGGCTTCTCCAGCAGGATCTCGCGGTCCGGGGCGTCGGGGACGTTGACCGTCAGCCAGCGCATGAAGCCGAGGTCGATGTCGCTCTTGACCTCCAGGCCGAGCTTGCCGACGTAGAAGTCGAGGGCCTCGTCCTGGTCGAGGACGTAGATCTGCGAGTGCGTGATGGCGTTGAACATGTGGATCACGCTACCGAGGGCGGCGCCGGAAAACTTATCCGAAACTGCTCTGTCGGCGGTCAGCCCCGCGGGCGGGTCCACGCCATCGTGAAGCAGGTCGGCACGTGCTTGGCCGTCGCCTCCTTGCGGTACTCGCGCGGCGAGCGGCCGACGATGTCGCGGAAGGTGCGGCTGAAGGTGCCCGGGCTGCCGAAGCCGACCTCGAAGCAGATGTCGGTGATGCTGCGGTCGGTCTGCCGCAGCAGGTACATCGCCCGCTCCACCCGGCGGCGCTGGAGGTAGCGGTGCGGGGTCTCGCCGAACGTGGCGCGGAACGTGCGGGTGAAGTGAGCCTCGGACACGTGGGCGATGCGGGCCAGGGACGGGACGTCCAGGGGCTCGGCATAGGCGCGGTCCATCGCGTCCCGCGCGCGGAGCATGCGGCGGTTGGTGTCCTCGGTGGCGCGGCTCACGACGCCATCTCACCATGTCCGGAGCGGTGCGGCGTCCTTGAAGGAAAGTTGGCGAAAGGACTACCGATGACGCTCCGTGCTGGATAACGTACTCCATGACGTCATCATCTTCCGGGAAAGCGGAACGCCCCCGGGCGGGCCGGGGGCGTTCGTCCGTTCGTCAGGCCGACTTCTCGCGCGGTTCGCGCTTCGGGCGGTCGCGCGGGACGAGGGTCGGGTTCACGTGCTCCAGGACGGCCTCGCGGGTGATGACGACGCGGGCGACGTCATGGCGCGACGGGACCTCGTACATGACCGAGAGGAGGACCTCCTCCATGATCGCGCGGAGGCCGCGGGCGCCGGTGCCGCGGAGGATGGCCTGGTCGGCGATCGCCTCGAGGGCGTCGTCGGTGAACTCCAGGTCGACGCCGTCCAGCTCGAACAGCCGGTGGTACTGGCGCACCAGGGCGTTCTTCGGCTCGGTCAGGATGTTGATCAGCGCCTGGCGGTCCAGGTTGTGGACCGACGTGATCACCGGGAGCCGGCCGATGAACTCGGGGATCATCCCGAACTTCAGCAGGTCCTCCGGCATCACGTCGCCGAGGACGGCGGAGGACTCCCCGAAGTCGGCCTTGGAGCGGATCTGGGCGCCGAAGCCCATCCCCTGCTTGCCGACCCGCGACTCGACGATCTTCTCCAGGCCGGCGAAGGCGCCGCCGCAGATGAACAGCACGTTCGTGGTGTCGATCTGGATGAACTCCTGGTGGGGGTGCTTGCGTCCGCCCTGCGGCGGGACGCTCGCGGTGGTGCCCTCCAGGATCTTCAGCAGGGCCTGCTGGACGCCCTCACCGGAGACGTCCCGGGTGATCGACGGGTTCTCGCTCTTGCGGGCGACCTTGTCGACCTCATCGATGTAGATGATCCCGGTCTCGGCCTTCTTGACGTCGTAGTCGGCCGCCTGGATCAGTTTCAGGAGGATGTTCTCGACATCCTCGCCGACGTATCCGGCCTCCGTCAGCGCCGTGGCGTCCGCGATCGCGAACGGGACGTTGAGGAGTTTGGCGAGCGTCTGCGCGAGCAGCGTCTTGCCGGATCCGGTCGGGCCGAGCAGCAGGATGTTCGACTTGCCGATCTCGACCGGGTCGTCCCGGCCGGAATCACCCGACTGGATCCGCTTGTAGTGGTTGTACACGGCGACGGACAGGGCCTTCTTCGCCGTGTCCTGCCCGATGACGTACGAGTCGAGGAACTCGTAGATCTCGCGCGGCTTGGGCAGGTTGTCCCACTTGAGGTCGGAGGTCTCGGACAGCTCCTCCTCGATGATCTCGTTGCAGAGATCGATGCACTCGTCGCAGATGTACACGCCCGGACCCGCGATGAGCTTCTTGACCTGCTTCTGGCTCTTCCCGCAGAACGAGCACTTGAGCAGGTCACCACCGTCGCCGATGCGTGCCACCCAACTGTCTCCTTTTCGTGGGGCCGCCCGCCCTGAGAGGTTGCGGCGGGTTCTCGGTCTTGCGTCCCGAGGGCTCTCGACGTTGGACTCGACGTTACCGTCTCGTGTGGAGTCGGTGAGCCCCTCCGCCCGGAAGATCAACGACCGGGCTGGGGGACTCCCTCGTCCTCGTGCCGTCTCAGGACGACACTACCTCGGGTTTGCGCTTCCTGCTGACGAAGACGTCGTCGATGAGGCCGTACTCCTTGGCCTCGTCCGCCGTCAGGATCTTGTCCCGTTCGATGTCCTTGCGGACCTCGTCGATGGTCTTCCCGCTGTGGCGGGCGAGAATGTCCTCAAGGAGCTCACGGATCCGCATGATCTCGCGGGCCTGGATCTCGATGTCGCTGGACTGACCGTAGGTTCCCTCGGTCGCCGGCTGGTGGATCAGGATACGCGAGTTCGGCAGCGCGGCGCGCTTGCCCGGCGTACCCGCCGCGAGCAGCACCGCGGCGGCCGAGGCGGCCTGGCCGATGCAGACCGTCTGGATCTCCGGCTTGACGAACTGCATCGTGTCGTAGATCGCCGTCATGGCGGTGAACGAGCCGCCGGGCGAGTTGATGTAGATGCTGATGTCGCGGTCCGGGTCGATCGACTCCAGCGTGATCAGCTGGGCCATCACGTCGTTGGCGGACGCGTCGTCGATCTGGACGCCAAGGAAGATGATGCGCTCCTCGAAGAGCTTGTTGTACGGGTTCATCTCCTTGACCCCGTACGTGGTGCGCTCGACGAAGGACGGAATGATGTAGCGGTCGTCCACCGGCCTCGGGGAACCGCCCGCCTGGACGCCCGGACGGATCAGGTCACCGAAGCCGGGTCGGATCAGGTCGCTCACTGTTGTGCCTCCGGATATCTGATCAGGTCGTCAGGAGACGGGGCCCTCGGAGGGCACCTGGTTGGCGCTGAGGACCACGTGGTCCACGAAGCCGTAGTCCTTCGCCTCGTCGGCGGTGAACCAGCGGTCGCGGTCGGAGTCGGCCTCGATCTGGTCCAGCGGCTGGCCGGTGTGGAAGGCGATCTTCTCGGCCAGCGTCTTCTTGACGTAGAGCATCTGCTCGGCCTGGATCTTGATGTCGGAGGCCGTGCCGCCGATGCCGCCGGACGGCTGGTGCATCATGATCCGGGCGTGCGGCAGCGCGTACCGCTTGCCGGTCGTCCCGGCGCACAGCAGGAACTGCCCCATCGACGCGGCGAGGCCCATGCCCACCGTGACGATGTCGTTCGGCACGTACTGCATGATGTCGTAGATCGCCATGCCGGCCGTGACGGAGCCACCGGGCGAGTTGATGTAGAGCGTGATGTCGCGGCGCCCGTCCTGGGCGGACAGCAGCAGCAGCTGGCCGCAGATGCGGTTGGCGATGTCGTCGTCGACCTGCTGGCCGAGGAAGACGATCCGCTCGCGCAGCAGCCACTGGAACAGCTGGTCGCCGAGAGGCAGCTGGGGCGCCTCGGCGACCCGGCCCATGATCCGCGTCGGCTCGTCGAAAGTCGGAGGCATGCTCACCGGGTGTTCCTCCGGTCCTTTTGATCGGTTCGGATGATTGGACAGTAACGCGCTCGGCGACCGGGTTAAGCCCAGGGGGGCGGCTTTTCGCCAGGGGCGTACCCGGGCATGACGAAGATCGTCCGAACGTGCGACGCCCCGCACCCGGGAGGGGGTGCGGGGCGTGCCCGGTGTGCTGGATTCAGCCGCGAACGGTCGAGAATGTCCTACTTCTCGGTGTTCTCCGACTCGGCGGCCGGGGTCTCCTCGGCGCTCTCGGCGCTCTCGTCGGCGGCGTCCTGCGCCGCGCTCTCGTCGCCGGCCTCGACGGTCTCGCCGCCGAGCTCGCGCTGGACGGCCTTCACGTCGATCTCGTTGCCGGACTCGTCCTTCACCGTGACGTGCTCGACGATGAGGTTCAGCGCCTTGTTGCGCAGCACCTCGGAGACGATCGCGGGCAGCTGGTTGTTCTCGGTGAGGTACTGGGCGAGCTGCTGCGGCGCCACGCCCATCTGCATCGCCTGCGTGACGACGTACTCGCTGAGCTCCTCGTTCTCGACGCCCAGCTCCTCCTGGACGGCGAGCTGGTCGAGGACGAACCCGCCCTTGACCGCGAGCCGGGCGGCGTCGGCGACCTCGGTCTCGAAGTCCTCCTCGGACTTCTCCTCCTCCTCGAGGTAGGCCTCCTTGGTCATGCCCGCCATCATCAGCTGCTGCTCGAGCTGCTGGTGGCGGCGGGAGACCTCCTCCTCGACGACCTTGTCCGGCAGGGGGATGTCGACCTTCTCCAGGAGGGCCTCGAGCGCCTTGTCGCGGGCGTCCGACAGCTGCTGGAGCCGGACCTGGCGGCCGAGCCGCTCGCGGACGTCGCCGCGCAGCTCCTCGATCGTGTCGAACTCGCTGGCGAGCTGGGCGAACTCGTCGTCCAGCTCGGGCAGGTCCTTGACCTTGACGCTCTGCACCGTGACGGTGATCTCGGCCTCCTCGCCGGCGTGCTCGCCGCCGGGCAGGGTGCCGGTGAAGGTCGCGGACTCGCCCGCGGACAGGCCGGTGACGGCCTCGTCCAGGCCCTCGATGGCCGACTTGCTGCCGACCTCGTAGGAGTAGCCGGACGTGGACGCGTCGGCCACCTCCTCGCCGTCGATCTTCGCGACGAGGTCGACGGTGGCGAAGTCGCCCTCCGCGGCGGCGCGGTCGGCCGTGGTCAGCGAGGCGAACCGCTCGCGCAGGTTTCCGAGGGCCTCGTCGATCTTCTCGTCGGTGACCTCGGCGTCCTCGACGACGACCTCGAGGCCGTCGTACTCGGGCACGTCGAACTTCGGCCGGATGTCGACCTCGGCGGTGAACGCGAACTGGTCGCCGTCCTCGAGCCTGGTCACCTCGACGTCCGGCTGGCCGAGAACGAAGATCTCGGTCTCTTCCACGGCGCGGCCGTACAGCTCCGGAAGCGCGTCGTTGACCGCCTCCTGGAGGACCGCGCCCCGGCCGACGTACTTGTCGATCAGCGGGGCGGGGACCTTGCCGGGCCGGAAGCCCTTGATCCGCACCTGCTGCGAGATCTCCTTGTACGCCTTGTCGAGATTCGGCTTGAGCTCGTCGAACGGAACCTCGACGGTGAGCTTGACCCGCGTGGGGGTCAGCTCCTCGACATCGGTCTTCACTGGGGTAGGTCTCCTTGATCGGGCGCTGTCTCGGCCGCGGCGTTCGACGCGTGCTCAGCCAGTCAGTCTTCGGTGGGCGCGGGCATGCCGATATGCGGCCGCGCGCCTTCGCGCGTCAAGTCTATGGGGTAGCGGCGGCGACTGCGGACATCGGAGGCCCGGTCGGTCCGGAAACCCGCCGCCGGACGGTGCGGAGCGGTCCATACCGGCGAGATGGTGTCAACCGCGCCACACGGGCAGTGACATATAGCACGCGAACCCCCATACTCACTCGGGATGAACGGGATAGCTGCGGCATTCAGCGCGACCGCTCTCTATTACGTCGGATTCGCCGTCTTCAAGCTGGCGGCCGACCGGATGGCCCCTTTGCGCGGCAACAGGATCCTCCACATGATCTGGACGATCCTCGGCAACTGGGTCTTCCTCATCGCGCTCACCCTCGTCCTCGGCGGGCTCACCCTGCAGATCGTGGCGCTCCGCGAACTGCCGCTGTCGACCGCGGTGCCGATCTTCATGTCCGGGATCATCCCGCTGCTGGTGATCTCCATGGCGTTCTTCGGCGAGCGGCTCACCGCCCGCGAATGGCTCAGCCTGGTGCTCATCGGCTCGGCGATCCTGCTGCTCACCGCGTCGGTCGGCGGCAGCGAACCGATCGGCTCGGTGGACGTCCCGCTGTGGAAGATCGGCGTCGTGGTCGGTCCGGCGGTGCTGGTGCCGGTGTTCATCCTGGTGCTGGGCGACCACCGCCCGGACGGCCGGCACGCCCGTCCGATCACCGGCATCGCCTACGGGCTGAGCTCCGGCTTCCCGGTCGGCACCGCCGAGCTGGCGATCAAGGGCTGGAGCGACGACCCGTACGCGACGAGCCTCCGCATCCTCACCACGCCGTGGCCGTACCTGACGGTCGTCGCCGCCGCGATCGGGTTCGGGATCATGGTGACGGCGTTCCAGCGCTGCCGCGTGTCGATCGTGTCGACGGTCATGACCGTCAGCGCCAAGTCGTACCTGCTGACGATGGGCACGTTCATGTACGCGGAGCCGTGGCCGCGCGACATGGCGAACTCCGCGGTCCGGCTCGCCGCCCTGGCGCTCGGCGCGATCGCCGTCGCGCAGTTCCCCCGGCACCGGCCCGTCCACGACGTCCCGGACGAGCCGGAGCACGGCCGCGGTCACGAGGCGCCGTCCGCGCAGGACCCGTTCGGGGACCCGCATCGGGGCGGGCCCGTCCTCGGCGATCCCCGGTTCACCGACCCGCGGCCGATCCTCGGCGCGCCGCCGATGCCACCGCCGCCGCAGCGCGGCCCGTACGCGCAGGATCCGCTGGGGCGCGGCCCCTACGACCGCCCGCCCGGCGCCGCGCCGCCGCCCCGCCCGCCGAACGCGCACCCGCCGCGGCGGCCGGAGGACTTCCGGCCGCCGCGCCGGGAACGGTGACGGGAGCGGTGGCGCGGGGCCGTCAGCGCTTCTTGTCCGGGAGTCCCTTGTCCAGGCCCGCGCGCCGGAGCGCCTCGGCCATCGCGCCGCCCCCGGCCGGGGCGCCGCCGCCCCGCTGAGCGTCGCGGCGGCCGCCTCCCCCGCGCTGACCGCCGCCCTGTCCGCCGCCGCCCTGCTGCCCCTGCCGGCCGCCGCGACGGCCGCCGCCCTGCCGGTCCTGCTGCCCCTGTCGACCGCCGCCGCCCTGAGCCGCGCCCTGGCCGGGGCCGCGCCGGCCGCCGCGTTCCTGCCCGGCGCGGCCCGGCTCGTCGTCCAGCCGCAGCGTGAGCGAGATGCGCTTGCGCGGCAGGTCGACCTCCAGGACCTTCACCCGGACGATGTCGCCCGGCTTCACCACCTCGCGCGGATCCGAGACGAACTTGTCGGACATGGCGGAGATGTGGACGAGGCCGTCCTGGTGCACGCCGACGTCCACGAACGCGCCGAACGCGGCCGCGTTGGTGACGACGCCCTCCAGGATCATGCCGGGCTCCAGGTCGGAGAGCTTGTCGACGCCCTCCTTGAACGTCGCCGTCCGGAACGCCGGCCGGGGGTCGCGGCCCGGCTTCTCCAGCTCGGAGAGGATGTCGGTGACCGTCGGCAGCCCGAACGTGTCGTCGACGAACTCGGCCGGCCGCAGCGACCGCAGCGCCGCCGTGTTCCCGATGAGGCCCTTGACGTCGGTTCCCGCCGCGTCCAGGATCCGCCGGACGACCGGGTACGCCTCGGGGTGCACGCTGGACGCGTCCAGCGGGTCGTCGCCGCCCGGGATGCGCAGGAAGCCCGCGCACTGCTCGAACGCCTTCGGGCCCAGCCGCGGGACGTCCTTCAGGCCGGAGCGGTTTCGGAACGGGCCGTTGGCGTCGCGGTGCGCCACGATGTTCTCGGCGAGGCCCTCGCTGATCCCGGACACGCGGGTGAGCAGCGGCGCGGACGCGGTGTTGACGTCCACGCCGACGGCGTTCACGCAGTCCTCGACGACGGCGTCGAGGGAGCGCGACAGCTTCACCTCGGAGATGTCGTGCTGGTACTGGCCGACGCCGATGGACTTCGGGTCGATCTTGACGAGCTCGGCGAGCGGGTCCTGCAGCCGGCGGGCGATCGACACCGCGCCGCGCAGCGACACGTCCATGCCGGGCAGCTCGCGGCCCGCGTACTCGGACGCCGAGTACACCGACGCGCCGGCCTCCGACACCATGATCTTCGTGAGCTCCAGCTCGGGGTGCCGGGCGATGAGGTCGGCGGCGAGCTTGTCGGTCTCGCGGGACGCCGTCCCGTTGCCGATGGAGACGAGGTCGACGTCGTGCCGCTTCGCGAGCCTCGCGAGGGTCGCCAGCGACTGGTCCCACTGGCGCCGGGGCTCGTGCGGGTAGATCGTGTCCGTCGCGACGACCTTGCCCGTAGCGTCCACGACCGCGACCTTCACGCCGGTGCGCAGGCCCGGGTCGAGCCCCATCGTGGCGCGGGTCCCGGCGGGGGCGGCGAGCAGCAGGTCGCGGAGGTTCGCCGCGAACACCCGGACGGCCTCGTCCTCGGCCTCCTGGCGCAGCCGCGTGCGCAGGTCGATGCCGAGGTGCACGAGGATGCGCGTGCGCCAGGCCCAGCGGACGGCGTCCAGCAGCCATTTGTCCGCAAGGCGGCCCTGGTCGGCGATCCGGAACCGGCGCGCGATCTCCACCTCGAAGGACGTGCGCGCGGACGGCTCGTCCGGCGCCTCCTCCGGCTCGAGGTCCAGGTCGAGGACCTCTTCCTTCTCGCCGCGGAACAGCGCCAGGACCCGGTGGGACGGCAGCTTCGTGAACGGCTCGGCGAACTCGAAGTAGTCGGCGAACTTCGCGCCGGCCTCCTCCTTGCCCTCGCGGACGCGCGACACGACGCGTCCCTTGTTCCACATCCGCTCGCGGAGCCCGCCGATGAGGTCGGCGTCCTCGGCGAACCGCTCGACCAGGATCGCGCGGGCCCCCTCCAGCGCGGCCGCCTCGTCCGCGACGCCCTTCTCGGCGTCGACGTAGGGGACGGCGGCCTCGCGCGGGTCGTGGGACGGGTCGCCCAGCAGCAGTTCGGCGAGCGGCTCCAGCCCCGCCTCGCGGGCGATCTGCGCCTTGGTGCGCCGCTTCGGCTTGTACGGGAGGTAGATGTCCTCCAGCCGGGCCTTCGACTCGGCCGCCATGATCTGCTCGCGCAGCTCGCCGGTCAGCCTGCCCTGCGACTCGACCGACTCCAGGATCGCGGCGCGGCGCTCGTCCAGTTCGCGCAGGTAGCGCAGGCGCTCCTCCAGCGCGCGCAGCTGCGCGTCGTCGAGCGCGCCGGTCACCTCCTTGCGGTAGCGGGCGATGAACGGGACGGTCGCCCCGCCGTCGAGCAGGTCCACCGCGACCCTGACCTGCCCCTCCCGGACGCCGAGCTCGCCGGCGATGCGGTCGGTGATGGGCCGGACGGCGTGCGCCCCCGGCCCGGCGGACGTCTGGCTGATGGTCGTCACGTCTTGGCTTCGCTTTCTTCCCCTGAGGATCGCCTGTGCGGCGATGGTAGGGATAACTCCCCCGCGTTCCCTCCGGATCCGGGACTTTTCCCTACCGATTCGTCCCGGGCCCGGCGACACAATGATCGCACCGGGCGCCGCCGCGTTGGGCGTCCGGACGGAACCTCGGGAGGACGCGTGGAAGAGCAGGGGAACACGGCGGGCCGGCCGGCCGGGCGGGCGGTCGCGAACCTGGCCCGCGGCATGACCCACATCGTGCTGGCCTTCGCGGTGAACCTGCCGCTGTTCATCCTGACCGTCCTGTCGATCGTGTTCATCCCGCTCGGGGTCGGGATCGTGCTGCTGCCGGCGGTCGTCCTCGCGACCCGCGCCGTCGCGAACCTTCAGCGGCGGCTTGCGGCGGACTGGTCGGGCGTCCGGATCGCCGAGCCGTACCGGCCGGAGCCCGCCGGGGCGGCGGCGCCGATCCCCCGGCTGAAGTGGGTGATGGGCGACCCGGCGACCTGGCGGGACCTGCTGTGGTCGTTCCTGAACGTGCCGGTGGCCCTGGTCATCGGCGTCCTGTCGGCGGGCCTGCTCGTCTACGGGCTGGAGGGCGTGTTCGTGGCGTGGTGGGTCGCGCTGCTGACCGACTACGGCTGGGGGCCGTTCTGGCACATCACCGACTTCGGCGCGTTCGGCTTCGCGGGGACGGTCGTGCTCGGCGCCGTCCTCGCGGTGGTGTCGGTGCCGGTCGGTGAGCGGCTGCTGAAGGCGCACGCGCTGTTCGGCGCGTCGCTGCTGTCGCCGACGAGGCGGGCGCTGACGGAGCGGGTCGCGCAGCTCGCGGAGAGCCGCTCGCAGACCGTGGACGCGTCGGCGGCGGAGCTGCGGCGCATCGAGCGCGACCTGCACGACGGCGCGCAGGCCCGGCTGGTCGCGCTGTCGATGAACATCGGGCTGGCCGAGGAGATGATGAAGCACGCCCCCGAGACCGCGCGGCGGCTGCTGGCGGAGGCGCGCGAGTCGAGCGGGACCGCGCTGACGGAGCTGCGCGACCTCGTCCGGGGCATCCACCCGCCGGTGCTGGCGGAGCGCGGGCTCGACGGCGCCGTGCAGGCGCTCGCGCTCTCCCTGCCGATGCCGGTCGACGTCCGGATCGACCTTCCCGGACGCGCGGAGGCGCCGGTGGAGTCGGCGGCCTACTTCGCCGTGGCGGAGATGCTCGCGAACGTCGTCAAGCACTCCGGGGCCACGCGGGCGCGGGTGCGGCTGGAGCACGTGCGCGGCCGGCTCGTCATGCTGGTCGGCGACGACGGGACGGGCGGCGCCGACCCCGCGTCCGGCGGCGGGATGCGCGGGATCGAGCGGCGCCTCGCCGCGTTCGATGGGATCATGATCGTGTCCAGCCCCCCGGGCGGGCCGACCGTCGTGACCATGGAGCTGCCGTGCGCGTTGTCCTCGCCGAAGACCTCGCCCTCCTCCGGGACGGACTGATCCGCCTGCTCGAGGCGTTCGGCCTCGAGGTGGTGGAGGCGGTCGACAACGGCCCGTCGCTGCTGCGGGCGCTGACGACGCACCGTCCGGACGTGGCCGTGGTGGACGTGCGGCTCCCGCCCACCTTCACCGACGAGGGCCTGAAGGCGGCGCTGGAGGCCCGCAAGCGGGTTCCGGGCCTCCCGGTGCTGGTGCTGTCGCAGCATGTGGAGCAGCTCTACGCGCGGGAGCTGCTGTCGGACGGCTCCGGCGGCCTCGGATACCTGCTGAAGGACCGCGTGTCGGACGTCGCGCAGTTCGTGGACGCCGTCCGCCGCGTCGCCGGCGGCGGCACGGCGCTCGACCCGGACGTGGTGGCGCAGCTGCTGACCCGGCACGCCCGCGAGGAGCCGCTGCGGACGCTGACCCCCCGCGAGCGCGAGGTGCTCGGGCTGATGGCCGAGGGCCGCTCGAACGCCGCGATCGCCGCCCGGATGTTCGTCACCGAGAAGGCCGTCAGCAAGCACACGAACAGCATCTTCGGCAAGCTCGGGCTGCCTCGGTCGGAGGACGACAACCGCCGCGTCCTCGCCGTCCTGAAATTCCTCGGCGCCTGATCGCGGCACGGTACTCCGGTGTCTGATCAGGTTGCCCAGGGCGGGACGATCCGCTCGTTCCCCTGCGGCTCGAGGTCGCACTTGGCCTCGGAGACGGCCGCTTCCGGGTCGTAGACGAGGCACCCGGCCGGGGCGGTGACGACGGCGGTGAAGCCCCCGTCGGTCGTCATCCGGCGCGGGACGTCCGGGGGCAGGACGAGGGTGTCGCCCGGGGCCGCGTGGAGCGTGCGGCCGTCGAGGTCCACGGTGGCGGCCCCGTCGAGGAACGTCCAGATCTGCTCGGTGTCGAAGGCGTGGCGGGGGCCGGTGCGTCCGGGCGCCATGTCGACGCGCCAGACGGCCAGGCCGGACGTGCCGCCCTGCGTGGGCGTGGCGAGCGTGGTCATGACGCCGTTGGGCGTCTCGGTGCGGCGGCTCTCGGCCGCGCGGATGAGCGTCATGGTGGGCGATCCCCTAGATTGGTCAATGAAGTTGTCCATATAGTCAACGAGGTTGTCCGTTATGTCAAGCGATCCGCCGGGCTTCGAGTTGCCGCTGCGCCTCTTCCTCGCGTTCCGGGTGATCATCGACGACCTGCACGCCGAGCTCGACGCGCAGGGCCATCCCGACCTGCGCCCGATGCACGGCTTCGTCTTCCAGGCGATCGGCCCGGACGGCAGCACGGCGGTCGAGCTCGGCAGGCGGCTCGGGGTGTCCAAGCAGGCGGCCGGAAAGATGGTCGAATCCCTGGAGCGGATGGGGTACGTGGTGCGGACGTCCGACCCGGACGACGCGCGGCGCAAGATCGTCCGGCTGACGGAGCGGGGGGTGGACGCGCTCGCCCGGTCCGCGCGGATCTTCGACCGCATCCGGTCCGATCTGGCGGGGCGGCTGGGCCCGGACCGGCTCCGCGCCCTGGAGGACGACCTGCGCGCGATCACCCCGGCCGACCTCTGGCGGCTGGACATGCCGGGCTGGTTCGGGACGTCCTGAAAAAACTCCGCCCGTACGTCTCCAGGCAGGCGACCGGACCACCGTTCCGGCCCGTTCCGGGGCCTTGCTGGGCGCCTTCGGCGAGGTTACGATCCCCACAATTCTTAGGAAACTTTCCTAAGAATTGAGCGGGGATTCCTGTTTGCTTCGGGGGCCGGAACGAACGGAGAATCAATGACCGGAACCGGCGGACGGCGGGCCATCGCGCTCGCCGGCGCGGCGACCCTCGCGGTGGCCACCACCCTCCTCGCGGCGCCCCCGGCGTCCTCGGCGGGCTCCCTCACCGCGACCTGCGCCAAGACCTCGGACTGGGGCACCGGCTTCGAGGGCAAATGCACGATCACCAACGGCACGGCCGCGGCCGTGAACGGCTGGAAGGTCGAGGGCGACCTCCCGTCCGGCACGTCCATCGGCGCCACCTGGGACGCGGTGAAGACCGTCTTGGGCGGCCACTACACCTTCACCGACGTCGGCTGGAACGGCGCGCTCGCCGCCGGCGCCAGCGCCTCGTTCGGGTTCGGCGGCACCGGACCCGGCTGGCTCACCGGCTGCAAGGTCAACGGCGCCGCCTGCGACGGCACCGGCACTCCCCCGGACGACACGCAGGCTCCCACCGCCCCGTCCGGGCTGAAGTCCACCGGTAAGACGGCCACCTCCGTGACGCTCTCCTGGACCGCATCCAGCGACAACGTCGGCGTCACCGGATACGACGTCTACACCGGCTCCACCAAGGCGGACACGGTCACGGGAACATCGGCGACCGTCTCCGGCCTGTCCCCCAGGACCGCCTACACGTTCACCGTCAAGGCGCGCGACGCGGCGGGCAACACCTCCGGCGCGTCCGGCCCCGTCTCCGTCACCACCGACGAGGGAGGCGGCACGAGCGGCGGCAAGGTCATCGGCTACTTCGCGCAGTGGGGCGTCTACCAGCGCGGATACCACGTCAAGAACATCGACACGAGCGGGTCGGCCGCCAAGCTCACCCACATCAACTACGCGTTCGGGAACGTCCAGAACGGGCAGTGCACCATCGGCGACAGCTACGCCGACTACGACCGCTTCTACAGCGCCGCCGAAAGCGTCGACGGCGTCGCCGACACGTGGGACACCGGCGCGCTGCGCGGCAGCTTCAACCAGCTCCGCAAGCTGAAGAAGAAGCACCCGCACCTGAAGATCCTGTGGTCGTTCGGCGGCTGGACGTGGTCGGGCGGCTTCTCCCAGGCCGCCGCGAATCCGGCCGCGTTCGCCGAGTCCTGCCACCGGCTCGTCGAGGACCCCCGCTGGGCGGACGTGTTCGACGGCATCGACATCGACTGGGAGTACCCGAACGCCTGCGGTCTCACCTGCGACACCAGCGGGTTCGCCGGATACCGGAACCTGATGTCGGCCGTCCGCGCGCGCTTCGGCGGCGGAGCCCTCGTCACCGCGGCGATCCCGGCGGACGCCTCGTCCGGCGGCAAGATCGACGCGGCCGACTACGGCGGCGCGGCCCAGTACGTCGACTGGTACAACCCCATGACGTACGACTTCTTCGGCGCCTGGGCGGCGAAGGGCCCGACGGCCCCGCACTCGCCGCTGACGTCCTACCCCGGCATCCCCCAGGACGGCTACAACTCGGCCGCGACCATCGCCAAGCTCAAGGCCAAGGGCATCCCGGCGAGCAAGCTGCTCCTCGGGATCGGGTTCTACGGCCGCGGCTGGACGGGCGTCACACAGTCCGAACCGGGCGGCGCCGCCACCGGCGCCGCGCCCGGCACGTACGAGGCGGGCATAGAGGACTACAAGGTCCTCAAGTCGAAGTGCCCCGCGACCGGCACCGTCGCCGGAACGGCGTACGCGAAGTGCGGCGCCGAATGGTGGAGCTACGACACCCCCGCCACGATCGGCGGGAAGATGGGCTACGCCAGGGACCAGGGCCTCGCCGGCGCCTTCTTCTGGGAGCTGAGCGGCGACACGACCGGCGGTGAGCTGATCACCGCGGTCAGGAACGGCCTCGGCTGACGTTCCGCGACGGGTCCCCGCCTCCGGACGGGGACCCGTCTGCTGTAATCCCCATGTGCCCTCCGCCGTGCTCTTCGACCTGGACGGAACACTCCTCGACCACGACACCGCCTGCTCAGAGGCGATTGTGGCGTCCTTTCCCGACGCGGATCCGGAATGGCTCGTCCACCGCTGGGCGGAACTGTCGGAGGAAGCCGTCGACCGCTACCTCGCCGGTGAGCTGGACTTCACCGGCCAGCGCCGCGCCCGGATCGTCCCGCTGGCGCGGGAACTGGGCCTCGGCACCTGGGACGCCACCCGCGCCGACGCCTGGATCGCGGACTACGTCCGCCGCTACGAGGACGCCTGGCGCCCCTACCCGGACGCCTTCGGCACCCTGCGAACCCTGGCAGCCTCGGGCGTCCGCCTGGGCGTGATCACGAACGGCCAGGCCGCGCAGCAGCGCGCGAAGATCGCACGCCTGGGGCTGACCGAGCTCCTCCCCTACGTCCTGGCGTCCAGCGAAGCGGCCGCGGCGAAACCGTCCGCCGCCATCTTCCACACCGCCTGCGACGCCCTCGGCCTCGCCCCGGAGACCGTCGCCTACGTGGGCGACCGCCTCGCCACCGACGCACGGGCCGCCGCGTCCGCCGGGCTGACCGGCATATGGCTGGACCGCCCCGGCACCGGCCCCGATCCCCGGGACGTCCCGCGCATCACGACCCTGCGCGCGCTGCCACCCGTCCTTGCCCGGCGGTGAATCCCGACGTATAGCTGGAACAGGACCACAGACGGGAGCGGCCGTGCTGCGCGTGTTCTGTTTCACCACCCTCGGCATCACCGTCGAGGACCTCTACCTTGTCGACCCCGACCCCGACCCCGACCCCGACCGAGGCGGCCACGAACGCGGCGTCCGCGTCGAACTGCGCCTTCTGGACCCCCGCCCCCACCGGGGCAGCCCGAACGCGTCCCAGCCCGTCGTCGTCGACCGTGCCGTCTGGCGCGCCGACTTCCTCGAATCCGTCGCCGGCGGCCCCGGCAGCAAGGACCGGATGCACCACCACCCGGGCATGGCCGACAACGAACCCGGCCGCCGCGTCTTCGACCCCGACCTCACCGCCGACCCCATGGGTTGGCTGGAACGCCGGCTCACCGACGTCCGGCCCCTCCTCAAGGCCGCCGGCGTCGACGACCCCCACGACCCGGCGGCCACCGCGATCCGCGACGCCGCCCCCGACCTCGTCGACACGGTCACGACCGTCCTCGGCGACGTCCGCGCGGGCGTCCTCGCCCGCGAGCCGAACTGAGAAAGGCCGCCCCAGGAAACCCGGGACGGCCGTCACGTCGGGCTGGCGGGATTTGAACCCACGGCCCCCGGCACCCAAAGCCGGTGCGCTACCAAACTGCGCCACAGCCCGCACATCACCCAGCGGGCGACTCGTGAAGTCTAGACCCGATCAGCCCGGCTCGCCGCCACGACCACACGCGGAAGCCTGTACGCTACCCCTGACGATCGACGCGCTCGATCGCTCGCGGGCGTAGCTCAATGGTAGAGCCCCAGTCTTCCAAACTGGCTACGCGGGTTCGATTCCCGTCGCCCGCTCCGGTTTGGGAAATGGGTCGTGGTCTTCGGCTGTGGTCAGGCCGGGGCCCGGGGCCCCGGCCTGACTGTGGGTCAGGTGCCGATGATGCCGCCGTCCTTGCGGCGGATGGCTACGGTCGCGGCCCGGGGACGGCCATTGGGGTCGAACTCCGGCCAGTTGCTGACCGCCCGCGGGTTCTGCGGGGTCGGGGTGCCCCAGGCGGCGCTGCTCTCGCCCGGGTGCTGGATGTTGATGAACAGCGTCCGCTGGTCGGGGGCCAGAGTGAAGCCGGTGACCTCGGAGCCGCGCGGCCCGACCAGGAAGCGGCGGATCTCACCGGTACGGGGGTCGGCCGCGAGCAGCGCGTTGTTGGCGATGTTGTCGTAGCCCTTGCTCGCCAGGGCCTGCGACGAGTTGGAGATGTCGGTCTGGATCCACAGGCGGCCCGCCCTGTCGAAGCCGATGCCGTCGGGCGAGCCGAAGATGTTGTCCGGGCCGAGTTCGACCTGCGGGTCGTAGGCGGGGTCGCCGGCCAGGACGAAGATGTCCCACTCGAACGTCAGGGCGGTGTTGTCGCCCCGCTTCTCGCGCCAGCGGACGATGTGCCCGTACGGGTTGGGCTTGCGGGGGTTGACCTTGCCCCCGTTGCCACCGCCGTTGGTCAGCGTCAGGTAGACGTCCTTGTTGCCGGGGTTGACCGCGACCCATTCGGGGCGGTCGAGCTTGGTGGCGCCCACGGCGTCGGCCGCCGTGCGGGTGCGCAGCAGCACGTCGGCCTGGTCCTTCCAGCCGTTGGCCGCCGTCAGCGGGCCGGTGCCGAACTTCAGCGGCAGCCAGGTTCCCGAACCGTCGTCGTTGAACTTGGCGACGTACAGGGTGCCGTGGTCCAAAGGGCTCCTGCCGAGGGCCCGCAGCAGGCGCCAGTTGCCGTCGCCGACGAACTTGTAGACGTACTCGCCGTCCTGGTCGTCGCCGCTGTAGACGACGACGCGGCCTCGGGACTCGGTGACCGTCGCGCTCTCGTGCTTGAACCGTCCGAGCGCGGTGCGCTTCACCGGGGTGCCGTGCGGAGAGAACGGGTCGATCTCGACGACCCAGCCGAAGCGGTTGGCCTCCTTGGGGTTGGCCGCCACGTCGAAGCGCGGGTCCGCCGTGTGCCATCTGTAGTCGCCGCCCGACGCGCCGATCCCGTAGCGGGCCTCCTCGGTGGACGGCTTCCAGGAGGGGTCGGCGGTGCCGAAGTAGCCGTTGAAGTTCTCCTCGCAGGTGATGTACGTCCCCCAGGGGGTGTACCCGCTGGAGCAGTTGTTGAGGGTGCCCCGCGCCGGGCCCTTCGCGGCCAGTTCCGGGTGACCGGGCTTGACCGGGCCCGAGAAGGTCACCGGGGTGTTGCCGGTGATCCGGCGGTTGTACCTGGAGTCGACCCGCTGCCAGCCGGATTTGGTCCGGGCCACCTTCACGACGCTCACGCCGTGCGCGGCGAGCGCCTTGTCGACCTTCTCCCGGGTGACCGTCGCGTTGCCGTCGGTGTAGAGCAGCGTGTTGTCGGTGTACTCGTGGTTGAGCACCAGCAGCCCGGTGTCGCCGCGGCCCATCGGGAACAGGTGCATCCCGTCGTGGTGCATGCCGATCTGCTGCTCCTGCTCCTTGGCGGAGTTGGAGGCGTCCTTCTTCCATGCGGGCCCGCTGGAGCGGATCGGCGTGCCCCACGGGATCAGCACCTGGGCGGTGTAGCCCTCGGGCACCGTCAGCGTGTCGTCCGTGCTGGTCGGCACCGCCTTGAACCCGAGCAGCGGGCGGCGCCCCGGCCTGGCGGGGGACGCCGCGGCGGACGCGGTGCCGCCGGCCGCCGTGCCGAGGAAGCCCGCGGCCGCGGCGACGGTGCCGCCGCGGAGGACGCCGCGCCGCGACATCCTCCGCTCGAGGATCTGCTGGAAGGCCTCGTTCTTCGAGGGGTTCGAGCTCTGGTCGTCGGGATCGGCGACGAACGTTTCGGACATGTCTGGACCTCGTTCACGACAAGAACCGGACCCGGCGGACGCCGGACCGGACCGCCCGACAGTCTGGAGCCCCGAGGTGGGTGCCACGAGGTCAGGAAGGTGAACAGTCAAGCAATTTCGTCGGGTGGCGGCGTTCGTCCTTTTCCCGTTCGGGGAGCGACGAAAGGGGCGGAGGGGTCCGCGCCTGCTTGGCGGAGGCATGGCCGAGAGCAGGGCTCGACTTCTGGAGGGACGTGTGAAGCCTGCCGGGTCCGCGTCGGCGGGCGCTCGTGCCTCCCGGGTTCCGCTGGTGGCCCTGTGCGTCACCGAGATCACCAGCTGGGGCGTCCTGTACTACGCCTTCCCGGTGCTCGCACCCGTGATCGGACGCGAGACGGGCTGGTCCGCCGGGGCCACCACGGCGGGCTTCTCCGCCGCGCTGGTGGTGGCCGCGCTCGGCGGCGTCCCACTCGGCCGCGTCCTGGACCGGCGCGGCCCCCGCCTGCCGATGACCGCCGGTTCGATGCTGGCCGTCCTGGCGGTCCTCGGCCTGGCCGCCGCGCCGGACGCGGGCTGGTTCGCCGCCGCCTGGCTGCTCGCCGGGGCGGCGATGAGCGCCGTGCTCTACCAGCCCGCGTTCGCCGCCCTGACCCGCTACCACGCGCCGCACCACGTCCGGGCGCTGACGACCCTCACGCTGGTCGGGGGGCTGGCCAGCACCGTGTTCGCGCCCCTGACGGGCGTGCTCGCCGAGCATCTGCCGTGGCGGGCCGTCTATGTGGTCCTCGCCGCGATCCTCGGGGTGGTCACCGTCCCGCTGCACTTCCTCGCCCTGCGCCGCCCGTGGCCCGAGGCCGCGCGGAAGGCGGACGAGCCCTGCGGGCCATGGCGCGGGGACGTCGTGCGCAGCGCCCCCTTCCTGCTGCTCATGGCCGCGCTGACGCTGTCGGCCTTCTCCGCGTCCGCCGTGCTCATCCACCTCATCGGCCTGCTCATGGCGCGGGGCGCGTCGCCTGCGACCGCCGCGTGGGCGCTCGGCCTCGGCGGCGTCGGGCAGGTCGCGGGGCGGCTCGGCTACGCGGCCCTGGCCCGCCGCACGAGCGTCCGCGCCCGGACGGTCGGGATCCTCGCGGGCGCCGCCGCCACGACCGGCGCGCTCGCCGCCGTCCCCGGGCCGCTGTGGCTGCTCATATGCGTGGTGGTGCTCGCCGGCGTCATCCGCGGCATCACCACGCTGCTCCAGGCGACGGCGGTCACCGACCGCTGGGGCACCGGCGCCTACGGAACGCTCACCGGCATCCTCGTCGCACCGGCCACGATCGCGGGGGCGATCGCCCCGGCGGCGGGCGCGGCGCTCCTCGGCCCCCTCGGGGGCTACCCGGCGCTGTACGCCGTCCTGGCCTTGATCGCCGCTTCGGCCGCGCTGACCGCAGCCGGAACGTCCGTCGGAGCATCACCCCGTGGCGGCGGCCGGGGCTGAGGATGCCCGCATCGTCTCGCCGCCCGGCGCGGACGCGTCAGTCGTTGGCCTGGATCCACTTCAGCTGCGGATCGGCCGTGTTGTACCAGGTGCGTGGGCTGAGGGGGATGCAGGGAAGTGCGGTGGCGCGGGGTGAAAGATGCTCTATTGTCCGAGCGTGGCTACGGTTCTGCTCGTCGAGGACGACGACTACGTTCGGCAGGCGCTGCTGCGGGAGCTGCGGGACCTCGGGCACGCGGTGCGAAGCGCCGGGCGGGCGCTGGACGCGCTGCGGGAGGTCACGGCGGAGGCGCCCGAGGTCGTGGTGCTGGATCTCGGGCTGCCCGACCTCGACGGCGGCGAGGCTTTGAAGATGCTGCGGGCCGTGTCGGACGTCCCGGTGATCGTGGCCACGGCGCGGGACGACGAGCGGGAGATCATCCGGTTGCTCGGGTCCGGCGCGGACGACTACGTGATCAAGCCGTTCTCGGCCGGGCACCTGCACGCGCGGATCACGGCGGTGCTGCGGAGGGCCCGCACGGCGCCGCAGCAGGACGCGCTCGTGATCGGCGACCTGCGGGTCGACACCGAGCGGCGGCAGGTCACGCTGGCCGGGGCCGTGCTGCAGCTGTCGCGCAAGGAGTTCGACCTGCTGGCGTTCCTCGCGCGGAACGCGGGACGGGTCGTCCGGCGGCAGGAGCTGCTCGCGCAGGTGTGGCAGCAGCCCTACGGGGACGACCAGACGATCGACGTCCATGTGTCGTGGCTGCGGCGGAAGATGGGCGAGAGCGCGGCCAAGCCGCGCTACCTGCACACGGTGCGGGGCGTGGGGCTGATGCTGACGGCGCCGGAGTGAGGCGTCAGTACTCGTATACCTCGACGAGCGGCGGGTGGCCGTTCCAGGTGACGAAGACGGCGGAGCCGTGCGTGCCGTCGGTCAGGTCGACGCGGAGCCAGGCGGTGTTGCGCCAGGTCTTGACCTGGAAGCCGCTGTTCGGCATCGCGGAGACGAGGCGGGCGGAGTCCGTCCCGATCGAAAGGACAACGCGGCCCGACTTCACGGTGTAGGCGCGGACCTTGCCGGACGGGGCGGGCGGCTTCGCCGTTCCTCCGCCGCCCGGGGACGCGGAGGGGCTCGGTCGCCGGGTCTCGCGGGCGGTGGCGGGAGTCCGCTCGGGCGTCCGCTCGGGGACGGGCGTCGCGGTGGGCGGCCGGCCCTCGCGGACGGGGACGTCCGCGGCGAGGTCGCGGGTGGGCAGCACGGTGCCGCGCAGGGCGTCGCCGACGCCCGCCCAGCTGATCGCGATGCCGGCGGCCGTGGTGGCGAGCCATACCGCGACGAAGAGGATCCGTGACCGCATGGCCCCCATTATGGGCATACGCAGGGTGTTTACGGGTCTGACATGATGCGGTGGTCTTCGTGGAGGTGGGATGAGGGTAGCGCTCGCCCGGGTCGCGACGGCGGTCACGGCCATGGTGGCGCTGTCGTTCGTGGTGCCGCTCGGGCTGCTCAACGGGCAGATGGCGCGCGAGCGGGCGCTGACCGCGGCGGAGCGGCAGGCGTCGTCGCTCGTGCCCGTGCTGACGGTCACGACCCGTCCGGACGATCTGACGGCGGCGATCGGGTCGATCCCGGCGGGCGCGGCGGGGCGGCTCGCGCTGTACCTGCCCGCCGGCCCGGTGATCGGCGTTCCGCGCGCACCGGCCGGGCGGCCGGCGGCGGTGCGGGAGCGGGGCCGCACGTCCGCGGTCGGGATCAAGGGCGGGACGGTGCTGCTGCGCCCGGTCGTGCTGACCGGCGACCGGACGGCGGTCATCGAGGTCTTCGTCCCGGAGGCGGAGCTGAGCCGGGGCGTGGCGAAGTCGTGGCTGGTCCTCGCCCTGGTGGCGCTGGCGCTGGTGCTGGTGTCGGTGGCGATGGCGGACCGGCTCGCGATCCGGGTCGTGCGGGCGTCCGACCGGCTCGCCCAGGCGGTGACCCGGGTCGGGCGGGGCGACCTGTCGGCGCGGATCGCCCCCGACGGCCCGGCGGAGCTGCGGGTCGCCGGCGAGGCGTTCAACGACATGGTGGGGCGGCTGGCCGGCCTCCTCGCGGCGGAGCGGGAGGGCGCGGCGGATCTTTCGCACCGGCTGCGGACGCCCCTGACCGCGCTGCGGGTGAACCTCAGCGGGCTCGCCGAGCACCCGGGCGACCGGGCGCGCCTCACGCAGAGCCAGGAGGCGCTCGGACGGCTGGAGGAGGCCGTCGACGAGATCATCATCGCGGCGCGGCGGCCGGGCGGCGGGGCGGTGGGCTGCGACGCGGCGGAGGTCGTCCGGGAGCGGCTCAGGTTCTGGTCGGCGCTGGCCGAGGACCAGGGCCGCGAGTGGGGTTTCGTCGCGCCGGACGGGCCCGCGCCGGTGCCGGTCGCGAAGAACGACCTGGCGGCGGCGGTCGACGCGCTGCTCGGCAACGTGTTCCGGCACACGCCGCAGGGCTGCGGGTTCCGGTTGACGGTGCACCGGGGGCGGAACTCGACGGGCCTGCTGTTCAGCGACGCGGGCCCCGGGATCGACGCGCCGGCGGACGCGCTGCGCCGGGGCGCGAGCGGCGCGGGGTCCACCGGGCTGGGCCTGGACATCGCCCGCCGGCTCGCCGAGGCGACCGGCGGGTCACTGAAGATCGGCCGGTCGCCGCTCGGGGGCGCGCAGATCGAGGTGTGGCTGCGGACGTCGCCGAAGCCCGCGCCCCGCCGCTCGGCCCGCCGCCGCGCCGGGGCCTGACCCCGGTTATGCCTCGCTGAGGCGCGCCTTAAGGCCTCCTGAAGTGCCGCTTTCCGGGTGCTCCGCGGCCCTAGTGTGCTTCGGAGTCGGAGGGAGCCGCCGGTGCGCAGGCACATCAAGTCATCGCTGGTCGTCGTAGGTGCGGGGATGGCGCTGGGCGCGGTGAGCGCGCCGTCGTTCGCGGACGCGCGGCCCTGCACGGCGCATGATCACCATGTGGCCGTGGAGGGCGCGTCCGCCGGAGCGCCGGCCGACGCGAAGGGCACCGGCATGATCGCCGGGGTGGCCGGCCTGGCGCTCGGGGGCATCGGCGGCCTCCTCCTCACGGGACGGCGCCGCCCCGCCCCGGTGGCGCTAGGTCGCGGGGAGAGCCGTGGCCAGCAGGACGATCCCGACCGATCCGACGAGTGACGCCACCGCCATGGCGCGCGCGAACGGCGGGTGCCGCTGGTTCGCCCACCCGTGCAGGCCCGCGCAGGCCATGACGGCGGTGAACAGCAGCAGCTTGGACGCCAGGATCCGCCCGTAGCCCGGCTCGGTGAGGGACTCCCAGGTCACGCCCTTGTGGACGGCGATCGCGATGCCGGTCGCGATCTGGACGGGCAGGAACACCGCGCCGGTGAACATGCCGAACCGCTTGCCGATGGCGCGCAGCGTCACGGCCCGCTGCTCGTCGGAGAGGGTGCGGCGGGCCAGCGGCAGGACGATCAGGGAGACCGTCAGCTGCCCGCCGACCCACAGCGCGGCCCCGGTGACGTGCAGGAAGCGGACGACGGACCACCAGGTCACTTGCTCACCTCGAAGATGCCGTGGGCACCGGTCTCCGCCCTGCGCATCGCGTGGTCGACGAAGGGGTAGTGGCCGGGCTCGGGGAACACCGTCTCGACGAAGCCGCCCTGGGCGGGTGCCAGGTCGAGCACCTGGGCACCTCCGTCGTCATCGGGGCGCAGCAGGTACGCGCCCTCCTTGTAGACGGTATCGAACTGGGCTCCGACGATGTGGAACGCGGTCCCGGTATCGGGTCCGGCGGCCACGACCCAGACGCGGACGCGCTCACCCACGCGCGCCTTGAGCTGGGCGTGGTCGTATCCGGCGGCCGTGCCGTTGAACATCCAGCCGTCCGGGCGCCCCTCGTTGATCTTGGTGATGCGGGCGGCGTCGTCCGGGCCGCCGAGGTACAGCTCGCCCTGGACGAGGATGTACTCGCGGTCGGCGCGGGGCAGGTCGGGCGGGTCGACGACGACGGCGCCGTACATGCCGTTGGCGATGTGCTGCGTCATCGGCATCGTGGAGCAGTGGTACAGCCAGGCGCCCGCGCGGGCCGCCTTGAACCGGTAGGTGAGCCGCTCCCCCGGCTGGATCGTGCGCATCGGGACGTCCGGGGCGAGGGAGCCCGCGTGGAAGTCGACGCCGTGCCCCATGCCGCCGTCATTGACGAACGTGATGGTGAAAACGTCGCCGACCTTGCCGCGCAGGGTCGGGGCCGGGACGGTCCCGCCGAACGTCCACATCGTCTGCTTGACGCCGGGCGCTACCTCGAGCTCCTTCTCGACGGCGTGCAGTTCGAGGCGGTGCTCTTCGCCGCCCGGGGCGGGCTTGAGCGTCGCGTCGTAGGGCTTCCAGCCGGGGCTCGGCGGCGCGGCCAGGTTGAGCGGGCCGGGCATGTCGTGGTGGTCCGTCCCGGGCGTCGAGGCGTGCCCGGAGTGGCCGCCGGAGCGCCCCCCGCCGCCGGACGCGACGGCCTTGGTCTCGATCCGCATCGTCATCCCGGCGGCGCGGTGCCCGGGGACGGTGCACCAGCCGTCGATCGACTCGGCCACGGTCACGGTGATCGTGGCCGTCTTCCCCGGGGCGAGCATCGGGGTCGCCTGGCCGGTCCCGAGCCTCAGGTCGTGCCGCTGGGCGTCCTTGTTCGTGACGCGGAGGGTGAGCCGGGTGCCGGGCGCGACGCTGATCGTCCCGGGCAGGATCCGCATGCCGGCGAGCGTGACGTCGACCGTCCGGCCGCCGGTCACGGTGACGCTGGACGGAGCGGACGTCCCGCTCGCGGCGAACACGACGGCGGCCGCGGTGAGCAGCGCCCCGACAGCGATGCCCGCGGCCGGCGGGCGGACACCGAGCGACCGTCCGACGGCGATCAGCGCGGGCAGCACGAACGCGGCGAGCGCCGCGAGCAGAACGGCCCATGCGAGTGTCCGCGGCCATCCGGGTACGGGCGCCGCCACCAGCGGCACCGCGATGTTGACGGCCGCGAGCCGGACGATCCAGAACCGTTCCAGCAGCGCCGCGTTGCGCTTCAGGGCGGCGGGCCCGCCGCCGAGCACGACCGGCAGCAGGAACAGCAGGGAGCCGAGCAGCACCTGACCGATGAACCCCGCGAGGGCGACGGGCACGTACGCCTCGGTCTTCTCCGCGACCTCCCCGGGCGGGTGCGTCGCGACGATGACGAGGTCGGCGATCAGCGCGGCGACGAGCCAGCCGGTGCCGGCGGCTAGCGTCCAGGACGCGGCGTTGTGCGGGCGGCGGCGCCGGAACGTCGTGACGAACGGCTGGAGCGACAGCACGGCGCCCGCGGTGAAGAGGGCGAGCCCGGCCGCCGCGACCCAGCGGAGGTCCGCGGACAGCCCGGTCACGGCGACGGCGAGACCGGGCACGGCGAGCCGCAGCGACAACCGGGCGATCTTCGCGGTGCTCTCCGCGATCTGGGTGCGCAGCACGGTCGGCCACAGCGTGAACAGCGTGCCGAGGACGGTGAGGCCGACCCAGCCGAGGATGTTGACGTGGATGTGCGCGGCCTCGATCCGCGCGTGCCACCGTGCCGGGACGTGCCCGGACGCCATCCAGCCGCCGAGCGTCCCGCCCGCGAGGAGCGCGACGCCCGCCCACACGTACCAGGTGAGGACGTGCCGGAACCGGCCGCCGAGCGCGTTCCGGGACCGCAGCGCCATGACGGTGAAATGCGCGCACACGACGGCGAGGAGCAGCGCGGCGCCCGCGACGGCGAGCCACGCGTGGCCGCCGGACGTCCCGTACAGCACCGCGACGATCGCGACGTTCAGCAGGACGAGCCGTGCCAGCGGCCACTGGCGGGGAGGGGCGGGCATCCGCAGCAGGGCGTGCGAGAAGTGCTCCGTCCAGGTCACGATGGCGTTCGTCACCGCGCCGAGCACGAACACGTGGATCAGCAGCCACTGCGGCGCGGGCAGGTGATCGCGGGCGACCACCGCGACGGCGGTCAGCCCGAGCCACACCAGCACCACCGCGTTGGCGACGGCGTGCCAGGACGCGCGGGGCAGGCGCGTCCCGGTCCGCTTGAACTCCATCTCTACCTGGGGCATGGCGCGTTACCTCGCTACGGAACGGGGGGCGGGTGCGCGCCGGCGGTACACCACGTACGGCCGCCACAGGTAGGCGATCGGCGCCGACCACACGTGGACGAGGCGGGTGAACGGCCACAGCGCGATCAGGACCCAGGCGGACAGCGTGTGCAGCTGGTACACCAGCGGGGCGCCGGCCATGAGGTCGGGCTCCGGCTGGAAGTAGAAGATGCCGCGGAACCAGACGGCGACCGTCTCCCGGTAGTCGTAGCCGCCGCCGAACAGGTTCACGCCGACGGTCTCCGCCATCCCGAAGAAGATCACGGCGCCGAGGACGGTGAACAGGACCTTGTCCATCCGGGTCGTGGTGCGCCGGACGCGGCCGTTGGTGAACCGGCGGGCGAGCAGCAGCCCCAGCCCCGCGACGACCATGACGCCCGCGATCGTCCCGGCGGTGACGGCGACCAGGTGGTAGAGGTGCTCGGACACCCCGACCGCCTCCGTCCATGACTTCGGCACGAGCAGGCCGAGGACGTGGCCGCCGATCGCCATGAACGCGCCGAGGTGGAACAGAGGGGAGCCGAGCCGCAGCAGCCTGCTCTCCAGCACCTGCGTGGTGCGGGTCGTCCAGCCGAACTGGTCGGTGCGCCACCGCCACACGTGCCCGACCACGAAGACCGTGAGGGCGAGGTAGGGGGCGATGACCCACAGGGCGAAGTCGCTCACCGGCAGGCCTCTCTGCTCGACATGAACGGGGTTCCGGTCATGTGGTCGGGGGGTCCGAACGGGGCGAGGCCGACGTCCTCGGCGGGCGGCCCCGCGGCGACGAGGTCCGCGACGGCGTCGCGGTCGCCGTCCGTCAGCGGCGGCAGCGCGGCGCACAGCGCGTCCAGGACGTGGACGTACGGCGAGCCGGAGTCGCGCAGAGCGGCCCGGATCAGCTCCAGTCCGCGCCGGTGCTGCCGCAGCGGCGCCTCGCCCGTGCCCGGCCCGGCGAGCGCGGCGAACTCGCAGACGACGGGCAGGTGGTCGGGGAGCTCGTCGGCCGGCGGGGTGAGCCCGGCCGCGCGGAACCGCTGCTTGAGCGTCAGCATCGCCATGCCCCGGCGGCGGGTGTCGCCGTGCAGGTAGTAGGTGAGGTAGAGGCTCGACCTGCGGCGCAGGTCGAACGTCGTGACGTAGTGGCGGGCGCATTCCATCGGGCGGGCCGCGGCGAACCAGGCGGTGAACTCCACCAGCGACCTCCGCCACGGCCCCTCCGGGAGGTCCGCCGCGGCCGCCGCGAGGTCGACGCGGGCGGCCAGCAGCTCCTCGTCGGGGTACTGGAGCAGCAGCGACACCAGGCGGAGCAGCGCGGCCCGGTCGGCGTCCGCCAGGGCGGACGCGGGTGCGGCGGCCAGGGCTCGGCGTTCTCTGAGTTTCACCGGTCATCCCTTCCGGACGAACAGCGGCAGCCCGACGCGGCCGTCGGCGCGCTTCCCGGAGGCGTTGCCCTCCATGTGGAAGCCGGTCATGCCCGGCCCGCCGTCGCCGTCGAGGCTGCATCCATCCGCCAGCGCCTCGAGGGCGGCGGCGTCCTCCTTGTGGGCGGCGGGGATGACGTACCGGTCCTCGTACTTGGCGATGGCGAGCAGCCGGTACATGTCCTCCACCTCGGCCGCCGTCATGCCGACCGCGTCGAGGACGCCGGCGGCGGGGGTGCCGTCGATCGTCCGGGACCGCATGTGGTGGCGCATCGCCGACAGCTTCATCAGGACGCCCGCGACGACCTCGGTGTCCCCGGCGGTGAACAGCTCCGCGAGGTACTCGATGGGGATGCGCAGGTCCGTGATGGCGTGGAAGACCTCGTCGGCGTCGTCGGGGTCGGCGCCCCGGCCGGTGACGGCGTCCATGACCGGCGACAGCGGCGGGATGTACCAGACCATCGGCATCGTCCGGTACTCCGGGTGCAGCGGGAGCGCGACCCCGTAGTCGATCGCCAGCCGGTAGACCGGGGACATGCGCGCGGCCTCGATCCAGTCGTCGTGGATGCCGGCCGCGCGCGCCGCCGCGACGACCCGGGGGTCGTTCGGGTCGAGGAACACCTTCTTCTGCGCCTCGAGCAGGTCGCGCGGGTCGGGGACGCTCGCAGCCTCCGTCACCGCGTCGGCGTCGTACAGGACGAGCCCGATGTACCGGAGCCGGCCCACGCACGTCTCACCGCACACGGTCGGCTGCCCCGCCTCGATGCGCGGGAAGCAGAAGGTGCACTTCTCGGCCTTGCCGGTCTTGTGGTTGACGTACACCTTCTTGTACGGGCAGGACGAGACGCACGCCCGCCAGCCGCGGCAGCGGTCCTGGTCGACCAGGACGATGCCGTCCTCCTCCCGCTTGTACATCGCGCCGGAGGGGCACGCCGACACGCACGCGGGGTTGATGCAGTGCTCGCAGATCCGCGGCAGGTGGAACATGAAGGTCTGCTCGAACTCCATCTTCACCTTGTCGGCGAGGTCCTTCATGTTGGGGTCGGACGGGGCGTGCTGCGGGGCGCCGCCCAGGTCGTCCTCCCAGTTCGCCCCCCACGTGATCGCCATGTCCTCGCCGGTGATCATCGACTTGGGGCGGGCGACCGGGGTGTGCTCCTGCGCCGGGGCGCTGATCAGCGTGTCGTAGTCGTAGGTGGCGGGCTCGTAGTAGTCGTCCAGCGTCGGGAGGTCCGGGTTGGCGAACAGGTTGACGAGCCGCTTGATCCGGCCGCCGGCGCGGAGCTTGAGCCGGCCGCGCCGGTCCAGCGTCCAGCCGCCGCGCCAGCGGTCCTGGTCCTCGTAGCGCTTCGGGTACCCGATGCCGGGCTTGGTCTCGACGTTGTTGAACCAGACGTACTCGACGCCGTCCCGGTTCGTCCACGTCTGCTTGCACGTGACCGAGCAGGTGTGGCAGCCGATGCACTTGTCCAGGTTCATGACCATGGCCATCTGTGCCATGACGCGCATCAGTACTCGACCTCCTGGGAGCGGCGGCGGATCACGGTGACCTCGTCACGCTGGTTTCCGGTCGGCCCGTAGTAGTTGAAGGCGTAGGTGAACTGCGCGTACCCGCCGATCAGGTGGCTGGGCTTGAGCAGCACCCGGGTGAGGGAGTTGTGGATGCCGCCGCGCTTGCCGGACGTCTCGGTCCGCGGGACGTTAACGTTGCGGTCCTTCGCGTGGTACATGTACACGGTCCCGGCCGGCATGCGGTGCGACACGATCGCGCGGGCGACGACGACGCCGTTGCGGTTGTACGCCTCGATCCAGTCGTTGTCCGCGACGCCGATCTTCGCGGCGTCCTCGACGCTCATCCAGATCTCCGGCCCGCCCCGCGACAGCGCGAGCATGAACGCGTTGTCCTGGTACTCGGAGTGGATCGACCACTTGGAGTGCGGCGTGAGGTACCGGACGGTGACCTCCGCGCCCTCCCCGGTGGTCTGGTCGCCGAAGTGGCGGTGCATGTTGAGCGGCGGGCGGTAGGCGGGCAGCCATTCGCCCAGCTCGGCGATCCAGTCGTGGTCGAGGTAGAACTGCTGCCGCCCGGTCAGCGTGTGCCACGGCTTGTCGCGCTCGACGTTGATGACGAAGGCGGAGTAGCGCCGCCCGCCGGTCTCCGACCCGGACCATTCGGGCGAGGTCAGGACGGGCTGCGGGCCCTTCTTCGTGTCCTCGAACGTGATCCGCTTGCCCTCGTTCTCGGCGGCGAGGTCGGCGAGTTCGGTGCCGGTCCGCTTCTCCAGCGTGTGGAACCCCTGGGTGGCGAGCCGCCCGTTGGTGGTGCCGGACAGCGCGAGGATCGCCTCGCACATGTCCGCCGCCGTCGCGAGGGAGGGCCGTCCGTCCTCGGTGACGCCGTTCTTCTTCGCCAGGTGGTCCAGCTCGGGCTCGACCCGGTAGGTGATGCCCTTGGTGGTGAGGCCGAGCTTCTCGAACAGCGGGCCGATCGCGCGCATCCGGGACCCGACGGCCGCGTAGTCGCGCTCGACCTCGATGAGCTTCGGCATGGTGCGTCCGGGGACCGGCTCGCACTCGCCGCGCTTCCAGTCCCGGACGCGGCCGCCCGGCTGGGCCAGCTCGTCCGGCGTGTCGTGGGTCAGCGGCATCGACAGCACGTCGGTGCGGGTGCCGAGGTGGTCGGCGGCCAGCTCCGAGAACCTGTCGGCGATCGTCAGGAACGCGTCGTAGTCGGTGCGGGCCTGCCACGGCGGCGCGATCGCCGGGTTGAACGCGTGGACGAACGGGTGCATGTCCGTGCTGGACAGGTCGTGCTTCTCATACCAGGTGGCGGCGGGGAGCACGATGTCCGCGAACAGCCCGGTGGACGTCATTCGGAAGTCGATCGCGGTGAGCAGGTCGAGCTTGCCCTCGGGCGCCTCGTCCCGCCACTCGACCTCCTCGGGCCGCAGGTCCGCCCCGCTCTCCTCGCCGCGGACGGCGCCGTCGGTGCCCAGCAGGTGGTGCAGGAAGTACTCGTTGCCCTTGCCGGACGAGCCCAGCAGGTTCGCCCGCCACACCGTGAGGACGCGCGGGAAGTTCACCGGGTCGTCCGGGTCCTCGGCGGCGAACCGGAGCCGGCCCGCCTTCAGCTCCGCGACGATGTGGTCGGCGACCGGGACGCCGTTCGCCTTCGCCTCGTCGGCGAGGTCCAGGGAGTTCCGGTTGAACGCCGGGTAGGACGGCAGCCAGCCGAGCCGCGCCGCCTGCGCGTTGCAGTCGGCGAACGACCGCCCCGCGAACCTGCCCGCGCCGAGGGGGCTCGCGAGCTCCTCCGCGCCGAACCCCTCGTACCGCCACTGGTCGGTCGCGAGGTACCAGAACGGGGTGCTCACCATGTGGCGGGTCGGCCGCTGCCAGTCGAACGCGAACGCCAGATGCTGGAACCCCGTGACCGGACGGACCTTCTCCTGCCCGACGTAGTGCGCCCAGCCGCCGCCGTTGACGCCCTGGCAGCCGGTCAGCAGCACCAGCGACAGGAACGCCCGGTAGATCTGGTCGGAGTGGAACCAGTGGTTCGTGCCCGCGCCCAGCGCGATCATCGAGCGGCCCTCGGTGCGCTCGGCGTTGCGGGCGAACTCCCGGGCGATCCGCGCGGTCGTCTCCGCCGGCACCGACGTGATCTCCTCCGCCCAGGCGGGGGTGTACGGCTGCGACGGGTCCTCGTAGTCGCGCGGCCAGTCGCCGGGCAGGCCCTCGCGGCCCACCCCGTACTGCGCCATCAGCAGGTCGAACACCGTCGTGACGCGGCGCCCGGCGACCTCCGTGACGGGGACGCCCCGGCGCATCGCCGAGCCGCCCTCGGTCTCGCCGACGTCGAACCGCGGCAGGTCGACCTCCGCGGTGCCGGTCGCGCGGCCGAGCAGCGTCAGCTCCGGGTCGATGTCGCCGAGGTCGAGGTTCCAGCGGCCCTCGCCCTCCTGGCCCCACCGGAACCCGAGCGAGCCGTTCGGGACGCGGGCCTCGCCGGTCTCCGCGTCCAGGACGACGGTCTTGAACTCGGCGTTCTCCCCCGTCTCGCCCATGTCGGACGCGGTGAGGAAGCGGCCCGGGACGTGCGCGCCGTCCCGCTCCTCGAGGGTGACCAGGCACGACAGGTCGGTGTACTTCTTCACGTACCGCGTGAAGTACGGGACCTGCCGGTCGACGAAGAACTCCTTCAGGACGACGTGTCCCATCGCCATCGCGAGGGCGCCGTCCGTCCCCGGGTGGGGGGCGAGCCAGTCGTCGGCGAACTTGACGTTGTCGGCGTAGTCGGGGCTGACCGCGACGACCTTCGTGCCCTTGTAGCGGGCCTCCGTCATGAAGTGCGCGTCCGGCGTCCGGGTCACCGGGATGTTCGAGCCCCACATGATCAGGTAGCGGGAGTTCCACCAGTCCGCCGCCTCGGGCACGTCGGTCTGGTCGCCCCACACCTGCGGGGACGCGACGGGCAGGTCGGCGTACCAGTCGTAGAACGACAGCAGCGTCCCGCCGATCATCGACAGGAACCGGGTGCCGGCCGCGAACGACGCCATCGACATCGCCGGGATCGGGGAGAAACCGACGACGCGGTCCGGTCCCCACTCCTTCACCGTGTGGACGTGCGCGGCGGCCATCAGCTCGGTCACCTCGTCCCAGGTGGACCGCACCAGGCCGCCCTTGCCGCGCGCCCTCTTGTACCGGCGGGCCTTCTCCGGGTCGCCGGTGATCTCCGCCCAGGCCGCGACCGGGTCGCCGAGCCGCTCCTTCGCCTCCCGCCACATCTCCAGCAGGACGCCCCGCACGTACGGGTAGCGGACGCGGGACGGCGAGTACGTGTACCAGGAGAACGACGCCCCGCGCGGGCACCCGCGCGGCTCGTACTCCGGCGAATCCGGCCCGACCGACGGGTAGTCCGTCGCCTGGTGCTCCCAGGTGATCAGGCCGTCCTTGACGAACACCTGCCAGGAGCACGACCCCGTGCAGTTCACCCCGTGCGTGGAGCGGACCACCTTGTCGTGCGCCCAACGGTCCCGGTAGAACCGGTCCCACGCTCCCGGGTCGATCTCGTGCAGCGTCCGGCCGTCGGCGGACACCTGCGACTTGGTGAAGAACGTCCGGGCGGCCAGCAGCGGCCGGGTGCCGGGAACTCCGTCGGTTCGGGGCCTGCCCCGCTCCCCAGCGGTCATGACGGGTTCCGTGGCGGTGGAGGGAACTGGATCATGCATTCACCCTGGCGTTTTGCCGAGGTCTCACATCAGGGCCTAAGGTCCCGTCCGGGGGGACCCGATGGACCCGGCGGCCCGTCCGGGACCTAGGTCCCCCGTCCGCACGGGCGGTGTGCCCCTACCCGGCCGGCGGGGGTCCGCCTAGCCTCGGCGTGGGACGGAGGCAGCATGCACACGATGGACCTGAACCACTGGCGCCGCCGCTGCGGCTTCACCCGCAACCCGCTGCGCCGCGACGTCGACCGCGCCCAGTGGCTGTTCGGGCTTCTCCTGCTCCTCGCGTTCGCGTCCGCGGCCCCGTTCATCGGCGCGCAGGCGGCCCGGGTCGTCTACGACGCGGGCGTCGCGGTCGAGCGGCGCGACTCCGCGGCCCGGCACGCCGTCGAGGCCACCGTCGTGAAGGTCGACGGCCGCCGGCCCCGGCATGTCGTCACCGTCACCTGGACGGGCCTGGACGGCGTCGCCCGCACCGCCACCTACACCACCGCGCGCGGCCCCGTGGAAGACGACCATGTCCGGCTGTGGGCGGGCTCCCGTCCCGAGAACGCCGGCACGGTGTCGGACGTCCCGCCGCGCCGGCACTCCCAGACCGTCGGGGACGCGACCGCCGCCGTGATCGGCGTCCTCGTGCTGATGGCCGTCCCGTCGCTCGGCGCGTACGTGCTGATGCGGCGCCGCTGCGACCGGCGCCGCGAGGAGATGTGGGACGCCGCCTGGGCCGGATTCGCCGCCCGGCACATCAACCCCTGACGTCCGGAATCTCCCGGCTTGCCCCGGGGTTAGCACCCGACGAAGATCTCTGCGGGGGGTGGCCGCCGGAGTGCCACCGACCACCCCGGCCGGGCGACAGAACGGGCAGGCTCTCCTCCATGGTGCTCAGATGACAGGGCTGACGGCGGCGGAACCGGCGGCGACCGGCAGGGAGCCGCGGCACGACCAGCGGCGCGTCCTCGCCGTCCTCACCACGACGCAGGTGCTCGGCGGCATCGGCGTCGGCACCGGCATCGCGGTCAGCTCGATGATCGCCGCGTCGCTGTCGGGGTCCGACGCGATCGGCGGCGTCTCGCAGACCAGCGCGGTGATCGGCGCGGCCCTCCTGGCCCTGCCCGCGGCCCGGCTCGCCGCCCGCCGGGGCCGCCGTCCCGCGCTCGCGTTCGCGTACGGGGTCGGCGCGCTCGGCGGTCTCATCGCCGCCCTCGGCACGGGCGTGAAGGCGTGGCCGCTGCTGCTCGCCGGGCTGCTGCTGTTCGGCGGCGCCACCACGGCCGGCCTGGCCGCCCGCTACGCCGCCACCGACCTGTCCCCGCCCGGACGCGCCGGACGCGACCTGTCGGTCGTCGTGTGGGCCACCACCCTCGGCTCGGTCGCCGGCCCCAACTTCGGCGGCCCCGCCGACCGCTTCGGGCGGTGGCTCGGGATGCCCGCCGACACCGGCCCCTACCTCCTCGCCGCCCTGTCGTTCGCGCTGGCGTCCCTGGGCGTCTTCGCGTTCCTGCGCCCCGACCCCCTGCACCGCGCCGACTCCCCCGGCACGCCCCGCGCACCCGGCTCGGGCGTGAAGGCGGCGTGGCCCGTGCTGCGCTCGGCGCCGATGGCGCTCACCGCCGTCGCCGCCATCGTCGCGAGCCACACCACGATGGTGATGCTGATGTCCATGACGCCGGTGCACCTCGACCACGGGCACGCGACGATCACCGTCGTCGGCATGGTCATCAGCCTGCACATCGCGGGCATGTACGCGCTGTCGCCCCTGGTCGGCTGGCTGTCGGACCGGATCGGCGCGCTGCCGGTGCTGCTCGCCGCAATGGCGCAGTTCCTCGGCGCCGCCCTCCTCGCCGGGACGGCGTCCCCGCGCGACGTCGCCCAGTTGACCGCCGGGCTGATCCTGCTCGGCACGGGCTGGTCCTGCGGCCTGGTCGCCGGATCGGCGCTGCTCACGTCATCGGTGCCGGTCGAGCACCGCCCGTCCGTCCAGGGCCTGTCGGACCTGCTGATGAACGCGGGCGCCGCCGTCGGCGGCATCGCGGCGGGCGGCATCGTCGCCGCCGCGTCCTACGCGGCCCTGGCGGCGGCGACCATGACCGTCGTCCTGCCGATGACGCTGGCCCTGCTGTACCGGCAGTGGCGGCGCCTGCCGGTCGCCTAGCCCCGGAGCAGGGCGACGGCCTTGTCGACGTCCGCCTCGGTGGTGGACAGGTGGAACGCGCACCGCAGCCGCCCGGCCCGCACCGACGCGATCACGTCGTTCTGCCGGAGACGCTCGGCCGTGCCGTCCGCAACGGCGACCGACACGATCGCCGAGTCGCCGGGCGGCAGCCCGAGCCCCTCCTGGAACCGCCGGGCCAGCCCGACGTTGAACTCCTGGATTCGCCGGACGCCGACGTCCAGCAGCAGGTCCAGGGCGGGCGCGAGCCCGGACCACGCCGGCCACACGGGCGCCAGGTCGAAACGCCGCGCGTCGTCCGCGAGCCGCAGCGGCGTCCCGTAGATGGAGTCCCAGACGTCGGCGCCCGCGTACCAGCCGGCGCCGACCGGCGGCAGCGACGCGAGGGCCTCTTGCGTCCCGGCGAGGAAGCACGTGCCGCGCGGCCCGAGCAGCCACTTGTAGGCGGAGCACACGAGCCAGTCGACCTCGCCGGCGGGAACGGGCAGCCACCCGGCGGCCTGCGTGACGTCCAGCATGACCCGGGCGCCGCACGCCCGAGCGGCCGCCATGAGCTCGTCCATCGGGGCGATGCGGCCGTCGGCGGACTGCACCGCCGACACGGCGACCAGGTCCACGCGCCCGTCGATCGCCTCGACGAGGCCGTCGAGCGGCACGGCCCGGACGTCCAGCTCCGGCCGTGCGAGGAACGGGAACAGCACCGACGTGAAGTCGCCCTCGGCGACGACCACCCGCGCCCCCGCGGGCAGCGACGCCGCGACGAGCCCCACGAAGTACGACGCCTGCGACCCGATCGCGATCCGCTCCGGCGGCACTCCGACCAGCCGCCCGAACGCGTCCCGGCAGTGCGCGATCACCGCGTCCATGGCGACGGGCTCGATCCGCCCGGCGGCGCGGTCCCGCTCGACGGCCAGCGCCGCCTCGTGCGCCGCCTTAGGGGGCAGCCCGTACGTGGCGGTGTTCAGATACGTGACGCCGGCGGTGAACTCCCGCTGCGCGTCCCCGATCGAGATGCTCATGCACAGATGATCTGCCACCGTTGTCGATAACACAAAGTCATGTTTTCTAGAGGAACCATCAAGCAGGTTTATGACTAGAGTGGCGGCCATGCTCGACCTCCACCGCGGCCGCATCCTCCGGGAGGTGGCGCGCCTCGGCTCGATGACGGCCGCCGCCCGCTCCCTCGCCTACACCCAGCCCGCCGTCTCCCACCACATCGCCCGCCTGGAGGCCGAGGTGGGCACCCCTCTCGTGATCCGCCACGGCCGCGGGGTCCTCCTGACGGAGGCGGGCCGCATCCTGGTGGAGCACATCGACGACGTCCTGGCCCGCATGGACGACACCGAGGAGCGCATCGCCGCCATCGCCGGGCTCCGCGCGGGCCGCGTCCGCGCCGCCGTCTTCCCCACGGCCGCCGCCGCCCTCATCCCCGACGCCCTGGCCCGCCTCCGCGCCCGAGCCCCCGGCGTGACCGTCACCCTGGACGAGGCGGAACCCAACACGGCCGTCGCCGCCCTCCGGGAGGGCGAGACCGACGTCGCCATCGTCTTCAACTACGACCACCTCCCACCCGACACCGACACCCGGTTCCGCGAGATCCCCCTCTGCGACGACCCCATCCGCCTGGCGATCCCGTCCTCGCACCCCCTGGCGGAGAAGGACGAAGTGAACCTGGCCGACCTGGCCGAGGAGACCTGGGCATCGGGCTGCTTCCGCTGCCGGGACCACCTCGTCTGGGCCTGCGCCGAAGCGGGATTCGTCCCGTCCATCGCCTTCGCGACCGAAGACCACGTGGCCATCCAGCGATTCGTGGCCCGGGGCCTCGCCGTCACGGCACTGCCCGGCCTCGCCCTCGGCCTGCACAGCGAACCGGACGTGGTGGTACCGCGCGCCCCTGCCCTGGGCAGCCGCCACATCGCGGCGCTGGTCCCGGCCGGCCCGCGTCCGCCCGCGGTGACGGCCCTCCTGGACGAACTCACCGCCGTCGCCGCGTCCCTCGACGACATGAACAGTGAATAGGGGCAATTCCCGATACCCGTGTGACGGCAGGAACCACGGCGACAAAAGGGCAATATGGTTTGGCCTGCGGGATCATTGCTAAAAGTTGTTCCGCGGCTTACCGTCCGGTCATACAAAGCGATACGGCGTCTTACCGATCAACCCTGGCACCCCACTTCCAGGAGCTCCCATGCGCCGCCGGACCCTGCCCCTCTTCCCAGCCGCCGCCCTGCCGCTCCTCGCCACGGCGCTGTCGCTCGTCCTCGCCGCCGGCCTGACCTTCGGGTTCACCGCACCCGCCGCCGCCTCGACCACCGCGGCCCGCCCCTCCGCCGACGTCTGGCCGTACTCCGTGCTGCCCGGCTTCGATCCGCTGCGCGCGTCCGTCCGTCCGATGGATCTGGTGAGCGCGCCGCGCGACCTGGACGTCACCTACACCGCCGACGGGAGGACCCGCACTCTCCAGGAGTACCTCGACCGCACCGCGCAGGGATTCATCGTCCTCGACGGAAACGAGATCGTGAAGGAATGGTACGCCGCCGGCTACACCCGGGGGTCGCTGTTCCAATCCTGGTCGATGGCGAAATCGTTCACGGCGGGGGCGGTCGGAGCGGCACTGGCGGACGGCGCCATCCGCTCCATCGACGACAAGGTCACGCGATACCTCCCCGAACTCGCCTCCTCCGGGTACGGGGACGTCTCGTTGCGCGATCTGCTGCGCATGTCGTCCGGAGTCCGGTGGAACGAGAACATCGACGACATCCCGATGCACGTCGGGGTCAGCATGGGCTGGACGTCGACGCCGCAGGTCGCCGGCACGCTGCGCCGCGCCTGGGAACCCGGTGGCCGGTTCGAGTACAGCAGCCCCAACTCGGCCGTCCTGGCGCTGGCGGTGCAGCGGGCGACCGGGATGCCGCTCCACCGCTACGTGCAGAAAAGGCTCTGGGGACCGTCCGGAATGGCGGGCACCGCCTATGTCGGGAACGACTCCCACGGCAACGGGCTCGGCTACTGCTGCATCTACGCCACCGTCCGGGACTTCGCCCGGTACGGGAAGATGATGCTGGACGGCGGCGTGGCCGCCGGGCGGCGGGTGCTTCCCGCGTCCTGGGTGGCGGCGAGCACGTCACCGTCCGGCGTCAGCCCCCGCTACGGCCTGCACTGGTGGGTGGACGGCGACGAGGGCTACTACGCGTCCGGGCTCGGCGACCAGAAGATCTACGTGTCCACGCGGCACCGCGTGGTGATCGTCCGGACCACGTTCCTGAACGCCGGATCCGGGGAGACGCTCGCCGCGCTGCGCGCCGTCGCGGCGGAGGTCGCCCGGACCCGCTGAGCCGAGCGGCGTCAGCGGGGCCGGGGGGAGGTGGCGCGGAGGCGGCCGTCCAGCATCGCGTGGACGGTGTCCGCCGCGTCCAGCTGGGCGACGTCGTGGGTGACCATGACGGTGGCGAGGCCGCGGTCGCGGGTGAGGGCGGCCAGGAGGTCCACGACGTGGGCGCCGCGTTCGTGGTCGAGTGCGCTCGTGGGCTCGTCCACCAGGAGGACGTCCGGGGCGTTCATGAGGGCGCGGGCGATGTTGACGCGCTGGCGCTCGCCGCCGGACATCTGGCGGGGACGCTTGTGCTCCATGCCCGCCAGGCCGACGGACGCGAGGAGGTCCTTCGCCCGGGCCTCGACGCGGCGGGGGCTGCGGCCCGCCAGGTGCGCCATCACGGTGAGCTGGTCCAGGGCGGTGAGGGACGCCAGGAGGTTCGGCTGCTGGAACACGATGCCGAGGTGCTCGCGGCGCAACCGCGCGCGTTCGGCGGTGGCGAGGGCGGTGACGTCGCGGCCCGCGATCCGGACGGTGCCGGACGCCGGGGTGATGAGGGTCGCGGCGACGGCCAGGAGGCTCGACTTGCCCGAGCCGGACGGGCCGGTCACGGCGGCGAACTCGCCCCGCCCGACGTCCAGGCCGACATGGTCGAGGGCCGTCAGCGTGCGGTCGCCGTCGGGGTAGGTCAGGACGACGTCGTCGAGGTGGAGGCTCATCGTGCGGCTCCCAGGGCGGTCAGCGGGTCGACGGACGTGATCTTGCGGACGGCGAGCGCGGCGCCGGCCGCGCCCAGCAGGATCATGATCAGGACGGGCACCACCGTGGTCGACGCGGACAGCGCGAACGGCACGGTGCCGGTGGCCCACCATCCGGCCAGCGCGCCGATCAGGCCGCCGGTCCCGGCTCCCGCGAGCAGGACCAGCACGGCCTGGGCGAGGGCGTCGCGCAGCAGGTAGCCGGTGCTCGCGCCGAGGGCCTTCAGGACGGCGATGTCGGCGCGGCGCTGGATCGTCCAGACGGTGAAGAACGCGCCGATGACGAGCGCGGAGATCGCGAACAGGAAGCCGCGCATGAGCTGCAGCGCCCCGTTCTCGGCGGTGAAGGACGCGATCGCGGCCGCGGCGTCGTCGCGGGCGACGGTGGTGGTGCCGAGGCGCGCGTCGACGGCCGTCGCGTCGGGATCACCGGTGACGAGCAGGACGGTCGCCACGGTGCCGGCGCCCTGGTGGGAGACGGCGCGCCAGTCCGGAAGGCTCAGCCAGGCGACCGGGGCGTGGCTGTAGGACGACCTCCCGCCGATCCCCGTGACGGTGAGGGGCCGGCCGGCGATCTCGACCCGCGCGCCCGGAGCCCAGCCCGTTTCGGTGGCCAGGTCGGCTGACAGGACCACTCCGCCGGGCGGCGGGGCGGGAAGGGGGCCGCCCCGCTCGGTACCGAACAGGGCGGCGGACGCGCCGGCCTTCCCGTGCTCGACGCGTCCCATGGCGATGCCGAGGGGGGTGGTCCGCACGCCGGGGACGTTCCGCCAGCCGTTCAGGGCCGCCGCGTCGATGCGGCTGTCGGAGAAGGCGGCCTTCGCGCCCTCGGGGACGGCGAACACCATGTGGTCGGCGGGCAGGTCGGTGATCGCCGAGGTGTTGTCGCGTGCCAGGCCCGCCGTGAGCCCCGACAGCATGGTCACCAGCAGGGTGATGAGCAGGACGACCGACCCCATCAGCGCGAACCGCCCCTTGGCGAACCGCAGATCCCGCACCGCCACGAACATCCTGAAGCCCCTGCTCTCCGTCGCCTTGTCCGGACGTCTCCAGGGTGCGCGGCGGACGGGATCCGGGGCATCGTCCAGCGGAACCGCCGCCGGGCCTTCTTACGGTCAGCCGGAAATCAACCTTTCGATCGATGCGCGGCCGCGAGCGGGCGCCTACTCTGGGTAGGAAATGCGTGACGACCCGTTCTCACCCGCGATGCGGCTGCTCGGCTGGGCGGTGCACGGCACGTTCGCGGTGCTGCTCGCGATCGCCGTCGCCCGGGACCTGGACGCGGGCCGTCCCGGCCCGGTCGCGGGCGGAGTGCTGCTGGGCGCCTTCTACGCCGGCGGGGTCGCGAGCCTGGAACGCCGCGACCGCGCCGGTCTCGCGCGCGGCTGGCTGGCGGTGCTCACGGCGGGGTGGGCGGCCCTGGCGCTCGCCTCACCCGGCTTCGTCTGGGTCGCGTTCCCGCTCTTCTTCGTCGTCCTGCATCTGCTGCCGCCGCGCGCCGGGGTGCCCGGTGTCGCGCTGCTGGCCGCCGCCGCGATCGGCGCGACCGCCTGGCACGACGGCGGGCCGCGCCTCCCGGCGGTGCTCGGGCCGAGCATCGGAGCGGCCGTCGCCGTGCTGATGGCGCTGGCCTACCGGGCGCTCTACCGGGAGAGCGAGCAGCGGCGGCTGCTGATCGGCGACCTCGTGCGCACCCGCGAGCGCCTGGTGGCGGCGGAGGCGGACGCGGCGCGGCTCGCGGAGCGGGAGCGGCTGGCCCGCGAGATCCACGACACGCTGGCGCAGGGCATGTCCAGCATCATCCTGCTGCTGCGGGCCGCCCGCCGCGATCTGCGGGCCGACCCCGACGCGGCGGAGGCGCGGCTGAGGGAGGCCGAGGACGCGGCGGCCGAGAATCTGGAGGAGGCGCGCGGCTTCGTGCGGGCGCTGGCCCCGCCCGCCCTGCGGGACGCGTCGCTGCCCGACGCCCTGCGGCGGGTGGCGGAGGCGGCGGCCGCCCGGACCACCACGACCGTCCGGTTCGAGGTGTCCGGGACCCCGGCGGCGCTGCCGGTCGGCCACGAGGCCGCGCTGCTGCGGATCGCGCAGGGCGCGCTCGGCAACGCGGCGCGCCATTCCGGCGCCGGGCGGGTCGGCGTCACGCTGACGTATCTCGACGATCAGGTACTGCTGGACGTTGTGGACGACGGCAAGGGGTTCGTCCCGGACGGGCCCGCGCGGTCCGGCGGCACCGGTTACGGGCTGCGCGCGATGCGGGACCGGGCCGCCGCGCTCGGCGGGACGCTGACGGTCGAGTCGGCGCCGGGCGAGGGCACGGCGGTCGCGGCGAGCGTGCCGCTGCGGCCGGGCGGCGCATGAGCCCGATCCGGATCCTGCTCGTGGACGATCATCCCGTCGTCCGCTCCGGCATCCGCGCGATGCTCCAGGACCAGCCGGACTTCGTCTTCGTCGGCGAGGCCGCGACCGGTGAGGAGGGCGTCGCGGAGGCCGGCCGGCTGAAGCCCGACGTGGTCCTCATGGATCTTCAGCTGGGCGCCGGGATGCACGGCGGCGAGGCGACCCGGCGGATCACCGGGGCGGGCCCGGACGCGCCGCGCGTGCTGGTGCTGACGACGTTCGACACCGACGCCGACGTCCTCGCCGCCATCGAGGCGGGCGCGACGGGGTACCTGCTGAAGGACGCGCCGCCGGAGAAGCTGCACGCGGCGATCAGGGCGGCCGCCGCCGGGGCCGGCGCCCTCGCGCCGAGCGTCGCGTCCCGGCTGCTCGGGCGGATGCGGGAGCCGTCGGTGACGCTGACCGGGCGCGAGCTGGAGGTGCTCGGGCTGGTCGCGGAGGGCCTGTCGAACCGGGGGATCAGCAAGCGCCTCTTCCTGAGCGAGACGACCGTGAAGACCCATCTCGTCCACATCTACGCCAAGCTCGGGGTGGACTCGCGGACGGCGGCGGTGGCGGTGGCGACGCGACGCGGCTTGATCCGTCCGGTCTAGGTCCCGGAACCCATGGCCAGAGCAAACCATTCCGAATATGGTTCGGTCATGTCGATCGCCATCAACGACGAGCACCGGTCCCTCGCCGAGACCGCCGCCGACTTCCTGCGCCGCAAGGACGCCCGCGGCGCCGCCCGCGCCCTGCTGGACGCCGCCGACGAAACGCTGCCCGCCTTCTGGCCCGAGCTCCGCGAACTCGGCTGGACGGGCCTGCACCTGCCCGAAAAGCACGGCGGCGCCGGCTTCGGGCTGGAAGAGCTGGTCGTGGTCGTGGAGGAGCTCGGCCGCGCCGTGACGCCCGGCCCGTTCGTGCCGACCGCCATCGCGAGCGCCGTCCTCGCCGCCGCCGCGCCCGAGGACGTGCAGGCGCGCCTCCTGCCGGGGCTGGCCGACGGGTCGGCCTTCGGCGCCGTCGCCCTCCAGGCCGACGTCACCCTCGGCGGCGGGACCGCGAGCGGCTCCGCGGGGGTCGTGCTCGGCGGCGGGTTCGCGAACGTCCTGCTCGTCGGGGTCGGCGATGACGTCGCCGTCGTCGACACCGCGAGCGGCGTCACGGTCGAGACGCCCGTCAACCTGGACCGGACGCGCCGCGCCGCGCGGATCACCCTCGACGGCGCCTCCGCCGAGGTGATCCCCGGCGCCCGCGCCGTGCTGGACGACCTCGCCCGCATCGTGCTGGCCGCCGAGGCCACCGGCATCGCCCGCGAGGCCACCGAGCTGGCCGTCGAGTACGCGAAGGTCCGCGAGCAGTTCGGCCGGCCGATCGCGATGTACCAGGCGGTCAAGCACCACTGCGCGAACATGCTGGTCGCCGCCGAGATGGCGACGGCCGCCGTGTGGGACGCGGCGCGCGCCGCGTCCGACGACGAGACCCAGCGCTCCTACACCGCCGCGATGGCGGCGTCCCTCGCGCTGGAGGCGGCCGTCCGCAACGGGCAGCTGAACATCCAGGTGCACGGCGGCATCGGGTTCACCTGGGAGCACGACGCGCACATGTACGCGCGCCGGGCCCACGCGCTCGCCGCGATCCTCGACCCGGAGGCGGCGGCCGTCCGGGTCACCGACCTGGCCCGCGCGGGCGCCCGCCGGAAGCGGAAGATCGATCTGCCGGAGGGCGCCGAGCGGATCCGCGACACCGTCCGCGCGTTCGCCGAGGAGGTCAAGGACCTCGGGCCGGAGGAGCAGCGGCTCGCGCTCGTCGACTCCGGGTACGCCGTCCCGCACTGGCCGCGGCCGTGGGGGCGGGACGCGGGCGCCGTCGAGCAGCTCGTCATCGAGGAGGAGTTCGGCAGGGCGGGCGTCAGGAAGCCGAGCTACGGCATCACCGCGTGGGTGATCCTCACCGTCGCCCAGCACGCCACCGAGGAGCAGGCGAAGCGGTGGGTGCGGCCGACGCTGCTCCAGGAGATCACCTGGTGCCAGCTGTTCAGCGAACCGGAGGCCGGGTCGGACGCGGCGAGCGTCAGGACGAAGGCGACGCGGGTCGAGGGCGGCTGGCGGCTGAACGGCCAGAAGGTGTGGACGAGCGGCGCGCAGGTCGCCGACTTCGGTCTCGCCACCGTCCGCACCGACCCGGACGCGCCCAAGCACAAGGGCATCACGACCGTGGTGATCGACATGCACGCGGAGGGCGTGGAGGTGCGGCCGCTGCGGCTGGCGTCCGGCGGCACCGAGTTCAACGAGGTGTTCTTCACCGACCTGTTCATCCCGGACGACCAGGTCGTCGGCCCGGTGAACGAGGGCTGGACGGTCGCGCGCGCGACGCTCGGCAACGAGAGCGTCAGCATCGGCGGCGGCGAGGGCGCCGTCTCCATCCCGACGCGGCAGATCGTCGCGGCGCTCGACGCGCATCCCGAGCGGCTCGCGGGCGGTGCGGGCAGGGTCGGGCGCAACATCGCCGCGACGGAGGCGATGCGGGCGCTGAACCTGCGCACCGCGCACCGCGCCGTCGCGGGTGGCGGACCCGGCCCCGAGGGCAACGTCGCGAAGCTCGTGATGACGGAGAACGGCGCGGAGGGCGCGCAGATCCTCGCGGAGCTGACCGGCCCCGACCTCGCGTTCCAGGAGGGGCCTGGCGAGATGGCCGGCCTGATGCTGCTGTGGACGCGCGCGCTCGCGATCGCGGGCGGCACGTCCGAGATCAAGCGGAACCAGATCGGCGAGCGCATCCTCGGCCTCCCCCGCGACCCGCTCATCCGCTGACCGGAGCCGGTGCCCGGACGGGACTCCCCGTCCGGGCACCGCCTCACCCCGGCGCCGCCGACGCGCGGGGGCTGAGCATTTCCCGGTGTGGTTTGTGCGATCGGTGAGTGGCACGGGTCACGCCGCCCCGGCATCCTCTCCGGTATCCGACCGCTCCCCCTGGAGTCCCGATGAGGCACTCATCCCCCGCCCTCTCCTCTTCCACGGCGGCACGGGTCGTGGCGGCGCTGGTCGTCGCGGGCGCGTCCGTCGTCGCGGCCGGTCCGGCGGCGGCGCGCGACACCGGCCGGGTCGAGACGCCGGTGGCGTCCGGCTCGCCCGTCACGGAGGTCACCGAGACGGCCGTCCGAGTGAAGGTCCCGCTGCCCGCCTCGGCCGGTCCGCATCCCGAAGCCTGCGACTGGCTGTCCTACCTGCGGTTCCGGCACAAGGACGGGCCGGCCGCGGCGGCGCGCGCCGACCGGATCCTGGTGGCTCAGCCCGGAGTGCTGGAGGGCGCGGGGGCGTTCGACAGCGTCGCCCGCAACACGATCGCGCAGGCCGCGAAGAGCGGGAGGTACATCGAGTTCTGGGCGCTGGACCGGCGCTCCAACTGCCTGGAGGACAACACCGGCGTCCTCGCCGGGGTCGCCGCGAAGGACCCGCACCTGGCGGTCGACTACTACTACCGGCAGAAGGAGATCGGCGGGAAGAGGTTCGGCGGGTTCCTCGGCAACGACAAGGTGACCTGGCTGCAGAATCAGGGCCTGGCGCAGACCGTCCGGGACCAGTACGACCTGATGGCGCGTGAACTGCCGGACCAGGCCGCCCGGAAGCGGAAGATGCTGTGCGGCGGCCATTCGCTCGGCGGCATCCTCACCGCGTTCTTCGCCGAATGGGACTTCGACGGGAATCCCGCCACGACGGCCGACGCCGGATACAACCAGTGCTCCGGCTACTTCGCGCTCGACACCCGCATCCGCAAGGGCGTACCGGGCCTGGAGGCGCAGGTGCCGACCGGCATGGTGCCGCTCATGGAGTTCGGGGCGGGCGCGGTGCGGCTCGGGCTGGAGAGCGGGGTCGTGCCGCGCACGCTGTCGGCCCCCGCCGTGATCAACCCCGAGACGATGCAGCTGCTCGGCATCGCGGGCCTCGCGGCGAGCGTCGCGCCGGACGGCCTGTCCGACCTCGCGACGTACGTGCCCGAGGGCTTCAACCAGTCGATGACGTACCGGCTCCTGTTCTCGAAGGACTACCCGACGTTTTTGAAGGGGACGCCGACGGTGAAGGACTTCCGGTTCTCCAACGCCGCTGCGCTCGGCGGGCTCCTCGACGACAACTCGCAGCCGCTCGCGTTCATGCAGGCGAGCGTCGGGTTCTGGGACGGCGGGAAGATCGTCGACAAGGGGTTCCCGGCACCGAACGACCTGGAGGAGATCGGACTGGGCGGACTGAAGCAGCTCGTCGGCCCGGACAAGAAGGCCATCCCGGACGAGCCGAACGGCCCGCTCTTCACATGGCGGAACTACGACCGGGTCGGCGCGGCGGACGACCCCGTCCACAGGTCGAAGGACGGGAAGCCGTTCACCGCGGCGGGCAAGGAGGTCACCGACATCGCCGAACTCGCCCGCAGCCTGTCAGAGCACCCCCTCGACTTCACGGAGCACTATTTCCCGACGCGAATCGTGACCGACATCGCGTTCGCCGACGCCGAGGGCGTCGCGGACGGGGCCGTCCACGACGGCGGCATCGCGGCGAACCCGACGATCAACCTGGAGGCGGGCGACGGGCTCGTCTCCGCCGCCCCGCTGCCGGGCGACGTGATCGCGCCCGGATACCAGCACATCGACGTGCTGACGGCGTCCGCGAGGCAGAACGACGGGAGGCCGGAGCCGATCTCCCTCAACCTCGCCGCGTTCGCCCTCAGGTGAGCGCGGACGGCGGCTAGCGCACCCGCACCGCGCTGCCGTCGTACGGGACGAGTTCGCCGATCACCGGGGCGCCGGGGATCTCCCCGGCGATGAGCAGGCCGCCCGACGTCTGGGCGTCGGCGAGCAGGAGTCGGGTGTGCTCGCCGGCCGCGCCGAAGTCGGTGTGCGGGGCGACCCAGCCGAGGTTGCGGCGGGTGCCGCCGCTGACGTAGCCGTCCCGGACGGCCTCGCGCGCCCCGTCCAGGTACGGGACGGCCGCGGCGTCGATCATTGCCGTGACGCCGGACGCGCGGGCCAGCTTGAACAGGTGCCCGAGCAGCCCGAAGCCGGTCACGTCGGTCGCGCAGACCGCGCCCGCGTCGAGAGCGGCGGCGGACGCGTCCCGGTTCAGGGCGGTCATCGCGGCGATCGCCTGCGGGAAGACCTCGCCGGTCGCCTTGTGCCGGTTGTTGAGGACGCCGATCCCGAGCGGCTTCGTCAGCGACAGCGGGACGCCGGGCGCGCCGGTGTCGTTGCGCAGCAGCCGGGCCGGGTCGGCGACGCCGGTGACGGCCATCCCGTACTTCGGTTCCGGGTCGTCCACGCTGTGGCCGCCGCCGACGTGGCAGCCCGCCTCGGCGGCGATGTCGGCCCCGCCGCGCAGCACCTCCCGCACCAGGTCGAACGGCAGGACGTCGCGGGGCCAGCCGAGCAGGTTCACCGCGACGAGCGGACGGCCGCCGACCGCGTACACGTCCGACAGGGCGTTCGCGGCGGCGATCCGGCCCCAGTCGTAGGGGTCGTCCACGACCGGGGTGAAGAAGTCGGCGGTCGCGACGGCCGCGAGGTCGCCGGACAGCCGGACGACCGCCGCGTCGTCCCCCGTGTCGAGCCCGATGAGCAGGTCGGAGCCGGGACGCGGCGGCGGGACCAGGCCGGCGACCACGTCCTCGAGCTCGCCGGGCGGGATCTTGCAGGCGCAGCCGCCACCGCGCGCGTACCGGGTGAGCCGCGGGGCGCGGGCGTCGCTCGTCGCGGCGTGGTCGGTCACGGCGTTGTTCGTCACGGCGTCCGCTCCGTTCGGATTCTGCGCTGGTCGTCGATGCGTTTGGTGTAGCCCTGGGCGTCCAGGTGTTCCAGCAGCGGGACGGCGACCCGGCGGGTGGTGCCGAGGGCGCGGCGGGCCTCGCTCAGGGTGAAGGGCCCGTCCAGGCCGGCGAGGATCGCGGCGGCGCGGCGGGCGGCGTCCGGGAGAAGGACGATGCCGCCGGGCAGCCGGAGCAGGGCGCCGGCCGCCGCGGCGGCCGCGAGGAGCGCGGGGGTGAGGCCGAGTTCGGCCAGGCGGCCCGCGTCGGGCGCGTGGAACGGCCGTTCGGCCAGGTCGCGGCGGACGGTGTCGACGGCGGGCGGGAGTTCGGGGCGGCGCGCCGCCCCGAACAGGCGGCCGTCGCGGTGCGCCAGCCCGGACGCGAGGGCCTCGACGAGGGCGCGGTCGGGGAGGTCCAGGGCGCGGCGGGCCGCCTCCACGGGCATCCCGGGATCGGAGGGGTGCGCCGCCGCGTGCGCTTCGACGGCCGAGGCCAGGGCGCGGCGGAGGCCGTCCCAGTGGGCGGGGTCGGCGAGCCAGTCGCCCGCGACGGGCTCGGACGGTGCGGGGACGCCCATCGCGAGCAGGTCGGCGCGCCGGATCAGGCCGCGGCGGCGCAGCTCGGCGGCGCCGTCGGGACGGCCGGTCAGCACGGCGAGTTCGCGGGCGCGGGCCTTCGCCGCGCCCCGGCGCGTGAACGGCTCGGGGCGGACGTCCAGGACGGTCACCCCGGCGGAGACGCGATGCCGTCCGGGGTCGCGGAGCAGCGCCCGGTCCCCGACGCGCAGCGGCAGCGGGCGGCGGAGGATGAGCCGGGCCGTGTCGTCGGCGAGGGGGCGGACGTGCGCCGGGACGGCCGCCGTCCCGGCGTGGAAGGTGAGCTGCGCGGGCAGGTCGGCGGCCCGGTCGCCGCGCAACCGGACGTCCACGGCCTCGGTCGCGAGCCAGCGGCCGGGGGTGACGAGCGCGTCGCCCCGCCGGACGGACGACGTGTCGCCGCGCAGGTCGACGGCGACGCGGGCGACCGCCCCGACCGCGTCCCGGTCGCGCCGCAGCGCTTGAAGTCCCCGGACGCGCAGCGCGTCGCCGCCCGACGCGGGTGCCAGCCGGTCGCCGACGGCGATCGTCCCGGCGGGGAGGGTGCCGGTCACGACCGTGCCCCGGCCCCGCACGGTGAAGACCCGGTCGATCCAGAGCCGGACGTCGGCGTCCGGGTCGGGCGGGGGCAGCGCGGCGGTCAGCCGACGCAGGGCGGCGCGCAGGTCGTCCAGGCCCGCGCCGGTACGGCCGCTGACCTCGACGGACTCGACCGCGCCGAGGGTGCTCCCCGCGATGTGCTCCAGCGCGGCCGCCCGCGTCGCGGCCCTCGCCCGCGCGCCGGCGAGGTCGCAGCGCGTCACGGCCAGCAGCCCGTGCCGGACCCGCAGCGCGTCCAGCACCGCGAGATGCTCCGCCGACTGCCGCTGCCAGCCCTGGTCGGCGGCGACCACGAACAGCACGGCGGGGACCGGCCCGACCCCGGCGAGCATCGTTGTGACGAGGCGTTCATGCCCGGGGACGTCGACGAACGCGAGCCCGTCGGCCGTCCAGGCGAAGCCCAGCTCGATCGTCAGGCCGCGGCGGCGCTCCTCGGCCAGCCGGTCGGGCTCCATCCCGGTGAGCGCGCGCACCAGGGTCGACTTGCCGTGGTCGACGTGCCCGGCGGTCGCGACGACGTGCATCGTCACGAGCCCGCGGCGCGGATCGCCTCGATCAGCGCGCCGTCGCTTTCCGGCGGGACGGAGCGCAGGTCGAGCAGGCAGCGGCCGTCCTCGACGCGGCCCATCACGGCGGGTGCGCCGAGCCGCAGGCGCTCCGCGTACGGCTCCGGGAGCGCGACCGCCGCGCTCGGCAGCACGACGCCGGGCGCGCCGCCGCCCCCGACCGCCGCGTCGCAGCGCACGGCCTCGGCGCCGGTCTCGGCGGCGATCCGCTCCGCGCGGGCGCGCAGCGTCCGGACGTCGGCGTGCAGGGCCTCGGCGGTCGGGGTACGGGGGCCGCGCAGGGTCGCCTCCAGGGCGGCGATCGTCAGCTTGTCGACCCGGAGCGCGCGGGCGAGCGGATGCCGGGCGAGCCGTTCCACCAGGGGGGCGCGGCCGAGGATCAGCCCGCACTGCGGGCCGCCGAGCAGCTTGTCGCCGCTGGCGGTGACGAGGTCGGCGCCCGCCGCGAGCCGCGTCGCGGCGTCCGGCTCGCCGGGCAGGACGGGGTCGGGGGCGAGCAGCCCGGACCCGATGTCGACGACGACCGGAACGCCCAGCCCGGACAGCTCGGCGACCGACGCCTCGCGCGTGAACCCGGTCATGCGGAAGTTGGACGGGTGGACCTTCAGCACGAACCCGGTGTCCGGCCCGATCGCGGCGGCGTAGTCGCCCGGGGAGGTCCGGTTCGTGGTGCCGACCTCGCGGAGCCTGGCGCCGGTCGAGACGAGCAGGTCCGGCAGCCGGAACCCGTCGCCGATCTCCACCATCTCGCCCCGGCTCACCACGATCTCGCGGCCCGCCGCGAGCGCGGTCGCGGCCAGCACGAGCGCCGCCGCGCCGTTGTTCACCACGTGCGCGGCCCCGGCGGCGGGCACCCGCTCCAGCAGGGCCGCCAGCATCGACCGGCCGCGCCGCGCCCGCGCCCCCGTCGCGAGGTCGAGTTCGACGTCGGTGGCGCCGGACGCCAGCAGCACCGCGTCCCGGGCCGCCGGCGACAGGGGCGCCCGCCCGAGGTTGGTGTGCAGCAGGACGCCGGTCGCGTTCACGACCTCGCGCAGCCCGGACGCGGACTCCGGCAGCGCCGCCGCCGCCGCGTCGGCCACCGCGTCCACCGGGACCTCCCCGGCGCGTGCGCGCCGCTGGGCGTCCACGACCGCCGCCTTCACCAGGTCCCGGCCCAGCCGGCCCGCCGCCTCGGCGAGCCTCGGGTCGGCGAGGAGCACGTCGGTACGGGCGATCCGGCGCCTTTCGTCCATCGGCACAGCATCGCACGGCCGGGCACTCCGGCTGATTTGTCGCGCTTGTGGGTGTCGGATGTGACGTGGGTTACCTAGTCTGGCCACCCGGCCCAGTGGAGGTGTCTCTTTGACGGACGTGCACGACGGACCCGCCGCGATCGAGGCGCTGTCGGGGGAACCGTGGCGGGACGTCCCGCGCGAGGAGGCGCAGTGGATGCGCCCCCACCTGCCCGCCCTCGCCGACGCCATGGTGGAGGGGGTGCTGCGGCACGTCCCCGAGTACGCGCGCCGCGACGACGCCGTCTACGTCGACGTCATCCGCAGCGCGGTCACGGAGGGCATGGGCCACTTCATCCAGATGATCGCCGACCCGGACGCCCCGTGGCAGGGCGTTCACCAGCTCTTCTTCGACATCGGGTACGGGGAGGCCATCGAGGGCCGGAACCTGGAGCACCTGCAGAACGCGCTGCGGGTCGCGTCCCGGACGGCGTGGCGGTACCTCTCCGGGGAGGCGCTCCGGCTGCGGCGGCCCCCGGAGATCGCGTTCTCGCTCACCGAGTTCAACTTCGTCTACCTCGACATGCTGGCGTCCGCCGCCGCGCAGGGCTACGCGCGGGCCAGGGAGCGGACGGCGGGCGAGCGGGAGCAGCGCCGCGGCCGGCTGCTGAGCCTGCTGCTGTCCGATCCGCCGGCGCCGCACGACGTCGTCGCCGAGCAGGCGGCCCGCGCGGGCTGGCCGCTGCCGGACCGGCTCGCGGTGATCGTGCTGCGGCCCCGGCCGGGCAGCGGCGGCGAGGGCCCGGCCGGGCTGCCGCCCGCGCTGCTCAGCGGCCTCGACCGGGGCCGTCCGTGCCTGATCCTGCCCGACCCGGACCGGCCGGGCGGCACCGACCGGCTCGCCGCGACCCTCGCGGGCTGGACGGGCGCGGTCGGGCCGTCCGTCCCGACGGACCAGGCGCGCGTCTCCCTGCACTGGGCGCACCGCGCCCTGGACCTCATGGCCGCGGGCGGGGCCGGCCCCGCGCCGGACCGGCCGGCCCGCAGGGCGGGCAGGCTCGTCCACGCCGAGCGGCACGTGCCGGAGCTGCTCCTCCAGGAGGGCTGGACGCTCGCCCACGCGGCCGCGCGGCAACGGCTCGCGCCGCTCACCGAGCTCGGCCCGCAGCGCGGCGGGCGGCTCGCGGCGACGCTGCTGGCCTGCCTGCGGCACGGCTTCAACGCGACGGACGCGGCGGAGGCGCTGTGCGTGCACCCGCAGACCGTCCGGTACCGGATGACGCAGCTGCACGGCCTGTTCGACTACGACATCGAGGACCCGGCGATCCGCCTGGAGCTGATGCTGCTCCTCCCCGTCTGGATCCAGGCGTACGGCGAGGAGCAGGCATGACCGACCTGGATCGATGAAGCGACGCTGCTGTGCGGTTCAACGGATCGCCATGAGACCCCCCAATCTGGAGCGAATTGGCGGAATCTTCACCAATTGCTCGCCTTCGGACGTGATGCCCGTTCTACTCTGCCGCTCATGCGCCGAACAGCAGCAGCACTCGCGACCGTCCTGACCGCCGGCCTGGCCGCCGGCGCGCAGACGGCACGGGCGGAGGAGACGCCCACCTGCGACGTCCCCGCCACCCACCGGATCTCCCAGGTCCAGGGCAGCGGGGACGCCTCTCCTGTCGCCGGGCGGACCGTCCGGATCGAGGGCGTCGTGACCGCCGACTTCCAGCGGGCCGACCAGCTCAAGGGGTTCTTCGTCCAGGACCCGTCGCCGGACGCCGACCCCGCCACGTCCGACGGCCTCTTCGTCTACTCGACGCAGGAGGTCGCGGTCGGCGACCGCGTCCTCGTCACGGGCACGGCGATCGAGTACGGCGGGCTGACCGAGCTGTCGCCCGTCACCGCCGTGAACGTCTGCGGGACGGGCCGCGTCGCGCCGGTGAGGGTCCGGCTGCCGCTGGCCGCCGGCACCACGCCGGAACGCTACGAGGGCGTCCTCGTCCGGTTCCCGCAGCGGCTCACCGCCACCGAGACCTACCGGCTCGGCCGCTACGGCGAGCTGACCGTCTCGGCGGGCGGCCGCCTGTACCAGCCCACGGACCGGCAGGGCCCCACCCAGGCCGGGAACGACGCGCGCCGCCTCCTCGTCGACGACGCCTCCAACGTGCAGAACCCGGCCTCCGTCCCGTTCACCGAGCCGCGCGTCGTCCGGATCGGCGACGCGACCGCCGGGCTGACCGGCGTCCTGAGCCAGGGCTTCGGCGCGTACCGGCTCCAGCCGACGGCGACCGCGCGGTTCGCGCGGGTGAACCCGCGTCCGAAGAGGCCCCGCCCCGTGGGCGGCGACGTCCGGGTCGCCGCGTTCAACACGCTCAACTGGTTCACGACGCTGAACGAGCGCGGCGCGGACACCCCCGAGGAGCAGGAGCGGCAGCTCGCCAAGCTCACCGCCGCCCTGCGCGGCCTGGACGCCGACGTCACCGGGCTGATGGAGGTCGAGAACAACGGCGACACCGCCATCGGCGCGCTCGTCGCCCGGCTGAACGAGGAGGCCGGCGCCGGGACCTACGCGTGGGTCCGGCACCCGAACCCGGGCACCGACCAGATCCATGTCGCGCTCATCTACAAGGCGAGGAAGGTCGAGCCGGTCGGTGCGGCGCGCTCGTCGTCGGAGCCGGTGTTCGAGCGGCCGCCGCTCGTCCAGGGCTTCCGGCCGGTCGGGGGCGGCGCGACGGCCACAGTGATCGTGAACCACTTCAAGTCCAAGGGCTGCGACGGCGCGACCGGCGCGGACCGGGACCAGGGCGACGGGCAGAGCTGCTTCAACGCCCGCCGCGTCCTCCAGGCGAAGGCCGTCGCCGCGCTCGCGGCGGGGACGGAGAACCCGCTCGTCCTCGGCGACCTCAACGCCTACACCGGCGAGGACCCCGTGAAGGCGCTGACCGGCGCCGGGCTCATCGGGCAGACCGAGCGGTTCGTCCGGCCGTCCGAGCGGTACTCGTACGTGTTCGACGGCCAGGCGGGCGAACTCGACCACGTCCTGGCCGGGCGCGGCCTCTCCCGGCGCGTCACGGGCGCGACGATCTGGCACATCAACGCGGACGAGCCGACCTTCCTCGACTACGACACCGAGTTCAACCCGGCGCGGTTCTACCGGCCGGACGCGTTCCGCTCGTCCGACCACGACCCCGTCCTGATCGGCCTGCGGCTGCGCTGACCTCTGGCGCATCAAGATCGCCGGGCGTATGATCCGGGTCACATCGACAGAACGGTGCGGCCCATGAACGACGCGCTCCCCCGCAACCCGGCGCTCGGCATCGGCCCGGACGGGTCCTACACCCGTCCGGGCCAGTTCTTCGCCTTCGTCCTCGGCCTGCTGACGACGGTGGTCTTCGTGCCGCTGACCGTCCTCGCGGCCCTCCTCTACAGCTGGGCCGAGCCGAAGTTCGCGACCGACCCGGGACGTGCCCGCGTCCTCGTCATCTGGTCGTGGCTGTGCCTCACCGCCCTGCCGGTCGCGGTCGTGGTCCTCGGCTTCGGCATCGCCATGATCGTCACAGCGGTCACGGGCTGACGGGAAGAGTCCGGCACGCGGACGGGTTGGGACCGGTCATGAGCGTCCCGTACTCCGTCCTCGACCTCGCGCCCGTCGTCAGCGGCTCCACGTCCGCCGCCGCTCTGCGCAACACCCTCGACCTGGCCCGGCACGCCGAGCGGCTCGGCTACCACCGGTACTGGCTCGCCGAGCACCACGCCATGCCGGGGATCGCGAGCTCCGCGACCGCCGTCCTGATCGGCCAGGTCGCGGCGGCCACCGCGACGATCCGCGTCGGCTCGGGCGGGGTCATGCTGCCCAACCACGCGCCGATGGTCGTCGCCGAGCAGTTCGGCACGCTGGAGGCGCTGTACCCCGGGCGGATCGACCTCGGCATCGGCCGCGCCCCCGGCACCGACCAGGCCACCGCGCGCGCCCTGCGCCGCTCCCCCGACGCCCTCTCCGTCGACGACTTCCCCGAGCAGCTCGCCGAGCTGCGCGGTTACTTCGCCGCGGGCGGCACCGTGACGCCCGCCGCCGGGAACGAGCCGCCGATGTGGCTGCTCGGCTCCAGCGGGTACAGCGCGCGCCTCGCCGGGCTGCTCGGCCTGCCGTTCGCGTTCGCGCACCATTTCAGCGCCGAGAACACGCTGCCCGCGCTGGCGGTGTACCGGGACGCGTTCCGCCCCGGCGTCCTGGACGAGCCGTACGCGATGATCGCCGTGTCGGTCGTCGCCGCCGAGACCGACGAGCGGGCCCGCGAGCTCGCCCAGCCGCAGGCCCTCGCGTTCCTGCGGCTGCGCCAGGGCCGCCCCGGGCCGCTGCCGAGCCCCGAGGAGACCGCGGCGCACCCGTACACGCCGCTGGAGCGGGGGCTCATCGAGTCCCGCGTGCGGGACCAGGTCGTCGGCGGCCCGGAGACCGTCCGCGACCGGCTCGGCGCGCTCGTCAAGGACACCGCCGCCGATGAGGTCATGGCTGTGACGCAGGTGTACGAGCACGCCGACCGGATCCGCTCCTACGAGATCCTCGCCGGGCTATGACCCGCGGTGCAGGGCGAGGCCGGTGCGCAGGGCGCCGGCCGCCTCCGCCAGCGCCTCCAGGAACCGGCCGCCGAGCCCGTACATGTTCGCGAAGCCGTGGATGAGGTCCTCCTGGCGGCGCGACGCCACCGGCACGCCCGCCTCGCGGAGCCGTTCCGCGAACGCCTCGCCCTCGTCCCGCAGCGGGTCGAAGCCCGCCGTGACGAGGTAGGTGGGCGGGAATCCGGACAGGTCGTCGGCGAGCAGCGGCGACGCCGAGGGGTCCTTGCGGTGCTCGGGCGGGCAGTAGTGATCGCTGAACCACGTCATGTCGGCGTCGGTGAGGTAGAAGCCGTCGGCGAACAGATCGCGTGAGCGGCGGCGGGTCGAGAAGTCCACGCCCGGGTACAGCAGCAGCGCGAAGGCGGGCCTGACGGCCGCGCGCAGCCCCACGACCGCCGACAGGTTGCCGCCCGCGCTGTCGCCGCCGACGGCGATCGCCGCCGGGTCGGCGCCGAGCGATCCGGCGTTCTCGACGGCCCACTCGAACGCGGTGACGGCGTCGTCCGCGGCCCCCGGGAAGGGGCACTCGGGGGCCAGCCGGTAGTCGACCGACAGCACGCGCGTCTCCGCGTTCACCGCGAGGTACCGGCAGACCACGTCGTGGGTGTCGAGGTCGCCGATCACCCAGCCGCCGCCGTGATAGAAGACGAGCAGGGGCGACCCCTCGGCAAGGCCCTTCGGGGTGTAGAGCCGGGCGGGGATGGTGTGCTCGCCGGGGATCGCGACGGGCCGCGTCAGGACGGGCCGGGCGGGCACGCGCGTGATCATCTGCTGCGCCCGCGTGATGGCCTGCCGCGCCTTCTCCGGCGTGGACGCGCTGAGGCTGCGCTGCTCCAGCCGCGACAGCTTCAGCAGCAGCTGCGCGTCCAGGGCGAGCCGCTGCCCGTCCCGGACGACCGGAGCCCCGGCGATCAGCCGCTTGACGGGCGCCGGCAGGGCGAACACGCCCCGCAGCACGGCACCGACCAGGGACGGCGGGATCTTCTCGAACGGCTGCGACATGGGGGCCTCCAGCGGGGACGGGTCCGGTGCGCCGATGGTAACCGAACGCCATTCCGGCCCCGTCCACACGGCGGCCCCGTGCGCACGGCGGCACAGGCGCACGCGGTACCGAAGGCCGTCCGAGGGCGGTTCCCCGGAGGCGGGCGACGCGACCGGCGGGGCGGGATCCGGCGGCGGCGAGAAATCCGCTCCGGGACGGCGACAAAAGAGGAATAGAGCATTCCGTTCTGCTATAATCAGAACAGAATGATTCGTTCCGAGGAGGCCCCGGGCATGACCGAGATCCGTCCGTTCCGCATCGACGTACCCGAAGCCCAGCTCGACGACCTGCGCGAGCGCCTCGCCCGGACCCGCTGGGGCGCGCCGCTGCCCGGCGCGGCCTGGGAGCGCGGCGTCCCGGTCGACTACCTGCGGGACCTCGCCGAATACTGGCGGACGTCCTACGACTGGCGCGGGCACGAGGCAGAGCTCAACAAGCTGCCCCAGTTCGTCACCGAGATCGACGGGCAGACCGTCCACTTCCTGCACGTCCGCTCGGCGGAGCCGGACGCGCTGCCGCTGGTCCTCAACCACGGCTGGCCCGGCTCCATCGTCGAGTTCCTCGACGTCATCGGCCCGCTCACCGACCCCCGCGCGCACGGCGGCGACCCGGCCGACGCGTTCCACGTCGTCGCCGCGTCCATGCCCGGCTACGGGTTCTCCGGGCCGACGAAGGACACCGGCTGGACCAGCGACCGCGTCGCCGGCGCCATCGCCGAGCTGATGCGCCGCCTCGGCTACGACCGGTACGGCGCGCAGGGCGGCGACATGGGCGCGTTCGTCGCGCCCGCCCTCGGCCGCCTCGACGCCGGGCACGTCGTGGGCGTCCACGTGAACGCCGCGACCTACGGGTTCATCCCGTTCGGCGAGGTCCCCGACGAGGAGCGCGCGTCGCTCAGCGAGACCGAGCGCGCCCGCGTCGACCGCCTCAAGGCGTGGACGGACGACGGGAGCGGCTACTTCCAGATCCAGGCGACCCGCCCGCAGACGCTCGCGCACGCCCTCACCGACTCCCCCGCCGGCCAGCTCGCCTGGATCATGGAGAAGTTCAAGGAGTGGACGCATCCGGCCGACGCGCTCCCCGAGGCCGTCATCGACCGCGACCGGATCCTCACCAACGTGATGCTCTACTGGCTGACCGGCACGATCGGCTCCGCCGCGAACATGTACTACGAGAACATGCACGCCGCCGGCGACTGGGGCGGGGAGGCCCCCGCCACGCCGACGGGCGTCGCGGTGTTCGCCGAGGACGTCGCCATCCGCCGCTACGCCGAGTACGCCAACAACATCGTCCACTGGACGGACTTCGACGAGGGCGGCCACTTCGCCGCCCTGGAGAAGCCGGACCTGCTGACCGAGGACGTCCGCGCCTTCTTCCGCCCCCTCAGGTGAGGCGGGTCCTCAGGTGAAGCGGGCGGAGCGCGTTCCCGGGGTGCCCGGCGGCAGGGCGTGCAGGGCGCGCTCGATCGCGGTCGCGGCCCTGCGGCAGAACGCCTCCGGCTCGTCGGCGGCGTCCGGGCGCTCGTCCACGAGGACGTCCGCGAAACCGGCGGACAGCAGGTCGGCGGACCGGACGCCCTGGGCGGCGGCCATCTCCGGTGCCCGGTCGGGCGTGCGGTGAACGATGACGGACGCCCCCTCGGGCGGAAGCGGTGACAGCCAGGCGTGCCGGGCGACCAGGACGCGGTCGGCCGGAAGGAGCGCCAGGGCGGCGCCGCCCGTGCCCTCGCCGAGGAGCAGGCAGGCCGTGGGGGCCGGGAGGGTGATGAGGTCGGCGAGGCAGCGCGCGATCTCGCCGGCCAGGCCGCCCTCCTCCGCCTCGGCCGACAGCACGGCGCCCGGCGTGTCCACGACCGTGACCAGCGGCAGGCGCAGTTCGGCGGCGAGCGCCATGCCGCGGCGGGCGACGCGAAGGCCGGCCGGGCCCAGCGGGTGACCGGTGCGCTGGCTGCGGCGGTCCTGGCCGGCCAGGACGCAGGACGCGCCGCCGAAGCGGGCCAGGGCGAGGAGGAGGCCCGGGTCCGCTTCGCCCTGGCCGGTGCCGGAGAGCAGGGTCACGCCGGTGGCGCCGTGGCGGAGGAGTTCGCGCACCCCCGGGCGGTCGTCGCGGCGCGATCTCTGGATGGACTCCCAGGCCGGGGTCTCGTCCGGACGTGCCGGAGGTTCTTCCGGGGGCGCCTCCGACGGGCCTCCGCACAGGACGTCCAGGGCGGCGGACGCCACGCCGGCGAGGTCGTCGATGCCGACCACGGCGTCCACGAGGCCCTTCGCGGCGAGGTTCTCGGCGACCTGCACGCCCGGCGGGAACGGCTCGCCGTACAGGCCCTCGTGGACGCGCGGGCCGAGGAAGCCGATCAGGGCGCCGGGTTCGGCGGCGGTCACATGGCCGAGCGAGCCCCATGACGCGAACACGCCGCCGGTCGTCGGGTGCCGCAGGTAGACGAGGTACGGAAGGCCCGCCGCGCGATGCGCCATGACGGCGGCGGTGATGCGCGCCATCTGCACGAACGCGGCCGTGCCCTCCTGCATCCGGGTCCCGCCGGACGAGGGGGCGGCGAGCAGCGGGAGCCGCTCCGCCGTGGCGCGCTCGACGCCGGCGACGATCCGGTCGGCGGTGGCGCGGCCGATCGAGCCCGCGAGGAAGCGGAACTCCGACACCACGAACGCGACCCGCCTGCCGCGCAGCCCGCCCTCGCCCGTGAGGACCGCCTCGTCGCAGCCGCTGCGGTCGCGCGCGGCGTCGAGCTCGGCGGCGTACCCGCCGGGCGCTCCATCACCGGCCGCGGGCGGCGGCGCGTCCCACGACGTCCAGCCGTCCAGAACGCGGTCGAGCAGTGCGCGGGCTCCGACCCGGTCGGTCACGTGAACTCCCTCCGCCGTCACCAGCATGATGACGGGGGCGTCGGGAGGACCGGGCGGCGGGGGCCGCGCGCCGGCGCCTCCCACCCCTGGGGCGCCGGTCGCGCGGTCCGCTCGTCCGGTGCTTCGGTGAACCGGAGTGACTCTGATCCTGCACGTTCCATATGCACAGGACGGAACATCGGCGTGACGGTCACGTTTCGCTTCGCCACCCAGGAACCCGGATCGGGGCGCCATACTTTCGCGCCCAGCGGGGATGGATGGACGCAAGTGGAACAAGGGAGCCAGGACACGGCATGGACGGAGACATTCGCCCGCTGGATCCCGCGGACCCCCGGATGGTCGGCGGGCACCGGCTGCTCGGGCGGCTCGGGTCGGGCGGCATGGGCACCGTCTACCTGGGCGCCGACCCCGTTTCCGGCAACCGCGTCGCGGTGAAGACGATCCATCCGCACCTCGCGGGCGACCCCATGTACCGGCAGCGGTTCCGGGACGAGGCCGTCCTCGCGAGCCGCGTCGCGTCGTTCTGCACGGCGCGCGTCCTCGCGCACGGCGAGGAGGACGGCCGCCCCTACCTCGTCACCGAGTACGTGGGCGGCGTCTCGCTGCGCCAGCGGCTCGCGCAGGACGGCCCGCTGCCGCCCGCCGAACTCCACGGCGTCGCGGTCGGCGTCGCGTCCGCGCTCGCGGCGATCCACGCCGCGGGGCTGGTGCACCGCGACCTGAAGCCGGCCAACGTGATGCTCACCCTGTCGGGCTGCCGCGTGATCGACTTCGGCATCGCCCGCAGCCTGGACTCCGGGGGCCTCACCGCCGTCTCCGGCACCGTCCTCGGCACCCCGGGCTGGATGGCGCCCGAGCTGCTCCGCGGCGGCACCGCGACCCCGGCCGCCGACGTGTTCGCGTGGGGCTGCCTCATCGCCAACGCGGGCACCGGGCGCATGCCGTTCGGCCACGATCCCGTCACCGCGCTGATGACGTCGGCCGAGCCGGACCTGCGCGGCGTGCCCGACCCCATCGTCCCCGCCGTCCGGGCCGCGCTGTCGGGCGAGCCCTCGGACCGTCCGTCCGCGGCGGACCTGCTGCTCGGGCTGGTGGAGCAGCCCGGGTCGGGCGACGAGACGCCGGCGCCGCCGTCGGGGCGGACGGCCGGCGTGGAGGTGGCGACCCGCGCGTTCACCCCGATCGGCATGGTGGGCGCCCGCTCCACGACCCGCGTCCGCGTGCTGGCCGGCTCCGTCACCGCGCTGGGGGTCGCGCTGGTGGGCGCGCTCCTCATCGGTCTCCTGAGCGACCGGAGCGCCCCGGTCACGCCCAGGCCGGCCGCCCCGAGCGCGTCGGTCACGCCGACGCAGGGCGCGGCACCGGCGCCCGTCGAGGCGGCGACCTCCGCCGCGCCGACGAGGCCCGGCAAGAAGAAGAAGCGCGGCAAGAAGAAGAACCGGAACCGCGACCGGCCCCGGGCGGCCGACCGGGGCTGAGCGGCCCCGCCTCCGCGGCTCCGGGTCAGACGCGCCTGATGACGACCAGCGCGCAGTCGTCGTCGCGGGCCGCCGCCATCGTCTCGACGAGTTCCCGGGCGCCATGGCCGAAGCCCTGCGGGACGAGCCGCTCCGCCTCGCCGAGCAGGCGGTCGATGCCCTCGTCGAGGTCGCTGCCGGGGGACTCCACCAGGCCGTCGGTGTAGAGCAGGAGGGCGTCGCCCGAGCGCAGGCGCCCGTGCTCGGGGACGCAGTTCAGGTCGGGGACCACGCCGAGGACGACGCCCTTCGCCGGGCTGACGCGCCAGTTGCCCGTGGCGGCGTCGAACTGGACGGCGGGCGGATGGCCCGCGGACTCCACCGTGTACTCGCCCGTCGCCAGGTTGACGACGAGGTGCACGGCGGTGACGAAGCCCTCGTCCCAGCGCTGGCGGCGCAGGTAGGTGTTGCAGGCGGGCAGGAAGTCCTCCGGATGGACCGATCCAAGAAGCCCCCCGAACGCCCCGGACAGCATCAGCGCCCGCGTCCCGGCGTCGATGCCCTTGCCCGAGACGTCGACGAGCGCGACCTCGAGGATGTCTCCGTCGCACGCCGACACGACGAAGTCGCCGCCGAACGACGAGCCGCCCGCCTGAAGCAAAACGATCTCGGACGCCCAGCCGTCCGGGAGGCTCGGCATCTCGCCCTGCCGGCGCAGGCGGTCGCGCAGCTCCAGCAGCATCGTGTCGCCGCGCAGGCCCTGCACGCCGAGCTGCTGGCGGGTGCGGGCGAGGGTCAGCGAGAGCACCGCCGTGATGCCCAGGGTGGCGATCATGCCGGGGCCCGCGGCGGCGCTGTCCTGCCAGCCGTTGTAGCCGACCATGACCGCGACGATGGCGAGCAGCGCGACCAGGCTGCGGACGCGCAGCCACAGGCCGCCGCCGAGGACGGTCAGCACCAGCGCCCCGGACGGCGCCAGACCGCGCCGGTCGGTCACCGCGGCCAGGCCGATCGCCACGGCGAGGACGGCGAGGACGACGAAGACATGCCGTTCGCGCATCAGCCGTCCCTGCCGCATCCACCGGTACAGCAGCACGAGCGGGGGGATGCGGCGCAGCACGGCCCGCACCCCGGGCGGGAGGCGGTGGACGAGTCGCTGCAGCATGATTCCGCACTGTATCGAGCAATGGTGCGGCGCCGCTCCCCTCGGCGGCGCCGAGCTGACTTGCAACGCTCCACCCCGTCCGCTTCGGGGGGAGATGAAACCGGTCGCGCGCTGATTCCCCTACGTCCGTTCAGGGAAGGTTCCCCGCGAGGCCGGCCGGCGGGGCGGGCGCGCGGATGCGGTGGGGGACACGATGGGGCAGCCCAGCATGCGGATCACGGTGGACGCGGCGATGCGCGCACGGGACGTGGCGCGGGAGCGTCCCGCCGCCGGCGAACCCGCCTCCGCGCGGGCCGCCGAGCCGCCCCGGCGCACCAAGGCCCAGAAGAACGAACGGCGCCGCCTCGGCAAGCGAGGCGGCGCCCAGCGGAACCCGTGAGGCTCAGGCCTCGCCGGGGAGGGGCGGGAGCTGCCCCGTGGTCTCGTAGTCGGTCAGCATCCGGATCCGGCGCGTGTGGCGCGCCTCGTCCGAGTAGGCCGTGCCGAGGAACAGCTCCACGAAGCGGGCGGCCGTCTCGTGGTCGTGCTGGCGGGAGCCGATGCTGATCACGTTCGCGTCGTTGTGCTCGCGGGCGAGCGTGGCGATCTCCTCGTTCCAGACCAGCGCGGCCCGGACGCCCCGCACCTTGTTCGCGGCGATCGCCTCGCCGTTGCCGGATCCGCCGATCACGATGCCGACGGTGCCGGGCTCCGCGGCGGTCCGCTGCGCGGCCCGCAGCACGAACGGCGGGTAGTCGTCCACCGCGTCGTAGGCGAACGCACCGCAGTCGACGGGCTCGTGACCGTTCTCCTTCAGCCAGGAGACCAGGTACTCCTTCAGCTCGTACCCGGCATGGTCGGTTCCAAGAAAGACGCGCATGGCACCGATTCTCCCAGGCCGCCGCCGCGCTCCGGCCCCGGGGTCAGCTCGGCGGCGGGAGGCGCGGACCCGTGTCGCCGGACGGGTCCCGCGGCGGGTCCTGCGGCCCGTCCTCGGGCGGTTCCTGCGGCCCGTCCTTCGGTTCGTCCCGGGGCGGGGCCTCGCGCGGCGGGCCGGCGTCGCCGTCCGATTCGTCCTGAGCCGGTGGCCCCGGCTGGGCGGGCGGCTGGGCCGGCGGCTGGCCCGGGGCGGGGGCCGCGCCCCAGGCGGGCGGCTGCGGCGTCCCGGGCGGCGGAGTGTACGGAACGGCCGCCGGGTGCTGCGGCCCCGTCCCCATCTGCGGGCCGGGCTGCACGGGCGGGTAGCCCGCGGGCCGCCCGTAGGGCTGCTGCGGCGCGTACGGCATCGGCTGCGGCCCGGTGCTTCCGCCGAACGGCATCGGCTGCGGCCCCGTCCCCCCGCCGAACGGCTGCGGCTGCCCGTAGGGCTGCTGAGCGGCGGGGGTGCGGGAACGCCCGACGGCGTATCCGGCGAGCGTGCCGAGCCCGACGAGCCAGCCGTAGGCGAACCCGAACCCGAGGCCGGTGGAGATGGAGATCCAGATGGTCCTGGACGCGCCGCCGGGGAAGGGGAAGGCCCAGTTGAGCAGGACCCCCTCCACGATGCCGGACAGGCCGGCGGCGAGGACGGCCGCCCACCAGCCGGTGATGAAGGCGCCGAACGCCCCGCGCCGCGGATCGACGCTCCGCGCCCCCACCACCACCAGGGCGGCGAGGAGCCCGAGCATGACGAGCAGGGTGAAGTCGATCGCGAAGATGTACTTCCACTCGGTGCGGGAGCCCGGTCCGCTGATCCGCCACATGGGGACCTGCAGCCACGTCACCAGGGGGGCGAGACCCTCGCCGCGTTCGAGATCGCTCTCGTTGATCTCGTCCGCGACCCACTGGTTGCCCATCACCAGCGCGATCGCGAGGACGGGGAGCAGGGCGCCGAGCGCCATCGCGATCATCCGCCGCATCGTCATGCCGGGCAGGGTAGTGCGGATCCTCCGCCGCCGGTAGGCCCTCAGGCCGCCGGGTAGCGGAACGCCGGGTCCACCTGGCGCTCGAGGTCCGCGCCGGTCGCGCGGTTCGCCCAGCTCCGCGCGTTCTTGACGTGGAACTCCACGGCCTGGCGGTGGAACTTGCCCCAGTCCTTGGCGCGCGCGTCGACCTCGGCCAGCATCCGGGAGAGCGCCTCCTCGTTGCCGTCCTCCAGGGCGACGCCGTCCCGCCCCTGCTCCAGCGCCCGGACGGCGGCGGACTGCCCGAGCCAGGTCAGCAGGTCGTCCCCGGTGTGCTCGCGCAGGTAGGCGATGTCGTCGGCGCTCTGCGCCTTGTTGCCGACGACGCGGATGGCGACGTCGTAGTCGCGGGCGTACTCGACGTACTGGCGGTAGACGCCCACGCCCTTCCGGGTGGGTTCGGCGACCAGGAACATGAGGTCGAACCGGGTGAACAGACCGGACGCGAACGTGTCGGCCCCGGCGGTCATGTCGACGACGACGTACTCCCCCGGCCCGTCCACGAGGTGGTTGAGGTAGAGCTCGACCGCGCCGGTCTTGGAGTGGTAGCAGGCCACGCCGAGGTCGTCGTCGTTGAACGGCCCGGTGGCCAGCAGGGTGACGCCGTCGACTTCCTGGCCCAGGTGGTGGACGGGGTCGTCGCCGCGGAACCGCAGCAGCCGCGAGCCGGCGCCGGGCGGGGTGGTCTTGACCATCTGCGCGGTGGACGGGATGCGGGGGTTGTCGCCGCGCAGGTACTCCTTGATCTCGGGGAGGTGGTCGCCCATCGCCGGGACCTTGGCGGCGCGGTCCTCGTCCAGGCCGAGCGCGACGCCGAGGTGCTGGTTGATGTCGGCGTCGATGGCGACGACCGGCAGCCCCCGTCCGGCGAGGTGCCGGACGAACAGCGACGACAGGGTCGTCTTGCCGCTGCCGCCCTTGCCCACGAATGCGACCTTCACAAATGCCTCGATTCGGATATGAAAACCGTTGCCATTTTCCACGCACGAGTGTGACGCAGCGTGACAGGTGTTTTCAAGCGGAACGGCCGAAGACGGGCGGGCCGGAGTCGCGCGGGGACCTCAGCGCGGCGCGGCGGCCGGGTCGAACCCGAAGGGCAGCTCCAGCCGGTGCGCGGCGAGCAGGTCCGCGTCGGCGAGCAGGTCGCGGGTCGGCGCGTCCGCCGCGATCACCCCGCCGGAGAGGACCACCGACCGCGGGCACAGCTCCGCCGCGTACGGGAGGTCGTGCGTGACCATCAGCACGGTCACGTCCAGGCTCAGCAGGATCTCGGCCAGCTCCCGGCGGCTCGCCGGGTCCAGGTTGGAGGACGGCTCGTCCAGCACCAGGATCTCCGGCTCCATCGCGAGCACGGTCGCGACGGCGACCCGGCGGCGCTGGCCGAAGCTGAGGTGCTGCGGCGGCCGGTCGGCCGCGTGCGCCATCCCGACGCGGTCGAGGGCGACCCGGACGCGCCCCTCCAACTCGGCGCCGCGCAGCCCGAGGTTCGCCGGGCCGAACGCGACGTCCTCCCGGACGGTGGGCATGAACAGCTGGTCGTCGGGGTCCTGGAAGACGATGCCGACGCGGCGGCGGATCTCCCGCAGGCCCTTTTTGTCCTTCGGGTCGACGGCGAGGCCGCCGACCCGCACCTCGCCGAGCCCGCCGTGCAGGATGCCGTTCAGGTGCAGGACGAGCGTGGTCTTCCCGGCCCCGTTCGGCCCGAGGAGCGCGACGCGCTCGCCGCGCCCGATCGTCAGGTCGACGCCGAAGAGCGCCTGCGTCCCGTCCGGGTAGGCGTAGGCGAGCCCCTCGACCTCCAGGGAAGCCGTCATATCCCCATCCAAGCACCCGCCGCCACCAGCAGGGCCGCCGCGGGGAGCAGGGCCGCCGCCGACCACTGCCCCGCGGTCGCCCCCACGTCGTCCAGGAGCGGCATGCGGCCGTCGTACCCGCGGCTCACCATCGCGAGGTGGACCCGCTCGCCCCGCTCGTACGAGCGCAGGAACAGCGCCCCGACCGACTTCGCCAGGACGCCGGTGGCGCGGACGTCCCGCGCCTCGAATCCCCGGGACGCGCGCGCCACCCGCATCCGGCCGAGCTCGGCCGCGACGACGTCGCCGTAGCGCAGCATGAACGTCGCGATCTGGGTGAGCAGCTGCGGCATGCGGAGCCGGTCGAGGCCGAGCAGCAGCAGCCGCGGCTCGGTCGTCGCGGCCAGCAGGATCGACGCGACGACGCCGAGCGTGCCCTTGGCGAGGATGTCCCAGGCGCTCCACAGCCCGCTCTCGCTGAGCCAGAGCCCCAGCACCGTGGTCTTCTCACCGGTCGCGACGAACGGCATGAGCAGGGCGAACGCGACGAACGGCACCTCGATGGCGGTCCGGCGCACGACCGTCCCGAAGGGGATCCGCGCGACCGCCGCGACCGCCGCCAGCAGCACCGCGTACGCCGCGAACGCCCACATCCGCTCCCGCGGCGTGGCGACGACCAGCAGCACGAACGCGAGGACCGCCACCAGCTTGCAGTGCGGCGGCAGCCGGTGCACCGGGGACGCGCGGTCCAGGTAGAGCCGGTGGACGTGCCCGGCGCCCACTAGGAGGCGGTCCCGGACGCGCCCCCGGAGTCCTTCGCTCCGGGCCGCCGGATGATCCAGAAGAGCCCGCCGCCCGCGAGCAGCACCACCCCGACGCCGATCACGCCGGAGAGGCCGCCGGAGAGCCGGGCGTCGTCGACGCCCTTGACGCCGTAGTCGCCGAGCGGCGAGTCGCCGAGGGAGTGCTCCTTCTCCTTCTCGGCGATGCCCTTGTCGGTCGCGACCTTCTCCAGGCCGTCCGGGCTGGCGCTGGCGTAGAAGCTGACGACCCCCGCGAGGACCAGCGACACCAGCAGGAACCCGAGGAAGAAGCGCTTGCGGTTCATGTCGGTCCCTCTCCCGCCTTTCACGTTCACGCCTGCGCCGGAACGGGCGCCTGCACCCGCAGCTCCGGACGCCCGATCAGCTCGCGGGCCCCGTACACGAGGTCGGGCCGGACGCGGAGCACGCTCGACACGGTCACGGCGGTGATCAGCGCCTCGCCGATCCCGATCAGGACGTGCACGCCGAGCATCGCGGTCGCGAGCCCGCCGATCGGCACGTCGGCGGTGCCGCCGAGGGCGTAGATCAGCGTGAACGCGGCGGCCGACGCCGGCACCGAGACCAGCGCGGCGGCGAACGAGGCCCCGGTCACCGCGGCGCGGTTCTTCGGCAGGACCTTCAGCAGCCCGCGGAACAGGCCGTATCCGGCCAGGACGGTCACGATCGCCATCAGCACGATGTTGACGCCGAGCGCGCTGACCCCGCCGTCCGCGAACAGGAGGGCCTGCACCAGCAGCACCACCGATACGCACAGTACGCCCGTGTACGGCCCGACCAGGATGGCCGCGAGCGCGCCGCCGAGCAGATGCCCGCTGGTCCCGGACGCGACCGGGAAGTTGAGCATCTGCGCGGCGAACACGAACGCGGCGGTCAGCCCGGCGAGCGGCGCCGTCCGGTCGTCGAGCTCGCGCCGGGCCCCGCGCAGCGCGACCGCGACCCCGGCCGCCGCGACGAGGCCCGCCCCCACGGATACCGGCGCGTCGATGAAGCCATTGGGCACGTGCATTCCGTACTCACCGTCCTACCTGGATGGCCTGATGGGACCAGTGTGCTGGCACATCCCTGGTAGTTGCAAGTTACTCGCAATAGCAACCTATTGGTGGCGGTGTGGCGAGACGTCCGGATCCGCGGGGGCCGCCGGAGATCGGCCGGGGCTCAGTCGAAGATCGGGTCGACCGTCCTCGTCCGCTTGAGCTCGAAGAACCCCGGCGTCGACGCGACGGCCACGACGCCGTCGAAGAGCTTGGCGGCGGCCTCGCCGCGCGGGATCGGGGAGACGACCGGGCCGAAGAACGCCGAGCCCTCGACCTCGATCACCGGGGTGCCGACCTCCTGACCGACGCGGTCGATGCCGTCCTTGTGCGAGGCCCGCAGCGCCTCGTCGTACTCGGTCGACTCGGCCGCCGCCGCGAGCGCCGGGTCGAGGCCGGCGGCGGTCAGCGCCTCCGCGAGCACGGCCTCGTCGAGCGCGCGGTCCTCGTGGTGCTTGCGCGTGCCCATCTCCGTGTAGAGCCGGCCCAGGACCTCCGGGCCGTACTTCCGCTCGGCCGCGACGCAGACCCGTACCGCGCCCCACGCGTCGGCGAGCAGCTCCCGGTACTCGGCCGGAATGTCCTTGTCCTCGTTGAGGACGGCGAGGCTCATCACATGCCAGCGCACCTGGATCGGGCGGACCTTCTCCACCTCCAGGATCCAGCGGGACGTGATCCACGCCCACGGGCACTTGGGGTCGAACCAGAAGTCCACGGGGGTGCGGTCGCCGTTCGACAAGAGAGCCTCCTAGTAGTCGTGTCCGCCCCGATCAACCCTCCGCCGCCGCCGCTGATTCCCCGCCGGCGCGATTCGAAGGCCGTGGCGCCAGGACCGGAGCACCGGCCGGTTGGTAGACATGGGGGAACAGGCAATGAACCGACCAAGGAGTGCATGTGGCAGGCAACCTGACGCGCGACGAGGCGCGGGAACGGGCCAGGCTGCTCAGCGTCGAGTCGTACGCGGTGGAGCTCGACCTCGCGGGGGACGACGCCGAGAGGTTCGGCTCCACCACGGTGGTCCGGTTCGGCAGCGCGGAGGCGGGCGCGGACACCTTCATCGACCTGCACGGCGCGGCCGTGCGGGAGGTGACGCTGAACGGGAGGGCCCTGGACCCCTCGACCTACGACGCCGACAAGGGCCGGATCCCGCTGCCGGGACTCGCGGCGGACAACGAGCTCCGCGTCGTCGCCGACTGCGCGTACTCCCGGTCGGGCGAGGGCCTGCACCGGTTCGTGGACCCGGTCGACGAGAGCGTCTACCTCTACACGCAGTTCGAGACGGCCGACGCGCACCGGATGTACACCTGCTTCGACCAGCCCGACCTGAAGGCGACGTTCGAGCTGACGGTGCGGGCCCCGGAGGGCTGGGAGGTCGTCACCAACGAGGCGGCGGAGACGTCCGGCGGCGGCACCTGGCACTTCATGCCGACCCCGCAGATCTCCACGTACATCACCGCGCTGGTCGCGGGCCCGTACCACGCCGTCCGGGACGAGTACCGGCGCGAGGACGGCACGGTCATCCCGCTCGGCGTGTTCTGCCGGGCGTCGCTCGCCGAGCACCTCGACGCGGACGCGATCGTGGACGTGACGCGCCAGGGCTTCGCGTACTTCGAGAAGGTCTTCGGCCGTCCGTACCCGTTCGCGAAGTACGACCAGCTGTTCGTGCCGGAGTTCAACGCGGGCGCGATGGAGAACGCCGGGTGCGTGACGTTCCTGGAGGACTACGTCTTCCGGTCGCGGGTCACCGACGCCGCCTACGAGCGCCGCGCGGAGACGATCCTGCACGAGATGGCGCACATGTGGTTCGGCGACCTCGTGACGATGCGGTGGTGGGACGACCTGTGGCTGAACGAGTCGTTCGCCACGTACATGAGCGTCCTGTGCCAGGCGGAGGCCACGAAGTGGACCGGGTCGTGGACGACGTTCGCGAACCTGATGAAGGCGTGGGCGTACCGGCAGGACCAGCTGCCGTCGACGCACCCGATCTCGGCGGACATCCCCGACATCCGCGCCGTCGAGGTGAACTTCGACGGGATCACGTACGCGAAGGGCGCGTCCGTCCTGAAGCAGCTCGTGGCCTATGTCGGCCGCGACAACTTCCTGGAGGGCGTGCGGCGGTACTTCGACCGGCACGCGTGGGGCAACACCGTCCTGAGCGACCTGCTGGGCGCGCTGGAGGAGACGTCCGGGCGCGACCTCGGGTCGTGGTCGAAGGAGTGGCTGGAGACGGCGGGCGTGAACACGCTGCGCCCGTCCTACGACGTCGACGCGGAGGGGAACTTCACGTCGTTCGCCGTCCTCCAGGAGGCGAAGGCCGACCACCCGACCCTCCGCTCGCACCGCGTGGCGGTCGGCCTCTACGACCGCACGCCGGACGGGATCGTCCGGCGCGACCGGGCCGAGCTCGACATCGTGGGCGCCCGCACGGAGGTCCCGGACCTCATCGGGAGAAAACGCCCCGACCTCGTCCTGGTGAACGACGACGACCTCACCTACGCGAAGATCCGCCTCGACGAGCACTCGCAGAGGACCCTCGTCGAGGCGATCGGCGACATCAGGGACGGCCTCCCGCGCGCGCTGTGCTGGTCGGCGGCGTGGGACATGACGCGTGACGCCGAGATGGCGACGCGCGACTATGTGAAGCTGGTCGTGCGGGGCATCCGCGGCGTCACCGACATCTCGGTCACGCAGACGCTCCTGCGGCAGGCGCGCACCGCCGTCCAGCAGTACGCCGACCCGGCGTGGCGCGGCGAGGGCCTCGGCCTGATGGCGGACGCCCTCGCGACGCTCGCCCGTGAGGCCGAGGCCGGATCCGACTTCCAGCTCGCCTACGTGCAGGCGTTCGCGACCGTGGCCGTCACCGACGAGCACCTCGCGCACGTGCGGGCCCTGCTGGACGGCTCGGACACCCTGGAGGGCCTCAAGGTCGACACCGAGCTCCGCTGGGCGCTGCTGCGCCGTCTCGTCGTCACCGGCAGGGCCGGGGAGGCGGAGATCGACGCCGAGCACGAGCGCGACCGCACCGCCGCCGGCGAGCGGCACGCCGCCGCCTGCAAGGCGGCGATCCCGACCGCGGACGCGAAGGCCGCCGCGTGGGAGCGGATCATCTCGGGGACGCTGCCGAACGCGGTGTTCCGCGCGACCCTCGGCGGCTTCGTCGAGCCCGACCAGGTGGACCTGCTCGTCCCCTACGTGGACGGGTACTTCGCCGAGGTGGGCCGGGTCTGGAAGGAGTGGACGAGCGACATGTCGCAGACGTTCGCCGAGGTCGCCTACCCCTTCCTGGTGGTCGAGCAGTCCACGGTGGACCGCACCGAGGCGTACATCGCGGAGAACGACCCGCCCGCGGCGCTCCGGCGGCTGCTGTCCGAGGGCCGTGACGGCGTGACCCGCGCCCTGCGCGCCCGTGCGAAGGACCGGGCGTCCGCCTGATCCTGCGCCCGTTCCGTCCGGCGCACGTGGCCGTGCGGTCGGCCGTCAGGGACGTCCCTGCGGCGACCGCACGGCGACGGTGGTCCTGATGCGGGGATGGGCCGCGAGGTCCTCCAGGAGGACGGGGTCGCCGTTCGCGTCGGCGAGGGGCACGCGCCAGTTGGGGTACTCGTCCGTGGTCCCCGGCTGGTTCTGGGTGCGGCGCTCCCCCACGGCGTCCGCGAGGGCGATCCCCGTCAGGCGGGCCGGGGTGCGGGCGAGGAAGGCGTGCAGAGCCGCGACGACCTGCTCGTCGTACACGTCCGATCCCTCCTTCAGCGCGTCCATCACCGTTTCGGGGGCCGCCTCCAGGAGACCTTCGGCGTGCAGGACGGCCAGCCAGTCGGCCAGCTGGCGGTGATGGTCGTCCTCCTCTTCCGCGACGGGGCGGGTGAGCAGCCCGAGGCGGTCGCGGAGCCCGATGTGGTCGCCGTGCAGGAAGCCGGTGATGGGCGGCATGTCGTGGGTGCCGACCGTGGCCAGGGACAGCTCCCGCCACTGCCCCGGCGGCTTCGGGCGGCCCGCGCCGTCCCGCTCGAACCACAGCAGGGACGTGCCGAGCACGCCCCGCTCGGCCAGGTCCGCGCGCACACCGGGCTCGACGGTGCCGAGGTCCTCGCCGATGACGACGCCCCCCGCGCGGTACGCCTCCCAGGTGAGGCAGCCGAGGAGCGCGTTCCGGTCGTAGGCGACGTACGTGCCGTCCGCCGGCGACGCGCCCTCCGGCACCCACCAGAGCCGCGACACCTGCATCGCGTGGTCGAGGCGCAGCCCCCCGCCGTACCGGAACGCGGCGGCGACCATCTCCCGGAACGGGACGTACGCGGCCTCGGCGAGGCGGCGCGGATCCCACGGCGGCTGGCCCCAGTCCTGGCCGCGCTGGTTGAACTCGTCCGGCGGGGCGCCGACGCTCATGCCGGGCGCGAAGCGGGTGCGGTACATCCAGGCGTCGGCGCTGCCCTGCGCCACGCCGACCGCCAGGTCGTGGACGATCCCGACCGGCATCCCGGCGTCGCGGGCGGCCCGCTGGGCGGCGCCGAGCTGGCCGTCCAGCCGCCACTGCAGCCAGGTGTGCAAGCCGATGCGCGGCGCGAGCCGGGCCGCCTCGGCGGCGACGGCGGGCCCCTGCGCGTCCTGGAGCGCGGCCGGCCAGCGGCGCCAGTCGGCACCGTGCGACTCGGCGAGCGCGCACCAGGTCGCGAACGCGGTGAGCGCCCTGCCCTCGCGCGCCTGGAACGCCTCGTAGTCGCGCTGGGCCTCGGTGCCGCGCGGGACGCGGTGGAGGATCTCCAGGGCACGGCTCTTGGCCGCCCAGACCGCGTCCCGGTCGATGGCACCGGCGGCCCCGCGAAGGGGCGCGGCGAGGGAGTCGATCTCCGCGCGCTCCCCGGGCGGCAGCGCCCCGTACTCGGGGAGGTCCTCGATCCGCAGGTGGATCGGTGCCGGGAACCGGCGGCTCATCGGCGAGTACGGCGACGGGCCGATCGGCGCGGCGGGTTCGGTGGCGTGCAGCGGGTTGATGAGCGTGAACCCGGCGCCGAGCTCGCGGGCGCTCCAGGCCGCCAGGTCGGCGAGGTCGCGCAGGTCGCCCATCCCCCACGACGCGCGCGAGCGCACCGAGTACAGCTGCGTCGTGAACCCCCAGGCGGGCGCGGGCGGCTCCAGGGCGTGCGGCGCGACGAGGAGCGGGGCGGTCGCGTGCTCCTCGCCCCGGTGCGCGTGGAGGCGGTGCCAGCCCAGCGGGACATCGTCCAGGGCGAACCGGATCACCTCTCCCGACTCGAGTTCCACGAAGAGGTCGACGTCCGGTTCCGGTTTCACCGCGGCCCCCTCCCGGAGGACGACGACCGGAGGCAGCAGCGCCTCCGGCCGTCCTGTCGTCCGGTGGAGCTCCTCCCGGATGGCGGCCTCGGACGAGACGTCCACGCCCAACGCCCCCAGGACGGCGACGAGGGTGTCGCGGGAGACCTCCGCCTCCCGTCCCCGCCAGTCGGTGTACCGGGTCGCGACCCGGTGCGCCTCCGCCAGCCTGCTCAGTTCGTCCACTGCCACATCCGCTGCCACGTCCGGAGGCATGCCCGGTCAGGGCGGGACCAAAAGGGTCAGGCGTCCCAGATGGCGGGCTTGCGGTCGATCCAGGGGCGGGCCTCCTCCAGCTGGGCGGCCAGTGAGATGAGCGTTCCCTCGCCGCCGAGCCGTCCGGCCAGCATGACGCCGATCGGGAGGCCGTCGGGGCTCCAGTGCAGGGGGACGTTCACGGCGGGCTGCCCGGAGATGTTGTAGGCGGCGCAGAAGGGGGTGAAGTCCTTCTGCCGGGCGAAGTTCTCCTCGGGCTCCTGGTCGTGGAAGTGGCCCACGGGCGCGGGGGGCAGCGCCAGGGTGGGGTGCAGGATCGCGTCGAACCGGTCCGTCACCGGGAACGCGCTCCGCAGCGCGCCCTGCAGCGCGGCATGCGCCTCGAACAGCTGCGGCGCGGACGTGGCGAAGCCCTTCTCACGGAGCCACCGCGTGAGCGGCTGGAGGAGGTGCTCCCGCTCGCGGGGGACTGGCGTGAGGGTGGCCATGACGCCCCACAGCAGCTCGAAGTGCGGCACGAGCTCCGGCCCGAACACGGGCGGCAGCTCGACGACCTCGTGGCCGAGCTCCTCCAGCAGCGCCGACGCCTCCTCGTAGGCGGCGAGGCAGTGCGGGTGCACCTCGGCGCCGGCGACGGCGGGCTGGGCCCCGCGCGCGATCCGCAGCCGGCCCGGCGGCCGGTCCGCATGCGCCAGGAACGTTCCCTCGACCGGTGGGGCGAGGTAGATGTCGCCGGGCATCGGGCCGGACATGACGTCCAGCATCAGGGCCGCGTCGCGGACGGACCTGGCGATCGGCCCGTTCGTGGACAGCCCGAACAGGTCGGGGATGATCGGGCCCTGCGAGACGCGCCCGCGGGTCGGCTTGATGCCGAACAGGCCGCACACGCTGGACGGGATCCGGATCGAGCCGCCGCCGTCGCTGCCCTGCGCGATCGGGGCGAGGCCGGCCGCTACCGCCGCGGCGGCGCCGCCGCTGGAGCCGCCCGCGGAGCGCTCGAGGTCCCAGGGTGTGCGCGCCGCGGGCGCGACGGCACTTTCCGTATAACAGGGCAGACCGAATTCGGGGGTGGTGGTCTTACCGAGAAGGACAGACCCCGCTTGCCTCAGCAGTGACACGACGTTATCGTCCGCGAAACCCGTCAGATCGGTGAACACCGCCGATCCGAAAGTCATCCGGACGCCGTTCACCATGTTCAGGTCCTTGATCGGGACCGGCACCCCGTGCAGGGGTGCAAGCTCGTCCGGCGGCAGGTCCAGGGCCGCCTTCTCGGCCGCGCGCGCCTCCTGCCTGGCCCGCTCCGCGGTGACCGTGACATAGGCCCCGACCTGCGGATTCAGCCGTTCGATGCGATCCAGGTAGTGGTCGGTGATCTCGACGGGGGACAGCTCGCGGGCGCGTACGGCCGCGGCCATCCGCATGGCGGTGAGGTCATGGGGAAGTGTCACACCGCCGAACGGTAGACGGCGCGTGGACGAGCATCAAAGATGGCAGGGGCGACGGGACGGACGAACCCGTCCGGGACGCCTGTAACCGGATACTCGCGGCGACGAAAGAATTAACCCGGCATGACTGGTCGGCGACCATGGGAATGATTACTCTGCGCACGGAGGATCATGCCCCCGAGTGGAGAGGTATACGGAGCGTCACTCATGGCGATGACGGAGCGGGGCGATACGCAGGAGGCCCGGGCCCAGCCCCGGGTGCAGGAGGAGTCGCGTGACCACGCACACGGGGCTCCCGTGAAGGAGCCGGACGACCGGCCCACCGGTTCCAGGTTCGGCGACCCTCGGATTCGCCGGTGGCTGCGCCGGATCGGGATCGGGGTCGCGATCGGCGCCGCCGCCGGGCTCGTCCTCGGGTTCCGGCTCGGGCTCGCGGTGGCCGTCCTGGTGGTCGTCGCGGACACCGTCCGGACGTCGCGCCGCAGTTCCAGCGTCACGGCGTGGCGGAAGTCCTCGGCCGCCGAGCGGCGGACCGAGAAACAGTTGCGGTCCCTGGAGCGCAACGGCTACCTCGTGCTGCACGCGCGGGCCGTCCCCCGCGACGACGAGGGCGTCAGCGACGGGCAGATCGACCACCTGGTGATCGGGCCGTCCGGCGTCTACGCCATCGACTCCGAGAACTGGGACAAACGGCTCCCGGTGCGCACCCTTTCGCACCGCAAGCTGTTCCACGGCCCGTTCAACCGGAAGGACCGGCTGGACGAGGCGCGCTGGGAGGCGGACCAGGCCAGCCGGATCATCGGCGGGCAGGTCGGCTTCGACGTCCCGGTGCAGCCGTCCGTGGCGATCTACGGCCCGTCCATCCCGTGGAAGGTCATGCGGGTGCGGGACGTGGACGTCTACGCCGGCAACCGCGCCCGCGCCTACCTGCGGCGGCGCCCCAAGATCCTGACCGAGACCGACGTCCAGCGCATCTTCGACGCGGCGCAGAAGGCCCTGCCGCCGAAGTACACCGACGACTGACGGCCGGCGGGCGGCCCGGCCGGGTCGCCCGCGTCCTCTCCCACCGGACGCCCCGCGCCGTCGGGTAGCATCGAACGCACAGGACCGGCCCCGCGTGATCTCCGCCGCGGCCGGTGGCAGCGCCGCGATCCGCCGCCGCCGATCTCCCTCCGATGCAACGCCCGGCCGCGCCGAACACCGGCCCCGCGGCCGTACGATCGGTGTCACGGAACATCCCAGGTTGGAGAGTCGACAATGCCCCCGCTCAGGTCACGCACGGTCACGCACGGCAGGAACATGGCGGGCGCCCGCGCCCTCATGCGGGCCAGCGGCGTCCAGCGCGAGGACTTCGGCAAGCCGATCGTCGCCGTCGCGAACAGCTTCACCCAGTTCGTGCCGGGCCACGTGCACCTGGACGAGGTCGGCAAGGTCGTCGCCGGGGCCGTCCGGGAGGCCGGCGGCGTGCCCCGCGAGTTCAACACGATCGCCGTGGACGACGGCATCGCGATGGGCCACGCCGGCATGCTCTACTCGCTGCCGTCCCGCGAGGTGATCGCGGACGCCATCGAGTACATGGTCAACGCGCACTGCGCCGACGCGCTCGTCTGCGTCTCCAACTGCGACAAGATCACTCCGGGGATGATGCTGGCCGCGCTGCGGCTGAACATCCCGACGGTGTTCGTGTCCGGCGGGCCGATGGAGGCCGGCAAGCCCGTCGAGGGCGTCATGGGCGGCAACAAGCTCGACCTGATCGACCCGATCATCGCGTCCGCGGACGGCTCCGTCCCCGACGACAAGCTCCTCGAGATGGAGGAGAGCGCCTGCCCCACCTGCGGGTCCTGCTCCGGCATGTTCACGGCCAACTCCATGAACTGCCTCACCGAGGCGATCGGGCTCGCGCTGCCCGGCAACGGCACCGTCCTCGCCACCCACACCGCCCGCCGCCGCCTCTACGAGGACGCGGGCCGCACCGTCGTGGAGATCGCGAAGCGGTACTACGACGGCGACGACGCGTCCGTCCTGCCGCTGAACATCGCCACCAAGGAGGCCTTCGAGAACGCGATGGTCCTCGACATCGCGATGGGCGGCTCCACCAACACGATCCTGCACCTGCTCGCCGCGGCCCACGAGGGCGGCGTCGACTTCGGCCTGACCGACATCGACGAGCTGTCGCGCCGCGTCCCGTGCGTCTGCAAGCTGGCCCCCGCGACCGGCAAGTACCACGTGGAGGACTGCCACCGCGCCGGCGGCATCCCGGCCCTGCTCGGCGAGCTGGACCGCGCCGGCCTGCTGCACCGCGGCACCCACTCGGTCCACTCCGCGTCCCTGGCGGAGTTCCTCGCCAAGTGGGACGTCCTGTCCCCCGCCGCGCTTCCCGAGGCGGTGGAGCTGTTCCACGCGGCGCCGGGCGGCGTCCGTAGCACGTCCGCGTTCAGCCAGAGCGCCCGCTGGGAAGAGCTCGACCTCGACCGCGAGCACGGCTGCATCCGCTCCGCCGAGCACGCCTACACCGCCGACGGCGGCCTCGCCGTCCTGCGCGGCAACATCGCCCCCGACGGCGCCATCGTCAAGACGGCGGGCGTCGAGGAGGAGCTGTGGACCTTCACCGGTCCCGCCGTCGTCTTCGAGTCGCAGGACGACGCGGTCGAGGGCATCCTCGGCGGCCGGGTCAAGGCGGGCGACGTCGTCGTCATCCGCTACGAGGGCCCCAAGGGCGGCCCCGGCATGCAGGAGATGCTCTACCCGACGAGCTTCCTCAAGGGCCGCGGCCTCGGCAAGGCGTGCGCCCTGATCACCGACGGCCGGTTCTCCGGCGGCACGTCCGGGCTGTCCATCGGGCACGCCTCCCCCGAGGCCGCCGGCGGCGGCGTCATCGCCCTCGTGCAGGACGGCGACCGCGTCGTCATCGACATCCCGAACCGGGTGCTGGAGCTGGACGTCCCCGCCGACGAGCTGGAGATCCGCCGCGAGAAGCTGCTCGCCGACCTCGGCGGCTACCGCCCCCGCGACCGGTACCGCCCGGTCAGCGCCGCCCTCCGCGCCTACGCCGCGATGGCGACGTCCGCCGCGACCGGCGCCGCACGCGACGTCTCCCAGCTCGAACGCTGAGCATTACCCGCCGCGTAATCGCGCCCGTTCCGCCGCGGCGGCAGAGTGGGTGACGTCAGGCGGGGCCATCGGACCGGTGGCCCCGGCCACCCGCTCCCTCAGGAGACGTCGATGACCGCGTACGCTCTCGCCCACCTTCGCCCGCAGCCGCCCCTGCACGAGGACGTGTTCGTCTACATGGAGCGCATCCAGGAGACGCTGGACCCGTTCGGCGGCCGCTTCCTCGTCCACGGCACCACCCCCGAGGTGAAAGAGGGGCCGGTGGAGGGCACCTACGTCCTGATCGGGTTCCCCGACATGGAGCAGGCCCGCGCCTGGTACGCGTCGGACGCCTACCAGGCGATCCTCCCCATGCGCGCCGACCACATCGCGGGCACCGCCGTCCTGCTCGACGGCGTCCCCGCGGACTACGACGCCGCCGCCACCGGCAAGGCCCTGCGCGCGGCGCAGGGCTCGTAGCCGGTCTCGCGGGGCGGTGCTACGAGCAGCAGCCTCCGCCGCAGCAACCGCCGCCGCCCGCGGGCTTCGGCGGGGGCGCCGTGCCCCGGGACGTGCCGGTGACGGCGACCGTGGACAGCAGCTTGACCGTGTCGTCGTGCCCCTCCGGGCACGGCGCCGGATCGGACGCGTTGATCATCGGGCGGGAGACCTCGAAGGTGGACCCGCAGGCGCGGCAGCGGTAGTCATAGCGTGGCACGCGCCCAGCATAAGGTCGCGCGGCCGGGTGGTGGCGGTCAGGCGGCCGGCTCGGACACGTACGGCGCCCACTGCGGATCCCCGTCGTGGACGATGCCGATCAGCCGCCAGTGCGCGCCGCGGGGCACGCCGGGCGTGACGCTGAGCGTCCAGCCGAGTTCCTCCAGCAGCCGGTCGGCCTTGCGGTGGTTGCACGTCGTGCAGGACGCGACGCAGTTCTCCCAGGTGTGGGGGCCGCCGCGGCTGCGCGGCTGGACGTGGTCGATCGTCTCGGCGCGGCGGCCGCAGTACACGCAGCGGAAGTTGTCACGCCGCATCAGCGCCGCGCGGGTCAGCGGCACGCGCGTGCGGAACGGGATCCGGACGTAGCGGCGGAGCCGGATGACCGACGGGACCTCGATCGCCATCGTGGCGGAGTGGAGGACCGCGCCCGAGGTGTCGTGGTGGACGATCTCGGCCTTCTCCCGGAGCACGAGGCAGACCGCCCGCCGGAGCGGAAGCGTGGTGAGGGGTTCGTACGTCGCGTTCAGGAGGAGGACTTGCCGCATCAGACGCCCTCCACCGGGGCATACCGGCTGTTCGCCCCGGTGGGCGCGGCTCCGCGCGCCTCCCACCGAGGCCCGGTTATCGTCTCCGGCACCTGTGAACCCGCCATGAGGACCTCCCCAGGGGCGAACCGACCCACCTCAGTGTGGCCTCTTGAGGACGCGATCCGCTACCCCATTGCTCCCCCTTCGCGCGCGGAATCGAACGTAAAGGTCTCGACCGGATCGCCGTGACGAGCGGATACTCCCCGCCGCGCAATACAGTGCGGGTCATGACGCCGTACCCGCCCGCGCACCGCCAGGACATCGTCGACGACCTCCACGGCCACCGGGTCCCCGACCCGTACCGCTGGCTGGAGGACGCCGACGGCGAAGCGACGCTGAGCTGGCTCGCCGCGCAGGACGAGCTGTTCCACAAGGTCGTCGACGCGCTCCCCGGCCGCGACCGGCTGCGCGCACGGCTCGGCGAGCTGCTGGGCTCGGGCAGCGTCGGCTCCCCCGTCTGGCGCGGCGAGCGGCGGTTCTTCACCCGCCGCACCGCCGAGCAGGAGCATCCCGTCCTCTACACCGTCGACCCGGACGGCACGGAGCGCGCGCTCGTCGACCCCATGCGCCTCGACCCGGACGGGACGACGACGCTCGACGGCTGGCAGCCCGACAAGGAGGGCCGGCTCCTCGCCTACAAGGTGTCGACGGGAGGCGACGAGGAGTCCCTCCTCTACGTCATCGACGTCGCGTCCGGCGAACGGGTCGACGGGCCGATCGACCGCAGCCGCGAGTCGTCGGTCGCCTGGCTGCCCGGCGGCGAGGCGTTCTACTACGCGCGGCGGCTGCCCGGCGACGAGGTCCCGGCGGGCGAGCACCAGTACCACCGGCGCGTCTACCTGCACCGCCTCGGCACCGACCCCGACGAGGACACCCTCATCTTCGGCGCGGGGATGGACAAGACGAACTACTACGGGGTCGGTGTCAGCCGCGACGGCCGCTGGCTCACGGTCTCCGCGTCGCAGGGCACCGCGCCCCGCAACGACCTGTGGATCGCCGACCTCGCCGCATCGTCCCCGGAGGCGCCCGAGCTCCGCGCCGTCCAGGAGGGGGTGGACGCCGAGACCGGCCTGTACGTGGGCCGCGACGGCCGCGCGTACATCTTCACCGACCGCGACGCGCCCCGGTCGCGGCTGTGCGTGGCCGACCCGTCCGACCCGTCCTACGAGACGTGGCGCGAGCTGCTCCCGGAGGACCCCGAGGCCGTCCTGAGCGACTTCGCCGTCCTCGACGATCTGGAGCGGCCGGTCCTCCTCGCCGGCTGGACGCGGCACGCCATCAGCGAGATCACCGTCCATGACCTGGAGACCGGTGAGCGGCTCGGCACCGTCCCCACCCCGGGGCTCGGCTCCATCGGCGGGATCATGGAACGGCCCGAAGGCGGCCACGAGGCGTGGTTCGGCTACACCGACAACGTCACCCCGTCCGCCGTCTACCGCTATGACGCGCGGACCGGCGAGACCACCCTGTGGGCCTCGGCGCCGGGGACGGTCTCCGTCCCCGAGATCGAGACCCGCCAGGTCACCTACACCTCGCGGGACGGGACGCGGGTGCGCATGCTGGTGTCGTCCCGTCCGGGCATGTCCGGGCCCGGTTCGCCAGAGCCGAGGCCCACGATCCTGTACGGGTACGGAGGCTTCAACATCTCGCTCACGCCCGCGTATTCGGCGTCCATCCTCGCCTGGGTCGAGGCGGGCGGCGTGTACGCGGTCGCGAACCTGCGGGGCGGCTCCGAGGAGGGCGAGGAATGGCACCGCGCCGGCATGCGCGACCGCAAGCAGAACGTCTTCGACGACTTCCACGCCGCCGCCGAGAAGCTGATCGCGGACGGCCTGACCACGCCCGCGCAGCTCGCCGTCTCCGGCGGGTCGAACGGCGGCCTGCTCGTCGGCGCCGCGCTCACCCAGCGGCCGGACCTGTACCGGGCGGTCGTCTGCTCCGCGCCGCTGCTCGACATGGTCCGCTACGAGCGGTTCGGGCTGGGCCAGACCTGGAACGACGAGTACGGGACGGCCGACGACCCCGAAGAGCTCGGCTGGCTCCTCTCCTACTCCCCCTACCACCACGTCCACCCGGGGACGGCCTACCCCGCCGTCCTCTTCACGGTCTTCGGCAGCGACACGCGGGTGGACCCCCTGCACGCCCGCAAGCTGTGCGCCGCGCTCCAGCACGCCACGGCGTCCGACGCCCCGATCCTGCTCCGCAACGAGAAGGAGGTCGGGCATTCCGCCCGCTCGGTGTCGCGCTCGATCGCCCTGATGACGGACACCCTGTCGTTCCTCGCCGCGCAGACCGGCCTCGATCTGGCGGGGTGAGGCGGATCACGCGGGGGTAGGAGGCCCGATACGCTTCCGGCCCTTATTTGACACGTGGCCTAATGCGGGGGTGACCGCCACGGTGGAGAACACGTCCTTGAAACGGGTGCTCGACCTGCTCGCGCACGCCCCCGCCGACCCCGACGCCGGCGCCGGATACCTCGACCTGCTCGGGCCGCGGGCCGAGCCCGCGCGCTCGCCCGCCCAGGCGGCGATGCAGTCGGCGTTCCTGCCGCAGATCTACGAGAAGGTGTGGCGGCCCATCGGCTTCAACCTCGCCAAGGGCTGGCCGATCGGCCCCGACACCGCCACCGAGCAGGCCACCGTCCGCCGCCGCCTCGGCCTCGGCCGGCCCCGCGCCCCGGACAGGCCGGCCGCCACCGTCCTCGACGTGGCCTGCGGCCCCGGCAACACGACCCGCGCGCTCGCGGCCGGCGTCGGCAAGGGCGGCCTGACCGTCGGCCTCGACGCGTCCGCCACGATGCTCGCCCGCGCCGTCGCCGACACCGGCGCCATGGGCTCCGCCGGCACCGGCGTTTTCGGCACCGACGATACCGGCGCTCCGGATATCGCCTACGTCCGCGGCGACGCCGCCGACCTGCCGTTCCGCGACGCGGTCTTCGACGCCGTCTCCTGCCTGGGCGCCCTGTACCTCTTCGACGATCCGTGGACGGCGGTCGACGGCATGACCCGCGTCCTGAGACCGGGCGGCCGCCTCGTCATCCTCACGTCCCGGCGCCCGCTGCTGCCCCTCGCCGGCCTGGGCAGCGCCCTCGTCGGCCGCGCCGCCGGCCTCACCGTCTTCGGCGACCGCGAGGTCACGACGGCCCTCGCGGACCGGGGCTTCACGGCCGTCGAGCAGCACCGCTACCCGCTGATGCAGCTGGTCTCGGGCCGTCGTCCATGACCGGCGGAAGACGGGAGCCCCGGGCCGCGGCCCACGCCGCGCCGCGCCGCCGGCGTGTCCACCGCGGCCCGGGTGCCTGACGAGCCACTCCGCGAGGCGCCGGCGCTCAGCGGAGTGTCTTCTCGATATAGATGTTGACGATGCCGCCGATCGTCTCGCGGCGCGTCTCCGTCCAGCCGAAGTTGTCGTAGAGCGCGAGCGCGGGGCGCTGCAGCTCGGTGGTGTCGGCGCGCAGGACGCGGTAGCCGTACTCCCGGGCGCGCTCCTCCAGCGCGGTGACCACGGCGGTGCCGTAGCCGCGGCGCTGGACGTCCGGGCGCACGCGCAGACGGACCATCTCCACGGCGTCGAGGGTGGAGCCGCCGGGGGCGTAGCCGCCGAACGCGCGGGCGCGGCCGCCGGGGACGAGGTCGGCGCGGCGGAGGCCGCCCATCGCGACGATGGCGCCGCCCGCCTCGCCGACGAGGAACTCCCCGTCGTTGCGCAGGTAGATGTCCTCCATGCGGAAGAAGTCGTGGTCGTAGTAGACGCCGTCACCGGGGCGGAGACCGACCTGGGCCAGACCCTCGCGGTGCAGGGCGAGGACGGTGGCGTGGTCGGCGGCGCGGTAGCGCCGCAGCCGCAGGTCGCCGAACGCCCAGACGGGCGGTTCCACCTGGAGGCGGACGAGTGCGCGCGCGCCGGCCCCGGTCGGCTCGGACGCGGGACGCGGGGGCAGGGCGCCCTCTGCGCGGTCGCCGGACCCGTGCGAGGGGGCGCCGTCGGGTGTGCCCATCCGCGGTCAGACCTGCTCGCTGGGGGCCGGATCGCCGGTGGGGCTCGTCACCCACGAGCCGGACAGGGCCTCGTAGAAGTCCTTCAGCCCGGGGAAGTCCGGGTGCTTGGCCCCGACGGCGGCACCGATCTGCCGGGCGCGGTGGACGAGGATGTCCGACCGGTGGGGCTCCGGCAGGTCGAGGATCGCCTCCCGGCCGCCGTGCAGCGCCGCGTCCGGCTCACCGGCGTGCAGCCGGCACATGGCGCGATCGAGGCGGACGAGCGTCAGGTCGACGCGGTCGGTCGGGGCGTAGAGGGTGAGCGCGCGGCTCAGCACCTCGTCGCCGTGCCGGTGGTCGCCGAGGCTGGTGAACGTGTCGCCCTCGTAGAACGCCATCTGCCGGTCGGTGAAGCCGAACACGAGGTCGCCGGTGTCGGCCTTCGACAGCTGGTCGAACACCGACCGGCCGCGGACCAGGGCGCGCCGGGCGCTGGGCGCGGCGTCGCCGCGGCCGCGCATCGCGAGCATTCCGAGCGCGCGCGCCTCCACGGCGGGCGCCATCGCGGCGGCCACGCCGGGCGTGCGGCCGGCGAGGTCCTGCGCCTTGCGGGCCAGGTGCAGCGCCTCGCGGGGGTCGCCGTAGTACATCGGGACGAGCGCCTCCCGGACGGTCACCCAGGCGCGCAGCTGCCGGTCGCCGGTCTCGTCGGCGGCGGTGCGGGCGGTCCGGAAGAACGACCGGGCGAGCCGGTGGTCACCGAGATTGATCATGATCAGGCCGGACAGCCCCGACAGCTGCGCGGCGATCCGGCACAGCCGCTCCTGCAGCTCGACCGGCTGCCGCTTGTCGCACATGCGGCGCACCTCGCTGAAGTCGAGCAGCACGTCGCAGAGCATCCGCAGGGACGGGGTGGCCTGGTACTGCTGGCCGTACCCGTAGGTCGTCTCCTCCCACTGGTCGAGCATCGTGGGCGAGACCGTCGCCCCCACGAGCGTGTCGTCCATCTTGCGGCGAAGGTTGTCGACCGCACCGAGGAACTGGCCGTCGAGCGCCACGCCCGCTCCGGCCAGGAGTTGCAGCAGGGTCCTGCGAAGCACGATGTCCTCCTCTCCTACATCCATCGTTGGGGGGCCGTCGGCGCGGGTGAGGCCCCTGAGGTCGTTGACGGTGGTCCAGGGCCGCTCCTCGGCCCGGGGGATGATCGCCCCGACGAGCGGGGCCTCGGGTTCGCGCACCCGCGCCCGCTCCCCACCGCGCGGCGGCGGGACCGCGGCGCCGGCGGAGGGTCGCACGGCGTGCCCGCGGCCGCAGATGCAGGGGCTCTGGTAGCCCAGGTCGTCGGGCTCGACCCGGTACACGGCGCAGAGGTAGTGCAGGTACTCCGGCCCGGGTCTCTTGTAGCCGCTCTCGTAGGCCGACAGCAGCGTCTCGCCGAGCCGCGGCGGCGGTTTGCCGTCGATCTCGTACAGCGCCCTGACCTGCGCGACGATGTCGGACAGCGCGACGCCGTGGGCCAGCCGGTGGGCCTTGACCCGGCTGGTGCCGAACAGCGGCCCGCACTGCTCGTGGACGTGCCGCGCGATCTCGTTGGGGCCGAGGTCCCGGGCGAGGCCGGTCGCCCGGATCCTGCGCGCGGTCTCGGTCTCCTTGCGTGGGGGGTCTGACATAGGTCTCCGGCCTCCTCACCGCTGGTCGGAAACGTCCATCTCGGGGAAGTGGGACGTTCCCGTCACGGCGACCGGTAAGTGGATGGCCACGACAGATAATCTCTCGCGCACGCAGCGTAACCCTCACCCCTGGGCCAGCCAAGCGATTCGCAAGAAACGAGCGGCCCGGGGTGTGACCTCCTGCACAGAGGTAGAGATTCTTCCTCCCGGGGTGGAAGAACTTCCGCCTGAGGTGGGGTAATCCGGTTCTTTGCGCCCTGGATCGCCCCTTGACCCGAGAGGGTGAGAGTTGCAATTCTCGCCGCGAGTGACGAACTCGATCCGCAGAGTGGATCGACCGCGAGGCGCCGGGCCGCGAGGCCCCGCCGTCCGGGAGACCGGGCGCGGACGGTCCGTGTCCGCGGCGGGACCGACGGAGGGAGTGCGCAGGTGATCAGCGACGGCCGCGTCGGATACCTCGAAGAGCTGGAGCACGAGCTCGACACGCGGGGGCTCCTGGCCCGCGTCGTCCGGACCCGTTCCGGGCCGGCGTTCCTCCGGGTCGTGAACCCGGAGGCCGCGAGCCTCGCCGAGGACGTGACGTGCGCGCCCGCCCCCGGCGCGCCCGAGTGCCCCCTCTACTACTGGTGGTCCTGGGGCGAGCGCATGCACCGGGTGGACGACCCCGGCGGCGCCGCCCTGAAGGTCGCCAACGTCCTCCAGCCCCTGACCGGGTGGCCCTCGGGCCACCGCTGAGACCGGACGTGCCCCGTGGGGCCGCGGCCGGTAACGGCGCGGCAGCCGCGGACCCCACGGGGCACGTTCGCCCTCCCCGGCCACGTCACCCCGTCTCCCCGGCGAGTACGAACCGGTCGGCACGGTCCCCTACGATCGGCTCGTACGTGCCGCAGGTCCACGGCGAGGTGCCGGACGCACCGCCGGCCGGGGAGGGTCCGCCCGATGTCACTCGTTCTCGAATCGCTGCTGCCCTGGGTCCAGGACGGCACACCCGAGAAGGCGTGCAACGACAGCACGCCGACGATGACCTGCCGGATCGTCTGGAACGTCTCGCACAACACCGACTTCACCCGGTTCTGGGCGACCTGGCTCGACAAGGCGCTCTGGATCGTCATCACGTTCGTGGTGGCGCTGATCATCCGGAACCTCACGCACCGCACGATCACACGGGTGACGCTGCGGATGGCCGAGGGGACGATGTCCGAGCGGGTCCGCGAACGGACGCGCACCGTCTTCGACGGCAGTCCCGCCCTGCTCAACCAGCGGCGCGCCCAGCGCGCCAAGACGCTCGGCTCGGTGCTGCGCTCCATCGCGTCCATCGTCATCATGGGGACGGCGACGTTCAGCATCCTCGGCTCGCTCGGCCTGAACCTGACGCCCATCCTCGCCAGCGCCAGCGTGATCGGCGTCGCCGTCGGGTTCGGCGCGCAGAGCATCGTCCGCGACCTCCTCGCCGGGCTGTTCATGCTGCTGGAGGACCAGTACGGCGTGGGCGACATCATCGACGTGGGCACCGCCAAGGGCACGGTCGAGGCCGTCACGCTGCGGGTCACCCGGATGCGGGACGTCAACGGCGTCGTGTGGTACGTCCCGAACGGCGAGATCAAGAAGGTCGGGAACGAGTCGCAGAACTGGGGCCGGACCGTCCTGGACATCCCGGTCGACATCAGCGAGGACACCGAGAAGGTCAAGGAGATCCTCCAGGCGACCGCCGACGTCCTGGCCGCGGACCCCAACTGGGAGGAGCTCATCCTGGAGCAGCCCTCCGTCTGGGGGGTGCAGGCCCTCGCCGGGGACGCCCTCGTGATCCGCGTCGTGCTGAAGACCGCCCCGGGCAAGCAGGGCGACGTGGCCCGCGAGCTGCGCGAGCGTGTGAAGAACGCGTTCGACGAGGCGGGCGTCTCGGTCGCCACCCCCACCGCCGGCTGATGATCGCATAAGCTGGGGGGCGATATGGCTGACAAGGTGACCTTCTATGAGGCGGTCGGCGGCGAGGAGACCTTCCGGCGCCTGGTCCACCGCTTCTACCAGGGTGTCGCGAACGATCCCGAACTGCGCGCGCTCTACCCGGAGGAGGACCTCGGCCCCGCCGAGGACAGGCTGCGGCTGTTCCTCATGCAGTACTGGGGCGGCCCCGGCACCTACGGCGAGCAGCGGGGGCATCCGCGCCTGCGGATGCGGCACGTCCCGTTCGTGATCGGGGAGAGGGAGCGCGACCTGTGGCTCAAGCACATGCGCGACGCGGTCGACGAACTCGACCTCCCCGATGAGCTCGAGAAGATGCTGTGGGACTACTTCACGATGGCGGCGAAGACGCTCGTGAACGCCCCGTCCTGACCCCGTTCGGGGAGGGGCGCGGCGGGTAGGCCGCCGGGTATGACGGTCTCCCCCTGGTGGCGCGACGCCGTGGTGTACGAGGTCTACGTGCGCAGCTTCGCGGACGGGAACGGCGACGGCGAGGGCGATCTGCGGGGCGTGCGGTCCCGGCTCGGCCACCTGCGCGACCTCGGGGTGGACGCGCTGTGGCTCACCCCGTTCTACCCGTCCCCGCTGGCCGACGGCGGCTACGACGTCGCGGACTACCGCGGCGTCGATCCCCGCTTCGGCACGTTGGACGACTTCGACGCGCTGGTCGCCGACGTCCACGCTCACGGGCTGCGCCTGATCATCGACATCGTCCCGAACCACACGTCCGACCGGCATCCCTGGTTCCGGGAGGCGGTCGGCGCGCCGCCGGGGTCGCCCGCCCGCGACCGGTACATCTTCCGGCGGGGCAGGCCCGGCCCGGACGGGGAGGACCCGCCGAACGACTGGCCGTCGGCGTTCGGCGGCCCGGCCTGGACGCGCCTGCCCGACGGGGAGTGGTACCTCCACCTGTTCGCGACCGAGCAGCCGGACCTCAACTGGCGCGATCCCACCGTGCGGAGCGAGTTCGAGGACATCCTCCGGTTCTGGCTGGACCGGGGCGTGGACGGCTTCCGCATCGACGTCGCGGCCGGCCTGGTGAAGGACGCGTCGTTCCGCGACCTCGCCGGACGCGACCACCGCGTCGTGAGCGGCCCGATCTACAGCCGTCCCGAGGTGCACGAGATCTACCGGCGCTGGCGGCGCGTCCTCGACGGGTACGGCGGCGACCGCATGGCGATCGGCGAGGTGTGGACGGACGGGCCGGAGGAGCTCGCGCGCTACCTCCGTCCGGACGAGCTGCACCAGGTCTTCCAGTTCGACCTCCAGCTCGCCCCCTGGTCGGCCTCCGCGTTCCGCGAGGTCGTGTTGGCCGCACTGGCGGCGGTGGCGCCGACCGGAGCGGCCCCCACCTGGGTGCTGTCCAGCCATGACTCCGTCCGGCACCGCACCCGTTACGAGCGGCCGCTCAGCATGCCCGGGGTCGGGACGGCGCGGGCCAAGGCGGCGCTCCTCCTCCTCTTGGCGCTGCCGGGCTCGGCGTACCTGTACCAGGGCGAGGAACTGGGACTGCCGGAGGTCACCGACCTGCCCGACGGGGCCCGCCAGGACCCGATCTGGAAGCGCAGCCGGGGAGGGCTGCCGGGACGGGACGGATGCCGCGTCCCGCTCCCCTGGTCGGGCACCGAGGAGCCGTTCGGGTTCGGCCCTCCGGGCGTCCGGCCGTGGCTGCCGATGCCCGCCGGCTGGGCGTCGCTGACGGTCGAGGCGCAGGCGTCCGACCCGTCCTCCATGCTGGCGTTCTACCGGGAGGCGCTGGCCATGCGCCGCACCCTGCGCGGCGACCTCCCCGAAGACCTGACGTGGCTCGACGCGCCCGAGACCGCGCTGTTCTTCCGGCGCGGGCCGCTCACGCTCGCGCTCAACTGCGGCGACCACCCCGTCCGGCTTCCGCCCGGACGTCCCCTGCTCACGACCGCACCGCTGTACGGCGACCTGCTGCCCGGCGACGCGGCCGCCTGGCTCCGCACCCGGGGGTGAGTCGCGGCGCGTGGCGCCCAGGCGATGCCCGGCGAGCGCCACGCGCCGCGGAACGACGGCGCTACAGCGGCGGACGCTGCAGCCGCAGCGGGTCGTCGGCAGCCGGAGCGGTCGTCATCGTCCGCATGGCGGGCTCGACGTCCGCCCACCGCAGCAGGTCGGCGACCGCCTTCTCCTTCTGCGCCGCCGGCAGCACGCCGATCAGGCGGCCGCTGTGGTTCAGGCCGGGCACGACGTAGACGGACGAGTCACGGGTGCCCCGTCCGAGCCGGAACGGCTCCGCGCCCCACGGGTCGTTCCCGCCGTACAGGAACATCAGCCGGCTGCCCTGCGACCGGACCCACCGGTCGATGTCCCGCATCGCCGTGCCGCGGTCGAACCGCATCGGAATGTCGCGCGGGACGTAGGTGCGCGGCTGGTAGCTGCTCTCGTACCGCAGCAGCGGGCGCAGGTGCACGAACTTCGGCGACGGCCACCCCAGCTGCGTTCCCGCCTGGTAGTAGTACGGGATGTACGGGGAAAGGCCCTGGTCGCTGTAGAACGACAGGCCCGAAACGGCGTCGAGCGTCGCGTAGATGTCATCGTCCGAGGCGTCCAGGGCGGGCAGGGACGCGCAGTCCGACTGGAGGCTGTACTGCCAGAACGCCCACTCGTAGTCCATGACGGAGTTCTCGAACGCGCGGTCGGGCGTGAGCAGGATCGAGAACGTCAGGCCGTCCTTCTCGATGGCCTTCTGGAACCGCTGCAGCATCGCCGGGCGCCGCTCGAGGAATTCGCGGGCGAGGCCCTTCACGTGGGCGCGGCATTTCGCGTCGGTGCCGACCGTCCGGAAGAACCGGTCGTACGCCCGGTCATCGTTGTTGTCCACGTCGTTCGGCGCCACGTAGACGACGCTGCCGTCCACGTCGCGGGGGTAGAAGCGCTTGTGGTAGACGGCCGTCATGCCGCCCTTGCTCGCCCCCGTCGAGATCCATTTCGCCTTGTAGATCCGCTTCAGCGCGCCGATGAGCCGGTGCTCGTCCGTGGCGGCCTGCCAGATGGTGTCCTTCTTCCAGTCCGCCGGCTCCGGCCGCGACGGGGTGAAGTACCGGTACTCGACCGAGATCTGGTTCCCGTCCACCAGCGCCGTCGGCTCCGCCGTGAACATCCGCTCCGGGGTGTTGTAGCCGCTCGTGTAGAGCACCATCGGGCGCTCCGCCGCCTTGTGCTGGAGCATGATGCGCTGCTCGAACCACTGCCCCTTCGGCTTGCGGTGGTCGACCGGCTGGCGGTACGACAGCCAGAACCAGCGGTACCCGGGCAGGTTCGAGGTCTTCTCCGTTACCGTCATGCCGGGAATGGCCTTCAGCCGGTCCGCGATGTCGTCCGCCCCGGCCGCCGCCGAGGAGACGCCGGTTCCGGCCAGTCCGGCCGCGAGCAGCAGTGCCAGTGCCCCTTGTGAGACGCGCCGCATGGTGCCCCTTTCGTCGTGGGATCTCCACAATTCGTGGTGACACTAAGGGAGAAGACCCGGCGAAAGGGATCCCGGGGACGCTTGTTATGGAGCCGTGACGGTCGGCTCAGATGGCCCCGCCACTGAGGAAATGGGCGACGAGCCACACCAGCCCGATCGCCAGGACGAGCCGCCGCAGCTGCCAGCCGAGCGGCTTGCCACGTATCGCGAACACGTTCCACACCAGTTCGGACAGGGTGTCGCCAGGCCTCCGGTTGAACACGGCCGGCATTTCGATGGCGAGGAACATGAGGATCCACAGGATCCACGCAGCGACGTAAGGGGACACGGCCGGACCGCCTTGCAGAGGAACTCACTTTTACCGGTAATACCCGGCAAGAGTGATCGTTACCCCAGGTCGGAAGGGCCGAGATAGCGTCCGATGAACTCCCGCTCGTGCGGCGTCCACCGCCGCAGCCGCCCCGCTTCCACATCGAACGCGACGAGCTTCGACATGGCGGTCGCGTACACGTTCTCGTCGTCCCGCACTTCGTACGCCAGCGTGAACGACGCGGCCCGCGCCTCGGTCACCCACGTCTCCACCCGGATCGGATAGACGGTGGGCAGCAGCGGCGACCGGTACTCGATCTCATGCCGGGAGATCACCATGCCCCGCACGGGCTCCTCGCCCTTCCGCACCGGGTCGCCATGGAACATCTCGAGCCGCGCGTCTTCCAGATATCCCAGGAACTTGACGTTGTTCACATGCCCCTGGGAGTCGATGTCCCCGAACCGGATGTTGAACTCGTACACGTGCCGGTACTCGGCCGCGCGCAGGTCGCTCTGCTGCATGTCCTCGCCTGGGGTTCGAATGACAGGGATCAACTAGGGGAAACCGGACGGCCCGATGCTACCGGCCCAGTATCCACCGCCCGCCAGGGCAGGTCACGGTGCCGCTCACGGGGTCCGGCCGGGCGCGGGAACGCGAACGGCCGTGCGATCACCGGGATCGCACGGCCGCTCCGCTCCGCAGGTCAGTCGCGGGTCAGCTTGCGGTGGGTGACGCGGTGCGGGCGCGCCGCGTCGGCCCCGAGGCGCTCGATCTTGTTCTTCTCGTAGTCGGCGAAGTTGCCCTCGAACCAGAACCAGTTCGAGCCCTCTTCCCACGCGAGGATGTGCGTCGCGATGCGGTCGAGGAACCACCGGTCGTGCGACGTGATCACGGCGCAGCCGGGGAACTCCAGGAGGGCGTTCTCCAGGCTCGACAGGGTCTCGGTGTCGAGGTCGTTGGTCGGCTCGTCCAGCAGCAGGACGTTGCCGCCCTGCTTGAGGGTGAGGGCCAGGTTCAGCCGGTTGCGCTCGCCGCCGGACAGGACGCCGGCCGGCTTCTGCTGGTCGGGCCCCTTGAAGCCGAACGCCGCGACATAGGCGCGGGACGGCATCTCGACCTGGCCGACGTTGATGTGGTCGAGACCGTCCGAGACGACCTCCCACACCGTCTTCTTCGGGTCGATGCCGCCGCGGGACTGGTCAACATAGGAGATCTGCACGGTCTCGCCGAGCCGCAGCCGACCGGAGTCGGGCTGCTCCTCACCGGTGATCATGCGGAACAGCGTGGTCTTGCCGACGCCGTTCGGTCCGATGATGCCGACGATGCCGTTCGGCGGCAGGTTGAACGACAGGTCGTCCATCAGGACGCGGTCGCCGAAGCCCTTCGTGAGCTTCTCGGAGACGATCACCGTGTTGCCGAGGCGCGGGCCCGGCGGGATCTGGATCTCCTCGAAGTCGAGCTTGCGGGTCTTCGCGGCCTCCGCCGCCATCTCCTCGTACCGCTCCAGGCGGGCCTTGCTCTTCGTCTGCCGCGCCTTCGGGTTCGAGCGGACCCACTCCAGCTCGTCCTCGAGGCGCTTCTTGCGCTTGGCGTCCTTGTTGCCTTCGACCTTGAGGCGGTCGGCCTTCTTCTCCAGGTAGGTGGAGTAGTTGCCCTCGTAGGGGAAGCAGCGGCCCCGGTCCAGCTCCAGGATCCAGGTGGCCACGTTGTCGAGGAAGTACCGGTCGTGGGTGACGGCCAGGACCGTGCCCTCGTACTTGGCGAGGAACTGCTCCAGCCACAGGACGCTCTCCGCGTCGAGGTGGTTGGTGGGCTCGTCCAGCAGCAGCAGGTCGGGGGCCTCCAGCAGCAGCTTGCACAGCGCGACGCGGCGGCGCTCACCACCGGACAGGGTGCTGACCTCGGCGTCCGGCGGCGGGCAGCGCAGGGCGTCCATCGCCTGCTCCAGCTGGCTGTCGAGATCCCACGCGTTGCGGTGGTCGAGATGCTCCTGGAGCTTGCCCATCTCCTCCATGAGCGCGTCGGAGTAGTCCGTCGCCATCAGCTCGGCGATCTCGTTGAACCGGTCGAGCATCGCCTTGGTCTCGGCGACGCCCTCCTCCACGTTCCCGAGGACGGTCTTCTCCTCGTTCAGCGGGGGCTCCTGCTGCAGCATGCCGACGGTGTAGCCGGGCATGAGGCGGGCATCCCCGTTGGAGGGCTGCTCCAGACCGGCCATCATGCGCAGCAGCGTCGACTTACCGGTGCCGTTGGGACCGAGAACGCCGATCTTGGCTCCCGGCAGGAAGTGCAGGGTGACGTCGTCGAGGACGACCTTGTCGCCATGCGCCTTGCGGACACGCTGCATCGTGTAGATGTACTCGGCCATGTAGGCAAGACTAAAGGGTCGCGGACACCGGTTCGGCGCCCAGCGGCCCACCACCCGCCCGCCCGCGCCCGCCCCTCTGCGAACGATCATCACCAAGCCCACCGGACGACCGCGGCCACCGATCAGGACCCGCCAGGGCAGGCTCCCCGCCCCCTGGCGAGCCCACCCCGGTGGCACCGGGGATCCGGTCAGCCATCAGCACCCCCCGGCCGTCCAAGGTCGGGCGACAGACCCTGTCACGACCGGAGGACCGGTCAGGCGTCGGCGCCGCGGGCGCCGTCCAGGGCGGGGAGGCAGACACGGTCGCGGCCGGACTCCTTCGCGCGGTAGAGCGCCAGGTCGGCGGCCGCCAGGAGTTCGATCAGGTCGTCTCCGTGCATGCGGAAGAGCGATACGCCGACCGAGACGGTGACGCCCACGGTGCCGTCGTCGGCCGGAACGGAGAGGCGGCGGACGCGGCCGCGCAGGCGCTCGGCGACCCGGCACGCCTCGACCGTGTCGGCGCCCGGCAGCAGGACGACGAACTCCTCGCCGCCGAACCGGCCGATCACGTCGTAGTCGCGGAGCTGGTGGCAGAGCGTCCCCGCGACCGCGATCAGGACCTGGTCGCCGACGAGGTGGCCGTGGGTGTCGTTGACCCGCTTGAAGTGGTCGATGTCGATCAACAGGAGGGCGAGGGGCTCGTGGGTGCGGAGGGAGCGGGACAGTTCGGTGTCGGCCTCGCGCTGCCATGCCGCCGCGTTGAGCAGGCCCGTCTTCGCGTCGGTCCGCGCGGCGGCCTGCAGCTGCTGGTGCATCAGGCTGCGCTGCAGCAGCATCACCGGCGGCAGCGCGAGCAGCAGCAGGCCCGGGTTGAGGCCGCTGGTGATGGCGACGAGGATGCCGAGGCACAGCTCCACCACGTCCAGCAGCAGGCTCTCGCGGGTCCACAGCACGTCGCGCCAGCGCCCCTCGGGGTTGGCCGCGTGCGCGGCGACGGCGACGAGCGCGGTGTTCACGACCGTGAACAGCGCCGCGCAGCCGACCGCCGCCGGGATGCCGGGATAGGTGTCGACGATCCAGGCGGGCGCGCCCACCAGGGGCTCGGGCACGACCAGGTGGAAGACCCACGAGGCGCACGCGCCCGCGATGCCGAGCGCCGACGCGACGATCACCCGCCGGTACACCAGCGTCCGCCGGACCCGGAACTGCAGGAGGGCCTGCAGCGGGATCGGCATCAGCAGCGCGTACACCGGCGGCAGCAGCAGCGCGACCGGCAGCCACCACGACGACAGCAGGTCGCGCGCGACCCCGGCCGGCATCCCCAGCCGCCGCGTCGCCTCGATGCACACCGCCCCGCAGCCGAGCAGGGCGCCGAACGTCAGCACATCGTCGGGCCGCAGGGCGGTGCCGCCGAGCCCCGCGGCGATCAGCCCGAGATGGACGGCCGCGACCACCGGAACGTAGAGCACGAGCAGGGACGGGCGTCCTGCGAGCACGCGGCTCCGGGGCCTGCGGGCGATCTCTCCGCCGCGGTCCTCGGCGGACGACTGCACTGCCGTCATGCTTCCCCCCTAACGCCTCACGATGTGTAACACGATAGTTGCAACGTGTGCGGAGCGGGCGGGAAACCGGTACCTTCTGTATCGCACGGCCGGGTGACCGTTTCTCGTCACCCGCGGCAGGGGCCGGCCCGCTGATCCGCCGGCCCTCAGCGCACAAGGGGGAGAATCGACATGCGCGGCGTTTCCTGGATCTGACCAGCGCCGACTGCGCGGGGGTGCCGACGGCGACCCGCCTGCCGGCGGCACCCCCGCTCCCCTCCTTCCGGTAAGGCTCCTCGGCGAGACCCGTCACCGCGCCCGTCCGCGGACCGGGGACGATCCCGGGCACCGGCGGCCCGCGCGACGGGGATCGGGGGTCAGGCCGCCTTTTCCTGGGCGGGTTCCTCCGAGATGTCCGGGTCGGGGGTCTCGGCCCACTGGTCGGCCACCTCGCGGGCGGCCCTGCGGTCCTCGTCGGTCAGGGCGGTGCCGCGCTGGACGGCCCGGAAGTCGGCGGTTCCGCGGGTCAGGTCGTGGCCGAGAGTGGTCGCCTCGATCTCGGCGGAGAAGTGCCAGCGAGCGTCCTTCTCGTACTGCCGGAGGCGGAGGCGGCCCGTGACGATGACGGGGTGGCCGCGGCGGAACTCCGACGCCTGGACGTTGTCGGCCAGGCCGCGCCAGCAGTTGACGGTCAGGAACATCGTGTCGACGTCCTGCCATTGGCCGGTCTGGCGGTCGTAGCGGCGCGGGGTGCAGGCCACCCGCAGGGACAGGAACGGGGTGCCGTTGGTCGTGATCGTGTAGTGCGGGTCGGCGGCGACCCAGCCGACGATGGTGATGAGCGCTTCGTTCATCGCGTCCTCCGTTGCGTCATGTGACGCTCCCAACGGTGGCGCGGCCCGCCGCGCGACGGCATTGGAACGCGGCTCTGTGGATAACCCCGGCTCAGGCGGGAGAGGCGCCCAGGACCGTGTCGACGTCCTCGCGGAAGCGGGCGTACACCTGGAGCTCGGCGACCACGGGCTCCAGGACGAGGGCGTCCGCCACGCGCTCGATGCCCTCCTGCATCTGGACCTCCATGCGCTCGCCGTTCTTGGCGGACGACAGCGCCACCAGGTTCCGGCACGCGGACGCGGTCAGCCAGCCCATCCCCAGCGTGCACACCACCAGGACGGCGACGTAGGGGATGAGGCCGGCCTCCCCCAGCAGGCCGTCCGTGTCGCCGAAGACGCCGTACGCGACGAGGAGGCCGATCCACACGACACCGATGACGGCCACCAGCACGAGGAAGAACTGCCAGGTCTTCACCAGCCACCACCAGCGCGGGACCTGGTTGAACTCGGGGAGGGCGTCCTTCAGCGCGTCGCCGAGGGCCTCGGGGAGCTCGGTGGCGTGCGCGCGGGCGGCGGCGCGCACCGAGCGGGCCCAGGGCGGGGGCAGTTCGCCGGTGACGCCGTCGGTGACGTCGGCGAGGGCGTTGTCCACATCGCCCTGCTGGGCGCCGACCGGACCGGTGAACGCGTTGCGGAGTTCCTCGCGGAGCTCGGTGAGCCGCATCCGGCGCAGCGGGTCGGAGCGCAGGCGGGCGATGAGGGCGGTGACGGGCCAGCCGATGAAGTCGGCGGCGCGCAGCTCGTAGGCGCTCTCCATCGCCTCGGCGACGGCCGGGGCGCCGGCCGCGTCGGTGAGGGCCTGGACGAGCTCGGCGCGCCTGCCCTCGTCGACGCCGGTGGGCGGTTCGTCCGGGTAACGCTGCTCGGCGAACCGCTCGGCGACATGGTCGACGTCGGTGGAGAGGCGCTCGGTGCGGGCGCGCCGGGCGGCGACGGTGTCGACGAGGACCTCACGGAACCCGCGCACGCCGTCCTCACCGACGGCGGACGTCGTGACGATGCGCGGGTCGGCGAGGCCCTCGGCCTCCAGGAGGCGGCGCAGGTCGGCGACGCACTCGTCGATCTCGACGGGGGCGAGCCGGTCGACCTGGTTCAGGACGATCAGCGTGACGCCGGTGTGCCGGGCGAACGGGACGATGTAGTTGCGGTGCAGGGCGGCGTCCGCGTACTTCTGCGGGTCGACCACCCACACGAGCAGGTCGGCGATCGTGACGAACCGGTCGACCTCGGCGCGGTGCATCGCCTGGATGGAGTCGTGGTCGGGCAGGTCGATGAGGACGAGGCCCTGCAGCCCGTTGTCGGCGCGGTCCACGTCGAGGGCGCTGGCGCGCGCGTAGCGGTGCCGCTTGTCGACGTCCAGCCAGTCGAGCAGGGGGCCGGCGCCGTCCAGGCCCCAGACGCAGGCGTGCGCCTTGGACGTCATCGGGCGGCGCACGCCGGTCGGCGACAGGTCGAGCCCGCAGATCGCGTTGAACAGCGACGACTTGCCGCTGCCGGTGCCGCCGGCGAGGGTCACGACGGTGTGCTCGCCCGACAGCCGGAGCCGCTGGTCGGCGCGCTCCAACAGGGCGGCGGCCTCGTCGACGAGCGGCCGGTCGAGGCGCCCCTCGCCGGCCCGCACGAGCCGGTCGAGGCCGTCGAGCCGGCCGGTCAGCTGCGGCGGCTCCTCGGAGTCGAACCAGCCCTCGGCGGACGCCGGGACCTGGACGCCGCCGAAGCCCGGCGAGTTCGCGGGGATGGCCGAGGTGGTCATCGGGCAACCTCGAGGTTGTAGGTGGCCTGGTAGAGCTGGATGGGGACGGTCTCGTCCGGGATGCCGGCGGCGTCGAGCGCCTGCCCGAACCGGATGGCCTCCTCGTCGAACAGCATCCCGATGCGGCTGCGCAGGTCGGCGCGGGCCTTGGCGCCCATGCCGCGCAGCGACTCGGCGCCGAACAGCGCCTTCAGCAGCCGCTGCGGGACGGCGCTGTTGCCCTCCACGGCGACGTCGGACGTGCCGTACCCGAGCAGCCCGATCGTGAGGACGAGCGAGACGGCCTCGGTGTCGAACGACACGAGCTTCGCGACCGACCGCTTCGTGACGCCCTCGGTGCGGATCAGTTCCTGGACGTGGTCCTGCCAGGCGCTGACGGCGCGGGTGACGCGGCGCGACAGCTCCGGCGAGACGCCGCCGAGCTCGGCGGCGGGGCCGGCGAGGACCTGGCGGCCGGCCGGATGGTCGCGCCAGCGGGCGAGGACCTGCTCGGCGGCGTGCTCGGCCGACGCGATGATCAGCGATTCGAGGCCGCTGCGCAGCGCCGCCTTCAGCGCGCGGACGCGCGTGGGGCTGCGGCGGCGCCGGTTCGCGGCGCGGCCGCGGCGGGGCCGCTGGACGCGCAGCGACCGCAGCAGGTCGCCCGTCCCGGCGAAGTCCTGCCAGCGGGCCAGCACCTCGCCGCGCAGGAGGGACCCGTTGCGGGTGGCCTCGTCCAGCTCGGCGAGGGCGGTCCCGTAGGCGGAGTCGACGAGGCCGGCGAGCTCGGCGCGCCGCTCGACCTGCGCCTCGACCTGACGGGCGACCTCCGGGACGCGGGTGCGGAAGCTGTTCAGCACCCCGGCGAGGGTGTCGCCGACGACGATCGCCCGGTCGTCGGAGCTCTCGGCGACGCCGACGAGCCATTCGCGGATGTCGCCGACGGCCTCCTCGGGGAGCCGGCTGTTCTCGATCCGGGTTTCCGGGACGGTGAAGCGCCGCGCGTCCCCGACGCGGTTCTCGTCCAGCATCTCGCCGAAGTGGTCGACGACCTCGGATCCGGCGCCCTGCGGGACGCGGGACAGGACGACACCGATCGTCGCGCCGTTCTCCCTGGCGCGCTGGAGCATCTGCCAGACCTGCGCGTCGGCGTACCGGGCGGCGGTCGTGACGCACAGCCACAGGTCGGCGGCCGCCATCAGCTTCGTGGCGAACTCGTAGTGGTCCTCGAAGACCGAGTCGAAGTCGGGGCTGTCGAGGAGGGCCAGGCCGGGCGGGAGCGCCTCGCTGCCGATGATGACGAGCTGGTCGCCCGCGATGGCGTCCGGCGCGGGGCCGCGCACGCGCCCCATGTCGGGCAGGAGCGGGCCCTCCATGTACCACTGGACGTGGTCGGGGTGGCACACGAGGATCGGGCTGCTGGTGGTCGGGCGCAGCACCCCGGTGGCGCTGACCCGCGCCCCGACGAGCGTGTTGACCAGCGTCGACTTCCCGGCGCCCGTCGACCCGCCGAGCACCACCAGCATCGGCGCCGCCGTCGCCTGGACGCGGGGCAGGACGTAGTCCTCCAGCTGGTTGCGCAGCTCGTCCCGCGCCTCACGCGCCTCCGCCACGCCCGGCACGTCCAGGACGAAGTCGAACGAGCCGAGCCGGTCGCGCAGCTGCGTCAGCACCCGGACGAGCTCGCCCTGCCGGATGATCTCCGCGTCCGACCTCGCCCCGCCCCCGGACGCGCCGCGCCCCGGGGCCTCGGGGTCCGGGCCGGGCGCCGCCGCCGGGGTGGGCTCGGGCTCCGCCTTCTGAGCGGGCGCGCCGCTGTTCGCGGGCGCGCCGTTCTCGGGCACGGTGTTCTCGGGTGCGGGCACCGGCTCTTCGCTTCCGGGGGCGTTCTCGGGCACGATGTCGTCCTTCGGCATCGGGGAGTCCTCGGTGGCGTCCCCCGTGGCGGCGGCGTCCGTCTCCTCCTCGTGGACCGCGCTCTGCTCTGCCGGGGGTGTCACGGGTCCCGTCCCAGGTCCGCTCGAATCATGTCGATCTCTCGTGCCACGTTGACGACGTCGCCGACGACGACGATCGCGGGGGGCCGTACGCCGGCCGAGGCCATCTCGTCGGCCAGCGTGCCCAGGGTCGCGGTGAGGGTCCGCTGGCCGGGGAGCGTGCCGTCCTGGATCACGGCGACGGGCGTGTCGGACGAACGACCATAGCGCACGAGGGCGTCGGCGATGAGGGCCGCGCGCTCGACGGCCATGAGCAGGACGAGCGTGCCCTGCGCGGCGCCGAGGGCCGCCCAGTCGACGGTGGAGTCGGGGTGGCCGGGCGGCACGTGCGCGGACACGACGTGGAACTCCTGCGCGACGCCCCGGTGGGTCACGGGGATCCCGGCGGCGGACGGGACGGCGATCGCGCTGGTGATGCCCGGGACGACCATGACGGGCACGCCGTGCCGGGCGCAGTACAGCGCCTCCTCGCCGCCCCGGCCGAAGACGAACGGGTCGCCGCCCTTGAGCCGGACGACGAACTTGCCCTGCTTGGCGTGCTCGACGAGGTGGTCGTTGATGCGGTCCTGCGTGACCGTCCGGCCGTAGGGGATCTTCGCGGCGTCGATCACCTCGACGTCGGCGGCGAGCTCGTCGAGGAGCTCGCCGGGCGCGAGCCGGTCGGTGACGACGACGTCCGCCATGGCGAGGAGCTGGCGGCCGCGGACGGTGATCAGCCCGGGATCCCCCGGGCCGCCGCCGACGAGCGCGACGCCGACGGGCTTGCGGCGGCTGTGCCGGGACTCGAGGGTGGCCTCGCGGAGGCCCTCCACGATCGCGTCGCGGATGCCGGCGGCGCGGCGGGGGTCGCCCGCGGCGAGGACGCCGACGGTGGTCTCGCCGGCCTGGCCGCTCGCGGGCGTCCAGGCCGGGGACGACTCGGCGTCGTCGGCCCGCACGGCCCAGATGCGCGCGGCGTCCGCCTCGGCGACGACGTCGCCGTTGACCTTGGCGTCGTCGGTGACCGCCTGCACGAGCCACGCCCCGGCGCAGTCGCCGCGCCGGTACGGGCGGCGGTGCCAGGTGAGCCGGCCGGCGTCGGCGAGCCCCTCCAGGGTGGCGGTGGCCTCGGGCGCGACGAGCTCGACGCGGGCGCCGGCGGCGAGCAGCGTGGGCACGCGCCGCTGGGCGACGCGGCCTCCGCCGACGACGAGGACGCGTCGCCCGGCGAGCCGGAGGCCTAGCAGGTACGGGGGCACGTGGCGGTTCTCTCGATCAAATCTGCGGGGCGGTTCTGGGACGCCTTCGGTGGGCAATCGTCTGTGCGACACAAAGGTACTCGGGTTGCGGAGTTCATGGTGAGGGGCCGCCGCCAGTCGATAGCCGAGCGTGACTCATTCCGAGATCTCACCGTTACTGGAGGGAAGGTCCTTCTCGGTGACCCCGGCGGAATCGAACGTGGCGACCTCGTGCAGGACCCGGACGGCGCTCTGGACCAGCGGCACCGCGAGCACCGCGCCGGTGCCCTCGCCGAGCCGCAGTTCCAGGTCGACGAGGGGCCGCAGGCCGAGGTGGCGGAGGGCGGCGGCGTGGCCGGGCTCGACGGAGCGGTGCCCGGCGACACAGGCGTGCAGGGCGCCGGGGCAGAGGGCGACGGCGGCGAGGGCGGCGGCGCCGGCGATCACGCCGTCAAGGATGACGGGGACCCGCCGGGCGGCGGCGCCGAGGATGAATCCGGCGAGTCCGGCGTGCTCGAGCCCGCCGACCGCCGCGAGGGCGGTGAGCGGGTCGCCGGCCCCGGCGAGCAGGCCGTGCCGGGCCAGGGCCGTCCGGACGACCTCGACCTTGCGGGCATGGGTGGCGTCGTCGATGCCGGTGCCGCGGCCGGTGACGTCCTCGGGCGGCAGGCCGGTGAACGCGGCGATCAGCGCGGCGGAGGCGGTGGTGTTGGCGATCCCCATGTCGCCGGTGACGAGGCAGCGGGCGCCGCCCTCGACGAGGTCGCGGGCCACGTCGATGCCGGTCTCGACGGCGCGGCGGACCTCCTCGGGAGTCATGGCCGGCCCGGCGGTCATGTCGGCGGTACCGGACGCGACCTTGCGGGACAGCAGGCCCGGCGCGGCGTCCAGCGGGGCGGCGACACCGATGTCGACGACGGTGACGGACGCGCCGGCCTGCCGGGCGAACGCGTTGACCACGGCCCCGCCGGCCAGGAAGTTGGCGACCATCTGCGCGGTCACCTCCTGCGGCCACGGCGTGACGCCCTGGGCGTGGACGCCGTGGTCGGCGGCGAAGACGGCGACGGCGGCCGGCTCGGGCATCGGCGGCGGGCACCGCCGGGCGAGCCCGGCGAGCCGGACGGAGACCTCCTCCAGGACGCCGAGGGACCCGGGCGGCTTCGTCAGCCGGGACTGGTGATCGCGGGCGTCCCGCAGCGCGGCCTCGTCCGGCTCGGTGATCGCGGCGACGGTCTGCTCGATCAGGTTCACGGTGTCCCCTCTGTCCTTCGGGTCGTCAGATGCCCAGCTCGCCCAGCACGCGGAGCAGGTCGTCATCGGCGGAGCGGTCCCGGACGGCGATGCGCAGCCAGTCGGGGCCGAGGCCGGGAAAGGTGTCGCCGCGCCGGACCGCGTACCCGCGCTGCCGCAGCAGGGCGCGCAGGCCGAGGGCGTCCGGGACGCGGAGGCAGAGGAAGGAGGCGCGGGCCTCCGGGACGACGTAGAGGCCGCGCGCGGTGAGCTCGGCGGCGAGCCGGTCGCGTTCGGCGGCGAGCTCGACGGCCCACTCCTCCGCCTCGGCGACGGCCTCGGGAGCGCAGCACGCCTCGATCGCGACGAGCGCGGGGGTGGAGACCGCCCAGAGCGGCTGCGCCTCGGCGAGCCGCCCGATGAGGTGCGGGTCGGCGAGGACGTATCCGGCGCGCAGGCCGGCCAGTCCCCAGGTCTTGGTGAGGCTGCGGATCACGACGATCCCGGCCGGCAGCCGTCCGGCGAGGGACTCGGGCTCGCCCGGGACGCAGTCCATGAACGCCTCGTCCACGACGACCGTCCGGCCGGGCGCCGCGAGCGCGGTGATCGCGTCGGCCGGGTGCAGCACGGACGTCGGGTTCGTCGGGTTCCCGATCACGACGAGGTCGGCGTCGGCGGGGACGGCGGCGGGGTCGAACGTGAAGTCCTTGCCGAGGACGACCCGCTCCACCTCGTGCCCGGCGGCCCGAAGCGCCGCCTCCGGCTCGGTGAACTGGGGGTGGACGACGACGGCGCGGCGCGGCGCGAGGACGCGCGCCAGCAGCACGAACGCCTCGGCCGCACCGGCGGTCAGCAGGACCTCTCCGGCGGCGCGGCCGTGCCGCCGGGCGACGGCGCGGCGCGCGGCGGCCGGGTCGGGATAGGCGGCGAGGTCGGCGACCGACGCCCGGATCCGCTCGGCGAGCCAGGTCGGCGGCGTGCCCGTCCGCACGTTGACGGCGTGGTCGGCGAGACCGCCGCCGACCTCCGCGTCACCGTGGTGCCGCAGGTCGACCTCGTCCTCGGGCCATCCGCTCACGGCTCCCCCGTCCCCGTCGCGATCCGCACGCCTCAGCGTCCGGGCCCGTGGTAGAGCAGCGCGTTCAGCGCGGCGGCGGCGACGGCGGAGCCGCCCTTCTCCGAGACGTTGCTGAGCTGCGGCAGCCCGCTGGCCCGCAGCGCCTCCTTGGCCTCGGCGGCGCCGACGAACCCGACCGGCATGCCGATCACCAGGGCCGGCCGGACGCGCCGCGCGATGATCTCGTGCAGGGCCTCCGGCGCCGACCCGACGACCCAGACGGCACCGGGGCCGACCTCGGCGTAGGAGACGCGGACGGCCGCCGCGGAGTGCGGGATGCCCGCCGCGCGCGCCATCCGGGTGACGGCCGGGTCGCCCGCGACGCACAGCGGCGGCCGGGCGCTGATCCCGGCGGCGACCATGCCCTCGTCGGTGACGATCGGGGCGCCCGCGTTCAGCGCGGCCCAGCCCTGCTCCAGGTGCTCCTCGCGGGTGAAGAGGTCGATCGCGTACTCCAGGTCGGCGCTCGCGTGGATCACCCGCTCGGCGACGGCCCGCCACAGCGGCGGCATCGGGCTCAGGTCGACCCGCGACCGCAGGATCTCGTACGACCTGACCTCGATCGGGTGGGGTTGCCGCACCGTCACGCCTCCTGGACTCGCTGTCGGGGGACTCCAGGGTGGCATGGCCGCCGCGGCGTCCCGTCCGTCCCCGGCGCCCGGAAGCTCTACCTGCGCAGACACGCACACAGGGTAGGGGACGCGCCGTGATCAACGCATATGTGCCGGTCAGGCCGGTAGTTCGCCGGCGGTCTCCACGCCTCGGCGGGTGGGCGGGACCGGCCGGCCGGGACGGCGGGCGCCCCGCTCCCCCCACACGATCACGGTCGGCGCGGACGGGGCGCCGGACGGGGCGAGGGGCGTGGCGTCCAGCCGGACGGCGCCGGCGGCGAAACCCCGCCGGGCCAGGTCGGCCGCGATGTCCGGGGCCTCCCCGGCCGCGCTCACCGCCACGACGCGGTGCAGCGCCCGGTCGGCGCACGCGGCGGCGGCCGCGGGGCCGCCCGTCCCGGTGAACACCGCGTCCGGATCCGGGAGATGGTCGAGGACGGACGGGATCTCGCCCCGCGACACCGCCGCCCGCACGCCGTGCAGCCGGACGTTCTCCCGGATCGCCTCGCAGCGGGCCCGGTCGCGCTCGACGGCGATGACGGCGGCGCCGAACCGGGCGCATTCGATCCCGACCGAGCCGTCACCGGAGCCGACGTCCCAGACGAGGTCGCCGAGGCGCGGCCCCAGCCGCGCCAGGACGACCGCCAGCGCCTCCGGCGCCAGCGCGAAGCCGGGCGGCGCCCAGCCGGCGGGGCCGGGCACGGCGCCCTCGATCCAGCCGGGCGCCCCGGCCGCACGCCGGGTGTCCAGGACCAGCACCACCTGCGGGTCATGCCACGGACGCGTCGTGGCCTCCGCCGGACGGACGTGCACGACCCGCTCGTCCGGGCCGTCGAGGTCCTCGCAGACGACGAAGGACCGCGGCGTCTGGGGGAACAGGGCGCGCCCCAGCTCCGCGGGGCCCGCGCCGGGGGCGGTCAGCACCGCCACCTTGGGATGGGCCCGGCACACGTTGACCGCGCGCCGGAACTCCGCGGCGGACACGACGAGCGCGCCGTCCGGGGTCATCCCGGCCTTCGCGAACGCCCGCGCCGCCGCCGGCGTCACCGCGCCATCCGCCCGAACATCCCGACCATCCGCTCCCCGCCCCCGTCCACGAGCACGACCTGGGCCGCGAGCGCGCCGCCGTCCGGACGGGCCGCGCGGCGCTCCAGTTCGGCGGCGGTCCGGCGGCACAGTTCGCGGCCGCAGGGGCCGAGGCGGCCCGCCGCCTCCCACAGTTCATAGGCGCGCTCGGGGGTCTCGGCGGCGGCCACCTGCGCCGTGAGCGCGGGGCCGCCGTCCATGTCGGCGGTGATCTCGGCGAGCACGGCGGGGCCGCCCGCGATCCCGGCCTGCTCCCCCACCCCCGCGATCAGGACGATCTGGGCGAGGCCGTGCTCGACGGCGCCGCGCAGCGCGTCCGGGCTCGCCGGGACGAAGCAGGCGTCCGGGAGCCGCGGCAGCATCCGTCGGGCGGCCCCGGCCGCCCCCGGGCCGTGCATGACGAGCGTGCGCTCGCCCAGCTCCGCGACCCGCATCGCGGCGTCCGTCGTCATTCCCGTCTCCCCCCGTTCGCCCCCACCGGCGGATCGAGCTTGGCGGAGCCCGCGCCGGACGGCGGACCCGGCACGCCGTCCGGCCCCAGGTCGGGGGCGATCAGGCCGAAGACGACCATGTCGTGGTTGCGGCCGTCCGGGCCGCGTTCCGCGCCGCGCGCCACGCCCTCCCGCCGGTACCCGGCCTTCTCGGCCACGCGGATCGAGGCGCGGTTCGTGACGAGGGCGCGCAGCTCGACGCGGTGCAGGCCGGCGTCCCGCAGGGCCCAGCGGGACAGCAGGGCCAGTGCCTCGGTGGCGTGCCCGCGCCCCCGCGCGCCGGGCCGCATGCCGTAGCCGACCTCGCAGGTCCCCTGCGCGTGGTCGACGCGGAACAGGCCGATGGTGCCGAGGAACGCGTCCGTGCCGCGGTCGGTCACCGCGAGGTGGACGCCGAGGCCGAGCCGCTGGACGCTGTGCACGCCCTCGGTCAGGAACCACGCGATGGGCTCCGCCTCGAGAGCGGTGGGGAAGTTCGGCGGGAGGAAGTCCTCGCCCGCGCGGAGCACCTCGATCAGCGCGGCGGCGTCGTCCAGCCCGAACCGGCGGAGGACGACTCCTTCACCCGCAAGGCGCACGTTCTCCTCGAAGGCGCTCACGCCGGGCACGATAGCCGAGGCCCGCCCCGACGGCCATGCCGCTCAGTGGGACGGATCCTTTTGGCATGGCGCCAACAAGGTGCTCTACTGACCCCATGGATGGTGCCACGAACAGCCGGCCCCGCACCCGGGCGAGCTACCAGCGGCTGTCCCGCGACGAGCGGCGCGACCAGATCCTCGCCGTCGCGCGCCGGCTGTTCACCGAACTCCCCTACGCGGAGGTGTCGACGACCGCGATCGCGCGGGAGGCGGGCGTCCAGCGGGGGCTGATCCACTACTACTTCGGGACGAAGCGGGAGCTGTTCCTCAAGGTCGTCCAGGGCCTGACGGAGTTCGCCGCCGTGCAGGCGCCGCCGCCGGACGAGTCCATGACCCTGCCGCAGACCGTCGAGCTGTGCGTCGACCTCTTCCTGGACACGGCGGAGGCGAACGCGACGACGTGGTTCGCCGCGCTCGACGCCGAGGGGTTCGGGCAGGACCCGGAGCTGCTGCGCATCGTCAACCGCTTCCGGGACGCGACGGTCGAGTACATGCTCACGCTGCTGCGGGTGCGCGAGCCGACGGAGACATTGCGGGCCGTCCTGCGGATCTACTCGGGCCTGGTGGAGGCCGCGACCCGCCAGTGGCTGCAGGAGAAGACCCTCGACCGCGCCCAGACCCGCACGCTGCTGGCCCGGTCGCTGCTCGTGCTCATGACGGACATCGCCCCCAGCCTCGAGCACGGGTAGGAGAGAGGCAGGCCGCTCAGCCGCGCTGCGGCGGGAGTTCGAGCGGGCCGTCGACGGGTACCGCGAACCAGACGGCCTTGCCGCGGACGGCCGGGCCCAGCCGCGACATCGTCCGGATCCGGCCCCAGCGGTCGCCGGACAGCTCCCGGACGATGCCGAGCCCGCGTCCGCAGTCACCGGACGTCCAGGAGTAGCCGGGCAGGACCGCGTCGCCGAACGCGTCGAACACGGCGCACCGGACCTCGCCCGCGGGGTCGTCGCCGAGGTAGAGCCACAGCTCGTGCGGGCCGTGCCCGCCCGCGTGCTGGTGCGCGTTGGTGGCGAGCTCGCTCACCATGAGCCGGGCGTCCGCGACGGTCTCGGGGTCGACACCGAGCGAGGCGAGGGCCTCGCCGAGGACGCGCCGCGCGTGCCGCGCGCAGCCGGCGCCGCCGGGCAGCGCCCACACCCAGCCGGGCCGGCCGGCCTCGGGTTCCGGGCCCGCGGGGGCGCCGGCCGGCGCGGGGCCCGCTTCGGCTCGGGCGGCACGGGCGGTCCTCTGTTCCACGTGCGGTGCCGCGCACACGATGTCATCGGTGATCTCTGGCGAAATCTTCACGCTTACCCTCCGGCGGTTGCGTGCGCGGCGCGGTGTCGTGCGGTCGTGTCACGTTCTGTCTCCGCACGGTCACGGAACCCCAGCGTCCCCTGAGATTCTCACCCCCGCAAGCGAGTTGCCGAGATTGCTTCGCGTCCGGCCGCCGGGTTCGCCATTCGCGTTGTCACGCGGGGCCCGAGTGGTAAGACTCGACTTCCATGACCTACCGCCCCACCGTCCGCGGCCGCCGCCTGGCACGTGAGCTGCGCAAGCTCCGCGAGGAGCAGGGCCTCACCCTGCAGGAGGTGGCGGATCGGCTCGACTGGTCGCGGGCCACCGTCTCCCGCCTCGAGACCAGCCAGACCCGGCCGCGCCCCGGCGACATCGCCGACCTCCTCGACCTCTACGGCGTGCCCAGCCCCGACCGGGACGCGCTCATCACGCTCGCCCGGCAGGCGGGCCAGCGCGGCTGGTGGACCGCCTACCAGGACGTCTTCGCCGGCAGTTACGTCGCGCTCGAGGACGAGGCGTCCCACATCCGCACCTGGGACCCGCAGCTCATCCACGGCCTGCTGCAGACCGAGCCGTACGCCCGCGCGGTGATCACCGCGGGCCGGCTGCTGCCGGCGCAGGAGGACATCGAGCGCCGCATCGCCGCCCGCAAGATCCGGCAGACGCTCCTGGACCGGGAGAAGGCGCCGCTGCTGCACGTCGTGTTCGACGAGGCCGTCCTGCACCGGCCGATCGGCGGCCGGGAGGTGATGCGCGAGCAGCTCGCCGCGCTGACCACCACGGCGGCCCGCCCCTCGGTGATCATTCAGGTGCTTCCCTACGCGGCCGCGGCCCACGCGGGATTGGACGGACGATTCACCATATTGTCGTATCCAGACCCCGCAGACCCCGATATCGCCTACGTCGAGGGCACCATGGGTGACGTTTACCTTGAAAGTGCCGGGGAAATAGCGAAACACAGGGACCGCTTCGATCGCATCGAGGCGGCCGCCCTGTCCCCTGAGGATTCCGCGCACCTCATCGCCGAGGCAGCAAGGAGCAGCCTGTGACCAACCTGCACCACGAACTCGCCCACGCCCGCTGGCGCACGTCCTCCCACAGCGGGAGCGGAGACCAGTGCGTCGAAGTGGCGCCCCTCGCCCGCGACCTGTGCGCGGTGCGCGACTCGAAGGACCCCGCCGGTCCGGCACTGGTGCTGACGCCGGACGCGTGGCGGGCCTTCCTGGGGTCGCTGCGCGAGTCGTGACCCGCCGGCGCGCCTGAGCGCCGGCCCGTTCGGCCACCACCGGGGGCCGCGGCCCGATGGTCGCGGCCCCCGATCATGCCCGCCGGGGGCTTCCGCCGGAACTAGAACGTGTTCTAGTATCGGCGGCGGCGTCGACCATCGGAGGGTGCACCGTGACCGCGGATCTCAAGCTCGGCATCAACGTCGGTTACTGGCAGCGCGACCCCGACGACCAGACCGAGACGGTCCTCGCCGCCGAGCGGCTCGGGTACGACTCGGTGTTCACCGCAGAGGCCTACGGCTCGGACGCTTTCACCCCTCTGACCTGGTACGCGGCCCGCACCTCCCGGATCAAGCTCGGCACCGCCGTGGTGCAGATGTCGGCGCGCACGCCGGCCGCCACCGCGATGCACGCCCTCACGCTGGACGCGCTGTCGGGCGGGCGCCTCATCCTCGGGCTCGGCGCGTCCGGGCCGCAGGTCGTGGAGGGCTGGTACGGGCAGCCGTTCCCCAAGCCCCTCGCCCGGACCCGCGAGTACCTCGACATCGTTCGGCGGGTGTGGCGGCGCGAGGAGCCGGTGACCGCATCCGGCCCGCACTACCCGCTGCCGCTGCCGGGCGGCGCGGGGCTGGGCAAGCCGCTGAAGTCGATCGTCCACCCCCTCCGCCCGGAGATCCCCGTGTACCTCGGGGCGGAGGGGCCGAAGAACGTCGCGCTGGCCGCCGAGCTCGCGCAGGGCTGGCTGCCCCTGTTCGTCGACCCCGAGCAGATCGAGCCGCTGTTCGGCGGTTCGCTCGCGGGCCGGCCCGCCGGGTTCGAGATCGCCGCGACCGTCACGACGATCGTCACCGACGACCTGGAGTCGGCGCTGGGGTTCGCGAAGATCCCCCTCGCCTTCTATATCGGCGGCATGGGCGCCCGCGAGCGCAACTTCCACCTCGACCTCATCGGCCGACTCGGCTACGCGGAGCAGGCCGCGCGCGTCCAGGAGCTGTTCCTGGCCGGCCGCCGCGACGAGGCCGTCAAGGCCGTCCCGGACGAGCTGGCCGACTCGATCTCCCTGCTCGGCCCGATCGGCCGCGTCAAGGAGCGGCTCCAGCTGTGGCGCGACAGCCCGGTCACCACGCTGCTGATCGCCGGGGTGCGGGACGAGCCGACGCTGCGCGCCGTCAAGGAGGCCGCGGAAGGCTGATCAGCGGCGGCAGATGATCTCGCCGTGGGTCAGCGAGAACCAGCCGTCATCGGCCGCGGCCCACGCCTTCCAGCCCGCGTAGAAGCCCTCCAGCTCGTCGCGGGAGGCATGGCCGCCCGCGACGGCCTGGTCGGCGACGGCCGACCGCACCATGCGCCCGCCCCACGTCTCGCTCCACCACTCGCGCTCCTCCGGGGTCGCGAAGCACCAGGCGGAGGCGGTGGCGGTGATGTCGGCGAACCCGGCCGCGCGCGCCCATGAGACCAGGTACCGGCCCGCGTCCGGCTCGCCGCCGTTGCCGCGCGCGACGGCGCGGTAGACCGGCAGCCATCCGTCCATGCCGGGCGGGTCCGGGTGCCAGGTCACGGTGCCGAAGTCGACGTCGCGGACCGCCACCACGCCGCCGGGCCTCGTGACGCGCCGCATCTCGCGCAGGGCGGTGACGGGATCGGCGACGTGCTGCAGCACCTGGTGCGCGTGGACGACGTCGAACGCGGCGTCCGGGAAGTCCAGGGCGTGGACGTCGGCCACGGCGAACTCGATGTTGCTCCGCCCCCCGGCGCTGCGGCGGGCCTCGTCCAGGACGGTCTCCGCGGAGTCGGCGGCGACGACCCGGCCGGGGGCGACCCGGTCGGCCAGCCCGGCGGTGATGGTGCCGGGGCCGCAGCCGATGTCCAGCACCGAGGCGCCCGGACGCAGGTGCTCGACCAGGTAGGCGGCGGAGTTCTCGACCGTGCGCCACTGGTGCGAGCTCAGCACGGACGCGTGGTGGCCGTGGGTGTAGACGGCGTCGGCGGACATGGGATCACCTCTTCGTGTGGGGTGCCCCCAGCGTAGATCAGCCTCTCATATTTTGAGAAACATGTATCACTATGTGAGATTACCGTGCATGGAAAAAGGGGACCGCGATCGGTCCCCCTTTTTATGTTCGAGCAGGTCAGGCGGCGATGGGAAGGCGATCGGCGGCACGCGCCGCAGACCGCGTCGGCAGGGCCTCCACCGCCGCCAGCGCGGGCGCGGACGTCTCGGTGTAGGTGTTCAGGGCCGCGTTGGAGAGTTCGGTGAGCCAGGGCTGCACGAGAACCCGCTCCGCGGGCCCGTCCAGGCGCGGGTGGGTGAGATGGAATTCGCTCATGGCCGGCACCCCTTCCTTCGACCTCGTGGGTCACGGCGGCTTGTCCACCACCGGTTGTCGCATGCCCAGAGGTACGTCTGCACAAGCAACCCGGTTCGACCGGGTATTCCCGCGTCTCCCGAGGTCACATGACCAAGGTAGGACCTGCCACTGACATTTTCCGAACGGTTTGTCGCGGCGTTCCACCGGGCGAGTCGGCTCATATCTCCGGGCCCCCTCACCCCTGCGCCCGCTCCGTCCCGCTACCTCCGGACTCGTGGTCCGATCGTCCGCCTGCCCGGGGGCGGGCGGGCCGCGCTCGCACGTCGGGGCCCTTAACCTGCTGCGGTGGCACCCGAGTCGATGAGCGGCCTGCCGGCCGCGGTCCTGGCCGTGTGGATCCTGTGCGCCACGGGATGGGGGGCCGTCCTCCTCGGGCTGCTGCGCGGACTGCGCGGGCCGGCGCGGGGGCCGGCCCTGTTCGCGCACTGCGCGACCCCCGCCGCGTCGATTCTGCTGTTCGCCCACATCGGGTTCGGATCGCTGTTCGGGGCGATCGCGCTCGCCGCGGAGTGGTGGGCGCTGCTGCTCGTGACGGGAACGCGTCCGGAACGGCTCCTGACCACCGGTGGCCTGCGCCGCCTCGCGTTCTGGGCCGCCCTCGCCGCGGCGGGCGCGGTGTGGGCGGGAAAGACCGTCCTGCACTGAAGGCACCGTGGGGGTGCCGAACCCGTCATAGGACGGGTGGGTCAAAGGTACGTAGTATCCGTGGAAAGCGGGTGCCAGCGACCGTCGGGAGGTGTGTTCATGCCGTGCGCCCTGTGCGGTGACATCATCCCGACCGAAGTGGCCCGCTGCCCTGCGTGCGGGGCGTGGGCGCGGCGGCGGGACTTCCGCGCCGTCGGCGTGGCGCTGTTCATGCTGCTGGGCTTCAACGCGTTCATCGCGCTCGGCGCCGGGATCAGCCTGATGCGGCTCGGAGACCCGCTGCGCGGCGCGACCCATGACACCTACGACCCGGAGGCGACCGGCAGGGTCATCGCCCCGTACGCGGACGTGTTCACGATCGGCGCGGTGCTGGCGGCCATCACCGGGCTGCTCTACGTCGGCTGGTTCTGGCGCGCCTACGGGCAGTCGCCCGGCCCGCACCGGCACCACCGGGGGTGGGTGGTGCTCGGCTGGCTGCTGCCCGTCGTGAACCTCTGGCTGCCGCCGCGGATGGTGTACGAGGTGTGGGTGAACAGCGGCCGGTACCGGACGGCGGAGCGCCAGCTCGCGGGCCTGGTCGTGGCGGGCTGGTGGACGTTCGTGCTGTTCGGCGTCCTGCTCGCGCACGTCTTCACCCACGGCAGCGTCGCGACGCTCGCCGACGCCCGGTTCGACGTCCATGTGGGCGTCGCGGCGGCGGCGTGCCAGGCGCTCGCCGCCGCGCTCTGCATGGTGACCGTCTTCCAGATCACCCGCATCCAGATCGGCCGCGAAGCCTAGGACGGGAGCGGGCCGGACGAGCCGCCGCTGGTGTGCCACAGGATCCGTTTCGCGGACGGCCCGGCGTGCCCGATGTCGGCGTACGGCGACATCGCGAACCCCGTCGGCCGGACGATCCGGCGCCCCACGGGACGGCCCGGCGGTCCCGGCCGGGCCATGAGGGCGCGGACGGCGTCCAGCCCGTCCCGGCGCCAGGTCTCGTGCAGGACCGACAGGTCCCAGCAGGCCGCCGCGGTGATCGAAACCGCCCGCGCCCCGGCGCGCCGCACCCGGCCCCGGGCGACCATCAGCCACGACCCGAACACGGTGGCGGCGCACCGGTCCTGGACGGACTCGAAGAACGCGAGGTCGACCGGGCCGGTCGCGTCGTCCAGCGTCGCGAAGATCACCCGCTGGCCGGACCGGACGGCCGGGGTCTGCGTCGCGACCTTCACTCCCGCGACGAGGACGTCCGCCCCGGCCGGGCGGCCCGGCAGGTCGGCGGCGCGGACGACGCCGAGCGCGGCGAGGAGCCCGTCGTAGAAGCCGAGGACGTGCCGGCTGACGTCCATGCCGAGGATGTCGAGCTCGGCCTCGACGATCTCGGCGGGGGTCATCGGGGGCAGTTCGCCCGCGGGGATCCGCTCGGTGACGTCCATGTCGAGGGGGAGCTGCCCCTCCACCGGCGGGCGGACGGTCCCCCGGTCGAGGGCGCCGACGCGGCACAGCAGGTCGCGGCGCGGCACGTCCGGTCCGTGGATCCCGTCGAACGCCCCGGTGAGGACGAGCCGTTCGGCGACCGGGCGGGACACGCGGGCGCGTTCCCAGAAGTCGGTCAGCGAGTCGTAAGGGCGGCCGCCGGTGATCCGGCCGACCTCGGCGTCGCTGATGCCCTTGACCTCGGCGAGCGCGACGCGGATCCCGGCCGGGCCGCCCGCCGACACGGGCTCGACGTGCCAGGCGGCGCCGGAGCGGTTCACGTCCAGCGGCAGGATCGGAACCCCGAAATGCCGGGCGTCGTCGAGGATGACCCGTTTCGGATACATGCCGGGGTCGTGGGTGAGGACACCCGCGTAGAACGCCGCGGGATGGTGGCGTTTCAGCCACGCCGACTGGTAGGTCGGCATCGCGAACGCCGCGGCGTGGGCCTTGCAGAATCCGAACGACCCGAACGCGGCGAGCATCGCCCACACCTTCTCGACCGTGGCGGTGTCGTACCCCCGCGCGAGGGCGGCCTCCCGGAACCAGGCGGCGACGGCCGGCTCGTTCAGCGCGCGCCGCGCCGCCTCCGCCGTGGACAGGCCGCAGCCGGTCATCGCGTCCAGCACGCGGAGCACCTGCTCGTGGAACACGATCCCGCCGAGGCTCTCCCGCAGGATCGGCTCCAGGTCCGGATGCGGATACGCCGGCTCCCTCGTCCCCTCGCGCGCGGCCAGGAACGGCGAGACCATGTCGGACGCGACCGGTCCCGGCCGGAACAGCGAGATGTCGATGACGAGGTCGTCCAGGTCCCGGGGCTGGAGGCGGCCGATGAGCTCGCGCTGCCCCGGCGACTCGATCTGGAAGCAGCCGAGCGTCCGGGACGTGCGGATCAGCTCGAACGTCGCGGGGTCGTCGAGCGGGACGGCCTCCAGGTCGATCTCCGTCCCGTCCGTCCGGGCGACCTCCGCGACCGCGTGCGCCATCGCCGACTGCATCCGGACGCCGAGGACGTCCAGCTTCAGCAGGCCCATCGCCTCCACGTCGTCCTTGTCGAACTGGGTCATCGGGTACCCGAGGACGCTGCTCTCCACCGGCGTCCGGTCGCGGAGGGTCGCGTTGGACAGGACGACCCCGCACGGGTGCATGGCGATGTGCCGGGGCAGACCGTCCAGCCGCTCGGCGATCCGGAACAGGACGCCGAGCAGGCCCCGGCCGAGGTTGCTCTGCCGCAGCTCGGGCAGGTCGTCGAGGGCCGCGCCGATCTGGCTCGCCCGGATCCGCGGGAACGCCTTCGCGACCGCGTCGATCTCGCCCGGCGGCAGGCCGATCGCGTTGCCGACGTCCCGGATCGCGCTGCGCGCCCGGTAGGTCTCCATCATCGACACGCACGCGGTGTTGCGCGTCCCGTACCGGTCGAACAGCACGTCGTACGCCTCGAGGCGCCGGGCGGACTCGACGTCGAGGTCGATGTCGGGCAGGCCGGTGCGGCTGTCGGCGAGGAACCGCTCCATCAGCAGGTCGTGGCGGAGCGGGTCGAGGTCGCCGATGCCGAGCAGGTGGTTGACGAGGCTGCCCGCGCCGGACCCGCGGATCGCGCACCGGATGCCGCGCCCCCGGATCAGCGCGGCGGCGTCCGCGACGGTGAGGAAGTACGCCGCGTACCCCTTGCGGGCGATCACGGCGAGCTCGGCGGCGAGCCGCTCCTCGACGCGGCGGCCGCGCAGGCCGCGCCGGACGAGGCCGTCGGCGCAGCGGGCCGCGAGCCGCGCCTGGGCGTCGCCCTCGACGGGCGGCAGGTGGACGCCGTCCATGCCGAGGTCGCGTCCCGGGTCGAGCACGCACCGCTCGGCGAGCCGCCGGGTGGCGTCGAGCAGCGCGTCGGCCTCGTCGTCGCCGCAGGTCAGCGCCGCCACCCTGCGCATCTCGGGGAGCGACTTGAGGTAGGCGTGCCCGGTCCGGTCGTCGAGGTGCCGGCGGTGCAGCGGGACGAGCCGGCGCGTCACGTCCAGGACCTGCGCGACCGGGTGGTCGGCGGGCTCCAGGTACCGGACGGCGTTGGCGAGCACCGCCGGGACCCCGGCCTCGCGGGCGAGCGCGAGCAGCCGCGCCGCCCGGGGCCCTTCGCCCGCGTCGTGGTGGTTCACGATCTCGATCACGGTCTCGGCGGTGCCGCGCCAGGCGGCCAGCCGCCGCGCGGCCACGTCCGGCCGCCGTGCCGCGATCGCGCGCCCGACGTCGGAGGCGGGCCCGAGGAGGACGACGAGCCCTTCGGCGTGCGCCCCGATCAGCTCGCGCGTCGCGACGGGAGCCCCCCGCCCCCCCGCCTCGTGCGCCGCGGTGACGAGCCGGCACAGCGACCGCCATCCCGCGGCCCCCTCGGCGAGCACCACGACCCGCTCGTCCCCGCCGAGCCCGAGGTCGCCGCCGAGGACGGGGGCGATGCCGGCGGCGGCGCAGGCCCGGACGTGGCGGACGGCGCCGTACAGGCCGTCGCGGTCGGTGAGGGCGAGCGTCTCCATGCCCAGTTCGGCCGCGCGGGCCGCGAGGGCCGCCGGGGTCGCGACCCCGTGCCGCAGGGAGTAGGCGGACGCCACGTGCAGGTGCATCGGCCGCCTCAATCCCACACGCGGGACAGCCGCCAGGTGCCCGCGGCCGTGTCGTGGCGGAGTTCGTACACGCCGATCTCGCGGTCGGGCGTCGCCTCGACCCGCCAGAACTCGCGCTCGCCGCCCGCCTCGACGGCGGGGTCCTGCTCGTGCCACCAGTCCCGGGTCGTGACCCAGTGCTCCAGCACCCTCCGGACGGTGTGGCGCCGGCCGCGCCAGACGAACCGGACCGGGCGCCCGTCGCCGCCCAGCAGGACGTCGACCGGATCGCCGAACACCCGTGTCATCTGCCTCCCCCTCGCATGGACCGCACGGGGGAAGGAGCATGCGGGCAAATCGAACATACGTTCGCAACCGAGTCTAGGGAACGGCGGCACCGCCGGGCAAGCCGCCCCCCGCCCGCGAAGGCCCGGGAAGGCTCAGGTCAGCAGGCGGGCGAGGCGGTCCGCGACCTGCGAGACGGCCGCCACATCGGCGGCGCCGCCGCCCGTCCACAGGTACGACCAGCCCGCGCCGGCGGGCATCGCGACGACCATGACGTGCCGCCGCGTCCGCGGGTGGAGCACACCGAGCACCGCGTCCCCCGGACCGGCGAGCCGCCAGTGCAGGCCGCGCGCCTCCACCTCGTAGGCGAGGGCCGCGAGGTGATGCCGACGCACGTCGGCGATCTCCCGTCCACCGGTTGCAGACACCACGATCAGCCGCCTCAGCAGGGGTCCGAGCCGTCCCGGTGACCGATGGCCATCGGGCGGCGACGACTGGTGACCAGATCACCAGCATGACCTGTCCGCACCCGCCGCGCAGGGAGAACACGAAGAGTGAGGAGGCGGATCGGCGGGACGCGCGGGCCTGTCCGGTGAGCGGTGCGCGGCGCGCCGCGAACGGCGCACCGGCGGCGCACCGGCGGGCCTTGCCTCTGCGCCGACCGCGGGCCGGAACGGGCATGTGTCGGAGCCGCCGTTCGTGATAGACCCTGCTGTAGCGAACCACAGGGGCGTGAGCCGGGCGCGTCCATGCCCGCGCCGGGGTGAAGGAGCCAGCCTCATGCCGTCCGATCCCGCCGGCGAGCCGGGCCGCACCGGGCTCCGCGAGCGCAAGAAGCGGCGGACCCGGCTGGCGCTGATCGACGCCGCCCTGGACCTGTTCCTCGCCAAGGGGTACGAGGCGACGACCATCGACGAGATCGTCGCGGCGGTCGACGTGTCGCAGCGGACCTTCTTCCGCTACTTCGCCACCAAGGAGGACCTGGTCACCGGGTTCCTCGGCGAGTACGACGAAGTGCTGAAGGAGGCCCTCGCCGCGCGCCCGGCGGAGGAGCGGCCGTTCACCGCGCTGTTCGAGTCGCTCCGGGTCGTGCTGCGGACGATCGGCGCGGACCCGCGGGGCAGCGCCCGGTTCCGGCGCGTCCGGCAGGTCGTGGAGGCGACCCCGATGCTGGAGGCGGCGCAGATGGCGCGCTACTCGGAGGTGCAGCACGCGCTCGCCGCCGAGATCGCCCGCCGCGAGGGCGTGGACCCGGAGGGCGACCTGCGTCCCGAGATCCTCGTCGCGTTCCAGATGTCGGTGGCGCGGATCGCGTTCGAGGACTGCGCCCGCCGCGACATCTGGGACCCCGAGACCGTCGCCGGCCGGGTCGAGGACGCCATCGAGGTCGCGCGCGCGACGGTGCGCGACTGGTTCTGAGGGTCGGCCGGGCCCCGGCGGGCGGCGCGGTCCCGCCGTTCGGTCCGCGGCGGCTCCACCGGGAAGCCGCCGATCACTCCTTGATCACCGGCCGGTGACGCCGGGCTCCCGTAGGGTGGGCGCGGCAGACGATCACCAGAGGAGCCGTTTTCCCCATGACGACGTACGCCGCCGGACCGCTCGACCAGGACGAACCCCGCGTTCTCGGCCCGTACCGGCTGCTCGGCCGGCTCGGCCGCGGCGGCATGGGCACCGTCTACCTCGGCGCCGAGCCCGACGGCCGGCGGGTCGCGGTGAAGGTCGTCAACCGGGAGCTGGCCGGGGAGCCCGCGTTCCTGGCCCGGTTCCGCCGGGAGGTGACGGCGGCGCGGCGGGTCCGCCGGTTCTGCACCGCGCCCGTGCTGGACGCCGAACTCGACCAGGACCCGCCCTACATCGTCACCGAGTACATCGACGGCCCGTCACTGGAGAAGGCCGTCCGGGAGCGGGGGCCGCTGCCGGGTTCCGACCTTGAGGGCCTCGCGGTCGGCGTCGCGACGGCGCTCGCCGCCATCCACGGCGCCGGGATCGTCCACCGCGACCTCAAGCCCGCGAACGTCCTGCTGTCGTCGTCGTCGCCTACGCCGGGACGGGCCGCCCGGTGTTCCAGGGCGCGTCGGTCGCGGAGACGTTCCGGCTCATCGGGTCGGCGGAACCGGTGCTGGACGGCCTCGACCCCGCCGTCCGTGACGTCGTCGCCGCCGCGCTGAGCAAGGACCCCGGCGCCCGCCCGGCCGCGCGGGAGCTCCTGGCGCGGCTGGTCGGGCAGGACCGGGCCGACCCGGCGCGCACCGCCGAGACCGTCTCCACGACCTGGCAGGGGTTCCTGTCCGCCGAGGAGCCGGCGCCCGCGCCGCCGGTGGCTCATGTCCCCGCGCCGCGACCGGTTCCGGACACCGAGGCACCCGCCGCTCCGCCGCCCGCCCCCGCTCCGGAGGCCGCGGAGACGGTCGTCCACGTCGATCTTCCGTACCCGGCGTCCTGGAACGGTCCCCGGCGCTGGCTCACCCCGCTGCGGGGGCTGCTCGTCCTCCCGCACCTCACCGTCATGCTCCTGCTGTGCGCGGCGCTCGTGCCGATCATGCTGCTCAGCTGGTTCGTCATCCCGTTCACCGGCCGCTACCCGCGCCGCCTGCACGGCTTCGCCGCCGGCTGCCAGCGCTGGACGTCCCGCGTCGTCGCCTACGCGTTCGGGCTCACCGGAGAGAAACTCCCGCCGTTCCGGACACTGCCGAAGGCACGGCGCACCGCAGGCCGCTAGGGTGCTGCGGAAGACTCCCGAAACCCCTCACACAGGACACCGATCGATGACCACGCATGCCGGTGAGAACGGAGAGACCCTGCGCCCCGAGGAGCCCCTGCGCGACGGAGACCCTCGCGAACTCGGCCACTACCGGCTGCTCGGCCGGCTCGGCCGCGGCGGCATGGGGACGGTCTACCTCGGCGAGGACGGCGCCGGCCGGCGGCTCGCCGTCAAGGTCATCAACCGGGAACTGGCCGGCGAGGGCGCGTTCCGGGAGCGGTTCCGCCGCGAGGTGACGGCGGCGCGGCAGGTCCGCCGGTTCTGCACCGCGCCCGTGCTGGACGCCGAACTCGACCGCGATCCCCTCTACGTCGTCACCGAGTTCATCGACGGGCCGTCGCTGGAGCAGGCCGTCCAGGAGCGGGGGCCCCTGCCCGGCTCCGACCTCGAGGGCCTCGCGGTCGGCGTCGCGACGGCGCTCGCCGCCATCCACGGCGCCGGGATCGTCCACCGCGACCTCAAGCCCGCGAACGTCCTGCTGTCGTCGCGGCTCCGTCCCCGAGATCTTCTACAAGGTCGCGCACGACGCACCGAAGCTCGACGGCCTCGACCCCGGCCTCCGCGACATCGTCACCGCCGCGCTCGACAAGGACCCGCGCAACCGCCCCACCGTCCAGGACCTCCTCGGACGCCTCGTCGGGCACGGCCAGACCGACCCGGCCGCGATCGCCGAGACCGTCCAGGCGTCCTGGCACGCCGGCCCCGACCGCGCCGGCACCGGCCCGCAGCCGGCCGCGCACCAGCAGCCCACGGCCATGCTCGGCGCCGACGAGACCCGCCACGACGCGCCTCCCTCCCGCAAGAGCGGCAAGCCGCCCCTGCCGGTGCTCATCGGCGCGGCCGCGGCCGCGGTCGCATTGATCGTCGCGGCCGTCGTCGCATTCAATGTCCTCGGGTCGGACGCCCCGCCCGGCAAGCTCGCCACCGTCTTCAGCGACGACTTCTCCCAGGACGGCTCCGGCTGGGGCGGCGGCCAGTTCACCAGCGGCTACGGCTACAAGGACGCCAAGTTCCGCATCGAGACGAACTCCGCGTACAACCCCCATAGCCGGGGGGCTCCCAAGGACGCGCAGGACCTTCCCGACCGGCTCCTGTCCACCGTGACGGTGAAGGTCGAGCAGGGCGCTCCCGACTCCCGCGTCGGCATGCTCGCCAGGGCGACCGAGAACGGCGATCGGCAGTACATGATCTTTGTCCGGGCCGACGGCAAGGGTGCGCTCATCCGCAAGAACAACGGCGACCTCGGCACCAAGGAGCTCGTGAACGTCGACTCCGTCCCCGGCTGGGCCGAGGGGGAGACCAACAAGCTCCAGGTCGCCTGCGAGAGTCAGGACGGCGGCAAAAAGGTCCGGCTGCGGCTGTGGGTGAACGATAAACAGGTTCTCGACATCACCGACACCGACCAGCCCCTCCCCAACGGGCCTTCGGGGATCACGGTCGAGCGCGGCGGCAACGCGGCCCAGCAGGTCGTCGCCGACTTCGACGACTTCGACATGTCGAAGATCCTGGACTAGTCCGCGGGCAGGTAGCCGTTCGTCCAGCGGGTCAGCTCCTCGAACACCCGGTCGCGGGCGGGCTGCGCGGAGAGCACGAGGTCGTGCACCCCTCCGTCGATGCGGACGAGCGTCACGTGCCGTCCGAGGCGCGGCGCCCAGCGCACCATGTGCTCGACGTTGAGGACGGCGTCGGCGCCCGTCACGTCCAGGACCCGCCGGGTCGGGCGGACGCTGCGCGTCGACGCCATCACCAGCACCGGCACGTCGATGTCGAGGCCCTTGTGCAGGCGCAGCTGCCCGCGCCGCACCGCCGCGAGCCAGGCCGCGCGAACGGGGAATCCGAGGAGCGGCTTCCACTCCAGGTCGAACTCCCATTCGCCTTCGTGCTCGCTGTGGATGCTGCGCGGATACCGGTCGGACACGCCCGCGGGGAGCTTCGCCTTGGGGAACCGCGGGCGCAGCGCCCGCGCGAGGCCCGCGCCGATTTTGCGCATGACGAGCGGCTCCGCGATGTCGAAGAACGGGCTGTTGAGGAACAGCGCGTCCACGAGGCCCTTGCCGCGCGCCCGGTCGGCCCACAGCGCGGCGATGAGGCCGCCGGTGGAGTGGCCGTTCATGAGGAGGGCGCCGTGGCCGTCCACGTCCCGGATGATCCGGACGGCCTCGTCGATCTCCGGGAAGTAGTCCGACATGCTGTCGATGTAGTTCGGGGTCTGGTGCGGGCGCAGCGAGCGTCCGTACTTGCGCAGGTCGAGCGCGTAGAAGTCGAACCCGAGGCCGGTGTAGAAGTCCGCCAGGTGCTTTTGGAAGAAGTAGTCGATGAACCCGTGGATGTAGAGCACGGCACGGCGTGACGGCTCCGTGGCGCGGCGGCGGACCAGCGTGGCCACCACCTCGCCCTCGGCGTCCCGTCCCATCGGCAGCTCGATCGCCTCGTAGCCGGGCCCGAGCACATCAGCGGTGACGTTCATTGGGGAAGCGTACGGGAACCCGCCGCCGGGGCCGGACGTCCGAGAGACTGGGACCGTCACACCCCCTCCCCCCCAGGAGCCGCACAGCATGCACGCGCCGCTGCGTCCGAGCGATCCCACCGAGCTGGGGCCGTACCGGCTCACCGCCCGCCTCGGGCGCGGCGGCATGGGGACGGTCTTCCTCGGCGCGGACGCCGAGGGCCGCGAGGTCGCGATCAAGGTCATCAACCCCGACCTCTCGGACGATCCCGACTTCCAGGAGCGGTTCCGCCGCGAGGTGACGGCGGCACGCCAGGTCCGGCGGTTCTGCACCGCCGCCGTCCTGGACGCGTCCCTGGACGGCGACCCCGTCTACGTCGTGACCGAGTACGTGAACGGCCCCTCGCTGGACGAGGCCGTCCGCGCGGGCGGCCCGCTGCGCGGCGGTGACCTGGAGGCCCTCGCGGTCAACATCGCGACCGCGCTCGCCGCCGTGCACGGCGCCGGGATCGTGCACCGCGACCTCAAGCCGTCCAACGTGCTGCTGTCCCCTACCGGCCCGCGCGTGATCGACTTCGGTATCGCCCGCGCCCTGGACGCCGGCTCCGACGGCCCCACCCGCACCGGCCAGTTCGTCGGCACCCCCGCCTACATCGCCCCCGAGATCATGCACGGCGGCGACATCACCGCCGCCGCCGACGTGTTCTCCTGGGGCTGCGTCGTCGCCTACGCCGCCACCGGCCGCGTCCCCTTCGACGGCGCCACCCTCCCGGAGATCATCCACAGGGTCACGAGCGCCGACCCCGACCTCACCGGCCTGGACGCCTCGCTCCGCGACCTGGTGAGCCGGGCGCTCGCGAAGGAGCCCGCGGCCCGTCCGACGGTCAAGCGGCTGATCCAGACGCTGACCGGCGAGGAGGAGCCCCCGGTCGCCCCGGCCCTGCCCCCGGCCGGGCCGCCGCCCCTCCTCACGGCCCCGACCCCGCCGACGACGGTCGATTCCCCACCCCCTCAGGCACACGCCACCGCGCAGGACGCCGATCCGCCGACCCGGCCTTCCGGAGCGGCATCGCGGCGGCCCCTTCCCCGGCGAGGCCCCGAGACCCTGCTGGGGATCGGTGCCGTGCTCGGCCTCTTGGCCGTGGCGGTCGTGATCAGCCTGATCAACCCCTTCGATGAGAGCGGGAAGACCCCCGGCGCGGACGGCGCGCGGAAGGTGTCCGGCGCCTTCACCGGCGACCCGCCGGACGAGCGCGAGAGGCTCTTCGCCGACCGGTTCCACAAGCAGGACTCCGGCTGGAGGCATGACGCCACCGCCACCTGGGACGCCGCCTACCAGGACGGGAAGTACGCGATGCAGGTGGATCCGCCCATGCCGAGCACCGTCGTGGACGCCCCGGCGCCGAACATCCCCAGCCGGCAGCTCATCGAGGTCGATCTCGTCCCCGCCTCGCACGGCGGCGAATCCGGCGTCTTCTGCCACCGGCACGAGGACACCGGGTTCGCGTTCCTGGTCCGCGCCGACGGCTCCGCCCGCATCGCCCTCATGGACGGCCCGATGACCCTGAAGACCCTCGCCACCGGCACGGTCGAACCCGACGACAAGCTCCGCCTCCAGGCCGCGTGCGCGGTGGACGGCGCGTCCGTCCGGCTCGGCATGTGGGTGGACGGCGACCCGGTCGTGCGGGTCACGGCCGACGACGCGGGCGACAGCGGCGACAACGGCCGGACCGGCCTCCTCATCGCCAAACCGAACGCGGCCACCGGCTGGCCGATGGGCCTGTTCGACGACTTCGAACTCGCCTCGTTCGGCCCCGGTGCGGGTGCCACGTCCCCGGACGTCGACGGTGCGAGCCCGAGACCGTCCGCCGGCTGAGGTCAGTCCCTGCGGCCGGTCAGCGCGATGGAGACGCCCAAGCCGATCATCATGAGGCCGCCGGTCCCGCCGATCGCGGCCAGGCGGCGCGGTGACCGGGCGAACCAGGCGCGGGCCGTCCCGGCGGCCAGGCCCCACAGGCCGTCCGACAGCAGCGCGAGCAGCCCGAAGATCAGCCCGAACACGACCATCTGCAGCGGGACGTGGCCGTTCCCCCGCTCGACGAACTGCGGGAGGACGGCGGCGAAGAACACGATCGTCTTCGGGTTGGTGACGCCGACCAGGAAGCCCTGCAGCAGGTCGCGTCCGGCGCCCCGGGTCTCGCCGCCGTCGATGCCGCCGACCGCGTCCCGCAGCGATCCGCGATGCCGGACGGCCTGGACGCCCAGGTACACGATGAACAGCGCACCGGCGATCTTCAACGTGGTGAACACGATCACGGATCGTTCCACGACGGCACCTACCCCGAACGCGACCGCCGCGGTCAGCACCACCGACGCGAGGACCCCGCCGAGCACCCCGGCGAGGGCCGTCCGGCGCCCGTGCGCGAGCGCCCGCCCCACGACGAACAGGACGTTCGGGCCGGGGATCACAATGATGACGAGCGCGACCGCGCCGAACGACAGCACCTGCTCCAGTGACACCATTCGCGCACTTTAACGCCGCATAGGCGGCGATCCCACCGGATATCAGGCGGGCAGGACGTCCCAGGACCCGTTGCGGCGGACGAACAGCTCATGCGTCAGCAGGGTCGACGGCGACACCTGCCAGACCGGCTCGGCACCGCCCTCCGCCCAGATCTGGCCGACGGCCCAGCGGAGCTTATCGACCCCGTCGGGGTGGCCCGTCCCGGACGCCGCGAACACGTCGCGCGCGGGGGCCGCCACGACGAGGTCGCCCTCGACGTCCTGCGCCAGCTTGTCGAGGAACCCCTCGTCCAGCAGCAGGGCGGCCTCGAGACCGCCGCTGCGGGGCGCGCCCTCGGGCGTCCGGCCGTCGCCGAGCGTCACCGTGACGGCCCGGACGTCGGGGTACCAGCTGAGGACGAGATCGGGACGCCGGTCCCGCAGGTTGATCGTCGCGAGCCGGCGCAGGTCGCCCGGCTCGACACCGAGGGCGGCGCAGTGCCGCCGGGCCACATGCTCGTAGCGGCGGCCGTCGGGCGCGGCCTCGTCCGCGATCTCCAGGGCGTAGGTGACGTACAGATCCCCGGCGAACGCCTCGCGGACCGGTTCCTCGTCCGGCGGCAGCGGGAACTCCAGCTGCACCTCGGCGGGGACCCGCGCCTTCATCAGCGGCACGACGAGACCAGACCGCGGCTCGGTCACGGGACGCTCCTCCTGATGCCTTCCGCAGGCTCCGACTCCGGATGGATCAGCCTACAGCCGTTTCCCCCGCCTCACCCGGCGCGCGGCGCCCCACCCGGCGCGACCACGGGCAGCCCCTCCGGCGCGCCCCGTTCGATCAGCCGCCGGACGGCCTCGGTGTCGAGATGGCGCTCCACCATGTCCGCGAGCGTGTCGAGGGCGCTCTGCCGGATGCCTTCGAAGGTCACGTCTGGGGCGGGGGTGAAATCGCGGCCGGCATGCTCCGCGACCTCCGTCAGGAACCTTCGGCGGAAGGCGTCGTTCTCGAACGCGCCGTGCCAGGTGGTGCCCCAGACACCGCCCTGCCTGCATCCGTCGAGGAAGGGTTCGCCGCCTTCGACCTCCACGATGCCGTGGTGGATCTCGTAGGCGCGGACCTCTTCGCCGTATGCGCTGCCTTCCGGGCGTCCGAGCGTCTTGTCCTTCTGGAAGACGACACGGGTGGGGAGCAGGCCGAGTCCTTCTGTCCGGCCCGCGCCCGACTCGACCTCATCGTGGATCTCCCGGGCGAGCATCTGATAGCCGCCGCAGATGCCGAGGACGGGAAGGCGGCGCCGGACGATCTCGTCCGCCATTCCCCGCTCCCGCAGCCATCGCAGGTCGTGAACGGTGGCACGGCTGCCCGGAAGGACGACCAGATCGGCTTCGGCGAGGTCGCCCGCACCGTTCGCGTACCGGACGACGACACCGGGTTCGCAGGCCAGCGCATCGAGGTCGGTGAAGTTGGAGATGCGGGGGAACCGCACGACGGCGATCCTGAGGGTGTCACGCCCGAAAGGCGCCCCGGGGCCGAAGGCGGGCTTGTCGAGGGCGAGGGAATCCTCGGAATCGAGGTAGAGGCCGTCCTGCCAGGGGAGGACGCCGAATACCGGACGCCCCGTCAATGCCCTCAGCTGTTCGAGACCGGGCTCGAGCAGCTCGACGGCGCCGCGGAACTTGTTGATGACGAATCCCGCGACCAGCGCCTGGTCTTCCGGCTCCAGCAGCCCGACCGTTCCGTAGAGCGAGGCGAAGACTCCACCCCGGTCGATATCGCCGACCACCACGACAGGGATGCGGGCGTCCCTCGCGAGCCCCATGTTGACGATGTCGCCATCGCGCAGATTGATCTCCGCGGGGCTCCCCGCCCCCTCGCACACGACGACGTCGAACTCGCTCCGCAGCTCCGCGAGGCTCTCCCGCACAACGCCCCGCAGGAACTCCCTCTTCTCGCGGTACTGCAACGCGTCCACATCGGCGATGGGCTTGCCGAGCACCACCACCTGACTGCGCCGGTCACTCCCCGGCTTGAGCAGCACGGGGTTCATGACGGCCCGCGCCTCGATCCCGGCCGCCTGCGCCTGCATGAACTGCGCCCGCCCGATCTCGGCCCCGTCCGCCGTGACCATCGAATTGAGGGACATGTTCTGCGCCTTGAACGGCGCGACCTTCACTCCCTGCCGCGCCAGCCACCGGCACAACCCGGCCGTCACCAGGCTCTTCCCGGCGTCCGATGTCGTCCCCGCGACGAGCAGCGCCCCGCTCACCGCCACCACCGCGCCACCACCGCGACGGCCGCGGCCGTGAACGTCACCTTCGCCGACAGCCGGACGGCCTTACGAATATCCGCGACCTCCACCTTGCGCCCATCCCCCATCTCAGGCCGCCGCTCGACGAGCCCGCCGTACGAATTGACGCCCCCGAGCCGCACTCCGAGAGCCCCCGCGAACGCCGCCTCGCACCGTCCGGCGTTGGGGCTCGGGTGCTCACCGCCGTCCCGCACCAGCACCCGCCAGGCGTCCGGACTCCCCGAACAGGCGGCCACCAGAGCACCGGTCACCCTCGCCGGCACCCAGTTGAGGACATCGTCCAGTTTCGCCGCGGCCCACCCGAACCGCTCGTAGCGCGGATTCCGATAACCGACCATCGCGTCCAGCGTGTTGACGGCCCGGTAGACGACCATTCCCGGAATCCCGGCGACGGCTCCCCAGAACAACGGCGCGATGGCGGCGTCCGACGTGTTCTCGGCGACCGATTCCACGGTCGCCCGTGCCAGATCATCGGCCCCGAGCCCCTTGGGATCCCGCGCGCACAGATGGGAAAGCCGCGCGCGAGCCGCCTTCACATCGCCCCGCTCGAGCGCGCGGGCCATGAACAGCCCTTCACGCCCCAGCGACGTCCCGCCGAGAACGGCCCACGTCACCCCGGCGGTGACGATCCCATGCGCCACCCGTCCCCGCCCGACCCGCTCGAGCCCGACCCCGAAAAGCGCGGCACTCCCGACGACCACACCGACGAAGACGACCCCCTGCCCCCGCGAGTCCCCGTAGACCAGGCGCTCGACCCGCGAAGCGGCCCGCCCGAACCCTGCCACGGGATGCCACCGCCGAGGATCCCCGAGCAGCGCGTCCAGCAGCACCCCGGCCGCCAGCCCTCCAGACGAGACCCGCATCGACACCCCTCCCGAGCACCCAACGTCACCCTCGGTGCGCGACACCGCCACGACCACCGCCAGGGGACCCAAGATATTGCCCCCGACCCGCGCCATCCGCCCGTTACGCCCGTTATGGATGTGGAGCCGGAGGACGCGCACCCTTACACTGTGTTCCGGCGTCCCGCCGGGCCGCCGAGCGCCCGTAGCTCAGCTGGATAGAGCATCGGACTTCTAATCCGACGGTCGCGGGTTCGAATCCTGCCGGGCGCGCCCCCACAACCAGGCCACCCAGGTCCTGACCAGCAAGAACGCACGCATTCCGGAGCCTATTCACCACAGACCGCGATCATGGCACGTCCTCGATGCGCTGGTTCGCGACGTCCCGTTGCCCGTCGATGCACTGGTCTCCGGGCGTTCGTTGGCGTCGCCGGAGGCGTGCATGACGGCGGTGTAGAGGTCTCCGCGTCGGTGACCCGGAACATCAGCGGGCCCTGGTCGGCAGGAACGGGCTCGGGGCGCCGGTGTGGGAGACGTAGAGCGCGTCGCGGGCGCGGGTGCAGGCCACGAAGAGCAGGCAGCGTTCCCGCTGGACGTCGTCGGCGTGCGTGGCGGGGTCCTCGTCGGGGTCCGTGAGGACGACGGCGGCCGGCATGGCGTCGGCGCTCACCCCGGTCACGGCGACGCAGCGGAACTCCAGGCCCTTCATGCGGTGCATCGTGCCGACGCGGACGCTGTCCTGGGCGGACCCGCCGGCCGCCAGGGACGCCGTGCCGATCCCCGCGGCGGCGAGGGCCCGCTCGGTCCTGCCGGCGGCGCTGAGGAAGCGGGTGGCGATCCCGATGGCGTGGGGCTCGACCCCGGCGTCGAGCCAGGCCCTGACCTGCTCGACGAGCGCGTCGAGTTCCGCGTCGCGGTCGGGGAATCCCTGGACGACCGGGCGCCGCCCGTGCAGGGACGACCGGTACCCCGCCAGGCTGTCCTGCCTGTCGTCCAGCCCGGCGACCGGTTCGACGCCGAGGAGGCGGACGGCCCAGTTCAGGATCTCCGCGGTCGTGCGGTAGCTGAGCTTCAGTTTGTGGCTGCGGCCGGTGACGGTGATGCCGAGGCTCTTCAGCGAGACCCGGTGGTCGTAGATGCGCTGGTGGGGGTCGCCGACGATGAACAGGTCGTCGGGCCCCGGCGCGACGGCGGCGCGGAGGATCCGCCATTGCGCGGGGTACAGGTCCTGGGCCTCGTCGACGATGATGTGGCGGTAGCGCGGGGCGGCTTCGGCGGCCAGGACGCGCGCGGCCTCGGCCGCGATCTGCATGTGGGTGCGGGCGCCCGTCTCGGCCAGCAGTTCCAGGAACCGGGAGATGGCCGCCCATGCCTTCTCCCGCTGGGCGGGGCTGAGCCCTTTGCCGCGCCCGCGGCGGGTGGAGCCGAGATACGCCTCCCGGCCGGAAAGGTCCTGGGCCAGGATGACCTGCTCCCACTCGCGGTGCAGGAACGCCGCCGAGTAGGGCGTCTCGGTCTGCGATATCGCGATGTTCCAGAGGGCCTGGATTTCGGCGCCGCCCGCGATCTTGGGATTGTGCCCGGCGGCGTCCTTGACGATCCGGTAGGACAGTTTGTCGATGTTGACCACTTCGATCCGGGCGCGGACGTCCGGGTCGTCGATGAGGAGGTCGAGCTGGTCGTCGAGGGTGTCGGCGAGGGTGGTGGTGAAGGTGGTCACCAGTACGGGCGAGCCCCGCTCGGCGAGGTGGCGGGCGCGGTGCAGGGCGGTGACCGTCTTCCCGGTTCCCGCTCCTCCCGTGACCTGGACGGCTCCGTTGTAGGAGGGCCGCAGGGCGAGCCTGCGCTGGGCCGGGTGCAGGAAGACGCGCCAGAGGTCGAAGGGGTGGGCGAGCATCTGCGCCAGCTCGTCCGGGCCGGAGACGAACACCACGTCGCCCGGCGACCGCTCCATGGCCGTGACCAGGTCGGAGGTGTCCACGGCGGGGGGCGGCGAGGCGTCCGGCAGGAGCCGGCAGATCTCCTCCCACGCCTCCTGCGGGGTCATCCCGCTGGCGAGGGCCACGAGCGCGAGGTACTGCGGCTCGGGGAGCATGCTCTCCAGTGCCGCCAGGTGGTCCTCGCTGGTCAGCAGGCGGACGATCGGGAGCACGTCCGCGTCCAGCCCGAGGTTGATCAGCTCGCCGTCGCCGTAGGCCGCGAACAGCCGTTCGGGCTGCGTCCGCGCGAGGGCGTCGAGCGCGGGCCTGACCTGTGCGAGTGCCGTCGCGTCGCGGACCTCGAGGACGCCGAGCCTCTGGTTCACGCTGAACCTGCGGCTCTTGGCATACTTGATGGCGGCGTCGTGCTCCATCACCGCGATGAGGCAGTAGACGTCGCCCGTCTCGGGTTTGAGCACGATGCCGCGCCGGCCCCCGTCGATCCGGATGGTGCGCACGTTGGGGTCTTCGGCGGCGTGGAGCTTCTCCAGGTGGAGGCCCGCGAAGGTGTGGTGCTCGAACCGGGCGATCGCCTCATCGACGGACTTGCGCACCGTTTTCTCCAGGTTTGCATAGCCTGTCAGAAAGCTCTTCGCGATCGCGAGTCTCGGCACGCTTGTTCGCCTCCGTGGTATCAGGATTCAGAGCGCACGGTGATGCGGGCGGTTCACGGTGAATTCTCGTGATTGGTAGGGCACGATGTCCACCTGAACGCAACGGGGAGTGGGGAGCGCATGACGGAAACGGTGCCACTCGACGGTGACGTTCCCGCCCACGGGCAGCTCGTCACGGTGCGCAATCGCGTCTGGGTCGCCGCCAACGTCGTGCCGGGGACGGTGAGCGGCGCCACCGACAGCACGCTGACCGGACGCACGCCCCATCTGGTGGAGCTCGTCAGCATCGAGGACGACGCCCGCGACGAGCGCCTGGAGGTGGTCTGGGAGCTGGAGCCGAACGCGGTCGCCCACGATCAGCACGCGCTCCCCCATCCGGGCAGGGGGTTCGACGACCCGCGCGAGCTGGACGCGTTCCTGGACGCGGTGCGCTGGGGCGCCATCGCCTCCGCCGACCGCACGGTGCTCCAGGCGCCGTTCCGCTCGGGGGTGCAGATCAAGGACTACCAGCTCGACCCGGTCGTGCGGGCCCTGTCGATGCCGCGGACGAACCTGCTGATCGCCGACGACGTCGGCCTCGGCAAGACGATCGAGGCGGGGCTGGTGATGCAGGAGCTCATGCTCCGCCACCGGGCCCGGACGATGCTGATCGTGTGCCCGGCCGGCCTGACCTTGCAGTGGCAGGCCGAGATGCGCGACAAGTTCGGCCTCGACTTCGTCGTGCTGGACTCGGCGCGGCTGAAGGAGCTGCGCAGGTCGCGCGGGCTGTACGTGAACCCGTGGGAGCACTATCCGCGCATCATCGTCAGCGTCGACTGGCTGAAGCGCGACCGCCCGAGGCGCCTGCTGCGCGACGTCCTTCCCGCCGCTCCGAGGTATCCGCGCAGGTTCGACATGCTCGTCGTCGACGAGGTCCACACGTGCGCGCCGACGACCCGGGGCCGGTACGCGATGGACTCCCGGCGGACGGAGGCGATCCGCCTGCTCGCGCCGCACTGCGAGCACCGCCTCTTCCTGTCCGCGACGCCGCACAACGGCTTCGAGGAGTCCTGGACGGCCCTCCTCGAACTCCTCGACGACCAGCGCTTCGCGCGCAACGTCCCGCCGGGCGAGGAGCAGCTCGCCCAGATCATGGTCCGCCGCCTCAAGCGGGAGCTGCCCCGGCGCTGGGACGGCTCGCCGGAGTTCCCCGAGCGGGTCACGTCCTACCTCGAGACCGCCTACTCGGACGAGGAGCGCGAGGCACACGCCAAGCTCGCGGCGTACGCGGCGAACCGCCGGAGGGCGGCCTCGTCCGACAGCGGCCGGACGGCCGCCGACTTCGTGACGATGCTGCTGAAGAAGCGCCTGTTCTCCTCCCCGAAGGCGTTTTACGAGACGGTCGGCACGCACCTGCGCACCATGACCGAGCGGGAGCGCGCGGCCGACCGGCCGGACGAGCTGGAGCGGGCGGCGGAGAGGGCGGGCGAGCGGGTCCTGCGTCCTCTCATCGAGCGTCTCGACGAGACGGCCGAGGAGGACGACTCGTACACGGAGACCGAGGCGGAGGCGCTCGGCGCGGCACGCCGCGTGATGGCGCCGCTCGGCGCCGACGACAAGCGGCTCCTCAAGGAGCTGCACGCGTGGGCGGGCACGGCGATGGACCGGCCGGACGCCAAGTTCGCGGCCTTCCTGGAGTGGCTCGACCCGATCGTGCGGACCCCGGACGGCGGCTGGACCGACCAGCGCGTCATCGTGTTCACCGAGTACCTCGATACGCAGCGCTGGCTGCGCGACCGGCTGATCGCGGCCGGGTATCCGGCGGCGCGGATCGCGCAGCTGTACGGCGGCCAGGACGTCGGGGAGCGCGAGCACGTCAAGAACGTCTTCCAGGAGGATCCGCGGATCAAGGGCGGCGAGATGCGCGTGCTGCTGGCCACCGACGCCGCCAGCGAGGGCATCAACCTGCAGAACCACTGCCACCGGCTGCTGCACTGGGAGATCCCGTGGAACCCGAACCGGCTGGAGCAGCGCAACGGCCGCATCGACCGGCACGGCCAGAGCGCCGACCGCGTCGAGGTGTTCCATTTCGTCCCCGAGGGCTGGGAGGCGACGCAGCCGGGCGAGGACGGTTCGCTGGAGGACGAGCTGCACTTCCTGTACGTGGCGGCCAGGAAGGTCGAGCAGATCCGCGAGGACCTGGGCAGCGCCGGTGACGTCATCGCCGTGCAGGTCGAGCAGAAGATGCTCGGCAGGCGGGCCGACTGGCAGACGGCCGACGCGGAGATCACCACGCGCGGCGGCCGGGCCGCGCTGAAGGTCAAGCACGATCTCGCCCGGGATCTGCAGCGGCTCGCCGACACCCTCGCCGGGAGCCGGACGCAGCTCAACCTCTCGCCGGAGACGATCGAGCGGGTGGTGCGCACCGCCTTGCGCCTGGAGCACAACAAGGACCTCGTCCCGGCGCCGCCGCCGCCGGACTTCCCTGCGGCGTGCTTTCGGCTGCCCGCGCTGTCGGGGTCCTGGGCCGACGCCCGCAACGACGGCCTGCACCACCCGCTCACCGGCGCCGAGCGCGTCGTGACGTTCGACGGCGACGCCGTGGGCGGCCGGACGGACGTGGTCCTGCTGCACCTCGGCCACCGCCTCGTCCAGATGTGCCTGCGGCTGCTGCGCGCGGAGCTGTGGTCGAGCGCGCACGACATCGCGCGGCGGACGAGGCTGAACCGCGTGACCGCCCGCGTCGTCCCCGGCGACCTGCTGCGCACGCCCGCCATCGCCGCGCACATGCGGGTGGTGGTGACGGGCGCGGAGGGCACCCGCCTGCACGAGGAGATCATCGTCGCCGGCGGGGTGCTGGAGGGCGGCAGGCTCGTCCGGGTGAAGGCGGAGGACCTGGAGGCGTGGCTGGCCGCCGCGTCGGAGGAGCGGCCGCCCGCGCACGTGCTCGACCGCCTGACCGGTCTCTGGGACGAGGAGCTGGAGCCGCGCCTCGCCCGCCTTCTGGAGACCCGCGCCAACCAGCGCAAGGGGCGGCTCGGCGCCGACCTCGACGCCCGGTGCACCGAGGAGATCGCCGCGATGGAGAAGGTCCTGGCCGAGCTGGAGCAGTCGATCCGCGCGGCGCTCGACGACGAGGCGCGGTGGGAGCAGCCGAGCCTGTTCGAGGTCGAGCAGCGGCAGCTGCGCGCCGACCGGGAGGCGCTCCGGAGCCGGCTCGCGACGATCCCCGCGCAGCTCCAGGACGAGACCGATGCCCTCCGCCGCCGCTATGCCGAGCCGCAGGCGCGGTGGTTCCCCGCCGCCGTGACGTTCCTCGTGCCCGCTTCGATCGCCCACGGGAGTGACCGCTGATGCCGCCGCGCGGAAGAAGGCCGAAGGCGCCGTCCATCGCCCGGCAGCACGCGGCCTGGGTCCGGCTGCTGCCGACGGAGGGCCCGTTCATCGCCGTCCCCGTCCTCGCCGCCGTCTTCGGGCAGGGGCTCGACACCGTCCCCGGGCCGGTGATGGACCGCCTGCGGCTCGCGTGGAAGGAGGTCCAGGAGGCGCCGGACCTTCTCAACGCGGCCTGGTGCGACTTCGTCCTGAAGGAGGTCCTGAGGCTCACGGGCGGGGTCATCGCCGAGGGCGCGGCGCTCCCGGGCGCGCTGCGGACGGCGCCCGGCGACCACCGGGCCCGGCCGGACGGCGTGCTGTACGGGCCGGACGGCGAGGGCGGCCGGGCCGAGCGCCTGCTGCTGTTCCGCCGGCCGTGGACGGAGGCGCTGGACAGGCCGGGCCGCGCCATCGGCACCCCCGTCGAGCACGCCGCCGACCTGTGCCGCCACCGGGGAACGCCGCTGGCCCTGCTGACGAACGGCCGGTCGTGGGTGCTCGTGCACGCGCGGCCCAACGAACCCGCCACGATCGCGTCGTTCGACGCCGATCTGTGGCTGGAGGAGACGGACCTCCTGCGCGCCTTCGCGACCCTGCTGTCGGCGCAGCGCGTGCTGCCCCCGGCGACGGCGCCGGACGGCGGGCACTCGGCGAGCCTCGCGGCCCTGTTCGCGCGCAGCGCCGAGGCGCAGGCCGAGATCACCACGACGCTCGGCGCCCAGGTGCGGGACGCGGTGGAGCTGCTCGTCGCCGAGATGGGCCAGCTCGACCGGGCCGTGGAGGGCCGCCTGCTCGCGGGGGTGGAGCCGCGCGACGCCTACCGCAGCGCCCTGGTCGTCATGATGCGGCTGGTGTTCCTCCTGTACGCCGAGGAGGCCCGGCTGATGCCGGTCGGCACCCGCCTGTACGACCTCTCGTACTCGGTCGGGAAGCTGTTCGACCAGTTGGAGGACGACCGCTCCCGGCACGGCGCCGGGGTCGGCGACCGCAGGTCGGCCGCGTGGCCCCGGCTGATCGCCACGTTCCGCGCGGTGCACGGCGGATCCCAGCACGACGCGATGCGCACCCCTCCGTACGGCGGGCGGCTCTTCGATCCCGAACGCTTCCCCTGGCTGGAGGACCTCCCCGTCTCGGACCTGGTGGTGCACGCGATCCTCGAGGCGCTGCTGTTCCTGAAGAAGCGCGGGGAGCGCCTGTCGTACAAGGGCCTCGGCGTCGAGCAGATCGGCCACGTCTACGAGGGCCTGCTGGAGTTCTCCTGCACGGTCACCGGCGAGCCGTACGTGCGGCTCATCGGCAAGCAGGAGGCGAAGGTCCCCCTGTCGGAGCTGGAGGCGGCCGCCGAGGGCGAGGAGTTCATGGAGCGGCTGGCGGAGCGGAGCGGCGCGACGCCGTCCCAGCTCACCAGGGCCCTCGCCGCCGAGCCCGCGCAGGCCGATGTCGGGCGGCTGGACGCCGCCTGCGACAACGACCACGACCTCGCGGCCCGAGCGCTGCGCTTCTGGGGCCTGTACGAGAAGGACCTGCGGGGCCGTCCGGCGGTGTTCCCGGCCGGCTCGCTCATCATCACCCGGGTCGGCGACCGGCGCTCGACCGGCACCCACTACACGCCCCGCGAGCTCGCCGACGAGGTCGTCGAGCACACCCTCGCGCCGCTCTGCTTCTCCCCCGGCCCCGCCGAGGGCGCCGAGCGCGCCGCCTGGCACGCCAAGTCGGCGGACGAGCTGCTCGACCTGAAGGTCCTCGACCCGGCGATGGGGTCGGGCGCGTTCCTGGTGTCCGCATGCCGCTACCTGGCCGAACGGGTCATGGACGCCTGGGAGCGCGACGGCCTCCCCGAGGACGTCCGGACGGCGGTCGGCCCGGGTCACGACCGCGAGGACCTCGTCCTGGAGGCCCGCCGCCGCGTCGCCGCCCGCTGCGTCTACGGCGTGGACCGCGACGAGATGGCGGTGGAGCTGGCGAAGCTGTCGATGTGGCTGGTGACCCTCGCCAAGGACAAGCCGTTCTCCTTCCTGGACCACGCCCTGCGCACCGGCGACTCCCTGGTGGGCCTGACGTCGATCGACCAGCTCCTCGCCTTCCACCTGGATCCGCAGGAGGGCTACCGGGTCCACGGGCGCCTCACCAACACCCTCACCGACACCACGCAGGTGATCGTGGACCAGGTCGAGCGGCTGCGCCGCCAGATCGAGGCGGAGCCCGTCCGCGACGCCGTCCACGGCGAGGAACTGGCGAGGAAGCTCGCCCTGGCCGACCGGCTGGTGGACGACCTGCGCTTCGCCGCCGACGCCGTCGTGGCCGCCGCGCTCACCGCCGCGATCGACAAGAAGCAGAACCGCCGCCCCCACTGGGAGGACGCGGACGAGCACGACGAGGACCACTACGAACGGCGCCTCGCCTCCCTCGCCGAGGACGTGGACAAGGCTCTGGCCGCCGTCGCCGCCGCGCTGCGCTCCCTCGAAGACGAGAACGTCGACCCGGACGAATACGGCACGCGCCTCGACGCGCTCCTGCACGGATGGGCCGGAAGCGCGGACCTGATGGCGCTCCAGGAGGAATCCGAACTCGCCGCCAAGGACGTCCGCGAACTCATCACCCCCATGCTTCAAGGCCCGCGCAAGGAGCCGATTCGGCCCCTGCACTGGCCCCTGGAATTCCCCGAGGTCATGGGACGCGGCGGCTTCGACGCCGTCGTCGGCAACCCGCCCTTCATCGGCGGGAAGAAGCTGACAGGCCGTATTGGCGAGGACGTCCGCGAATATATCATCTACTGGGTTGCACGAAATCAGCGCGGCAGTGCAGACTTGTGCTCGTATTTCTTGCTGCGATGCCTAGATCTTGCACCATTGGGCAGAATTGGACTTATTACAACGAACACCATTGCCCAAGGTGACAGCAAAGAGGTCGGACTAGATCAAGCGGCCGATCAAGGCTGGGACATCTATCGGGCCGCCAAGTCGCAGCCATGGCCAGGGACGGCTTCACTAGAAGTATCACTACTATGGGCAGGGCACGCACCTGCAGACGAAGTTCGAGTGCTGAACGGCAGCAGGGTCCCGGCCATCACCACCTCACTCAACCCGATATCTCGGGTAACCGGGAATCCTTACCGGCTTGCAGCAAACAGCGATAGGGCATTCCAGGGGTCGATCATCCTTGGAAAGGGCTTCATTCTAACGATTCAAGAAGCGCGCACACTTCTAGCCCAAAACCCCAATAATAAGGACGTTCTCCGTCCCTATCTGACCGGTGAAGACTTGAATCAGCGCTGGGATTCATCAGCCAGTCGTTGGGTAATCGACTTTAATGACTGGCCACTTGAACGCGCCCAGAAATACCCAGAAATATTTTCCATAATAGAAAATAAAGTCCGCCCGGAACGACAACGCAAACGCGATGACGGAACGTACGTTCTGCGAAATCCGCTACCGCAACGTTGGTGGCAGTACGCCGACAAGCGACCTGCCCTGCGAGAAGCACTTCGCACTCTTGACCGCGTGCTGGCTATTGCGAGAGTCAGCCGGACAGGCATGCCGGCCTTCACCACACCCGATCAAATCATGAGTGAGGCACTAGTAGTCATCGCCACAGACAAATATGGCGACCTGGCTCTTCTGTCAAGTTCCATGCACTTTATGTGGTGGACAGTAAAAGGTGAATCAACACTAAGAACTGATTCAAGGTACACGCCCACGGACGGTTTTGAGAAATTTCCTTTCCCCTCTCCAACAGAAGAGATGGAACAAATCGGATTCGACCTACACGCCCACCGACGTGATGTCTTGAAAGGAAGGAAGGATACCCACCCTGGCCTGACTTCCGTATACAACCTAACGAATGACCCAATTGCTCTAAGCTCCGATATCGAACGCCTGAGGCAGATTCATGTTGAGGTCGATGAGGCCGTTCGGGAGGCTTATGCGCTTGATGAGGAGCGGGAGCCGGGGATTCGGGAGTTCGAGGCGCGGGTCGCGTCCGCGCCGCTACCTTCGTGGCGGGAGATCGATCTTGGTCATGGGTTTCACGAGACCCGGCAAGGTGTGCGGTTCACGATCAGCCCGCAGGCGCAGCTTGATGTGCTCGACAAGCTGTTGGCCTTGAACCACTACCGGTATCAGCAGGAGCAGGAGAAGGGGCTGCACACCCCGAAGAAGCGAACTCCGAAGCGTGCACCTAACTCAAAGGCTCCTGCCGAGTCGCAGGGGTCGGTAGAAGATGCGCTGTTCGCGCCTCCCGACACGTTGTTCTGACGCCTCGCGAGACGGAAGCCGCAATCATTGACGAGAGTCGCGGATCATCGCGCTTTCAGGGCAATGGTGACCCACGGCGTCAACAGGAAGTGGATCGCTTCGGCTGCTCTCACCGGTTCCGTGCACGGAGCGAAGAGTACGCCCGTCGAGGACTTGAACCACGGGACCTGCTCGACCGATGGCACCTTCGGGGGCGAGGTGAGCATGACCGATTCACCGATGCTCGGCACTCGCGCGTCGATGACGCGAATGCTTTGAGGCGATCGGTGAAACTGCGGGATCGTCGTCCAACCCTTGTTTTTCAGGATCAGAGCGAGTTCACCCAGGTAGACCTCCGTCGCCATCGGGGCCGATGACGGAGACTGGGAAGCCGAGCCGATCAAGGGCGCCGCCTTCGGCCGGCTGCTGTTCGGCTGCCACGGCCGGAGACGATGCCGACGCATGCCCCTTGTCATGACCGGCTGAGTCGCTTGGCGACCGCCCTGGCGCGCTCTTGGAGGAGCGCCTCGCGCAGCTCCGCCGCCGTGTCCTTCAAGATGGTGGCGTCGACGCCGGCCGCAGGGTCGTGCAGGGTCGCCACCCAGGCGCCGAGGCTTCCGTCCCATCGGACCGATCGCCAGATCCGGTGTCCGGTGAAGTCCGCGCGGAGCTGACTGAGAACCCGGTCGTCATTGTGTGCTTCTGTGTCCATTCGGGCGGCCTCGCATTGGTCGTTCATCGGATTACCATGCTCAGCTTGATGCAGCGAGTTACGATCCGACTACACACCAATGGCCCCCCATCCACCCCCCACCTGAGCAGGTCGTCCCATCGACCGCCGTGCTCCGAATCGCACAGGAAGAGGTCGTCCACATGTCCTCTGACGCCGGTGACTTCACGCGCGACCCACTGATCAGGGCGTACGCCGCCCTGTTGCGCTCCTACCGGGAGGGCGCCTCGCTCTCGCGAGCCAGGCTCGCCGAGGCACTCGGCTGCTCGCCGGGATGGATCGAAAAGCTGGAGACCTGCGAAAAGCCCCCATCCGAGGCGACGTCCGACGATCTCGACACCTTCTTCAAGATCCCGGCTCGCACCTTCCACACCATGTGGACCGAGATAAAGAAGGAGGGCAAGCAACTGGCAGGTCCACCTGGCTTCCAGGAGTACGTACGGCGGGAAGCCGAGGCTTCAGTTCTGCACATCTTCGCTGCGCTGGTGCTGCACGGTCTGTTCCAGACACCGGACTATGCGCGCGCGGTACTGGCCACGAGTCGCGGGGCGCACGAGATGGAAGAACAGGTCACCGCTCGACTGAGCAGACAAGAGATTTTTGAGCGGCGAAGACTGTCGCAAGTCATGATCGTGATAGACGAGGGCGTTCTCCGACGTCCCACGGGAGGCCCCGCAGTGATGAAGGAGCAAATCGCGCACCTGGCCACCATGGCATGCGATCCACGGATCGCCCTGCAGATTGTTCCATCCAGCACCGGCGCGTACCCCGGGACAATGGGGGCTTTCACAACACTCGGGTTCGAGGAGAGACCCGACGTGGTCTACGTGGAAGGGCATACGGCCGGTCACCTCTTCCAGGAGCACCGTGAAGTGCGTGCCCACGCGCTACGCTTCAACATGATCAGGGCTGCGGCGCTGTCCGCGGATCAATCCCTTGAACTGCTGCACGCGATCGCGGAGGACCTATGACCGGGGAAGGCCAGGGACGTCCTAACTGGCGCAAGAGTAGTCGCAGCGGTGACACCGGCGGTGAGTGCGTGGAAGTCGCAGCGCTCAGCCCGCGGGTCGCCGTCCGGGATTCCAAGGATCCCGGCGGCCCTGTGCTCTCCTTCGGCATTCAGAGCTGGGCGGCGTTCACCGGCATGATCAAGGCGGGGCGGCACGACCTCAGCTGATCGGCCTTGGGCGTCCAGCCCGATTGTCGATCGATGGCGGCGGAGCGGCCGACCGGATCGAGACGGCATGCGGCTGCTGGACGACCCGGCGGCCCGCCGCGCCTTCGCCAACCGGCCGATGCACCTCCAGCGGGTCCACACGATGGCCGCCTACATGCGGGCGAAGGACCCCGATCGGCCGTTCGAGAGGTCGGTCGTCTTCTCAAAGAGCACTCACCAGGGCGGAAAGCCTCACCAGAGGTTCTGCGTCGGGTCGGCGCGAGTGACCGGAATGCGATGCTCCCAATGTCCATCACGGTTGGTGTCCTGACCGGTCGGCCGCCCGCAGGGGCACGTCCACGGTGCGTCGCCGTCCACTCCCTCGACCGGCGGCCAGAACTTGAACAGCACGCGTTCAGTTCGTGGGATCCCCCGCCCCTCCGGCATGTGCTCGATGTGGAAGCGGTGAGGGACGTATGGCTCCAGAAGCGTGGGAAGGCCGGAGATCGGCGACGTCGATCCCCCCGATTCAGCGAACGCTTGAACCCGGTAAGCACGCTTGACCGTGATCTCGCCGAAGAGCGAAGCGTGCCCGTCGCGACGCTCTTGATCGGCGACGATCTCGCCGGGATGCTCTGGTGCCAGGTGCTCGTGCCGCCGCTCAGTCTCAATGTCCGAGAGCCGCTCGGCCTTCTGCGCGGAGCGCTCGGCCGCCTGGGCCGAGTCCTGCCCGGCCGCCGCCGATCTCGCACTGGATGCGGCAGAGGAACGCGAGTAGCGCAGAGCCACGATGGCGATCATCACTGACGCGGTGCCCACGCCCAGGGCGATCCAGTCTCCGGCATCCATCCTGGTCCTCCAGTCGGCTTTTACGCCCACATGCAGCCGGAAGCGTCTCACCCATGAAGTTCGAACGGCAGCGTTTTGGACCACTTCACCGGTCTGGATCACTTTTCAGCAGTCGCCCAAAGGGGTTCTCAGAGCCGAGCACTGCGAGCACCTCACTCTGATCCGCAGACGCGGAAAGCGCCGGTTGACGGACGGCTGACGTCCGTGAGACGCGAAGTCTGCGCGTAGTTGGCTGAGGACCTGGTCGCCGTTGTGTGCTTCTGCGTCCACCGGCCCCTCACATCAACCGTTCGTCGGACTACCATGCCCGGATTGCTGCAGCGAGTTACGATTCGACTACACGCCAAGGATTCTATTCGCCCCCACCTGAGCTGGTCACCCACCGACCGCCGCCCTCAGGTCGCACAGGAAGTGGTCGTCCACATGTCCTCTGACGCCGGTGACTTCACGCGCGACCCACTGATCAGGGCGTACGCCGCGCTGTTGCGCTCTTGTCGGGAGGGCGCGTCGCTCTCGCGCGTCAGACTCGCCGAGGCACTCGGCTGCTCGCCTGGATGGATCGAAAAGCTGGAGACCTGCGAAAAGCCCCCATCCGAGGCGACATCCGACGATCTCGACACCTTCTTCAGGATGCCGGCTCGCACCTTCCACACCATGTGGACCGAGATCAAGCGAGAGGGCAAGCACCTGGCAGGTCCGCCTGGTTTTCCCGGGTACGTAGACCGGGAGGCCAGGGCATCAATCTTGAACATCTTCGCGGGCATGGTTCTGCATGGCCTTTTCCAGACACCGGCCTATGCACGTGAGGTCCTCCTTGTGGGACGCAGGGCCGAGGAAGCGGAAGATCTTCTTGCGACACGACTCGCTCGCCAAGAGATCTTCGAGCGCCCGGAACTCGCACAGATCTCCATCGTCATCGACGAAGCCGTACTACGGCGCCTGACCGGTGGCCGTGCGGTCATGAAGGAGCAGCTCGATCACCTGATTCACCTGGCAGACGATCCCCGGGTGACCTTGCAGATCGTCCCGATGAGCAAGGGCGCTTACCAAGGCAACATGGGGGCCTTCACCATCCTCGGCTTCGATCAGGGCCCGGATGCCGTCTACGTTGAAGGGCACACGTCGGGTCATCTCTCCGAGGACCCTCGTGAGGTTCGGGGGCACACGCTAGCCTTCAACCTGATCAGGGGAGCTGCACTGTCCGCAGACCAGTCTCTGGAACTGTTGCACGAAGTGGTGGAGAGCCTATGAGCGTGTCGGGCCAGGTGTTCGAGACATGGCGCACGAGCAGCTACAGCGGTAGCAGCGGAGGCGAGTGCGTTGAAGTTGCGGCGTCGGCACCCGCAGTGGCCGTCCGCGACTCGAAGAATCCTGATGGCCCCATGCTGACCTTTGATGCCGAGACCTGGGCGGCGTTCACCGGCATGATCAAGGCGGGGCGGCACGACCTCAGCTGATCGGCCTTGGGCGTCCAGCCCGATTGTCGATCGATGGCGGCGGAGCGAGGCCGAGGAGTTCACGGAGCGGCCCACCGACCGCTACATCCTCGGGCGGCTCGCGCCCGACGGCGAGGTCATCGAGCCCGACCAGCAGGACGAGAAGGCCGACGGGGGCGGCGGCGACCACGGCGAGGACGACCGCGACCACAACGCGCCCAACACCGTCAGCCTGGCCCCGTCGTCGCTCGGATGCACCCTGTACGTCTCCGGTGACGTCCAGGAACTCGTGATCGAAGCCGACTGGGCCTACCACGAGCGCGTCTACTCCGAGGATCAGGAAACCCAGAGGCCGGTGTGGCGCCGCGTCCCCGAACGCGGATCCGCTCACCTGAAGCTCCGGGAAGGGCTCCTCGATCCGGAACGGCTCACCGCCGAGCACCCGGAGGTCGTGGTGAGCGGCCGGGCCCGGCTGCTCGACGGCAACTGGCTCGTGTCGGTGTTCCTGGTGAACGGCAGGGCCAAGCCGTCCCACCTGCCCGACTCCGCCTGGATGTTCCAGGTCCGCATGAGCGTGGCCGCCCCCGGCGGCGCGGCGGCGTTCCTGCCCCGGCCCGCCGCCGTCAGCGGCGGCGACGGCGCCGACAAGGCCGAGCAGAAGCGCCTGATGATGGCGTACCGGTTCACGCCCGAGTTCGCCGTCGGGCACGGCACCGGCGTCGCGGTCACGCCGTCGCCGGACGACCCGATGCGCGCCGTCCGCGTCGAGACGGTGGCCGTCCCCGACCACGAGGTCCCCGCCACCGGCGTCCCGGACGTGCGGACCGACCCCGACCTGCCCGAGCTCGCCGACCTCGTGCTCGACATGAGCGACCTCGCGGGCCTGGCGAGCGGCCCCGCCGGCGACCTGCGGGGCGCGCTGATGCCGCTGGTCACCGGATACCGCGCCTGGATCGACCGGCAGCGCGCCGGCCTCTCCGATCCCGGCCGGCACCTGGCCGGCTACACGGCGGAAGTGGACGAGACGCTGCGCAAGGCGTCGCGCGCCGCCGACCGGATCGAGGCGGGCATCCGGCTGCTGGACGACCCGGCGGCCCGCCGCGCGTTCGCGTTCGCCAACCGGGCGATGCACCTCCAGCGCGTCCACACGATGGCCGCCGACATCCGGGAGAAGGACCCCGACCGGCCGCTCGCCGACGCCGTCGCGGCCGTCGACGTGCCGAGGAACCGGAGCTGGCGGCCCTTCCAGCTCGCGTTCGTCCTGCTGAACCTGCCCTCCCTCGCCGACCCCGCGCACGAGGAGCGGTCCGGCGGGCACGCCGCGCTGGCCGACCTGCTGTGGTTCCCCACGGGTGGCGGCAAGACCGAGGCGTACCTCGGGCTGACCGCGTTCACCCTCGCCGTCCGCCGGCTCCAGCCCGCGCTGGGCGGACTCGACCCGGGCGCCGGTGTCGCCGTCATCATGCGGTACACGCTGCGGCTGCTGACGATCCAGCAGTTCCAGCGGGCCACGGCACTGATCTGCGCGTGCGAGACGCTCCGCCGCGACGACGAGGCGACCTGGGGCGGCGAACCGTTCCGGATCGGCCTGTGGGTCGGCGCCCGGGTGACGCCGAACCGCACCGACCAGGCCGCCGAATGGCTGAAGCAGCACAGGAACGACAAGCGGCGGCCGGTGGTGAGGCAGGGCTCCCCCCACCAGCTCACGAACTGCCCGTGGTGCGGCAGCAGGATCGAGCCCGGCCGGGACGTCCACGTCGACACGGTCCGGCGCCGCACGACCGTCGTCTGCCCGGACGCGTTCTGCCCGTTCGGGCCGACCCTCGGCCCCGAAGGCATCCCGGTCGTGGTTGTCGACGAAGAGGTCTACCGGCTGCTGCCGGGCCTCATCATCGGCACCGTCGACAAGTTCGCGCAGCTCGCCTGGAAGGGCGAGACCGCCGCCCTGTTCGGCCGCGTCGCCCACCGGTGCGAACGGCACGGCTACGTCACCGAGGACGTCCAGAACGCCGAGTGGGAGCTGTCCGGGACCACGGCCCCCCACCCCGCGAAGGGCGACGCGCCCGCCGCGCGGCTCGTCCCGGTCGGCCCCCTGCGCCCACCCGACCTGATCATCCAGGACGAGCTGCACCTGATCTCCGGGCCGCTCGGCTCGATGGTGGGCCTGTACGAGACCGCCGTCGACAAGCTGGCGACCTGGGAACCCGACAAGGGGCGGCAGGTCAGGCCGAAGGTCGTCGCGTCCACCGCGACGATCCGCCGCGCCGAGAAGCAGATCGGCGCCCTGTTCGACCGGCGCACCGAACTGTTCCCCCCGCCCGGCGTCGACATCGGCGACGGCTTCTTCGCCCGGCAGCGCCCCACCGACCCCGCCGCGCCCGGATACGCGCCCGGCCGGCGCTACGTCGGCATCTGCGCGCACGGCACCCGGCTGAAGTCCACCCTCATCCGCGTGTACGTCGCGGTGCTGGGCGCCGCGCAGGCCCTGCACACCAAGTACGGCGAGAACGAGGTCACCGACCCGTACATGACCCTCGTCGGCTACTTCAACAGCCTCCGCGACCTCGCGGGGATGCGGCGGCTCGTCGAGGACGACGTGTCCACCCGGCTGATGCGCGCCGACGAGCGCGGACTCGCCAAACGCCACGACCCGCTGCCCCAGGAACTGACCTCGCGGCTGTCGTCCCAGCAGATCCCCGACGTGCTCAAGCACCTCAAGGTGCCGTTCGGGCCGGGCCGGGCGAAGGGCGAGCGCCGCCCCATCGACGTGCTGCTCGCCACCAACATGATCGCGGTCGGGGTGGACGTGTCCCGGCTCGGGGTGATGGCCGTGGCGAACCAGCCGAAGTCGACCGCCGAGTACATCCAGGCGACGAGCCGCGTCGGGCGGGCCGCGCCCGGCCTCGTCCTCACCGTCTTCAACTGGGCCCGCCCCCGGGACCTCTCCCACTACGAGGCGTTCGAGCACTTCCACCAGACGATCTACCAGCACGTGGAGGCGCTGTCGGTCACGCCGTTCGCCGAACGGGCCGTGGACCGCGGGCTGACCGGAGTCCTGATGTCCCTGGTCCGCGACCTGGAGCTGTCCTACAACGGCAACCTGAAGGCGGCGGCGTTCGACCGGAACAACAGCCTCGCCGACCACGTCGTCCGATCGGTGCGGCGGCGCGCGACCGACGTCACCGGCGACAACTCCGTCGGACGGGCCGTCGAGCACCTGCTCGACGCGCGGCTCGACCACTGGCACCGGGCGCGCCTGATCCCCGGCCGAAGGCTCGCCTACGACAAGCCCCTCGGCCACGGCGGCGACATCGCGGGCCTGCTCCACCGCCCGGAAGAGGGCAAGTGGAGGCCGATGACGTGCCCCACCTCGCTGCGCGACGTGGAACCGGGCATCAGGCTGCTGCTGCTCCCCGAGGACGACGGGACCTCGATCGTCGACGAGCCCCCGCACGTCCCGGTCGACACCGGCGACGACGGCACCGACCACGAGGACGGAGCGACCCCATGACGGTCCAGCCGCTACGGGTCGGCGAACTGCGGCCCAACCAGCTCCTGCACACCTTCGGGGTCGGCGCCGTCGCCGACCTGCCGAACCTGTCCGTCGTCATCGGCGGGCTGGACGACTGGGACCTCGCCAGGTCCGCCCCCGTCCGCGAGGACCGGCTGCTCGCCGCCGTGCGCAGGGAACTGGGCGACCAGGTCGAGGCGCTCCGCACCCCGCCGCACATCCCCGAGACCAGCGACCCGTTCGCCGAATGGAGCCGCGTCGGCGTCCCCGTGCGGCTGTTCCCCCGCTGGCTGCGCTGCTCGGCCTGCAACAAGCTCGCCCCCGTGGAGAGCGGCCTGTTCAAGCTGCTGCCGCACTCCTACTCGCCTGAGCGCATCAGGTACATCCACGAATGCCGGGGGCGCGGCGGGAACCGGCCGATCGTCGTGCCGGCGCGGTTCGTCCTGGCCTGCGAGCGCGGCCACCTCGACGACTTCCCCTGGATGTTCTACGTGCACGGCGGCGCCGTCCCCGAAGGCGGGGAGCACACCCTGAAGCTCCAGGAGCGCGGCACGACCGGCGAGGCCGCGAACGTGTACGTGAGCTGCTCGTGCGGAAAGACCAGATCGGGCGGGCGGTCCATGGCGCCCGCCCTCGGCCCCGAGGCGTGGCGGCGGCTGCCCGCCTGCCGGGGACGCGACCCGCACCTCGCGTCCTTCAGCGAGTGCGGGGAACCGACCCGCACCCTCGGCCTCGGCGCGACCAACTCGTGGTTCGCGATGCAGCTGCGGGCCTTCACGCTCCCCCGCGCGGACGACGAGCTCGCCCAGAAGGTCATCGACAACTGGGGGCAGCTCAGCCTGATCGTCCCGATGCCCGACGAGACCGCCGCGAAGCTGCTCGTCGAGTTCACGTGCTGGCAGGACCTCGAATCCTTCGGCGTCGAGAAGGTCCTGCGGGCGGTGCGCCGGCGGGCGACCGAGGCCGACGACGACGAACCCGCCGACGAGCGCGACCTCGACACCCCCGAATGGGAGGCGCTGACCCGCCCCGACCCGGTCGACCTCCCCGACTTCACCATCCGCAAGGAGAAGGCGCCGCAGACGACGCGCTCCTGGCTGCGGGAGGTCGTCCTCGCGCCCCGGCTGCGGCGGGTGTCCGCCCTCTACGGGTTCACCCGCATCGACGCGCCGGAATGGGACGTCCAGGCGACCGACACGAACCGGCGCGTCCGGCTGTCCCGGGAGGCCCCGACCTGGGTCCCCTGCGCCGAGACGCGCGGCGAGGGAATCCTGCTGCGCTTCCACGAGGACAGGATCGCCGCGTGGGAGCGGCGGCCGGAGGTCCTGGACCGGCAGCGCACCCTGCAACTCGGGCACGAGCGCTGGCGCGCGCAGCGGAAGATGTCGCCGGGCGACTGGCCCGGCATGCGCTACGTCCTCCTGCACACCTTCGCGCACGTCCTCATCCGGCAGTTCGCGCTGGAATGCGGCTACAACGCCTCGGGCATCGCCGAACGGATCTACGCCCGCTCCGGCGAGCGTCCCATGGCGGGCATCCTGCTCTACACCGCGGCGCCCGACAGCGAAGGGACGTTCGGCGGCCTCGTGTCGCTCGGCCGCCGCGACCGGCTCGGCGACCTCATCGTCCAGGCGCTCGACGCGGCCCGGCTGTGCAGCTCCGACCCGCTCTGCGCCCAGCACGACCCGCGCCCGCACGGCCGCCTCTTCGGCGCCGCCTGCCACGCCTGCCTGTTCGCCGCCGAGACGTCCTGCGAGCACGGCAACCACTACCTCGACCGCGCCCTCCTCGTGGATACGGTCACCGACGCCGACATCGGCTTCCTCGCCCGGTGACCCCGGACTTCGCCCACGCGATCGCCGGGCTGGCCGAGGAGCTGCCCCCGGCGCACGTCGAGGCGTGGGCGCGCGTGCTGCGCGGCCGCCGCGCACCGGGCGCCGACCTCGAAGCGCGGCTCATCGACGCCGCCCCCGGTTTCGCGGTCGGCGGCCGTGCCGCCCGCCTCGCGCGCGCGTGGCGCGTGGCGCGAGGCCGCGCCGTGCCCGCCGGGCGAGGCCGTCGCCCTCGCGCTGGAGACCGGGGCCGTCCTGCACGCCCGGCACGCCGGGCGGCAGACCGACGTCGTCGTGAGCGGGCCGCTGAGCGAGCACCCGGCGGTCAGGCTCACCGGAGCCGTCGTCACCGAGATCATCAGGGACAGCCGGTCGGCCCTGCTCGTGGTGAGCTTCGCCGCCTTCGGCGTACGCGAGGTCGTCCGCGAGCTCGAGGACGCCGCGGCGCGGGGCGTCCGGATCGACCTCGTGCTGGAGAGCCCCCGCCAGGAGGGCGGAGCCCTCAGGGGGACCGGAGCGGCCACGGCCTTCGCCGCCCTCCGCGACTCGGCCACCTTCTGGACCTGGCCCGCCCGGCACCGCCCGGCGTCCGGCGGGTCCCGCGCGGCCCTGCACGCCAAGCTCGTCGCGGCGGACGACCGGGTCGCCTTCCTCGGCAGCGCCAACCTCACCGACCGCGCGCTCGGCGACAACATCGAGCTCGGCGCCATCGTCCGCGACCCGTCCGCGGTGCGGCGCATGGCCGGCCACTTCCGCGCCCTGATGCGCCCCGGCCGCGGCCCCCTGGAACCGGTTCCGCGCTAGTCCGCGTCGACGATCGAGAAGCCGCGGACGTCCTTGAACTCCGTGCGCTTGCCCGAACGGGCCAGGGTGCCGGCGATCCCGACCGGACGGCCGTCCCGGCTGGCCTGCAGGGCCTTGTTGAAATCCTGCGGCGCCAGCGGCACCCACACCAGCCGCCTCCGTCGGTCCTGGCTCGCGGTGTTGGACCCCCGGACGATGATCCAGCCATCGTCGGTCGGCCGCGCCCGCTGCGTCCGCCAGACCGTCCCGACGACCACGGCGTCACGGTCGACCCGCTCCCCCTCACCCAGATCCTCACCCGCCTGGGCGAGGACCGAGGCCATGGACTCGTCGAACCGGACCGGCGGCGTCGCGATGCCGGTCGGCGTCCGCAGCGCCCAGGCGAACCGCATCTCGAAGGGATGCTCCTGCTCCGTGCCGGCGAACCGGCCCAGCGCCCTGCACAGCTGCGCGGAGATCCCCTCACCGACCCGGTCGCTGAACGGATCGAGCTCGGACGACTCCAGGGCCTCGTTCGCCGCCGCGTGCGCGGCCTGGATCGCGCCGTAGAGCCGCAGCATGACCCTCCGGCCGAAAGGCTGGGCGACGCTGAACAGCGCGCCGTCCTCGCCCTCCAAAGGGACCTCGATCGAGATGATGTAGCTGCCCGCCTCCGCGGGCCCCAGCCGCGCCCTTTTCGGAAAGTCCTCGACCTGGGCGGGCTTGCGGTTCGGAAGGCGGACGGCGGGCTCGCTCAGCACCGCGTACGCGCCGGCGATGAGCAGTTCCCTGACGCCTTCATAGGCCGCCGCTCCGTCCGCCACGGAAATGCTGCCCGACGGAGTCGGCGGCTGCGTCCGGAGATGGTTGCGGTCGACGTTGACGGTCGTGAGATCCCGGAGGATCTGCCCGCGCGGCCGCCTCTCCGCCTCGGTCAAAGTCTGGAGCAGGTTGATCATGCGCAGTTCGTAGTCCCGCGCATCCCGGTCCTGCGGAACGACGGCCTCGAAGTCGCTTTCCCCCTCGGTCACCGCCCACAGGCGCGACGACCCGATCCGGTCATAGGGCGCCCAGCCATTGTTGGAGAGATAGGCCCGGACGTCCTCGGGAGGCAGAGCGGAAAGAGTGCGGCGCAGGTCGTCGTCGGCGGTCATGATGCCTCCAGCTCCGCCGTCGGCCTGGTCATGAGCCCCAGCAGCGATTCGGCGGTGAGCAGGTTCCGCTTCGGGACCTCGACCTTGAGCTCCTTGTCCCCAGGGGTCTCCCAGGCGGGCTGGACGCCGCTGAAAGAAGCCCAGTAGCAGGCCCGGAAGACCTTGAGGCACCGGTCATCGGCCAGAGTGTAGGCGCGGACGTCCCTCGGCACCACGACCAGGAACAGGAACCGGGGGATGTCGAAAGCGCCGGCCAGCTGGTTGAAATGCCTGGCCTTCATCCGGTAGCCCCAGGCGTCCCCCGCCCCGGCCGCGTCGCGCCACGACTTGACCTGCACGTCGATCTGCGGCCGGTACTTCGTTCCCCGGGCACCTGGGTACTTGAAGGAGAAATCCACGCCGTCATAATCGGGATCCGGTTGCGAAACGAGAAGTCCGGACGCCGCCGCGACCGTCCGGACGAAAGCCTCCCCGAACTTCCCCTGGTGATTGTTATGGTCGAGTGCCAGCGCCGACCTCCCAGAGCCTCATCGGTCCCGACCGGACCACCTGTCGTCCGAACACACTTACCGTAGTACGGCACGACGGCCAAAGAATGGATGATCGCGCCGATGGTTCCGCTTTCGGACATCCGGCGTGGCCCGGGGGTCAGCCGGTTCGGGTCAGGGCGTCTATCGCGGTGACGTCTTCGGGGGTGAGGGCGAAGCCGTCCAGATCGAAGTTGGCGGCGATGCGTTCTCTGCGCGAGGACCTGGGGAGGATCACGATGTCGTGCTCCAGGTGCCAGCGCAGGACTACCTGCGCGGGGGTGACGGCATGGCGCTGGGCGATCTCGGTGAGGACGGGGTCGTTCAGGTCGGTGTTCTTGAGGCCGCTGTAGCCCTCGACGACCACGCCGCGGCGGCGGTGCTCGTCCAGCAGGGCCGGGTCGTGCTGCGCCGGGCTCCACGGGATCTGGTTGACCGCCGGCCGCTGGCCGGTGGCGTCGGTCAGCAGGTCGATCTCGGCCGGGCTGTAGTTGCTGACGCCGACGTTGCGGGTCAGTCCCGCCTCCTTGGCCGACAGCAGCTCCTGCCATGTCGGGACGAGCGCGTCCCGGTCGGTCGGCCAGTGGATCAGCCAGAGGTCCACGTAGCCGGTGCCGAGCTGCCGGAGGCTCGACTCCAGGGCGCGGCGGGCGTGCCGCGCGTCCTGCGGGCGCAGCTTGGTGGTGATGAAGATCTGCTCGCGGTCGACGCCGCTGTCCTTGACGGCGCCGCCGACCTCCGATTCGTTCTTGTACAGGGTCGCGGTGTCGATGTGCCGGTAGCCGATCTCCAGTGCCGCACGCACCGTCTCGTAGGCCGTCGTGTCCCTCAGCTGCCAGGTGCCGAAACCGATCAGCGGCAGTTCCGTGCCACCGGGAAGATTCACAGTGCGAGCCATACTCGGCATTCTGCCCTTGGACCGTCCCGGCATGCGGAGCCAGGTGATCTCGGGCCGGTTCAGTAGAGGGCGTCGAGCGTGGTGAAGGTGTAGCCGCGGTCGCGGAGGCCCTTGATGATCGCGGGGAGCGCGTCGGCGTCGAGGGTGGTGCCGTCGTCGGGGTTGTCGCCGACGTGCATCAGCACGATCATGCCGGGCTTGGCGGCCGCCAGCACCCGGGCGGCGACCTTGGCGGCCGTCTGGCCCCCGGAGGTGCCCTTCCAGCCGAGCGAGTCGACGGTCCATCCGACGGGGATGTAGCCCTGCCCGTTGACCAGGGTGACGTCGGACGCGGTGTAGGCGCCGTAGGGGAACCGGAACAGCGGCCGCGGCTCGGCGCCGTTGCCGTTGAGGATCGCGGTGCGGGCGCCGGTGATCTCGGTGCGCGCCGTGACGTCACTGATCTTGGTGAAGTTCGGGTGGTTGTCGGAGTGGTTGCCGATGAGGAACCCCGACGCGGTCAGCCGGTTGGCGTTCACGGGGAACATCCGCGCGAAGTCGCCGACCAGGAAGAACGTGGCCGGGACGTTCTCGCGCTGCAGGGTCGCCCGGATCGAGGGGACGCCGGCGGCGCTCCAGGCGCAGTCGAAGGTGAGCGCCGCGACCTTGGCCGTGGTGGAGATCCGGGTGACGTTCTTGCCGCGCAGCGCGGAGGGAACGGCGTAGGGGGGTCCGGGCACCCAGGCCCGCGTCTCCGCCGACCAGGTGGTGCCGGTGACGGTCCGGGCCCACAGGGCCCCGTCCCGGCCTCGGACGATGACGGCGGCCTTGCCCCCGGTGAAGGAGGCGGCGGGCCCGTCGATGTGGCGTCCGCCCATGACCTGCCAGGCGGACCAGGTGCCGGACAGGGTCCGCAGGTGCAGCCGGTTGGTCTCGGCGTCCCGGATGGCGACCCAGGTGCGGCCCGCCGCCGGGTCCGCCGCCACCGCCGGTGCGCTGTAGGTGCGTCCGCCGAGCGAGGCCCAGTCGGACCAGGTGCCGCCCGACAAAGTGCGGGTCCGGACGGTGGAGTCCTGGTGCGTCGCCACGACCCGCAGGCTGTCGGGGCCCGTCATGATCACCGCGGGTGCGCTGTTGAGGGTTCCGCCGAGCGACGTCCACGCGCCCCACCCGGTGCCGGGGGTGTAGGTCCGGGTCTGCAGGCGGTCGGCCGCGTCGCGGGCGAACACGTCGATGCGCCCATCGGGCCTTCCGGCCGCGGCCGGTGCCGACGACAGGACCAGGCCGCCCACCTTGGTCCACGCCTGCCAGGTGCCGCTGACCCGCACGCGCTGCCACAGTTGCCCGTCCGTGCCGCGCCCGAAGACGTGCGGCCTTCCGCCGGCGAAGGTGATCGCCGCTCCGCCGACCAGGCGGCCTCCGAGGTCGATCGGGGCGGACCAGGCGCCGTCGACGAGGCGGCGGAAGGCGATCTTCTCGGTCGATGCCCGGTAGACGACGTCGAACCCCTTGCCGTTCGGCCAGCCCGCGATTCCGGGGACGTGCGTGGGCACATCCGCCGGTGCGGCCGTCAGGGCGGATGCCGCCGGCGGGCCGGACGCGCCGGCAGGGAGAGCGGCCATCAGCGTAGAGGGGAGGAGGGCCGCTGTGAGCATCGCGGCGACACGCTTCATGGAGACCACCGTCCTCGTCGAGGACTTCAAGGATCTCTCTCGACGTGAACGGTGATGAGGGGGCGAAAGTCCAGACATCTCAGGATTCGGCCCGCCTCAGCGGGTGAGGTCCGATCCGATGCGCTCGCCGATCGCGTGCAGCAGCGCCTCGGTCCGCTCGAAGGCCGCTCTCGGGGTCTCGGCCACGTCGAGGAGGGAGTGGGCGGCGGTGATGCCCAGGGAGGCCAGATCGGGCTCCGGGAGGGCGATCTCACCCGCCACCAGGGTCACGGGGACGTGCGCCCGGCTCGCCAGGGAAGCGGCGGCGCAGGGGGCCTTGCCGCGCAGGGACTGGCCGTCGAAGCGGCCTTCGCCGACCACGCACAGGGCGGCGCCTCGCAGGAGGCCGGGCAGGTCCAGCTCGTCCAGCATGAAGGCGGAGCCCTGCTGCGGGCGGGCGGCCAGGGCGGCCAGGGCGGCGAAGCCCGTGCCTCCCGCGGCACCCGCCCCCGGGGTGGCCGTGTGGTCCTTTCCTGTGCGGGCGGTCATGAGGTCGGCGAATCTTGCGAGGCCCGCTTCGAGCCTTTCGATCTGCGCGGGACCGGCCCCCTTCTGGGGGCCGAAGACCCGGGCGGCGCCGTCCGGGCCGAGGAGGGGGTTGTCGACGTCGCTCGCCAGGACGACGTCGACGGACGGCACGCGGGGGTCGAGGCCCGACAGGTCGAGCGAGGCGGCGTCGGCCAGGTGGCCGCCGCCCGGCGGCAGCGGTGCGCCGGATGCGTCCCGGACGCTCGCGCCGAGGGCGGTCAGCAGCCCGGCCCCGCCGTCGGTGGTGGCACTGCCGCCGACGGCGAGGACGATCTGCGTGCAGCCGAGGTCGAGCGCCGCGCGGACGAGCTGGCCCGTCCCGTAGGTGGTGGCGGTGAGGGGCGCTCCCCCGGGGATCAGGGCGAGGCCCGACGCCTGGGCGAGCTCCACGACGGCCCGGGAACCGCGGACGGCGATCGCCGCCGACACGGTCATGCCCGCGACCGGACCCATGACGTCGGCGCGGACGAGGGAGTAGCCCGCGGCGGCCAGCGCCTCGACGGTCCCCTCCCCGCCGTCGGCGAGCGGACGTTCGACGACCGGGACGCCCGGACCCGCGGCCCTGATGCCCGCCGCGAGCCACGCGCACGCCTGGGCGGCCGTCGCCGAGCCCCGGAACTTGTCGAGGCACACCACCACGGACATCGCACCCTCCTCCACGGACCGGACGGCCCGCCGCGCCGGCGGCGTCCGCGCCTCCATGATCCCTGTAACGGTTCACGGCGCGCGGGGGTCTGGTCTTCCGGGCTTCGGAGGGCCAGGCTGAACCCACCGGCCCCGAGGCCGGACCGAACAGGAGTCGGGGAGACTGGACGCTGATGAGCAAGGTGAAACGACTGCCCCGGGAGCTCTACGAGCGGGAGCTGTACCGGTTGCAGGCGCAGCTGGTGGAGTTACAGGAGTGGGTGCGCACCGAGGGCGCGCGCGTGGTCGTGGTGTTCGAGGGACGCGACGCGGCCGGTAAGGGCAGCACCATCAAGCGGGTCACCGAGTACCTCAACCCGCGCGTCGCCCGCATCGTCGCGCTGCCGGCGCCGACCGACCGCGAGCGCACCCAGTGGTATTTCCAGCGCTATGTCGAGCACCTGCCCGCCGCCGGGGAGATCGTGCTGTTCGACCGCTCCTGGTACAACCGGGCCGGTGTCGAGCACGTCATGGGCTTTTGCACCAAGCACGAGTACATGCGCTTCCTCCGCCAGTGCCCGATCTTCGAGCGCCTCCTGGTCGAGGACGGCATCCTGCTGCGCAAGTACTGGTTCTCCGTGAGCGACGCCGAGCAGGAGCGCCGGTTCCAGAGCCGCCTCGACGACCCCATGCGCCGCTGGAAGCTCTCCCGGATGGACCTGGAGTCCATCACCCGCTGGGAGGAGTACTCCCAGGCGAAGGACGCGATGATGCTCCACACCGACACGCCCGAGGCGCCGTGGTACGTCGTGGAGAGCGAGGACAAGCGGCGCGCCCGCATCAACATGATCGCCCATCTGCTCTCGACGATCCCGTACCGGCCCGTCCACCGCGAGCCGCTCCGGCTGCCCGAGCGCCCGCCGTCCAAGGGGTATGAGCGGTCGCCGCGCGACATGCAGTCCTACGTCCCCGACCATTCCGCGACCTTGACCCGATGAAGCGGAGAACCACACGCTGAGACCGAGGGACCGTCGCACCGTCCGGGCGGCCACCCCCGCCCGGATCGCCTCGTTCGTCACGGCCTCGGGGTTTCGGCGGCCGACGCGCCTGTGAGGGAGACGTTCCAGTAATCGGCGTAGCGGCCGGCGTGCCGCAGTAGTTCGTCGTGGTTGCCCTGTTCCAGGATCCGGCCTCGGTCCAGGTAGATGATGCGGTCGGCGTGCCGGGTCGTCCCCAGGCGGTGCGTCACGACCACCACCGTGCGGCCCGCCATCAGGCGCTCGATGCCGTTGTGCACGGCGGCCTCGTTCAACGGGTCGAGGGCGGAGGTGACCTCGTCCAGCAGGACGATGGGGGCGTCCTTCATCAGGGCGCGGGCGATCGAGACGCGCTGGCGTTCGCCGCCCGACAGCGCTGCGCCGCCCTCGCCGACCTCGGTCGCCCATCCGGTGGGCAGCCGCTCGATCACCTCGTCCAGTCCCGCCGCGGTCGCCGCCGCGCGGACCTCGGCCGGGGTGGCGCCGGGGCGGCCCAGGCGGACGTTCTCCTCGATCGTGTCGTCGAAGAGGTAGACGTCCTGGAAGACGATCGCGATCCGGGCCATCAGGTCTTCCGTGCTCATATCGCGTACGTCCACGCCTCCTATGCGCACCGCGCCTTCGTCCACGTCGTGGAAGCGGGCGAGCAGTTGGAGCAGCGTGCTCTTGCCCGCGCCGGACGGTCCGACGATCGCGAGCCGCCGTCCCTCGGGCAACGAAAACGACAGGCCGTCGATCACCGTGCGGTCGCCGTGGCGGAAGGCGACGGAGTCGAACTCCAGGCCGTGGTGGCGCGGCCGGACGGGGTCGGCGGGTTCCGGGAGCGGCTCGGTGCGCAGGAGGGCGTCGAGCCTGGCCAGTTCGGAGCGGGTGCTGCGCAGCCGGCCGCCGATCTCGGAAAGGGAGAGCAGCGGATCGGCGCAGCGGGCGGCCAGCACCAGGGTCGCCAGGAGTTCGGCCGCGCCGATGCCGCCGCCGAGCGCGAGGTGGGCACCCAGGATCAGCAGGCCGGTGAACGCGGTCTGCACCGCGAGTGCCAGGCCCAGCGCGCCGGGCACCGCCGCGAGCACGGTACGGCGGGACGCGCGCTCGACGTCCCGCAGCGCGTCGTCGAGCAGGTCGAAGCGTTCGGCGGTCCGGCCGCCTGCGCGCAGGACCGGCTGGGCCTGGAGGTACTCGATGACGCGGCCGGTCGCCTCGCGGTCGCGTTCGCCCGGTTCGGTGTCGGACGCGGCCATCAGGCGTCCCGTCCAGATCTGGATCGCGGCCACGGCCGGGACGGCGATCAGCGCGGCGAGGCCCATCTGCCAGTTGAAGGCGAGCATCACGGCGACGATCGTCAGGGGCGTCGCGACGGCGGAGACCGACGGCGCCAGCAGGTGCGCGATCACACTGAGGGCTTGGAGGACGCCCTGGCCGGCCAGGACCGACACCTCCCCGACGCGGTCCGGCCCGTACCAGCCGATCGGCAGCCGGGCAAGGTGGTCGCCCAGCCGGTGGTACATGCCGTGCAGCAGCGAGACCGCCGAGCGGAACCCGGACAGGTCGCTGATGTAGCGGAGCACCGCGTAGACGGCGACCGCGGCGCCGAAGGCGACCAGCCAGGGGCGGGCGTCCGCGGGGCTGTCCCCGAACAGTTCCCGCAGCACGGGGACCAGCAGTGCGCAGGACAGGCCCTCGACCACGGCGGTCGCCGTCATCAGGGCCACGGTGCGGCGTACGGGACGGGCGTACTCGTGACCGAGAACGCGCAGCAGCAGGGGGATCACCGGAGCTCGTCTCCTCGGGTCGCGATCGATCGCCAGAACGCGGCGAATCTTCCGTTCCGTGCCAGCAGGTCGGCGGGGGCCCCGCGTTCGGCGATCGCTCCGTCCGCCAGCATCACGACGGTGTCGGCGTCGGCGATCGTCTCCAGGCGGTGGGCGATCACCAGGATCGTCCGGTCGCCCTTCGCCGCCGTCAGGGCCTGGCGCACCGCCTGCTCGGTGAGCGGGTCGGCGAAGGCGGTCGCCTCGTCCAGGACGAGGACGGGCGTGCCGGTGAGCAGCGCGCGGGCGATCGACAGCCGCTGCGCCTCACCGCCCGACAGGCCGGCCTCCCGGCCGAGGACCGTGTCGTAGCCGCGCGGCAGCTCGAGGATCCGCTCGTGGATGTGCGCGAGCCGCGCGGCCTTGGTGATCGCGTCGCGATCGGCGTGCGGCGCCGCCAGCGCAATGTTGTCGGCGACCGACGCGCGCAGCAGGCGGACGTCCTGGAAGACGAAGGACACCGTGCGGTAGAGGTCGCGGGTCCCGATCTCGCGCAGGTCGGCGCCGCCCAGGACGACCGAGCCGTGCGTCGGGTCGAAGAAGCGCGGCAGGAGCCGGACGAGGGTCGACTTCCCGCTTCCCGACGGCCCGACGATCGCGGTGACGGTCCCGGGCTCCAGAACCAGGTCGATTCCGCGCAGCACCTCGTGGCCGGGCTCGTAGCCGAACCGGACGTCGCGCAGTTCCACCCGGTGCCCTTGCGGCACGACGGGGTGGGCGGGTTCCGGCAGCGCGCGTACGGCGAGGACGTCCCGGATCCGGCCGACCGCGCGCCGGGCCGCCTGAATGTCGTCGAAGCCGTGCCCGAGGGCCGCCACCGGAGCGGTCAGCCCCAGCCCGAGCAGCAGGAACGGCAGGAGGTCGGTCGGGGCCAGGGACCCGTTCGTGATCAGTGCCGTGCCGCCGGTCAGCACGGCCAGCAGGACGAACGGCGGCGACAGCGCGACCTGCATGGCCGCGCCGAGCGGGGCGAGGCCGCGCACCATCCGGGAGAAGATGTCGGCGAAGCCGTCCGCCGCCGCGACGAACCTGCGGTGGGCGCGCTCTCCCCCGCCGAACGCCTTGACCACCGCGATGCCCTGGACGTACTCGATGGCCGCGTCCGAGATCCCGCCCATCGCCTCGTCGAACCGCTTCTGCTCGCGCAGCCGGGCCGGGGTCATCATCAGCGGGACGAGCGCCACCGCCAGCAGGACGGGCACCAGCGTGATGAGGGTGAGCCGCCAGTCGATGGCGAACAGGTAGGCCAGCGACACCAGCGGCACGACGAACGCGGAGACGAGTTCGCCGGGGGTGTGGGCGATGAACGGGTGCACGGCGCTCACGTCCGCCCCCACGACCTTCGTCAGCTCGCCCGTCCGGCGGTGGGAGAGCCAGCCGATCGGCGCACGCCCCAGGCGCGCGGCCAGCCGCCGGCGGAACGACAGCTGCACCCGGGCGTCGAGGAGGTGCCCGAAGAAGGACGACCCACTTGTGCAGAGCAGCCGGACGAACAGGCCGGCCGCGCCCGCGGCCACGGCGGCCCAGGCGTGACCGCGATCGATCGGGCCGGTGGCCAGGAGGGTGCGGCCCAGTTCGGCGACCGCCAGCAGCGGTGCGAGGCCCGCGACGGCACCGATCACCTGGAGGACGACGATGGCGGCGAAGCCCCCTCCGTAGGGGCGCAGCAGCTCCGCCGGGCGTGGTCCCGCGTCCGGTGCCGCGGGCCGCTCCTCTGTTTCGGCGATGTCGGTGGCGGTCATCGCCGTCCCGCCGGCGCGTGCGGGTCCGCGGCCGGGGCGGCCGGGCGCAGGACGGTGAAGGCGATGAGGGCGGCGGCGGTGAGCAGCGCGGCGCCGAGCGTCAGGCCGAGCGCGTAGCCGTCGTTGAGGGTCTCGGGCGTGGCGACGGCGCCGGTCCGGTGCTGCGCCGCGGTACCGAGGGCGGCGAGCCCGAGCGCGGCGCCGAGTTGGCGGGAGCTGTTGAGCAGGCCGGACGCGGTGCCGACCTCGGCAGGCGCGACACCGGTGGTGGCGGTCGAGACGACCGGGGCGAGGCAGAGCCCGAAGCCGGTGCCGACGACGAGCGAGGGACCGAGGATGTCGGTGAGGTAGGCGCCGTCCGGGCTGATCAGGCCGAGCCAGGCGAATCCGCCCGCGGTCAGGAGCCCGCCGAGGACCAGGAGCGTCCGGGCGGGCACGCGGTAGCCGAGCTTCACGGCGAGCACGGAGCCGGCGATCATCGCCAGGGCGAACGGCACGAACATGAGCCCTGTCCGTGCCGGCCCGGTCCCGAGGACGTGCTGCAGGTAAAGGGACACGAAGTAGAAGGACGAGGCCATCGCCGCGCCGACCAGGAGGTTGAACAGGTTCGCGCCGGTGACCGAGCGGTTGGCGAACAGCCCGAGCCGGACCAGCGGTTCGCGGTGGGTCGTCCGCTCGACCTGGACGAACGCGGCCAGCAGCGCGGCGGCGACCGTCAGGGTCGTCAGGGTGGCGGGTGACGTCCACGCGTACTCGTCGGTGCGGACGACGCCGAACACCAGCAGGGTCATGCCCGCCGTGGCGAGGACGGCGCCGAGCACGTCCGGGCGGCCGGTGCGGGCGGCGGGCGGGCCGTCGGCGACGCCGCGCCAGGCCAGCGCCAGGGCGATCGCGGCCATCGGGACGTTCACGAACATCACCCACCGCCAGCTCGCGTACTCGGTGAGCAGGCCGCCGATCAGGACGCCCAGGGCCCCTCCGGCGGCGTTCGTCGCGCTCCAGACCCCGTAGGCGCGGACGCGGGCCTTACCCGCGGGGAACGTGGCGGCCAGCAGCGCGAGCGCCGCCGGGGCCAGCACGGCGGCCCCGACGCCCTGGGCGGCGCGGGCCGCGACGAGATGTCCCGGTTCCTGGGCGAACCCGCCAGCGAGCGAGGCGAGGCCGAAGAGGCTTAGCCCGAGCAGCAGGAGCCGTTTGCGGCCGTACCGGTCGGCGGCCTTGCCGCCCAGCAGGAGCAGCCCCCCGAAGGCGAGCGCGTAGGCGTGGATCACCCAGGTCAGGCCCGCCGCACCGAAGCCGAGGCCGGCGCCGATCCGCGGGAGCCCGACGTTCACGACCGACAGGTCGAGCGACACCATGAACTGCACGACGGCCACCGTGGTGAGCGCCGTCCCGGGCCGGACGGCCGAGCGCGCCCGGGTCCGCTCCCCGGCCGTCAGCACGGCTCGGCCCGCCCCGCCGCGCTCGTGACCGCCGTCTGCTCCGGTCGCCCTGGTGGCCGGCGGCGCATGGGCCTCGCCCGGTGCAGTCCGTCCGTGTTTCGAAGCGTGTGCATGGCCGAGATCATGCGGTTCGCGACGTGCCGTGGTCATCGTGCGGGGGAAGACTCCTCCAGGCGCCACCAGGGATGTACGGTCGGCGCCTCTACTGCGGGGGGAGTAGTCCGGCATTCCGCCGCGCGGGGGAGGAGGTACGACGGGAAACGCCCTAATCTGCATGAATGAGCTACGTGGACCGGTGGCGGCCCCTCGTCCAGGACGGCCTCCTCGCCGTGGTGATGGCCGTTCTGGTGACGGCCATCGTGGCGGCCACGCCGGGCGCGAACGCGCTGGACGTCGCGGGCGCGCTCGCCGGATCGCTGGCTCTCGTCGCCTGGCGGCGGGCGCCTCTGGCGGCGCTGCTCGTCGCCACGGTCTGCATGCTCGGGGTCGGCGTGCACGCCCGGCCTGGCCCGGTGGTCGCCTATCCCGTGATGGTGGCGGTGTTCACCGCGGTCAGGGCCGGCCACCGGCTGGTCGGCGTGCTGGCGAGCGCCGTCTTCCTGGGCGCCGATCTGGCCGTGAACCTGCCCCGACTGGACGGGTCCGTGCGGGACCTCCAGAGCAGCACGCTGCTGGCCGGCTGGTTCGTCGCGGCCGGCGTGGCGGCGACGGTGACCCGGCACCGGCAGGCGTACCTGGAGGAGGCCGAGCAGCGGGCCGCCGAGGCCGAGCGCACCCGCGAGCAGGCGGCGCTGCGCCGCGCCGGCGAGGAGCGGCTGCGCATCGCCAGGGAACTGCACGACTCGCTCACCCACAGCATCTCGGTCATCAAGGTCCAAGCCGGGGTCGCCGTCCACCTGGCGCGCAGCCGTGGCGAGGACGTGCCGTCCGCGCTGCTGGCGATCCAGGAGGCGGGCGGCGACGCCATGCGCGAGCTGCGCGCCACCCTGGAGGTGCTGCGCGACCCCGGCGAGGCCCCGGCCAGCGGCCTCGACCGGCTCGGCGACCTGGTGGAGCGGGCCCGCTCGACCGGGCTGCCGGTCACGGTGACGGTCTCCGGCGCGCGGCGGGAGCTGCCCGCCGACGTGGACCGGGCGGCGTACCGGATCGTCCAGGAAGCGCTCACCAACACCTCCAGGCACGCCGGCGCGGCGACGGCGGAGGTGCGGATCGACCATGCGAACGGGGCACTGGTCGTCCAGGTCGACGACGACGGCAAGGCCGACCCAGACATGGCGCCCGTGCCCGGAACGGGTCTGCTCGGCATGCGCGAGCGGGTCGCGGCGCTCGGCGGCCGGCTGCGGGCCGAACCCCGTCCCGAGGGCGGCTTCACCGTGCGCGCCGAGCTTCCGCTGGCGGAGCCGTCGTGATCCGCGTGCTGCTCGTGGACGACCAGGCGCTGATCCGCGCCGGGTTCCGCGCCCTGCTGGAGAACGAGGACGACATCGAGGTGGTGGCCGAGGCGGCGAACGGCGAGCAGGGCGTCGCGCTCGCCGTCGAGCACCGCCCGGACGTCGCCCTCATCGACGTCCAGATGCCCGTGCTGGACGGCATCGAGGCGACCCGGCGGATCGTCGCGGACGCCCGGCTGAGCGACGTCCACGTCGTGATCCTCACCAACTTCGGCCTGGACGAGTACGTGTTCGACGCGCTGCGGGCCGGCGCCTGCGGATTCATGGTCAAGGACACCGAGCCCGCCGACCTGCTGCAGGGCGTCCGGGTCGCGGCCCGCGGCGACGCGCTGCTGTCCCCCGCGATCACGCGCCGGCTGATCGCCGAGTACGTCTCCCGCGGCCCCGAGCCCGCCGCCGACGCGCTGGACGTGCTGACCAACCGCGAGCGCGAGGTCACCGCGCTGGTGGCCCGCGGCCTGTCCAACGACGAGATCGCCGCCCGGATGGTGATCAGCCCGACCACCGCGAAGACGCACGTCAGCCGGGCCATGACCAAGCTGCGTGCCAGGGACCGCGCGCAGCTCGTGGTCCTCGCCTACGAGTCGGGCCTCGTCACCCCCCGCCACGCCTGATCACCCGCGGCGCCCGCGCGACCGTCAGGCGGCCTCGGTGTTCTCCAGGACGACGGCCAGGCCCTGGCCGACACCGATGCAGATCGCGGCGACGCCCCAGCGCTCGCGGCGCTCGCGGAGCACCTTCGCGAGGGTGCCGAGGACGCGGGCGCCGCTGGCTCCCAGCGGGTGCCCGATCGCGATCGCGCCGCCCCGGGTGTTGACGATCTCAGGGTCGATCCGCCAGGCGTCGACGCACACCACCGACTGGACGGCGAACGCCTCGTTGAGCTCCACCGCGCCGACGTCGTCCCAGCCGATCCGGGCCCGCGCGAGGGCGCGGCCGGCCGCCTCGACCGGGGCGTAGCCGAACTCGTGCGGGTCGAGCGCGAACGCGCCGCGTCCGGCGATCCGCGCCAGGGGGTCGTGGCCGATCCGGTCGGCGGCGGCGGCCGAACCGAGCAGGAGGGCGGCGGCGCCGTCGCTCAGCGGCGAGGCGTTCCCGGCGGTGATGGTGCCGTCCTCGCGGAAGCTCGGCTTGAGACCGGCCAGCTTCTCCGGAGACGCGTCCGCGCGGATGCCCTCGTCGCGCGCCAGTCCCCCGGTGGGAACGACCAGATCGTCGTAGAAGCCCTCGTCCCATGCGGCGGCGGCCAGCCGGTGGGAGCGCAGCGCGAACGCGTCCTGCCGCTCGCGGCTCACGCCGTGCTTCTCCCCGAGCCGCTCGTTGGCCTCGCCGAGCGACACCGTCCACTCGCGCGGCATGCGCGGGTTCACCAGCCGCCAGCCGAGCGTGGTCGACACCGCGGCGAGGTCGCCGGGCGGGAACCCCTTGGCCGGTTTCGGCAGCACCCACGGCGCCCGCGTCATCGACTCGACGCCGCCGGCCACGACCACGTCGGCGTCACCGGTCTCGATCGTCCGGGAGCCGATCATCGCCGCGTCCAGGCTGGAGCCGCACAGCCGGTTCACGGTCACGCCCGGCACGCTCGTGGGCAGCCCGGCGAGCAGCGCCGCCATCCGGCCGACGTTGCGGTTCTCCTCCCCCGCCCCGTTCGCGTTGCCCCAGACGACGTCGCCGATCACGGACGGGTCCAGCCGGGGCGCCCGTTCCAGCAGCGCGCCGATCACGCCCGCCGCCAGGTCGTCCGGGCGGACGCCCGCCAGGGCGCCGTTGAACCGTCCGAAGGGGGTGCGTACGGCGGAGTACAGGTAGCTCATGGACGGAGGCTATCCGCGGTGCCTCATCCCGTCGCGGCCGTCGTCCCGAGTCGGTGACCGTGCACACCGCCCCCCGGATCGATCAGGGCGTGAGGGCCATCGCGGACAGCACCCTGCCGGCGAGCTCCGCGTCGCCCGCGACCCGCACGTCCGCCGCGTCCGGGCCGCACCGCCCGGCCGCGAGCCGCACGAAGGTCTCCCAGTCCATGTCGAGCCGGGCGGTCGGAGCGTCCGGCTCGCCCCACGCGCCGCGCCCCTCGGCGTCGACCACCACGGCCTTCCGGTGCTCGACCGGGCCGGAGATCCGGAACAGCACCGACTGCCCCGGCGCGGCCTTCGCCCGGCGCGCGACCACCAGCGGCAGCCCGGCCCCGAGCAGGTCCCAGAAGCAGGACGCGGCGGGCGCGTCCAGATTGCCGGGGCGGCCGACCGCGCGCCGCACGTCCTGCTCATGCGTCCAGCAGTCCATCGCGCGGAACTTGACGAACAGGGCGTAGGTGCCCTCCTTGCCGTTCGGCAGCACGGTCGGCTCGTCCGGGTCGATGCCCGGCAGCTGGGCGAGCCTGCGCTCCAGGACGTCCGCCAGCTCGGCGGCCACCTCCGGGCCCGGCACCGGGCGCCGCACGTGCACGCCCGCCTCCAGGAACCGCGCGAAGTCGTTGCGGACGTGCTCGAACTCCGGCACCTCCGCCTCCGGCTGAGGATCGCCCAGCAGGGCCGCCTCCACCGACACCAGGTGCGAGAGCTGGTCCTTCACCGTCCAGCCCGGACAGTCGGTGGGACGCTCCCAGTCCTCGTCGCCGAACGTCGCCGCCAGCGCGAGCGTCGACCGGACCGTCTGCTCGAACGCCTCGGCGCTCGCCCGCATCTCGCCGCTCATCCGATCATCCTTCTGTGGGGGGAGCCCCAGCGTACCGATCACGATGCGGGCTGCTCAGGGGGTGCAGGCGGCGGTGAGGGCGTCCACCAGAGTGGCGTGGAGCAGGGGGACCTTGTAGGCGGTCCGGGGCAGGGGCGTGCAGCGGGCCGTCGCGCGGTCGGCGGCGGCGGCGAAGGCATCGGGGGTGGCGGGACCGCCGTGGAGTGCCTCGGCGACCTCGGGGAGGAGGAGCGGCGTGCGGGCTATGCCGCCCGCGGCGACGGCGGCCGTGGTGATGGTGTCGCCGTCCAGGGTGAGGCGGACGGTGGCCTCCACCAGGGGCCATTCGGCGCGTTCGCGGGCGGTGGCGCGGCGGTAGGCGGTCCGTTCGCCGGACACCGGCGGGGGAAGGTGGACGGCCCGGAGGATCTCCGCGGAGTCCAGGACGTGGTCACGGGTGGGGTCGTCGCCGTACAGGTCGGCGATCTCCAGCGGGGCGCGGCCGTGGACGTCGGCGGTGGCGGCGTAGGCGAGAAGGGCCAGGGCCAGGGTGGACGGGTGCGGCGCGACGCAGGGGCCCTGGTCGACGACGGCGGAGTAGAGGTGGGCGCCGTCGCGGGCGGGGCAGGTGTCGCCGCCGTTCTGGTGACAGGCGAAGCCGGGCGTGCGCAGGTACCAGCAGCGGTTGCGCTGAAGGAGGTTGCCGCCGACGGTGGCGACGTTGCGGATCTGCGGGGTGGCGATGGCGGCGGCCGTGGCCGCGAGGGCCGGGTAGGACGCGGTGAGGCGCGCGTCCGCGAGCAGGTCGGTGATCGTGGTGAGGGCGCCGACGCGGACCGAGCCGTCCGGTCGCCAGGTGATGCCGTGCAGGTCGGCGCCGGCGGGCAGGTCCACCAGGGGACGGGCCGGGCGCGTCATGACGTCGGTTCCGCCCGCGCGCAGTTCGCCGCCGGTGGCGCGGACGGCCTCGGCGGCGGCTTCCAGGGCGGCTTCGATGGCGGTCATTCGGCGATCCCTTCCAGCAGCCGGTCGGGCCGGATGGGCAGGTCGTGGAAGCGGTGGCCGGTGGCGTGCCGGACGGCGTTGCCGATCGAGGCGGCGACGGCCATGGTGGAGATCTCACCGATGCCGACGCCGCGTCCGGGCACGTGGTCCCAGCCCTCGGTGTGGAAGTGCACGTCGATCTCCGGGGTGTCCGCGATGCCGGGGATGCGGTAGTCCTCCAGGTTCGCGGTGAGGACGGTGGCGGTCGCCGGGTCCTCCTGGCGCTGCTCGAACAGGGCGTAGCCGATGCCCTGGATGACGCCGCCCTCGCACTGGCTGCGGGCCAGCCGGGGCGAGTAGATGTGACCGGCGGCGATGCCGCACCAGACGCGGGTCGGCCTGACGCGGCCGAGGAGGGTGTCCACCTCGACCTCCGTGACGACGACGGCGCCCGAGAAGCCCCGTCCGATGGCGAAATGGTCGAGGGCGAACGGGGTGACGTAGCCGCGGCGGTCGCGGGGCCGACGGCCGACGACCTCGAGACCTTCGGCCTCGGCGAGGGAGTGGCCGCGCAGGGCCTTGCGCAGGCGGCGCGCCGCGTCCTGGGCGGCCGGGGCGATGGACGCGGTGGAGCAGCTGCTCGCGGCGGACGGCCCGTAGGCGTGCTCGCTGCGGCCGAGTTCGACGCGGACCTGTCCGGGCGCCAGGTCGAGCGCCGACCGGACCACGCCGGCGATCACGGAGCGGCTGCCGGTGCCGATGTCCGAGGCGGCGATGCGGGCGACGACGGTGCCCTGCTCGACCGTGAGCGACACCTTGGTGCCGGGGTCGAGGAAGTACATGTAGTTGGCCGCCGCGACGCCCACACCGCGTCGGACGCGTCCGACGCCCGGGTCCGTCCGGTCGCGCCACAGGGGCAGTTCGGACACCCGGTCGTACAGGGCGCGGCGCTTGGGGTTGCCGTCCCAGCGGCGGCGCAGGGCGATGGGGTCCTCGCCGCGGCGCAGCGCCGTCTCGTCCACGGCCTGCTCCAGCGCCCACAGCATCGGCGGCAGGCCGGGGCCGCGGAACGGGATTCCGGGGGCGCGGTTGGTGATGTGGTCGTAGTCGCGGATCCGGCGGGGCGCGTTGCCGTAGAAGAACCGCGAATGCCAGGCGGCGTTGGAGCCGATGGAGACGCCGGAGTCACCGTGGGCGTCCATGGTGAAGGCGGCCAGCCCACCGTCCTCGCCGGTGAGCACGGCGAGGTCGATGCGGGTGCCGGGGCGGGTGCCGCCGTCCACGATCTCCTCGGCCCGGCTGAGGACGACCCGGACCGGCGCCTCGTGCAGGCGGGCCAGCTCGACCGCGGCGACGACATCGGTGGTGACGTTCACCTTCGAGCCGAAACCGCCGCCGACGTGCTCGGCCACGATGTGGACCTGGCCCGGCCCGAGACCCCAGCGTTCCGCGGCCTGTTCCGCGACACGGGTCATCGCCTGGGTGGACAGGTGCAGACGCAGTTCACCGCCGTTCCAGCGGGCGACGCAGGAATGGGGCTCCATGCAGGTGTGGGCCTGCACTCCCGTCGTATAGGTGGCCTCGACGAGATTCCGGTCGCCGTTCTTCCGCGCCCTTTCGATCCGTTTCGCGGCGGTCCGGGCGCGCCAGCTCATCGCGGCGGGGCCCCGGACGTTGCCGTTCCATTCGGCCTTCGCGAGCGGTCCCTCGTTGGCGCGGGGCGCCGTCTCGCGGATCTCCTTGGTGGGGAAGACGACGGTCTCGTCGTCCGACGACAGCACCGTGGGCAGCACCGCGTACTCGACCTCGACCCGCGCCGCCAGCGCGAGCGCCTCGGCCCGGGTGGGCGCCGCGACCGCCGCCACCGGCTGGCCCGCGTACCGGACGACGCGGTCCGGCGGCAGCAGCTCCGCCAGGGGGCCGTCGCACCGGATCTCCCCGACCTTCGCGTGCGGGTGCGGCGACCGCACGATCACGCCTTCGAGCATGCCGTCCAGGACGACGTCCGTGGTGTACCGGGCCGCCCCGGTGATCTTGCTGACGGCCTCCACGCGCGCGGGTGCCGCCGCCTCGGGGTCGTCGTGCTCCCCCGCGCACGCCGCCGCCACCGCCGCGTAGATCCCCGCGTACGCCCCGCAGCGGCACAGGTGGCCCGACAGCGCTTCCGCGATCTCCTCCCGGGACGGCGCGGCCGTGCCGTGCTCGGCCCGCCACCGGTCCGTGAACGCCGCCGCCTCCACCACGAAGCCCGGCGTGCAGTAGCCGCACTGCAGCGCGTCGTGCGCGGCGAAGGCCCGCTGCACCGGATGGTCGCCGCCGAGCCCCTCGACGGTCGTGACCTCGCGTCCCGCCAGGCTCCCGGCGGGCAGCAGGCAGCCCGCCGCCGTCCGCCCGTCCACCTGGACGGTGCAGGCCCCGCACACGCCGGTGCCGCACGCGACCTTCGTCCCGGTCAGGCCCATGCGCTCCCGCAGCAGTTCCGCCGCGGTGTCCGTCGTTTCGACATCGACGTCGACGACCTTGCCGTTGACGCTGAATTCCATACGCGCTCCATGCGCCCGGCCGATGATCGCCCCATCGTGGCACAGGAATCCGTACAAATCATCGCATTGGCATGATCTTGCCGACTACCATCATTTCCCTGATCCCCGCCAGATGAGGACGCCGATGTCGCATCAGCCCGAAGTGCCCCAGGGCATCGATCCGGACACCCCGAACGTCGCGCGCATGTACGACTACGTGCTCGGCGGAAAGGACAATTTCGCCGCCGACCGGGAGCTCGCCCAGCACCTCATCGCGTCCATCCCGGACGGCGTCGAGGCCCTGCGCGCCAACCGCCGCTTCCTCGGCCGCGCCGTCTCCCACGTCGCCGAACAGGGCATCGACCAGTTCATCGACCTCGGCGCCGGGCTCCCCAACCAGGGCAACGTCCACGAGATCGCCCAGCGCCACCACCCGGACGCGCGCGTCGTCTACGTCGACATCGACCCCGTGGTCATCGTGCACGCCCGCGCCCTGCTGGCCTCCGACCAGCGGACCGCCGCCGTCCAGGCCGACATGCGCGACCCCGGGACCGTGCTCGCCTCCGACGCCGTCGCCCGCCTCATCGACTTCGACCGTCCGGTCGGCGTCATCTTCAACGCCATGCTGCACTTCATCACCGACGCCGAGGACCCCGCCGGCATCGTCGCCGCCTTCACCGACCGGATGGCTCCCGGCAGCCACCTCGTCCTGTCCCACAGCACCCTGGACGACCGGCCCGCCGACCAGGTCCAGATCATCGAGGCCGCCTACCGCAACGCCTCGGCGCCCATGGTCTTCCGCGACCACGACCGCGTCCTGCGCCTCTTCAACGGGCTCGAGCTCGTCGATCCCGGCCTGGTCAAGGTCAACCGGTGGCATCCGGACGCCGAGGAGGCCGCCGCGAGCGGCGGCGCCTGGGTCTACGGCGGAGTCGCCGTCAAATAGGCCGCCCCGCACCGGACGCGTCGCCCCGGACGGCCCGGCTCAGTCGTAGGACGCGATGCCGCGGGCATGCGTGCCGAGCACGTGCGCCAGCAGCGCCGACGGCCGGGTGCCGTCGCCGCCGTCCGGGAGCACCTCCGGGGTGAGCGTCCACTCGATGCCCACCCACCCGTCGCCGACCGAGCCCTCGCCGGACGGCAGGCTGTTGCAGGACTGCCGGACGCGCACCGCGAGCACGGACTCGGGAGCCCGGGTGTCCGTCTCGACCAGCAGCACCGGGACGCCGACGCGCGGCCCGTCCTCCACCAGGCGCAGCAACTGGTGCGCCTGCTCGCCCTCCAGCGCGGCGCCCGCGTCCATGATCACCACGAGCCGCACCGGGGGGCCGCCGCCGGGCACCGCCGCGTCGTCCCCGCCGCCGATCCGGCGCAGGTCGACCAGGTCGAGCAGCCGCCGCAGCCGCTCCGCCGCGGCCGGCCCGGTGGCCACGCCGCCGCCCAGCAGCCCGCCCGACGGATCGAGCGCGTTCAGCCGGCCGGCGCCCGACAGGCCCGCCGCGTCGATCACGTCCAGCCCGGCGAGGCCCGGCGGGACCGCCGCCATGAACCGGGTCACCAGCGACCAGGCGTAGGCGGCCGCGTCGCCGGGCAGCGGGCCGCGCGAGATCCACATCCCGCCCCGCCACGGCATCCGCAGGACGAGCGGCACCCGCAGATCGGGCATCTCCGCCGTGGACAGCCAACCCAGCAATACGCCCTCGGCCACGTCCGTGCGCGGCCGCCACGTCAGCCAGGCCGGCGCGTCGAACGGCGCCGCCTCCACCCCGACGTGCGGCTCCACCCGGGCCAGCTCCTCGCGCAGCTGCGCGGCGTCCGCCCTCAGCCGCTGGTCGGCCGCCGCCATCAGCTGGTCGAACCGGCCGCGCGGCGCCCGGCCGCCGACCTCGTCGTTGCGGACGTTGAGGGCGTGCTCGGTGGACGACCGGAACGCGGCCAGCGACCGGCTCGCGTCCTCCCAGACCAGCCAGCACCGTTCGAGGTAGCCGACCTCCGATGAGGACGGCGGCGGCGCGCCCCGCGCAGCCGCCTGGCCCGCACCCGGACCGGGCGGCGGCGGCGGGGCGGCCTCCTCCCCGGGGTCGTCCACGTCGACGCCGTGGGCCTCCAGCAGTTCGGCGAGCCCGCCCGCGTACCCCTGCCCGACGGCGCGCACCTTCCACGATCCGGCCCGCCGGTAGACCTCCAGCCCGATGATCGCCCGCTCCTCGCCCAGCCCCGCCGCAGTGAACGACGCCACCGGATCACTCCCGGCGCTGAGCCGGATCCGCGGCGGCGGGACCGTCCCGAACCCGGCGCTCCCGGTCAGGCTGACCGCGATGAGCACCGCCTGGACGTCCGGCGGGACGGCGTCCACATCGAGGTCGACGCGCTGGCCGCCGCCGTCGCTCCAGCGCACGCCGGGCGCCTCCGGGGCGTTGAAGAACACCAGGTCGGCGTCGGAGCGCACGCGGAGGTCGGCGCCCACCAGCAGGGCGCTGACGTCCACGGGCGCCGCGCACGCCACGGTGGCGGTCACCCGCCGGGCGGGCAGCGCGGCGTTGGCGCCGGGCGAGAGCTCGGGCATCGCCGTCAGGCCAGGCCGGCGATCGTCGGGAGCATGTCCTCGAACGTCCGGCCGTGGCACGGCTCGCCGATCGCGTTCATCTTCCAGACCTCGCCGTGCCGGTAGAGCCGCGCCATCACCATGGCGGTGTGGCCGCCCCCGCCGGTCAGCGTGTACCGGGCCAGCTCACCGCCGCCCATCTCGTCGACCAGCCGGCAGAAGGCGTTGTCGACCTCGTCGAACGTCTGCCCGTTGAACGAGCTGACGGTGAACACCAGCGAGCTGATGTGGACGGGCAGCCGCCCCAGGTCGACGATCACCGACTCGTCGTCGCCGTCGCCCGCGCCGGTCAGGTTGTCCCCGGTGTGCCGGACCGACCCGTCGTCGCTCACCAGCTTGCCGAAGTACACCACGTCGGCGAGGCGCCCGTCGGCGAAGAGCACGCAGGACGCGTCGAGGTCGATGTCGCGCTCGCGGGAGCCGAAGAAGCCCTTCTTCTTCACCGCGTCCCAGCCCAGCCCCATCCGGACCATGCGCAGCGCGCCGCCGGGCTTCTCCAGCGAGATCCGCTGGCCCTTCACCATCGAGACGGTCACAGCCGTCGCCTCCTCGTGTCCCCTGGGCCGCGCTCCCCGAGAGCGCCGGCCGAAAGCATCCTTATCACCAGAAGGCGAACAAGGTGCAGGGAAAGCCTGGCAGCCCGCCCACCTCCTTGTCACCCCGCATCCGCCGCGCGCCGCCTACAGGACCGCCCTGTGCACGATGCCGGCGAGGTTGTAGCCGAGGACGCCCGCCGTGTCGCTCAGCCCGGGAGTGCTCAGGATCGCGTTGACCTCGCCCTCCGCGAGGCTCCCGTACCAGCGCGTGTCCTCCCTCGGCTTCGCGTCGTCCCAGTAGGCCCGCGCGTGCTTCACGAACGCCTCCGCCTCCGCCCGCGCCGCCCCGTCGAGCCGCTCGATGAACGCGTCGAGCTGCCCCCTGCCGAGGTAGGGGACGAACGAGCTCCAGTTCCCGCCGGTGTCGTGCAGCCCGGTCGTGTCGGGCGCGTCCTCCAGCGGCAGGTGCAGGAACGCGGCGAGGCGCTCCAGCGAGCACCCGGGGTCCGCCATGTGGTCCTCGTAGCGCAGCACCATGTGCGGGAGCCCGTACGTGTTGAGGGTGCGGAGGGCGTCGACATAGGTGTCCCGCCAGATGCCGGCCGCCAGCCACAGCGGTTCGCCCGTCCGGTTCCGGTGGCTGATCGCGAAGGCGACGGGGTTCCGCACGGTGACGATGGCGCTCATCCGCGTCCGGTCCGCCGCACGCGCGTCCCGCTGCTCGACGGCGCGCCGCAGCCACGCGACGTACTTGCTCCCGTCGATGATCACCCGGACGCCCAGCGACCGCGCCAGATCCCGGTGCATGCCGAGCACGTCGTCGTACGACACCCGTTCCCGGAGCGCCGGTGTGAAGTGCCCGCACGGCCGGTCGAGCAGGGAGCAGGGGCCGCATTCCCGCCCGGACGTCGGATGGCTGAACCCGGGCAGCTGCGTGAAGTTGTTCAGCTCCCCGACGTAGTGGGCGTCCTCGATGCGCGTGGTCATATCGCGCCCGATGAGCGTCGATCCGGAGAACAGGGTGCCGACAAGGAAGACCGACCTCACGGCCGGATCCCGTGCCTCGGGAAGTGCCATGCCCGCCATTCTCCCGCCCACCGCCGAGCGCCGGAGCCGAGTGCACCTAGCGGAGGGCGCGGGTGACCGCCTCGCGGGCGGTGGCGCGGAGGGCGGACGGGTCGTCCAGGTCGAAGCCGACCACCAGGCCGTCCCGCAGGAGCATGAGGATGCCGGCGGTGCGGTCGGCGTCGGGGTGGCCGTCGGCGACCAGGAGGTCGTGGAAGAGGCCGCGCATCCAGCGGCGGTGGTCGTCGATGGCCTGCCTGACGGGGTGCGCGGGGTCGGGGTACTCCGCCGCCGTGTTGACGAAGGGGCAGCCCCGGTAGGCGGGGCTGCCGCCGACCTCGCACATGTACGCGAAGAGGGCGTGCAGTGTGTCGCGGGGAGGCGCGGCGGGGAGCCCGGCGGTGAGGGTCCGCTGGCGCAGGCTCTCCTCGGTCACGTAGTGCCGGACGAGGTCGTCCTTGCCCGGGAAGTGGTTGTAGAAGGTCGCCTTGGCGACGCCGGCCTCGGCGATGATGCGGTCGATGCCGACCGAGTGGACGCCCTCGGCGTAGAAGAGCCGGGTGGCGGTGTCGAGGATGCGGGCGCGCGCCGGCTTCTCGCGGCGGCGCTCCGTCGTCTGCGCGGGCACGCCTTGACGTTACCAGACAGATCTGTCTATTATCGGCCTGAACAGACAGACAGGTCTGTCTATACGAAGGGTCGTGCCATGAGCCTCTACACCGCCATCGCCACCGCCGCCGGACGCGACGGGCGCGCCGTCTCCTCCGACGGGCAGCTCGACGTCGCCCTGGGCCTCCAGAAGGAGCTCGGCGGGAACGGCGTCGGCACCAACCCCGAGCAGCTGTTCGCCGCCGGGTACGCAGCCTGCTTCGCCAGCGCCCTGCGGCTCGTCGCGCGCCAGCAGAAGGTGGACGTCTCGGACGCGTCGGTCACCGCCGAGGTCGGGCTCGACGCCAACGGCGCGGGCGGCTTCCAGCTCGACGTGACCCTGCGGGTTGAACTGCCCGACACCATCGGCGCGGAGGCGGGGCGCGCGCTGCTCGAGGCCACCCACCAGGTGTGCCCCTACTCCAACGCCACCCGCGGCAACATCCCCGTCAACCTCGTCATCGAGTAGGCCGCCCGGCACCGGCGGCCCCCGGCAGGGGCATCGATCCGGCCCGCGCGGGTATCGCCAGCCTCAGGCCAGGGCTCGTTCGCCCGCATGCCGTACCGGCCGTTCCCGCACCCCCCGACGCGAGCGGCCGGCCTGCGCGCCGGACGTCGCGCAGACGCCGGGAACGGAACGCAAGGGGGATGCACATGACCGCCACCGCACCGTACGACGAGCTGGCCGCCGCCCTCCGCGGCGACCTGATCCGTCCGGGGGACGCCGGGTACGACGAGGCGCGCGCCGTCTACAACGGCATGATCGACAAACGGCCGGCGGCCGTCGCCCGCTGCCGGGACACCGCCGACGTCGTGTCCTGCGTGCGGTTCGGCCGCGCGCACGGCGTCGAGCTCGCCGTCCGGGGCGGCGGCCACAACGCGGCCGGGCTCGGGGTGTGGGACGGCGCCCTGGTCGTCGACCTGTCGCCGATGCGCGGTACCACCGTCGACCCCGAGGCGCGGACCGTCCGAGCGGACGGCGGCTGCACCTGGGGGGACGTCGACCACGCGACCGTCGCGTTCGGCATGGCGACGCCGTCGGGGTTCCTCGCGTCCACCGGCGTCGGCGGGCTGACGCTCGGCGGCGGCATCGGCTACCTGTCGCGGCGGTTCGGCCTCACCGTCGACAACCTCCTCGCCGCGGACGTGGTCCTCGCGGACGGCTCGTTCGTGAAGGCGAGCGCCGAGTCGCACCCCGACCTGTTCTGGGCGCTGCGCGGCGGCGGCGGGAACTTCGGCGTCGTCACGTCCTTCACGTTCCGCTGCCACGACATCGGAGAGGGCGGAACGATCATCGGCGGCCCGGTCCTGTACGACATCGCGGACGCGGGCGACGTCATGCGCTGGTACCGGGACCTGCTGCCGACCCTGCCGGAGGAGCTGAGCGGCTGGATCGGGCTGCTGACCGTCCCGCCCGCGGCGCCGTTCCCTGAGGCGCTCTGGGGACGGAAGGCGTGCGGCATCGTCTGGTGCTACACCGGGCGGCACGCCCGCGCCGCCGAGGTCCTCGCACCGGTCCGGGCGTACGGCGGCCCGCTGCTGGACGGCCTGCACGGCATGCCGTTCACCGTTCTGCAGAGCGCCTTCGACGCCCTCTACCCGGCCGGGCTCCAGTGGTACTGGCGGGCGGACGTCTTCCACGAGATCTCCGACGCCGCCATCGATGTCCACCGCGAGCACGGCGAGCGGCTGCCCACCGGCCACTCCACCATGCACCTCTACCCGATCGACGGTGCCGCCGCGCGCGTGCCGTCCGACGCGACCGCGTTCGCGTACCGGGACGGCGGCTGGGCGGGCGTCATCGTGGGCGTCGACCCCGACCCCGCCAACGCGGGCCTGATCTCGCAGTGGGCCAAGGACTACTGGGAGGCCCTGCACCCCATGTCGGCGGGCGGCGCCTACGTCAACTTCCTGATGGACGAGGGGCAGGACAGGGTGAAGGCCGCCTACCGGGGCAACTACGACCGGCTCGCGCAGATCAAGAGGCGCTACGACCCGGAGAACGTCTTCCACGTCAACCAGAACATCGCACCCGCCGGCGGCTGACGATTCGCCCCGGCCGGCCATGGGAAGTACCCGATCGGCGGACGCCGATGAGTTTCGCGGGCCGGGCCGGTCCCTATCCGTGGTGAGGCATGCCGACCATCGAAGGGAGCGATCATGACCGGGGTGCGGGTGCTCGTGGGCACGCGGAAGGGCGCGTTCGTCCTCACGTCCGACGGGAGGCGCGAGCGCTGGGAGGTGAGCGGGCCGCACTTCGGCGGCTGGGAGATCTACCACATGGCGGGCTCCCCCGCCGATCCGTCGCGGCTGTACGTGTCGCAGTCCGGCGGCTGGTTCGGGCAGGTGATCCAGCGCTCGGACGACGGCGGCGCGACATGGCGCCCGATGGGCAACGAGTTCGCGTACGAGGGCGTGCCCGGCACGCACCAGTGGTACGACGGGACGCCGCGCCCCTGGGAGTTCAAGCGGGTCTGGCACCTGGAGCCCGCCGCCGACGACCCGGACGAGGTGTACGCCGGGGTCGAGGACGCGGCGCTGTTCCGGTCCGCCGACGGCGGGGCGTCCTGGCAGGAGCTGCCGGGGCTGCGCGAGCACGGGTCCGGGCCGGCGTGGGCGCCGGGCGCGGGCGGGATGTGCCTGCACACGATCGTCCGGGACCCGGTCCGGAACGGCCGGATGTACGCGGCCATCTCGGCGGCCGGGGTGTTCCGCACCGACGACGGCGGCAAGACGTGGCTCGCGGCGAACCGGGGCCTGCGCACCGAGGGCATCCCCGACCCGGACGCCGAGGTCGGGCACTGCGTCCACCGCATCGCGATGCACCCGTCGCGCCCCGACGTCCTGTTCATGCAGAAGCACTGGGACGTCATGCGCAGCGACGACGCGGGCGGGACGTGGCACGAGATCAGCGGCGACCTGCCGAGCGACTTCGGGTTCCCGATCGCCGTCCACGCCCACGAGCCGGACACGGTCTACGTCGTCCCTATCAAGAGCGACTCCGAGCACTACCCGCCGGAGGGGAGGCTGCGCGTGTACCGCAGCCGGACCGGCGGGAACGAGTGGGAGCCGCTGACCAAGGGGCTGCCGCAGAGCCACTGCTACGTCAACGTGCTGCGCGACGCGATGGCCGTGGACGACCTCGACTCGTGCGGCGTCTACTTCGGGACGACGGGCGGCCAGGTGTACGCGTCCGCCGACGCCGGGGACACGTGGGCGCCAATCGTCCGCGACCTGCCGGCCGTCCTGTCCGTCGAAGTCCAGACACTGCCGTGATCCGCGTCGTGCTGCCCGCGCACCTGCGGGTCCTCGCCCACGTCGAGGGCGAGGTGCTGCTGGACGTGCCGGGCGAGGCCACGCTGGGCTCCGTCCTGGACGCGCTGGAAACCCGGTACCCGGTGCTGCGCGGGACGATCCGGGAGCACGGGACTTTGCGGCGCCGCGCGTTCGTCCGCTACTACGCCTGCGAGGAGGATCTGTCCCACGACCCGCCCGACACCGCCCTGCCGGAGGCGGTCGCGCTCGGCAAGGAGCCGTTCCTGGTGGTGGGCGCCATGGCCGGCGGCTAGGCGAGGACGGACCGCACCGCGCGGCGGGCCGGGAGCAGGGCCGCCGGGACGGCCGTGAGGGCGCAGGCCAACACGATGCCCGCCACCTGGAGCCAGGGGATCGCGATCGTGAGGCGCCCCGTGAGGCCGTACAGGCCCGCGACCACCCCGGTCAGGGCGACGGCCGACGCGAGCGCCGCCAGTACCGTGCCGATCGCCGTCACGAGGAGCGCCTCGGCGGCCGTGATCAGGAGCACCTGGCAGCGGGTCGCCCCGGCCAGGCGCAGGGCGGCCTGGTCACGCCGCCGGTCGGCGGCGGCCATCAGCAGCGTGTTCGCGATCGCCATGGCGCAGTAGAGCAGGGCCGCGCCCAGCACGATGTACATGCCGAGGCGGCTGTGCCGTCCGGACTCGGTCTCGGCCGTTTTGAGCCATGTGCCGGTCGCGACGGCGCGGGCGCCGAGATCGCGGACGGCCGCGTGGAGCACACCGGGACCGGTACCGGGCCGGAGGCTCACGTCGATCATCGTGGGACGGCCGTTCCCATGGCGTTCGGTGACGAGGACTCCGCCGTCGCCGATGCCCGTCTTCACGACGGCCACGACGGTGAGGGCCGCGTGGACGCCGTCTTCGCGCCGGACGTCCACGCGGTCGCCGACCGCCCGTTCCCACTCCTCGGGGACGATGATCGAGGCGTCGTCCAGGCGAGTGGGATCGCCCGACACGACGGGAAGGCCGGGTGCCCGGGTGACGGCCTGCGCGGAGGTCTTCACGAGAGCGTCGCCGTCGGGTACGTGGAGCGTCGTGGGTGTCCGGGCGAGGACGTCCGCGCCGGGAATCGCCATGACCGCGCCGACCACCGCCCGGTCGAGGGTGGACCCGGCGGCGGGGGTCACGACGAAGTCGGCGCGGTGCTGGGCGCGCAGCTCGGCGCGCTTCGCCGCGTCGACGCTCGCCGTCGCGCCGAGCAGGGAGGCCGCCAGCCCCACGGTCACCAGGACCGGCGCGGCGGTGGACGCGGTGCGGCGGGCCGCGCTCACGGCGTTCCTCCGGACGACCAGCGCGCCCGCGCCGCTCAGCCTCCTCAACGGCCATGCGACCACCCGGGCCACCGGCGGGACGAGAACCGGGGCGAGGAACGCGACACCCGCGATCAGCAGCATCGTGACGGGGATGTAGTGCTTGCGGTTGGTCGCGCCGCCCGGATCGTCCAGCACCGAGGCCGTCATCGCCAGCGCGGACACGACGCCGCCGAGGCCCATCGCCCAGCGACCGGCGGTCATCGCGCGGGTCTCCAGCTCGGCGTCCCGCAGAGCCTCCACCGGACGGATCCGCCCCGCACGCCGGGACGCGGCCCACACGCCCAGCACGGAGATCACCAGCCCGGCCGCGAAGGCGAGCACCAGTGGCCACGGGGCCACCCCGACCGTGTAGGAGGCGGGCGCCAGTCCCCGGCCGACGAGCCACCGGCCGAGCAGCGCCCCGCACACCGGGCTCAGCCCGCATCCCAGCGCGGCCGCGGCGGCGCCGACGACGACGCCCTCGACGAGCAGCATCCGCCGGACCTGCCGGGACGTGGCGCCGAGCGCCCGCAGCAGCGCCAGCTCCCGCCGCCGCCGGGCGACCGCCAGTGCGGACGTGGACGCCACCACGAAGACCGCGACGAAGCCGCAGACGCCCCCTGCCGTCCCGAGCATGATCTGTGTGTCGCCGGCGGAGGTGAGGCCGGTCGCGGACACGAGCGCCGACCCCATCGCCCCCATCAGGCACACGCCCAGGGCCAGGGCCGTGAACGACCCCGCGAACGCGACCCGGCGCCCCCGGACGGAGAGCAGCGCGAACCTCAGCATGCGGCCGCCCCCGGGTCCGCCGGACCGGCGGCCACGGTCCCGGGCACGCCGGTCGGCTCGTCCGGTGCCGGCCGAACCGTCTCGTCATCCATGCCGTCCAGCCAAGCCGCCGGACGGCGGGTACCGCACTGGTGCCTGCGGGCGTCTTCGCGGTGGTCCTGCTTCTACCTCCCGGCAGCGTGGTGGAGAACACCGCCTTGGCGAGCGGGTTCCAGAGCGTCGTCCATTCGCGACTCGCGCGGCGCGATCAGCTCGGGGGGTGGTCGTCGAGCCAGGCTCTGGCCCGGCGGGCGGACGCGCGCGACAGCCAGGCGTCCTGGACGATCTCCGCCAGTTCCGCGCGGGTGAGTTCGCCGACGCGGCTCCCCCGCAGCAGGACGGAGAGGTGGCCGTCGAAGTGCGGCGTGGTGAAGAACGGCGACGTCTCGTCCTGCACCAGGGCCTGCTTGTCGCCCTCGGACGGGACCCAGAACACGATCACGTCCCGGTAGCGTTCGCCCGTCTCGGGGTCGACCGCGTCGGGGCGCGGGTTGCGGAAGAAGACGAACGACCTGCCGCCGACCTGGTAGACCGGATTGTCCTGGGTGCCCGGGTAGACGGTGACGTGCGGCATGGCCAGGGCCAGCTCGTGCACGTCCTCAACGCGGGCCGGCCGTCCCTCGTCGTTCGGCATGTCCTCAGCGTAGGCGGTAGTGCTGGTTCTACCTTCCGAGAGGGTGCCGGCCGGATCGAAGGGCGCGGGCCCCACTTGTACGGTCGACGGCATGCGGTCGCGGACGGCGTGGAAGGGACTGGCGGAACGGCGGTTCCCGGTGTCCGGGTGGCCCTGGCGCTCGGCCGCCTACCTCCTGACCGGGGGCGTCGCCGGGGCGGTCGAGCTGGTGCTGCTGAGCGCGGCGCTCGCCGTCGGGACGGTGTCGGCCGTCGTGGTGGTCGGGGTGCCGGTTCTGGTGGGGCTGGGTTTGTGCGGAGTGCCGGTGGGGGTGTTCGAGCGCGTCCGGCTGCGGCTCGTGGACGGCGAGCCCGCGCCCGGCCCGCATCGCGCTCCGGGACGTCCGGGGCTGTGGCCCTGGCTGGTCCTGCGGTACCGGGAGCCGGCGACGTGGCGGGAGCTGGCGCTCGCGGTGCTGTCGGCGACCGTGCTGTGGCCGCTGGAGCTGGCCGCGCTGGTGGCCGGGGTCGCCGTGCCGGTGTCGCTGCTCGCCGCGCCCGTTCTGGTGGACGACGGGCACGTGCGCGTCCTCAAGTCCTGGACGCTCACCGAAGGTCAGGCGTGGACGATGGTGCCGGCCGGCCTGGCGGCGCTGGTCGCCGGCGCCTACCTGGTGACGCTCGTCGCGGCGGCGCGGGGGGCGCTCGTCCGGGCGCTGGCGGTGGCGCCGCATGAGCCGGAGCTGGCCGCGCGGGTGGACGCGCTGACACGGTCGCGGGCCCGGCTCGTGGACGCGTTCGAGGCCGAGCGCCGCCGCATCGAACGGGACCTGCACGACGGCGCGCAGCAGCGGCTCGTCGCGCTGACGATGACGCTCGGGCTCGCCCGGACGGCCGGCGCGCCGGAGGCCGGGGAGCTGGTCGCCAGGGCGCATGAGGAGGCGAAGGTGGTGCTGGCGGAGCTGCGCGAGCTCATCCACGACATCCACCCGAAGGTGCTGACGGACCGGGGGCTGCCGGCCGCCGTCAACGAGCTCGCCGGACGCTCGCCCCTGCCCGTCGACGTGGCCTTCGATCTCCCCGGGCGCCTCCCCGGCCCGGTCGAGAGCGCCCTCTATTTCGCGATCTGCGAAGCCCTCGCGAACGCCGCGAAGCACGGTGAGGCGGACACCGCCTGGGTGACGGCCTCACAACGGGACGGCACCGTCGTCGTGGTGGTCGGCGACGACGGGCGCGGCGGCGCCGCGGTCGCGCGGGGCACCGGCCTCGCGGGGCTCGCCGACCGCGTCTCCGTCGTCGGCGGCGCGCTCGAGCTGTCCAGCCCGGCCGGCGGGCCGACCGTGCTCCGCATGGAGGTGCCGTGCGGGTAGTCCTCGCCGAGGACGGCGTCCTGCTCCGGGAGGGCCTCATCGGCCTGCTCGCGCGGTTCGGCCACACGGTCGTCGCGGCGGTCGGGGACGCGGGGGCCCTCACCGCGGCGGCCGAGGAGCACGCGCCCGAGCTGGTGCTGACCGACGTCCGCATGCCGCCCGGCTTCTCGGACGAGGGGCTGCGCGCCGCGGTCGAGGTGCGGAAGGCGCGTCCGGAAACGGCGGTGCTGGTGCTCAGCCAGTACGTCCAGCACACCTACGCGGGCGAGCTGTTCCGCTCGGTCGGCGGGCGCGGCGTCGGCTACCTGCTGAAGGACCGCATCGGCGACATCGACGACTTCCGGGACGCGCTGGAGCGGGTCGCGTCGGGCGGCGCGGTCATCGACCCGGAGGTCGTCCGGCTGCTGCTGCGGCGCCGCCGCGACCCGCTCGCCGCGCTGACGCGCCGGGAGAGCGAGGTGCTGGGGCTGATGGCGCAGGGCCGGACGAACGCCGGGATCGCCCGCGCGCTGACGGTGAGCGAGGCGGCGGTCGCCAAGCACATCGGCGGCATCCTGCGGAAGCTCGACCTGCCGGGCACCGCCGACGACCACCGCCGCGTCCTGGCCGTGCTGGCGTACCTGCGCGCCTGAGGCTCAGCGGGCCAGGAGGATCTCCAGCATCCGGGCGTCCGGGTCCGGGCCGAGGTCGCCGGGAGGGCCCTGGACGAGATAGCCGCCCGCCCACGTGCGGAGCATCAGGAGGGCGCGCAGGCGCGACTCCTCGGGGGTGAAGTCCAGCTCCTCCAGGCAGGCGGCGATGTGCGCGAGCAGGGCGCGGTCGGCCTGCCGGACGGCCTCCGCTGCGTCCTTGTCGTGCTGGGCCCACAGCCGCATCGCCCGGTCGATGGGGGCGACCTCGCGGCCCAGCGCCTGGATGCGGCGGAGCCGTTCACGGGTGTCGCCGGTGCTGCCGAGCGACATCCGCAGCATCTCGTCCGTCCGCTCGTGCGCCCAGCGGTCGAGGAGGGCGCGCAGCAGTTCGGTGCGGTCCTTGAAATGCCAGTAGAAGCTGCCCTTGGTGACGCCGAGGCGCGCGGCGAGCGCGGTGATCGCCACACCGCGCTCCCCCGCTCGGGCGAGTTCCCGGTAGGCGGCCTCGATCCAGGCCACCCGCGTCTGCCTCTGCGTCACCGTCACCGTCACCGTCACACCATGGTCATCGGGCCCGGCTCCAGGCCCAGTTCGATCTTGCCGTAGAGGGCGTACGACGCGTCCGGGTCGAACACCACATGACCCGAGATCGTATTCATGTCGCGCTGGGCGCGCTGGAACGGCGAGCCGGTGAACTGGGCGCTCGCGCCGGCGGCCGAGCAGAGGTCGTTCACCGTCCGGCGGGCGGTGGCGACCACGTGCGCGGCGACGAGGCGGGCGCGGGCGCGCCGCGCAAGCCCCTCGATGGACGGCAGGCCGCGCAGCGCGTCGTCCAGCAGGAGCCGCGCGGCGGCCAGGTCGGCGGTCGCGGACGCCAGCCGGATCTGGCCGGTCACCAGGTCGCGCTGGCGCTCGCCGGTGTAGGCCATGACGCGGCCCCGCATCCGTTCGGCGAACCGCGCGAGGACCCCCTCGGCGATGCCGAGGACGGGCGCCGCGCCGGTCAGCGCGAACACCGGCACGAGCGGGATGCGGTAGAGGGCGCCCGGGTTGGTGCGGGAGCCGGGCGAGCGCCCCTCCGACAGGTCGGCGAGGGGCACCGAGCGGTGGGCCGGGACGAACACGTCCGTGACCTCGATGTCGTTGCTGCCGGTGCCGCGCATGCCGCTGGTGTGCCAGACGTCGTGGACGGTCACGTCCGCGCGGGGCAGGAGGAACAGGCGCGGCTCGATCGCGCCGTCCTCGACGACCAGGCCCATGACCATGACGTGGTCGGCGTGCATGACGCCGCTGGCCCACGACCAGCGGCCGTTGACGCGGTGGCCTCCGTCCACGCGCTCGGCCTTGCCGGTCGGCGCCAGGACGCACGGGATCAGCCCGTAGGGGCGTTCCGCCCAGACCTCCTCCTGCGCCCGCTCGGGGAAGAGCCCCGTCATCCAGTTGTGCAGCGTGTAGATGACGGACAGCCAGCCCGTCGACGCGCAGACCGCGCCGATCTCGCGGCACGCCGCCGCCATCGCCTCGATGCCGAGTTCGGCGCCGCCGAACCGCTTGGGCACGAGCATGCCGAACAGCCCGGTCGCGGCCAGGTCGTCGATGGTCTCGGCGGGCAGGGACCGGGCCTCCTCGGCGGCGGGGGCGCGCTCGGCGAGCGTCGGCGCCAGGGCGCGGACCCGCTGGACGATCTCATCTCCATACTCCATAGTACGGTGACCATACTTGAAGGTATGGAAAGCGTCCATGGGCGCCGGCGCGGGGGTCGGTCCCGATTCCGGGAGGATCCGTCCGCGAGATCCCTCTTCGGGCTCCGAACTGGTAGATTTCCCCCCACTTTTTGCGACTCGAGTGACGAGGGTCGTCGCATGCGAAGCGAACGGAGTGGCGGGGTGGACGGGGGAACGCCGGGCGGCGAGGGCCGCCCCCACCGCGGCGGCCGGCGGCGCCGTCCCAAGCCGGAACGGACCGGCGGCCACGAGCCGGAGAGGCTCAGCGTGATCGGCGCCGCCGTCGTGGCCGTCGGCGCGGTCATCGCGCTCACCGCCTACGCCGTCGGCGACGAGGAACGCCCGGCCCCCTGCCTGGGCGAGGACTGCGCGGCGGCCGGCCTCGCGACGCCCGAGCCCACGCGGTTCGCGGCCCCGCGCGCCGCGCACGCCTCCGAGTCCGCGAAGCCGGAGAAGTCGCCCTCTCCCTCGCCGTCCCCGTCGGCGTCCGCGACGGCCTCCGGATCCCCCACGGCGGCGCCGTCCCCCTCCACGCCGCCCAGGCCGTCCGCACCGCCGTCCACCCCGTCCCGGCGGCCTCCGAGGCCCGACGGCGGCCTCGTCGCCACCTACAACACGTCCAACAGCTGGGGGTCGGGGTTCGTCGGCACCCTGACCGTCGTGAACCAGAGCCGGCGGACCGTCTCGGACTGGCGGCTGTCCGCATACTTCCCCGGCCGACGGATCACCTCGGCGTGGTCCGACGGCGGACGTGTCCGCGGCTTCTTCGACGGCGCCCGCCTCGGCGGCCACGGCGGCTACCTCCCGCCCGGCGGCCGCATCAGCATCGGCTTCCAGGCGAGCGGCTACGCCGGCGCCCCCGCCCAGTGCACCCTCAACGGACGCCCCTGCGGCGGCTGACCCGCTGTGACAATCGCGGCGAAAGCACGCGATAGTTGCCAGGAGCGACAGAGGGAGGGTCATGGACGACCGCCTGCAGACCGACCGGCCCGTCTCGGCACGCGTCTGGGACTACTGGCTCGGCGGCAAGGACCACTACGACGCGGACCGCCGCGCGGGCGAGGCCGTCGCACGGAGGGTGCCCGGCATCGTCGCCGCGGCCCGGACCGACCGCCTGTTCCTCGGCCGATGCGTCCGGCACCTGACCGACGAGGGCATCCGGCAGTTCCTCGACATCGGGACCGGCCTCCCCACCGCCGACAACACCCACGAGATCGCGCAGCGGGCCGCCCCGGGCTCCCGCATCGTCTACGTCGACAACGACCCGCTCGTCCTGACCCACGCGCGGGCGCTCCTCACCAGCTCACCCGAGGGCGCGACGAGCTACGTGGACGCCGACGTCCGCGACCCGGCCCGCATCCTCGACGAGGCGTCGGCCGTCCTCGACCTCTCGCGCCCGGTCGGCCTCATGATGCTCGCCCTCCTGCACCTCATCACCGACGACGACGAGGCCCGCCGCATCCTGGACCACCTCATCGGAGCCCTCGCCCCGGGCAGCTTCGTCGCGCTCTCCCACGCGTGCGCCGACGTGCCGGTGACGCGCCAGGCCGTCCAGGTGTGGAACGAGAGCGGAACGCCCAACCCCATCAAGGCCCGGACGCGCGAGGAGATCGAGGGCCTGTTCGACGGCCTGGACCTCATCGAGCCCGGCGTCGTGTCGTGCCCGCGCTGGCGCCCGGAACCCAACCCCTGGGGCGAGCCCGAAGAGACCATGACTTTCTGTGGCGTCGCCAGAAAACTACCGGCCTGACCGGCGACGGGGCAGGATCAGGGAAAACCGTCCGGTTCAGGGGGACCTCGTGCCGCACATCGCTTTGGACGACCGGATTCCCGGCCTCCCGTCCCTCCTGGCGTTCCGCCCGGAGACGGCCGGCCCCCTGGTCGCCCTCGCCGAGACGCTCCTGCGCGGCGAAAGCCCCCTGGGCCGAGGCGACCGCGAGCTCATCGCGTCCTACGTCTCCGAACTGAACGGCTGCCGCTTCTGCGCCGGCTCCCACGGCGCCTGCGCCGCGGCCCAGCTTCCCGGCGGCGAAGACCTCGTCCAGCAGGTCCACGCCGACCTGGACGCGGCCTCCGTCTCCCCCAAGACGAAGGCCCTCCTGCGCATAGCCGCCGCCGTCGCCCGAGGCGGCCGGGAGGTCGCGGACGCCCACATCACCGCCGCCCGCACCGAGGGCGCGACGGACATGGAGATCCACGACACCGTCCTCATCGCCGCCGCCTTCTGCATGTACAACCGCTACGTGGACGGCCTGGGCACCACCCTCCCCCCAGACCCCGCGATCTACACAGAAGTAGCAAAACGCCTCACCACCCACGGCTACAAAAGCGCCCTGACCCGCCCCTGACCGCCACCCGCCGGTCGGCGCTCTCCTCCCAGCCCTGCCGGGCGGCCATCAGGGAAGCCGAAGGCCGACTCGTCATCGTCGAGTCGAATGCCGAGCTCGACGCCCAGGCCGGACCGAGAGCGACACGGCGGTCGTAGCCGGGCTGTTGCCGTTTACGCGCCCGACTGGCTCGACACCTGAGAGCATGTGGCGAATCGCTGCCTTTAAGCGCGACGGGTTCAGGGAAGGGGCGCCGATGACCGAGAGGGCGACCGGCGCCGACCTTCCGAGCGTCGTGCGGTCAGCCTGGTCGGACGAGTCGTTCCAGGAAAAGGACTCCGACGGCTTCTACATCATTGCCGCAGCTGTCATTGAGCCCACAGCCATGGAGTCCGCACGTGAATCGATGCGGCGGCTGCGTGGCGACCGCGTCACCCCCAAAGCCCACTGGACCGAGATGGACCGCCGGGAGCGCGAGCACGCAGCGCAGGCGGTCGCCGATATCGGCGGGCTGCACGTGGTCGCCGTCGGTTCGCCGGTCCCTGCACGTAGGCAGGAACGCGCTCGCGGCAAGTGCCTGACCGAGCTGATCGTCCAACTGCACGGGTTCGACGTCGGTCACCTGTTCATGGAGGCGCGGCAAGCGGTTCTGAACAGGAGAGACGTTGAAACCGTGCAGCACACTCGGCGGTACTGGCTGCCTCAGGGGACTCGGTTCCGGGTCGAGCACGTGGCCGGGAGCAGCGAGCCGCTACTGTGGGTCGCCGATGTCGTGGCTGGCGCATGCCGAGCCGAACGCCTGGGAGAGGGGATGTACAGGGAGGCGCTCGGGGACGCCGTCCTCGACTTCGAGGTCGGGACGGACTGCTGACCCTCTGAAACGCGCCGAGCCAGGTTCCCGGTCTGCCCCAGGTCACCTGGCTCCACGACTTCCACCGGCCCACGGCCGCTGGCGTCGCTTCTGAGGATACCCCGATCGCCTTCCAGGATCCAGCAATGCGGAGATCCAGCCACTTACATGTTTGGCGGCCGCCAGGGCGAGGCGCCCGCAGCTGGCATTCGCGCCCGATGAGTTCCCGTCCGCACCCGAGTCGGTAGATCAAGGACCACTGGGGTCCGGACGGACGAGGAGGAAGCGAACATGGACGACGAGCGCCTGGTACACGTGAACGGTGTGGAACTGTGCATGCAGACCTCCGGCGAGCCCACCGCGCCGCCCGTCTTGCTGATTGGCAACACAGTGCTGACCTGGCCGGACGAGCTGTGCGAGCGGCTGGCCCGCACGCCGCGCCGAGTCGTCCGGTACGACCTGCGCGACACCGGCCGGTCCACCACCGTCAACCCGGACGCGCCCGGCTACACCCTGCGCGACCTGGTCGCCGACACGGCGGGCCTGCTGACGGCGCTCGGACCGGCCCGCGCGCACGTGGCCGGGTTCGGGGTCGGCGGGTGGATCGCGCAGTTGCTGGCGCTCGACCACCCCGATCGGGTGGCCGCGCTCACCCTGATCGCGACCCGGCCCAACCCGCCGGGGCCGGTGGACGCCGACCTCCCGGACCACGATCCGGAGCTGATGAAGCTCATCATGTCGGCGCCGCAGCCGGACTGGGCCGACCCCGCACGTCGGTGGTGGCGGCCGCGGCGGAGCAGGGACGGCACTTGGCCGGCCGGGCGGGATTCGACGAGGCCGCGGCACGCGAGCGGGCGGCCCGGATCTTCGACCGCACGGTGGTGCCGTCGGGCGCGGACCCCGCGGCGGTGCATCGCTCGAACCAGATCGGGAGCGTCTTCGCCGCCCTGGACCGCGGTCCCCCTCGCCCGCCCCTGACCCCTGGGCGTCAGCGGACGAAGAGGGGGAGGGATCTCCGGGGTTCGAACGCGAAGGCCGCGCCCTTGCTGAACTTCGTCACTGCCACCTCGCCGGATTCGGGGGCGGCGGTGTCGGTCTCGACGACTCGGGCCGTCCAGGTGTCGGGGGTGCCGGTGACCTCGACGTCCAGGTACGGGTTGGCGGCGCGGACGATGGCGCGCAGCGCGTCCGGCTCGTCCGGCGTGCACAGGGGCAGCCAGCCGCCGTCCTCGTGGGCGAGGGACGGTGAGATCGTGATGGTGGCGGCGTCCCGGGTGAGCTCGACGTAGGGCCGCGGGTTCACCAGGGGGTGCAGCTCGATGAGGTAGGCCGCGTCCTCGGGGGCGGTGCCCAGCCCGAGGGCCCGGTGCAGGCGCTCGGCGGCGACGCCGGCGTGGCCGATGAGCTGGCGCAGCGCGACGCGGTGGAAGGTCGCCTCGTCGTCCCCGGCCCGCTGCCGGACGGCCAGCTGGAACGACAGGTTGAGCAGATGGTTCTGCAGCACGACCTCGTCGGCCATGCGGACCAGCGCCGAGTGGGAGAACGCCGCGAAGTCCAGGTCGCTGACCAGGGGGCCGCTGTAGTCGGCCTGGCCGTCCTGGTCGGGGTCGATGTCGTCCAGGACGAGTGTGGCGGCGTGCGAGCGCTGGTTGACGGCCAGCGCCGGGATCGGTTCGACGCCGGGAGAAGCGGGGTCGATCTCGACCGTCCAGGCGCAGTGGGGGTGGCGGTCCGCCGGGGTGCGCGGCGGGCGGTGGATCGGCCGCATCCGCGCCCTCGGGTTGGTGGCCACGGCGGTCGCGTCGAAGGTGGGGTCTTCGATGTCGTGGCACATGTTCTTCACCATGCCGGGGCCCATCGGCTCGACGTCCAGCAGCGCCCCGCAGTGGTCGAGGTGGAAGGCGCCGTGCAGGGGGTCGGTGACGCTGTAGCGGAAGTCCATGAACTGGGGAGGCGCCCCGATGTCGAGCTGCATGCCCTTGAAGATGGTGGGGACGTCGTCGCCCTCGAACCGCAGCGCCTTCTGCATCCGCCGGGTGTAGATCGGGCTGGCGCCCGCCCACTCCTCGATGGCGATCTCCGTCATCTGCTCCTCGCCCCACGCCTCCAGGCAGAAGGGCATGCCGGCGCGGTCGATCAGGTGACCGATCAGGAGCATCTCGGGCACCAGGACGGCCAGCTGCTCGCGGCTCAGATGGTGGTAGCGACTGGGCATCGGATCCTCCCGTCGGTAGGGACGTCCCTAACCTAGGCACCTGCCTGGACAACTGTCTAGTATCTGCCCCGCATCGTCTGTCCGGACGCCGGTTCGATCATCCTCGGCGTCCCCGTGCGCGTGGGGATCACGACCCGTATCGTCGGTACCGCTGGAGTCGGAACGGGGACGGTGAGGAGGTGTGCGGTGGCCGCGGAGGCGATTCGGACGGAAGGCCTGACCAAGCACTACGGGAAGGTGGTCGCGGTCGACGGGCTCGACCTCGAGGTCCACTCCGGGGAGATCTTCGGGTTCCTCGGTCCCAACGGCGCGGGGAAGTCGACCACGATCAGGATGCTGCTGGGCTTCGCCCGGGCGACCGCGGGCCGGGCGTGGGTCAAGGACGTGCCGGTCCAGGACGTCGCGCGCGCCCACCGGCACCTCGGCTACGTCGCTGGGGACGTCGCGGTCTGGCCGCAGCTCACCGGCATGGAGACCCTCACCTACCTCGGCAACCTCTCCGGACGCGTCGATGTGCCGTTCCGGGACGAGCTGATCGAGCGCTTCCGCTTCGACCCCGGCCGGCGCGCCCGCGCCTACTCCAAGGGCAACCGGCAGAAGCTCGCGCTCATCGCGGCGCTGATGACGCGGCCCGACGTCCTCCTGCTGGACGAGCCGACGTCCGGCCTCGACCCGCTCATGGAGGAGGAGTTCCAGAAGCTCGCGCGCGAGGCGGCCGAACGCGGGCAGACCGTCCTGCTGTCGTCCCACATCCTGGACGAGGTGCAGGACGTCTGCCACCGGGTGGCGATCCTCCGCGAAGGACGCCTCGTACAGGTCGCGACCCTGGACGACCTGCGCGGCATCGGCTCCACCGTCTACGACGTCACCTTCGACGGCCCGGCACCCGACCTCTCCGACGTGCCCGGCGTGACGTCCGTCGACCCCATCGACGGCATCGTGCGGGTGACGGTCACCGGCCCGCCCGCCCCGCTGCTCGCCCGGCTCGGCTCCTGCTCCGTGCTGAAGCTCCGCAGCCACGAACCCACTCTGGAAGAGGTCTTCCTCAGCTTCTACGAGGCCGACCGGTGAGCGCCGCGTCCGCCGTCGCGCGGCTGAACGCCCGGCTGATCAGGCGCGGCGTCCTCTGGCTCGCGCTCGTCATCGGCTTCTTCGTCTTCGTCGAGGCCCTCACCTACGAGAACACCTACCCGGACGACGCCGCCCGCGCGAAGCTCGTGGCGATGTCCGACGAACCCGCCCTGCGGATGCTGCAGGGCGTCCCGCACGCCGTCGACACCGTGGGCGGCTTCGTCGCCTGGGACGCGGGCTGGATGCTCTCCGCCATCATCGGCATCTGGGCCATGCTCGTCACGGGGCGGCTGCTGCGCGGCGAGGAGGAGTCGGGCCGGGCCGAGCTGATGCAGGTGGCGCCCGTCCGGGCCTCCCGCATCGTCGTGCTGCAGGTCGCCGTGGTCGCCGCGGCCCTCGCCGTGCTCGGCGTCGTCACCGCGGTCATCCTCACCGCCCTCGGCACCGGCGTCACCGGCTCGGTCGTGTTCGGCGCGGGACTCGCCGGATTCGGGGCGACCTGCGCCGGGATCGCCGCCATCGCCGCGCAGCTGCTGCCCGTCCGGCGCCGCGTGAGCGCGGTGGCGACGGCCGCGTTCGGCGTCTTCTTCGTGCTCCGCATGGCCGCGAACAGCGCCGACGCCCGCGGCGGGCTGCGCTGGGCGACCCCCTTCGGCTGGCTGGACGAACTGCACGCCTACCGGGACCCGAACTGGCCGGCGCTGCTGGTGCTGCTGCTCGCCCCGGTGATCCTGTTCGGGACCGCCGTCCGGCTGCGGCGCCTGCGCGACACCGGCGGCGCGCTGATCGCCGGCACCGACCACGCCCGTGCCCGGCTCCGGTACCTGGGCGGCCCGACGGGCTTCGCGTGGCGCACCACGCGCGGCCTGCTGCTCGGCTGGCTGCTGGGCGTCGCCGCCTACGCCTACGTGACGGGCGCGCTGGTCGCGACCGTCCTGGACCTGATCAGGGACGACCCGAACTACCAGAAGACCCTGGAGGCGATCGGCTGGGACGAGGCCGACGCCGCCGGCGGCTTCATCGGCCTCATGGGCATCCTCATCGGCCTGCTCATCGCCCTGTTCACGTGCTGGCGGATCGGCGCGGCCCAGAACGAGGAGGGGACGGGACGCCTGGACCACGTCCTGGCGCGCCCGGTCACCCGAAGCCGCTGGCTGTCCGGGCACCTGCTGATCACGGCGGCCGCGGCGGTCCTGATCGCCACCTCGGCGGCCGTCGCGATGTGGGCGGGCGCCGCCTCCTCCGGCGCGGACGTCTCCCTCGCCGACACTCTCGCCGCGAACCTCAACCCGCTCCCGGTGGTGGCGCTGGCCTGCGGAGTGGCCGTCCTGCTGTACGGCGCCTTCCCCCGCCTGACCGTCCCCGGGTCGGCCGCCGTCGCCGTCACCGCCTACCTGATCGAGATGGTCGGCCCCGGCCTCAACTGGCCGGACGCCATCCTGTCGATCTCCCCGTTCCACCATCTGGCCAGCGTTCCCGCCGCCCCTTACCGGCCCGTCGCGGCGGCCGTGATGACGGCCGTGGCCCTGGCCTTCATCCTGGTGGGACACGCCCTCTTCACCCGCCGGGACCTCACCGGCGACTGACCGGCCGCGACGGGCCGGGGCTCAGCGGTGGTACCGGTGGACGACCGCGTGACCCTTGCCCCGGCCGATCATCCACCGGTTCAGGGGCGTGGTGAGGAGGAACGCGACCAGGAAGGCGAAGGCGAGCGCGCCCCAGAACAGGGGGTCGGCCAGGCCCGCGTCCATCGCGCCCGGGACGAGGACCATCACGGCGTTGTCGAGGATCTCCATCACGGTGATCGACACGGTGTCCGCCGCCAGGGCGACGCCGAGCGCGGCGCGGAACGCCAGCCCCGCCTTCAGGACGCCGCGCATCGTCAGGGCGTAGCCGAACACGAACGCCAGGACGACCGCGAGGACGATCGTGGGCAGGTCGGGCCAGCCGAGGGCCGTCCCGATCACCATGCCGAGGACCTCGCCGATCGCGCAGCCGGTCAGGCAGTGCAGCGTCGCCTGCGCCGCCATCGCCCACGAAACGGCGGGGGGCGGCCCGTGGTGCTCGCCGTGGTCTCCAGGGTGGTCCGTGGTCATCTCTCGCTCCCTGCCGCTTAAAGATCAGAGTATGCCCGGCACGGCGCCCCCTCGCTTCTTCTAAGCTCGGAGACCGGGACGCACACAGGCCGGGAGAACGCCGATGCCCTTCGGATGGGTGCTGCTCTTCTGCGTGCTGGTCATGCACGGATTCCAGGCCGCGCCCAGCCCGGTCGAGATGATCGGCGTTCCCGTCACCGGCATGAGCGTCCAGCGCCACCATGCTCCGGCGCACGAGGATCCAGGCGACCACCGGCCGGGTGAGCAGCACCCCGGCGGGCAGATCTGCTTCGCCGTCCTGACACTGCTCTCGCTGGCCCTGACCCTCGTCGCCGCGGGCGGCGGTGCCCGGACGGTCACGGCCGCCCTCGTCCGGGGGCGGGCCCGGGTGCGGATCGCGCCCGTCGGACGGCCGCCTCCCCGGCCGTCCCTCCATCGGCTGAGCGTGTTGCGGCTGTGACAGGACCCTGGCGCACCCGGTGCGCCACGGCCACCTCACAACCTCGACACGAAAGGTCATTCACCGATGAAGCACGTGCGCACGCTCGTCATCGTCCCGGTCCTGGCGTTCGCCCTGGCCGCGTGCGGTGACGACGACACCTCCATGCCCCGCGGGCCGATGCAGGGCAGCGGGTCGCCGTCCGCGCAGACGGCGCAGCACAACCAGCAGGACATCACGTTCGCGCAGATGATGGTCCCGCATCACCGGCAGGCGATCGAGATGGCGCGGCTCGCGGAGTCCCGCGCCGCCTCGTCCGAGGTCAGGTCACTGGCGGCGGACATCGAGAAGGCGCAGGGCCCGGAGATCGAGCAGCTCTCCGCCTGGCTGACGTCGTGGGGCTCCCCGCTGCCGTCCGGCATGCACCACGAAGGCATGCCCGGGATGATGGGCGACCGGCAGCTGAAGGACCTCGCCGCCGCGGACGGCAAGGCGTTCGACAAGGCGTTCCTCGAGCTGATGATCGTGCATCACGAGGGCGCCGTGGAGATGGCGGAGACCGAGCAGGCCAAGGGCGCGTTCCCCGCGGCGAAGGCCATGGCCGGCCGCATCGCCTCCTCGCAGACCGCCGAGATCGCCACGATGCGGGCGCTGCTGAAGAAGATGTGAGGCGTGGAGGCGGGCGGTTCCGCGCCGCCCGCCTCCCGCTCACTCCGTCTTCGTGCCGTCAATGACGTCCATGATGTGCTCGGCGATCGCGAGGCTGGACGTGGCGCCGGGCGAGGGCGCGTTCCGGACGGCGGTGACGCGGCCCAGCCGGTGGATGCGGAAGTCGTCCACGAGCCCGCCGTCGCGGTCGAGGGCCTGCGCGCGGATCCCCGCCCCGGACCGGACGACGTCGCCCGGCCCGATCTCCGGGACGTACCGCCGCGCCGCCCTCATGTACGCGCGCGTGGACAGCGATCCGTGCATCTCGCGGACGCCCGTGCGCCAGTGCCGGCCCGCCATCCGCCACGTGCCCGGCCAGCCCGCGATGCCGCGGACGTCCCGCAGGGAGAGGTCCGATCTCCGGTACCCCTCGCGGGCCAGCGCCAGGACGGCGTTGGGGCCGACCTCCACGTCCCCGGACACGCGCCGGGTGAAGTGCACGCCGAGGAACGGGTACCGGGGGTCGGGCACGGGATAGATGAGGCCGCGCACCAGGTCGGCCTTCTCCCTGGTGACCGTCATGTACTCGCCCCGGAACGGGACGATCCGCGGGCCGGGCTCGTCCCCGGCCAGGCCCGCCACCAGGTCGCTCTGGAGCCCCGCGCAGATGATCAGGTCGTCGACGCGGACGGTCTCCTCACCGGCCGCGATCTCCATGGCGGCCCCGGCCGGGGTGATCCGGTCGACGGGGAACGACAACCGCACCTCGCCGCCCGCCGCCGTGATGTCGTCCGCGTACGCCCGCGCGATCGCGGTGAAGTCGGTGATCGCGGTGTGCGGCGAGTACAGGGCGGCGAGTCCCGCGGCGTGGGGCTCGATGTCCTTGATGCCCGCCGCGTCCAGGCGGCGCAGGCCGGGCACCGCGTTGACGCCCGCGCGCGCCTCCAGTTCGTCGAGGCGGGCCACGTCGTCCCCGGTGACCGCGACGACGATCTTGCCGCATTCGTCGTACGGCAGGCTCCGCTCGGCGCAGTACTCCCGCAGCAGCGCCCGGCCGCGCGCGCACAGTTCCGCCTTGAGGCTGCCGGGCCTGTAGTAGATGCCCGCGTGCACGACGCCGCTGTTGTGCCCCGTCTGGTGCGCGGCGACCCGGTCCTCCTTCTCCAGGACGACGACGCGGGTTCCCGGCCGCCGCCGGGTGATCTCCCGGCCGAGCGCGAGGCCGATGATGCCCGCCCCGATGATGCCGGTGACCTCGTCAGCCATACGCGAGCGGTCCTTCTCGATGCACGCCGCCATCGTAGGCCGTCCTCCGGAGCGCACCGGTTGGGCCTGCCGCCCAACAACATTGCCACCATATGGTGGCGGTGTTGGCGGTGCGATGGAGGAGGCCGGAATGGATGTACGGCGGGTCCTGGTCGTCGGGGCGGTTCCGCTCGTGATGCTCGGCGGGGTCGCCGCGCCGAGCCAGGCGGCCCCCGCCGCCGGGGTGACGGTGCGGGCGGAGAGCTGGCGGGAGATCGGGCTGCCCTACCTGTGGCCGCGGAACCGGCTGCACGACGTCGCCGCAACCGGCCCTCGGGACGTGTGGATCACCGGGCACCAGGGAAGCGTGCCGATCTTCTCCGGGCCGCTGGGCACGATCGTCTGGACGGAAGGCAACCCCGTCGTCCGCCGGTGGGACGGTGCCCGGTGGCACGAGTACCCGTTGAACGGCTTCACCGGCGGCGGGCGGATCGCGACCGTGTCCGCGCACGGATCCGAGGTCTGGATCAGCGGCCACGACGCCGACGGCCCCTACGCCGCCCGCTTCGACGGCACGGCGTTCGTCCAGGTGGCGCCGCCGTCCGGCCTGTACGCCCTGGAGATCGTCACCGGGGCCGCCGGGACGTGGCTGATCTCCCGGGAGCAGGACGTCAACATGGGCCTGTTCCGCTGGGAGGGCGGCGCGTTCGTGCGGCAGCCCATGCCGGCGAGGACCCACCTGCTGACGGACGTGGTCGCCACCGCCCCCGGCGAGGCGTGGGCGGTCGGCTCCCGCCTGGTGGACGGCGTCGGCGGCGTCCCCATGGCCGTGCGGTGGCGGAACGGCACGTGGAAGGAGGCGCCCCTGCCCGGCGACCTCGGCGCCCGGAGGCTGTCGAGCGCCGCCGCAACCCGGGACGGCGTCTGGGCGACGGCGGGACCGTCCGACGACAACGTTCCCGTCACCGCCCTCATCCGCTGGACCGGCACAGCCTGGACGCGCGTCCCCCTGCCCGCGGACACCGACGTGCGCGTCCAGCGCGTCACCGCCGACGGCAACGGCGCCCCGCTCCTCGTCGCCGAGCGCCAGGTGACGGGCTTCCCCACCGTCCTGTTCCGCCGCACCGGCGATACCTGGACGCGCCTGCCCGCCCCCGCGGCCACGGTGACCCTCCAGGCCGTCACCGGCGTGCCCGGCACGTCCGGCATCTGGGGAGTGGGCCTCAAGCGCAACGGCGACAACCAGCAACCGGTAGCAGTGACGACGACCCCCTGAGCGCGACGCCTCACATCTGCGTGCGAACGGCCGCCGCAGATGCCCGCGATCGTGCAGAATGGCTCGGTGACCGAGACGGTATCGGAGGCGCACGGACCGCAACCGTTCGCGCATCTCGGAGTCCCGAACGCCGCCTTGTACCGGGAGGTGCTGCTCGCGTTCGCGCGGGCCAAGGAGCGGTTCATCGTCCATCTGCGCCCCGAGGACGTGGCCGCCGAACTGCGGCGCGAGAACGACGAGCAGCTGGCGCAGGCGCTGCAGAAGCTCGTCGAGTGGGGCAATCTGCGGGCGGACGCCGACACCGGCCGGGTCACCACCGTCGAGGACTTCCACCGCAGGCGGTTCCTGTTCCAGCTGACGGCGGCCGGGCACGCGGCCGAGCAGGCCATCGCGTTCTACGAGGAGGCGATCGGGCGGCGGGGCGCGCTCCAGTCGGTGGCGCTGGCCGACATCGCCGACCAGCTCGCCGCGCTGTCGGCGCTGGCCGGCGCCGCCGACCCGGATCCGGCCAAGGCGCATCTGCTGCTGCTGACCCTGGCGGAGCGGTTCTCCTCCCTCGCCGACAACGCGCAGGCGTTCATGTCGTCGCTGCGCCGGGCGATCGACTTCTCCGACGGCGATGTGCAGGGGTTCATCGCCTACAAGGAGCGGCTCATCGACTACATCGACCGGTTCATCGCCGACCTGGCGAACTCCGGGGCCAGGATCGCCGCGCTGCTGGACGAGCTGGAGGCACGCGGCCACGAGCGGCTGCTGGTGCTTGCCGCACGGCGGGAGGCGGCCGACGCGGTGCCGGAGGGCGCCGACGCCGCCGAGGCGAGGGCCCGCGCGGAAGCGGACGCGCTGGCGTCCTGGCGCAACCGGTGGCGGGGGCTGCGCGACTGGTTCGTGTCCGCCGGGACGGGACGCCCGTCGCAGGCGCGGCTGCTGCGGCAGGCGGCGGTCACGGCGATCAAGCAGCTGATCGACACGGTCGGGATGCTGAACGAGCGGCGGTCGGGCCGGTCGGACCGGTCGGCCGACTTCCGCGCGCTGGCCCGCTGGTTCGCGGAGGCGCCGGATGAGGCGGCGATGCACCGGTTGTGGCGCGCGGCGTTCGGGCTGACGTCCGCGCGGCACCTCACCGTCACCGCGGACACGCTCGCGGCGGAGGGGACGAACCCGCCGTGGGCGGAGGCGCCGCCCGTGCGGATCTCGCCGCAGCTCCGCCGGACCGGTTCCTACGAGCGGCGCGGCAGGCCCAACCGCGTCCAGGACCGGTCGGAGGCGCGGCGGCTGCTGCGCGAGCACGCCGAGCGGGAAGCGGCCGAGACGGCGGCGGCGCGGGCGCGGCTCCGGACCGACGGCCCCACGCTGCTGTCCGAACTCGGGGTCCTCGATCCCCGGACGTTCCGGTTGTTCCTGGCGTTGCTGGGTGACGCGCTGGCGGCCCGGCTGCCGGGCGACACCGAGGTGAAGACGGTCACCGGTGACGGGTCGATGGAGGTCCGGCTGTCCCTCGTCCCGGACGGCGGCCTCGTGCGGGTCGTCACCGAGGACGGCGTGCTGACCGGTCCCGAGCATCTGATCGAGATCACCGATCTCGCCGAGGTGTCCTGATGGCGGGCGACGACAACGAGGTGGCGGGGCGGCGGGCCGCGCTGCGGGCGCTGCTGCTGCGGCCGCTGCTCACGGCCGAGGCCGATCCGGAGGCGCTCGTGCTCGTCCGGCGCCACCAGACGGAGCTGCGCGCGTGGCTCGGGCGGGAGACCGGTTGGCGGCTGCACGTCGACGCGGAGACCGCACGGCTGTTCAAGACGGCACCGACTCTGGACGACGGCACGCATCCGGCGCGCGGCAAGTCGAAGGAGCCGTTCGGCAGGCGCCGGTACGTGGTGCTGTGCCTGGCCCTGGCCGCGCTGGAGCGCGCCGACGCGCAGACCACGCTGGGCCGGCTGGCCGAGGAGGTCCTGAACGCGGCGGCGGAGCCCGATCTGGCGTTCCCGTTCACGCTGGACAGCCGGGCCGAGCGCGCCGACCTCGTCGCGGTGGTGCGCATCCTGCTGGGGTGGGGTGTGCTGCGCCGGGTGGCCGGTGACGAGGAGTCGTACCTGTCGGCGGCGGGTGACGTCCTGTACGACGTGCGGCGGGTCGTGCTCGCCGCGCTGCTGACGGGGGTACGGGGGCCGTCCACGGTCACGGCGGGGACGTTCGAGGAGCGGCTCGCGGCGCTGGCCGAGGAACTCGTCCCGGATACCGATGAGCTGCGCAACCAGGCACTGCGCCGCCGCCTGACCCGCCGCCTCCTTGACGATCCCGTCGTGTACTACGCCGATCTCGACGAGGCCGAGCACGCGTATCTGGTGTCGCAGCGGCTCGCGATCACCCGCCGGATCGAGGAGATGACCGGCCTGATCCCCGAGATCAGGGCGGAGGGCGTCGCGATGGTCGACCCGGACGACGAGCTGACGGACGTGCGGATGCCGGAGCAGCGCACCGACGGGCACGTGACGCTGCTGGTCGCCGAGTACCTGGCCGAGCGCGGGGAGACAGCGCGCGCCGAGCTGGCCGCGTTCGTCCGCAAGGCCGCCGAGACCCACAAGTCGTTCTGGCGCAAGGGCGTCACGGAGGCGGGCGCCGAATTGGAACTGCTGGACACCGCGTTGGAGAAACTGTCGGCACTGCGGCTGGTCGAGGTCGCGCCCGGCGGCGTCCGGCCGCTGCCGGCGATCGCCCGGTACGCCGTGGACGAGCCGACCATCCGTGAAAGGGCCACCTCGTGACACCGCCCGTCCCCGTTTCCGAGCGCTGGAAGCCGCTGCGCGCCGGGCTCGTCGACATGTTCTACTACGACGTCGAGGAGTTCCGTTTCCACGACGGGCGGCTGCTGCTGCGCGGCAACAATGGCACCGGCAAGTCCAAGGTCCTGGCGTTGACGCTGCCGTTCCTGCTGGACGGGGAGCTCGCGCCGCACCGGGTCGAGCCGGACGGCGACCGGCAGAAGCGCATGGAGTGGAACCTGCTGCTCGGCGGGAGGCACCCCCATCCCGAGCGGCTCGGGTACACGTGGCTGGAGTTCGGGCGCCGCGCCGAGGACGGCACCGAGGAGTACCGGACGCTCGGCTGCGGGCTGAAGGCCGTCCGCGACCGGGGCATCGTCCGGCACTGGTTCTTCGTCACCACCCGGAGGGTGGGCGTCGACCTGGAGGTCGTCTCGCCCGGCGGGGTGGCGCTCACCCGCGAGCGCCTGCGGGACGCCGTCGAGGGCCACGGGATGGTGTACGACCGGGCGTCCGACTACCGGCGCTCCGTGGACGAGGCGCTGTTCGGGCTCGGCGAGCACCGCTACGAGGCGCTGGTCAACCTGCTGATCCAGCTGCGCCAGCCGCAGCTGTCAAAGAAGCCGGACGAGCGACTGCTGTCGCGCGCGCTGACCGAGGCGCTGCCGCCGCTCAGCCCCGCGCTGATCACCACGGTGGCGGAGGCGTTCCGGGGTCTGGACGAGGAGCGGGACGCGCTGCGCGCGCTGGAGGAGGCGCACAAGGCCGCCATCGACTTCCTCGGGCATTACGGGAAGTACGCGAGGATCGCCGCCAAGCGGAAGGCGGCCGGGCCACGGCTCACGCAGAGCCGGTACGAGCATCTGAACCGCGACCTCATCGAGGCGGAGGAACGGTTCACCGCGGCGGAGACCGCGCTGGAGGCGGCGGAACGCTCGCTCGGCGAACTGGCGGCGGAGAGGACCCGCCTGGAGGCGCGGCGGGAGGCGCTGCGGGCGAGCCCGGAGATGCGCGACGCCCAGCGGATCGAGGAGATGGCGCAGGAGGCCCGGCGGCGGGAGGACCACGCGCGGACTTGCGAACGCGACCGCGACGGGCTGAGCGCCGAGGCGGAACGCCGCCAGGCCGGCGCCGACAACGCCCGGCTCCGTGCCGGGGAGGCCGGTGACGCCTTCCGCTCCGCGTGGGAACACGCGGACTCCGTCGCCGGACGGGCCGGCTGCGCGGAGGCGCACCGGGAGATCGCCGGCCGGTGGGAGACCGACCTGCCGGGCGCCCGCGGCGACGGCGACCGGCTGGCCGGGCAGCGGGCCGACGCCCTCGCGGAACTGGACCGGCTGCTGGCACGGCTCGTCCAGGCGCGCGGCCGCCTGGCGACGGCCACGGCCGAGGCCGAGCGGCTGCTCGGCGAACTCGGCGCCGCCGCCGAACGGATCGCGGCCGCGGAGGACGAGACCCGCACCCGGGCGGCGGACCTGCTCGCCGGATACGTCACGCACCTCGCGCGGCTGCGGGAGATCAAGGTCGGTGACCCGGACGCGGTCCTGGCCGCCCTGGAAGAATGGGCGCAGACAGCCGATGGCGAGAACCCCGCAGCGACCGCCATGGACGACGCCGCCCGCGAGGCGACCGCCGAACTCGGCCGCCTCGAGGCCGGCGTCGGCGCCCGGCTCCGCTCCGAACGGGATGCGCGCGACGCGCTCACCGAGGAGATCGGGCGGCTGGAGTCGGGCGGGCACGACGCGCCGCCCGTCCCGTACACGCGCGGGGAGCGGACCCGAGACGACCGGCCCGGAGCGCCGCTGTGGCGCGCGGTCGACTTCACCGACACCGTCTCCGGCGATCACCGCGCCGGGCTGGAGGCCGCGCTGGAGGCGTCCGGCATCCTGGACGCGTGGGTGACGCCGGAGGGCACGCTGCTCGGCGAGGACGACACGTGCGTGCTGGCCGGCGGGCCCGTCCAGGGGCCGTCGTGCGCGCTGGTGCTGCGTCCCGCCGTCGACCGCGCCGACCCGCGGGCCGCCGCGCTCGGCGATGACGCGGTCCGGGCGGTGCTCGCCGGGATCGGCCTCGGTCCCGGCGCCCGCACCTGGGTCGCGGTCGACGGACGCTGGGCCAACGGCGTCCTGGCCGGCTCGTGGCACAAGGACGGCGCCGCCCACATCGGCGAGGGCGCCCGCGAGGCGGCCCGCCGGGCACGGATCGTCCGGCTGAGGGCGGAGCTCGCCGCGACCGCCGACCGGATCGAGGCGCTGGCGGCCGAGCTGTCCGATGTGGCGGCCCGGCGGGAGACCGTGACCGCCGAGCACCGGGCGCTCCCCCGCGACACCGCGCTGCGCGACGCGCACGTCGTCCTCGCGGCCGAGCACCGCAGGCGGCGCGAACTGGACGGCGCGCACGTCGGCGCCCTCGCCGTCGTGGCGGAGCGACGGGACGCGGTAGCGCAGGCGGAGAACGGGGCCGCAGAGTTCGCCGGGGACGTCGGCCTGCCGACCCAGGACCCCGAGCTGGGCGAGGTGCGCGCCGCCGTCGGCGACTACCGGCTGGCGCTCGCCGGCCTCTGGCCCGCCGCCCGGGCACTGCTGACGGCCCGCGACAACGAGCGCGAGGCCGCCGACGAGCTGGCCCGCGTCCGGGAACGCCTGGGCGAGGCGGCGGAGCGGGCCGCGGAGGCCCGCGAGCAGGCCGACGCGGCCGCCGAGACGCACCGTGCGCTGGTGGAGACGGCGGGCGCCGCCGTCGAGGAGCTGCACCGGCGGCTGGACGAGGTGCGGCGCGCCCTCGGCGCCCGCGACGCCGCCGAGACCGACGCGGGCCTGCGGCAGCGGGATGCGCTGGAGGCCCGCGGCGAGGCCAAGGGCACCTGCGAGCGGCTGCGTGAGCAGATCACGGAGGCCGAAACGGCCCGCGACAAGGCCGTCGCGGAGTTCCGTGCGTTCGCCGCCACGGGGCTTCTCGCGGTGGCGGCCCCCGGCCTGGACGTCCCCGACCCGGAGCAGGAGTGGGCACCCAGCCCCGCCGTGCTGCTGGCGCGCGCCGTCAACACCGAACTCGACGACGTCAACGCCGGCGACGGCCCCTGGGACCGCAGCCAAAGGAAGGTCACCGAAGAGCACAAACTCCTGTCGGACGCGATGTCCCGGCACGGCCACTCCGTCGGCCTGACCCTGCACGACGGGGTCATGGTCGTGGACGTCCTGTTCCAGGGCCGCCGCCGCGACGTCCCCGAACTCGCCGGCGCGCTCGAGGACGAGACCGGGCACCGCGCTCACCTGCTGTCGGCGCGGGAGCGGGAGATCCTGGAGAACCACCTCCTCAACGAGGTCGCGGGGACCCTCCAGGAGCTGATCGCCGCCGCCGAGGACGAGGTCCGGGAGATGAACGCCGAGCTGACGGCCCGTCCCACCTCGACGGGGATGCGGCTGCGGCTCGTGTGGAAGCCCGCCAAGGACGCCCCCGCCGGGCTAGACCGCGTCCGGGAGAAACTGCGGCAGACCATCGACGCGTGGTCGGCCGACGACCGCGCCGCCGTGGGCCGGTTCCTGCAGGAGCAGATCGCCCGGGAGCACGCCGACAACCCCGCCTCCGGCTGGACGGAGCAGCTCACGAAGGCCCTCGACTACCGCGCCTGGCACGCGTTCGCGATCCAGCGGCTCCAGGACGGGCAGTGGCGCCCGGCGGCCGGGCCCGCGTCCGGCGGCGAACGGGTGCTGGCCGCGTCCGTCCCGTTGTTCGCGGCGGCGTCCGCGCACTACAAGTCGGCCGGCAACCCGCACGCGCCCCGCCTGGTCGCGCTGGACGAGGCGTTCGCGGGCGTCGACGATGACTCGCGCGCCAAATGCCTCGGCCTGCTCGCGACGTTCGACATGGACGTCGTCATGACCAGCGAACGCGAATGGGGCTGCTACCCGCAGGTGCCCGGCCTGGCGATCTGCCAGCTGTCCCGCCGCGACGGCATCGACGCCGTCCTGGTGACCCCGTGGCGGTGGGACGGCCGCGAACGCACCCGCGCCGACCTGCCCGGCGACCGGCCGGAACAGGCCGGCCTGTTCGCATGACGGCGGACGCCGACCGGCTGCGCCGCCTGCTCGGCGGCCCCGACATCGCCTGGCTGCGCGAACGCGTCCGCCACCGCCTCGAACGCGGCCGCCCCCTGACCGGAACGGTCACGCTGTCGAAGGCGACCCCCGCCCAGAGGCGCGCGATAGAACTCCTCCTGGGCCGTCGCGCCGGAACGGGCACATCCCTCTCGGTCTCACTGGCGGAAGTGGACCGGACCCTCCGCGAGAGCGGCGCCGCCCCCGACGGCCTCTCCGCCGCCATCGAGTTCCTGGACGGCCCCGTCGACGACCGGGCACGCCGCGCCGCCGAAGAGACGGCAGCCTGGCGAGCCGCCTTCGCCCCCCTCGATGACGCCGTCTGCGGACGGGAGGAATTGGCGGGCTGGCGGACCTGGCTCGACTCGACCGGCCTGGTTCGCCGCCTCGTACCCGGCCCCGCCGAAGCGGCCCCCGTCCTGTCCCGCCTCGCCGCCGTTCTCCGCCGCCTCCCGTCTCCCGACATCCCCCTCGGCAGGCTGGCCGCCGAGACATGCGGCGACGCGCACGCCCTGGACGAAGGCTCCCCCCTGGCGACCCTGGCCCTCTCCGCCGCCCGAGCATTGGCCGGATCCCCGTACCGCTCCGGCGGCGACGGCGAATCCCGCCGCGCCGCCTGGGCCGCCGTAGGGGTGCACCTGGACGACCTGTCGTCCCTCGTCCTCTGCCTGGGCCTCCCCGGCGACCCCGAAACGCCCACCGGCCAGATGCTCGCGTCCATGCGCGAAGCAGGCGAACCGGCCGTCCTCACCCTCCGCCAGCTCCGCCGCCACCCGCTCCCCCTCCGTGCCGGCCTGGTGCGGATCTGCGAGAACCCCGTGGTGATGGCCGCGGCGGCGGACGCGCTCGGCGCCGCGTGCCCGCCCCTGGTCTGCACCGGTGGCCGCCCGTCCGCGGCGGTCTGGCGGCTGCTCGAACTCCTCGCGGACGGCGGCGCCGAATTCGCCTACCACGGCGACTTCGACTGGGGCGGCATCGGCATCGCCACGGCCGTCCACGAGAGGATCGGCTGGCGCCCCTGGCGCTACGACAAGGCCTCGTACCTGGAGGCCGCCTCGCCCTCCCCCCTCACCGGCCGCCCCTCCCCCACCCCCTGGGACCCCGACCTGGCCGAGGCGATGACGGAACGCGCCGTCCGCGTGGAAGAGGAACTGGTCCTCCCCACCCTCCTCAACGACCTCACCGCATGCGGTCAAGCGTCCGCCGAACGGCCCTGAGCGCGGCATCGTCCCGCCCGTGAAGTCGTTCCAAGTCGTGCGCGGCTTCCCGCCGGACGAATGGACCTCGATGTCGCTCGACGAGTACGCCCTGGGCACGCCCGTCTCGAAGGAATCGTTCTGCTACCGGATGGAGTTCGGAACCCCCGCGTTGTGCAGCATGCGGGGCGGGAGCGCCGCGAAGCACATCATCTCCGAGACGATCGCCCTCCATCATCGGGACGGGATCGCGGCGCGCGTCACCGTCCTCGCCGTCAATGTCCCGGACTGCCTCGACCACATCACCGCCGGCGAGCCTCCGGCCCTGCTCGCCGAGTTGGGCAGGTTGCTCTTGGACCCGCTCGAACTGTGACTCTTTGGAGTCATGGCGTTACATCGGGGAACGGAGGGGGCGAAGGGGGGCTTCATGCGTGGTCGGAAGGTCGGTTGGGGGTTGGTCGCCCTGGTCGTGGTGGCTTCTGCGGGTGGGTGCGGGGATGAGGGGGGTGAGCCGGAGGCACCGCCCTCGGTGTCGGGGCCGGTGCCGTCCATGTCCAACGAACCCGTCCCGACGGCGGGCGCCCTGGAGGGCGGCTGCAACGGGGAGATGCTCTACGCGGAGGTCACCCAGGCTCCGCCCGCGGCGGGGCAGCGCTACGCGCATCTGACGCTGACGAACGAGACCGAGTCGGAATGCAAGCTGTCCGGATACGTCGGGCTCCAGCTGCTCACGGCGTCCGACCGGCCGATCCCCACGCAGGCCGAGAAGCTGCCCGCGCCCAAGCCCACCGTCATCACGCTCACGCCGGACGGGAGCGCGTACGCGCGGCTGAGCTGGACGGTCATCCCCGCGTCCGACGAGCCGCAGGAGGGCGCCTGCGCGGACACTCCCGCGCTGCTGCGCGTCACCCCGCCGGGCGCGAAGTCGCCCACCACGGCCGGGTGGGAGCTCGGCGCGGTGTGCGCGCACGGGCGCATCAAGGTGACCGCGCTCCAGGCGGGCCCGCCGGGCTGAGCCGCATGCGGCCACGGCACCCGGCGGTGTTTGCGAGACGATCACGGTGGCTATGCAAGGGGCAGAGCCGTCGGCACGAGAGTCTGGAATCCCCATGAACGTTCCTGTCAACCGGACGACGGACGCGTCGCCCGCGCCCGTCGACCGGCCCGCCGCCGCGGACGTGCCCGGCGAGTTCATCGGCGCGCTCGCCGAGGCGGCCGGCACGGGAACGGGCGGCGTCTTCGGCGAGCCCATCGTCCGCGGGGACGTCACGATCGTCCCCGTCGCGCGGGTCGCGTACGGGTTCGGCGGAGGTCTCGGGCGGAGCCGCAAGGCGGGCGAGCACGGCACCGGTGGCGGCGGGGGCGGCGGCGGCGCGGCGGTGCCGATCGGCTACATCGAGATCCGGGACGGCGGTTCGGAGTTCAAGCCGATCCGGCCGCCGCTGCGGGACGCGCTGCTGCCCATCGCGCTGACGCTGGTCGCCGCCCTGGCACCCGCCGCCGGACGCAGGGTCGCCGGGCGCCTGCGCCGCTCGCCCTGACCCGGCCGGCGGCCCCGCCGGGTCTTGATCCGGGCGCGGGCGTCGGGGTCACAGGTCCAGGCTGAACTCCCGGAGGAGGGATGGGGTCCGGCTCGGCGGTTGGGCATCGCGGACCGCGAGCAGGTTGTGCACGTGCCGGTACCGCTCCACGTCGTCCGCGTCGTCGATGTAGTGGGCCGTGGTCAGCTGCTCGCAGTACACGACGTCCGCGCGGCCGCCGTCGCTGCCCCACCGGCGGCGGGGCAGGCTGAGCAGCGTGAAGGCACCGCCGCAGCCCGCGTGCCCGCCCCGGCTGAACGGGATGATCTGCAGGGTCACGTGCGGCAGCTCGCACATCTCCCGCAGATGCTCCAGCTGGCGGAACATCGCGGAGCGGCTTCCCAGCGGGCGGCGCAGGGACGCCTCGTCCGCCATCACCCACAGATGCGGCGGATCGGCGCCGTGCAGGATGTCCTGGCGCCGCAGCCGCAGCTCCAGGCGCATGCTCAGCCGCCTTTCCGCGTCGCCACCGGTGAGCGCCCGGCCGCCCAGCCGGATATGGCTGCGCGCGTAGTCGGGCGTCTGCAGCAGGGGGTGCACGAACTGCACTTCGAGGGAGCGGATCGCCTGCGCTGACTGCTCCCAGGCGATGAAGGGCTCGCCCCACTTCGGAATGGCGGCGGTGTACTGCGCCCACCAGCCGCTGGTGTTCCCTTTCCGCGCCAGTTCCAGCAGGGTGATGCGCTCGTGGTGGTCGTGGACGCCGTAGAGGTCGCACAGCTCGATGACCGTCCGGAGGCGGACGGGGGCACCGCCGCGTTCCAGGTGCAGGACGTCCGAGGCGGGCATCCGGAGGGCGCCGGCGGCCTCCTCCACGGCCAGCGCGTGGCCCTCCCGGTGGCCGCGCATGCGCTGCCCCAGGGTGAAGCGGGCCAGGACCGGCCCGGCCTGGTCGCGGGCTGCGTCGTCGCGGCTCACGTCAGGGCTTACGGCCGACGACCGAGAAGCGGTCGATCTCCTCGGGCTCCCCGAAGGGCAGCGCTTCGGGACGCCACCGCGTGGAGGACACGACACCCGGCTCGACCAGTTCGAGCCGGTGGAACAGGGCGGCCAGCTGGGCCGGGGTGCGGGACCGGCCGGGCGGGGAGCCGAAGCGGTTCCACTGCGCGATCGCGTCCTCCATCTTCTGGCCCGTCACCTCCGTCGTGGGATGGGCGACGGCGAGGTGGCTCCCGGACGGCACCGCGTCCATCAGCCGGTCGATGATGCGCTGCGCCTCGGCGTCGTCCAGCACGTGCCACAGGACGCCGAGCATGGTGATGGCGATCGGCCGGTCGAAGTCCAGCGTGGCGGACGCCCTCTCGATGATCACTTCGGGCTCGTGCATGTCGGCGTCGAGGTAGTCGATGGCGCCTTCCGGCGTGCCCGACAGCAGGGCGCGCGCGTGGACGAGCACCAGCGGGTCGTTGTCGACGTAGACGATCCGCGATTCCGGCGCCACGCGCTGCGCGACCTCGTGCGTGTTGTCGACCGTGGGCAGGCCCGTTCCGATGTCCAGGAACTGGCGGATGCCCTGTTCGCCGAAGAACCGGACGACGCGTCCGAGGAAGGCGCGGTCCGCGCGGGCCTGCGTGACGATGTCGGGCAGCAGCTCCTCGATCCGGTCGCCCAGCTCCCTGTCGACCCGGTAGTTCTCCCGGCCGCCGAGCCAGTAGTCCCAGATGCGCGCCGAATGCGACACGGTCGTATCGATCTGCCTGGACGATTCCAGGCCGGATGTCTTCGGACCGTCCGCGGCCACCGGGCCCACCTCCCGAGTCGGAACCATGACCGCCACCCTAGGACGACGCGGCCGCCCGGACGTCCTGTCTGAACAGAAACGGCAGGTACCGGCCAGGCGCGGGCGCCCTCAAGGGTTCTACACCGTGGGGAAGCCCTCGGAGCGGTAGGCGTGGCCGTCGCCCGTCACGGCGGCGGACTCGTAGCCGGAATCGGCCAGGCGCGCCAGCCACAGCAGGCCGTCGAGGCCCATGGCCTGGGCGGCGGTGGCGTAGGCGTCGGCGACGGCGAGGTCGGGGCCGGTGACGGTCACCGAGCGGAGGGTCGTCGCGGGCTCCCCGGAGTGCGGGTCGATCACGTGGTCGCCGCGTTCGTAGGTGCCGGACGTGGCGACGGCCAGGTCGGTCGCGGACAGCACCCACGCCTGCTCGCCCGGCTCCCAGGGGTGGCGGACGCCGATCCGCCACGGCCGGCCGGGCTCCGGGCGGCCCCGGGTGCGCACGTCGCCGCCCGCGTTCACGCAGTGGTTCAGCGATCCGGCCGCCGCCAGGCGCGCGGAGGCGACCTCGACCGACCAGCCCTTCACGTAGCCGGACGGGTCGAGGCGTCCGGTCGCCCACGCGTCGAAATAGCCGCCGGTCGCCCGCCGGAGTTCGGCGCAGGCGTCCAGGACCTCCTTCATGTCGGGCGAGCACCCTCCGGCAGGGAGCTCGCCGCGGTCGAGGCGGTTGACCTCGCTGGCGGGCTTGTAGGTGCTGAAGCGCTCGTCCACCTCGTGGAGCCACGCGCAGGTCCGCTCGACGAGGCCGGTGAGGGTGCCGTGCGGGAGGGGGTCGGCGATGTCGATGGTGACCGCCGTCCCCATCACCTCTTCGACGTGGAACATCAGCGCCGCGCGGCCGCGAGCGCCGACTGCAGCGACGTCCGGAACGAGCCGCTGGTGAAGGTCGCGCCGGACACCGTGTCGACCTGGGCGCTCTGGGCCGACAGGGCCTCCTGGCGGAGGACGGGGATCGCGCGGGTGTTCACCTGGCGCGTCGTGGCGGGGGTCGTGGCGTGCGTCGCCCGCAAGGCCGTGATCTTCCCGCCCGCGACCCTGATCGTGACCTGGATGGGGCCGTACTGGTTGACGGACGCGGCGCCCTTGAACACGCCGTCCTTCAGGCCGATCCGCCGCGCGGGGGCCTTGCCTCCGGGCGCCCGGGACGCGGGCGCCTTCGACGCCGGGGCCGGTGCCTCGGCCGCGGGCGCCAGGTCGCCGGACGCGGTCTGGCCGGTGTCCGGCGTCTCGACGGCGTCCGCTCCGAGCTTGGCCGCGAAGATCAGGGCCGCGCTCGTCACCGTGCCGATCACGGCGGCGCTGGTTCGGCGCATCGGTTCTCCTCCGTGGTGTCAGAACGTGGTTCAGAACTCGAACGGGTCCAGGTGGATCTGGCGGCGGCGCACCCGCAGGTCGCTCAGGGTGGCGAGGGCGGCCCTGACCATGCCGGGCGGGCCGCACAGGTAGACGTCGCGCTGCTTGACGTCCGGGACGATCTCCCGCATGCCCTCCGGTGTGAACAGCCGGCGCGGGCCCGGCTCGTCCCGCGAGCCGAGGACGTAGCGCACGTCGATGCCGCGCCGCTGCGCCAGGCCGCGCAGTTCGTCGCCGAACACGATGTCGGCGGGGCCGCCGGCCCGGTAGACGACGACGGTGCCGCGCGGCAGCTCCTCCAGCAGCGCGCGGACGGGCGCGATGCCGCTCCCCCCGGCGATCAGCAGCGCGGCGCGGCGGACCCGGTGCTGGGCGGTGAACGTCCCGGACGGCCCGCAAGCGAACACCCGGGTACCGGGACGGACCAGGCCGAGCCCGGCGGTGTAGCGCCCGGCGGCCGAGACGGTCAGCCGCAGCCATGTGCCGTTCGGCGCGGCGGACAGCGAGAACGGATGCGACTGCCACCAGCCGCGGGCGCCGAGGAAGCGCCAGCGGAAGTACTGCCCGGCGCGCGCCTCCAGCCGGTCCAGGTTCCGTCCCCCGACGTAGATGGAGACCATCGAGTCCGACTCGGGCACCACGTCCATCACGCAGAGGCGGTGCCGGAGGTTGAACCAGAGCGGCTCGATGACGCGGCCCCAGACGAGGCAGGAGATGACGAGCGCGTAGAGGGCCGTCCAGTAGAGGCGGGCGAAACCCTCCTCGGACAGTTCGGCGCCCGCCGAGAACTGGTGGCCGTAGCCGAGGATCAGGATCGCGTACGTGGTCAGGTGCAGCCAGTGCCACAGCTCGTACGGCATCCGGCGCCGGACGCCCCGGATCGCGAGCGCGCCGACCCCGACCATGATCCCGGCGGCGGTGAACGCGCCGACCATGTCGTCGTAGTCGGTCCACAGCGTCACGGTCTGGTCGACCACCGAGGACCGCGAGGTCAGCGCGTACCCGACGGTCGTGTACCCGGCGTGGGCGAGCACCGACACGAGGAGCCAGCCGCCGATCCAGCGGTGCCAGCGGATGAGGTCGTGGCCGCCGATCCAGGTCTCCAGCCACGACACCCGGCTCATCATCAGCACCTGCGTGAGCAGCAGGAACCCGCCGATCATGCCGGTGACACGGCCGATCCCGGTCACGATCTCGGCCTTGCCCGACAGGGTGCTCGGCGGCGTCGCGAACACCCACAGGCCGACGCTGGTCGCGAACATCCCCCAGAACAGCAGGACGATCAGCAGCCGGTTCCCCGCGACGCGCGCCGCCGGCGGCTCCGTCTCCCGCGCCTCCCCGCCGGCCGGCGGCCACGCGCTCCGCGGGTCGGCCGTCGCTGACGCGCCGTGCGCGGCGCGGGAGCCGAACCCGGCGCGGGGGTCGTCGGTCCGGGGGGCGAACCCGTCGCGTGGGCCGAACTCGGTGCGCGGGCCGCCCGATGCCCGGGAGTCGAGGACGGTGCGCAGGTCGGAGGCCGCGCTCGCGCCGCGGGCGTCGAGCGGGGTGCGGAGGTCGGGCACCGTTTGCCGGTCCGGCGCGGCGCGCGGATAGGACGAGAGGGGCGCGGTCATGCCCAGTCGTACGGCCGTCCCCCGACCTCCGGTTCGATGCGCCGCCCAGTGACCGGGCCGCGCGACCTCACATCATCGCGTCGGTCACCTCGAGGCCGAGGGCGCCCTGGCCGTAGAGCGCGAGCGCGCGCTCGGGGTCGTTGGCGGCGTGGACGCGTCCGGCGTGCGCGTCCCGCCAGGCCCGCTGGATGGGGTCGCCCTCCCGCAGCGAGCGGCCGCCCGCGTTCTCCACCAGCAGGTCGATCGCCTTGATCGCGCGCTGGGACGCCATGACCTGGTCGCGGCGGGTCCGCAGGCGCAGCCGCGGCGACGGCTGCTCGCCGGCGGCGGCCACCCGCAGCAGCTCGGAGATGTTGTGGGTGAGCTGCAGCCACGCCGCGTCGATCTCGCTGGCGGCCGTCGCGATGCGGACCTGGGCGTGCGGGTCCTCCGCGACCCTCTGCCCGGCGTAGGCGACCCGGATCCGCTCGCGGGTCGTCCTCAGGTAGACGTCCAGGGCGCTCTGCGCGATGCCCACGACCGGGACGCTGATCGTCGTGGTGAACATCGCCGCGAACGGCAGGCGGTACAGCGGCGACGCGTTGACCTCGTGACCCGGGCAGCTGAGCGCGCTGGTGTCGGCGAAGCGGAGCGACCGGTACGCGGGGACGAAGGCGTCCTCGACCACGATGTCGTTGCTGCCGGTGCCGCGCAGCCCGATCGTGTGCCACACGTCGTCGATCCGGTAGTCGGCGCGCGGGAGCAGGAACGTCCGCATGTCGGCGGGGGCGCCGTCCGCTCCCGGGACGAGCCCGCCGAGGAAGGCCCACTCGGCGTGGTCGCAGCCGGACGAGAAGCTCCAGCGGCCGGTGAGGCGGTAGCCGCCCTCGGCGGGGATGACCGTGCCGGTCGGGGCGTACGACGAGGAGATCCGGGTGTCCTGGTCGGCGCCCCACACGTCCTGCTGCGCCCGGTCGGGGAACAGGGCGAGCTGCCAGGCGTGGACGCCGAGCACGGACCCGACCCAGCCGGTCGAGCCGCACACCTCGGCCAGTTCCCGGACCGTCCGGTAGAACAGCACCGGGTCGGCCTCGAAGCCGCCGTGCCGCTTCGGCTGCAGCAGCCGGAAGAGGCCGGCGGCGGCGAGCTCGTTGACGGTGTCCTGCGGGATCCGCCGGAGCTTCTCGGCCTCATGGGCCCGCTCCGCGATCGCGGGGAGGAGGGCCCGGACCGCCTCGAGAACCTGCTCGCTCATGTCACGCTCCTTGTCCGCCATCCCCATCCGCGTTCCCGCGTGAGCCGGGTCGCGTGGCCCATGGAGGAGTCGCGTTCACGTTAGGCGCGGCGTTTCCCGGGGTTTCCGGCGGTTCCGGTGAGTGGGATGGATCGGCGGTCACTCGGCGCGGCGGGCTCGCGCGCGGCGTTTGCCCTCGTGCATGGCCTGCACGCGGGCGACGGGGAGCGTGTGGCCCTGCTCGACCAGGTCCTTCGGGAGTTCTTGCGAGGCGGGCATGAGGTCGGCCCACGGGTCGGCGTCCCCGACCAGGGCCGGGACGGTGCCGATCGTGAAGTCGGACGGGCGGGCGCCGTCGAGGGCGTCCCAGGCGACGGGGAACGAGACGGGCGTCCCCGGACGGATCCGGGGGCTGTAGGCGGCGGCGACCGTTCCCGTCCCGGCCCGCGTCGAGTCGAGGAACACCTTGCCGGCCCGGTCCTCGCGGATGAACGCCGTGGTGGCCAGCGCGGGGTCGAGCCGCTCGGCGCGGACCGCCAGCGCGCGGGTCGCGGCGGCGACGTCCGCCGGATCGGGCTCCCCCGCCAGCGGGACGAACACGTGGACGCCCTTCGCGCCGCTCGTCTTGACGGCGCCCGCCATTCCCGAGTCGTCCAGGGCGCGCCCGACCAGGTGGGCGGCGGCGACCGCGGCCTCGAACCCCGCTCCCTCCGGCGGGTCGATGTCGAGGACCAGATGGGTCGGGCGGCCGTCCAGGCGCATGAGCGGCGGGTGGTACTCCACGGCCCGCTGGTTCGCGAACCACAGCAGCGTCCGGCGGTCGCCGCACACCGCGTACGACACCTCACGGTGCGACGACTCCGCCCACAGCTTCACCGTCGGCACCCACTCGGGCGTGTACTTCGGGACGTTCTTCTGCATGAACGGCTTCTGGCCGCGCAGCACGCGGATCACCGACAGCGGACGCCCCGCCAGCAGCGGCAGCAGCCGCCCGGCGACGGCGTCCAGGTAGTCGACCAGGTCGCGCTTGGTCGCGCCGGCCCCGTCGAACAACGGCTGGTCGAGATTCGTCAGCCGTACCCCGGCACGCTCCTCTTCGACGCTCACCCGTCCAGCTTCGCACGCGCGGGTGACAGAAGCCGGTATCAGAAGACCTGGGCGCCGAAGGCGCGGAGGGGTTCGGTCACGGGCTGGAAGAAGGTGACGCCGCCCGTCCGGCAGTCGCCGGAGCCGCCCGAGGTGAGGCCGAGGGCCGTACCGCCGCTGAACAGGGGGCCGCCGCTGTCGCCCGGCTCCGCGCAGACCGTCGTCTGGATCATGCCGGTGACGGTGCCCTCCGGGAAGTTGACGGTCGCGCCGACGGCGGTGACCCGCCCGGTGCTGACGCCGGTGGTGCTGCCGCTGCGGGTGACCCGCTGGCCGACCACGGCGTCGCCGGCCCGCGTGATGTCCTGCGTGCGGCCGTTGTAGAGGTTGACCTCGCCTTCCCCGGCGGCGCCCGGCGCGGACCGGACGAGCGCGAAGTCGTCGCCGGGGAAGCTGCTGCGGACCGTGGTGCCGGCGGGCTGCGCGCCCTGCTGGTCGGCCGTCCAGGTCCGGACGATGTTGCCGCAGTGCCCGGCGGTGAGGAAGAAGTCCTGGCCGCCGCGCTTGACGTTGAAGCCCAGCGAGCAGCGTGAGCCCCCGCCGAAGATCGCGTCGCCGCCGAGCGCCAGCGGGCGGAGCCGCCCGGGGATCCGCACCATCCGCACGGTCGTGCCGAGCCGCCGCGCCGCGCCGCGGACGGCCGCCATCCGCGCGCCGGTGACCGAGTCGTCCGTCCACATCACGACCTGCGAGGTGGCGGGGTCGACCGCCCAGCCGGTGCCCGGGACGCCGGCCGCCGACCGGCGCAGGGTCGCGGTGGCCCGGTTCAGCGCCGCCGGGCTGCGCCGCGCCGTCTTCGGGACGGCGCCCGCCGCCCGCACCGTCGCCGCGTCCGCGGCGTTGGTGACCGTGACGACCGGACGTCCGGCGCCGTCGACGTAGGCGCCCGTGGTGCGGGCGCCGAGCCGGTCGGCGACCCGTGCCGCGAGCGCGGCGGCGTCCGGGCGTCCCACACCGCCCGCCCCGCTGCCCGCCAGCGCGGCCGTCCGCCCGCCCCCGGACCCATCCGGTGCGTCGGCCTGCACCACGTACACCGCCCCGGCCACGAGCCCGCCGGAACCGGCGGCCACCAGCGCGGCTTTGATCATCTTCGTGGTGTGTCGGCGCCTCATGGACCTCTCCCAACTCCGCGATCCCATTGGTTCGGGAGGAGATACGCGAATGCCGGAGGCCGGAGTTCAAGGGCGCGCCGAACCGGTGCCGCCGACTACCGGACGACGGCCGGGTTGTACGTGGGCGGGTCGCCGAGCGTGTCGCGATGCGAACGCGGGCGAGTGCCGTCGACATCGGTGACGCCGAGTTCCGCGCCGATCTCCGCACCGATGAGCACCTGCCCGCTGCGGCTCATCAACCGCGGATCGCGGGCGAGGGCGTCGATGACCCGGCCGCTGAACTCCGGTGATTCCGCGGCGGCGGCGAACGCCTTGTACTGGTCCGGGACGCCCTTGAACATCGCCTGGGTCCGCTCGGTTTTCAGCAGGCCCATCCACAGGGAGATGACGGCCACATTGTGGGGCTTGAAGTCCACAGCCATGTCGTGGGCCATCTTGTCGACGGCCGCCTTGCCGGCACCGTAGGCCGGGCCGTGCATGTAGCAGCGTCCACCGAAGGAGGACGTGTTGACCACGAGGCCGCCCCCGTTCTTCACCAGCAGCGGAGCCGCGAAGTAGCCGGCGACATACGCGGAGCGCATCCCCACGTCGAACATGTCCTGAAGTGCGAGCGGCTTTTCCCAGAACGGGCCTTTGCGGGCCAGGCCGTCCGGGATCGTGAAGGCGTTGTTCACGAGGACGTCGAGTGCCCCGCTCTCGCGCTCGACCTGCTTGAACAGGGCTTCGACCTGCGAGTCGTCGGAATGGTCGCAGACCACCGGGATCCCGGTGCCGCCTCGCTCGTCGATCTCCCGGGCCGTCGCGAACACCGTGCCCGGAAGCGCCGACTCGCCCTCGGACCGGGTGCGCCCGGTCACGTAGACCGTCGCTCCGGTAGCGCCCAGGGCCAACGCGATGCCCTTCCCGGCACCACGGCTGGCGCCCGTGACCACCACGACCCGGTCTTCGGCGAGGCCCATCTGCGTCTCCCTTACTTGGTGGCGGCCAAAAATTCCAGCATCGCCGCCGTCGCCTCGGCGGCCTTCTCCATCTGCATCATGTGACCGGCGTTCTTGATCATCCGAACGGCCCGCACGTCCTCGTGGTGCTCGCCCAGCCTGCCGAGCGGATCGGCGCCGTGCCACGCCTCGAGGTCAACGTCCTGTTCGCTGCCCAGAAAGAAGTACGGCACGGGATTCTTGCCTTCGTACGACTTGCGGTACTCCCAGGACAGATCCATGGCCCGATACCAGTTGAGCCCGCCGGTGAACCCGCTGCGGCTGTAACCGGCGACGTAGAACTCGAGCTCCGTCTCGGTGAGCCACGCCCACGGCAACGGCGGCGTCTCCGGCAGCGCGTCGATGTAGGTCGTCCCGGGAGGCTTCCGCCACACATCGAGGTAGTGGTAGTCGCTGGAGAGCGCGTAGAACAGCTTGCGCAAAAACTCCCTGGGCGCCGCTGCGAGGTCGCGATCGGCGTCGTCCGAGGCCGTGAAGTAATGAATGTGGTTGAAGTGCCGCTTCGCCTGCCGCGCCGCGAGCGTCAGCGGCGATTCCTCGCTGGGCGTGAAGAAGGGATTCTCCAGCCCGATGATCGCGGCGATGCGCTCGGGACGGTGGTAGGCGAGGTCGTAGGCCGCGAACAGCCCGAAGTCGAGCCCGCTGAAGACCGCCCGGTCCTCCCCGAGGTGATCCAGTAGGCCGATCAGATCGCCCACGATCCGGTCCGGGCCGTACTCGCGGTGGTCCCGCGGCCCGCCGGTCTCCCCCATGCCGCGCATGTCGGGCGCGACGACCCGGAACCCGGCGTCCGCGATGGGCCCGATCTGGTGCCGCCAGCTGAACCAGGTGTGCGGGAACCCGTGCAGCAGGACCACGAGCGGCCCCGTCCCCTGCTCCACGTAGTGGACGTCCAGCCCGTTGACGGCCGCGTACCGATGGCTCCAGCCGGCCATGCCACACCTCCCGCTGAGGGGAACCCGACGCCCCGACCCTGCCCCATCCCCGCCCCCCGGACCGCACCGATCCTGCTGAGCGGAAACAGCCGCCCCGGAGCGCAACCAGGCGAGCGCCGTGGCGCCCAACGAAGGTCAACGAATAGTCATGAAGCGGTAGCGCAGCGCAATGTAGGGGCGGGAGGCTGTGCTTCACGGGCGGTGAGCATGCGCGAACCGGCCCCAGAAATGTCGGTGGCATGGACGTGCGCTCGTCTCCCACGCTTCACACCGCGATCGCGACTTCTTCGATCCAGGACTCGGCGACCAGTGGCTGGAGTCGTGCTTCGAAGTCTTCGGCATCGATCTGGGTGAGAAAGGCGCCCGCAGGACGGACTCCGACGATCGGCTCGCGGTCTCTGCGTTCGTACGCGATGCGGGTCATCACGACATGGACGGTCCGGTATTTGCTTCGGATCGGGGCGCCCGTCTCAGCCGTCGTGAGCGCTTCGATCAACTCCTGGGCGGACGCCATATCAAGACCGGCGTCGTAGCCGGGCCCCAGCGCGTGCCTGGGCCACCCAGGCTGGTCGGGATCGATGCTGGCGAAGAAACTCAGCCTGGTGGGGCTGAGGATGTCGTCGTGCCAGCCGACCGCACCGGTGATGATGTGGCCGGTCGCACCTTGGGATTCCAGGACGAGAACTTGCTGGTCGCCGTAGGAACCGGAGTCCGGCGTCTCGGACAGGATGGTGGCGGCTTCCTCGACGGTCGCGTATCGGAGGATCAGACCGTCGAAAGAGGCGCTGATCCTCACTTGCGAGACCGGCGCGAACAGCACCTCGAACGTCGTCTGGTGCGCGCGACCGCGTCCGTCCGGGTGACGCGGGGGGTGCGCCCGACTGCGCAGGAGCAGTCGGCTGTGCGACGGCGAGTAAGCCCACAGCTGGAACGTGCGGTCACTGCGCAGGATCTCTTGCCCGGCGACAGGCTCGTCGTTGAGATTCAGCCAGGCAGTGTTCGTCATGGGGAGTAGCCTGTCGATCTTGCTTCGAGGTCGTCAATCTGCGAGCACCCAAGAAGGTCCGCGATCAACAGACGCTCGACAACCTGTGGACAGCGGCGCGTTGCCCTCCCGGTTCCACGACCGGCATCGCCCGGCGCTCAGACCCGACTTCGCGGAACGACTGATCAGGCGTTACAGGTAGTGCGCTTGATCTCGTCCAGCAGGGCACCGAACTGGGAGACGGTCAGGGTGAGGTGCCCGCCGTCCGGATCCTTCGAATCCCGCACAGCGACCCCACCGGCCACGAGCGAAAGGCGTCCGATCTCAACGCAGTGCTCGTCACTAACACCGCCACTGTGAGTACTCTTTCGCCACTGCAGGTTCATCTGTACTGCTCCAAGTACTTCTCAACGAGGGCGCGCGAGTCGTCCTCTGGGAGCGCCTTCGCGCCTATGCGATCAAACTTAGTCCACATGTCCCTCACTTCCAGGGGCTGTTCGATGAGCCGACCGCCGTTCTGGGCACCCGCATACGCAACGTCTCGCGTCGCCAGGCTGATCACCTGGAATGGCCCGTCGACACCAGGATGGGCACCCGCAGACGGTGGGACGAACCGGATGATGATGTTGGGTAGATCCATCGCTCGGCGCAGGTGCAGCAACTGGGCCTTCATCACCTCTGGCCCGCCCACGCAGGATGCGAGCACGGCCTCGTCCATGATCAGCCAGTAGAAGGGCTGCTTCTCCCGATCGTTGAGCGCTTTCTGACGAGCGAGGCGCCTTGCCACGATCTCGTCGGCACCTTCCTCCGTACCGACGTCCACCAAGGCGCGCACATAATCCTCGATTTGAAGCTGCCTCGGAATCGCCTGACCGTGGTAGCTCCTGATCGTGTTCGCCTGCTCCTCATACTTCACGAGCTGCCGACCCCAGTCAGGCTCATGCGCCATTCGGGCAAACCAGAGCAACAGTCGCAATAGCGACCCCGTTCCGTATTTTGCGTCCAACTTCTCAAGTTGGTCTTCATGCGGCCTTATTCTGCCCGCCTCAATATTCGAAACAGTCGATCGGGCAACACCGATGACAGCCCCGCACTGAGTGAGCGAGAGCCCCGCCTTCTCGCGAAGAAAGCGCAGGTAGAAGGCCAGAAAGTGCCACATGGAGATCTTGGGGTCGAGGGGGTCCCGGACGGTGGGCATCGGCACTCCTGTTTCGTCTTGTTTCATTAACAGGAGAAGCGTAGAGCGCCGAAGTGATCCTTGGCATCGGAACGGAGACTCGAGTCAAGGACGGGACGATGGCGATGGCACGGAGCGGGGATTTGATCATTCCCATCCTGGGGACGCCGGCAGCGGTGGGGTTGGCGCGCACGCTCGCGGACGCACGACTCCGCAAATGGGACTATTTCCACCTTATCGACGACGCGCTTCTCATCATTTCGGAGCTCGTCACGAACGCGACGCGGCAAACGCCGAACGAGGAGATCCGGTTTCGGCTCAGCCGCGAATCCAGTGGTGCGCTCATCGCCGTCTGGGACTCGTCGCCCGCCGTCCCGGCACCGAAGCCCGCGTTCGAGCTCTCCCTCGACGACCTCGAATGCTCGGAGGAGAACTATGACGCCAACGGCGGCTGGGGACTCTGCATCGTCCAGACCCTCGCTGCGCGGTGCGGCCTCACGCGCGACCCCGGCGGCGGCAAATGGATCTGGGCGAGGCTCGACTGCTGAGCCGACCTCTGGGGGCCCCTTCCCCGCGGTCGTGGTCAGCGGGGGTTGCGGCCTCCGAAGGCGGCCAGGCGGTCGTAGAGCGGAGCGTCGGGCGGGACCGGGATCTCCGAGCCGATGTGCGCGCCGGACGCCTCGTCGCCGCGGTACTGGGGCAGCAGGTTCTCCTGCGCCCAGCGCATCGCGACCGCCCCCACCGCAGGGTCGAGTTCGGTGGGCTGGCCGGTCGCCTTCGCAATGTCCCAGGTGTGGATCGCTATCTCGGTGAGGTGCTGCTCGATCGCCCATGCGGCCGGTACCTCGCCGAACGGTAGGCGGTGGGTGCGATTCAGGGCGTCCGGGCGACTCCATGCCTCCAGGAGGGCTTCCGCGGACGCGTCGAACGCCGCCGTCCAGTCGTCGCCGAGCAGGTCGGAGCCCCGGTGGTCGCGCTCGCCTCCGTCTGTGACGGCGGCGAACTGGCCGACCTCGTCGACCACGTGGTTGACCAGGGCACGGACTTTCCAGGATCCGCAGGGTGTGGGAAGCGCGGCCTGCTCGGGACGGACGCGGGAGATGACGTCGGACGCCTGCCTCAGCGCGGTCGCCAGGGCATCGGTGTGTTCGCTCATGATCCATTGGACCAGGGGCCGCAAAGAAACTCATCGGCGAAATGGACGGGCTTCCGTCTTGTTATGTTCTCGGCATCTCCCGGGAGGGTGCGAGGGTCTTCGCGGTGGCGGCACGGAGGGACGCGGCTTGATCGACGAGGGGCGCGCGCGGCGGTGGGTCGAGCGATCGGCCGCCGGTGGAGTGCGGGCGCGCCGGGCCGAGCGGCGGCTGTTCCGGGCGGCCGATGAGGGCGATCCGGTCGCGGTCCGGTCGGTCGTGGAGATCGCCGGGAGGAGCGGGCACCGGTGTCGCGACGCCGCCAAGGAGGCCGTCGCCGGATGGTGGGTGGCCTCCCGCGATCCGGTGTTCCGGCAGGTCGTCCTCGAGACGGAGGCGTTCGCGAAGGACTGGCCCGCCCTCATCCAGTGCGCCGCGCTTCTCGGGCGGCTCGATGATCTGGAGATCGGGTACGACGCGGGTCACCTGGCGGCGCTCCTCGATGATTCCGACCCGGTGGTGCGGGCGTCCGCGGAGGACTTCCACCGGACGGCGCGCGGTGCGGCGCTCAACGCGCTCTGGAGAGACGGGCGCGGGCGGTCCCTGCTGCTGCGGAACCCCGAGCCCCCCGAGCGCGCGGTGCTTCGCGAACTGTGGGAGGAGTGGAGGGCGGCGCCATCGGACGAATTGTGGCGAGCGCTCGTGGAGTGGGGGCTTCCGGCATGGCCCGAGTTCGAGGTCCCGACCGCCGTCATCGCGATCGGGCCGAACCCGTTCGTCCTGCGCGAGCCGCGCTACCGGACGTCGCTGATCGAGGCGATCGCGCTCGGCGACCATCCGCTCGCGGAGATCGCGAGCGAGAGGTTCCTGCTCGTCCGGACGCGGGAACTCGTCGAGGTGCTTTGCCGGGCGGCGCTGCGGGATCGGCGGCTCGCCTGGTTCTGCGTCCGGCACCGGCTCATGCCCGGCGACAGGGTGGAGCGGGCGGTGTTCTTCCTGGTGACCGGGCAGACGCGCGAGTTGGGAGACATCGATCCCGACGGCCGGCTCCTCGCCGCCGGTTACGCCGCCGCGGCGCCGGACGTCCGGGAGGCCATCCGCGATGCCATGGCGGCCGCCGGAGGGCACGACCCCGTCCGGGTCCTCACCGGGAACGGGCGACGGGAGCTCTCCGCCGATGAGGCGCGGCATCTCGCGGCACACCTGGCGGAGCGAGAGGATTGGACCGCTCTCTGGGGACTCGTCCGGGATCTACCGCTCAGGGTCGGGGTGGACCTGATCCGGTCCTTCGACGGGTGGCTCCCGCCGGACGAGGATCGCCGGCTCTTCGAGATGTACCTGGAGACGGATCCGTCCCAGGTCGAGGCCGCCCTCGCCCGGATGGCGCAGGGGTGGCCGCTCGCGCGATGGCGGGCGGCGATCCGGTTCGGGGAGCGCGTCAACGGTCTGTCGTTCGCCCCGGACGCGCCGCTTCTCGCCGTCGCGAACGGCAGGCGGACCGTCGGCGTCGTCGACCTCGGCGCGGCGCGGCTCGTCGAGCGGTACCGCGGGTTCCAGGCGTCCGTGGGATGTGTCCTGCACGTCGGGAACGGGACGCTGGTGGCGGGTGAACGGGCCAGGGATGCCGACCGCGCCTGCCGCGTCATGAGGTGCGCCGGAGGGGAGACCGCGCCCCTGCACCTCGCACGCGGATCCGTCACGGCGCTCGCCAGGACGGGCGACGGCGGCGCGTTCGCGGCCGGGACCCGGTCAGGACACCTCGTCGTGGGCGACGCGGGCGGCGGGCCGGTGCGCACCCGAGGGGTGTCGTCGCTGGGGCTTCGGCGCGGTGACTGGCCGAGAGCGATCGCCGCGCACCCGGAGTCGGGACGGGTCGCGCTTCTCGGGCGGCGGACCGTCCTGGCCGACCCGGCGAGGCGGCGGCCCCTCGCGGCCACCGAGTCGGCGGCGTTCGGTGCCGTGTTCATCTCCGGGGACAGGCTGGCGTGCGCCGCCCGGGAGGGGAGCATCAGGACGCTGGACGCGCGGGGCCGCTCCCTCGAAGAGGCGCAGAGCGTCTGGCTCCCGTGGCTCTCAGGGATCGCGGCGGCCCCGAACCCCGACCGGCTCCTCGCCGTGGAGGAGGACGGTGACCTGCACTTCTTCGAGACCTCGGCGCTTCGCTCCCTCGGTGCGCTCCCCGGCGACGGCCGGCCTACCGCCGTGGCGGTCTCGCCGGACGGGGCCTTCCTCGCGATCGTCCGCGACGGGGAGCGCGCCGACCTGTACGACCTGCGGGCCGGCGAGCTGCCGCACATCGCGGAGCGGCCGGGCGACCGGCTCGAGCCCCGTCATCTCCGCGTCGTGGCGGGCCTGCGGGCGTCCGGCGAACTCCCGCGCGAGGTCCGGGTCGTGGTCGCGTTGCTGCACGCGGCCCTGGAGCACCGGTTCGGGCCCGGCGGCGCCTCGGCCGAGTTGAGCACCGGCGGGTACGACATCGCCCTGTGATGGGCGGTTCACGGGTGCGGTGGCGGCTCCCGGCGGCGCGCGGCTCGCTTCTCCCGCAGGTCGCCGGCCGCGAGGCCCGCTGCCAGGCAGGCGATGGGAATGACCGGCAGCAGGTAGCGGTGGTCGAAGTCGAGCACCGCCACCGGGGCCACGAGGAGCGTGACGGCTCCCGCCCATGGCAGCGACGCCGCGCGGCGCCTTCCGAGCGCGCCGACGCCGCCGACGCCGCCGACGCCGCCGACGACGAGGATCGCGAGCAGCAGGGGGCCGCGCAGGTAGGCCGGGTACTGGTAGGCGGCCAGGAATCCCGCGTAGGGATCGACCGAGTGCTGCCCCCGTATGTCGCCGGCGTACCTGGTGCGGGCTTCGGCGATCGCCGGTTGATCGGGGAGTTCTGAGCGTTCGCGCGCGAAGCCGAAGGCGGGCCTGACGCGCCCAGGGTGCGGGACGGGCGTCCAGGTGAAGGCGAGCGCGGTGTCGTGCGCGACGTCGCCGAGGTAGTCGAAGGGCTGCGCGGTGATGGCGCGGACGGCGAAGGCGCGGGCCCTGTCGTTGTTCCCGGCGAGGCCGCCGGGGGCGCGGTTGATGGCGGAGTCGGGGGCCCACACGTATTCGGACGCGGCGTCCTGCCGTACGCCGGTGGGGCATAGCGAAGCAAGGTCCGGGGGCGGCTCGATCCTCCGGCAGTCGGCGAACGTCATGGTGCGGGCCCATAAGGAGACTCCGTCGCCCGAGGCCAATGAGAAGCGTCCATGGGCGGAATGGAACCAGCAGGCATAGGCGGCCAGCGGAAGCAGACCCGCCGTGGCGAGGGCGAGCACCGGCCTCGGGCCGAAACGACCGAGCGCGAGATGGGCGCCCGCGAGCAGGATCAGCGGGACCGCGATGGTGCGCGTCAGCGCCGCGCAGGCCAGCAGCGAACCCGCCGCCGCGGCGGCTCTCGGAGAAGGCGCCGGCGACCAGAGCAGAACGGTCAGCGCGCTTACCACGAGGAAGAGGAAAAGGGTGTCCGAGAGGACCGCGTGCTCGAGCCGCAGGAAACGGGCGTCGAACAGGCCGGGGACCGCCGCGAGGACCGCGTACCCGCTCGGCAGGGCCGTCCGGCGGCGGAGGACCGCGTAGATCATGACGCCGATCGCGAGGCCCATCAGGTGCTGGAGGCCGACGACCAGCGCGACGCTGTGGAAGGGCCGCAGCAGCCAGAGGAGGGCGGGATAGCCGCTGGGCTGGAATCCGCCCGGCTGGTAGCCCCCGGACGGACGCATCCGCAGAGCCACGTCGATATAGGTGAAGGAATCGACCCAATAGAGCTTCGCCGGACGGTAGCCGAGCATCGTCACGACGCGAAGTGCCGCCGCCGCCGCGATCGCCAGGGCGAGGGGCCGGTGCTCGCGGAGGAGCCGGAGCCGTCGCGGGCGTGGAGATTCCGTGACCGGTCGCTCATCGGCGCGCGTTGCCGCACCGGCCATTCCGCGAGTCGCCACTCGCTCCCCCGCTCCGATATGGCACCGCTGGATGTTCGGATGGATGGCGTGGGAGGTTAACGAGCCCGCCATGTGCTTCGTATAAGAGGGGCACGCACAAGGGCGGTCACGTACGGTCATAAGCGCTGGTGATCACGTGCCACGGGTTATTTCGGAATAGCGGCGTGGCCGGTTCAGGCCATCTCGTCCCCGCCGGATGCGGCGAACGTGCGCTATTTCCCTCCACGGTTTCGGACCGGAAACCGGCGTGCGGGCGTTCGGGTGTTCTGACAGCATTCGTCGGGTGAGCATGTGGATTGACCAGCTGGTCCTCCGGCAGACGTTCCGTATCCCGCGTCCCGAGGGGACGTCCGGAGACGGGTCCGGCGCGGCGCGGCGCTTCGACGCGGCGCTGATGGCGGCCGGGTTCAAGCTGTCGCGGGAGCTGCTGGAGCACCTGGGCGGACTCGACGAGTCCGCCGTCCTGGACCTGGCGGGGCGGGTGCTGCCGGTCGTCCGCGAAATGGCCGGGGACCACGTGCGGCACAACGCGTACTTCAAGGACTTCCCGGCGAACGTACCGGGGACGTTCGAGTTCTGGGCGGACTGCCTGCGTGACGTGGTCGGTGACGCGGCGGAGGAGATCCTGTCGCGGTACCGGATCAATCTGCTCGCGCTGCCCCGGTACGGGCGTTACCAGCACACGTACGAGGAGATGCTGGCGGCGCACGACGAACTGCTCGCGGGGATCGGCGACCGCGTGACCGTTCTGCATCTCGGGCGGACGGCGGCCGAGGAGGGCGCGGAGCTCTATCTCCGGCTCGCGGGAAGTGTCACTCCGCTGAGCGGTGACGAATCGGAGGCGCTGAAAGCACTCGCTGGGGAGTATGCGGACGGGCCGCAGCCCGGGAAGGTCCCCGTCCGGGAGAATCTGGCCGTCGTCAACCGGGCGCGGCTCGACGCCGGCGCGCCTTTGCTCGTGGACACCGTCACCGATGTGCTGCGGCTCGCATGCGCGCTTTCCGATGGCGACGTGACCCTTGCGGAACGGACGCGGTTCGTCTCGCTGAAGCGTCCCGTGCGGCGGGCGCTGCTGGCGGCGCTGGACGGCGTCGTCCGCGACAACCCCGGCAAGCTCGCCGATGTCCGGGCGCGGCGCGAGGAATGGAAGCGGCTCGGGGAGCGGCTGCATCCGCACGAGTACCCGCGCCGGCCGCATGCCGCCCAGGTGTTCGCGGTCGCGCGCGGGGACATGTCCGTGCCGTCCTTCGCCGGACGGTTCGAGGCGCTGGCCGCGGCTGGGGACATCGCGGCCGCGGCGGCGTTCGGGAAGAACGCGCCGGGCGTGCTGTTCCGCTCCCTCGACCGGCTGCTGCGCGCGCGGCCGGGCGCACCGGACGCCGTTCTGGACGCCGCGCAGGACGTGGCCGGCGCCGTTTCCGGTCGGGTCCTGCTGTCGGTGCGCGAGCATCTGCTCAACCGGGAGTCGGGCGCGGCGCAGCGCGTTTTCGCCAACCGCCTCGGGCGCGGCTGGTGCGGCCCCGACACGCGGGCACCGCTGGAGCCCGAGGTGATCGGGCGGCTCGCGTCGCTCATCGACGCGGAGGTGCGGCGCCGGCTCCCCCCGATGGGCCGCCTGCTCATCGACCCGGATGTGCTGGACGTCGCGCTGCCGCTCAGCGGCAAGGCCGCCGGGGACGGCCTCGGGGTGCTCCCGCGCGGGTCGCGGACGCCCGTCGACGGTGAACTCCTGCGGTTCTTCATCTACTGGCGGGAGCGGAGCACCGAGACCGACTTCGACCTTTCCGCACTACTGCTCGATGAGCGCTACCACGCCACCCGATGGCTTTCGTACACGTCGCTGAAGGTGGCGGGCGGCGAGCATTCGGGGGACATCACCCAGGCTCCGGAGGGCGCTTCGGAATTCATCAATCTGTCGCTCGGCGAGATCGGTGAGCGCTTCATCGTCCCGCAGGTGAACGTCTTCGACGGGGAGGGCTTCGACGATGTCGCGGAGTCGTTCTTCGGTTTCATGATGCGGGATGCCGAGCGGGCGGGACGGCCTTTCGAGCCCCGCACCGTCCGGATGAAGTCGGATCTGCGCGGTCCCGGCCGCGTGGCGCTCCCGCTCGTCTTCGTCCGGGACGGCGGCCGGTGGGGCGCCGTCTGGCTGCATCTCAACCTGCTGGGCGATCCGCGGTTCAACCAGGTCGAGAAGAACAGGCTGTCGACCGCGGCTCTCGTCCGCGGCATCGTCGAGCGGCGCTTCCTCACGGTCGGCCATCTGGTCGATCTGATGGACGCCGAGGACGCGACGGCGTGGGACGGCGAGTCGGTCCCCGAACATCCGGTCGCGTTCATCGGGCTCCAGCGGCCCGAGGGGCTGCACCCGGAGTCGCAGGTGTTCACGCCGGAGAATCTGCGTGAACTGATCCCCGCCTGACTGCTACAGTGGCCATTGGCGAGGCCATGAGAGAGCTTCCTTCTGCCATCTCTGCAAAAGATTAGCGCTCTCGCTTTCCTCGCCCTTCTTCTTTCTTCAGGCGGGCCGCCGTCACCGCGCAGGCCGCGAAGAGGACGAGCGACACCTCGCCGAGGACGCCGCCGATCGTCCGGGCGTCCGGCAGGTCGCCGAGGTCGCCCGCGACGCGCAGCATCAGCGACGCGTGCAGGAGCGCGAGCGGCGCGTACAGGATCGGGTGGTACGGGAGCCGCACCCGCAGCACCGCCGGGAGGATCACCGGCGCGTGCCCGAACACCATCGAGATCACGAAGCCGAGGAACAGGGCGTGCAGGGCGGCGTCCCGGACGCCGCCGCCGCCGGGGCGCCCGGCGATCAGCCAGGCCGTCCCGGCGAACGCGAGCCAGGCGTAGCCGGCGAGCAGGCAGGCGGCGGCGAAGCGGGGCAGGCCGGCGCCCCGGATCGTGCGGCGCGCCACGTCGTGGAAGCCGAGCCAGAGGGCGAGGGCCAGCATGCCCAGGCCGGTGAGGCGCCAGCCGGGGCCGGGCCACGCGACGGACGCGGCGGCGCCCGCGCCGATCAGTGCGGCGGCGGCGAGCAGGCCGTCGGACGCGCGGCGACCCAGGAACGCGACGCGGGCGAGCTCGAGGCGCTCCCCGGCGATCGTCAGGACGAGGAACGCCGCGAGCCACGGGACGAGGTCGGCGACGGGGCGGCCCGCGATCCACAGCATCCCGGCGATGTACCAGGCGACGGCGCCGGCCGCCTGGACGGTCAGGTCGCGTCCGGTGCGGCGGCCGAAGACGGCCACGTAGACCGCGACCAGCCAGGCGCCGGCGGCGGTGAGCAGGACGCGGCCGGGCAGGCCGAAACCGGCGGCGGTGACGATCGCCCCGGCGGCGGACGCTCCGGGCGCCGCGTAGGCCCAGGGGCGGCCGAGCGCGACGGCGCGTTCCAGGGCGATGAGGGTGCCGAGGAAGCCGAGCGCCATGAGCACGCCGTGCTGCTGCGCGAACGAGGTGCGGGGCGCGGGGACGCCGAGGCCCAGCAGGCCGAGGCCGCCCCACAGGCCCGCGACCAGGGAGAGGGCCGCTCCGGCGAACAGCGGAAGGCGGTGTACGGCGACCCGGGACCTTCGGCGCTCGGATTTGCTCATGTCTGGCAGTATAATTACAAGACAGTTCGTAAATACTAGGAGCTCGGCATGACGACAGCCACCGCCACCGACACGGTGCAGGCGATCCGGAACCACCACGAGCGGCTCGGCCGGACGATGGCCGACCACGCCGTCACGATCGCACGCGCCGTCGACCAGCTCCACTCCCCGACCGACCGCCGCGACCTGCTCGTCGCCTTCTGCGCGGAGGAGATCGTCCCGCACGCGGCCGCCGAGGAGGAGACCCTCTACCGGGCGGCGCTCGACCTGCCGGAGGCGGCCCTGCTCGTCCAGGCGATGACGGCCGAGCACGTCGTCCTGCGGAACGCCATCGCGGCCCTGCGAGACGCGCGCACTCCCGGCGAGATCGTCGGCGCGGCCGCCGCGGTCAACGCGCTCTTCCAGGCGCACCTGGAGAAGGAGAACGAGGCCCTGCTGCCCGCGCTCGTCAACGCCGGCGTGGACATCGCGACGCTGCTCGACGGCATGCACGACATCCTCGGCGAGCCCGCCGCCGCCTCCGACCACCACTGCACCTGCGGCGGCCACGACGACCCGGGCGACCCGAACGCGAAGGCCGAGGTCGACGGCGGTGTGCTCGACGTCAGGACGCTCGTCCCGGCGCAGCGCCACCAGCAGATCTTCGCGGCGTTCGAGGCGCTCACGGCGGGCAGCGCGTTCACCCTCGTCAACGACCACGATCCCAAGCCGCTGCGCTACCAGTTCGCGGCGGAGCACGCGGGCGGGTTCACCTGGGACTACCTGGAGGAGGGCCCGGAGGTGTGGCGGGTCCGCATCGGGCGCCCCTGACCCGATGGCGCAACGGCGCCTGGCGGCCCGCACCGTCAGGCGCCGTTGCCGCGTCCTGCGCTCCGACCCCCGGGCGGACGTCAGGCGTCGCCGGGCCGGCTCAGCCTGGCCAGGCAGAGGTGGGGCTCGACGAACGGCTCCAGCCGGTCGGCCGACAGCGGCGCGCCCATCTCGGCGAGCGCGCCCTGGATGAGGCCGAGGTGGAGCGGGCAGACGACCTCGCGGTGCTCCTCGGCGATCTCCCGGAACGGGCAGTGCACGAGACGGATCAGATTCCGCGCCAGATCGGGACGCGACTCGAAGCCGATGCCGGACAGGAATCCCGACAGCCGCTCCAGCGCCTCGTCCGGCTCGATCCTCTCGTACGGGGCGGAGCGCTCGGCGAGATACGACCCCCAGGCCCGGCCCGCCTCGACCGCGGCGCCGGACGGGTCCGGCATCGTCCCGGCGACCAGGCTGGTCAGCATGCGGGCGAGCAGCCGGTAGCTGCGCACGCCCTCGCCGGTCTCCACCGCGCGGTACAGCGTGCGCGGACGGCCGGGGCCGCCGCTCCCGCCCTTCTCCTTCTGGACGAGGCCCGCCTCGGCGAGGCCGTCCAGGTGGAAGCGGGCGGTGTTGGGGTGCAGGCCGGTGCGCTCGGCCGCCTCCCTGACCCCGAAGGGGCCGTGCGCCCGCAGCGCCTCGAGGACGGCCGCGCGGCTGTCGCCGAGCGGCGGCTCCGGCTCGGCGTCGACGTGTTCCCGCTTACCCATCCCCCTATTTTACACAATGTGACTAGTGAAATTAGGGGGTGCCAAGGATCTCGCCGGTGTGCCCGCCGAGCGCGGGCGCCGCGACCGGGGCGATGGGAACGCCGTCGAAGACGAGCGGCGAACCGGGCGCCAGATGGGGGCCGATGCCCGGCTGGTCGAGCTCCGCCATCAGCGGGCGCGTGTGCAGGTCGGTGACGATGTCGGCGAAGTCACGGTACCGGGAGTGCAGCACCGACGTCCCCTTCAGCCTCTCCTCCACCTCCGCGCAGGTTCGCCCGGCGAACCAGGGCGTGAGGATCCCGGCGAGGGCCTCGCGGTGGTGGTAGCGGTCCCCGGCGGTGCGGAAGTCGGCGTCGAGGGCTCGTTCAAGGGCCTCTGCCACCTCTCCCATTCCGGTGACCTGGAGGAGGTCGTGCCAGTGGCGAGCAGTGAGGACGACGACCATGACGCGCCCGTCCCCGGTGGCGAAGTCGCGCCCGAAATCCCCGAACAGGTAGTTGCCGAGGCGAGGCCGCCGCCCGCCCAGCTGGGCCTCGGCCAGATAGCCCAGGTTTCCTGCCGTGGCCAGGGCGACGTCGCTCAGGGCCACCTGGACGCCGCGTCCCTCCCCTGTGCGGAGTCGGTGCCGTTCGGCGGCCAGAAGACCGACCGTGAGGTAGAGCCCGCAGGCGATGTCCCAGGCCGGCAGGACGTGGTTGGACGGGACGTCCGCACCCTCCTGACCGGTCAGGGACGGGAAGCCGGTGGCGGCGTTCACGGTGTAGTCGACGGCGTTGCCGCCTTCCCGCATCCCGACGAGCTGCACATGGATGAGATCGGGCCGCTTCCGCCTGAGTTCCTCGTAGGTGAGGCCGGGCCGGGGCGGGGCGTTCGTCAGGACGATCCCCGCGTCCTCGATGAGGCGCGCCACGGCGGTCCGTCCCTCGGCGGAGCGCAGATCGACCTCGACGGACCGCTTCCCCTTGTTGAGCCCCGCCCAGTAGAGGCTCTTGCCGGAGGGAGCGAGCGGCCACCGGTCGATATCGGGCCCGCCGCCCTCCTGGTCGACGCGGATCACGTCCGCGCCGAGCTGCGCGAGGGTCATCCCCCCGAGCGGCGCGGCGACGAAACTGGACAGCTCGATAACCCGCATCCCGGCAAGCGGCAACATGTCGGTCACCGCGCCATGTCTACCAGGCGGCCGGTTAACCCGTTGCGGGCGGGACGGCGCGGTACCTAGGTTGGGCGGCGACAGCGTGTAGCTCAGCAGGAGAGCACCGGGCTTCCTACCCGGAGGGCGCGGGGGCGGAACCCGCCACGCTGGCTATGGACGACAAGACGCAGGCGAACCCCGCCTACGCCGAAGGGCAGATGGCAAAGGCGTTCGTGACCGCGCTCGCGCACGAGGACGCCCCCGCGCGACGGCGGGCCGAAGAGCGGCTGCGGCGGTGGGCCGAGGTCGCCGCCGGCATGGTGGACGGAACGCTGCGGATCGGGTCCCGGACGCCCGTCGAGGGACTGCCCGCATGGGTCACGCCCGAGGTCGTCCGGGGCGGCTTCGCCACCGGGACGGCCGCCGCCGGCGGACCGCTGCTGGAGCACGAGGAGGCGGCGGCCGAGCGGGCCGGGGTGGCCCCCACACGGCGGGCCCTGTTCCTGTACTCCCTGACGGACGCGGGGATGGCGGAGCTGTCCGGGCTGCTCGACAGCGGCCGGTACGACGCCGCGCTGCCCGAGGAGACCGCGCTGCCGGTGATGGCGTGGCTGCTGCGCGCCGGCGACCCGGCGCGGGCGCTGGACGTCCTGGAGGCGATCGGCCCGTTCAGCGACCGGCTGCGGTTCCGGCCCCGCCCCGGCGCGGCCCAGGAGGACCCTTCCCTGGTGTGCCGCACCAGCGTCGGGCAGGTCCGGGGCGGTCTGGCGTCGCGGCGGCCGAACGCCAGGGTCGCGGCGATGAACGAGGCGCTCACCGTCTGGAACCCGTTCGCGGACGTCCTGCTCGCGCACTGGCTCGAGACCGTGCGGGACGGGCGGGTCGGGGCCGTCGAGCCGGGCGGGTGGCGGGAGCGGGGCGCCGAGCTGATCGCGGAGTACCGCCGGCTGGCGTCCGAGAACACCCTGTGCACCAAGCACGACAAGCCCGGAGAGAACCTGGCCGTCCTGCGGGAGTCGCTGGAGGACGTGCTGGACGGGCGGGCGCCGTCGCGGCTGCTGCCGCGCGCGGTGGAGAGCATGGTCGCCAAGCGCGGGCTGCCCGGGACCGGGGCCCATGCCGCCCTGCGGGCGCGGCAGGCCGGTCATGCGGCGCGGCCGACGCATCACGAAATGGCGCGGATCGTCCTGGCCCGGCTCTCGGAGGTGCCGGCGCAGGCGGGGCTGCCCGCGACGGAGCCCTACGTCCGGGCGGTCACGGCGGACGAGGAGCGGCGAACGGGGGTGCCCGAGGGGACCGAGCTGCCCGATCGGCTGCGCGCCTGCGTGGAGAGCGCCCTGCGCGCTCCCGTGGAGACGCTCGTGGAGCGCGGGCTCGTCCCCTCGGCGGAGGTGCTGGCACGGCTCGTCCCGCAGCTGACGGCGGCGGCCGTCGCGCGGGCGTACGAGGACGAGGCGCTCCAGAAGGTGGTCGCCGCCACCTACCGGGCCTTCCGCAACCGGCGGTCGCTCCTGCTGCTGAACCTGGAGAGCCAGGTCAGGGTGGACGAGCTTCCGTGGATGAAGGCCGTGGAGCCGTACCGGCGGCGGGGCGCCGCGGAGCGGGAGGGCGCGCGGGAGGTCCTGGTCCAGCTGGGCGAACTCGCGCTCCAGGGCTTCCCGGGCACGCTCCTGCCGAACACGTTCGTCCGGGAGCTGACCGCCCTGGCGAAGACCGCCGGGGTGGACGCGCCGTTCGTGGAGGAGCTCGCGGCGGACATCTTCATGGGCGCGTTCGCTCCCAAGTTCCTTCGTGCCGCCAAGCTCGCCGGAGAGCTGCTGGACGGCACCCTGTACGCGCGCTACTACGGGATCGACTACACGGCCGTGCGGGCGATGTCCGACGGGTTCGCCCAGCTCTGCCGGGAGCGGGCGGACGTGCGCCGGGGCGGGTCGTGGGTGGCGGCCAACGGAATGGTGATCGAGCAGGCGCAGATCCTGACGACGCACAACCTCGCGGCGCTCGTCCATGTGGGCGCCGACCCCGTCGCCGGGTGGGACGATCTGGCGCGGCGCGCGTTCGGTGCCGCCCGCCGGCTCGTCAGGTCGCTGGCGGGCCGCCCGCGCCCGCTCGGCACGGTCAAGGACGCCGCGTACGCGTGGCGGCAGGCCGTCTTCTTCCTGTCCCTGTGCGGCCTGAAGGAGCAGGTCTCGGTCCTGGCATGGATGCAGGACGAACTGGACCGCTCCCCCGGCGACGTCGCGCGGCGGCTCGGCCCCGCCGTGGCGGGGCTGCGGCAGGCGCTGACCGGCGCCGAGATCGGCGCCTCGCCCGCGGCGCGGCGGTTCACCGGCTGGAGCACCGGCGGGCACTGGATCCTGAGCTGATCCTCCGCCGAATGTCGGACCCCGCTGGGAGGCTTTCACCACCTGCCGGGCGATGGCCCGGACGGGCTCCGGCACGGGTGGAGGTCGAAGGTGGAGAAGGCTCCCTGGGAGCGGTCGAGCGCGGTCCGGGTGGTGCCGCCCGTCCAGCCGCGGAAGCTGGCCAAGGTGCCGTTCGTCGAGCTGGCGGACGGCCGGCTGCGGGGTGTCGTGTCGAGCGGGTCCGACATGGCGCGGGTGTACGTCTCGTCGTTCGAGGCCGGTTCGCACGACTTCGGCTGCAGCACGAACAACAACCGTCCGTGCGGGGGCCTGTCCGGGTACCCCTGCAAGCATCTGCACGCCCTCGCCGACGAGGCCGTGAAGCAGTACGGGCTCGACCGGGTCGCCCGCTACCTGCGCGTGGAGGTCGGTGAGGACGGCGACCTCGTGGGGGCGATGGGCGGGTCCAGGGCGAAGGCCCCCGCGGCGGCCGTGTTCAGCCGGTTCCTGCGTCACCTGTCCTATCTGGAGGTGCCCGGGACGGCCGAGCCGCTGCCGGAGATGGACTGGTTCCCGGCTTTCGGGGCGGTGCGCTGATGCTGGCCGTGCAGCTCGGCGAGCTGCTCGACGGGGCACCGGAGGGCGTCGGGGCCGCCCTCGACGTGATCGCGGGTTTCGACGAGGCGCTCGCGCGGGGGCTCGGGCGGCTCGGTGAGGACGGGTCGCTCCAGGCGCTCGCGGGCGCGCTCGCGGGCTCGCCGCTCGGGCCGGTCGCCGCGGAGGCGGCGGAGAAGATCGCGATCGGCGGTCTCGGCGACGAGCGGCTGACCGCCATGGCGGCGGGGCGGAGCGCCGTGTTCGGCGCGGTCCACGACGCGCTGCTCGCCCGGCTGGACGGGGCGCTCGGGCGTGAGCGGATCGCCTGGGAGGACGGGCCGGCGGGTGAGCCCGCCGCCGCGAACCTGCTGAGCGGATGCCGCTCCTGGCTTGGCGAGCTGGCCATCGCGGGCTGGCGGGGCGTCGACCACGACCTGGTGTCGGCGTCCGACCCGGTGGTGGAGGCGCTTTTGGCCGAGCCCCGGCTGCGGCGCCTCGCGGTCCTGCTCGACGGGTTCGCGGCGGAGCTGCGGGCGTCATCGCCGGTGGCGACGATGGAGCGGCTGCCCGTCCGGCGCTGGGCCGACCTGTGGGCGCGCGCGCTGCTGCTGGCCCGCGGAGCCGGTTCCACCGTGCCGGCCGGGACGGTCTCGGGTCGGCTGCTCATCCTGGGCGCGGAGGTGCACGAGCACGCCACCGCCGTCCAGGTGCGGGTGCACGGCATCCTGGAAGGCGGCGACGGGCCCCGCCTGGTGCGGGCGGGCGTCGCGGCGGCGAAGGTCGACACGATCACCGGCCCGGCCGTGTGGAACCTGCTCGGCGATCACCCCGCGCTCCTCGCGGCACTGGCCGAGCACCGCGGCCTGGACGTCCAGGACATGCCCGTCGCCGGCGGCGGCGACCTCGTCTGGGACGACGGGCGCGCCAATGCCGGTGAGCCCGCCGACCCGTTCGCCACCGCCCGCGTCCGGCTGGCGGAGGCGTCCGCGCCCGCCGTCCCGCCCCTGGAGCGGCACCCGGTGCGCATCGCCGAGCCCGTGCTCCTGGAGGGCTACACGGTGAAGGACGGCAAGCTCGAGCTGGACGGGCATTCCATCGAACTCGACCTCGACCGCCTTCCCCCGTCCGGGCCGCTCACCCCGCAGCTGGTCGCCGCGTCCACGTCCTGTATCGGGCTGGTCCGCTGGGACGACCGCTGGAGGGTGCAGCCCCTCGCCGTCCAGGCGACGGTGCGGAAGAAGCCCGTCGAGGCGCACAACGGCGACTGGGCCCAGGGCCCGACGGATCCGAAGGTCGTCAAGGCGGAGGCGCGATCGGGTGACGTGGTCGCGGTCCTGCGCGAGCGCGCGGGAAGGCTGCTGCGCAAGTGAGCACTCACGAGGACACCGGCGCGCGCGAGGACAACCACCGGCAGGTCCTGTACTGGCGGCTGCTGAGCCGGCTGTTCGACCACGAGGAGCAGCCCTCGCTGGAGGCGGCGAGCGTCGCCGTCGTCGGCGACGCCGGCCTGCCCGCCCCCGTGCTCGACCCGGGCATCTCCATCGACAACCTCGTCCAGCGGTTCCCCGAGCTGGCCGACGAGCTCGACGGCGTCATGTCCCCCGCCGGGGACGGCGAGCCCCGGGAGCGCGTGCGGCGCGCGGCCCTCGCGTCCAAGCTGCTGCTCAACGTGTTCGCCACCGGATCGGGCTCAGTGTCGGCCACGCAGCTCGCCTGCTGGCAGAAGGACGCGGGCCGGCTCCGCCAAGCCCTCGGTGAGGAGGGCGCGGGCGGGATGGGGGGCCTCCTGGCCGAGATCGAGGGCGGCCTCGTCAAGCGGATGCACCTGCGGGAGGTGCTCGCCGACCCGGCGCTGGCGTCCCGGCTCACGCCCAGCATGTCGCTCGTCGAGCAGCTGCTGCGCGACAAGGCGAACCTGTCGGGCGTCGCGCTCGCGAACGCGAAGAAGCTGATCCGCCGGTACGTGGACGAGGTCGCCGAGGTCCTGCGGACGCAGGTGGCGCAGACGAGCGCCGGAACGATCGACCGGTCCGTCCCGCCGAAGCGCGTGTTCCGCAACCTCGACCTCGAGCGCACCATCTGGAAGAACCTCACGAACTGGAGCCCCGAGGACGAGCGGCTCTATGTCGACAGGCTCTTCTACCGGCACACCGCCAAGCGGACGACCCCCGCCAAGCTCATCGTGGTCGTCGACCAGTCGGGTTCCATGGTCGACTCCATGGTGAACTGCACGATCCTCGCGTCCATCTTCGCGGGGCTTCCCAAGGTGGACGTCCACCTCATCGCCTACGACACGCGGGCGATCGACCTGACGCCGTGGGTGCACGACCCGTTCGAGGTCCTGCTGCGCACGAAGCTCGGCGGCGGCAACGACGGCCCGGTCGCGCTGGAGACGGCCAGACCGAAGATCACCGATCCGCGCAACACCGTCATGGTGTGGATCTCCGACTTCTACGAGTTCGACCGCTCCCAGCCGCTGTTCACCGGCATCGAGGGGCTGCACCGGTCCGGGGTGAAGTTCATCCCCGTGGGTTCGGTGAACAGCTCCGGCACGCAGATCGTGAACCCGTGGTTCCGGCAGCGCTTCAAGGCGCTCGGCACCCCGGTCGTCTCCGGCCACATCCGCAAGCTCGTCTTCGAGCTCAAGAACTTCCTCGACTGAAGGAGAGCGAATGACCGACATGCTGCGCGCGCCCGCCGAGGTGAAGTACGCCGAGGAGCTCGACTACCTCGAGTCGATCGACGACGGCCCGAAGCCGTTCTCGTGGCGGCTCAGCCCGAAGATGGTCCGGCTGTTCGTCCTCGGTTCCGAGCGGGCCGACGGACTGGACCGGGAGATCCCGCAGAAGTGGTTCGGCGACCGGAGCTTCGTGGAGCGCAGCATCGTGACGCTCGCGTCCGACCGCGGGCTGCTGCTGATCGGCGACCCCGGCACCGGGAAGAGCTGGCTCGCCGAGCTGCTCTCCGCCGCGATCTGCCGCAACTCGACGCTCGTCGTCCAGGGCACGGCCGGCACCACCGAGGACCACATCAAGTACTCGTGGAACGTCTCGATGGTCATCGCGAAGGGCCAGTCCCGGGCGTCGATGATCCCCTCGCCGATCATGACGGCGATGGAGGCCGGCGTGATCGGCCGGTTCGAGGAGCTGACCCGCTCCACCAGCGACGTGCAGGACGCGCTCATCTCGATCCTGTCCGAGAAGTACGTGTCGATCCCGGAGCTGGACGACGACAACATCGTGTTCGCCAAGCCCGGGTTCTCCATCATCGCGACGGCCAACAGCCGCGACCGGGGCGTGAACGACCTGTCGTCCGCGCTGAAGCGCCGGTTCAACTTCGTGAAGATCCCGGTGGTGACGAACAAGCGCAGCGAGGAGGAGATCGTCCGGTTCCGGACGACGGAGCTGCTGCGCCGGCACGAGATCGAGCTGGAGCTGCCGCCGACGCTGCTGGACGTCCTGCTGCAGAGCTTCGCCGATCTGCGCACCGCCGCCGCGTCCGCGACCAGCGACGACGAGAAGCTCGAATCGGCGCTGTCGACGGCCGAGCAGATCGGCGTGCTGGAGGACGCGATCCTGCACAGCCAGTTCTTCGGCGACCGGACGCTGCGCCCGGAGACCCTCGGCTCCTCGCTCGTCGGGTCCCTGGCCCGCCGCACCCCGGAGGACCTCGCGATCCTCAACAAGTACTGGCACGGCGTCGTCGAGCCCCGCACGAAGAAGGACGGGGACGGCACCTGGCAGGGCTTCCTGGAGGGCGGCCGCGACGCGATCAAGACCCTGTCGTGACCGGGCGCGGAAGGGAGGCGGAGATCGAGGGCGCGCGCGGGGGCGCGGACACGTTCGCGGCGCTGCGCGAGCAGCTGCTCGGCGCGGCGGAGGCGTTCGGCGGAGACGCGGTGTCCGGCATCCTCGCGGGGATGGTCGACGACGTCGACCGGGCGCTGGGCGAACGTCTGGAGATCTTCCCGGTGTGCCACCACTCGCCGGCGTCCGCGCTGGCGATGGCGCGGCGGCTGCGGGAGAAGCGGCCGTCCGTGATCTACCTGGAGCTCTGCGAGGACCTGCGGCCCCTGCTGGACGAGCTCCGCAACTGCCGGCTGCCCGTCGCGCTGCAGGCGTTCGCGAACGAGACCGCCGGCTTCCCGAAGGAGTGGGCGCCGCTCAGCGTGGTCGCGCCGATCACCGAGGCGTCCGCCGAGTACCAGGCGATCGCGTACGCGCTCGACACCCCGGGCGTCGAGATCGTCCTCGTCGACCGGTCCGCCGACCACGTCTTCCAGTGGCAGCCGGACGAGCGGGAGCAGGCCGGGCCCGACGACGAGGAGGCCCTGCACGGCGACGCGGTCGGCGTCGAGATCGGCGACCTGCGGCCCCGGTTCGCGGAGCTGGAGGAGCACCTCCTGCACCACGGGAAGGTGCGGCACTGGTCGGAATGGTGGGACCAGTACGTCGAGCAGCCCCTCGCGGGCGCCGACCACGCCACGTACCGGCAGGTCATGGTGCTGATCGGCAGCCTGTTCCGGCGGCTCGCCCCCGAGCGCGGCGACCGCGACCGCCGCGACGAGGAGCGCGAGCGGTACATGTGGACGCGGATGCGCGAGCACCTCGCGGCGACCGGCACCGACCCGTCCGCCTGCCTGTACGTGTGCGGCGCGGCGCACGCCGCCGGTCGCGTCGAGCAGTTCGGGCTGGACGCGGCCGGCACGGCGTACGAGATCTCGCCGCGGACGGAGACCCGCTGGCAGTACGGGCTGATCCCGTCCAGCCACTCGGCGATCGAGGCGCAGTTCGGTCTGGCGCGGGGCTCGGTGTCGATCGCGGCGGCGACGTTCGCGAAGCAGGTGAAGCGCGGCGGCGTCACGCCGTTCCGGCTGAAGGACCAGCCCGGCAAGGGCAGACCGCTCAAGGCCGGCGCGCCGGACGCCCCGGGCGCCGACCGGCTGACCGGCTTCCTGTCCACCGCGCCCGAACCCGGCGGCCTGGACGAGGCGGAGCTGCTCGGCTGGTGCGTCGACATCGTCCGGCTCGCCCGCCGCAACGGGTACCTGTCGAGCACCGCCGACGCGATCGCCGTGTTCGAGACGTCGGTGCTGCTGGCCGGGATGCGGGGCCGGTCGCGCCCCACCCCGTACGACTTCCAGGACGCGGCGGTCACCTGCATCGAGAAGGACACCGTGCCGGGCCGCCGGGACGTCCGGCACCTGTGCGAGATCCTGCTCGGCGGCGACCGGATCGGCTCCGTCGGCTACGCGTCGCTGCCGCCGCTGGCCCGCGACGTCTTCGACCGGCTCGCGCCGCTGGGCCTCGACCTGGAGAAGCGCACGATCCAGCGGGCGCTCCTCGACCTGGACGCGAGCCCGGACCTCGTCCCGTGCTCGCATCTGCTGTGGACGCTGAAGCGGCTCATGCCGGAGCGGGCCGTCCGCCCCATCATGGGGTCGCGGAGGCTCGGGGAGCGGTCGCGGCAGGAGAGCTGGGACCTCGCGCTCGGCCAGTACCAGCGGGAGCTGGTGGAGCTCGGGTACGAGGGCGTCACGGTGGAGCAGGTCCTGGAGCGGCGGCTGCGCAGGGCCGTGCACGCGCCCCGCGCGACGGCCGCGGTGGCGCTCGCCGCGGTCGAGGACGCGCTGCTCTTCCTCCGCGGACGCCGCGTCGCCGACGAGCTGGGCGCCCGCGCGGTGGAGCTCCTCGCGGCCGAGCGGACCGTCGACGACGCGCCCGAGGTGCTCCGCCGGATCCGCCGGCTCCTCACCCATTTCCGCGCCACGGAGCCCGAGCTGCCCGCCTGGTGCGGCGCGTTCGTCACCGAGGGCTACGCGCGGTACTGCACGCTGCTGCCGACGGCGTTCACCGACGACGACATCGGGGTGCGGCAGGTCGCGGCGATGCTCGGGTTCCTGTTCGGGATGGAGAGCCTCGCGCTGTCCCTCGGCTGCGACCACGCCCAGCTGGAACTGGCCGTCCGGCAGTCGCATCCGGAGGCGCCCGCGAAGGCGGCACTGCTGTGGGCGGCGCGGTCCCAGCTCGGCCTGATGTCCAGGGACGAGCTGCGCGCCCGCTGCGACGAGCTGATCGCCGGCCCGCTGACGGTCGGGTCGTTCCCGCTCTACCTGAGCGGTTTCGTGCAGGCCCTCGAGCCGGTGCCGACGCTGGCGCCGTTCGTGGTGGAGGTGCTGTCGAAGGCGTTCGCGCGTCTCCCCGACCAGGTCCTGCTGCCGTGGCTGCCGGGCCTGATCACGACGCTCCGCGACCACGCCCGCGAGCTCGTCCCGACCCTCGTCCGCGAGGCCGCCCGCACGTTCCCCGCGACGCTCGACGCCCTCGACGCCTGGACGCCCCCGTGGGAGGCGCCCGCGCGACCGGCGGCGCCGTCGGCCGCCGCGCCGCCGGGGCCCGTCACGGAGCTGCTGGCCGCCCACCCGGCGGCGACCGACGCGCTGGCCGGTCTGCTCGGGCAGCCGCTCGAGTGGCGGGCGCCGTCGTTTGGGGACGACCGGGCGGTGGCGGATCTCCTGGCCCGGTATCCCGACACCGCGAAGGCGCTCAGCGCCCTGACGCCCTGACGTCCCGACGTCCTGGCGCTCGCCTACGCGCCGTGCTTCAGGCGGTCGCGGACGTAGTCGACCAGGTGGCCGGGGCACGCCGCCCAGCGTGCCCCGGCCCGGTCGCGCACGCTGAACTCGACGGCGGCCCCGCAGGTGGCCTCGCCGCCCCAGGTGCACACCCCGGCACGGCTGCGGGTGCCCTCCGCGTGGTCGTCCGGCGGGAGACCTCCGTCCATCGGTCCGGAGTTCCATGATGCGCCCGCCGGGGCCGGGCCGTCCGGCGTTCAGCGGTCGCGCAGGTGGGAGCAAGGGGGTTGCGTGCGTGCAAGGGGCGGTGACCGGGGGTCGGGCACTGCGTCAGAGTGGGAGTCGGCCCACCCCCGCCAACCAGGCCCAGAGAGCGCATGTTCGGATACAGCCCGACACGGAGACGTGAAACCGTCGCTGCGATGAACGGATCGGACGCATGGTCCGGGACGCGTACCGGTCCCGCGCCGTCGCTGGAACTCGGCGCCCCGCGAACCCGGGGCGGCGGGGCCGCGCCCGCGCGGCTGCTCGGCGAGATCGACCTGGCGTCGACGCCCGCCGCGGTGCGGCCGGCGCGGTCGTACGTGCGGGAGCTCGTCGGCCAGTACTTCGGCGCGGACCGCTCCGAGCTCGGCGACCTCGAGCTGCTGACCAGCGAGGTCATGACGCATTCGGTGCTGCACTCCAAGCCGCGCCGGAACGGGACCGTGACGATCGCGGCGCTGCACGTCGACCGGTACGTCCGGATCGAGGTGATCGACGGGGGCGCGCGGGTTCCGGAGGAGCCGCTGCCGGCGCGGGCGCTCGCGCTGATCCGGGAGCTCTCGGCCGACTACGGGACGCACCGGGGCGGACGGGGCACGGCGACCTTCTGGTTCGGGGTCCTGGTCGGTGCGGGGTGGAGGCTGCCGTGAACTTCGGGACGCTGGCGTGGGAACCGGTGCGGACGGCACCCGTCATCGCGCCCAGCGTCGCGCGGATCTACGACTACTTTCTCGGCGGTAAGGACAACTACGCGTCCGATCGGGAGCTCGCCGAGAAAGCGCTGCGGAAGGCGCCGGTCCTCACCCGGATGGCGCGGGAGAACCGGGCGTTCCTGGAGCGGGCGGTGACCCGCCTGGCGGAGAAGGGGTTCCGGCAGTTCCTCGACATCGGCTGCGGGCTGCCGGCGGCGGCGAGCGTCGCCGACGTCGCCCGGCGCGTCCACCCGGAATGCCGGGTCGCGTACGTCGACAACGATCCGCTGGTGCTGACGCACGCGCGGGCGCTGCTGGACGTCGACGCGGGCACGGGCGTGTTCGGCGCGGACCTGCGGGAGCCGGCGGCGCTGCTGCGGGCGGCGGGGCGGCTGTTCGAGCCGGGGCGGCCCGTGGCGGTGCTGCTGTTCGGGGTGCTGGACTTCGTCACGGACGCCGAGGACCCGCGCGGCATCGTCGACGCGCTGATGGGCGGGCTGCCGCCGGGCAGCGCGCTGGTCCTCACGCACACGGAGCGGACGCCGGACATCGCGCGGCTGGCCGGCCGGGGCGCGATGGACGTGCCGTTCACGCCGCGGAGCCGCGCGGAGATCGCGGAGATCTGCGGTGGAATCGACATCGTGGAGCCGTTCCCGGCTCCGCTTCCGGCGGCGCCGTCCGCGCCGCTTCCGCTGATCGGCTGCGCGGGCCGCGGACGCGGCTGAACCGATGCGAGCCGCGCTGCTGGTCCCGCCCGTCCAGGATGGCGATGATGCGTCCCGGGATGCGGAGTATTCGCTAGGATCGAGGGTCCGATCAGGGTCCTTACAAAGGCGAGCGATGACCGCGGACAGCGAGCCGAAGTCCCTTTCCGAGATCACCCGGGACATGGGTTTCAACATGTCCGATGTCGCGGCGTTCTCGGGGCTGGACGAGAGCACGGTCTGCCGGCTGTGGGACAACCCCGAATGGCTCGACCGGATCACCGGCCGGTCGCTGCAGAACCTGATGTCGTCCGTTCCGGGAATCGCGGAGTACTCCGCCGCGCACTCCCTCCACCGGCGCCGGGACGCGCTGATGACGGCGCTGGACCGGGAGGGCCTCTCGGTCGATCCCGGGGCGCTGGAGGGTTCGGACGTGGCGCAGCCGCATCTGCTGAACGCCCTCGAGGCGGCGGTGCTCATCGTCCGCGGGCAGGCGAACCAGCGGGTGTCGTCCTACATCGCGCGCTTCTGGGGCCGCGACCAGGACCGCGCGCTCGAGACGCTCTATTCGAACGAGCCCGGAACGGGCCTGCTGGACGATCCGCACCGGTTGTTCGAGGCGTCCATCGACCTCGCGCCGCGGCTGAACCGCAAGACGTACTCGTTCCATTCGATTCTGGCACTGAACATTCTGACGCACCAGGTCAGCAAGGTGATGGGGACCCCGGAGGGCGATCTCGGGCTCGAGGCCGCGGGGCGCAGGTCGGCGTTCATGATGCGCGGTGTCGTGATGGGCTCGCTGATCAGTTCCGGTGATGTGGAACTCGCGGAGAGGTACCGGCGGGAACTGGAGACGACACCGGTGTACGCGGCTTTGGAGGAATGGTCGTTCCCCACCTACACCCGCGACAGCCGCATCAGTTCCGACTTCACCCTGCCGAATTCGCTGTCGCTGCGGAACACGGCGCGGGAGATCCTGCGGGAGCTGGCGGTCTACAACGACGCCTACGTGTACTACCTGGTGTCGACCTATATCCCGCTCGCGCTGAGACGCGACCCGGCGTTCGGCGGCAGGGTCGCCGATCTGGCGGTCGCGGTCGACAGGCGCGGGGCGGGATGCGAGGACGGAAGGGTCCGGCACGCCTGCGCGGCACTCGCGCGGAGGCTCAGGGGCATGGCGTGATCCAATGCGGAAGGTTGGGGTCGATGGTGGAGGGCACACCGGCGGGCACGACGGCATCGCTCGCGCGGCTGACGCGGGAGCGGTGGGAGACGAACGCCGGCTACTGGGTCAAGATCATCCGTGAGCGGCGGGACCGCTACCGGACGGAGCTGACCGACGCCGCCGTCCTCGACGCGGTGGGGCCGTGCGACGGGCTGCGCGTCCTGGACGCCGGGTGCGGCGAGGGCTACTTCTCGCGGACGCTGGCGGGCCTCGGCGCGGACGTCGTCGGGGTGGACGCGGCGCAGAACCTGGTCGACGCGGCCTCCGCCTTCCCGTGCGAGGGCCCCGGGTCGGTGTCGTTCACCCGGGCCAGCGTGGAGGACCTCCCGGTGGAGGACGACGGGTTCGACCTCGTCCTGTGCAACCACCTGTTCAGCCATCTGCCGGATCCGTCGCGCGCCATCGGCGAGTTCGCCCGGGTGCTGCGCCCCGGCGGACGGCTGATCATCCTGACCCTGCACCCGTGCTTCTACGTCGAGGACGCGGAGGCCGGCGCGCTGACCGGGATCCCCGCGGAGCGCTATTTCGGCTCGCGCGGCATCGACCAGCGGTTCCATGTGGACGGCCTGGACTCGCCCGCGATGATCACGTCCTGGCTGCGTCCGCTGGAGTTCTACGCTGGAACGCTCCGAGACGCCGGGTTCGTGATCGCGGACCTGCGCGAGCCGCACCCGTCCCCGGAGCTGCTGCGCGACGACCCGTGGTGGCGCAAGGGCTTCCCGACCGCCCTGTTCATGCTCCTCATCGCCGAGAAGCGCTGATCACCCGGCGTGACGGCTCCCCGACCCGCCCGTGGGTAGGGTCGGGGCATGAGGAATGTTCCGCCGCGGCTCGCCGGCCATCCGGACCGGCTCCGCTGGAACGCCAAGTACGAGGGGGGCGCCGACGCGCCGCCGCATCCCCTGCTCCAGCGGGCGCTGGCGCTGCCGCCGCCGGACGGCCCCGTCCTGGATCTGGCGAGCGGGCCGTCCGGGAGCGCCCTCGCGGCGGCCTCGGCGGGCCGCCGCGTGACCGCCGTGGACATCTCCGAGGTCGCCCTCGACCGGCTGGCGGCCGAGGCGGAGCGCCGCGGCCTGGCCGGGCTGATCACGCTCGTGCACGCCGATCTCGGCGAATGGCGCCCGGAGCCCGAGCGGTTCGCGCTCGTCCTGTGCACCGGGTACTGGGACGCGGGCCTGTTCGGCCCGGCCGCCGAGGCGGTGCTGCCGGACGGCGGCGTCCTCGCCTGGGAGGCGTTCACGGCCGGGGCCGCCTGCGGGCGGCCGGCCCGGCCGCAGCTGCCGGCCGAGTGGTGCCTCAAGGCCGGCGAGCCCGCCGCGCTGCTGCCCCCGGGGTTCACCGTCCTCAGCCAGGTGGACGTCCTGGAAACGGGCAAACGGCGGCTGCTCGCCCGGAGATCGCCCACCTGACGGGGGCGCGGCGAGGCAGTATCCTGGCGGTTCCCGCCGCCCGCTCCCGCGACCGGTAGATTGCGGGATTGGCCGCCTTTGCACGGATTTCACGCTGTTCTTAGAACGCAGCTGGCAGGGTGGTCTTCTTGCGACTGATGACCAGCGAGTGAGGAAACATGGCCGAGGATGACAAGCCCCGGGGCGAACCGGCGGTCAAGGCGAAGGCCAAGATCCCGAACGCCAAGAACATCCGGAGCCCCCAGTTCACCCCCCACGGGATCAGCGCGGGCCGGGGCAGCGGGCTGGGCCGCCCGTCGGGGCTGACAGCCGCGCAGGCCCGCAAGCGCCGCCGGTGGATGATCGCGGGTTTCGTGGTGGCCGCGCTGGCGATCGCCGGCGGTACCACGTACCTGGTCACGCGCCCGGGCCCGGAGATCTCGGTGTCCGGGAGATTCGGCGCCGAGCCGAAGGTGACGATCCCCGAGAAGCTGCTGCCGGGTAAGAAGCTGGTGGTGACCACGCCGATCAGGGGCACCGGCCCGAAGATCGCGGACGGCGACACCATGTACGTCAAGTTCGTGTTCTACTCCTGGAGCAAGGACGCGAGCGACGAGAACGGCAAGAAGAGCGCGCACAAGAAGATCGGCTCGTCCTACGAGCAGCAGCAGGGCCAGCAGGACCGCCCGCTCGTCGTCGGCAAGAGCGGCCTGAAGGGCCTCGACAAGGGGCTCGTCGGGCAGACCGCGGGCAGCCGCGTCCTCCTGCAGATCCCGCCGTCGCAGGGCTTCGGCGACCAGGCGTCCCAGTACGGGATGGGCAAGGACGACTCGGTCGTCATGGTCGTGGACGTCCAGGCGACGGTCGGCAAGAACGCCGCCCCGCAGGGCACCGCCAAGAAGCAGAACGACAAGAATTTGCCGAAGGTGGAGGACCAGGGCGCCGGCAAGGCCCCCAAGGTCACGATCCCGAAGGTGGACGCGCCCGGCAAGCTCGCGGTCACCACCCTCGTCGAGGGCACCGGCCCGGCGCTCGCCAAGAACGACGAGGCGGTCGTCAACTACCAGGGGCAGATCTGGAAGGGCGGCAAGATCTTCGACTCCAGTTGGCAGTCGGGGACGCCCGCCAAGTTCCCGATCGGCACCGGCGGCACCGTCCCCGGCTTCGACAAGGGCCTGACCGGCGCGAAGGTCGGCAGCCGCCTGATGCTCGTCCTGCCGCCCAAGGAGGGCTACGGCAAGGGCGGCAACGAGGCCGCCGGGATCAAGGGCACCGACACGCTGGTGTTCATCGTGGACGTGGTGGCGAAGGTCCAGAAGTAGCACGGTCGCGGGCGGAGCGGCGGAATCCTCGGGGGTCCCGCCGCTCCGGCTTTTCCACAAGTTGGGCGCGTCGCGGTACGGGACGCGGACAACCGGAGGCGTTCTTTGATCGTCCTTCTCTCAGGAGGCCGATGGGTGTGAATGGGCGGTCGGGTGTGCGGTTCCCCTCGGGTATCGTCGGTGGCGCAATAATCACGGGGGGCTTGTGAGCAGCGAGGAAAAGGCGTCCGGGGTCGGCGGCCCCGAGACGGCGACGGACATGGACGGGGCTTCGGCCGGGACCACCACGCTGACCGAGGAGACGCCGGACGGCGCGGCGGCGGGAACCGCCGGGGAGGCAGCGGAGGAGACGGCCGCGGGCGCGCCGGACGACGCGCCGGAGAGCACGGACGACCCTGCGGAGAGCACGGCCGACACCACGGCCGACACCCCCGGGGACCACGGGGAAGACCCAGCGGAGGACGGCGCGGCGGAAGCGGCGGCGGATACCGCTGTGAACGGCGCTCTGAAGGGCGAAACGGAAACGGAAGCCGAACCGGAAACGGCACCCGAACCTGAAACGCCGGCCGATCCGGAAACGGACGGAAGCGTCGCGGACCCGGCCGAAGAGCCCATCGGGAATGAGCCCGAAGAGGCGGACGCGGAGAAGACCGCGGAAGCGGCGGCGACCGCGACCTCGATCGCGTCCGGAAACGACCTCGAAGGGGCAACGAAGGCCACAAAGAACGACATATCACGGTTCGGCGGCAAAAGCGCGACGAAGGCCCGCAGCCGCCGCTCCCGCATCGCCCGCCGCGCCCTGTTCATCGCGCTCGGCGCGACCGGTTTCTTCCTGCTGGCGTTCGGCGTCGCGTACGCGTTCACCCCCGTCCCGTCGCCGCAGCGGCAGGCGATCGCGCAGGGCCCCGCGTTCTACTACTCCGACGGCGAGACCCGCATCGCGAAGACCGGCGTCAACCGCGACGCGGTGGACCTCGAGCAGATCCCCAAGAGCGTCCGGGACGCGGTCATCGCGGCCGAGAACCGCAGCTTCTACCAGGACCCGGGCGTCTCGCTGAAGGGCACCGCGCGGGCGTTCTGGTCCACCGCGACGGGCGAGCAGCTGCAGGGCGGCTCGACGATCACCCAGCAGATGGTCCGCAACTACTACGGCGGCATCGGCAAGGAGCGGTCGGTCACCCGCAAGCTCAAAGAGATCATGGTCGCGCTCAAGGTCGGCCGCGAGAAGGACAAGGACTGGATCCTCGAGCAGTACCTGAACACGATCTACTTCGGGCGCGACGCGTACGGCGTCCAGGCCGCCGCCAAGGCCTACTTCGGCAAGGACGTCTCCGCGCTCACCGCCGCCGAGGGCGCCTACCTCGCCGCCGCGATCCAGCAGCCGAGCAGCTTCGCCGACCCCTCCGACGCGCAGCGCGCGCACGCCGAGCAGCGCTGGCGCGCCGTCCTCGGCAACATGGTGCGGGACGGCGCGCTCACCGACGCCGGCGCCGCCGCGCTGACGTTCCCCGCGCCGGTCAAGCAGCGGGTCACCGACATCCTCAAAGGCCAGCGCGGCTACATGGTCAACCTGGCCAAGAAGGAACTGATCGAGAAGCACGGCTACACCGAGGACGAGATCAACCGCAGCGGGCTCAAGATCACCACGACGTTCGACAAGAAGCTGATGGACGCGGCGAAGCAGGCGGTGACGTCCAGCACGCCGAAGAAGATGAGCGGGTCGATCCGCACCGCGGTGGTCTCGATCGACCCGGCGACCGGCCAGGTCGTCGCCTTCTACGGCGGACGCGACTACCTCACCGAGGCGATGACCAGCGGGTTCGGCGACTGGGCGCAGGTCGGGTCGAGCTTCAAGCCGATCGCCCTCGCCGCCGCCCTCCAGGACGGCAAGCAGCTCTCCGACACCTACGACGGGAGCTCCCCGCAGCGGTTCGCCGGCCACGACATCGAGAACGACCAGGGCGAGAACTTCGGCATGATCGACCTGGTCTACATGACCGAGCACTCGGTCAACACCGCCTACGTCAACCTCGGCCAGGACGTCGGCAACAGAAAGATCGCCGAGCTCGCCGAGAAGATGGGCATCCCGCCCGCGCGGATGACCCCCGCCCAGCGGTCGGCCGCCGTGTTCCCGCTCGGCGTCTCGTCCATGCACCCCGTCGAGATGGCGGGCGTCTACGCCACGTTCGCCGCCGAGGGCGTGTACCGGACGCCGTACGTGGTCAGGTCGGTCACCGACAACGGCGACCACACCCGCACGTTCACCGTGAAGGGCGAGCGCGCGTTCAGCGCCCAGGTGGCGCGCGACGCGACGTACGCCATGCAGCGGGTCGTGCGGCGCGGCACCGGCCGCAACGCCCAGCTCCCGGACGGCCGGGACGTCGCGGGCAAGACCGGCACGACCGACAAGGGCCGCGCCATCTGGTTCAACGGGTACATCCCGCAGCTGGCGACGACCGTGGCGATGTTCCGCAGCGACGGCAAGAAGCTCGACATCCCCGGATACGGCTCGTACGGCGGCCAGCTCCCCGCCCGGATCTGGAACTCCTACACGAACGAGGCCGTCTCCATCCAGGGCTTCAAGCAGGAGGAGTTCGGCGAGCCGTCCGAGTACACGGGGGGCTACGAACGCCCGACGTATCCGGCGCGTCCCGAATCGCCGACGACGTCCCGCCCCACGGACGAGCCCACGCGGACGCCGCCGACGACCGAACCGAAGCCGTCCAAGCCCGAGGAGCCGACACCGACTCCCACCGTCGTCCCGACCGGTCCGGGCGACGGAGACGGCGGAGGCGACGGTGACGGCGGCGGTGGAGACGGCGGCGACCCGGAACCGGGCCGCCCCGGCAACTCCTGACGCCGGGCGTCAGGCGCAGGCGTCGCCGATCTGCTTCGGGGTCCCGGTCAGGACCGTGTTGAGCCGGGAGACGTCGCCGGTGCCCACGCCCGGGGCGGCGGCGCGCAGGGCGTCCGCCTCGGACTTCAGCGCCTTCTCCAGCTCGGCGTCCTCGGCGTCGGCGGCGAGCGCGTCCAGGCGTCCCGCCAGCCGCTCCGTCGCCTGCCGCCACTGCGCCGCGTCCGTCGCCGGAACGCCCCGCACCTGGGTGACGAACTGCTGGAACGCCTTCTTCGTGTCGGCGCAGACGGCGTCGGAGTTGCCGCCCAGCGTCCCGCACGCGCTCAGCAGACCGGACGCCGCGAGGACCGCCATGCCCGCCTTCAGCCCTCCCGCCAGCGACCGAACCACCCGATTCCGCATTGACCCTCCTCTTTGCGCCTCTCCGGCGTCCGCCTATACTTCCGCATCAGGTCATGAGCGCCAGCGTCAAGCCCCGGCTTGCCGGCCGGCAACCCTTCGTCCGCGATGGGGTGCCCCGGGTGAGGACCAGGCCGGGCGCGGCACCGCGTCCCGGCAAGCGCGGATCCCGCCCTCGCCGGGATCCCCCGGCCAGGAAGGCACCGCCATGCCCGCCGCACTCACCATCTCCCCCGCTTCGACGTCCGTCCGGGCGCTTCGGGTTCGGACCGCTCCCCGCGTGATCGGCGCGGACGTTCCCGTCCCGCTGTCCGACGGGCGCCGCGTCCCGTACGCCAACCTCGACTACGCCGCCAGCGCGCCGTGCCTGGAGGCCGTGCACGACGCCGTCACCCGGGCGCTCCCCCTCTACAGCAGCGTGCACCGCGGCGCGGGGTACGCGTCGCAGGCCACGACGGACGCCTACGAGGGGGCGCGCGAGACCGTCCGGCGCTTCCTGCGGGCGTGGCGGCGGGACGCCATCGTGTTCACCCGCAACACGACCGACGCGATGAACCTGCTCGCCCACTGCCTTCCGGCCGGCACGACCGTCGTCGTATTCGGCACCGAGCACCACGCGACGCTCCTGCCGTGGGAGGGGGCGCGGCGGCGCACGGTGCGGCTGCCCGCCGCCACGGCGCCCGCGTCGCCGTGGACGCGGCGCGGCTCGTCCCGCACCGGCCCCTCGACATGACCGCGCTCGGCCTCGACTACGTCGCGTTCTCCGGGCACAAGCCGTACGCGCCGTTCGGCGCCGGGGTCCTCGCCGGACGCCCGGACTGGCTGCGCGCCGCCGACCCCTACCTGAGGGGCGGCGGGGCCAGCGCGTCCGTCACCGCGTCCGGGACGCGCTGGGCGCCGGACGCGGAGCGGCGGCACGAGGCGGGCACCCCCAACGTGCTCGGCAGCACCGCCGCGCACATCGACCGGCTGGTCGCGGCGCTCGCCGCGTACTGACCGGCGGACGGGGCTCTGCGGCGCCGGCGGCACATGTACCGTAGGCAGTCGCGCACTTTCCCGCCGGGGCCGCCCACCTGGCTCCGGCGGGCCGGGGACGGGCAAGACACGGCGGGAAGACAACAGGGGGTGGCGACCGTGGCCGACGTATGGCGACCGGCGTCGGAACTGGAACGCCGGCTGCACGACTCCGTCCGGACGGGAGACCAGGAGGGCTACTTCCGCCTCGTCGCGGACAGCGAGCTCGTCGTCCCCGTCCCCCCGGACGTCCTCGACGACGTCCTCGCCAACCGCGCGCAGCCGCCGTGGCCGACCCGGGAGGAGGACGGCCGCGTGCACGTCCTCGCCTACACCTCGGCCGCCGCGATGCGCCTGTGCCTGGGCCGCGCGCAGCGCCCGTTCCTGCGCCTGCGCTTCCGCGACCTGGCCGCGACCTGGCCGGACGCCCGCTGGTGGCTGGCAATCGACGCCGCGTCCGGCGGGGACGGCGTGTCCCTCCCCATCGAGGCGCGCCTCCCGGCCTGGTTCGTCCACCAGATGGCGGACGGCGACATGCGCCCCCCGCGCGTAGGCCCGGACACCCCACCCGAACCCCCCACCACGGACCCGACCCCCCTCCACCCCACCGCGACCCGACCGGGCACACCCCCCCTTACGGACCACCCCGGCACGACCCAGCCGGGCACGCTCCCCGCCGGCACGGACCAGCTGCGCGCGAGTCCGCCGGGCACGCCCGCCACGGACCGGCCCGGCACGAATCAGCCTGGCACACCGCCCACCGACACGGACCGGTCGGTTGCGGGGAGGTCCGCGAACAGGGCCGCCGCGCTTCCGCCCCTGCCCGGGTCCCCCGTCGAGCCGACCGCGCGCAGCACCGGCGAGCCGGCCGCCGCCGCCCCGAGCGCGGACACGCCGGTCGCCGGACCGCCCGCTCCCGACCGCCTCGACACCACGTCTCCCGGTATCGGGCCCGGCGTCGGCGGGTCGCCCGCGCAGCCGTCCATCCCGGGGTCGCCCGCCGCGACCCCTCGCAGTGCGGGACCTACGGATGTGAGCGCTGTCCCCTCCGGCGAGGCAGGCGGACGGGTCGGCGCGGAGCCGTCCGATGACGCGGGACGGCCCGTTGCGCCGCCGTCCGGGGGCGATGAGCCCTGGGAGGAGCTCCGGGGGCAGCATCGGGGCCTTCCACGGCCGCGGCCGGAGCCCGAGTTCCGGCCCGCCAACGACGTCGAGCGGGAGCTGCTGCGGGCGGCGGCCGGGAACGACCACGACCTGTTCCTGCAGACGATGGCCGGGGCGGAGGTCCTGCTGCCCGTCCCGGACGACATGGACTACACACTGCGTCCGGGGCGTCCGGGGTTCCCCTGGCAGACGCGGGAGGCCGACGGGAAGACCGTCGTGCCCGTGTTCACCTCGCCCGAGCGGCTCGCCGAGGATCCCGCCGTGCCGGGCGGGACCGAGTTCCTGTCGGTGCCGTTCGCGGTCGCGTTGCGGTACTGGCCCGACCACGACCTGCCGGTCGCGATCAACGTGGGTTCGCCGGCGGGCGGGACGATCCTCGCGCAGCAGCTGCCGGGCCTCGCCGTCTGGGCCGACCAACGTGCGACGGGGCTGCTCGGGAGCGCGTTCGAGGCGCAGAACGACGTCGAGCAGCGGCTGATCGAGGCGCGGCGGACGGGCGACGACGACGCGTTCCTGCGGGTGCTGATGAGCGCGCAGGTGCTCGTCCCGGCCGAGCCGGAGACGCCGTGGGGCATCACGCCGGACGACGCGGACTTCCCGTGGCGGCCGGTGAACGTGCACGGCCGGCCCGCCGTCCAGGTGTTCACGTCGCTGCGGTGGATGAACCAGGCGATCGGGTCGTCGCGGTTCGTGATGCCGAGCCTGCTGGAGATGGTGTCGGCCTGGCCGGACGTCGCGTGGACGCTGGTCGTGAACCCCGGCACGCCGATCGACGCGGCGTTCCCCGGGGAGCGGGCGGCGGCGCTCGCCGCGTCGGCCGTCCCGCCGCCGGTGGCCGAGGCGCCGCCGGTGGTCCAGACACCGCCCCTGGCCGAAGCGCCGCCCGTGGTCCAGACACCGCCCGTGGTCCAGACGCCGCCGGTGGCCGAGACTCCGCCCGTGGCCGAAGTGCCGCCGGAGCCGGAGCCGGAGCCGCTGTTCAACGCCGGCAACAGGATCGACCAGGAGCTGTACGAGGCGGCGGCGTGCGGTGACTCCGACGCGTTCCTGCGGGTGCTGATGGCCGCGAACGTGCTGGTGCCGATCCCGCCGGACGCGCCGCTGGAGGTGACGCCCGTCCAGCCCGAGTTCCGGTGGGACGCGGCCCTGCGGAACGGGTCGGACGTGCGGGTCTTCACGTCGCTGGTGCGGCTGCACGAGGTCCTGCCGGAGTCGCGGTACGTGTACGCGGACTTCCGGGAGCTGATCGGAGCGTGGCCCCGCGAGGACTGGGTGATGCTCCTCAACCCGGGCACGCGCATCGGCGCCTCGCTGCGCGGCGACCAGGTGCGGGAGCTGAGCGCGTGGGCGGTGCGGGTCGGGCTCGTCCCGCCGCCGCCCGCCGTCCCGCCGCGGCCGGACGCGATGTCCGACCCGCAGGCCACGGTGTCCGACCCGCTGGTCGCCGTGTCCGACCCGCAGGCCACGATCCAGGACCCGGGTGTCGTCGCGCGGTCCCTCGTGGACGCGCCGCTCCCGGTGCGGCCGCCGGAGCCGGAGCCGGAGATCGAGTCGTCCGGGCAGCCGACCATCATGCAGAAGGTCGTCCCGCACGGCCATGTCGGCTGGTACCTGGAGCAGGGCTATGACCGGGTGGGCGGATTCGTCCATCCGACGGGGGACGTCGCGGAGCTGCAGACGCCCGCCCAGCTGTACGAGGCGCTGGGCCTGCTGTACGAGGACTCCCCGTTCTCCCCCTCCGACGAGGGCGTCTACGTCATCCGGTGGCCCGCGTACTGCGCGGGCCTGTACCGGATCCCGTTCGGCGGCCGGAACGAGGCCGAGCTCGCGGCCTGGGGCGAGGACGGCTGGGTCATCGAGCGCCCGCCGTTCACGGGCGGCGGGTTCGCGCCGGGCAGCGCGGGCTCGATCCGCGAGTTCAAGGTCGACAGCCTCCGGCTCCCGCACGGCGCGGAGATGTACTACCTCGGCGTGGACCGCTCCGAGCAGTTCGTGGCGATGTACGACCCCGACCGGCTCGGCTGGCTGCGGCCGGAGACGGCCACCGGCCCCGAGGCGCGGGACGCGCGGACGGAGGGCGCCCAGTGATCCGGGACGGCTATGTCGCCCGCTGGCTCGGCCGCGACTTCGAGGCGGCGCCGGGCGCCGACGGCGAGGTCCGCCTCTACGCGCCGGACCCCACGACGGGGTTCGAGGAGCTGCGTCCGGGGCGGTTCTGCCGCGTGGTTCCGGCGTCCGAGATCGAGGATCTGCGTTACGTCCGGACGACGTGCAGGTGGCGCGGCGAGCGGTTCGTCATCGTCGGCGAGCACGAGACGTGGCTTCGGGTGGAGTACACCGGCGGCCGCGCCCCCGTCGCGGAGGCGCTCGGGCTGGAGCGCATCGACCACGGCGTTTGGCAGTCGTGGGCGCCCTCGACGGAGCTGGAGGACGTGCGCGAGGAGTTCATCTGATCGCATCTCCCGGGCGAACCCGGGGTTGCCGGGAGCGCGCGGACGTGTTCGCATGATTGCGGTGGCTCGCCGGATTCCACCGGCGATCTCCTGGGTAGGGCGGAGCTCAGGCGCTCAACGGTGATGCGACGGAGGTGCTGCTGCCGTGATCTCCCCTCGATCGACGGCGAAACCGATGGTCCTCGGACTGGGCATGGCGGCGATCATGGCGGCCGGTTCCGGCTCGGCGTTCGCCGACCCCACGTCGTCCGCGTCCGCGTCGGCCCCGGCGCCGACGCTCACCGTCGAGGTCACCCCCGGCGAGGCCACCGCCGACCCGGGCGACCCGGTCGAGATCACCACGGAGGTCCGCGCGACGGGAACGGTTCCGGACGTCGAGGTCACCGCCACCGCGCCCGCTCCCGCCGAGGTCGGCAACGCGTTCACCGGCGGCTGCAAGGGCGAGCTGACGGCCGCGAACCCGTGCGAGGTCGTGTCGACGGTGACCGCCCCGAAGGATCTCGACAAGACGCTGGCGGTCGTCCTCACCGTCGTGGCCTCCGGTAAGGGCGTCAGGGCGAGCGATACGGCGACGATCACCTACACGGTGCCCTCCCCGTCCCCCACCCCGACCTCGCCGTCCCCCACGGTGAGCGAGACGCCGGGCAAGCCGCCGGCCAAGCCCTCCCCGTCCCGGACGAGACCGACGCCCACGCCCACGAAGAGCAAGGACGAGCGGCGCACCGGCGGAGGCGGAGGCGGCTCCGGCGGCACCGGATCGGGCACGGGCGGATCGGGCACGGGCGGCACGGGGGCGACGGTGTCGGGCACCGGGGCGCTGCCCGCGCCGAACTCGTCGTTCGGGGCGAAGCCGCCGCAGGTCGCGCTGCCGCCGATCGCGGCGCCGAGCCCGTCGGTGGCGGCGCCGACGACGGGCGCGTCCGCCGTCACGCCGCAGAGCCGGCTCCGCAACAACCGGCAGCCGATCGCGCAGGACCTCACGTTCGAGCGGATGGCGAGCACCCAGGCGGCGTGGCTGTCCGCGCTGCTGGTGGCGTTCTCGCTGCTGCTGACCCAGCTGCGCCTCGGCCGCCGGCCGGTCCCGGCGGTGCGGCCCGCGAAGGGCGCGCACCGGCGGACCCGCAAGGGCGCGTTCGGCCGCTGACTCAGCCGCGGACGAGGCTGTGGCAGGCGATCGCGGCGGCGGCGACCACGTTGAGGGAGTCGACGCCGCGCGCGAGCGCCGTCTCGCCCATCGGGATCCGGACGCGGACGTCGGCCTCCTCGAGCCACCGCGACGACAGCCCGTCCCCTTCCGAGCCGAGCAGGAGCGCCCGCCGCGCGGCCGGCGGCACGTCGTCGATCGGGACGGCGTCGGCGGCGGGGGTGAGCGCGAGGAGCTGGAAACCGGCGGCGCGCAGCGCGCCGAGACCGCCGTGACGGTCGGTCATCCGGGCGTACGGGAGCGCGAACACCGCCCCCATCGACACCTTCACCGACCGCCGGTACAGCGGGTCGGCGCAGCGGGGCGCGAGGACCGCGGCGTCCACGCCGAGGGCCGCCGCGCACCGGAAGATCGCCCCGACGTTGGTGTGGTCGACGACGTCCTCGCAGACGATGACGCGGCGGGCGTCCGCGACGACCTCCTCGACGCTGGGAAGCGGGAGGCGTTCCAGGGACGCGAGGGCGCCCCGGTGGACGGGGAATCCCGCTACGCCCTCCATGGTCGCGTCGTCGGCGACGTAGACGGGGGCGTCCAGGCCGTCGAGGAGGTCGGCGAGCGGCTCCGCCCAGCGCCGCGCCATCAGCATGGAGCGGACGGGGTGCCCGGCGCCGACCGCGCGGCGGATCACCTTCTCGCCCTCGGCGAGGAAGAGGCCGTGCTCGGCCTCCAGGCTCTTGCGCAGGTTCACGTCCCGGAGCCGGACGTAGTCGGCCAGGCGCGGGTCGGCGGGATCGGAGACGGGGACCATGCGTGCCATTCCCCCATTCTGGAGCCGCTCCGGTACCGCCCGGGTCAGGGCAGCCTGATCTCGGCGTAGACCGCGCGGTGGTCGCTCCCGGCCACGTCGTGGACGGAAACGTCGCGGACGGCGCAGCGCGCGTCGACGAGGATGTGGTCGATGGTGAGGGCGGGAGCCGGCGCGTCCAGCCCCCAGGTCGGGACGAGTCCGGCGCCGGTGCGGTCGGCGGCGTCGGCGTATCCGCGGTCGAGGATACGGCGCAGCGAGGCGTGGTCGAGCGTCGCGTTGAAGTCCCCCGCCAGGATCCGGACGGGCGCACCATCACCGCCTCCGGGAGCAGGAGCGGAGGCCCTCGCGCCGGAGCCGGTGATCCGCGTGCCGGCGGCGACCGCGGTTCGGGCGGCGGGGAGGGCGTCCAGGTCGCGCCGCCAGTCGTGCAGGGCGCCGGCCAGAGGCGGGATGGGGTGGATCGCGGTGACCTCGACGCGGCGGCCGCCGGGCAGGGTCAGCTCGGCCCGCGGCATCGCCATCCGGGTGCGGGGGAGATCGGGGAGCCGGGTGAGGGCGTATCGCGAATAGAGGCCGGAACCGGCCGCGCCGCTGCGGGCGTCCACGGCCTTGTGCGGCAGCAGGTCCGCCAGCCCGGCCCGTTCGAGGCGCGTGACCGCGCTCGGCGGGAGCTCCTGGAGGCTGAGGACGTCCGCGCGGTTGCGGCGGACGAGGTCGACGACCCGGCCCGCGTCGGCCTCGCCGAAGTACAGGTTCACCGTGAGGACGCGGAGGACCGGCCCGCGCGCGCCGGGCTGCCCGCCGCCGACCGCGCGCGGCACGACGGACGCGGCCAGCACGGCGGTGACGAGGGCCGCGGCGAGCGCGGCGCGGCGGCGGCGCAGCAGCAGCGCCGCGATGATCGAGATCGGGGCGGCGGCCGCGACGTAGGGCGTCACGGCCAGCAGCGGCGCCGCCTGCGGCGCCACCCCGGGCAGCCGGTCGGCGCCCGCCACCCGCATGACCGCCCAGGCTCCCCAGGCGGCCACCCCCGCCCAGGCCGCGACCCCCGCGACCACCCGCCCGGCCCGCCGTGGACGCGGGGCGCCCGCGGGCGGGGCCGGGCCGTCCGTGCCGATCTGTTCGCTGGTCACGCCGTGTTCCTCCCCCGGAGATCGTTCTTGTTGGGACGCTCGGGGGCGGGCGGGAGTTGCCGCGGCGTCGTGTACCCTGCCGATCGCGCGGTGTACATATGGGCCAGATGCCAGGTTCGTCAGGACATACGGTCATGACCTGCGGCATTATCACTTTCTGGTTCTTTGTAACCTCTAGTCCGTACTACTACAGTGCCGGGGAACATCGGCCGGGTTTCTGGTGAATCGAGGGCAAGCCATGAGCGGACGTCATCGCAATGACTTCCCCGAGGGGATGGGCGAGGAGGGGTACGACCCGTCCAGGCCCGTCTTCGGTCCGGCCAACGACGGGTCCTCCGACTGGTTCGGATCGCGGGAGTCCCAGGCGGGCCCGCTGTCCGCGGGGCCCCGGCCCGGCGGAAGCGGCGCCTACCCCGGGGGCGGTGCCCCTCGCGGCGGCGACCCCCTCTACGGCGCCCCCACCCCCGAGCCCCCCTACGGCGAGCGGCCGCCCGGTTCCGGGGCGCACGCGGCGGGCCCGCCCGGCGCGTCCCAGGAGACGCCGGAGTGGTTCACCCCCCGCGGCTCGTCCGAGCAGCCCGTCTACGGCGGCGACACCGGCGGCTACCGGACGCGCGGCGGGGAGAGCGGCGGCTACCCCGGGGAGCGCCCGGCGCAGCGGTCCGGCCGGCACGGCGGCGGGTCCCGGCCGTCCCAGGAGTCCCCGCTCGCGGGGACCGGATACAGCGAGTACGACGCGATCAGCCGTTCCGACGGCGGCCCGACCGGGTTCTTCGGCGGGCGCGCGGGCGACGGGGGCGACTCCGGTTCCGGCGGTTCCGGAGGATCGGGCGGTTCCGGCGGCTACGGCGGCGGGTCCGGCGGGTACGAGTACGGCCGCCGCAAGCGCAAGCGCAGCGTCGCCGCCCTCGTCGGCCCGCTGGCGGGGGCGCTCGGCCTCGCGCTGCTGCTCGGCGTCGGCGTGTACGCCTTCGCGCAGAGCGGCGGGGGCTGCTCCGGCGACGACGCGCTCACCCTGACCGTCTCGGCCGCGCCCGACATCGAGCCCGCCGTCGTCAAGGCCGCAGGCCGCTTCAACGACCAGAAGAAGGAAGTCGGCGGCAAGTGCGTCAAGGCGAACGTGACGAAGGCCGAGCCGGCCGCCGTCGCGACGCTCATGTCCGGCCAGGGCGTGGCGAACGACTCGAGCGACCGCCCGGACGTGTGGATCCCCGACTCGTCCCTGTGGGCGTCGCTGGCCCGCGCCAACGGCGGTGACAAGGCCATCGGGGAGGCCAAGAACTCCATCGCGGCGTCGCCGGTCGTGATCGCGCTGCCGCAGACCCTCGCCGCCCAGCTGAAGCAGCAGGGCATCACCGCCACCCCGTCCTGGGACAACCTCCTCAAGGCGGCGGGCGGCACCGCGGGCGGCGCGGTCACCAAGAACCAGATGATCCCGCCCGGCTCGGTGCGGCTGATCGTGCCCGACCCGGCGCGCAACGCCGCCGGCATGGGCGGCCTGATGGTCACCAGCATGCTGCTGGCGAACGACCCGAACCGCGACTCGATCTTCACCGGCGTGGTCCGCACCGTCCGGGAGAGCACGGTCCCGACCGCGCAGGCGCAGTGGACCCACTACCGCAAGGGCCGGACGGGCAAGCAGCCGATCTCGCTGAGCTCGGAGCAGGGGCTGTGGCAGTACAACCACGGCGCCCCGGCCGAGCCGGCGGTCGCGCTGTACCCGATCGAGGGCACGCTGATGCTCGACTACCCGTTCATCCCGACGACGGGGGACGCGGACAAGCAGAAGGCGGCGGCCCTGCTCGAGCAGGCCATGACCACCGAGAGCACCCGCAACGACGTCCGGGAGCTCGGCTTCCGCACACCGGACGGCAAGGCCCCGTCCGGGTTCGGCGCGAAGTCCGGCGTGAGCGCGGCCCGGCCGCGGCTGCTGCCCGCGCCGAAGGCCGCGGACGTCGGGAAGGTCATGCAGGCGTGGTCGAAGCTGGCGCTCGGCCTGCGGATGCTCACCCTGATGGACGTGTCCGGCTCGATGCTGGAGCCGGTCGGCCCGCGGACGAACCGGCTGCAGGCGGTCGCGCAGATCGCGCAGGGCGGGCTCAGCATGATGTCGAACGACACCGAGCTCGGCGTGTGGGTGTTCTCCACCAACATGAACGGGAGCCTGCCGTACAAGGAGGCGGTGTCGCTCGGCCCGCTCGGCCAGCGGATCGGGTCCAGCACGCGGCGCAACCTCGTCCTGTCGTCGCTGAGCCAGCTGCGTCCGAAGCCGGACGGCGACACGGGCCTGTTCCGGACGATGCTCGCCGCGTACAAGAAGATGAGCGACGACTACAAGCCGGAGTTCGGCAACTCGATCCTGCTGCTCACGGACGGCAACAACGATGACGACGGCGGCCCGACGCTGAACCAGACGCTGGCGCAGCTGAAGTCGATGCAGGACCCGAACAAGCCGATCCAGGTCAACATGATCGGTTTCGGCGCGGGCCTCGACCGCCGCGAGCTCGACAAGATCGCGGCCGTCACCAACGGCAGCGTGCAGATCGCGCAGACGCCGCAGGAGATCCAGAAGATCTTCCTCAAGATGCTGTCCCGGCGCATCACGTCGTGACGTCCCGGACACGGATCGAAGTTCTGGTTTTTCTTCTCCGATCCGTGTCAACCGGGCAGAGGGGTCGATCGTCTTCATAGTCGGAGGCCCGACGGGGAGCGGGGCCGTCGGGCCTCCGACTCATGTTCCACCCTCTCCACCGGCCCGCGACGGTGCGGAGAGGCCGGCGGCGGTCGCCGCCGGGGCGGTGCGACCGCTTCCCCGCCGCGGGTCCGCTCCCGGCCATCGGCGCGCCTTCCCGCACGGGCCCGTCCGTCGGACTCGTAAAGAGCACGGCAAGAATGCACAGGACATAAGCACAGCGCAGACGCCCAAGTCAGAGTGACGGCTGAATCTCAGCTCGCGGGAGGTCCCGTGTCCGCTTGGCCCAGCCTCGACCGTGCCGATGACGAACGCCTCGCGCGGTCCTTGGCCGTCGCCGACACAGGCGCCCTGCTCCAGGTCATGGACCGCTACGCGGCCCGGCTCTACGACTACTGCCACGCGCTCCTGCGCGATCAGGAGTCGGCCGCCGACGCGCTCCACGACGCACTGGTCGCCGGGTACGCCAACATCGCCGTCCTGCGGGAGCCAGACCGCTTGCGCGGCTGGTTGTACGCACTGGCCCGCACCGCCTGCCTGACCCGCCTGCGCGACCCGCGGCGTCCGGCGGAGCGGCGCGAGGCCCCCGAGGTCGAAGAGGTGTTCCTCGAGGGCGAGGAACGCGCCCAGCAGCTGGAGGCGCGCCACCTCATCCACAGCGCGCTGTCCGGCCTGCGGGGCCGCGAGCGCGAGGCGCTCGACCTGATGCTGCGGCACGGGCTGGACGCCGTGGAGATCGCCGGCGTCCTCGGCCTGACCGCGCAGGAGGCCACCGACCTGACCGGCGAGGCCCGCGCCCGTCTCGACGACCACCTCTCCGCCGCGTTCGTCGCCCGCACCGGCCGGAGCGGCTGCGCGAGCGTCGCCGCGATCGCCGGCGACGGGGCGTGGCCGCTGCCGCCCGCCACGACGCGGCGGCTCGTCCGGCACATCGAGGCGTGCCCGGTCTGCTCGCAGCGCCGCGAACGCCGGTTCTCGTCGGCGCGGCTCCTGCAGATCCTGCCGGTCGCGCAGATGCCGGCCGACGTGCGGGGGCGCGTGCTGGCCACCGCCTCGGAGCCGTCCCTGGCCGACGAGCGCGCCGACGTCGCCGCGCGCGCCGAGCCGTTCGACACGTGGGGCTGGCCGGTCATCGCCGAGACGCCCCCACCGGCCGCCCAGGCTCCCCGCGGCGAGGCGCGCCCGCCCCGGCCCCTGTGGGCGGCGGTCGCCGTCGCGGTGCTGATCGTCCTCGTCGTGACCGGCGCGTTCTTCCTCATGCCGGACGCGACGAAGGAGCGGACGAACGCGCAGAGCCGTCCGGCCGATCCGTCCGCGACGCCGCTGGACCCGTCCGCCCCTGCCCCGCCGTCCGCGTCGGCGTCGGCGTCGCCGACGGAATCGGAGAGCCCCAGCCCCACGCCCACCGCGACCCCCAGCCCCACGCTCACGACCGGCACCCCCACGCCGTCCGCCACCCCGACGCGGACCCGCCGGCCCGTGCCGAGGCCGCCCGCCCCCGAGCCGACGCGCACCACGCCGCGCCGCGGGCGGCTGCTGGTGACCTCGTGCAGCATGGGCGAGACGTCGAGCTGCTCGGGCAGGGTGCGGGCGCTGGACGGGCCGGTCAGCTGGTCGGTCGCAGGGGCCACGGAGGGCCTGACCGCCGAAGGCGGCGGCAGCCTCGCCGCCGGCGAGAGCGGGAACTACAAGGTCACGCTGACCGGCACCTGCGTCGCGCCGGGCGGAAGCGGACAGGTGAACTTCTCCCCCGGCGGCAACGCGCCCGTCTCGTGGTCGTGCCCGGCCAAGAAGGAGGAGTGAACCCGCGGGCGCGAAATGACCACCGCGTGACCGGGCGCACGCACCGGAATAGGCATGTTGCCGAGAATTCCGCAGGACTTGGTGGGAGGATCGGGCCACCGGGGAGCCGCCGGACGCGACGTCCCGGCGACGGAGAACGATCATCGGACTTCTGGGGGGATCACCGTGGCCGGTGAGCCAGGACACCGGCGGGTGGAGGCGCTGCGCACCGGGGACGCCATCGCGCTGGGTGAGGTGTACGACGCCTACGCGCCGCTCCTCTACCACTACTGCCACGGGCTGCTCCGCGACCGCGTCGAGGCGGCGGGGGCGCTGCGCAACACCGTCATCGCGGCCCGCGAGCACGCCGACCGGCTCGCCGAGCCCGACCGGCTGCGCGGCTGGCTGTACGCGCTGGCCCGCAAGGAGTGCCTGCGGCGCCGCGACAGCCCGCACCGGCGCACCGGCGAGGAGGCGCGGGAGACCGACGATGGATCGTTCCCCGAGCAGGCCGCGCGCCGCGCCGACGACCGCGTGATCGCCCACAGCGCCCTCGCCGCGCTCACCGGGCTGCAGCGTGAGGCGCTCGACCTGGCGGTCCGCCACGAGCTGGACGAGGTCGATCTGGCGGGCGTCCTGGGCGTGCCCCTGGAGGAGACCTACCACCTCGTGGAGCGGGCCCGCACCGATCTCGCCGCGGCCGCGCGCGCCACCCTGATCGCGTGGCACCACCGCGGGGAGTGCCCCGACGCCGCCGCGCTCGCGGACGCGTGGCCGCTCGCCGCGTCCGCCGCGGGGCGGCTCGTCCAGCATGTCGAGGGCTGCCCGGCGTGCGGCGCGCAGCGGGTGCCGCAGCCGTCCGGCACGGCCCTGCTCGGCGCGCTGCCGGTCGCGGCGCTGCCCGGCGACCTGCGGCCGGACGTCCTGACCGCCGCCACCGCGCGGGACCGGGCCGACAACCGGCGCGCGATCGCCGCCTGGGCGGAGCCGTTCGACGAGTACGGCCGGCCGCTCCCGTACGCGCCGCCGGCCGGACGCGCCCGCGACCGGACGCGCCGGCGCCGCCCGCTGCTGCTGACCGTCGGCGCGGGGGTCGCCGTCCTCACCGTCATCGGGGGGACGATGACGGCGTTCGGCGGCGAGGACCGCGGCCGCGACGCCCCGGTCCCGGTGACGGCCGACACCGGCGGCCCGGTCACCGTGGCCGAGCCCGCGCCGCCGAGGCCGACCGCCGGATCGACCGCCAGGTCCCGGCCGCCCTCGCCCACACCCTCGAAGACCCCGACGGCGACGCCCTCGCCGTCCACGAGCGCGACGCGGAACGCCACGGAACGCTCGGCTGCGCCCCGCACGTCCCGTCCGACCACGCCGCCGCGCGCGGGCGTGCTGTCCGTCGAGTCCTGCGACATGCACAGGCGCGGCTCCTGCCACGTCAGGATCACGGCGGTCGGCGGGCCGGTGACGTGGCGCGTCACCGGTACCTCCGGGGTGGAGGCGGGTGGCGGCGGCCGTCTGGGCGCGGGCGAGTCCGCCGAGATCCGCGTCTCGCGTGCCCGGGATTTCTGCTGGGGCGAGCAGCGCGGCACCGTCGAGTTCGCGCCCGGCGGCACCGCGGTCGTCGAGTACGACTGCTGACGGGGGCGCCCTACCAGGGCTTGCCGGTGTCGAGGATGCGGTGCGCCCTCCCGACGAGGACGGGGACCGCGTCACCGATCTTGTCGAAGCCCTCGCCGACCGTCGCGTTCTGCAGGAAGCGCGCGTGGATGCCCTCCAGGATGACCGCGAGCTTGAAGCAGGCGAACGCGACATAGAAATCGAGGTCGGCCAGGTCGGAGCCGGTCAGCTCGGCGTACCGCTCGGTGAACTCGCGGCGCGTGAAGAAACCGGGGGCGGCGGTGATGGTCGCTCCCACGGGGAGGATCTCGTCCTCGGTGTCGGCCGCCTCGGCCCAGTAGACGAGGGTGAGCCCGAGGTCCGACAGCGGGTCGCCGAGGGTCGACATCTCCCAGTCGACGACCGCCGCGATCTCCGGCTCGGGCTCCACCCGGGCGAGCGCGTTGTCGAGGCGGAAGTCGCCGTGGACGAGGCGCGCCGGAGCGTCCGCGGGCAGCCGCTCGCCGAGCCGGGCGATGAGCCGGGCGTACTCGGGGACGTCGTGCTCGGCGCCGGTCGCGCGGATGGCGTCCTGCGAGGCGTCCCACTGCTGGCCCCAGCGCTTCAGCTGCCGCGCCATGTAGCCGTTCGGGCGGCCGAAGTCGCCGAGTCCGGCGGCCTCGACGTCCACGGTGTGGATCGCGGCGAGCGCGCGGGCCAGTGCCTCGCTGAGGCCGCGGGCCTGCTCCGGCGTCAGGTCGGCGGCGTCGTCGCGGGTGCGCAGGACGCGGCCCTCGACGTAGTCCATGAGGTAGAAGCGCGCGCCGATGACGTCCACGTCGTCGCAGTACGCCAGGGTCCTCGGCACCGGGACGCTCGAGCCGGCGCCGAGGGCGGACAGCACCCGGTACTCGCGTCCCATGTCGTGGGCGGTGGGGAGGACGTGGCCGAGCGGCGGGCGGCGCAGCACGATGCGGCGTCCGCCGTCCAGCGTGATCCCGTACGTCAGGTTCGAGCGTCCGCCGGAGATCAGGTCGATCGCCGTGATGGGGCCCGTGCCGGGGAGGGTTCGGTCCAGCCAGCCGGCGAGGCGGGGGACGTCGATGCCGGGGACCCCGGCCGGAAGGTCTGCGTCAACGCTCATGACGACCTATTAGAACGCGGCTCGGTATGCGGAGGGAACCCGCCCCCCTCGCATCCGGACCGGGCGACGGGCGGCCGGTTCCGGCCGTCCGCTGGCTGACCCCGGCCAATCGCTTGACCATCCCACTGACCTGCGGATTCTCTTCTCCCCCAGAATGGGGAGGTAGTTGAAGGGCAAAGCAAAACGGTGACAGAAGGTGCCAACTCGGAACACATCGGGTAGGCATGTGCGACGACACCCGGTAGAGGATCCTCTCCCGCCCGGAGGTCGCGACGCCGCCCCACCGGCCCATGGCGGCAGGCCGGACCCCTCGGTCCGGCCGGGCCACGACGTTCGGACTAGACCACAAGCGGGACTAGCCCGCCCTATTTGGGGGGTACGCACCGTGGCGGACGCATGGCTGCCCGACGCCGGCCGTATGCCGGCCCGACACGACGGCGGAGCGCTGCAGGGAGGGGCGCCCAGAGTCGTCTGGTGCGCCAGCGAGACCGATCCCCAAGGGGTCTCGGCCCGCTCGGTGGCCGCCGACCTGCTCAAGGAGGGCAGCCCCCCGCACCTCGTCTGGCATCCCGGCTCGGGCGACATCGTCCAACTGCTGCCCCTCACCCGGGCCGGCCGCCTGCTCGGCGTCGCCGCCGCCCGCGAGGGCCGCACCTGCCTCCAGATCGCCGTGGTCGCCCAGGCCCGCGTCCCGTTCACCGGCGCGGTCCTCCTCGGCCTGGACCCGCTGATGCGCTGGCTGGACGACTGGAACGTCCCGCGCCGCTGGCCCGCCGGCCCGCCCCTGCCGTCCCCGCAGTCGTACCACTCCCAGCGCAGCCGCAAGGACTGGGCGCGCGGCGGCCACTACGGCGCCTCACAGGTACCCGGCGCGGACCGCCTCGACCCCGGCGCCCTCGACATCCGCCGCATCACCGGCCCTGACACCCCGGTCGCCGCGATCCCGCGCCCGCGCCACGTCCCCGGCATGGACCCCGCACCGGCGACCGTCCCGCCCGCTCGCCTGACCCCGCTCACCGCCGACCCGCTGCGCACCCCCGAAGCCGTCCCGGCCGTCCCGCCGGTCCCCATCGCGAACTGAGCCCTGGGCCGAAACGGAAAGAGCCTGGTCATCGGAGATGACCAGGCTCTTCGCTCGGGGTGAGTGAGGGGACTTGAACCCCCGACATCTTGGACCACAACCAAGTGCTCTGCCAGCTGAGCTACACCCACCGTGCGCCGGGATCCCTCCCGGCTTCCAGTAGTGTAGCGGCTCCCCGGGGGTGGGTCAGCCGACTATCTCGGCCGCCAGCGCTTTCGCCGTCTCCGAGTCGGGGCCGGGCTGCGGGACGAACACGGCGGCGCGGTAGTAGCGCAGCTCCTGGATGCTCTCCGTGATGTCGGCCAGGGCCCGGTGGCCGCCCTTCTTCTCCGGGCTCGCGAAGTACGCGCGCGGGTACCAGCGGCGGGCCAGCTCCTTGATGGAGGAGACGTCCACCATCCGGTAGTGCAGGTGGGAGTCCAGGGCGGGCATGTCCCGGGCGAGGAACGAGCGGTCCGTCGCGATGGAGTTGCCGCAGAGGGGGGCCTTCTTCGCGTCCTTCACGTGAGTGCGGATGTAGGCGAGGACGGTGTCCTCGGCCTCGGTCAGCGTCACGCCGCCGGGAAGCACGTCCAGCAGGCCGGACGCGGTGTGCATGTCCCGGACGACCTTGGACATCTGCGTCAGCGACTCCGGCGGCGGCTTGACCACGACGTCGACGCCCTCGTCCAGGATGTTGAGCTCGCTGTCGGTGACCAGCGCGGCTATCTCGATCAGCGCGTCCGCGCGCAGGTCGAGCCCCGTCATTTCGCAATCGATCCAGACCAGCCGCTCGTTCATGGGACAACCCTACGACCTTGACCATCCCCCCGCCTCAGGCCGGGGGGATTCAACTGCCCGTCCGGCTACGGGGCGGGGATGCCGGGACGCAGCGCCGGGTCGGGCTCGGGCGTCCCGAACACCTGGCGGACGGGCAGGACACCGGCCCAGACGTCCAGCGCGAGGTCCGGCTCGTCGTCGTTCGGCGGGCCCTGCCGGACCTTGACGGACGCCTCGTCCAGCGGAAGGGCGAGGACGGCCGTGGCCGCCATCTCCTTGCGGGTGGGCATCCGGGCCTCGGTCCAGCGGCCGGGGGCGAGGTTGTCGGTGATCGCGCGGAGCCCGGCGAGCGCTTCGTCGGCGTCCGTGACGGCGGACGGGACGCCGTAGATCACGGCGCTGCGGTAGTTCATCGAGTGGTGGAACAGCGAGCGGGCCAGGACGATGCCGTCGAGGTGCGTCACCGTGACGCAGACCTCCTGGGACGGGGCGTCCATCAGGCTGCGCGCGCCGGTGGAGCCGTGCAGGTAGAGGGTGTCGCCGAGGCGCCCGTACCCGGTCGGCATGACGCGGGGCGCGCCGTTCACCACAACGCCGAGATGGCAGATCATGCCCTCGTCCAGGATCTCGTAGAGGACGGCGCGGTCGGTGCGCACGCGCTCCGGAAGGCGGGCGAGACGGGTGCGCGGGGTGGCCGAAAGGGGCTTCATGCCGCTCTACGCTAGGGATCGAGTGGCCTGGCCGGTATGTCCACTCGACACCTTTTCCGGGAGACCACTTTGTCGATCGATCTGCCGCTCACCGTCGATCGCGGCGCGGCCGAGCCGATGCACGCCCAGCTCGTCGCGCAACTGCGGGCCGCCATGCGGGAGGGGCGGCTCGCGGCGGGCGAGCGGCTGCCCGCGAGCCGTGCGCTCGCCGGGGTGCTCGGCGTCAGCCGGACGGTCGTGACGGAGGCGTACGAGCAGCTGTACGCGGAGGGCTGGCTGGAGGGGCGGCACGGCTCGGGCACGTACGTCACCGACGGGGTCGCCGAGGTCTCCGCACCGCAGCCGGTGGCGCTGAAGGTCGCCCGGCCGGCGGCGGCGCCGTCCGGCATGGTCGATCTGCGTCCCGGACTGCCGTGGGTCGGGCGTCTGGACACCCCGGCGTGGCGGCGGGCGTGGCGGCTCGCGGCGACCGTGCCGCCGCAGCAGCGGCAGGACCCGCACGGCCTGCCGGGCCTGCGCGCGGCGCTGGCGGAGCACGTCCGGCGGGGCCGGGGCGTCGCGTGCCCGGTCGACGGCCTGCTGATCACGCGCGGCGCGACGAACGGCCTCGACCTCCTCGCCGCGACCGTCCTGCGGCCCGGCGACCGCGCCGGCGTCGAGGAGCCCGGCTACCGGCGGGCGCGCGCGGTGCTCGCCGGGCGCGGCGCCGAGATCGTCCCGTGCCCCGTGGACGAGCACGGCCTCATCGTCGACGCCCTCCCGGACGATCTGCGCCTCGTCTACACGACGCCCTCGCACCAGTTCCCGCTGGGCGGCGTCCTGCCGGTGCCCCGGCGGCAGGCCCTCCTCGCCTGGGCGCGGCGGACGGGCGCCCTCATCGCCGAGGACGACTACGACGGCGAGTTCCGCTACGACGTCGCCCCCCTGCCCGCCCTCTACGGGCTGGATCCGGACGTCGTCGTCCACCTCGGCACCACCACCAAGATCCTCACGGCGGACATGGGGGTCGGCTGGCTCGTCGCCCGGCCCGACCTCGTCGCGGCCGTCGCGGCCCGCCGGGTGGAGCTCAGCGACCGCACGGCCGTCGTGCCGCAGGACGCCCTCCGCATCCTCCTCGAACGCGGCGACCTGGACCGCCACCTCCGCCGCATGCGCGCCGAGTACGCCCGCCGCCGCGCCGCCGTCGTCCGGGCGCTGGACGGCCTGCCGCTGCGCGGCGACACCGCCGGCCTGCACCTGGTCGTGGACGCCCCGCCGGACGTCGCGGACCGCGTCGTGCGCGAGGCGGCGGAGCGGGGCGTCCTGCTGGAGACCCTGGCCCACCACCACGCGGCCCCGCCGGCGTTCTCCGGCCTGGTCATCGGCTACGGCTCCGCCGCCTTCACCGACCTGGCGCCCGCCGCGGCACTCACCCGCGAACTCACCATTTCCGGACGAATCCGGTACGACGGCTGACCCGGATTCATTGGCTCACGATGATCGGGCGGTTATGCTCCGTCCTTATAAAAGCCAACGACACCCCAAGGGCAACGGATGAGTGTCGACGAAACGGCCCCACTGCGCGTCCTTATCGTGGACGGCGACCCCCGCGTCCGCGCCGACGCGATCTCCCGCCTGCGGGGCAGCGACGAACTGGAGGTCGTCGCCGAGGCCGCCGAGCCCGGCGACGCCCTCGACCTCGCCGAGAAGCTGCGCCCCGACATCGTCCTGCTGGCGGCGCGCGCGGCCCGCCACACCGCCCCCCTCAGCCGCTCGTGCCGCGTGTTCGTCCTGGCCGCCCCAGGCCAGGACGGGGTCGAGGTCGCGATGCGGGGCGGCGCGACCGGCCACCTGGAGCCCGGCGCGTTCACCGCCGGCGACCTGATCCGCGGCGTCCGCGACGCGTCCCGCGTCTCCCACGGCCTGTCCGCGCGCGAGGCCGAGGTCATGGACCTCATCGCCACCGGACGCTCCAACGGCGAGATCGCCCGCCAGCTCTTCCTCAGCGAGAAGACCGTCAAGAACCACGTCAACCGCATCTACGCGAAGCTCGGCGTCGGCTCCCGCGCGACCGCCATCGCCCTCTGGCGCGGCATGGTCAGCGTCCTTCCGGTCCGAGACTAACCGGTTCGCACTGGTCCGCAGCTCCTGATACTGTTCTTCCTGTCGCCAGGGACACCGGCCAAGGCCGGAGCCCCAAACGACGGGCGCCGTTAGCTCAATTGGCAGAGCAGCGGACTCTTAATCCGCGGGTTCGGGGTTCAAGTCCCTGACGGCGCACCCGCATACCGCTTTACCAGCGGAAACTTCCTCGACGGGGGTCTCGGTCCCCATCAGATCCCCACGAGGTGGGGATTAGGCCGCTTTGATGCGGCGACGTGCCAGAGACTGGCGGGCAGCGGCTCGGCCCTGCTCTGACGGCTCGACGTACATGTCCATGGTGGTGCTGAACTTGGAGTGCCCCAGAATCGCCTGGACGGTCTTGCCGTCCACTCCATCACCGATCAGCAGAGTCGCCAGCGTGTGACGCAGTTGATGCGGCGTGAGCTTGAGCTCGGCCTTCTTGCACGCCTTGTTCCAGCGCCACCGTAGGTAGTAGCGGGTCATCGGCTGGCCTTCTTCGGTGGTGAAGATGAGCCGGACTTTCCGCGTCTCCTCATCCCCGTCGCGGTAGTGGTACGTCATCTCGTGGGCTACGGGCGGATGCTCCTCCATGTAGGCCGTGATAACCGCGTCGAGGGTCGGGGTGAGGATCGTCGTGCGGATGCCCGCCTTGCTCTTGGGCTCCTTGAGATAGAACTTCTTCGTCTTGTGGTGTCTGGCCACCTGCCGGTCGATGGCCACCTCGCCGGCCTCCCGATCGATCTGGTCGACGCACAGACCGAGCCCCTCGGAGAGCCGGACCCCGGTCTCTGAGGCGCCCCGGATCTTCCGGACAGGTCCCCAACTAGGGTTGGGGAGAACCGGAAGGGAAGGTCGTTGGCACGACAGAGGCGGCATTTCACCCA